>NZ_JAECRZ010000020.1 GCF_016019955.1 Thiosulfatihalobacter marinus
GCGCACCCTTGGTAAGGGTGAGGTCGGGAGTTCAATCCTCCCCAGCAGCACCAGAAATCCCTATATTTCAAAGGGGTTTAGCAAACATCCCAAATCGGACCCCGCAGAAACTTGCGAGAACATGCAGGGAACGTTCGATTCCCCCCGTACAATTTGCGTACAAAACGCAAAAAGCCCCGCCAGCCTTTCGACCAGCTGGGCACGGCGCGACCAAGCAGGATTTGCGGTGGCGCGTTTTTGGGTACTGTGGAACACCCTTTCCTAGTTGATTAATCGCCGCTGTACCGCGCGGCAAGAGCCTCGTCGGTGATGATAAGTGGGAGGCGCTGGCTGACCTGTATGCGCGCATCGAGGCCGCAGCGGATCACGCCAGCGCGATGCTGGAACCGGCCCTGATGGACCGCCGCGTCAAAAACAACGTGACTGCCGATAATGGTGAACACCCCTTGCCCCCTGGGGCCGATCTCGCAGCAGGAGCAATGGCGCTACTCATGGCAATCAGGGATGCGGGGGATGATTAGCGCCTAAGTCGGATCGTCAGGCGGGGCCAAAGGCTCCATGACCATCCAGTTTTCGCCAGCCGCCATGACACAGGCCAGCCCGGACGCCCGCACGATGACCACGGTAAACGTGCCGCTCTCAGGAGATATCCAGACTTGCAGCAACGCCGGAACGCCGCCCTGAATGCGGGTCAGGCCCGAGCCGGTGACACTCTCGCCATACTTGGCGCGGAGTGCCGCCGCCAGATCTGCGCTTGGGAGGCAGTTAGCCTGCGCCGACGCGCTTGACGCGGTGAGCGCCCAGATCAAGGCCAGAGCAATGAGCCCGCCCGTCACCGGCCACCAGAAGCCGCGCCGGTCGAACCGGTCCAGCATCTTCCACTGGACGAACTCGCGCCCCGCGTAGAACATTGGACCTACCACCACCGCCAGAACGTAGATCGCGGGCATAGCAAGAGCGCGAGACAATACAAGTGCCACGGCCAACGCCGCGACCGATATCACCAGCGACACAAACATATGCGCCCATCCGTAATGCGGGAACAACCTTGCCAGCTTTCTTTCGATTCCATTGGGATACATCACCGTTCACCTACCTTCCGCCCACTCAAGGTCTCCACCTTGTCTGCACAGTCCAGAAGCGCGCGCCGATCACGCGACCAAAGGATCTCCACCTGACGATCCGACACACCACCCGCTGGAATTACCACTGGCTTGTTGCACGGGTCCGCGCTCTTAACGTATGGCGTTGAGGCGGCGCACCCGCCCAGGACCAAGACACCGCTCACAAACAACAGGGTCCGCATAGGCTCGTTCCTCCAATTCTCGGGCCAGCTGGTCGCGCTCTTGCGCTATCTTGCGCCGGGCGTCGTCCAGCTTTTGCCCCGCCTCGATCTGGGCCAGCAGTTCGGCCCGCTTGTCATCCTCCGCAGCGGAATAGCCCATGCGATAGCCTTGCCACCCCGACAGCCCCGCCAGCGCAATGGCGGCGAGGATCGCCCATGGGAGTAGCTTTGCGGAAATCACGACGCCCCCACCATGCAAAGTCGGTATTCATCCGCCCGACGCCGCACCAGCCCGCGCACAACGCGGCGCCCGGCCTTGTTCCACCAGGTCAGAGCGGTGCACCCCCCAGCAACGTCACCCGCATTCAGGCGGCGTGTGGCGGTGCTGCGCCCTGTCCCCCGGATGCCCACGTTATAGGACAGAGAGACATAGGCCGCGTCCCTCTCTGGTGTCAGGCGGCGCGCCTTTGTCGACGATGTGAAATACTCATGCAGCCCGGCCCGGAAGTCATTGGCCAGCCGGTCTTGCAGCATGGCGCGACACTCCGCGTCGGTCGCCCGGTCGCCCAGATTCACCCCTTTGGTCTCGCCAAAGCAGATCGTCGGCACCCCCACAATGTCGGCATAGGCACAGTGAATCGCGGGATCGTCCGCGCATCGGTGTTCACCTTCCCACTTGATGACCAGCGGCATGAGGACGCGCATGGTCTGACGCTCGGTCGTCTGCGCCAGCGCCGGGAGCGCGAAGAATGCCGTGGCAAGGATGATCAGGCCGACCACGGATCGACGCCGCCAGCGCCCCTCGCGGGTCTGGATGATGAAGCGCCCGATCAGGCCAAGAATGATCGTCAGGAGGGCCAGCACCGACCAGACCTTCGGATTGGTGTCGATCCCGGTCCAGACGTAGATCACATCCGGCGCCACGATGATTGCGGCGAGCGCATAGAACGCCCAGACAGTGTAGGAAAGCAGCAGGTTGCGGCGCCAGTTTTCAGTCAGTTTCATTGTTCAACCTTTCATGGTTTGAGGACATCTTCGCGGTGCGAGGGCCTGAATCTTCACTTCAATCGGAAAGTGTTTGACGTGACGCACCGCGGGCCGAACTCGATCCCTTTCCAGAGCGCCGAGTGGCACGTGTTGATGTAGAAAACGCCGTTCGTCATGCCGCGCCCCACACAGCGCTCATAGTCGGCTTTCGATCCCAGCCACCACCAGAGCGGCTTGACCAGTGGATTGATGCCTGACGCCTCGGACTCGTAGGGCGACCACTTTTTGGCAGGCTCAGCGACACAGATCCGCTCATGTGCGGCGGTTCGCACCGTCACCTGATATGTGCCTTGGAAATCCTGCCGGATGATCCGGTCGGCCGTGACCACAGGTTCCCCGTCGATCACTTCGACTTCAACGGATCGCAGGTCGATGAAAAGCCAAGGCATGACAATCTGTGGAAGCGTGACATAGGCGGCAAAGGCCAGCATTAGCCACGTCGCAAGATTGTTGTGGCGCATCAGCGCCCGGCGGGTGTGGGTCATTTTTTCAGCCTCCCCTTGAGGATGTCGAAGATTAGCGCGCGGTCGCTCACGAAGGCCGTGGCAATATCAAGAATGGGATAGGCAAGGGTCGCGATGATCACGCCGACGATCGCTTCGGACCAGCCGACCATTGCGGCGACATCTTCGGAAAGCGAATAGGCCAAGACATAGCTCACACCAGCCATGATTGTGCGCTGGATGATCGTATGATCCTTCGCGCGATTGAGCACATAGGCGGTGGCGGCACCGATGGCCAAGTAGAACTCGATTGGTTTTGACATGTCAGCTTTCCGTCTGCTTGTCGGGGATTTGGGCCTGTCCCGCCGCCCGACTCGGGGATGCTCAGGCCCAGAAGCGGGCCGTTTTGCTTGTGCTCTTTCGATTGGGGGTGCCGATCAGCGGACGAGCCATTCCTCGACGTCCGCGCTCACGTCGCGCATTTTGATCCAGCGAGGGTCGACCGGCTGGCCTTTGCGCAGCCGCAGCTTGCCCATGAGACCGACCGTGGACCATTCAGGCCGCTCGGCGCGCGGCACATAGGGCATGTCGGGATCATAGGCCGGGTCGATCATGCGGCGCTGAAGCGTCTTGCGGGTCGCATCCTTGGGCGGTGTCAGGCCCTCGGGGATTTCGTCCTCGGGATAGCTGTGCGGGAGGTCGCGAGACGTCTTTTCCCCGTCCACCTCTTCCGTGACCTCTTCGATCCATTCGATCACGTCACAGTCTTCAAGGATGTGCTCGCCGTAATCGTCGCGCAAAAATTTGCCTTTCCAGCGATCGATATCACCATCGCCAATCACACTGGGATTTGCACTGATCACGCCAATCGGTGTTTCGCCAGATTTCGCCGGGCGAATCTTGTCACCGTCCAGCACCACCGAAAGCCCGCGCCGATCTTCGGCGCCCGGGTTGCCATCGGCCCATTCGAAATACTCGGCATAGTCGGCGCCACCGCCAGTCCACGAGCCGTCGCATGTGCCATTGCCGTTGCCCGAAAGCTTAAATTCGAGATCGCCACCGGAGCTGTAGGCGGTCAAAAAGTTGAAGGCCGACGATGCGGCGGTAGAGCAACTGAGGGCAGTCACAGCGTTGGTGAAAGAGGCGCTGGACGCCAGACCCTTGATACCAGGACTCCCCGAAGCGGGCTGCCTGACGTCAAACCGCCCAGTCGGTGATGTCTGCCCAATACCGACATCGCCATTCATGTCGAAAATGACATCCTCGATCGTGCCCTGGAAGGTCCAGGTGGATCGCCCCCCGACCCCGTCGAAGCCATCCGCGACGAGCTGGCCTGCGTTGTTGCCGCCACTGTCACGCGCGCGCAGCATGCCCTTGATCGCATCTGCCGGGCTGTCCGAATAAATGCCACCGTCAAAAACAGTAGTTGTTTCGAAAGTCGCAAACGCCTCAAAAGTCGCAGCGCCAGACACTCCAAAGGTGCCAGCAACATAGAGCTTTCGCGTGGGGGTGTCAGTGCCAATGCCCAAATTCCCAGAGGAGTCGGTCAAGGGGACCGACAGCCAGTCGTTCCACCCTAACGCCGTGGCCACCCGCACTTTCATTTCCTGCACATTGGCCGTGTATTTCATGGCGATCTGCCAAAGAAAATCGTCATTGTCGCCATTGACCGACGACCCTGCTAGAAGCGCCAGAGCCCCGTTATAGGACGAGAACGGGTTAGTGCCGGGGGTGGCACTGGCATGGCCACCGCCATAGGCCGTGTAAAACCCGCTCGTCGTGTGTGTGTCGAAACTGGAGATCACCGGCCCGGCGTCTTCTCCGAGGCCAAAGGCCCCGACAGTCAGAACGCGGCCAGAGGTGGTATCGACAGCGTCAGATTGAACCGAAAAATAGTCGTTCGCGTCCATGTTTTCGATCTGGGTGATGAAACTCCCGGTCAGCCACGTGAACAGCGACAGCGCGCGGTCATTGAAGGTCGCCGGGTCGTTGATGCTCGGAAGAGTCGGTGCGCCCGTGATAGTCACGCCCATTAGATCAGTCCTTTGATTTCGAGGGTTGCAATGGAAACACCGCCTGCTGAGAGCGGAATTTCAAAGTCGTCGTAGTAGCCGAACACGGTGGCCCCCATCTGGGTCAGGTCTTCGTCTGCGAAGTACACTGCCGGAGTCGCGCGCAAGGAAGTCAGCACCCGCTTGACGCGCCTCACGTCATCGGTCGGAAGCGAAAATTGAAAGCTCGTCTTGTCGGCAAAGCCGCGCTCGACAATCGAGAGGATGCCAAAATCGTTTTGCTCCTTAATGGAGAAATCCGTGATCCCGACCGAGGTTCCATCGAGCGTCTTGCCGATCTCGATGACCCGGCCAAGCGCGATCAGGCCCACTTTGGCTGTGCCGGTCCCATCCCCCACTGTGATGTCGATCTGATACCCGGCATATGCGGGGATGCCGACGAATTGCGCCTCGGTGTCGTAGTCGGTCAAGTCGGTGGTGAAGAACGTGAACCAGTCGACGATCTCTCCGGTATCCACTAGGCTTGTGGTGGTGTCGAAAATCTCGTTGGCCGGGCTTTCCGTGTCAAAGACCTGCACCCGCACCTCAGACGCATCCAGCCCGAAGAACGCGATCCCCGTTACCAAGCTTGCCGGCGAGATCGAATAGGTGATCGAGCCGGATTTTGACACCTGATCCGAGATCGTAGAGTCAAACGCTTTCCATCGGTTTGTTGAGCTGATCTCGGTCCAGTTCGACCCATCGTCGGTGGTCGGATCATTCCCGAGATTGGACGAAACCGCCGACTGGTAGACCTTGTGCGAACTGGTCGAGATCACGTAATCGCCGGTGGCGTAGGTCGTGGACACATCCCATTCGTCATAATCCGTTTCCGGCACGTTTGAGGAAGTCAGGATCGCGTCAGTCATCGTGATGGGTGAAATGATCTTCATGTCTGCTCCTGCGGCAATCCGATGACATCCCACTTGTCGAGGATGTCAGCAGTTTTCTTCTGGTGCCGGTCACTGCGCAGCCCGAGCTGGCGTTGCTCCTGTCGCATCAGCCGGATTTCCGTGAGGAGTTCGCGCAATTCGCCCGAGGACAGCATGTCGCGCGTCTGAGGCGCACTGTAGACGCGGGCCGGGGGCATATAGGCCAGCTCGGGCCCACGCTCGCCCACCATCGCCCAGCCACCGCCGTGGACGCCGCCAGAGGCAAAGGCCGGGATCGTCCCAAGCACCACCCCGTCGATCAGCTCACGCATCCGATTGATGCCGACTTGATGGAAAGTCTTGCCAAGCGGCCCGGTCACGTCGCGAAGCCACGGCTTGTCGGGATTGACGACCACCTTGAAGTCGGATCGCGTGTATTGCGAACCGGAGTCGGGGGCGAGACCATCCATGAAGCGCTGCGCCGCCACGCCTGTCGGGTCGTAATAGAAGCGCTCAAGCGCATCAAATTGGCTGCGCTGCGCCACGTCCCACATCACATTGCCGATGTCCCGGTTTTGCGTGTCGATCCCCATGAGGTTCGCAAGCGCGAGGATCTGGCCATCGTTGGCGAAGGACATGCCGCGGTTGTTCGTCTGAAGGCCCGCGATGATGCTGTCGATCTGCGCCTGCTTGGTGCTGTCCTGAATGCTGGCCAGCGCGGACTCGTGATCCTGCACCGCCTGCACCAGTTCAGACAGGCTCCCGGTCAGTTCCGTGGTCAGATCAGACAAAGGCGACGTGATCCCGTCATCCAGCACATCCCCAAACCAGTTGGTGAAATCCTTGCTCGGATCAAAGGACACCGCGCCGCCGAGCATGACCGTGCCGGCCACGGCCCCCGTTACCATGCTCAGAAGCGTCTGCTCTTTCTTGGAAAGGCCCGATATGTCGACAATGCCTTCGATGATCTTCTGGACCGTGCTGGTCTTCGCGGCCAGTTGCGCAAGGAACGTGCTGCCAAGACCAGACAGCCCGCCGACATCAACCGCGCCCTTGATCGCGCGGGTGATCGACCCGCTTCCGACAAACAGTTGCGAAAGGTAGGATTTCCCGAACGCCCCAATCTTGTCGAGCCAGGTCTCCCCCTTCACAGCGCGGATGACAGAGCCATTGCCCTCGATCAGTTGCGCGAGATAGTTGCTTCCCTTGGCGCCGATCTTGTCAAGCCACGTCGCGCCTTTCACGGCGCGCAGAACCGAACCGTCTCCGGTGAAAAGCTGCCCGAGGTAGGACTTTCCGGCGCCACCAATCTTGTCGAGCCACGTGGCCCCTTTGATTGCGCGTGTGACCGACCCGCCACCGGCTGTCAGCTGGGCAAAATACGCATTGCCGCGTTGCCCGATATGATCCAGCCACATGCCGCCCCGAATTGCCCGCGTGGTCGGCCCGTCACCCAGATACAGCTGGCCGAGATAATCCACACCGCGCGGCCCGATCTTGTCGAGCCACATCTGACCGCGCACGGCCCGCGTCACGGCCCCATTTCCGGCTTCGAGCTGGCCCAGATAGCCTTGACCATTGCGGCCGATCTTCGACATGCCCCACATCTCGGCAATCACCGCCCGCGTCACCGCGCCGCTTCCAACCGCAAGCTGATCCAGTAGAAGGACATCGAGCGATGTCACCGACATCGGGTTGACCGCGAGATTCAGGGTTTGCAGGATCTCGCGCCCGTCATGCATGAGCGTCCAGCGCTCTTCTTGGGTCAGGTCGTCACCAAAGACAAAGCTGATCGTGATCGCGCGGATCGCCGCCGTGTTGGCGTCCAGCAAGAGCGATTGAATCGGGGCTGGAATGTCCTGGCTCAGAGTCGCCAGCACGTTCACCGCGTATTCCCCTTGCTGTTCGAGCAGCACACGACGCTGATCGTCGGTCAATTTGTTGCTGAATGCGGCCTCGATCATTGCGGCATAGGAGCTGCCATCGGTGAAGACGATCTGGCGCACCTGATCCGACGCATCCAGTGCCGCGCGCACACTCACGGCATATGTCCCGGCGTTCTGCAAGGCGAGGTGAATGGCCTCTTGCTCTGCATCGCTCGACAGCGCGACATTGACCACTCGGGCAAGCTCGCTGTTGCCAGCAAGAGCCAGCCGCATTTCATCCTGACTCAGATCGTTGTTGATCACTGCGTTGACCGTGCGCGTGATCGACCCCGAGGACATCAGCGCAAGCCGCGCGGTGTCCTCTTCAAGCTCGTCGCCCAAGGCAAAGTCGATGGTGGTCAAGTGTCGGGACGCCTGCGAGACAGCCAGCCAGCGCAGATCGGGTGTCAGATCGTCGGCGTGGACCGCAAAGTCGATGGTGCTCTGAATCCCTGTGGTTGCAGCTGCCATGAGATCGCGCACATCTTCCGGCACGTCCGCAGTCGGGATCAGGTCCACCGTCACCTGCAAGCGCTCTTTCAGGAAGTCGTAGGAGAACATCTCCGCTTCCTTGATGGCGACTTGCAGCGACTCGAGGGATTGCACGAAGCCTTCGAGATCGTCGGGGTCGATTTCCTCCACCGATTGCAGATAGTCGTTGAGATTGTTCAGGACGCCGAGCTGCTGTTCGGCCAGCGTGACAATCGCGTCTTGCGAGGCGCCTTCAAGTTCGCTGATCCCGGTCAGGAACTTGGCCTGCGCGCGGATTTGCCCTTCGGCGCGCTTGTAGTCCGCATACGATCCGGCGGTATTGCGCACAGCATCAAGATAGTCCTGAGCCGCCCCACCAAAGCTGCGCGCCGCGTCGACATCACCACCCAACGCCGCTTGGTACAGGCTTTGCGTCAGATTCCGGTTTGCCGAAACCTGTTGCGCCGGGGTGAGGGTCGAGCCACGCGCATTGATCAGCGTCATGATCAGGTCGCGCAAGTTATCCGCTGCGGCATACCACGCCTGCGCCGCCCGGTCGGACGCACTGATCAGGCTGTTGGTCTCGCTGATCATCTGCTGAACCAAGGACGACGAGCTGCCCACCAGACCGGCGATCACTTCGGTGAATTGCGTCACGGACGGGAGGATCTGATCGAACGTCGAAGCCATGCCGACGAGCGCGGCATACATTTCCCGACCGCTATCGGTGGTCAGGTCGATGGCCTCGATCATCGCCCGGTATTCGGCGCGGCTTTGCGGCATCGCGAGGTTCATGTCGGTCAGGGCATCGGTTGCCTGCCGGGTCATGGTCTCAATCCGCTCGGCCTCGGTATAGAAGCTTTGGAAATATGTCGTGGTGGCGGTGTTGTAGGCATCCAGCCCGCCAAACGCCGCGACCAGATCAGACGCCGCCGACGCGCCCGAGATACCCACGAGATCAAAGACATGCCCCAGAGTGTCGGACACGCTCTGCACGGCGGTCAGCGTGGTGGTCAGGCGAGTCAGCGTTTGGGTCGCGGTTTCCCCTTCCTCGATCAGACCTTCCAGACCAGGCAGCATGAGCGCCATTTCGTCGCCGATCTCGCCAAGGGCTTTTGCAACAGCCTCGGCCTTTTCGTCGTCGTCCAGCCCTTTGAGGGAAACATCCAGAGTCGTGGCGAACCCGGCAAACGCATCGGCGCCAAAACCCAGCACATCCGCCATATCAACGACGCCCATCTGGATGTCCGACAGCGCGGAAAGGATCGGCCCAACCGTCTCGTCATCGAGCGCGCCGACCTTGGTTTTCTTCGAAGAGATCAGCCCGAACAACCGCGTGGTTTTGGTCTTCACGAAAGACTGGATCAAAGCGTCGTACTCGTCGACCGTGATCCGCAAACCGCTATTCAGAACCTTGGTTTTGCCGATCAGCGCCGAGAACGCCAAAGCGACCAGACCGATCGCCGGGATCGCTGCGCCGATCGCGCCAAGCCCCCCGATGGACCCGCTCACAAGGCCCCCAAGGTTGGCGAAAGACGAAGACAAGCCGCCGCCGGAAAAAACGCCCGCGAGACCGGAGCCGATACCCCCCAAAAAGCCGCCGCTGCCACCGAGTCCACCAAGCAGCCCCCCGAGAAAGCCGTCAGGCGCGCTGCCTCCAACACCAGCCAAGCCGCCAGAAGATCCAAGCAAGATTTGATCAAGACCCAGAACACTCGTTACGCTGGCAACGACCGGCAAAACGACTTTCGCGTGTGCGAACTGGTACCCAATGTCTTTGAGCATCCCTGAAATGGTGTCGCCAAGGCTGCCGCCTTCGAAAGCGGTTCTTGTGATCTGCTGACTCCACTGCCCCTGCAGATCAACGACACGTTGCATTGCAGTTTCGGCATCTTCGATGGCAATGAGCTGCATCGCCATTGCCTCGATCTGCTCACCGCTCATCTTGTCGGCTTCTTTGCCGAGGCGCTTGTAAACACCGGCGAGAGCCTCATACTCTCGACGCTGTTTTTTGGTCATGCCGAGCAATGCTGCGCGGCTCGCCAGCTCAGCTTGCAACGCAGCAATTGCGGACTTTGATGCCGAGCCCGTGTCAGCCTTGTTTGCCAGACGTTCACGTTCGCGCGCGGCTTCGCGCTCTTTGTCGAGAACAGCATCAAGAGCCAAGCCATGCTCGAACTGGAAACGTTTCACATCGACTGCAAAACGCTCAAAGATGTTGCTTGCTCCAGCCTCCTCAGCATCAAATTCAACAGTCTTTTTGAGCCTGACAGCCTCGAAAGACGCCTCTCGTATGGACTTTCCAGCCCGAAGTGCGTTGATTTCCGCTTGCTTTGCCGCGTTAGAAAGCGCCCCGCCTCCGATGCTTTCCAAAAGCGAGAGGATTGCATTCACTTCTACGCGGACACCGGACATCGCCCCCGCCCATGCCTCTGAGGCCGCTTCAGCATCATATGTCAAATTGGCCGCGCGGCTCAGTGACGCTTCCGTTTCCAGAATTTCCCGATAGAAGTTTCTCTGCTCTTCGGTCATTCGTCCAAGACCGCCGGTAATCGCTTCGAAATTCTCACGAAGCCCAATGACAGCGGCCAGCTGATCGTCAATCGAAGTCGCCTGACGAACCGCCTCTAAGGCGGACGCCAGCCTCTTCGCGCTCACGGCCTGGTCATCCATCCAATCCGGCGGGATCAGTTTCTCAATCCTGGCAAGTTCAGACCCGAACCTGCCTGAAAACGTATCCGCCAGAAGTGCAGTAGCCTCTGCCGCCCCGAGCATGACCTCACGGATGCGCAGATTCTGCATCTTCTCAGCCAGCAAAATCGTCTCGCTATTTACGATACCGAAATTGTCGGCAATGTATTTTGTCGCATCCGCCCCAGACAGAGCCGCACTGCGATACTCATCTATGGTCGCTTCAAGGTCTGAAATTGTGTCGTCCAGGGCTTGCGCATCGCGACGCGCACCAATGGCCCCTGCGGCCCACTGTCCAAAGGCGGCGGCCCCGGCAATCAGGCCAATTGTCAGGAGCGTTGTCGGGTTGATCACCTGCAAGATGGCCGCACCAACCGCACGCACCGACTTCACACCGCCGCCCATCTGGTTCAGCACCTGGGAGACTTGTGTACCCTGCTGCATGGCAAGCATGAACGGATTTTGGCCTGCGGCCATCATCATTCCGATATCATTGAACTGGAAAGCAAGGTTGGCGGTGTGATGGGTGGCGACTTTCGCTTGCGCCCCATATCCAGCTGCGGCCTTCCCTGTCCCCAGGTACTGCTTTTCAACAAGGCTCAGAACATGACTCGCCTCCTGCTGCGAGATAACACCCGACTGAACAGCTTGATTGACCTGCTCCTGTGCCGCCTCATATCGCTTGGACGCGGCAAAAACCGGGTCAACGGACGCCCTGAGTTGATCAAAAGACCGCGCCTGTCTATTGAGCTGAGACACCCATGCCTTGGCTGATGCGGACGCCGCCCGATTTGCACGATCCAGCCCCGTCATTGCGGCAATTTGCTTTTGCGCAGCGCTTTCACCGCTTGCCGCCGCACTCCCCCATGCCTGAGCCATGTTTGCGGCATCACGAACAGCATCACGCGATACCTTGTCAAAGCTCACTCCGATCGACTGCAAAGCCGAACGCGCGGCCTTCGCCCCGGTCTCAAACGCGGCAGCGTCAAGCGACGCGGAAGCGCGCAGCGCGCCTATCTCTTGGGCCATATTTGCCTCATTTTCATTGGGGGCCTTGTGACCACAGCCCGACTATTCGTCTGGCTGTGGTTTTTGACTGAAAGCGGCCCTCACCTGGTCCGCTACTTTCTTCCGCTCTATCTGGACGCCGGGGTCATCTTCTGGGTGATCTTCAAACGCCGGACTGACGGCCATAGGGCGCTGGCCACGCCGATAGCCGCTCACGTAGGCAACGCTGCAAGCCCTGATTTGCTCCGCCTCCCAAGGCTCCAATTTGGTCCCTGTAGCCTGTGAGAAGTTGAGGATTTCCGACCACGACAGAGGCTCAATTCCCAAGCCGCTATTTTGGAACCAACCAACGCCAGATGGCCCCAGAAACTCAAGAAAGTACGCAACCCTTCCTAGTTTCGGGAGGTTCAGGTCAATTCCTTCCCGCATCCAGAATTTGCGCCGGGTCACGCCACCCCATTCTTCCGGGGCAGCGTCCAAAAACCCAGATTGCATAGCGTAAAGCGTTAGCCTGTTGAGACGTTTCCCAACACGCGTGCACGATCATTTGCCGCCGATGCGATCTGTTCGACAAATGACTTGTGATCACTCGGACCAACAAAGCGGTTCAAATTCAGGAACCAGTCCGCATCCTTCGCGCGCGCGGGCTTTCCGGCGCGATTCACATTCTTGAAGCCTGTGATGACCGCGCATCCGGCTTTGACCAAAATATCATGCACCTCGTCAAAATCTACGTCTTTGCTTTCGTCGCCACCACCATCTTCTTCTTGGCCGCGAACCTCCAAAGCGCGGGCCTTTTTCGCCTCGTGCATCGCGGCGCGTACCGACGCGGCCTCGCGCCCCTTCATGATGACCAGACAGGGTTTGCCGTTGTCCTTGTACGGGTCATCGTCATTGTCAAAAAGCGGGCGTCCAGTCCCCGCGCACAGAACATGATATTCGAAGCCGTCTTCTGCCTTCGAAACACTGTCAAACCGATCAAAATCCATATTTTTTCCTTGTGGTTCCGGTTCAGTCAGGCCGGGGGAGTGAACCACGCCCCGCCCGGCCCTACCGCACAGAGCGGGTTACGCAGCGGCCTTTTCGATGATCGCGCTAGGCGAGATCTCAATCGAAGCAGACGCCGTCACAACGTCATCATTGCCACCGATATTCGGCTTGAAAGACATCACGAGCCCCTCGAAGTAGAAGATCGTTCCGTCCTGAAGCGTGACCGCAAAATAGGCGTTGCTGTCACTCTCCAGAGCCGTTTTCATGGCGGTCTGCCCCGCATCATCCGGGTCCAGCGCAAGCGCCGGGTTCAGCGTGCCGTTGTTGTAACCGCCCTTGCTTTTCTTGACGCCGCGAGACGCGAGAGGGCTGTGGGTGACAAGCGCCCATTCCTTGCCGAACTCGCCCACGTTGGTCAGTTCGCCCACATTCGTGAAGGTCAGCGCGTCAAAGCCGGTTTCGTCATGCGTGGCCGGAGCGGTATTCGAAATGCCCAGCGTTACCCCGCTGGCTGTTTGATGTCCCATGATGTTTTCCTTTCAGGGGTAAAAGCGCCATCGGGCGCGGGTGAATAGGCGGGTGCCTATTTCTTTGCAGGCACGGGTTTCAGCCCGTCCTTGAACTCAACGAGAACTTCGCCATCCGCTTCGACGGCGGCTTCAACGGTGCCTTCGTAGGTCACGCCGTTCGGCATCGTGAAGACCATCTTTTTGCCAATAGCCGGGGCCTGTCCCTTGAACAGCGCATAGGGATGTCCCGGACGATCTGACGACAAGGGGTGACGCCCAAGCTTGACGCCTTCGACGCGCGCGGGGGCCTTTTTTTGCTTCTTGTCCTTGGCATCAGGCATCAGTTCTTTGTCCGCCGGGGCGGTTTCAGTCTTTCCAGACATCATTGTTCCTTTCTTGGATCAGTCGCTGTGAGTCAGCGAAAAGGTGAGCGAAACACGGGACACAGCATCTTTGCCGCCACCAATTGTGTCTCGGACGGCAACCAGCTTCGCGCTGATGACCGGCCCGCCGGAATAGCCCTCAAGGGACGCCCGCACCTGCCTTGAAACAGTGAGCGCTTCCGAAAAAGTCTCATCCCAACAGTCTATTTGCACCACGCTCTGCATCAATCCGGCGGTGTTGTATGTGTGAAACCGGCGACCCGACATCCGCATCATGGTGACACGCGGCATGGCCTCGCCATCGCTGAAATATCCCCATTTGACAGGGCACGTCAGCGCAGCGTCTAGAATGCTGAAAAGGTGTTCTTCCATCACAGCCCCCGCCGCGCGCGGCGCGCGATCGTAGCGTCGATTTCCCGCCGCAACTCATCGACAAGCCCATTCAGAATATTATCCTTATGGGCTTCCCAAGAGGGTGTAAGCATGGGCTGCGGGGCAACGGCCCCGACGTACTTCCCGCTCTTGTGGTAACGCGGAGCGGTACCCCATTCCAACAAGTGCGCCTGACGCTTTGACGTGCCTACGAACATCGTCACAGCCGATTGCGGCACATCCGGGCGTGGCTGACCGGATTTGAGCTTCAATGAGACCTGGAACACGTCATCATCAGCGCCCGGCCAAAACCCGTTCGCCATGTCTGCCACGGGCAACAACTGATTTCTCAGAGCGCGCTTGACGACTGCCTTCGATGTCGCTTTTGGCAGGGCAGCAAGCACGTTATCAATCTCGCGCAGCCCTGCAATGCTGAACTCTGCCCTCATGTTTTGCTCTCACACAGGAAATCGAGAAACTGACGCGGCTTTTCCCGGTTCGGTTCAACCGCGCGAATGTTATAGACCATGTCGGTGGTCTTATCGCGGATCTGCCAGCGGGTGGTCGTCGCGATCGTCAGCGCCGCTGTCGTACTGGATCTGCGCACCGTAACGACCGTGACCTGCCTGCCCGCCAGTCTGCCCGCAAGCACGCTCTCACCACCGCGCAGAAAAACAAAGCGCGCCCAACACTCAAACCGTTCTTCCGGCGCAAGTACCTCCCCACCCACAGCATCAGGTGTGCCGACGAGTTCTTCAAAACCCACCCGCCATGCAAAGTCACTTGCCGAGGCACACATCATCACACCGCAAATTTTCGATAGCGGAGTGTAAGCCGATCCACGCAGATCGAAATTCCCTCGCGCGCAGACTCATCAACAGCGCCGTCACGATTTTCAAAATGGAATGCGGTGAGTTGCTTCGCCGCTTCGACAATGTCTCTCGGCAGTGAGTCAACATCTGCGAACCCGGCAGAAAAGCGAATATCAACCGCGTCCGGTCTGTCGATCAGAGCGGGCCAGACCTTTCCGGACAAAAGCACCACGACGCAGTCGCGACCGCGACGAGTCAGCAAATAGTCTGAGGACGGCACCACCTGAGCCGTACCGTCAGGATCGGTATACCGGATTTCATCCACAGCGGTGACCCGAGCAAACGGCAACCGAAGCACCTGCGACGTGAACGCCGCCGCCTTGACCGACCATTGCTGATCGACAAGCGGAAAACCCAACCCGCCAAACCCGTCAGCGTCCACATCCAGATGCGCCGACGCGACTTTGATCGCCGCCGAGACCTCGCTATCGAAGTCATCGCCCAACAACCGCAGATGCGCCTTGGCGGCGGCAAGGTCGATCAGATCATCGCCGCCACCTGAGATCCGTTCAAGCCACATGCAGGCGATCCCCCAGTTCAGTCAGCCGACGCGGCAGACATGCCCGACAATTCGTCTTCGGTCGGGACCATGGCCACCAGTTTTTTCAGTCCTTCGAGCAGATCGGCCTCTTCCGCGCCATCCTTCAGGACTGGTGTGATCTGACCCGCGAAGGCATGCAACTGAACCGACACGGCGGCAAATTCCAACCGGGCTGTGCTCAACTGCGCGCGCAGGTCTTCGATTTCCGCCGCGCGCGCCCCCAGCGCTGCCTTCAACTCGCCGATTTCGGTCTTGGCCTCGGTATGCGCCGACTCAAGCGATGCACCGCACGGCGCGCACATCCCGGCCTTTTCCCAAGCCGCGGCCACGTCCGGGTGCAACCATGTCTCATCCCGCACCTTCAGCGAATACTTACGCCCCTCGACCGCTGTTTTCATGCGCACATGCACACCGGCTACGCACAGCTTTTCACCAGCCAGCGCCTTGAATTCGTCTTCCGACAGGTCCAGTCGCTGGCCCGCGTGACAAACCGTCTTTGCGGCCTCACCTTCGCCCTCGACAATATCTTCCAACGCAAACGCCACGATGATCCGGGGCGAGTCCTGCGATGCGGTTTTCTTCTTTGCCGCCATGATCAGCGTCCTTTCATTTCAAAAAGAAGCGCCGCCCGATCATGCCGGACGGCGCATGGTCATAGTTTACTTCGCCGGTTAGCTTGCGGCGTGGGTCAGCTTCTTGATCGCCGCATTGTTCGCGTGGATCGTCTTACCGTCCGTGCGCATCCACGCCATGAAGCCAACCTGCCCCTTCTTTGTGTAGGCCGAGTCGGTGAAACGGAAGAGCGCAACGTCCATAATGTCGCGGATCAGGTACTTCGAGAAATCCCCGAACAGCATCGAGTCTGCCGAAGGCGCCGGTTCTGCCATGTCCTGGTTGATCGTGTAGCCATAGCCATTGATCTCCGCAGGAGCGGACCCGGACACGCCCGGCACCCAGATCGGCCGGCTGTCGCCGTCCTTCAGCTTCTTGGCGATTTTCAGCGTGGTGTCATGGAACATCCAACTGGCATCGCGGCGATAGAACGGATCGACCGAGTGTTCCAATTCGTAAAGATCATCCCAGGTGAAGCTGTCGGTCAGACCGGTCGCGGTGGCGTAACCTGCACCAGCGCCATTCACAACACCCGTTGGCTTTCCGGTGCCGTTGCCCACGGTATAGGCCGTGTTGGTCAGGCGCGACAGGCGCGCAGCCAGCAGCCCGTTGATCATGCCGGGCAGGTCCGCGATACCGGAATCCTGCAGAAGTTCGAACGGTACGGTGACAACGCGCGAACTGGCCTTGTGCGCACCGATCGAGGTAGTGCCAAAGGACAGGTCGCCGTCGGTTGCGGAATCGTTTTCTGCGATCCACTCACCGGTCTCGGCAGTTTCATCAATGGTCGGCCATTCCAGAGCATTGCCACCTACGGTCGAGATCGTGCGCGCCACGCTCCGTACACCACCATAGTCTTTCATGGCCTGAAGCAGTTCACCCGAGAAGGTGGTGGGCACCAGGTAACCGCCCTCGCTGTCGGTTCCGGTCGACTGCGCAGCCTGCACCTGGCGGGAATACTCCGCAAGCACGTTCTCAGGCAGGGCGTTCACCGCACGTTCACCACCGCGCAGGTAAGCACCGAACACCTGCGCACGAACCTCGTCACCCGGCATTTCCTGCTGATTGCCACCGCGCCCGCCGTTGGACGGCGTATCGGGGTCTTCACCTTCGGACTTCAGACGGGCTTCGAGGTCGAGCTGCTTCTGCTCGCGCTTGATCTTGCCGTCGATCTGGTCGATTTCGGCATAGATTTCATCCACACGCGCTTCGTCATATTCACCCGTGTCCTTATCCAGAATGTTCCGCGCTTCTTTCGCCAGCGCGTCACGCTGCTTTCGCAGTTCGGCAATGGTCTTGGGCATTCCCAATCCTCCATAAAAAAAACCCGGCCAAAGCCGGGCGGTTTCGGTTTTGCGGACGCGCCGCAGGTCAGGGCGCAGTGCGTTCAAAGAACTCCAACTTGCGCATCTGGGCAGCACGATGTGCAGCCGCAGCTTTGTCGCCCCCATCCGGCGCATCCGCCGGGGGCGTTTTTTTCGGGGCATTCTTGTAGATGCTCAGGTCGAAACGGTCATTGGGACCGCCTTGCTTGTCATAGACGCGGTCGACCAAACCCATATCCAAGGCTTCATCAGCCTCGAACCACGTTTCTTCATTCATCAGTTCGATGAATTCATCATCTGACTTGCCGGTCTTGGCGGCGTAGTCACGGCGGATGCCGTTGTCGATCTTCAGCAGCAGATCCGCACCTTTCTGATGCTCACGGTTGTCACCGATGGTCCAACCCCAAGCGTTGTGGATCATGATCTGTGCGCCCTGCGCGATTTCGATCTCATCGCCGCCCATCATCAGATAAGACGCAGCAGATGCCGCAACCCCGTCGATATGAACCACGACACGGGCGCTGTGCTGTTCAAGGGCGGTTTTCATCGCGCGGGCCATGAACACGTCACCACCCGGACAATCCAAGCGCAGGTGGATAACATCCGCCTCGATCCCATTCAGTTCGGTGCGGAATTCCGCAGATGTCACACCCCAATAGCCGATGGCATCATAAAGCATGACCTCGACCGCAGAATTGTCATCATCCATGGCCCGAACCTGCAGGCCATTGGCTTTTCCGTCTTTGGCCTGCAATGCGCGGGCCATGATTTCCTTGAAGTTCATCACGATTCCTCTCGGCTGGTTTGGAAATATGGCGCGGGCGGTTGCGCGCCGCCGTCATCCGCCGGATTGGTGGTGTCCTTTGCGCCCTTGGCGACGGGCCGGAACAGCTTGTCCGCCTCTTCATCATCCAGCTTGGGCAGACCTTCCAGTTCACGGGTTTCATTGACGGTCATCCAGCCGGGATGCTGGGTGCCGCCAACGGCAATCTTGTGCGCATCATACCGCGCAGCCAGATCCGCGCGCAGCAGCGTGTCCAGATTGAACTTGATCGCCACCCCCTGTAGCCGCTCTTCGCGTGTCAGCAGTTTCCGGCCCAATTCAGCCTCAAACCGCTTCACATGCTTGCGCAATCCCAGAATGTAGAACTGTGTGGTCTGGGCATTGATGCCCGTGCCCCAGCTGGTCGACTTTTCAGTTTCACCGATCAGATGCGGCGGCACCCCATAGGCCCGCGCCACATCCAGCACCTGAAACGACCGCGACTGGAAAAGCTGCGCGGTTTCTGGATCGGTCATCAGCGATGTAAACTTGCCGCCTTCCGCCAAGACCGCCGGAATGTGGGCATTCTGGATGCCACCGAACTTGCGCTGCCAGTAGTTTCTGACTTCATCGGCCACCTGTTCACTGACCTTGCCGTCATAGCTGATGTATCCCGGCGGATTGATGCCCTGCTTGTAGAACCGCTGCGCATATTCGTCAGCTTCCAGACCGATGCCGATGGACCGCCCGAAACACTTCAGCGGTGACAACGCTTCCAGCCCCTTCATAGTGGCCGATGCCCGGAAGTGCAGAATGTCATCCTGATCGCGGCCATAGGTCTGACCGTCTTCCGTGATCCGATATGCCGCCCGGCCATTGCGCATGAACGGTCTCACCGTGGCGTCAAACAGCGGGCGAAGCCCCGTCGCCTCACCACGCCCGTTGCGCTGGATTTCGGCATAGGCATTGCCTTCCAGAAAAGCCAAGGCGAACAGACCTTCGAAGAACACTTCAGCCGAAAACAGCGGATGCGGATCGACATGCACCATATAGTGGGCAGGGTGATCGGCCAGCACTTCGCTGCCCTTTTCCGCATCCTTCCGCGTAACCCGAACCGGCAATGTTCCAATGGTTCCGGCCAGCAAGGACACGCAGCCGAAAACAGCGGTCAGCTTCATGGCCGATTCCCGCGTCACCACGTCATGACCCAGAAAGCCGAAGAACTCTTGCCATTCCTCGACACTGGCCGATGACTGCAGGTTGACCGGCCTGCTGTCCTGCACCGCAGGAACAGAAACGACCGGCTCGACGCGCGGCGCTTCCGCAACCTTGGCCCGTGATCCGAATATCCGCTCAAACATCAACAAATCCTTGCGTCACGACGCCCTTGCTTTCGTCTTCCTCGACAACCTGACACAGCGGCCACAAGCCGTTGATCAGCGCGTCGATCCCATCGATCTTGTCTTCAGGCGCCAGTTTTGTCGGAAAAATGTAGTCCCCGCCCGGCACCTGTTTCAGCAGCGTATTGCCCGCCATCCACGTCAGAACCGGGTTGCCGTCATGCAGCATCCGATGATCATCAACAGCGGCAATCAGCTTGTTAAACGGCTCATTCGTGTTTGCAGCCCGCTTGCGCAGTTCCACAGCCTGAATGCCCGCCGCATCCCAAGTCGCGGCCATCTGCTGCGCGAACTGCGCATCATAGATGACCATTTCCACATCCAAGACTGGCAGATCGCCCCAGCCCCATTCGTTTCGCGGATCATGGTCAGCGCCATAGCCACACAGCTGCATGACCAACGCTTCGACCAATCGCAGATCCAGTTCTGCGCCCGGTGTTGTCGTGATCAGGCCCTTATTGGCCCAACCCCAAAGATGTTCATTGCCCGGTGCATCAACGACCTTTTGCGGCAGGCAGTGCCAACTGAATGCCGTCATCGGACCTTTGGCCGGATCGCGTTCATCCGGGAACACAACCACGACGCTTGACGGGTCATGACGTGTCGCAAGGTCGACCCCGATAAAGCACTGACGCCCGGCAAAGTCTTCGATCTTCAGCGACGTATCTTCGCCCGCGCGCCAGCCTTCCATGTCGATGGCCGATGCCCCGACACTGGTCCAGATGTCCAAGTGTTTGCGCAGGAACTCACCCATTGCCGCCGGGCTGGCCGCTGCTTTCTTCCATTCATCCTGCATGTATTGCAGCGACTTGGCTGCATGCAGTGACGGATTGGCCTTTTCCCATGCGACCGGATCGCCCGGATCATCGCCTTCATCCGCCTCGAAGATCAGCCCGAAATAGCTGTCATCCTCGAATGTGCCGTCCAAAATGCGCTGCAGGTATTTCCGCTGCTCATAGCAGATCCCTGCAGTGTTGTAGCCCGCCGTGGTGATCGCAATCAGCAAAGGCTGTTCGCGCGCACCCAAAGCGCTGGCCATCGAATCCCACACGTCGCGCTTTTCGTGTTCATGCAATTCATCGACAATCGCACAGTGCGGGTTTTTACCATCCTTCGACTTGGTCTGGCTGGCAATCGGCTGGAACAACGCCGCCGGGTCCGCCGTCTTGATCTTGTGTTCTTCGACATGCAAGCCCAGCAGTTCATCCAGCCCCATACCTTCGGCCCGGCCTGTCAACGCCATGACCCGCGCCGCATCAAATACGATGCGCGCCTGATGCGTTGACGCCGCAGCCGAATAAACCTTCGCGCCCGGCTCACCATCCGGCACAAGGAAGTAAAGCCCCACACCAGCCAGCAGCGTCGACTTCCCGTTCTTTCGCGGCACTTCGACATAGGCCGTTCGAAAACGACGAATACCGGTGACCATGTGCCGCCACCCGCCGATCTGGCTGATCAGAAACGCCTGCCACCCCAGAAGGGTAATGGTCTCGCCCCGTGCGGCCCACGCCCCCTCGATGTGAGGCAAGGCTTCCATGAACGCGCACATGTGCTCGGACGCTTCCATATCGAACACATATGGGAACTGATCCGTTCCAGCGCGCTTCAGGTCCGCCCGGAACCTTTTGCAGGCTTGCTTGATCCGCTGGCAGCTCGGGATCTTGTTCGACAAGACATCGTCAACCCAATCCAGCGCCCGAAGCGTGATCGGTGTTTCAACCGACGTATCCAGCATGGATCAGCCGCGATCCTTTTTCGCCATCGGCCTGAACGGCATAACCTTACCGCCGCCGCCACCTTCCGGTGGCTGTTCATCAAGCAGGTCCATGAAAGACGTCTGCGAAGACAAACCATTCTTGGCCCGCGCATAGGGCGTCGCCAACAGCTCGCGCTCCAAAGTCAGCAGCTTGTTCTCGTGAAAGGCTCGGCTCTGCTCTTTCCCAGACAAGTAGTGGCTGTCCGTCGCCTGGAACTGTTCATCTGCAATTTCGGCAGACAACCGATGATAGGCCGCGCGATGCACCGCGTAGCGCACAACGAGACCAAAGACCGCTTCATCCAGAACCCGATCGCGACGAAGAACCGACAGCAGGCTTTCACCATGCTTTCGCTCTTCCGCTTCGAAGTGCTCTGGCCATCCACCCAGAAGGGTGACCAGCCGTTCCATGCTTGATGCCGAAGCAGTCATGAGACCCCCCCCTTAAACTTTCACGCGAAAAAATCCAGTTGTAGTTGCCGGTCCCATGCGGTCAGGCTGTGGACTTTTGATCCCCCCTACCTGCGCGCCGTTCTGCCCGCTGCTTCTTGATGTCATGGCAAGGCTTGCACAGCGACTGCAACTCCCCGAACCAGAACAGGCCATGGTCGCCATTGTGCGGAATCACGTGGTCCGCGATGGCCGCCATCTGCTTTGAATCTTCTGGACACAGCGCACACAACGGCTCAGCGGCAAGCTGTCGCGCGCGCCGCCCACCGGGACCGCACCAAGCCTTGCGCTTGTACCATTTGCGATAGGGCTTGGCCGCGCGCTTCGCATCCGCTGGCCGGTCCCTGTCCCTCTTATTCTGTGCCGCGTGGGCTTCGCAGTGTGCTGATCCGAGATCAACCAGCCGCGAACAGCCCGGATGCGCACATGGCTTCTTAGGCAACGCGCACCCGACCTGCCACACATACCAAGCTTTCCTCGGTCCGTTGCATCACAGCCCCCGAATTACGAACAGCACAATAGCAAAAGCGCCCGCCGGTTTCCCGTGGGCGCTTTTGTTGATGATGCACATTTGGTACATGCGTGGCGTACTAACCGTCAAGGAGTTTTTCGTTGCCACCCAATTTGGAAGAAATCCAGTTCAACTTCCGCCGCGCCAAAGAAGCCTTGGACAAAATGACACAAGCGCAAACCGGCCAGGATTTGCGAGACGCTTGGGAAGACTTCCTGATCTTCTACGCAAGAACGATGGGCAAACTCATCTCCGCTGGAAAGAATGCATCAGAATCGAAGCCTTGGGCCTATCGCTTATTGGCAAAATCGGTGAAAGACGATCCCGGCCTATTCTACCTACGGGAAGCCCGCAACGTGGCGGAACACGGACTGACGCCATTTGCAGACTTCCGGGAGCCACACGTCAATGTTGGTGGAATTCTTGTTGCCGAATGCCCGGTGGAAAACGTTACCATTTTTCCTAACGGCGTGAATAGTAAGCTGGACAGATCCGGCGCACTGACGCTGTCGGCGTCTGGCGGAAAAGTGACTAATACCAACAAACCGAAATCGCCTCTGATCAAAGAAGTCCCGGCGTCGCTGAACCTGAAGAGCGTGACGAACGAAGATAACGGGAAAACGGCCGATGTTCCGAAGAGCCTGAATGGCGTGCACCTGAAGGACGACGCACCCAGGACACTCGCACAGGCAGGGATAGAAGCGATGGAAGGGTTTATAGCGGAATATCAGGGTCATTTTTGACGCTCAACCCACGCAATCCATATCGCTACTTATCAAAACGGGCCACGCTGATACCACCCGCGCGCGCAGGACCGATCATTCGATCCAAAGCCTCTCCAAGGGCGATCCGCAATGCTGCGATGTGCTTGGCCTGTGCGCCCTCACCGCTCCGAACCCACCCATGCGTCCGCAGAACATCCGTGATCGTTCCATCCTCCAGACAAACGATGTCGACCAGCCGCCGATCCATAATGGTGACGCGCGATCCTCGACCCGATGGCCGGATGCGCCGAACCACCATGGCCGACCCGCTGCCGATGCGCTTGCGCAGCACACCGATGCGCTCCCGGTCGCGCAGCACCGCATCCATGAAATCACTACCGCTTCCCGCGCTGCGCTGGGACAGGCTTTCCAACGACGAACACTTCACACCAGCGCTCTCGTGCTTCTCGACAAGATCCCGGTAGAACCGACCCATTGCCACCTGTGCCGGGGTGAACGGCTCTTGAAACACGGGCTTATTCTTGCCCTCCTGTTCCGCACGACGTACCGCGCGGGTATGCGCCGCCCGCGCTCGCTCGGACATCAGGTCAAAGCTATCGGCCCGCTGCAACGTCTTGCGCCCCATGTGGCCCGTGCGCTGACGCACAAAACCGCCGGTGTCCGTCTGAACCATCGACCGGCCCTCGAACATCCGTACCGGCCCGCGCGCAGGCGCTTGGGGAATGTCCGGACCAACGTCCCGCGGAACAAAGCCCATACCTCGAACCGCATCCAACCGCGCGGCCTCTTCTGCCTGACGCTCGGCCCGCGCTTCCATGCGCGCCCAAACTTCTTCGATGCTGCTCATGCCACGTCCCCCTTGCCCATCTCCGCGATCCGCTCGCATTCCGCGATCCGAACCCGCCGCCGTTGCCGAAACTGGTGTTCTTCCTGACTGACCTCATCTTCGCGCCCCTCGCTCAACCGCATTTCGATATCGTCAAGCCGCCGCATCGGGTCATAGGCGTTTTTCTTGATCTGACTGATCGCATAGGAACTTGGCCATTGCCGCCCACCTTCGGGACGAGACCGCAGCCAGTAAAGCAGCTCCGGTGCCCAACCCTCTCGGATCGCGCGCTGTCCAAGTTCGGCCGAGAAGATTGCCCGCAATAGCGGCGAGGCATCACCGGTCTGACGCGGCGGCGCAATGCGCCTGGACTGTTCGATGATCTTCGCCGCGATCGGCACCCGGTCCCGTTGCGGTCCACCCGCATTCGCGGCGGCCCAATCCCGCAACGCCTCAAGATGATCTGCGTCCTTGCCCGCCAACAACTGGCACAACGTGCGCACCATGGCCTCATAGCCCGCTTTGTTCACAGTCGTCGGGCGTCCCAACCCGAGGTTTTCCAACGGTTCGATCAACAGCTTCTTGACCCGCTTTTCACCGTCTGCCTGATCTTTCGCTTCCATCGCCCTCACCCTTTTCTCAGCAATTCCGACTTATCCACAGGCACCACCACCGGTAGTGACGCGACAACGTAATTTTCCTTCTATTTTCATTGTCTTTATCCTTCTCGATGTGGACACTAATTTAATGTCCGTGACTGTCCGTTAGTGTCTGTCCGACATTGACCGACACTGATTATCGCTTGTCTGGGAACCCTCCCTCGCGCCCCTTGCTCACACAGGCTTGGATCGCGAAATGCAGGTCTTCACCGGTGCGCCGCTCGCCACCACGCGCCTCGATCCGCTCCTGAATCGTGTTGTCAATGAAACGGATTTTGCGCGGGTCGCTGGCTATGTCCGGCGCAAGCTGCATGACGTCATCAGTCAACCGCTTCAACCGCCGCGCCTGCGAAGCCGCCTCGACACGCGCGGTGTGATTGGCACGGCTGGCAAAAGCCATCAGCACAATGCGCGTCACCACAGGATGCATCATGCGAATGTCATCGCCAGAGCGACACAGAACCCAACCGTGAAGCGGCCCATACTCCAAACCGCACAACGCATCGAAATGGTCGCGATCGACTATAGGCTGGATCATCCGCGACAACCGCTTATGATCTTTTGGCAGGGTGCCAACCGGTGTTTCAAGGTAGGAAAGATTGACCAGTTCGAACCACATGGACTTGCATTCATGGGTTCCATTCCAGCGCATGTCGGACGCCAACCAACGCCCGAACTCCCATCGCAGGAATTCATGACTGTCAAGCCGCGCATCTGGGTCAATGGGATACTCTGGCAACTGGTCCGTATCCACCGGGCCAACGGAGCGCAGCGCAGTCATGTCTCTCTCCAATCCTCAGAGTCATCGACAGGCCACAAGAACCCAGATCCTTCACACTCTTCGCAGTCTTCATCGCCGTAGCCGCAGATACAGTCACCCGGCCAACAGTTACAGGGGATGTAGCCCCAACCGTGGCAGACCCCGCATTTTTTCGGCTTGTCATGTGCCGCCTGCATCACCGCCCCCTTTGCTTGAAGCAGCGGTCACACCGATCACCGTCAGAATATCGGTTTTGAACCCAATCATGGCCGCGCCACCAACACCCGGCCTTGGCCCTGAACAGAAAATTCCGCCATGCCACCCAAAGCCAGGCATCATCGTTCCAATGCCAGTAGCGCCCCGGCCCGGCACCCACGCAGATTTCATAGCGAAGAGGATTCAAGACTTCCCGCCAAGTGATGTATCGGCGGGGAACATCAGCATGCTGGATGTGCCAAATCTGCAGCCACTTTCGGTCCAAGACCAAGTGCTCTGGACAATTCATGATTTACCCCTTTCCAAAGCCCGCGCTTGCCGATCCGCCAACCAGGCGGACTGCACATGCGTCACGTGTCGACGCGCCGCGCGGGTCAGATCGCGGATACCCGCGTCATGCTGATTATACTTGCCCATCCGCCAGACCAGCGCCGACAGAGCCATGCGATGTCCCCACTTGCGCAGCTCCGCCGTGCCAACCCGCTCACAGGCGGTGCTGCAGTAAATCTGCCAGGCGCGGCGCGGCTGGAACACAGCACCGCAGGACGGATTGAAACAAACGCCGCCCTGCCACGGGCTGGACACCGCCAGCTCCTGATGCGCGAAAGACCGGAAGTCTTCCGGCTCACTATGCCGTGCCACGGCATTTGCAGGCTTGAGGTGCTCAAGGGTCATAGCGCCAAAGCCTCCTGATGGGCGCTTACAGGCGCTTCTGCGGGATAGTCTTCACCCCGCTCCAAGCGCGCGCGGCACTGCGGCACCCAAAACAACTCTGTTGTGCCAGACAGGTGCCACCGCTCATGCAGCCACACGATCCAGCAATAGGCCGTTGCCGTGCTTCCATCCTTCGAAAGCCGCCCCTTGTGCATCACGACACGTTCAGAAAACTGGAGAACAAAAGCGGGCGGACGCTGCGAGAACAGTCTCTGGTGCCGCCCCACGCCCTCAAGGAACGCACTGCGCAGGATAAAGGCACAGCCCTCACGGCTGGTGCGCAGCGCGCGGCCAATGAACTCTTCTGCCAAGCGGAAAGGCGGGTTTGTGATTGTCCAATCAACCGGATCTGGATCCGGCCCGAACAAGTAATCCTGAACGGGATACCCAGCCCCGTAATCGTGAACGTCGGATGCTTCGACGCGATCGAAGAATTCCGACAGCGGTCTAACCATGTGCCCGCGATTTGCCGCTGGTTCCCTCGCCACACCGCCGGGCATGAAACCCATGCTGTCCAGAAACTCCAACAGAGCGCGCGTGGCCCATGGTGGCGTCGGGAAATCGTCCAAGCTCTTGCGCGGTTCAGCGCGCTGCTGCATCACGGCAGAGGATGTGTTCTGACCAGTCATGCCGCGCCCCCAACATGCTTGCCCTGCGCGACATAGGTCATCGCCGCCGCCAGAATGCGTTCACGCCCACGGCGCGACCCACGCTTCACCGCCTTGGCGATATACTCTTCATCCTTGAACCCCAAGGCACGGCTGGCCGCGCGCATCGACGGAAAGGTCAGCCCGCCGATGGTAAAGGGCTTTGACTTCCACGGATTATAGACCGCAGGCCGGGCAACCCGGTCAGGATCGCCATCACAGATCGCGGAATAGACCGTGCCGGGCTGCACCCCAAAATGCGCCGCAGCTGCGTTCACGTCATCGAAATCCTTGCCTGCGATGCGCACCCGCATCGGCTCAGGGCCGACACGCCCAGTGCCAACACGATGCAAGGTGCCGTTGCGATAAGCGGCGCGCACCGTGTTCGGATGAACGCCAAGCGCCTTTCCGGCGGCACAGAAACTGGGATAGGTCACGCCACGAATGGTGACAGGACGCAGCGCCGGGCGGGTACCCAGACCATCCAGCCGCCCTTTGCGCACAGCCATGCGCACCTGACCTGCCGTCACGCCAAGCGCTGCCGCAGCGGCATTCGCATCAGGGTAGACCACCCCGCGAATTTCGATGTTCTGATAAACCCGTTTGCCCATCACGCCACCCCCTGCAAAGCCAGATGATGGCGAACGCCCCACAGAACCCATGCGCCATCGACGCCAGCCAAGGCGCAGGCCATGAAGAAATCACGGGTGCCAAACCATCGGCGCGCGGCGGATATTTCGGCGGGCCGATCAGCCATCTTGGGCGAAACGGCCAGCTGGAATTGCTCTTCGACCACCGCACACCACAGCGCCCGGCAGGCGCGCGGGTCGATGTCTTGTTCTTCGATCTGGTTGCGGTCCATATCAGCGAAGATCATTCGGCACCCCCAACTGCATGGTTCCTTTGCCCTCGCGCCGAATGACCATGCCTTCGCGGAAGACGGTGATCGGCAGACCGATCTGGCAATCGAACAGGACAAACAGAAACCGGCCATCAGCCAAGCGACAGACGAAAACACGCCGCCCCTTGCGGTTCACGCGGGCGACGGGGCGCAGCAGTTTCCAGTCCTGCGCATGCAGCGCATAGGCCAGCGCGCGCCATAAGGTCAGAGCATCCAGCCCCCCCCCGAAGCGCTGCTCCAGCCGTTCGGCAAAATGATTGAAGATCCGACGCTGGCTTTCAGCATTGGCGGTGATCGCATTCATAGCGCACCCCCTTCATATGCCCGGCATTCGGAATCCCAGAACAGGCCCGCGACCGCTTCACCGCAGCCCAACTGCGCAGCTTCACCCAGACACCAGTCCTGAACTTCGGGCCATCCGTTGCGCCGCGCCTCTTGCGGTGCGCGAAGCTGGACAAACAGAACCGCGTCAATGCGGTCGATCAGCTTCAGGCAACGCTGTTCAAATTCACTCAGATCGCAGGCCAGACCCATGCGGGTCAGCACGTCGCCTTCCAAAGACGCATGATCTGCAACCAAACCGCCACCCACAGCCTTGAAGGGCTGCGACAGATCACCGACCACGAATTCAGCAGCGTCATGCGTCACAGCCGCCCGCAACAACGCCAGCGAATGGTTAGGAAACAGAACGATGACCAGCATCGCGCACCGGCCCTGATGCGCGCAGTTGAAATCATCCGCGCCGGACAAAGCCGCATTCATATGCCAGCGACGGGCAAAGCCCGATGCCCACAGATGTAATGGTCGGCTTAGTCCTGACATCATCCCTGCGCCTCCGCTGCATCAATGATGTCAGTCAGCACCTGACGCGCGGCGCGCATATGGGCGATGACTTCGGCGCGCTCTTCTGCGGTCAGGGCCTCACCGCCGGGGCTTAGGTGCGAAAACGCCCGGATCAGCGCCGAATGCGCCTGACCGCTGGCCACCGTGCTTTGCGCCGCCAGTTCCTTCAGACATCCGGCGCGCACACCTTCGCGGCCCGTGCGCTCGAACATTCGATTGGTCAGAGGGAAAGCCCCAACGAAGTCTTCGACTGCGATTGCCGCATCGACCGTCACGCCGATCTGGCCGGAACACATCTTGCTGACCGTGCCCTTGCAGCCGACGCCATAGCGGGCTTCCAGAACCGCCGCGACCGCCTCGACACCGCCAGCGCGGCGAACAAGACCATCGAAAATGCCGCGTGTTACCGGATCAGCCATTGGAAACCTCGTTTCCTTTGCTGATCACGCACTGGGCGCGACAATCGGGATATGAGACAGCAAGCCAAACCATCATTCCGCCGCCACCTGATCTGTTCCCGCAGGCGCAGGGTTGTCGGCCATGTATTGGCGGATTTTGTTGGCGTCCCGGTTCAGCGCATCCAAGCGGCGCTGGTGTCGCGCCAAATAGCGGCTGTCATTCAGCGCCCGAACACAAACCGTCGACGGCTTCAGGCCCGTCGCGCGGCAGTAGTCTTCAAGTTCTTCAAGGATCGTTTCATGGGTCATGCGCCAAGTTTATTGTGTAATTATCCAATTTCGTCAATGGGCAAATGCACATTTGCCGTTGGACTATTGCCCAAGTAGTTTACGGACATGCAGAAAACCTTCAGCGAAGCCTTCAACGAACACCTTGAAAAGACCGGCGCGCGGGTCACCGACATCGCCAACAAGTCCGGCGTCAAAAAGGATTCACTCTACGCGCTCAAGCGCGGCACTACCCGCAACATGGGGGTAGATGATGCCATTCGGGTTGCCGCAGCCTTTGGCGAAACCGTTGAAGAGTTTATGGGGCTTTCCCCTGCGCAGGTCCGCGACCAGCTTGCGGAACAGATCGCCCGGCTGACACCGCAAGAGCAAGCGATACTGGAAGCGTCCCTAGCTGCAATTCTCTCTCAGCGCGCCGATGACGGTCAGGCAGCGCCGCAAGGTGTAGCGACAGCAAAATCGCCTGCCGATCCGAAAGGCGACTAATCAATGCGCTGTTGCTGAAACCTTTGCGAGAATCTACCATAACCAGAACATTACCAGAACAAATACAAGAGGCAAACAGATGTCTGCATGCCATGGATGCTACAAGCAATTTAGCTTTTCAGACTTAAATTCAAATGGTTACTGCAAGACATGTGCGGAAGAACGCGCGCGGATGAAAGAACGCCTCACCGCCGGGATGCCGCAGGAAGAGCCAAAACCGAAGCGCCCTGCACCGATGACGCGCCATGAACGTCGCTCCAAAATGGTGATGACAACTGAAGCGGCTCTAGACATTCCGATCACGCAAAGGCTTGGCATCGTCACCGCTGAAGCTGTTGTCGGCATGAACATCATCAAAGACATGATGCTAGAAGTCCGCGACCTAGTAGGCGGTCGAAGCAAGACCCAACAGAACGCCATGCGCGACATCAAGGAAGAACTGTTCGACCGCCTACGGGATGATGCAGCCCAGTTGAATGCAGACATGGTTGTCGGTGTGGATCTTCGATTTTCGGATTTTGGCAGCAGAGGGAACGCCATTCTGGCAACCGCCATCGGCACAGCCGTGCAAGTCCAGAAGGATTGAAAATCCGAATCCAAGAAGCTGAATGCTTGCAGTACTCACCGGCTCATATTGGATAATTACACAATTTTCGATTGACATTGGATAATTACACAATCTAGTTTCGGCCTCACCTAGTCGGAGGCCAACATGCGTTTTCATACCCCCAGCACACCACAGCGACAGACAGACGCCCTGTCAGTGGTCAGCAACCCCAAGCCACACCACCGCCCCAGCCTGCGTCTGCTGGCATGGGCCACACTGAAAGCCGAACGCGGGCAGACCGTCTGCCAACGCCGCCTTCAGGTGCAAACCTGCCCGCCCTGCAATCATGATTGTAATCAAGGCCGCGACTGCCCCGCACGGACGCGCAACCAGCAAGCGCAGGTGGCGTGATGAACGGAATGGATCGCGCCCTTAAACTGCTTGCCGCCGCCGAAGGCACCAGCGCCGCCACAACCGACATGATCGAATGCGCGCGCGGCAACGCAGACTTGAAGCACCCAGACAACATCAGCGCGGGCGATACCCTTGATCAACTGGCCGACAGCTTGCGCCTGTTGATCGAGTGCTTGCCCGATCTGAATGAAGCCACCGCCCAACTGCAAGGCGCGGTGATCCGTTACCTTGAGGCGACTTGATATGGCCGATCTGCCCCAATTCGCCCGCTTCTGGATGGTGTGCCGCAAACCCACTGGCCCGCAATCCAAGACCGAACCGCGCGCCCGCTATTCATCCTTCGATGAAGCACTGGCCGCAGCCCAGAAACTCGCCAAGGAAAACGACGCCCAGTTCCACGTTCTTGAAACCGTGGCAACGGCGCGCCCCGGCGATGCCATGCAGGAGTCGCTGCTATGACCACCCATCTGCTGAATGACCGCCTGACCGCCTTTCTGTTGAACCTCGAATGCCTCGACATGGCAGGCCAGAAAGATGCGTTCATGAATGAAGTCATGGAATGCGGCGGCAGCTATGTGCCGCCCGCTGATGCGGCGCAGTCCAGTCACCTGTTCGAAATCGCCCTGCATGGCGTGAACGCCTATGGTGGGTCAGAGGAAGAGGCGATCCGCAACTGGACCAAAGCCGCCAAGGCGGTTGCGCCGCTGGCCGAAGATGACGGTTTCATCACCGTGCATCCGCCTTTCCCGAAACCGCGCAACCACGGCGAAGAAATTGCCAACGCCCGCGCGGCGGCTGGCCAAGGGGCGCGCTGATGGCCGCGCGCCACGACATCACCACAACCGGCAATCGCCTGTTTGCCGGTCACTGGGCCGGGCGCGGTCTGCTCGACGTGCCCGGCCTTCTTTCCCTGTTCCGTCGCGGGCGTCAGGGGACCGCCTCAGCCGGGGCGCGCGCTGTATCTGCCATCACTCACGATAACCAGCGGCGCGCGCCCAAATTGGTGGTGGACAACACCCCGACATTTCACTGCCCCCTGTGGCCGCAATGCGGATGCCCCGGCGGCACCATGCGCCCGGAATGCCCCGGCCTGAAAGCCCGGATAGGTGCAAAATGAACGCGCCCGTTCGACAACGCTTTGACGACATGGACCCAGCCCAACAGGCAGGCATCCTGTGCAATGACCCGCGCTTCCAGCGGTTCGCCGCCAGCCGCTGCGGCATGCAAGGCGAACAGTTCAGCGCAAGCGCCGCCGCGCAATACCTGCGCGACTGCTGCCAGATCGACAGCCGCAAGCAACTGACCACCAGCGAAGCGGCCCAACAGAAGTTCCAGATCCTGCGCACCGAATTCGACGCATGGACCGGCAAAATCGCAACCCCACGATAGAAAGGACCAGCCCAGTGATGGCCAAGAAAAAGCAACCCGCAGAAGAAACCCAGATCGAAGAACACGATCCGTTCGCCATTCGTGGCGTCGAACAGCTGCTGACCCTCTTTGATGGCGGCGAATTCCTCGCCCAGTTCATCGCGGACCACCGCGACCTGCTGCAGCAGATGCAGGACCACAATGAAGAGTATGGGCACAAAGGCGCGAAAGGCTCTTTCACCCTGAATGTGTCCTATGAACTGGGCGGCGCAGGTGATCTGGGCATGCGCGCGCAGGCCGATTTCAAAGGGCCGAAGAAACCCGCCAGCCAAGCCGCCGCCTATGTCGACGGTCAGGGGCAAATGACCCTCTACAGCCCGATGATGAAGCGCATGCACAGCGGTGTGCGCGATGTCACCCCGCATGACCCGGAAACCGGCGAAGTGCGCGACGTTTAACCCCGAAAAGCCAACCATAAACCCAAAAGGAACTGACCATGTCATACAAGACAGACACCGCCGCCCTGCGGCACAAAAACCCGGCAGAAACCATGCGCGATGTGATGGCGGACCTGATGCATCACACCATTGTGGATGCCGACCCCGAATGGAACCCAAGCGCCGCCGACCTGATCACAGTGCCCGAAAAACGCAAGGTGGTCGATGTCTCGACATACCGCCGCGATGCGCTGGAATTCATGAAGCCCGCCCGGCGCAAAGGCACCGCCCGCTTTGCCGATCTGCAAAGCATCATCGCATGGGCCAATCGCTTCAAAGGCGAAACATCAGCCCTGTTCGCCAATCCCGACATGGAAGCGCCGACGCTGACCTGCATTGCGGACTATCACGCCGCTGGCGCGGTCGACGTGACCACCGCCAAAGGCGATGCCAGCGCGCGCCATTGCCACCACCGGGCCATCTATGACTTCCCGCTGTCGGAAGAGTGGAAAGCATGGATGGGCGTGTCCGGCGAACCGCTCAAGAAAGACAATCTGGGCGAATTCATCGAAGCGCAGGCCAAAGACATCATGGACCCGTCGCCCGCCATCCTGAAGGGTGGTGTCAGCGACAAGAACCAGCCATGGGAAAACCGCCTGATCGAAACCGCCCAGAAGATCGAAGGGCGCTATGGCCAACTGACCCAGCTGCTGGCGATGTCCAAACAGTTTCAGGTGCATGAAACCAGCAACCTAACCGTGAAGACCAACCGGGACAGCGGCGAACAGGAAATCCAGTTTGTCAATGAACACAAAGCCCCGGACGGCAAGCCGCTGCAGATCCCGAACCTGATTATCATCGCCATCCCCGTCTTCATGGGCGGCGCGCCTTACCGGATGCCCGTGCGCTTCCGCTATCGCAAACTGGGCGGCGAAGTGCGGTTCATCCTGTCGATCTACAATCCAGAAAAGGCGTTCGAAGCCGCCTTTAAGGAAGCGGTCGAAGCGGCAACCACCGAAACCGACCTGCCTACATTCATGGGCACCCCCGAAGCCTAAGAAGTGCGCCCCGCACTGCGGGGCCATCACCTTCACCGAAAACCTGAAAGCAGATCATGACAAACACTGACCAAATCGAACTGGGCGACGAAGTAAAAGACATCGTGTCTGGCTTCACCGGAATCGCCACCGCCCGCACTGAATTTTTGAATGGATGTTTGAGAATTTCCATCGCCCCACCCGTCGACAAGGAAGGCAAGCCCGTCGAGGACAGGTGGTTTGACCAGGAACAGATCGAAGTCATCCAGCGCGGCAAGGTGAGGCCCAAACCCGCTTTGCCCAAGGCCCGCACGACAGGCGGCGAACGCCCCGATCACCCGCCACGCTGATTTCTCTTTCTGGCCCTTGGCAACAGGGGCCAGCGACGGAAACCAGGAGATGCAATGCCGATCTACCCTGACAAATCTGAACCGTTCAACTGCGCCATTTGCCATCGCGCACAACCCCCACGCTGGGAAAGCCCGCAGCTTACGGCTCGCGCGCCGCTGTGCTGGCACTGCGAACAGGACTTCGGAACTGGGCCCTATGGCGATGCCAACCCAGACCGGCGCGTCATCAAGCAAATGAGCGCGCTGATTTCCGCAATCGAAATAGATGCTTACCGCATCAAAATCGGGGAAGGACCGCTCTATGGCTGAACGCGACTATGTTTCAACGCCTGTGTCTGATGAGCTCAGCCTGAAGGACACCATTGCCGGTCTCTCTCAGGACTTGAAGGATCTGCGCGCGGGTAAAATCAGCCCCGCCGAAGCCCACGCGCGCGCGGCACTTGCCAAACAAATCTGGAACGGCGCGCGCATTTATTTGCAGGCCATCAAAACAATTCAGCAGGACGCAAAACCTGTCAACGGCATCGAGAAGGAAAAGAAATGACCAAACGACTGATTACCGCAGCCCGTCAGGTGCCTTATTCGTCCATCGTGGGTGGGAGTATCATGCTGATAGGGGGAACCGGAGCCTGCATCGCGCAGCTTTCCATCATGGGTGTCGACAAGGACCGCTCCGATGCCATTTCGGACGAGCTGATGACGCGTCTTCTGGCCACAAGCGACAGCCCGGCGGCGAAAGATGTTCTGGAAGAGCGGGCGCGGCAGCAAACGGTGGAAGGCTGGACCGAAGAACACGACGATGAGCATGACGATGGGGAAATGGCCAAAGCAGCTGCGTGCTACGCTTGGATCGCTGCGCAAAGCCCGTCCCTGCGCAGGATTTTCAGCAGTCCTCCGCCCACATGGCCCTCTGAATGGGACGTGAATTGGTGGAAGCCCACCACGCCGCGCCGCGACTTAGTCAAAGCCGCCGCGCTGATCCTAGCAGAGATTGAGCGGATCGACCGGGCGGAGGATCGCTAATGGCCAAAACCACGAAAATCGAATGGACGGACTTCACGGTCAATTTCTGGGAAGGGTGCCAGAAGGTCGGGCCGGGATGCGACCACTGCTATGCAGAGGCGCGAGACATCCGGTTCACTGGCGGGTCGCATTGGGGGCCGGGTGCGCCGCGCCGCAAGGTGAAGGGCGGCGTGGCTAAGCTGCGCAAGATCAACCGCGATGCGGAAAAGTTTCGCGCCGAAAACGGCCATTGGCCGCGCGTGTTCTGTTCCAGCCTTTCGGACGTGTTCGACAACGCCGTTGACCCTACTTGGCGGCGGGAAGCTTTTGCCGAAATTGATAACGCGCCGAATACGCGCGTCCAGATGTTGACCAAGCGCGTCGGCAATGTGTTCCAGATGGTCCCGCCGCGATGGATCGAAAAGGGCTGGCCCCAGCACGTTGGCCTCATGATCACGGTCGTCAATCAGGAGGAAGCCGACCGTGACGTTCCCAAGCTTCTGGACCTCAAGGGCAAACTTGGCATTCCGTGGCTCGGGCTGAGCATCGAGCCTTTGCTGGGACCGGTGAAGATTTCACCCTATATGGCGACGGGATGGGATGGCGATATTCGAAACGCCAAGCCAGCACCTCGCCTCGACTGGATTATCGTCGGCGGCGAGAGCGGGCCGAACGCCCGCCCGATGCACCCTGACTGGGCGCGCAGCCTGCGGGATCAGTGTGTCGCCGCCGGGGTGGCGTATTTCATGAAGCAATGGGGGGAGTGGACGCCGGGATACGCTGATCACGGGAATGACCTTGAATATGGTCTTATTTGCGACGCCCAGCAGTACGAATGGCCCGAAGGGTATGCCAGTTTCCGCGTTGGCAAGAAAGCTGCCGGTCGCCTTTTGGATGGCCGAGAATGGAACGAGGTGCCGGAATGACCCGCCCCAAACGCATCCAGCGCCGCCGCACCAAGGGCTGGATGATGCCCGAAAACACGGTGTCCGTGTGCAGACCGGGCGTTTTCGGCAACCCCTTCACCGTCGCGTCCGCCAGAGGCGCTGGCTACAAAAACCCGGAAGAAGTGGCCGTGCGCGCATTCCGCGACTGGCTCAACGGCATCCCCTGGGCGTGCGGTTGCTTGGACACGATGGAAACCCAGCGCGCCCGGATCCTCGCCCGCCTCCCAGAGCTGCGCGGCAAAGACCTCGCCTGCTGGTGCTCACCAGATCAACCCTGCCACGCGGACGTTCTGCTCGAAATGGCCAACAGGGAGGACGGGTAATGGACTTCAAGATACCTGCCGAAACTTCCGCAGAAATTCATATCCAAGATATGCTGGTGGAATTCTTGCGCGCAATATCAGCGCAGGACATGCAAGGCCGGGCCGGAAAAATCGCCTACCATTACTGGAAGGCGATACACAGCCTTGTTGAGATGGAGCATGATCAAAGAGACTCTCTCGTGTGCAGAGTCTTTGAGCGCACGCTCGACGCCGCAAGAGGCGACAGGACTGGCGCGGGGTATGGGTTCGATCAAAAAAAAGAGCTCCTCATTCTCTCTGCCGCCAAGATCTATGCAGAACGGATTTCCGAAGTGGCTGTACAGGAAACCCGCGCCAATTCTCAATTCTCAGAGAGGTTCCACGCATGTAAGCGCGCGCTCTATGACGAGCGGAAGAAACATAGGGGCTTCTGAAAATGACCATTGTCCCGACAGGATCTGCGTTTCTGGACCAGGGCCGCACCCCGAAAGAGTGGTGCGCCCTCATGGCCGAGCGCGGGATAAATGTCGGGGAAAGAAACCTGCGCGAAAAAGCCCGCGCGCTTGGCGCTTGCCAGATCATCGGAAACGCCATGATAATCACCCCGGCCCAAATGGACCGAATCTGGGAGGAAAGCCTATGCCCCTCGAACCGTACCTGCGCGGGCGCAAATGGTGGGTCAGAGGCACCGTCGACTACAACGGCAGCCCGATTACAGCCTACTACCGGCGCAGCACTGGAACACTTACAGAAGAGGCTGCGCGGGAATGGGTCGCGGCGGAAACGGACCGGCAAAGGCGTCGTTACCTCATTGGAGAAGAAACGAGCGAACTGACATTTGCCGAGGCCGTGACGCTCTACCCGGCCAAGCCGAAGGATGCCGGATATCTCATTCCTCTGGTCAAAGAGATCGGCGAGAGAACCGTCTCCAGCCTCACCCCGAAAGAGATCCGCGCCCTTGGGCCAAAGCTCTACCCGAAACTCTCGACAGACACATGGCAGCGATACGTGGTCACGCCGGTCAAGGCCGTGATCCTGAACGCGCATGAAGAAGGACTGTGCCCGCCGATCCGGATCAAATCCTATTCCAAGAAGGAGCGGATTGAGCAGGACGAGCGGCGAGGCAAACAGAGCCGCGCAGTCAAATCGCCATTTACGAGGAAATGGGTCGATGCCTTTGCAGCCGAGGCAGACATATATAATGCCGCCATGGTCCGGTTCATTTTCGAGACCGCAGCCCGGATCGATCAGGTCGTGTCCCTCGAACCCAACCACCTGGACCTTATGAACCACCGGGTTCTGTTAAAGGCCCAGAAGGGCCACCCCGAGCAATGGGTGAAGATCTCCACCGCGATGGTGGTGACGCTGGCCAATCTGCCACCACGTCAGCCCAAAAACCGCCGTACTGGCGTCAGAGGCAAGCCGAGGGTCTTTGGCTATGCCGGCCGCAGCGGGATGCTCAAAGCCTGGAAAACGATCTGCAAGAACGCCGGGATCGAGTACCTGTCACCCCATTCCGGGCGCCACGGGTTTTACACCGAGCTGCGCGTCAATCAGGGCGTCGATCCGGTCACGGCCGCCAAAATGGGGAGGTGGTCAAACCATGCCCTGCCCGACAAAACCTATGCCCACACAGACGCGGAAGAGGCCGAGATCCGGGAACGGTTTCGTACAATCCCCGTACAACCGGAAACACCGAAAAAGGCCAAGGGACGGAAATAACAGCGAGATATGGAATATGTGCGCACCCTTGGTAAGGGTGAGGTCGGGAGTTCAATCCTCCCCAGCAGCACCA
>NZ_JAECRZ010000021.1 GCF_016019955.1 Thiosulfatihalobacter marinus
TGTCCGGCGCGCGCCAAACCCCCGATATTTCGTGGATTTGGCGCCAGTGGTGCAGGATTAATGGGTCCTGACCCTAGCCTGATCTACAGCCTCTTCAACAATTCGGTCGTGGGCCAGGCGTCTGCCGGAAGGCCCAGCCGAACCTGTTCTTTTTGAACGGCGGCGCGGGTCAGCTTGCCCAGGATACCATCCACCTTGCCCACGTCGTGTCCGCGCGCCTTGAGCCTGGTCTGGAGCTGTTTCATCTGGCTTGAGCTGAGCGCCGGATCGGGATTGCCTGCATCATAGCGCGGCCCGCCTTCCAGGCGGGTGGCGAAATAGGCTGCCGTGGTCACGTAGACGAAGCTTTTGTTCCATTCGAAATACACCCTGAAGTTCGGATAGGCGAGGAAGGCCGGGCCCTTGCGCCCTTGCGGCAGCAGCAGCGAGGCGGGCAGGTTCGCCAGTTGTCCCTGGCGCGGTTTGACTCCAAGCCGTTCCCAATCGCGGGCGTTCATCTGCGTATCCAGCCCGGATTTCGACCAGTCCAGATTCTGCGGCACGCTGACTTCTTGCAGCCACGGTTCGTTCTTGCGCCAGCCCAGGCTTGCCAGCATCCTGCCACCCGACATCAGCGCGTCCTGGGGCGAGGTTTTCAGGCTGACTTTGCCGTCGCCATCCCCGTCCACGCCGTTTTCAATGATGTCGGCAGGCAGCATCTGAACCATGCCGATCTCTCCGGCCCAGGCGCCGGTGGTGGTGGCGGGGTTGAAATTGCCCATCTCGTAAAGTTCCAGCGCGGCGAAGACCTGCGGGCGGAACAGGGCGGGGCGGCGGCAGTCATGCGCCAGCGTCACCAGCGAGTTCAGCGTGTTGAAATTGCCCTGAAACGCGCCGTAATCGGTTTCGAACGCCCAGAATGCCAGAAGCACACCCCGCGATACGCCGTACTGGCGCTCGATCCGGTCGAAGGTGCCGGCATATTGGCGGGCTTTCTTGCGGCCCGTGTCGATCCGGTTCTGGCTAATCAGGCGCTGCGAGAAATCAAGAAAGGGCATCTGGAACACGCCTTGCGAGCGGTCCGCCTTGAGCGTCTTGGGATCCTGGCGCACGCTGGAAAAGAAGCGATCGACGCTTGTCCGGGAATGGCCCTTGGCCATGGCCTCGTTCTTGAGCTCGTTGACAAAACCGCCAAATGAGCCGCCACAAGGGGTTTGGGCCAGGGCCGGCCCTGCGGACAGGGCAAAAGCGGCCAGAAAGGAAACGATGCGCATGGATCAACCTCTTAAAGAATTCTGAACAGAGGTTAACAGGAAGCGAGAAGGGGGCAACCGTCAGAACAGTCCAATCAGGATCACGAGTGCAAGGAAAATGGCCCAACCCCGCCACAGCGCGGTGCAGGCGGCATCGATGTCGTCCGGGCCGGGCGCCTTGCGGCCCGCTGCGTTGACATAGGGAAAATCGCGTTGCACGCCATCATAGGCGCGCGGTCCCGCGATAGCCACGTTCAGCGCGCGGGCCATGGCGGCTTCGGGCCAGCCGGCATTTGGAGAGCGGTGCAGACCGGCATCGGCGCGAATGTCCCGCCAGTCCGCCAGCCCGTGATGCGTGGCGGCGATCAACAGGGCGGTCAGCCGGGCGGGGATCCAGTTCAGCAGGTCATCCAGCCGCGCGGCCGCCCAACCAAAGGCGGCGAACCGTTCGCTGCGATAACCGATCATGCTGTCGGCGGTGTTCACGGCCTTGTAGATCAACAGGCCAGGCAGGCCGCCCAGCAGGTACCAGAAGGCGGGCGCGATCACCCCATCGCTGAAATTCTCGGCTGCGCTTTCGATGGCAGAGCGGGTGACGGCCGCCGGATCCATCGTGGCGGTGTCGCGGCTGACGATACGGGCCACGGCGCGCCGCCCGTCGCCTGTCGATAGGCGCAGGGCCTCGCCCACCGCGCGCACATGATCGATCAGCGACCGGTGCGCCAGCAGGATGGCCACCACCAGCATTTCCGGCAGCCAGCCAGGCGCCGCGATCAAAACCCCCAAAGCCCACATGCCCAGCACCAATGCCAGCATCAGCAACACGCCCAAAATCCGCCGCGCGCGACCTGTGTTCAGCCCAGCCTCGGCCCATCCGATCAGCCGCCCCATCATCACCGCAGGGTGAGGCAGGCGCTTCCAGATCCAGTCGGGCTCGCCCAGAATGGCGTCCAGAACCAGCGCGAGGGCAAGAATTCCTGCGGTGCTCACAGCGCGGCCTCCAGCTGTTGCCAGCGCGCTGGGGCGGGCAGGCCCAGGCGCAAAAAGCTGTTTGAATACGGGAAGATGCGGCTCCAGACATGGTGTCGCGCCAGGCGGTCTTGCCATGCTGGGGCGTTGTCCACCTCGTACAGACGGAACAGGGTTGTGCCACCGATTGTACGCGCTCCGGCATGGCTCAGCAGCGCATCAAGCCGGGCAGCATCGTCGCTCAGCCGGGCGCGGGTTTGCGCCGCCCAGCCCGCGTCGCGCAGCGCGGCGGCCCCGATCCACAGGGCGGGACCAGACACCGCCCATGGCCCGGTCAGCGCTTGCAGCCGGTCGATCAGGGCTGGTTCGCCAATGGCAAAACCAAGCCGCAGGCCGGCCAATCCCCAGAACTTGCCAAAACTCTTGAGAACGATGCGTCCCGGTCTCGCCGCGTGGGCGACAAGGCTCTGCTCCGGGCAGATATCGCAAAAACTCTCGTCGATAATCGTCAGCGGCGCGTTCAGGTCATGCGCCGACCACAACCGCCCCGTGGGGTTGTTGGGATGCACCAGAACACGCGCCTTCGGGGCGTCGTCGGACAGATGCCAGCCATGCGCCGCAAAGGCGGCGGCATGTTCGTTATAGGTCGGTGACGGGATGTCCACAGCGCCCGGTGCGGCCAGCGCCGGAAGACGCGCGATCAGGGCTGAGGCGCCGGGCGCTGCAAGTATGCCCGCGCCGTCAGGCACATTCCAGAAGCTGCGCGCGGCTTCTGTCAGCGCCTCTTGCGCGGCAATGTCGGGCAGGTCGGCCCAGGCGGATGGTGCGATTTCGGGCAGCGGATAAGCCACCGGGTTGATCCCGGTGGACAGATCCAGCCAATCGCGCCGCGCCCCGCCCCAACGCGCCATGGCCGCGTCGAGTCCTCCGCCGTGGTCACGGGGCGCGGCTTGGGGCGCGGGCAGGGGCAAATCGGTCATGGTCTGTCTCCGGGGTCTCGCGTGGTTCAATCGGAAAACACGGGATTCGGCAAGACACCGCCGGTCCACCAACCGTTAACCAGCCATTAACCTTTCGTTAGGACAATTGCGCCACCTACGATGACAGTTGAATTGGCGCAACAAATGCCGGATGCGGCAGGGGGAGTGAATGCGCGCCTTGATTGTGGAAAGCCAGGCCGATCTGGGTGGTCTCTGGCAACGTCATTTGTGGCGCCTTGGGGTCGAGACCGATCTTGTGACATCTCAGGAAGGCGCGATGCGGGCCTTGCAGGAGGGTGGCTATGACGTGATGGTGCTTGACCTTGTGCTGCGCGATGGCGCCGCGCTGGCCCTTTCGGATTATGCCAGCTACCGGCATCCCGATTTACAGGTGATCTTTGTCACCGACACGGCGTTTTTCTCGGACGGGTCGATCTTCAACCTGTGCAGCAACGCACGCGCCTTTGTACCCACCGCCACGCCGCCAGAGGATCTGGCCGCCATGGTCGAGCATTACGGCGCGCCCCGCGCGGCCTCCTGACCGCGTTCAGCCCCGGCCATGGGGGGCGTCGTAATCCAGCACCGGGTTGATTGGCAGAATCCGGTTGGGATTGATGCTCTCGTGGCTGTAATGATAGTGCCGCACGATGTGATCCAGCTTGACCGTTTCCGCGATCCCCGGCATCTGGAACAATTCGCGCGTATAGGCCCAAAGGTTGGGATAATCCACGATCCGGCGGCGGTTGCACTTGAAATGCAGATGATAAACCGGGTCAAACCGGATCAGCGTCGTGAACAGGCGCCAGTCTGCCTCGGTCAGCCTGTCACCCATCAGGTAGCGGCGGGACGCCAGGCGCTGCTCCAGCCAGTCCAGCGTCTCGAACACCGGATAGACCGCCTCGTCATAGGCGGCCTGTGTACCGGCAAAGCCGCTCTTGTACACGCCGTTGTTCAGCGTGTGATAAACACGTTCGTTCACCGCCTCGATCTCGTCGCGCAAAGCGGCGGGCCAGAAATCGTTGGTATTCCCGGTGATCCCGTCAAAGGCGCTGTTGAACATACGGATGATCTCGGCACTTTCGTTCGAAACAATGGTGTCCCGCGCCGTGTCCCACAGGATCGGAACGGAAACACGGCCCGAATAGCCGGGGTCGGCACGGCAATAGATCTGGTGGGCATGAACGCTGGCGAACAACTGGTCGCCGGAGGCGCCGGGGAAATCTGTGTCGAAATGCCAACCATCGTCCAACATGTCGGGATGAACCACCGATACGCCGATATGCGGCGTCAGCCCCTTGAGCGTGCGAAAGATCAGCGTGCGATGCGCCCAGGGGCAGGCATAGCTGACATACAGATGATAGCGCCCGCTTTCAGCCTTGAACCCGCCAACGCCACTGGGGCCGGGCGCCCCATCACGCGTGATCCAGTTTCGAAACTGCGCCGCCGAGCGGATGAACTTGCCTCCCGATGTCGCGGTATCCAGCGGGGCATTGACCCAAACGCCGTCCAGCAGATGTCCCATCTTGATCCTCCATTGACCCGCCCTCTACCTAAGGCGATGCCTGCCTGCGGGAAACACCCTCCGGCGCAAATGTGTTGCGCGCCTGCGCACATCGCGCCAAAGGTGCGAAACCCGACTTGACCGAATCCGGCCAAGGCCCGACCCTTTGCGCAAGGATGGAGAACGCGCATGTCGACCTATATCACACCGGAAATCCAGGCCGGACTGGACGCCGCCCGCAAGAAAGATCTCAAACGGCGCAACAAGCTGCGCGTCGAGGCAGACGGGCGCAGCTTTCGCGTGCTCCGGTTCCGCGAAGACGGGTTCACGCTGGACATCGAAGACGCGCCACATCTGCGCGGCCTGGTGGACCTTTACGATGGTGGCCGGCATTTCCTGCAATGCCTGATCGTGGCCTCCGCGGCAGAGGGCGACGAGATGCAGTACGAATTCAAACGCGCCACCCCCGCCACCGACCGTGCGCCGGTGGATTTCGATCAGGGGGAATTCGTCCCGGCCGGATTGATCACCGAGAGCTGAGCCGTACTGCCTTTCATTGTTCCGAAAATACTCGAAAAGCGCGCCAAAGGCGCGCCACGCCCAACGCTTTCAGGCGCAGCTTTGCTGCGCTGAAAAGCGGCGGGAGCCCCCCCAAACCGCTCACTGAAGGTCCGAAAACGCCCGCGTCAGCCGCTCGGCCGCGTCGATCACGCGGGCGCGCTGGGTTGCCAGATTGATGCGCTGAAATGTTTCACCACCAGCCCCAAATCCCGGCCCCGGCGACACGGCAATCCGCGCTTCCTCGCGAAAGCGGCGCTCGATCTCGTCATGCGCCATACCTGTGCCGGAAAAATCCACCCAGGCAAGATAGGTGGACTGCAACGGCATCGACCAGACCCCGGGAATGGCGTTCATCGCGGCGTCAAATACAGCCCGGTTTCCCTCCAGATGGGCAATCTGCGCATCCACCCACCGCGCGCCATCCGGCGAATAGGCCGCCGTGATCATGTCGATCGCCAGGGCGCCGGGCGAGTAATCCATCTTGCGCAGGGTCTGCTTCATGTCCGCGCGCAACGTGGTGTCCGGGATGATCATGTTGCCGGTGCGCTGCCCGGCGATGTTGAAGGTCTTGGAAGCCGCAGTCAGCGTGACCGTACTATGTCGGAAATCAGGCGCCGCAACATCCATCGGCACAAACCTGTTGCCGGGATAGACCAGATCGTGATGCACCTCGTCCGATACCAGGATCAGCCCGTTGCGTTCTGCAAATTCAGCCACGGCACACAGTTCCTGCGGCGTCCAGATGCGGCCTGACGGGTTCTGCGGCGAACACCACAGCAGCACCTTTTCGTCGCCCCGCAAACGGCTCTGCGCATCGTCCAGATCCAGCGCATAGCTGTCGCCCTCCCGCACCAGTGGGCATTCCACCACCCGGCGCCCGGCCTTGTTCACCTTGAGCGCGAATTCGTGATAGACGGGGCTGAAAATCACCACCCCTTCGCCAGGCTTGGCCCAGGTGGTCACACAACAGGCAATCGCATGGCCCAGCCCCTGCGATGTAAGGATCCAGTCGGTATCAATTTCCCAATCGTGGCGGAATTGCATCCACCAGCGGATGGCGGCCAGATAGGCGGGATGGTCCCAGGAATAGCCAAAGACTCCGTGATCGGCCGCCCGGCGCACGGTTTCGATCACGCAGGGCGCCGTGGGGTAATCGGAATCCGCCGTCCACATGCCCAGCGCATCGTCCCCGGCAAGACCATAAAGCCGCTCCAGCTTGTCCCATTTGCTGGCATGCGTGCCGCGCCGGTCAATCACCGTGTCAAAATCGAACTCCATGGCAAAAACTCCGTCAATCCTGTCCAAAGGTCCGCGGTCCGGCCCGCACGTTAGCCGGATCGCCGCCGGGCGCAACCCCGTTGCACCGCTCGCGCGCATGTCCTAGATGATGCGCATGATCAAGCCTATTCTCATCCACCCCGATCCCCGCCTGAAAAAGGTCTGCGAAGCCGTCGACGACCTGAGCGACGAACGCCGCGCCCTGGCCCAGGACATGCTGGCGACCATGTATGATGCCCCCGGCATCGGGCTGGCCGCGCCGCAGGTGGGTGTTCTGGAGCGGCTGATCGTGCTGGATTGCATCAAGGAAGGCGCGCCACAGCCGACGGTGATGTTCAACCCCGAGGTGCTGTCCCTGTCGGATGACCTGAATACCTACGAAGAAGGCTGTCTGTCGATCCCCGAGCAATTCGCCGAAGTAACGCGCCCCGCCGAGGTGCGCGTGGGCTGGATCGACATGCACGGCAACCCGCAAGAACAGGATTTCGACGGTCTGTGGGCCACCTGTGTCCAGCACGAGATCGACCACCTGAATGGCAAACTGTTCATTGACTATCTGGGCCCGATGAAACGGCAGATGATGACGCGCCGGTCACAGAAATTCAAACGCGAACTGGCCCGCGGATGAGCGTTCTGCCGATCGTGATCTGGCCCGACGACCGGCTGTCGCAGGTCTGCACCCCCGTGGGCGAAGAGGATTTCGAACAGCTGGTGCGCGATATGTTCGACACGATGTATGGCGCCGGGGGGCGAGGCCTTGCGGCGCCCCAGATCGGGGTGATGCGTCGCCTTTTCGTGATGGATGCCGGCTGGAAACAGGGCGATCCCACCCCCGAGGCCTTTCTGGATCCGGTGATCACGGTCCGTGAGTCGCGAACCCGGGTGGAGGAAGAAGGTTGCCTGTCGCTTCCGGGGCTGATGGTGCCGGTCGAGCGGCCCGTGGCGATTACGCTGGCGTGGCGCGATGCGCGCGGCGATATGCACATGCGTGATTTCGACGGGTTCGAGGCGCGCTGCATCCAGCACGAGATCGATCATCTTGACGGACGGGTGACACCGGATCACCTGGGCCCTGAGGACCGCGCCGCGATGCTGGCCGGTTACGTCACGCCATGACAATGCGCCGCTGCGTGCCCTGGCCCGACAAGCGCCTGCGCACAGCCGCCGCAGCGGTGGAGGCGATCACCGACGAGGTGCGGCAGGTCTGGCAGGATCTGATCGACACGATGGAAGCGATGCCCGGTGTGGGCATGGGGGCCAACCAGATCGGTGTCATGCTGCGGCTGGTGGTGGTGGATGCCAGCCAGGAGCGCGGTCAGGTGGTGCGGATGGCCAATCCCCAGATCCTGCATGCCAGCGTTCAGCTGCGCGCCCATGAAGAGGCCAGCCCGAATCTGCCCGGCGTTTCGGCCCGGATCGAACGGCCCCGCGCGGTGACAGTGCGCTACATGAATGAAAACGGAGAGATCGCCGAAAAGGATTTTGTCGGGCTGTGGGCCACGTCGGTGCAACACCAGATCGATCATATCAACGGCAGGATGTATTTCGACCACCTGAGCAAGGTGAAACGCGACATGCTGATCAGGAAAGCACGCAAGCTGCGGTAGGGTACAAAATTCTTCGAAGAATTTTGCCAAGGAAATTTTGAAATTTCTTTGCGCCGGTTGAGAGGGAAGGGCACAGACAATGCGGATCGTATTCATGGGCACGCCGGAGTTTTCGGTTCCTGTTCTCGATGCACTGGTAGAGGCGGGCCACGACATCGCCGCCGTCTATTGTCAGCCCCCCCGCCCTGCCGGGCGCGGCAAGAAGGACCGTCCCACGCCCGTCCATGCCCGCGCGGCGGAACTGGGGCTGATGGTGCGTCACCCGGTTTCTCTGAAAGGCGCCGCAGAACAGGCCGAATTTGCCGCTTTGCGGACGGATGTCGCCGTGGTGGTGGCCTATGGGCTGATCCTGCCACAGCCGGTTCTGGACGCACCTGCGCATGGTTGCCTCAATATCCATGCCAGCCTGCTGCCACGCTGGCGCGGCGCGGCGCCAATTCACCGGGCGATCATGGCCGGGGATGCGCAAACCGGCATCTGTATCATGCAGATGGAGGCCGGGCTGGATACCGGGCCGGTTCTGCTCCGGTCGACGACGCCCATTCGGGCCGAGGAGACCACAGCCAGCCTGCATGACCGCCTTTCGGGCATGGGTGCGGCCCTGATTGTCAGGGCGCTGGACAGCCTGGACACCCTGACGCCCATGCCGCAGCCCGAAGAGGGCGTGACCTATGCCCACAAGATCGACAAATCCGAGGCCCGCATCGACTGGGTCGCACCCGCCGAAGAGGTTGACCGCAAAATCCGCGGCCTGTCCCCCTTTCCCGGCGCCTGGACCGAGATCGACGGGCAGCGTGTCAAGCTGCTGGCCTCGCGGCTGGCGACGGGCGCCGGCAACCCCGGTACATTGCTGGATGATACGCTGACCGTGGCCTGTGGGCGCGGCGCGATACAGCTTCTGCGCTTGCAACGGGCGGGCAAGGGCGCGCAGGATGCCCGGACATTCTTGCGCGGCTTTCCACTTGATAAGGGCCGCCAGTTTTAGGAGAGGCGCATGTTCTTTACCTTTTTCGGCACGGTGATCATCGCCGGAATCATCGGGTACGCCTCCGAGCGCACGGGGTTCACCCGCAATGGCTATATCCCATCGATCATCATCTGTGTCGGAGGCGCATTCCTGTTCTACATGGTCAGCCGCATGTTCCAGATCGGGTTCGGCAGCCCGGGGCTGAACGCCATCATCAGCTCGGTCGGGGCGCTGATCATCGTGCCAACCCACTGGCGCAGATAGAGTCCAACAGGGCACAGTCTGAACAAAAATCGAAAAATTGTAGACGTCTGCCGCCGCCTCGCGTTAAGATTCCATTCATAAACGCGGCCGCCTGAACGAGCCGCACCCTATATATGAGGCAGCAGAGCAGTGGCTTTCTTCGGATTCGGAGGCGATACAGCCGCGCCGAAAGTGACCGTTGTGACCACCATGAAGGACGAGGGGGCCTATATCCTCGACTGGGTGGCGCATTACCGGGCGCTGGGGGCGACGGATATCGTCGTATTTACAAATGATTGCAGCGACCAGACAGACCTGATCCTGCGTAACCTCAACCGCATGGGCGAAGTGCATCACCGGTTCAACCGCGTGATGCGGCGCGGCCCGCACAAAAGCGCGCTGATGTGGGGCGAACACGAGGCCGCCGTGCGCGAGGCCGACTGGATCCTGGTCGTGGATGTGGACGAGTACCTGCAAATCAACGTGGGCGACGGTACGTTCAAGGCGCTGATCGACAGCTTTCCCGGCGTGGATGCCATTTCGCTGGTGTGGCGCATCTTTGGCAATGCCGGGGTGCAGGACATTACCGACACGCCGGTGCCGATGCAATTCACCCGCACGCAACCCGCCCAGGGACGCGAGGGCGAGCACCGCTTCTTCAAGACCCTGTTCCGCAATGACCGCACCATGTTCAACCGCATGGGCGTGCACCGCCCCTTCATCGAACAGAACGCGGGGCCCATCAACTGGATCACACCCGACGGCACCCGGTTTGACGCGCGCCAGATCAAGGGCGCGCTGCATGTGAACACGGGCTATGGCTATGAGGTGGCACAGCTCAATCACTACGCGCTGCGGTCGATGGATTCCTTCCTCAACAAACAGCGCCGCGGCCGGGCCAATCACGTCAAGGGCAAGATCGATCTGAAATACTGGCTGAAATTCGACCACAACGATGTCGAGGACGAGGCGCTGGCCAACAGCTTCAACCGGGCGCTCAAGGTCAAGGATCTCTTGTTGCGCGATGCCGCGCTGGCCAAACATCACGTGGCGGCGTTTGACTGGGCACGGGATCGGGCGCTCAAGGCGCGGCGCCAGCCCATGGCAAAGACATTCCTTGCCAAGCTGGAGCAGCGCACCGAGTTGGATCTGGCCGCCTGATCGGCCTGATATCTTTCACCTTACTGGAGCCTGACATGGCCATATCTGACACTCTTGCCGCGCGCATCATGGACGTGGTGTGCGAGTACAATCTTGGCGGCAATATCGTCATGCTGGGGCGCCAGCGCTGGATCGGCAAACGGCGCAAACGCTCGGCGGCGCTGTTCGATACCACGCTTGAACGTCATTTTCCGGGGCTGACCGAGAACGATCTCAAGAACGCCGACGATCATTTCTGCGAAACGTTTTTTCGCAAGATTGGCTTTGACAAGATCGACAGCATGGACGTGTCCGATTTCGAGGACGCATCAATCGTGCAGGATCTGGCCGGAGAACTGCCCGACGATCTGACAGGCCGGTTCGACGTGGTCTATGACGGGGGCACCTGCGAGCATGTCTTTGACCTGCCCACCGCCTATCGCAACATTCACAAAATGCTGAAACCGGGCGGCGTGCTGATCGGCCATTCGCCCTCCAACAACTGGATCAACCACGGTTTTTACCAGATCACGCCGGAAATGGTGTATGGGTTCTGGGAGAAAACGCTGGGCTATGACGTGTTGCAATGCGCCTTGCAGCCCATGCTGCCGATGTTCGCCAATCGCGTCGTGACCACGTCCAACCCCAACAGGACCGGCGTGCGCCCGCGCCTTCAGGGCAAGCTGCCCGAAGGCCCGGTGATCCTGACCTATGCGGTGCGCAAACCGCTGGAAGGGGCCGGGGACGGCAGCGACAAGGTTTATCAGACCGATTATCAGAAGCGCTGGAATGACAGCGCCGGGATCGCCGCCGAGTGATCTTCAAAGCGTTCCGCCAATAACCTGACACACCGGATTTTGGCGCAGCGCGCGAACCACTGATATCTTGCGCGGTGGTCCGCCTTGTCCCTGTCTCAGGGATAAAGCGGGCGGCTTCAGGCTTGCGTGGCGCCGGGTTTGAACGGCGCCATGCCCGCGCGGGCCAGCTCGTCGGCGCGCTCGTTCTCCGGGTGCCCGGCATGGCCCTTGACCCATTCCCAGGTCACGTCATGGCGGGCCTGTGCAGCGTCAAGCCGTTGCCACAGCTCGACATTCTTCAACCCGCCCTTCTTTTTCCAGCCGTTGCGCTTCCAGCCGTGGATCCACTTGGTGATCCCGTCCTTCACATAGGCGCTGTCGGTCACAACCGTGATCCTGCTGGGCCGCTCCAGCGTTTCCAGCGCCATGATCGCGGCCATCAGCTCCATACGGTTGTTGGTGGTCTCGGCATCGCCGCCCGAAAGCGTGCGCTCCTTCAGAACCGCGCCGTCCTGCATCGCGCGCATCAGCACGCCCCAGCCGCCGGGGCCGGGATTGCCGGAACAGGCACCGTCAGTATAGGCAAAAAGATCAGGCACGGGCAGTCATCAGGATAAAAGCGTCCACATTTCCAGACAGTCCCATGCCCTCTCCGGTCACGGCTTGCAACAACGAAAACCCCGCTTCTTCAAGGTGATCGCGCAGTTCGGTTTCCGAGTAGTAGGCATAGAACCGGCCCAGCCCGTCGCGCGCCTCGCCGGTTCCCAGCTTCAGGCCAAGAAACAGGCAACCGCCGTCGCGCAGGGCGCGTTTGATCGCGCGCAAATGGCGCGGAAACGCGGCCCTGGGGACGTGCAGCAGGGAAAAGCTGGCGAACACGCCGTCATAAGCATCTGCCTCGGTGAGATCGCCAAACGTGCCAAGGCGCGCATCGATCCCGTTTTCCCTCGCCGCGTCGACAAATTCCGGCGTGGCGTCCAGCGCGGTGACGTGAAACCCACGCCTTTGCAACTCCACCGCGTGCAATCCGGGGCCGCAACCCAGATCGAACACATGGGCGCCGGGGGGCAGTGCCGCGCAGAACATGTCCAGCGCGTCCTGGTGGTCTTTTGTGACCGGTAGCGCGGCATAATCCCTGTGCTTGCGCGCATAGACGTTCAGGGTTTCGGTGTCGCTCATGCCTCCATCTCGATATCGCGCAACACGCGGGGCACTTTGAAATTCACCCGCTCGACGGCGGTTTCCACCTGCTCCACCGTCACGTCGAACCGGTCGCGAAAGGCGTCGATTACCTCGTTCACCAACACTTCGGGCGCGCTGGCTCCGGCGGTGATGCCCACGGATCGCACGCCGTCCAGGGCGCGCCAGTCGATCTCGGCGGCGCGCTGCACCAATTGGCTGTAGGCACAGCCATTCTTGGCGCCCACCTCGACCAGGCGGCGCGAGTTGGAGGAATTCGGCGCCCCCACCACAAGGATCGCATCCACCCCGGGCGCAATCGCCTTCACGGCTTCCTGCCGGTTGGTGGTGGCGTAACAGATATCTTCCTTGTGCGGGCCGACAATATTGGGAAAACGGGCCTGCAAGGCGGCGACAATGCCGATCGTGTCGTCCACCGACAGCGTGGTCTGGGTGACAAAGGCCAGCTTGTCAGGGTCGCGCACCGTGATCCTGTTCACATCCTCTTCGGTTTCCACCAGCAACACTTCGCCTTCGGGCAATTGCCCCATCGTGCCAATGGTTTCGGGGTGGCCCGCATGGCCGATCATGACGATCTGAAGACCGTTTTCGGAATGGCGCTCGGCCTCGATATGCACCTTCGATACCAGCGGACAGGTGGCATCGACATAGATCATCTCACGCCTTGCGGCTTCGGCGGGCACGGTTTTGGCAACCCCATGGGCCGAAAAGATCACCGGACGGTCGTCCGGGCAGTCGTCCAGTTCCTCGACAAAGACAGCGCCCTTGGCCCGCAGGCCATCCACCACGAACTTGTTATGTACAATTTCGTGGCGCACATAGACAGGCGCGCCCCATTTTTGCAGCGCCATTTCGACGATCTTGATGGCCCGGTCCACTCCGGCGCAGAAACCGCGCGGGGCGGCCAGATGAATGGTCAGGGGGGGCTTGGTCATGTTGGCCTCATTCGCGTTTGCCGCATTGGTAAGCCGTTGCGCGCGCGCGGTCCAGCCATCCGCGCGAGTGGCGAAAATTCTTCAAAGAATTTTGCCAGGAAAATTCGAATTTTCCTGCGCGCCCGAAACGCGGGGCGGGGTAAGGAAAAACCGGGGCGCATGGCCCCGGTTGATCCTATTTGTCGCTGTACTCGACTTCGCGGTCGCGGTCAGGCATCGGTTCGCGCGGGGGCCGTCCGATCACTTCGCGCAATCCGTCCAGCTCGATAAAGTTGTCGGCCTGGCGGCGCAGCTCGTCCGAGATCATGGGCGGCTGGCTGCGGATGGTTGACACCACCGAAACACGCACGCCTTGCCGTTGCAGGCTTTCCACCAGCGGCCGGAAATCCCCATCTCCGGAAAACAGCACGATATGATCCACGCGCGGCGCCAGCTCCATCGCATCCACAGCCAGCTCGATATCCATGTTCCCCTTGACCTTGCGGCGGCCCTGGGAGTCTGTGTACTCCTTGGCCGGCTTGGTCACCATGGTAAAGCCGTTGTAATGCAGCCAGTCCACCAGCGGGCGGATCGGAGAATACTCGTCATTCTCCAATAGCGCCGTATAGTAGAAGGCCCGAAGCAGTTTGCCGCGCCGCATGAACTCTTGTCGGAGCAGTTTATAGTCGATATCGAATCCCAGCGACTTGGCCGCTGCATACAGATTCGACCCGTCAATGAACAGCGCAAGCCGTTCGTCTTTATAAAACATCAATAATGTCCTTTCTGACTCTGCTGCGCCTTGAGAAGTCCCGTGAGTGTAAATATTGCAGGCGCAACAGGTCATATAGGGTAATGAAATTCCGCGCACCTTCAAGAGATCGCGCGTGATTTTGCAAGGCTACGTGACAAAAGGTTAACAAAAAGTGAATGAACTTGGCCTGTTAGCGCTGGGCGGCAACCTTCCTTCCGTCGCAGGACCCCCGGCACAAACCCTTGCCGCCGCGCTCGCGGCGCTGAATTCGGGCGAAATCCGGCTTTGCGCGGTGAGTCGATTCTTTGCCACTCCCTGCTTTCCGGCCGGGGCCGGACCCGACTATGTCAACGCGGCCGCCAGCTTTGTGACAACGCTGTCGCCGGGCCAGGTGCTGGACCGGCTGCACGCAATCGAGGCCGCGTTTGGCCGCGCGCGGGTGCAGCGTTGGGGCATGCGCACGCTGGACCTGGACCTGATCGCCTGCGGCGACCGCGTGCTGCCCGATGCCGGCATCCAGCGCGCCTGGCGGGAGTTGCCGCCCCGGGCGCAGGCGCAAAACGCCCCGTCAGACCTGATTCTTCCGCATCCCCGCTTGCAGGATCGTGCCTTTGTGCTTGGCCCGCTGTGCGACATCGCCGGCCAGTGGCGCCACCCGGTTCTCGGACACAGCGTGGCGGAAATGTATTCCGCCCTGCCAGAAAGTGACCGGGCGGCCCTGAAGCCTCTGTAAATCTGCTTGTCAAGGGTGCAAAACCCCCTTACATACACGGCTTCCATCCGATCCCCGAGAACAGGAGTGCCCCATGGCCCGCGTTACCGTAGAAGATTGCGTCGACAAGGTTCCGAACCGTTTCGAGCTGGTCATGCTTGCCTCGCACCGTGCGCGCGAAATCTCGTCCGGCGCCCCGATCACCCTGGATCGCGACAATGACAAGAACCCGGTTGTCGCCCTGCGCGAGATTGCCGAGGAAACACAGACCGCGGACGAACTGCGCGAGCGCCTGATCGAGAGTAACCAGAACCAGATCGAGGTGGACGAGCCCGAGGATGACAAGATGGCGCTTTTGATGGGCGCCGAAAACGATGCCCCGGCCGAGGATGAAATGTCCGAGGAAAAACTGCTGCGCGCGCTGATGGAAGCGCAAGGTCAGGGCTAAGTCGGACCGGAGGACGGGTAAAGGCGCATGAAACCGGCTGACGAACTTGTCGGGCTTATCCGCGCCTACAACCCCAGGACCAACGAAAAACTGATTCGCGCGGCCTATGATTATGGCCGCGACATGCACGAGGGCCAGACGCGCCGCTCTGGCGAACCCTATTTCACGCATCCGATCGAAGTGGCCGTCATTCTTGCGGCGCAGCATCTGGATGACGCAACCATCATCACCGCCCTGCTGCACGACACGATCGAGGACACCCAGGCCTCGTATGACGAGGTCGCCACCCGCTTTGGCGACGAGGTGGCGGTGCTGGTGGACGGTGTGACCAAGCTGACCAACCTTCAGCTCAGTTCCACACAAACCAAACAGGCCGAAAACTTTCGCAAGCTGTTCATGGCCATGTCCAAGGATCTGCGCGTGATCCTGGTCAAGCTGGCCGACCGTCTGCACAACATGCGCACGATCAAGGCGATGCGCGCGGACAAACAGGTGCAAAAGGCGCGCGAAACCATGGATATCTACGCCCCTCTTGCAGGTCGCATGGGGATGCAGTGGATGCGCGACGAGCTTGAGGATCTTGCCTTCAAGGTGCTCAATCCCGAAGGGCGCGCCTCGATCATGCGCCGCTTCATCACGCTGCAAAAAGAGGCCGGGGACGTGATCGAACGGATCACCTCGGATATGCGCACGGAAATGACCAAGGCGGGCATCCAGGCCGAAGTGGCGGGCCGCGCCAAGAAACCCTATTCGATCTGGCGCAAGATGCAGGCCAAGGATCAGGGCTTTTCCCGCCTGTCAGACATCTACGGCTTCCGTGTGATCACCGGGACCGAGGGGGATTGTTACCGGGTGCTGGGCGCCATTCACCAGCGGTGGCGCGCGGTGCCGGGCCGGTTCAAGGACTACATCAGCCAGCCGAAATCCAACGGCTACCGTTCGATCCACACCACCGTGTCGGGGCGTAACGGGCGCCGGGTCGAGGTGCAGATCCGCACGCAGCAAATGCACGACGTGGCCGAAACCGGTGTGGCGGCGCACTGGTCCTACAAGGACGGGGTGCGCGGCGAAAACCCGTTCGCGGTGGACCCGGTCAAATGGATCAGCGGGCTGAGCGAACAGTTCGACGCCGAGGAAGACCACGAGGATTTTCTCGAAGCCGTCAAGCTCGAGATGTATTCGGACCAGGTGTTCTGCTTCACCCCCAAGGGCGAGGTGGTGAAACTGCCGCGCGGCGCGACACCGATCGATTTTGCCTATGCCATCCACACCCGCATCGGCCATGCCTGTGTCGGCGCCAAGGTGGATCATCAGCGGGTGCCGCTCTGGACCCGGATCAAGAATGGCCAGTCGGTAGAGGTCATCACCGCCGAGGGCCAGACACCCCAGGCGACCTGGCTGGACATCGCCATTACCGGCAAGGCGCGCACCGCCATTCGCCGTGCCTTGCGCGAAATGGATCGCGAACGGTTCGTACGCCTTGGCGCGGAACTGGCGCGGTCGGCCTTCGAACATGTCGGCAAGAAGGCGACCGACAAGGTGCTGGACATGGCCGCCAAGAACCTGAGGTTCCGCGAAAAGGAAGAGGTGCTGGCGCGGTTGGGGTCTGCCGAACTGACAGCGGCCGAAGTGTTGCAGGCCGTGTATCCCGACCTGGCGCCAAACGAGGCCGAAGACGTGGCCACCGAACGGCCCGTGATCGGCCTGTCCCCGGACCAAAGCTTTCACCGGGCCACCTGTTGCCAGCCGTTGCCGGGTGAACGGATCGTGGGCATCACTTTCCGCGGCAAGGGTGTCGTGGTGCACGCCATAGATTGCGATTCTCTCGGCAATTACGAGGATCAGCCGGATCGCTGGCTCGACTTGCACTGGCATTCCGGCAAGCATCAGCCGATCTATACGGTGCAGCTCTGGCTGACCATCGGCAACGATTCGGGTGTACTGGGACGTATTTGCACATTGATCGGCGAGCACGAGGCCAATATCTCGGATATGGAGTTTGTCGACCGCAAGCCCGATTTCTACCGCCTGCTGATCAGCGTGGATCTTGCCGATGCCAAGCACCTGCACCGGCTGATGATGGCGCTGGAAGCGGAAACCGACGTGGCCGAGATCGAACGCTACCGCAATCCAGAACTGTCCCGGCCGCCCGGCGGGGACTGATCCAAGAAGGAAACGCCACCCTTGGTTTTCAAGCGCCGCGACAGAAGGCCAATCTACCAGATCGTGGCGGAATTCTTCTATCCGCGCGGCGGCTGGACGCGGGCCTTTCATTACGTGCGCCACCGTCTGCACCGATTGCCGGGCAGCCCGGAATTCATTGCCCGCGGTATCTGGTGCGGGGTGTTTACTACCTTCACCCCGTTCTACGGATTGCATTTCCTGGTGGCGGCGCTTCTGGCGCGGCTGTTGTCGGGCAATCTTCTGGCCGCGCTGCTGGCGACCTTCTTTGGCAACCCGCTGACCTACCTGCCGATCGGGGTCATCTCGCTCAAGACCGGGAACTTCCTGTTGGGGGCAGAGTTGAACGAATTGGCCCATCAATCCCTCGGCGCCAAGTTCGCGAATGCGGGGGCCGACCTTTGGCACAATTTCTGGGCGCTGTTCAGCGATGCCGATGCCGATTGGACGGGGCTTTCGATCTTTTATGACGAGGTGTTCTTTCCCTATATGATCGGTGGCATCATTCCGGGCATCGTCGCGGGCACCATTGCCTATTACCTGTCCGTTCCGGTGATCCGCGCCTATCAGAAACGGCGCGCCGCCAAGATCCAGAAAAAGATCGTCAAGGCGCGCGCCCTGGCCATCAGGCAGGCCGCCCGCACCGCGTCCGGTGAAAAGAAGGACCGCTGAAGAAAGCGGTTTTCTTGCCACGCCAATCCCCCTAGGGTCGCGCCTACCCAGTCCAGCTTTGCGAGGCAGATGATCATGTTGCGTCTTGGCGTGAATATCGACCACGTGGCCACCGTGCGCAACGCGCGCGGCAGCTCTTACCCCGATCCGGTGCGCGCCGCCAAAATGGCCGAAGAGGCCGGCGCGGATGGTATCACCGCGCATTTGCGCGAAGACCGACGCCATATCCTGGACGCGGATATCGATGCGCTGATGGACCACCTTTCGGTGCCGCTGAACTTTGAGATGGCCGCCACCGACGAGATGATGGCCATCGCCTTGCGCCACAAGCCCCACGCCGTCTGTCTCGTGCCCGAAAAGCGCGAGGAAAAAACCACCGAGGGCGGGCTGGACGTGGCGCGAGAGGAAAACAAGCTGGCGCATTTCATCGCGCCGTTGCGTGATGCCGGTTGCCGTGTGTCGATCTTCATCGCCGCCGACCGGTCCCAGATCGAGGCGGCCAACCGCATTGGTGCTCAGGTCATCGAACTGCATACCGGGGCCTATTGCGATTTCCATGCCGAGGGGCGTTTCGAAGAGCGCGACGCCGAACTGGCCCGGCTGACCAGGATGGCCGGTTTTGCCCATTCGCTGGGGCTCGAGGTCCATGCCGGGCACGGGCTTACCTTTGACACGGTGCAACCCATCGCCGCGCTGCCCGAGGTGGTAGAGCTGAATATCGGCCATTTCCTGATTGCCGAGGCGATCTTCACCGGTCTCACCCCGGCGATCCGCGAAATGCGCCGCCTGATGGACGAGGCCCGGGCATGATCCGCGCCGCCGCGCTGATCACGACGCTTGTGGCAAGCCCGGTTGCGGCGCAGCAGGCCTTTGAATGTGACTGGCCCGCGCGCGCCGATTCCATCGTCGAGCCATGGGAGGAGAACAGCCGCACCTTTGCCAACGGCAATGTGCGGATTGCCCTGCTGGACACGATCGAACCCGCCGCCGCCGCCTACCACCTGCTGATCCTGTCGCCCCCATATGACGAGGTGGGCGGCCGGCAATGCCGGATCCTGAGCGCCGCGCCCGGCATGGGCTTTGCCGGGCTGGATTTTCCCAGCCTCGACGCGTCCTACGATCCGGCGGCGGGCCTGATCTTTACCATCGGGGCCGCGATCTATGACGGCGATCAGGGTGTCACCGTACCCGCCGGGCGCATTCGCTTCACGCTCAACCAGGCGTCCGGAAACATCACGGCAGGCTGGCAATGATCCTGGGTATCGGCACCGATCTGGCCAATATCGACCGCGTCGCCGGCACGCTGGAACGATTTGGCGACAGGTTCCGCAACCGGGTCTTCACCGAAACCGAACTGGCCAAGGCCGCGCGACGGCGTGACGAGGCCGGCACCCTGGCCAAACGCTGGGCCGCCAAAGAGGCCTGCTCCAAGGCGCTGGGCACCGGCCTGCGCATGGGCATCAGCTGGAAAGACATGGCCGTCAGCAACCTGCGCACCGGCCAGCCGGTCATGGCCGTCACCGGCTGGGCCGCGAAACGCCTGGCCGCGATGACCCCGCCGGGATGCGAAGCCATCATTCACGTCACCCTGACCGACGATCACCCCTGGGCACAGGCCTTTGTCGTGATCGAGGCCCGCCCGCTTGGCTCTGGTTCGGGTTGACACCCCGCCCGCTGCCCCTCATGTAACCCGCGTCATCCAAACCGAAAGAGGAACACATGGCAGACAAGGCCAAGAAAAAGGACGGCGGGATCGTCGAGACGATCAAGACGATCGTCTATGCCCTGCTGATCGCGGGCATTTTCCGCACGCTGTTCTTTCAGCCCTTCTGGATTCCCTCCGGCTCGATGAAAGACACGCTGCTGATTGGTGATTTCCTGTTCGTGAACAAGATGACCTACGGCTATTCCTCGGCCTCCTGCCCGTCGATCCGCCTGCCGGCCATTGGCATCAATATCGATGCCAAGAAGATCTGCGGCTGGATCGATGGTGACAACACCCGCATTTTCGGCGGTCAGCCCGAGCGCGGCGATGTCGTGGTGTTCCGTCACCCAGTCACCGGGTATGATTTCATCAAACGCCTGATCGGCCTGCCCGGCGACAAGGTGCAGGTGATCGCCGGTGTGGTCTATATCAACGGCAAGGCGGTCAAACTGGAGGATGGCGGCGTCTTCACGGAAACCGCCGGTCCTCAAGGCCCGCAACGGCTGCGTCCGCGCTGCGAAAACGGCCCGGTGGGCGATGGTGGTGTCTGTGTGAAATCACGCCAGATTGAAACCCTGCCCAATGGTGTCAGCCACGCGATCCTGAACATCACCAATCAGGGGTCGGACAATACCGGTGTCTACACAGTGCCCGAAGGCTACTATTTCTTCATGGGCGACAACCGTGACAATTCCACCGACAGCCGCGTGCCCCAGGCCGCGCGCGGGGTGGGGTTCGTTCCTTATGAAAACCTGATCGGGCGCGCCGACCGGATCATGTTCTCATCCGCCGGGACATCCATGTTCGCCTTCTGGACATGGCGGGCAGACCGGTTCTTCAAGGGCATCTATTGAAGCTGGCGGTGGAATTACAGGCGCTTGAGGCGCGCATCGGGCATCGCTTTGCGCGCCCGGATCTTCTGGTGCGCGCGGTGACGCATTCCTCGATGTCGTCGCCCACACGCGCCGACAATCAACGGCTGGAATTCCTGGGCGACAGGGTGCTTGGCCTGGTCATGGCCGAGGCGCTTCTGGCGCGTGACAAGACCGCGTCCGAGGGCCAGCTGGCCCCGCGGTTCAATGCACTGGTACGCAAGGAAACCTGTGCCGACGTGGCGCGCGAGATTGATCTGGGCGCGGCGCTGAAACTGGGCCGGTCCGAGATGATGTCGGGCGGGCGGCGCAAACTGGCGCTGTTGGGTGACGCGATGGAGGCGGTGATTGCCGCCGTTTACAAGGATGCCGGGTTCGACGTGGCCCGCGACATGATCCTGCGGCTTTGGGGCGAGCGGGTGGATAGTGTCGATTCCGATGCGCGCGACCCAAAGACCGCCCTGCAGGAATGGGCGCAGGGCCGGGGGCTGAAGCCACCCGCCTACGTGCTGCTCACCCGTTCCGGCCCCGATCATGCGCCGGTCTTCACCATTGCGGCCCGGCTTGAAAACGGGACCGAGGCTCAGGCCCGCGACAACTCCAAGCGCAAGGCCGAACAGGCCGCCGCCAAGGCGCTGCTGGAACGGCTGGAAAGCTGACGCAACGCGCTTTCATTGCTTGCTATGGCGCTTTCGCCCCTTATGTCCTAAAGGCATGAGTCTGCAATTCGAGGACACCCCATGACCACACGCGCCGGCTTTGTCGCCCTGATCGGAGAGCCCAACGCGGGCAAATCCACGCTCACCAATCAGATGGTGGGCGCCAAGGTGTCGATCGTCACCCACAAGGTGCAAACCACGCGGGCGCGCATTCGCGGCGTGGCGCTGGAAGGCGACAGCCAGATCGTGTTTGTCGACACGCCCGGCCTGTTCCGCCCGCGCCGCCGGCTGGATCGCGCCATGGTCGCCGCCGCATGGGGCGGCGCAGCGGATGCCGACATCATCGTGCTGATGGTCGAGGCCCATCGCGGCGTCACGCCGGGTGTCGAGACCATCCTGGAGCGGCTTGAAGAGATCGGCACCGGGCGCAGGATCGCGCTGGCCATCAACAAGATCGACCGCGTGAAATCCGAAGTGTTGCTGGCCCTGACCAGGGATCTGAACGAACGGTTTCCATTTGCCGAAACCTTTATGATTTCCGCCGAAAAGGGGCATGGCTGTGACACGCTGCGCAAATGGCTGGCGCGGGAATTGCCCGAGGGCCCCTGGCTGTATCCCGAAGACCAGATCGCCGATCTGCCGCTGCGCATGATCGCTGCCGAGATGACCCGCGAAAAGCTGACGCTGCGCCTGCATCAGGAACTGCCCTACCAGCTGACCGTGGAAACCGAGGCCTGGGAAGAACGCAAGGACGGGTCGGCCCGCGTGGATCAGATCGTCTATGTCATGCGCGACGGGCACAAGGGCATCGTGCTGGGCAATCGCGGCGAAACCATCAAATCCGTGTCAAAGGCCGCGCGCGAGGAACTGTCGGAATTCCTGGGCCGCAAGGTGCATCTGTTCCTTCAGGTCAAGGTGCGGCCCAACTGGCTCGACGAAAAAGAACGCTATTCGGAGATGGGTCTGGATTTCAGCGACGGAAACGCATGACCGCCAGCAGGAACCACGCCAGCGCCGCAATGGCCACCAGCCCGATCGCCCCCCGCAACGGCGCCTTCATCGACGCATCGAATGTCCCACTGAAATCCAGCGCCACCAGCGCCAGCAGGGTCAGCGCCAGAAAGCGGGTTGTTTTCGGGGTTCGAAACTGCTCTTGCATCGCGGGCCTGTCCTGCATCGCCTGATTGGCTCTTGGGTTTTCCTGCATCCTCCCGCAAAACTGGTTGATATGAAGTTAACGGCTGAATTCTGGGTCCACGCCTATCTGGCGCGGTTGCGTCAATTCAACATCGCCGCCTTTGTGGTGGCGCATGGCGATGACACGGCCGGCGCGGTGCTGGTCAAGCTCAACACGCTGGACGGGCAGGCGCGGGTCTATCAACGCAGCTTTGACCTGATGAGCGGGGAACGCCGCTGGGTGGTGCTGTCCGAAGGGGACGAGGCAGAGGTAGACGCTTCGCTGGCCCGCCAACGCGGCTTTGACACCGATGCCTGGGTGATCGAGGTCGAAGACCGGCAGGGGCGGCATCTTCTGGATGAGCCGGGGCTGGCGGACTAAGCTTTTCTCTGGCCTTTGCGCGCGCCCCGCGCTTAGCTGTCGGCAAACAGGGCACCCAACATGGACTGGCGCGACCAAGGCATCGTTCTGAACACCCGCAAACATGGCGAAACATCGGTGATCCTTGAAATGTTCACCGAAAGCCACGGTCGCCATGCCGGTGTCGTGCGTGGCGGGATCAGCCGCAAGATGACTCCGATCCTGCAACCGGGCGGGCAGTTGGATGTGACCTGGCGCGCCCGGCTGGAAGAGCATATCGGCAGCTTCACCGTGGAACCGGTGCGTTCGCGCGCCGCTGCCCTGTCAGACCGGATGGCGCTGGCCGGGCTGAACGCGGTCACGGCGCTGTTGGCCTTTTGCCTGCCCGATCGCGAACCCCACCCGGCGCTTTATGCCCGCACCATGCCCCTGCTGGACCTGTTGGGGCAGAACGATCTGTGGCCGCTGGCCTATCTGCGCTGGGAACTGGCGCTGCTGGAAGAGATGGGCTTTGGGCTGGATCTGGGTGCCTGCGCCGTCACCGGCGCGACCGAGGGGCTGACCCATGTGTCACCCAGGTCCGGGCGCGCCGTGTCGCGCGCGGGGGCCGGAGAATGGGCGGATCGCCTGTTGCCATTGCCACAAGTGCTGTTGGGCCAGGGTGATGCACCGGATTGCGAAATCGTCACGGCCTTTGCCACCACCGGCTACTTCCTGACCGAAAAACTGGCCCCTGAACTGGGCCACAAACCCCTGCCCGAGGCGCGCGGGCGATTTGTCGATCTGTTCACCCGGCGCGCGGCTGGCCGCTGAACACCATCCCGCGCCCCGCTGCGTCGCGCAGGGGGCCGATCAGGATCGCTAGAGGGCGCATACCCTAGTCGTAAAGCGCCAGGATCAGATCAACCAGCGTCCCAAGCGCGCCATCGTTCACACTGCCGTCGCGGCGGCTCAGCTCAGCCATGCCCAGGTTGGCCGCGTACAGGATGCGCGCCAGTTCCGGGTTGGACAGACCGTTTTCCGCCAGTTCCGCGTTCAGCTGCGTCAGGCGCAGGTGATCCACCCGTGCCACCGCTTCGGCCACGGCGGCATTGTCATGCGCCCAGGCCCGGATCGCCGGTTCCAGGGACATGCCGCTCAGTGATTCGCCGTTTGTGGCGATCTGGCTGAGGTGGCGCAGCTTTTGCGCCGGGGTCGTGTCGCCGGACAGGGCGGTTTCCACATCCGTCAGCGCCTGCCGCTCCCATTGGCTCAGCATGGCCGCATGGAAGGCCGGTACATCCTTGAAATGCCAGTAAAATGAACCCTTGGTGGTTCTCAGGCGCCGGGCCAGCGGCTCGGCCTTCAGGCCAGCCGGGCCCTGCTCCAGCAGGGCGTCAAACCCGGCGGCAATCCACAGATCAGGTGATAGGCGTGTCGCTGTCATGGCCCAAGAGTTACGGCGCGCCGGATCATTTTGCAAGTGCAGCATTGTCGCGCCGCGTCGCAGCATTTCCGCCGTGGTCCCCCCGGCGCGCCGCCTTGCCCGCGACGATGCCCCCGTTGCGGTGCGCGCGTTGCGTGAACCCGGCGATTTCGCCGTCGCTGCGCCGATGGAATACCGACGCAATACCGACGCGCTGCCGACCTGCCAAAATCGTATATTCCCAACGCGTTAACCGTGATTCGTCCAGATCAGACCAAAACCGCCCCGCAACACGACCTTTCGCGACGCGGGGCGGCCCGTTCCTCTGTCGCTGCCTCACCCCAGCAGGCGTCGGGCGATCACCTGGGCCTGAATTTCCGCGGCACCCTCGAAAATGTTCAGAATGCGGGCATCGCACAGGATACGGCTGATCTGGTATTCCAGCGCAAACCCGTTGCCGCCATGGATTTGCAGCGCATTGTCCGCCGCCGCCCAGGCCACACGCGCGCCCAACAGCTTGGCCATTCCGGCTTCCAGATCGCACCGGTGGCCGTGGTCTTTTTCCCAGGCACTGAAATAGGTCAGCTGACGGGCCACCATGATCTCGACCGCCATCATCGCCAGCTTGCCCGCGACCCGGGGAAAGCTGATCAGCGACTGGCCGAATTGCTTGCGGTCCTCGCCATATTGCATCCCAACTTCCAGCGCGTTCTGCGCCACGCCAATGGCGCGCGCGGCGGTCTGGATGCGGGCGGCTTCGAACGTCTTCATCAACTGTTTGAAGCCCTGGCCCTCGACCCCGCCCAACAAGTTCTCACCCTTGACCTTGAACCCGTCAAAGCCCAGCTCGTATTCCTTCATGCCGCGATAGCCCAGCACCTCGATTTCACCGCCGGTCATGCCCTCGGTGGGGAAGGGGTTTTCTTCCGTGCCGGGGGTTTTCTCGGCCAGGAACATGGACAGGCCGCGATGGTCCGTCGTGTCGGGATCGGTGCGTGCCAGCAGGGTCATCACATGGGTGCGCGCGGCGTGGGTGATCCAGGTCTTGTTGCCCGTAACCTCCCAGTCTCCCTCGGCATTTTTCACGGCACGAGTGCGCAGACTGCCCAGATCCGACCCGGTGTTCGGCTCGGTGAACACGGCGGTGGGCAGGATCTCCGCACTGGCCAGTTTCGGCAGCCAATGCGCCTTTTGGTCTTCGGTGCCGCCCGCCTCGACCAGTTCGGCGGCGATCTCGGATCGGGTGCCCAGCGACCCGACCCCGATATAGCCGCGCGACAGTTCTTCGGACACCACCACCATAGATGCCTTGGACAGGCCCAGCCCGCCATATTCCTCGGGTATGGTCAGGCCGAACACGCCCATTTCGCCCAGTTCCTCGATAATTTCCATCGGGATAAGCTCGTCCCTGAGGTGCCATTCATGGGCGTTGGGGATCACCCGCTCGTCGGCATAGCGGCGGAACTGTTCGCGGATCATCTCCAGCTCATCGTCCAGCCCGGTCGCGCCAAAGGTTGCATGACCGGCATTGTCGCGCATCAGGGCAACCAGCCGCATCCGTGCCGCCTGGCTGTTGCCCCGGTCACAAAGGGTGCGGATCTCGGGCGCCATCAGTCCGCGCATGTCGTCCTGACTCAGTCCAAGATCCTGAAGCCGGACGATCTCGTTCTGGCTCATCGGGATGCCGCCGTAGATCTGCCAGAGATATTCCCCAAAGGCGATCTGGTGCAGCAATTGTTCCATTTCGCCGAATTTGCCATCGACCTCCAGACGCTCGGCCCAGGCCTGCATCTGGCGCAGCGATTGGGCATAGGTGGCCAGCCAGGCCAGGCCGTGGGCCGCTGTCTGGTTTTCTTCGATCAGCTTTCCGGAAACTTTACCATTTTCCGATACGGTCGCGCGCACCCGGGTGGTGGCGGTTTCCAGAATCGCGTCAACCGGGGCAACCGCCGCGCCGGTCAATGTCAGCAAATCGGCAAGAACAACGGAGTTCGTCATCGTCAGGTCCTGTCCATCATGGGCCATGAATCATCATCCTCATTTTCTGCAGTGTGACATATTTCCTTTGCAGGTGCAGCGCAACATAAATGCGAATACATCGTTTCATTTGTTCGTTTGTTGCGCATTCAGGTTTTGCGGCAGTCCAGATTAGGGCCTATAGCAAGATATGGATGCCTTTCTGCCCTTCCTTGCTCCGGATCTTGCGCCGGCGCTGTTTGCCATCGCCCTTCTGATCGCGGTTTTTGCCGGTATTATCAAAGGGATGGTGGGGTTTGGTATGCCGATGGTCCTGGTCTCCGGGCTGGGAACGATCCTGGCGCCGGAATGGGCGCTGGCCGGGCTGATCCTGCCGACGGTGGTCAGCAACGGGGTCCAGGCGCTGCGGCAGGGGCCGGGGGCGGCCTGGCAATCGGTGCGCCGCTTTCAGGTGTTCCTGATCGCGGGGGGCATCGCGCTGGTGATCAGTGCGCAATTCGTCCGGATCCTGCCACAAGAGGTATTGTTGCTGCTGATCGGTGTGCCGATCACCGCCTTTGCCGGAATGCAACTGGTCGGGATAGCTCTGCGCCTCGCGCGCCCTTCCAACCGGGCCGAGATCGCGATCGGGACGGTCGCCGGTCTGATCGGAGGTGTCTCGGGCGTGTGGGGGCCGCCGACCGTGGCCTATCTGACGGCGCTGGGAACCGAAAAAACCGAACAGATCCGCGTGCAGGGCGTGATCTACGGTTTAGGGGCGGTCCTGTTGTTGTTCGCGCATATCGGATCGGGTGTCATGCGTGCCGAAACCGCCCTGTTTTCTCTGGTGCTGGTGCCACCGGCCATCCTGGGCATGTGGCTGGGCGGGCGTATCCATGACCGGATCGAGCAGTCCACCTTTCGCAAGGCCACGCTGATCGTGCTGACCCTGGCCGGGCTGAACCTGATCCGCCGGGCGTTGCTGGGCTGATCGACCCCCTTGCCCGCCTCTGGCAAGGCGCTAGGATGCCCCTGCAATAGACAAGGCGGCCCCGTGAGACGATTTGAAACTTCCCTGCGCATTACCGCCGTAAGCCTGGCCGTCATCGCCACCGTTGTCTTGGGCTGGGTGCTGAAGTCGGCCCAACCGATCCTGGTGCCTATCGTGCTTGGTGCGCTGGTGGCATTCCTTATGGATGGCATCTCCAGTGTGCTTGCGCGTATCCCACTGTATTCCCACCTTATTCCGGGTTGGCTGCGCATGACGATGACCACGATTGTCATGTTCGTGATCCTCACTTTCGGCGTGGCATTCTTTGCGCGCAACCTGGAGCCGGTGGTTCGCGCCATCCCGCAATATGCCGAGGCGCTTTCGGTGATCGTGTCGGATTTTGCCGCGCGGTTCGACTATGAGGTGGAACTGACCTGGCAGTCGCTGGATCGCGTGGTTTTCGACAATATCGATCTGCAATCGGTGATCCGCTATACGCTGAATTCGGTCAGCTATTCCGCGGGCTACCTGGCGCTGGTATTCCTTTACGCCATCCTTTTCCTGATCGAACGTGAGAGCATCGCCGTCAAAATCGCCGCAATTGTGCCCGATGACGATGCGCGCCGGACGGTGTGGCACACGATCGATCTGATCACCGATCAGATCGGCACCTATTTTACCACCAAGACCCTGATCAACGCGGTTCTGGGCGTCATCTGTTACGTGATATTCCTGCTGTTCGGCGTGGAATTCGCCGCGTTCTTTGCGGTTTTGACGGCTGTTTTCAACTACATACCTTATGTTGGTAGCTGGATCGCCATGGCGCTTCCGATGCTGTTCGCCATAGGTTCATTCGGGCTTGGACTTGAGGCTTTCCTGCTGTTCGCGGCGCTCAGCGCGGCGCAGTTTGGCGTTGGGTATTTCTGGGAGCCGCGCCTGATGGGGCGATCGATGAACCTTTCGCCGGTCATTGTCATGGTGTCACTGGCGGCATGGACCTCGATCTGGGGGCTGATCGGAGCGATCCTGTCGGTGATCCTGACATCGGGGATCATGACGATCATGTCCTTCTTCCAGACCACGTGGCCGCTGGCCATATTGTTGACGAATAACGGCGAGGTGCCCAGCCGCGACCCGGATGAAAAGCAGGAATCTATGACGCGCTGACAGCCTTGTACCATCTTAGCAAGGCGTCGATTTCGGCCTCTACGCACACGGCCTCACCACCAGAAAATTCCTTGAATTTATCGGCGTTTAGCGGGTTTGTCCCGGCAATGATCACGGCGCCGCCGGCGGCGGCTTCGGCCAGGAGGTTGCGGAACCCGCGCCCTTCGCCCTCTTCCTTGCCGAACTTGTTGAGCAGGAACAGGTCATAGGGCGTATCCAGGGTACGGGCGACTTCGGAAATGGCCTGCGCCATCGCGTCGGGGTCAAGACGACAGCCACGCGCGCCCTTGCCCAGATATTGCGAGATACGGATCACCGGCCCGTCCGGCAAAACCTGCACGTCCATGTCGCAGCGCCCTTCGGTTTCACAGCCCGTGTTCTTCTGGACAATGCCCCGCGTGCGCACCCCTTGTGCGTGCAGGTGTTCAGCCAGTTCTGTCAGCAGCATGTCCAGCTCGCCGCGCCCGTGGGCCATGGTATAGGCTATTTTCAGCATGGGTTCTCTTTACCTTTTGGCGGCGCCCGGTTCAATCGCGGGCCCCCATCAACGAGCGCGGCATCAGCCGTCCGATCAGGGCAACCAGAAAAGCGGTGCTGATCCCGAAACACAGGATACCGGTGACACCGGCAAAGGCGCCGAACACACGGTAATCAATGGGTAAAACAATGTCGCCATAGCCAACTGTCGTATAGGTGACAAGCGCGAAATACAGCGCATCGAACCAGTAATTCAGCGCCTCCATTCGCACCAGCATCCAGGCCCAGAACCAGACCTGGATTGTGTGGGACAAGACGATCACGCCGAAGGCTGTGTTAACAAATACCAGGACACGCAGCGATCTGTGGCGGCGTTTCAGCAGCGCGCCCAGGCGGTCCAAAACCCTGATGCAGAAGGTCAACATGCCCACATGGATGATTGCGCAGATGCCAAGTACAACCGATCCCCAAAACAACTGGTCGATCTGTCCCACGGCGCATTCCTCCTGATCCCGGTCCACCGACAGTAGGGGGGTGGGGCCGCCCGGATCAAGGGCCGTTCGACCGGCTTGGCCGGGCATTGGCGGGCGGGTTTGAGCGCGGCTGCCGCGCGGCGGTGCGAATCGGGGCCAAGTGGTTGTATTAACGCAAAAAATCGCAATCGGTTTCCCGCCGGTATCATGTCGGTATTGCGTCGGTATCAAGCTGCGGATTCGCCCAATGAAGTCATCGGGCGCCCGGCTCCGGATTTGTTCACACCATCCTGAGCAAAGATCACGACGCGTCAGGCAGCGGAGGAATCGATCTCAGGTACAGAATGATGGCGTCGATATCGGCCTCGTCTGTCCTGGCATAATGCGCATAGCCCATGGGTGGCAACATGCGGCTGCCGTCTGGACGGGTGCCGGTGGTGATGATGGCTTTCAATTCGCTATCCGAATACCCGGCCACACCGTCCTCGTGCGGGGTGATGTTGGGGGCCACGGATACACCCCACGGGCCGTGAAACTCGTACCCGCCAGCGCCGAGGCTTGTTTCGAACATCGGCCCTGTCGGACCGAGTGTGGTGTGACATTCCATACAGTGGGCCACCGGTCCGGCGAGATAGGCGCCATATTCGACCGTGACCCCGCGCGGCGGCGCGGTCACACTGTCAATTGGCGGGCCGTAGGCCGGGGGCAGGGGGATGTTGTAGGTTGAGGCGGGCGTTTTGTTGTCACTTGCGGGCAGGGTGCGCAAGAACGCGACAATCGACATCAGATCGTCGTCGCCCAACCCACGATACAGGCCGATCGGCATGGGCGGGCCGATCACGGTTCCGTCCGGGCGGATGCCCTCGCGGATGGCGCGGGCCAGTTCCGTGTCGGACCAGCCGGCAACCCGGCCACCCGGGGTGATATTGGCCGCCCATGCCTCGAACTGGGCGTTCTTTTCGACCAAGAAGCCGCCCAGTTCATTGGACATGTCCGGGCCGTTCGGACCTTGGGGCGTGTGGCAATTGCCGCAGCCGGCGGGGCCACGTACAAGGTATTCGCCGCGCTCGACCGAAATCTCGGCAAAACCGACCGTGGCCGTGCCCAGCAAGAGCACAGCAAGAATGGTTGACTTCATGGGGTGTCCCTCGATGTTCGCGTATATCGCGAGAGGGTATCACGAAATCGTGAATCGCCAAAGCGGAGTCGAAAACGCCGCTTGCCCAGTCGCGGGACCAAAGCAGAAATACCGGGCTGTCGGGGCGCTTACCGCTTGATAAGTGCCCTGGTTTCGGCGGCAAGGGCACGGGCCGCGCGGGCCAGGATCAACGTATCCAGCCCGACAGCGAGGAAATTGACCCCCATGTCGAGATAGGTTTTGGCCTCTTGCGGGGAATATGTCAGGAGCCCCGCGGCCTTGCCCGCGCCGGTGATGCGGGCGATGGCGTCGGCGATGGCCGCCCTGACTTCGGGCGCGGCGGCATTTCCGGGAAACCCCATATCGGCCGAAAGATCGGCAGGGCCGATAAAGACACCGTCAACCCCATCCACCGCAAGGATCGCGTCCAGATTATTCAGCGCGGCGCGGCTTTCGGCCTGAACCAGCAGGCTGATCTGATCGTTGGCGGTTTGCACGTAATCGGCGATGGCGCCGAACTGGCTGACCCGGCCACCCATGGCGCCCATCCCCCGGATGCCCTGTGGCGCATAGCGGGTGGCGGCGACCAGGGCGCGGGCCTGATCGGCGGTATCGACCATGGGCACGAGCACGGTTTGCGCCCCGGCATCCAGAACCTGCTTGATAACCCAGGCCTCGCCCACGGGCACCCGGACAATGGCCTGCGTGCCACGCCCCTGCACCGCGATCAGCTGATCTCGGATCGAGCGGATGTCGTTGGGGGCGTGTTCTCCATCGATCACCAGCCAGTCAAACCCGGCAGTGGCCATAAGCTCCGCCGCTCCGATATCAGCAAAGCTGAGCCAGCAACCGATTTGCTGCTGCCGGGCGGCCATGGCGGATTTGAAGGTGTTTTCGGGGCTGGGCATGATGGAACCTTTGGTGCTTTGAAACCGGATATGCGTGGCCCCGCCGGAATGTATCACGGGACGCAGAGATCAAAGACGTTGCCGCGCGGCTTGTCCAGCCCGTGACCGGGTGGCGCCCGGCGGGTTGGCGTCATCCCAGCCGGCGCAACAGATCGCGTGACGGTTCCCCGGTGACAGGCAGGCCATTTCGTGCCTGATAATCGCTGATCGCCGCGCGAGTTTTGGAGCCGATCACGCCGTCTGCGCCACCGGGGTCAAAACCTTGCGCGGCAAGGCGCTGTTGCAGGGTGATGCGGTCGTCCTTGGTCAGCCCGTATTCATCGGGCGGGAAGCTGCCGCGCAGCGGGCCGCCGCCGGTGATCCGGTCGGACAGGTGGCCGACCCCGATCGCGTAGGCATCGGAATTGTTATAGCGTTTTATCACATTGAAATTGCGTGTGACCGAGAATTCGGGCCCGCCCTCTTGCGGCTGGATGATGCGGCCCGCCGGCGCGCCAGGTCCGGCCTCGGCGCCCCATGTCACGCCCCGAGTCCAGCCGTTCTTTTGCAGGTAGGCAGCGGTGGAGGCCAGCGCGTCTGTCGGGTCTTCGGACCAGATGTCGCGCCGCCCGTCGCCGGTATAGTCAACGGCAAAGGCTTGATATGATGTGGGAATAAACTGGGTATGGCCCATGGCGCCGGCCCAGCTGCCTGTCAAGCGGTCGGCGGTGATGTCGCCCGATTGCAGGATCTGGAGCGCGGCCAGCAGTTGTTTTTCAAAGAACGCGCCGCGCCGGCCGTCATAGGCCAGGGTCGAGGTGGCCGAGATGACGGGTACGGTGCCGCGCCGCTCTCCGTAAAGGCTCTCCAGCCCCCAGATCGCGCAGATGATTTCCGCCTCGACACCATAAGTGGATTCCAGCCGGTTGAGCGTGGTGCGATGACGGGCAAAGGCGGCGCGCCCTTTGGAGATGCGCTCGTCCGAGGCGGCGATGGCGAGATAATCTTCGAGACTGCGTTTGAATTCGACCTGGTTGCGATCGCGGTCGACGACGCCGGGCAGGTAGCCGGCGTTGCGAAAGGCCGCCGAGAGCGTGGTTTCGGTGATGCCCTGTGCCGCGGCGCGCGATTTGAAGCCCTGTACCCAGCCCGTATAGCCAGGGTTTGGGGTGGGGCGCAGATCGGCGGGAAGCTCTGCAACAGGCTTGGCGCCGCGCGGCGCGGTGCGCAAAACCTGGTTGGTGCAGGCCGAAAGCCCAAGGGCCGTCAGGCCAAGGGCGAAGGTACGTCGGGTGATGCTCATGCCTCGGGTCCGCTTATTGTTTGAATTGCGGTTTGTATTGGGGGCAGGGTGCCAGATTCGGCGTGATCCGCCAAGGTGACAGGGATCGGGCAGCGGCGAATTGCTGATCGCAAAAGAAAAGGACGGCCCCCAAGGCCGCCCCTTCCATAGCGAAACCGTTGCGGCGGATCAGCCGATCAGCTGAGCCTCGTGCCGCTTGAGTGTCACGCGGGCCGCGGTATAGGCCTCGAGCCCCTCGCGTTCGCGCAGTTCCGGGAACAGGGCGTAGATTTCCGTGCGCTGTTCCTTGTCGATGCCATTGATCGAGTATTCACCGGGCTGGAAGCTTTCGCTCCAGGCGCCGTCGGCAAGCACCACTTCGTGGCTGTCGCACATGATGTGGATATAATCGATGCCGACAGTATCGACCTGTTGCACCCCGTCCAGATGGGTCAGGTGCTTGGCCGCCACCAGAACCTCGCGCTCGTCAAACAGCAGTTCGGCTTGCTGGGAGACCAGCAACATGCGGTGGTTGGGAGACACCATCATGTCGCGCTCGGGTTGGTTCGGACCCAATGCGCCCTGCTTGATCAGGATCGGGCGCAGTTCGGGCCGGGCCAGAAGCTCTTTGCCGGAAAGGTGTTTGCGCCCCGTCCAGCAGATTTCCTGAAGGCCGTTGTCGCGCGTGACCACCTTGTCGCCGGGTTGCAGGTTTTCGACCGGTACTTCGCCCATCGGTGTCAGGATTCGTGTGCCCGGTGTGAAGCAGAGCGGAACGGGATCGGCAAAGATGTTCTCGATGTTGTAGAACTCGGTAACACCCACCTCTTCGTCCAGATCGTTGTAATAGGTGATGGTTCCGTTTTCGCCGTTGAGAGGATCAAACGCAACCTCGACGCGGCCACCGGGAACGTAACGATCCACGAGGCCTGCAAGGCTGATCGAGTCGAAGTCGTCGCCGCCTTCGCCGCCGTCGATCATGCTGCCGGGGCCGAACAGGGCGAATACATCGCGGTCATCGCCGCCGTACATGTCGTCTTCGCCTTCGATACCGGCAATCGTGTCATTGCCTTCCTGGCCATAGATCACGTCGTCGCCCGCGCCACCGATCAGCAGATCGTCCGCGTCTTCGGCAACACCCGATCCGGGCGCGGTGAAGAACACGTCGGAAATTGTCACGTCCGACGGCTCGTCCCCAAGGTTCAGATGCACGATTTCCACGCGCACGGCCGGGCCGGGGATATTCACCAGAACCGAGTTGTCGGGGTTGTCGGAGTCGCCGCTGCCACCGCCAGAAAGCGCGGCTTCGTTGCCGGGGACGCCATCGATATCGGTGATGGTGAGGTTGGTCGTGTCGCTGCCACTCAGGTTGACTTCGATCCGGTTGCCTTCGGCGTCGTAGGCATAGACCTTGACGGCCGAGTCATTGTCGATGTCGTTGACGCGGAACTGGACGTTTTCGACCGCTTCCGAGAAATCCAGATTATAGCTGGCGCCCTCGCGTTCATCGACGGCAGATCCAAGTGCGCTGTTCGGGTTGGCCGTTTCGGTGCCGTCGTCGATGCCGGTCAGCAGCTGGGGGTCGTCTTCGAAGGTGGTTTCGACACCATAATTGCCTCCCGTGGTGAACGACACCTCGACCGATCCGGTATCCTGCACGAAGGGGCCGCCCAGCGGATCGCCGTCAGCCGGGGTGCCGACTTCGTTCCAGTTGAAGCTTTCGCGGCCACCGCCGGTGGGTGTTGGTTCCGTTCCGGGCTCGTAATCGCCATAGATCGTGTCGTTGCCGCCGCCGCCAAAAACCGTATCGTTGCCGCCTTCACCTGCGATCAGGTCATCGCCCGGCGCGCCGTTGCCGTCATAAGGGCCAAATTCGTCACCCAGGATGATATCGTCATCCGCGCCGCCGCGCAGCGTGTCGTCGCCCATGCCGCCAAACAGCGTGTCATCGCCACCGCCGGCCTGAACCGAGTCATTTCCGTCGCCGGCGCTGATCGTGTCGGCGCCTTCGGTAATGGAATCGCCTTCGCCATCGGTGTAGCCGACGGCCATGTCATCATCATTTACGCTGCCGTCCACAACGCCGGGACCAGTAGGATCAGCCATAACAAACCTCATTTACTATTCCACGCCGCCGCACCAGCCGCAGGATCCGTTTGCGTCAAGGCCATTGCCCGGACACAGTCCCCACAGCGGTAGCAGGCATCGCGAAGATGCTTCAGTTATCGTTTGGCCGCCCCAAGCCAGAACTCCCGCCCCCCAGTTGGACGTGCGACAAATATGCGCCATTGCGCGGGGGCAGAAAACAAAAACCTGCCAAATTTGGCAAAAAAGCGTCGCACATGCCTTTCTCCGGTCGGTACCGAAAGGCTTTGGAATAAGGTATTCCGACGCGATTGTTTCTCAAATGCGGCGGAAATCTGGCGAAACTGGCAGGGTTGGGCGCCCTAAACATGCCTCATTTGTGCCTTTTTTCGTTGGCCCGCCCGACTATGGGCCGGTATGGGCAACTGTCGTTTCCCGTTTGGAACCAATCGTTTCAAGCCGGGTGCGGTAGGAATGTGTTTTCCCAAGCGCAGCAGCGCGGGGATGATCATTCGGATTTGGGAAACAAAGAGGCCGTCAGGCGGTGATTATTCATTGACCGATAACAAACCTGATTCGAATCAAGAATTCATCAGGGGAATTTGGTTACAGAATTCGAAAGTGATTCCGGACGTGGCCAAAATTGATACCGTGTATTGCACGACGCTATTCCGGCGCGCGTTTCGGGCAGCTGACAATGCGGGGAAGATGGTGCTGCTGGGGAGGATTGAACTCCCGACCTCACCCTTACCAAGGGTGCGCACATATTCCATATCTCGCTGTTAT
>NZ_JAECRZ010000022.1 GCF_016019955.1 Thiosulfatihalobacter marinus
CGTTTCGCCATCTCGTATCCCTCCAAAAAGTTCGGGATACACCTTAGCTAACTGTCCGGATTTCCGGGACCACTTCAGTTTAAGCGAGTGTGGCCAATTGGTGAAAACAAAGACGTTCTTGAGAAGCGATGGGAAAGGCTGTGCCAAACAAAGGTTGAGCAGCGGAAGACGCACTTTAAGGAAAGCCGCGATAGGAAGATTGCTCGGCAATATGATAACTTTGCGGGAAAACCCCTTGATAAATTATCTGACCTGACGGGGAAGGCTCCTGCGCCAGTGGTTGAGCATTATTGCTATCGCTCGTTCGACCGGCAGTATGCCTTTATTGACAATCGTCTTGGGGATTATCTGCGCCCGCCCTTGGTCAATGTTCGCGGCGAAAAGAATCTGTTCTTCGCTGCCTTGATGACGAAGATGTTGGGGGTAGGAGCCGCGATGGTGGCGACACCCGACCTACCTGACCTAGATGTTTTCTGTGGGCGCGGCGGCAAGGACGTGATCCCTCTCTACCGGGACGCCGCCGCAACTGAAGCGAACGTGACCGCTGGTCTGCTCGATGCCCTTGGCGCGGAATACGGCACCACTCCGGATGCCGAAGACCTCGCGGCCTATGTCTATGCCCTGCTGGGCGGGCAGTCCTATACCCGGCGGTTCTGGAACGAGCTTGAAACCCCCGGCCCGCGCGTCCCGCTGACCAAGGACGGCAAGACCTTTGTCGAGGCGGCGGCGCTGGGCCGCAAGCTGATCTGGCTGCACACCTATGCTGAACGGTTCCGAGGCACGGATCGCGGCGATGAGGTGCCGCAGGGTAAGGCCACCACGATAAAGGGCGTGTCTGCCGATCCAGCGCATTACCCGGTCGAGTATGCCTATGACGAAGCTAAGCGCGAGATCGTCGTGGGGGATGGCCGGTTCGGCCCCGTGTCGCCACAGGTCTGGGAGTTCGAGGTATCGGGCTTGAAGGTCGTGCAGTCGTGGCTGGGCTACCGGATGAAGAAGCGGGCGGGCAAGAAATCCTCGCCGCTCGATGAAATCCGCCCCGAACGCTGGACCGCGCGAATGAGCGACGAATTGCTGGAACTGCTCTGGGTGCTGGAAGCGACCCTTGCGATGGAGCCGGAGCTTGAAAAGGTGCTCGACAAGGTCGTGGCCGGTGCCTGTTTCGCCGCCGCCGATTTGCCCACGCCTGCGCCCGAGGAACGTAAGGCCCCGGGTAAGGCAGTCGTGGCCGGGGACCAATTGGATATGTTCGCGGACGATGACGACGGGGGCGAAGACGATGACGGCGACGACGATTGACCCTAGGACAGGCCCGACCGGGCCTGATTTTCCCGCTGCATTGGCCACTGCTGGGATTTTTGTTTGATTCTCGTGGCTTGCCCGTTCGGCTCCGCCGTGGCGGATCGGTCTGAGGATATGCGTCGAGCCTTACGCGCGCCTTACTTTTCCGCCTTACGCGAGAATTTTAGGGAATAAAAAAGCCCTCTAAGGCATTGACCTTAAAGGGCTTATTTTGGCTCCGGCGGTAGGGATCGAACCTACGACCAATTGATTAACAGTCAACTGCTCTACCGCTGAGCTACGCCGGAATGTGGGGCGTGATATAGCTTTGGTTTCTGGATACGTCCAGAGGGAGAAGGCAGATTTTTTGGCTTTTGGCCAAAAAAAGTCAAAGCCGTTCAAAGCGTGCGTCCGAGTGCAGCTCCGATAAAGCGCGCACTTCTTTTTTTACTGTCAAATCAACCAGATGCGCAAAGACGTTGCGAGTGGCGGCGCCGATCAGGGCGGGAGGGGTTTCCTTGTAGATGAGGGTTGCGAGGTCAAAAGCGCGGGCGGGGCCGGTAGCGAGGGCTGCGAGAATTTCGCGCTCGCGCGTCTTGCGGTGACGCATCAGCCATTCAAGCCGTGCGCGCGGCGCTGTGATGGGGGCCCCGTGTCCAGCGTGGAACACGCGCCAGTCGCGCGCAGCCAATTTGTGACACGATGCCATGAAATCGGTCAGGTCGCCGTCGGGCGGTGATACAAGCGAGCTGGCCCAGCCCATGACGTGATCCCCGACAAAGCAGGCGTCCTCCCAGGCAAAGGCGAGGTGATTGCCGAAATGGCCTGGCGTGTGGATCGCTTCTAGCGCCCAGCCGTCACCACAGACAGTATCGCCCTCTGCCAGCGTTCTGTCCGGGGTGAAATGCTGGTCGACGCCTTCCCCACCACCGGCCAGCCCCTTGCCGGCCAGTTCCCGCATGACGGCGCTGCGCCCGGCTTCAGCGCCACCGAAAGCCAGGATTGGCGCACCGGTTTCGCGCGACAGACGCGCGGCGAGGGGGGAGTGATCGACATGCGCATGGGTGACGAAAATGTGGGTAAGGACCTGTCCCTTGTCGAGCGCGGACAGGATGGCCCCAAGGTGTGGTTCCAGATCCGGACCGGGGTCAATTACCGCTATTTGGCGTGTCCCCAGCAGATAGGTATTGGTTCCGCGAAATGTCATCGGGGATGGGTTTGGGGCCAGGATGCGGCGCAGGCCCGGTTCCAATGTTTCGACCAGGCCGGGAAGCGGATCGAATGCAAGGATTTCGGCGTCCATGGGCTTTCCTTCCGTGGTCTGACGCTGCAAGGTTTAGCCATGATTTTCAAATGGCTCAAACGCTATATGCCTCGCGGGCTTTACGGACGCGCTGCGCTTATTCTGATTTTTCCGGTTGTGTTTCTGCAACTGGTGGTAAGTGTCGTATTCATCCAACGCCAGTTTGAGGGCGTGACGACCCAGATGACACGGGCCGTGGCGCGGGAAGTGCGGCTGGTCCTGGACCGCGCCGTCGAGAAAGACTCGGATCCGGACGGGTTGGCTGAGGTGCTGGCATCGTTGCAGATGCGGATCGCCTTTCCCGACGAAATTACAGGAGAGGATACGCGTCGGTGGTATGATTTCTCGGCGCTGATCGTGAACCGCAACCTGCGCGGACTGATCCCTGAAATACAGGTGGTGCAGCTGGCAGAGAACAAGGTTGTGCGGTTGAAGATGAAGTCCGAGGCGGGCCCTGTTCAGATCGAATTCGACCGGGCGCGGGTGTCGGCGACGAACTCGCATCAGCTTTTGGTCAACATGGTGTTTTTCGGTGCTCTGCTGACTTTGGTGGCCTATCTGTATCTGCGCAATCAGCTCAAGCCGATCACGCGGCTCGCGGCCGCGGCCGAGGCGTTTGGGCGGGGGCGGCATGTGCCCTATAGTCCTGGTGGCGCTGTTGAGGTGCGCGCCGCTGGCAATGCCTTTGTTGATATGCGGGCGCGAATTGAACGCCAGATCGAGCAGCGCACGCTGATGTTGTCCGGGGTCAGCCACGATCTGCGCACACCGCTGACGAGGCTCAGGCTGGGCCTTTCGTTGCTGGAGACCGACGACCGCGAGCCTCTGCTGCGCGATGTCGAAGAAATGCAGCGGATGCTGGATGCCTTTCTGAGCTTTGCGCGGGGGGCTCACGAGGGAGAGCCAGAAACGGTGAGACCGAAAGACCTTGTCGAACGAGTGGTTGCGGATTGTGCCCGGGGTGGTCTGAACGTTGTGCTGCATGCCTGCGAAGGGGGCGGCGTGGTGAAATGGCGCGTGTCGGCGATGCGGCGCGCGCTGGAAAACCTGATTGAAAATGCCGTGCGCTATGGCGGGATGGCGGAAGTTTCGCTGCGTATTACTGAAAAGTCTATTCGAGTTCGTGTTGAGGATTGTGGCCCGGGCATTGCCCCCCAAGACCGTGAAGAGGCGCTGAAGCCTTTTGCCAGGCTGGATGAGGCGCGTAACCAGAACAAGGGGCTGGGGGTTGGCCTGGGGTTGTCCATTGCGGCCGATGTGGCGCGCGCCCATGGCGGGGTCTTGCGGCTGGACGAAAGTACCCGTCTGGGTGGGCTTTGTGCCGATATGGTATTTGCCCGCTGACCCTGTTCCCGAAGTTTGCGTGATCTGCCGTGGCAGGGCCTTGTTTCGTTTGTGAAAATCCTTGGGGCGTGATTGTATGCACCGGAACCGTTTCGCCTGGCGTCGAGCGCGCGTGGCAAATTTTGATTTGGGGACTGGTATGGGATTTTCTTTCAGAGCAGCGGCGCTTGTGTTTGGCATGGTACTGGGCGCGCAGGGCGCGGCCTGGGCGCAGGAGGGCGCGGCGCCCAAGGTGACGGTGGCGGCGGCCTATTCCGACGAGATGATCCAGGATGTGACATTCATCGGCAAGGGCGAGGCGCGCGACAAGGTGGATATCGTTGCGCGGGTAAGTGGCTTTGTCGAGGAAATCGTGGTTGAAGACGGCCAGTTTGTGAAAGCCGGAGACCTGCTTTTCCGCATCGAGACGGATACGTACGAGGCGAATCTGGCGGCCAGACAGGCGGATCTGGCGCAGGCGATTGCCAATCGCGATCTTACCGAGGTGGAATTGGCGCGTAAATCTGAGCTGTTTGAACGTGACGTGGGCACCGAGGCGGATCGGGACGTGGCCTTTGCCAACAATCAGGTCGCCATTGCCAATGTGAAGATTGCGCAGGCCGCTGTAGAACTGGCGCAGCTGGATCTGAACTATGCCGAAGTGCATGCCCCATTTGATGGACGAATCGGGCGCTCGGCGGTCAGTGTCGGCGAGTTGGTCGGGCCAAACTCGGCGCCGTTGATCAACCTCGTGCGCGTGGCGCCAATCTATGTGGAATTCTCCTTGACCGAAAGGCAACTGCTGGAGGTGATGCAGGCGTTCCAGGTAAGTGTTGGTGAGGTGGCCAACAATCCGCAGGCTCCGGATGTGTTCGTGACATTGCCAAATGGCACGGAGCTGGATGAAATCGGGCGGGTGGTCTTCGCGGACAACCGTATGGACCCGGCCACCGGGACCATTACGGTGCGCGCTGAATTCGCAAATGAGCGCGGGCTGATCATCGACGGATCGTTCCTGACCGTGCGCATTCAGGATATCGAGCCGACGACCGTTCTGCTTATCCCGCAGGCGGCGGTGCAGCGCGACCAGCGGGGCGAATTCGTGCTGGTGGTTGGCCAGCAACGCACGGTGGAGCAGCGTTATGTCAAGCTGGGTCGCCAGGTGGAAACGGCCGTGGTGGTGACAGACGGGATGCGCGAAGGCGAGACCGTGATTGTCGAAGGTTTGCAACGGGTGCGGCCGGGTGTGCAGGTGGATGCCGTACTGGCCGGCACGGCGACGGAGGAATAGAGCGGTGTTCTCGTCGATTTTCATCGCCCGCCCCAAGACATCCTTTGTCATTTCGATCGTTTTGACCATCATGGGCGTCATCGGCTACCTTACGTTGCCGGTAGAGCAATTTCCGGACATCACCCCGCCGGTCGTGACCGTTTCCGCCAATTATACCGGTGCGAATTCGGAAACCGTGGAAAACACGGTGGCCGCGCCGATCGAAGCGCAGGTCAATGGGGTGGATGACATGATCTACATGTCATCGGACAGTACCGACACGGGATCATATGGCCTGTCTGTCACATTCGAGGTGGGAACCGATCCCGACATAGCCTCGGTAAACGTGCAGAACCGGGTGGCGCAATCGCTGGCCAGTTTGCCGACCGAGGTGACAAGCCTTGGGGTGGTGACGCAGAAATCTTCTTCGAACATGCTGTTGATCATCACGCTGTCATCGCCCGAGGGCACATATGACGAGCTGTTCCTGTCCAACTATGCCACCATCAACCTCAGGGATGCGCTGGCGCGGGTGCAGGGCGTTGGCAAGGCCGATGTCATGACCAATTTCGAATATTCCATGCGGATGTGGATGGATCCGAACCGCATGGCCGGGCTTGGGCTGACCCCGGCGGATCTGATTGCGGCGATACGGGAACAGAACCTGGAGGTTTCGGCCGGGCAGGTGGGGACGCCACCGATTCCGAGCGGGCAGCAATTCCAGTACACGATCAAATCCAAGGGTCGCCTTGCGACGGTGGAAGAGTTCGAAAGTATCGTGCTTCGCACCGGTGATGCGGGCAGTATCGTGCGGATGCGGGACGTGGCGCGCGTGGAACTGGGGGCGAATTATTACAACGCGTCGGGCCGATTCAAGGGAAACCCGGCCACTGTTCTGGCGGTATATCAGGCGCCGGGCGCCAACGCGCTGGCCGTGGCGGAAGGCGTCAAATCCGAATTGGCACGCCTGGCCACATCCTTTCCCGATGATGTGGTCTATGATGTGCCATTCGATTCCACTTTGTTCGTGAAGCAATCGCTGAGCGACGTGATCGTCACGCTGATGCAGACGTTCACGTTGGTGATTGCCGTTGTTTTCATCTTTCTTGGCAGCGTGCGGGCGACGATCATTCCCGCCGTGGCGATCCCTGTTTCGCTGATCGGGACGTTCGCCTTTCTGCTGCTGTTTGGCATGTCTTTGAACACGGTGTCGCTGTTTGCGCTGGTGCTGGCGATCGGGATCGTGGTGGATGACGCCATCGTGGTGGTCGAGAATGTCGAGCGTATCATTGCCGAAGAGGGGCTGAGCCCGCCCGAGGCGACACGCAAGGCGATGGGGCAGATCACCGGCCCGGTGATCGCGACGACGCTGGTGTTGCTGGCGGTGTTTGTGCCCGTCACCTTCATGCCGGGCATCACCGGGCGGTTGTATTCGCAATTTGCGGTTACGATTTCGACCGCCGTGGTGATTTCATCGATCAACGCGCTGACGCTTTCGCCGGCGTTGTGTTCGCTGGTGCTGAAGGCGCGCTCGGGGCCGCCCAAGGGCCTTCTGGCGGGTTTCGAGCGTGGCATCGGCGGCTTGCGCGGTGGCTATGTGGGGATCGTGCGCCGCATGGTGCGTATTCCACTGATCGCGGTGGCCGTTCTTGCCGCCCTGATCATGGGGGGCGGCGGGTTGATGAAGGCGCTGCCGGCCGGGTTCATTCCGCTGGAGGACAACGGCTATCTGTTCGTGGATGTGCAATTGCCGGACGCGGCCTCGCTGGAGCGGACCGAAACCGTGACGGCGCGGCTGAACGAGAAGATCCTGGCGGTGCCGGGTGTGGATGCAAGCGTGGTGGTCAACGGGTTCAGCCTGTTGAGCGGATCGGGTTCGAACGGTGCGATGCTGATTGCGAATCTGGCGCCCTGGGATGACCGGCAGACCGATGAGCTGAGCGCGGATGGCGTGCTGCGCAATATTCTGACCATTGCCAACCAGGAGATTGCGGCAAGTGTGATTGCGTTCAACCCGCCGCCGATTTCGGGGCTGGGTATGAGTGCCGGGGTGGAGATGAAAGTCCAGCAGACCGGCGGCGGCACCGCAGGAGATCTGTCGGCGGCGATCGGATCGCTTGTCTATGCAGCCAATCAGCGCCCGGAACTGGCGCAGGCCTATTCGACGTTCCGGGCCAATGTGCCGAAGGTGTTTGTGGACCTTGACCGGGAAAAGGCCAAGTCGCTGAACGTGGCGGTGTCGGATGTGTTCCTGACCTTGCAGGCGTACATGGGATCATTTTATGTGAATGATTTCAATCTGTTCGGGCGGGTTTACCGAGTGATGATCCAGGCCGATGGCAGCTATCGCGACAAGGTAGAGGATATCGGCGCGCTTTATGTGCGTTCGCAGACCGGTGACATGGTCCCGCTGGGCACGATGATCACGGTACGCAACGAACTGGGTCCGGTGGCGCTGAACCGCTACAACATGTTCCGCGCGGCGACGGTGACGGCGGTCCCGGCAGAGGGGCTTTCGACCGGCAATGCCATCGAGGTGCTGGAGGAGGTTGCGGCAACGGCGCTGCCACCGGGCTATTCCTTTGAATGGACCGGAACGGCGCAACAGCAACAGGCCGCTGGTGGGCTGGTTGCGTTGATCCTGTTGATGGCGGTGGTGTTCGGCTATTTGTTCCTGGTGGCGCAATATGAAAGCTGGACCATGCCGGTGGGCATTCTGCTGTCGGTGACGGTGGCGTTGTTCGGGGCGCTGGCGGCGGTGGCTGTCGTTGGCGGGGATGTGAATCTGTATACCCAGATCGGGATGATCATGCTGATCGGTCTTGCGTCGAAAAACGCGATTCTGATTGTGGAATTCGCGATGGAACGGCGGGCAAGCGGGCTGTCCATTCGCGACGCGGCGGTAGAGGCCGCAACACAGCGATTCCGGGCGGTGATGATGACCGCCTTGTCGTTCCTGCTGGGGGTTGTGCCCCTGCTGGTTGCCAGCGGCGCGGGGGCCGCGTCGCAGCGGGCCATCGGGGTGGCGGTGTTCGGCGGAATGCTGGCGGCCACGGTGCTGGGCGTGATCATCGTGCCGATCCTGTATGTGCTGCTTCAGGGCGCGCGCGAGTGGGTCAAGGGATTGGGAAAACCCAATGCGGAAACGGTACAGGAAAGCTGAGCGGAGGCTTGGTAGGCCCGGCAGGATTCGAACCTGCAACCAAAGCGTTATGAGCGCTCTGCTCTAACCGTTGAGCTACAGGCCCGCCTGCGCTTTTGCTAACAGAACATGCGGGCGCGTCAAGGGATACCGTTGCCCTTGGCGGCGGGATGGTCTAGGGCCTGCCGCATGCTATTACGGAGTGAGCCATGAGCGACGGCAAGAACGGCATTACCTATGCGGATGCGGGCGTGGATATCGACGCGGGCAACGCGCTGGTTGAGCGGATCAAGCCTGCCGCCAGGCGCACAACGCGCAGCGGCGTCATGGCTGGGCTGGGCGGTTTTGGCGCGCTGTTCGATCTGAAGGGGGCCGGCTATTCCGATCCGATCCTGGTGGCGGCCACGGATGGCGTGGGCACCAAGCTGCGCATCGCGATCGACACCGGCAACGTGGACGGCGTGGGCATCGACCTGGTGGCGATGTGTGTGAACGATCTGGTGTGCCAGGGCGCGGAGCCTTTGTTCTTTCTGGATTATTTCGCGACGGGCAAGCTTGAAACTGAAACCGCGGCGCGGATCATCGAGGGCATTGCCGAAGGGTGCTATCAATCGGGTTGCGCATTGATCGGGGGAGAAACCGCCGAGATGCCGGGCATGTACGAAGCCGGAGATTTCGATCTGGCGGGGTTTGCCGTGGGCGCCATGGAGCGCGGCGCGGATCTGCCCGACGGCGTGGCCGCAGGCGATGTGTTGCTGGGTCTGGCCAGTGACGGCGTGCATTCCAACGGCTATTCGCTGGTACGCAAGCTGGTCGCGCTTTCGGGGCTGGGCTGGGACGATGACTGTCCATGGGCGGACGGATCGCTGGGAGCGGCTTTGCTGGCGCCCACGCGGCTTTACGTCAAACAGGCGCTGGCGGCGGTGCGGGACGGGGGCGTTCATGCGCTGGCCCATATCACCGGCGGCGGGCTGACGGAAAACCTGCCGCGCGTGTTGCCCGAGGGATTGGGCGCGGATGTGGACCTGGATGTCTGGGAACTGCCAGATGTGTTCAAGTGGCTGGCGGAAACGGGTGGGATGGCCGAAGCCGAGATGCTCAAGACGTTCAACTGTGGTGTCGGCATGATCCTGTCTGTCAGCGCCGACCGGGCCGACGCGTTGCAGGACCTGCTGCGCGCGGCGGGCGAGACCGTGTACCGGCTTGGCCACGTGACAGAAGGCGCGGGGATGCGCTATTCCGGCCGCCTGTTGTGAAGAAACGGGTTGCCATTTTTATCTCGGGGGGCGGTTCGAACATGGTTCGCCTGGTCGAGGATATGGCCAATGCCGATCATCCAGCCGAACCTGTGCTGGTTCTGGCCAATGATGCCGGGGCGGGCGGATTAAAGAAAGCGGCGGAGCTTGGCGTGGCCACGGCGGTGGTGGACCACCGGCCCTTCAATGGCGACAGGCCCGCGTTCGAGCGTGCGTTGCAGGGCGAACTGGACCGGGCTCGGCCCGATATCCTGTGTCTGGCGGGGTTCATGCGGGTGCTGACGGAAGGGTTTGTTGGGCCGTGGAATGGGCGGATGTTGAATATTCACCCGTCGCTGCTTCCGAAATACAAGGGGTTGCACACCCATGCGCGTGCGCTGGAGGCCGGGGACAGGGAACATGGCTGTACCGTGCACCTGGTGACGCCGGCGCTGGATGACGGACCGATCCTGGGGCAGGCGCGTGTGAACGTGCGGGCCGACGACACACCCGACAGCCTGGCCGCGCGGGTTCTGGAGCGGGAGCACAAGTTGTACCCGGCCGTTTTGCGCCGGTTTGCCGCGGGTGATCCGACGCCCGTTTTCATGTGATCAGGCCGGATTTGCATTCCGACCGGAATGTGCGTAGTGCTTGGGGATAACCAAGGCACGAACCGAGACAAAAAGAAGATCCGCCGCAGATGATTACCCTGAAAACCACGGACGAGCTCGCGCAATTTTGTCAGATGGCGCGCACCAAACCCTATGTCACCATCGACACGGAATTCCTGCGGGAGCGGACCTATTATTCCAAGCTGTGCCTGATCCAGATGGCGGTGCCGGGTGACGGAGACGGCGACGCGGTGCTGGTGGATCCGCTGGAGGGCGACATGTCGCTGGAGCCGCTTTATGATTTGTTTCGCGACACCGGCGTGGTCAAGGTGTTTCACGCGGCCCGGCAGGATCTGGAGATATTTTTTGTCGAGGCCGGGGTGTTCCCCGAACCGTTGTTCGACACACAGGTGGCGGCGATGGTCTGTGGCTTTGGCGAGCAGGCGGGGTATGAAACGCTTGTACGCAAGATTGCCCGGCAAGGCGTTGATAAATCAAGCCGTTTCACGGATTGGTCGCGCCGCCCCCTGACCGAGGCGCAACAGAAATACGCGTTGGCCGATGTCACCCATCTGCGCGTGATCTACGAGTTTCTGGCCGCGAAGCTGGAAGAGACCGGGCGTGCACATTGGGTGCAGGAAGAATTGCGGATGCTGACCCGGCCCGAGACCTATACCATCCTGCCGTCCGAGGCGTGGCGACGTGTGAAAACGCGCACCGCCGCTCCGAAGTTTTTGAGTATTGTCAGAGAGTTGGCGAGGTTTCGTGAAGGCTATGCGCAAAGCCGCAACGTGCCGCGCAACCGGGTGTTCAAGGATGATGCACTGGTCGAGCTTGCCTCGACGAAACCGTCCAACATGAATGATCTGGGCCGTTCGCGCCTGTTGTTGCGCGAAGCCCGCAGGGGCGAGATTGCCGAAGGTATTCTGAAGGCGATCGAACTGGGGATAAACTGCCCGCCCGACGACATGCCAAAACTGGCCAAGCGGGATGACCGGTCGCAGGTGAATCCGGCTTTGGCGGATCTGTTGCGCGTGTTGCTCAAGGCCAAGACCGAAAGCTCGGGTGTGGCTCCGAAACTGATCGCCACGGCGGCGGATCTGGATGCGCTGGCCTCGGGCGAGCGCGATGTTTCCGCGCTGCATGGGTGGCGGCGTGAGGTGTTTGGCGAGGATGCTTTGCGGCTATGCGATGGGCGTGTGGCTCTGGCGGCCAACGCCGGCGCGGTCAGGATCGTGGAGCTTTGATTGCCCTGATAACGGGTTGTCGGTTCTACGTCGGTATCGTGTGGGTGCGAATTGTCTAACGCCGCGCCTGCCGGGCGTTTTCTACCGCCACAACCTGAATGGCGCGCACGCCTTCGAGCTGTTGGTTGGTGAGCGCATGGGCCACCGTCACAGTGCGGGACTGCTCGGTGCCGGCATAGGGCGATCCGGGAGGTTGCAGCGCGAGAAGATCATAGGTGATCACGCCCCCCTCTGGCTTGCCATCATTGCGCGGCTGAAGTTTTACAGCATAGGCCGCCTGGAATATCGTGACGCCCGTTGCGGTTATGATCGCGCCTTCGCGGGTTCGGGCAACTTCGACCGACACCACTTTTTGTACGGGGGTGCCTTCATATACGGATTCGGGGCGGGACAGCAGGCCCTGGCTTGTCCTTTGGGGAAGCAGCGGGTTGACCTCGCCCGCGGGAACAGGTTCGTCGCTGCCGAACCAGTTGACCGGGTTCCAGCGCGACTGGCAGGCGCTGAGCGCCAGGGTGGAAATCAGCAGAGCGGACAGGGCAATGCGCATGACGGGGCCTCGTTCTTTGTCTCAATGGGTTAGCCTATCGTGGCCCGCTTGAAAAGCGTCAAAGCCGGGGCTGGACCTTTTGCGCGGGGCTGCTTAGGTGAGGGCGGTCACGAGGAGAGGCGCAAATGGCTACCCAGGCATTCGAAGAGATCGTCGAGGATTTTGAGTTCATCGAGGATTGGGAAGACCGGTATCGTTACGTGATCGAGCAGGGCAAGGAGATGGACCCGCTGGATGACGCGCTGAAAGTGCCCGCGACCAAGGTGGAGGGATGTGCCAGCCAGGTTTGGTTGCATCCCAAGATCAATGACGGCGTTTTCCGGTTTGACGGGGACAGCGATGCGATGATCGTGCGCGGGCTGATCGCGCTGTTGCGCAAGCTTTATAACGGGCTGACGTTGGGCGAAGTGCTGGCGGTGGACGCGCGCGCGGAAATGGCGCGGTTAGGGCTGAACGAGCATCTGTCATCGCAGCGCTCGAACGGGCTGCGCGCGATGATTGAACGGATTCGCGCGGTCGCCGCAGGTTGAAACCCGCCCTTGGCGGGTGCCTGCGGCGCGAGTATTTTTGGCAAAATGAAGATCAGGACCGGGCGCGGTAATGGGCCAGGACATAAAGGCGAATGGCCGTCGCAAGGCCGGTTTCGAGATTTCGGCCTGCATCAATTTCGGCAGCCAGCGCGTTGATTGGCTTGCCTTTTTCTGCCGCAATCTCGTGGAGCGCGCGCCAGAAATCATCTTCGAGGGAAACGCTGGTGCGGTGGCCTTTGAGGGTGAGAGAGCGTTTTTTGGGGCGGCTCATTCCCGTTCCTTGCCGTCGAGATCGCGGCGCGCCTTGTCAGCGCGGGTCTTGTCGAGGGTTTTTTGGGCCTTGGTGCGGCCAAACTTGACGGTATTTGTCTCGGCCTGTGCCTTCTTGTCGGCGCGGGCTTTCTGTTTGCGGAATTGGTTCAAGTTGGTGACTTTGCTCATGGCCGGACAATATGCGGAGGCGGCGGGGTTGCCAATGCCGAAGCCGTCCGCGTGCACTGAAGGTACTGGGTGGTCGCGGCTTGACGACAAGCGTGTTCTGTTTATCGTTGTTGTTCAAACACGTTCAGGTGGCATGAATTTTGTCAGAGAGAAAGACCGATGAAGCAGAGAAAAAAATTTTGATCGGTTTGTTCAGAAATACCGGCTGTGGCTTGTCATTCCCATAGTAATTTCCGCGATCATGGGACGGCATAACCCAAAGGCGGGAATTGGTCTGGTACTCGTTTTCGCCTTTTTCTGGCTTGTTACTTGGGGGGCTGCGAAAATACTGAGTGTCAGTACGGGTTTTCTTCCGGATTCCTGGACTGATGAACAGAAAGGGGAGTTTGTCCAAGCGGGGTTTGTCACGCTGTTTCTCGGTGGGTTCTCTCTCATAGGTCTGGTTCTGAGCCATGAGAACGTGCTTTCCAACTGGCTATTAGAGAATGGCGTTCAAGGGATGCGCTTGAGTTTCATTGATCCTCTTTTTGCTCTATTTGCTCTGCTGTGCATTTGGGCTTACGCGATTGATCGTATCACCCGCTAAGCCGAAGCGCCGCGATCCGAGTTGGTCCAAAACCGTGTCGCTGACCCAAATTTCCGGGCGCATGTGCGGAGAAAGAAACGGGGGCGTACGCGCCCCCGTGTCTCGTACTTGCCCTTGATCAGTCCTTTGGACCAATCATCTGCTCGGGGCGCACGACACGATCAAATGTGTCCTCGTCGACGAAGCCCAGCGCGATGGCCTCTTGCTTGAGGGTGGTGCCGTTCTTGTGCGCGGTCTTGGCGACCTTGGTGGCGTTGTCATAGCCGATGGTAGGCGCGAGCGCGGTGACCAGCATCAGCGATTCCTGCATCAGTTTCTGGATGCGCGGCTTGTTGGCCTGAATACCCATCAGCATACGTTCGGTGAAGCTGTCGGCCACGTCGCCCAGCAACTGGATCGACTGCAACAGGTTGTAGGACATCATCGGGTTGTAGACGTTCAGTTCAAAGTGCCCTTGAGAGCCGGCGAATGTCATGGCGGCGTTGTTGCCCATGACGTGCGCAGCGACCTGGGTCATGGCTTCGGCCTGCGTGGGGTTGACCTTGCCGGGCATGATCGAAGAGCCAGGTTCGTTTTCCGGCAGGATCAGTTCGCCAAGGCCAGAGCGGGGGCCGGAGCCGAGGAAGCGGATGTCGTTGGCGATCTTGTACATTGCGCCGGCCACTGTCGTCAGCGCGCCGGACATGAAGACCATCGCATCATGCGCGGCCAGTGATTCGAACTTGTTGGGGGCGGTGACAAAGGGCAGGCCGGTGATTTCGGCCATGTTGGCCGCGACGGCCTCGCTCCAGCCGTGCTGGGTGTTCAGGCCAGTGCCGACGGCGGTGCCGCCCTGGGCCAGTTCGTAGATGCCGGGCAACGCGGCGTTGACACGGGCGATACCCTGACGGATCTGGTGCGCGTATCCCGAAAATTCCTGACCCAGGGTGAGCGGGGTGGCGTCCTGGGTATGGGTGCGGCCGATCTTGATGATGTCCTTGAATTCGTCGGACTTGGATTCCAGCCCTTCGGCCAGTTTGGTCAGGCCGGGCATCAGCACGTCGCGCACCATCATGGCGGTGGCAATGTGCATCGCGGTGGGGAAGGTGTCGTTGGAGGACTGACCCATGTTGCAGTGATCGTTGGGATGCACCGGGTCCTTGGAGCCGATCTCGCCGCCGAGAATTTCAATGGCGCGGTTGGCGATCACTTCGTTGGAGTTCATGTTCGATTGCGTGCCCGAGCCGGTTTGCCAGACAACCAGCGGGAAGTTATCATCGAACTTGCCCGCCACCACTTCGGATGCGGCCTGAATGATCGCGTCGGCCAATTTGGGGTCAAGCTTGCCGGTGGCCTTGTTCTGCATGGCACAGGCCTGCTTGACAACGCCCAGCGCGCGCACAATGGCGACGGGCTGTTTTTCCCAGCCGATGGGGAAATTCATGATCGAACGCTGGGTCTGGGCGCCCCAGTATTTGTCGGCGGGAACTTCCAGCGGGCCAAAGCTGTCGGTTTCTATGCGTGTTTGAGCCATCGTGACCTCCGATATGTCAAGTCACGCCTGTCATAGCCCAAGCGGGGCAAAGTGCAATACTGTATACCGTGGGATACCGGTGGCGGGCGGGCACAAATCGTCGCGGGCGCGTTCCGGTTCCGACCCGTGGTTGCCCTATTTGCGGAAACTGTCGAGGCTGACGATCTCGGCATCCTTGGTCGGGGCGATGTCTTCGACCTCTTCGGCCATTTCAGCTTCGGCCACGTCTTCTTCGTTGTCGCTGTCTTGCTGGGTTTCGAACCGCAGACCGAATTCGACGGACGGGTCGACGAAAGTCTTGATGGCGTCGTATGGGATATAAAGCGGTTCCGGCGAATCGCCAAAATTCAGGGTGACGGCGAAACCGTCTTTCTCGACCCTGAGATTGTCGTACCAATGCTGCATCACCACGGTCATTTCGCCGGGGTAGCGATCTGCAAGCCAGTCCGCGATTTCGACATCCGGGTGGTGGGTGTCGAACGTGATGAAAAAATGATGTTCGCCCGGCAGGCCGTTCTGTTCCACGTCGGTCAGAACCTCCTGAATCAGGCTGCGCATGGCGCGATGCATCAGGTTTCCGTAGTCAATGGTTCTCGACATGTCGGGCTTCTCATTTTGCTCGGCTTCACCATAGTAGATTCGGCGGGAAACGAAAGATGAGGTCCGGCAAAATTTTGCCCGTTCACGCGCCGAGATGCCGGGGCGGAAACGGGCGCGGCTGGCGAGGTCGGCCAGAGCCCTGCTGTGCCGGGCTTGAGGCAGGATTCCGGGGCCGTCAAATGCAGCGATGAATGGGTTTGGATCCGACAGAGCGATGGTGGCTGGTTCCGTGCCTTCAGTCAGCCGGTGCGCAGCCGCGGATCTTGCCCGCGCGCGCCCGGAAAAGGCGCGGACCGAAAGGTTGCGGAAGGACGGATCTGGGCAACCCGGGCATTTAGGGTACTGCCGCCAATGTCAGGAGCCATCTCCGCGGTGTCAGCCGATCCGCTGACCGGTCAGGCAAAGCGCCATGGATTGTTCCGGCAAGAGGCGCATTTGTTCGAAAAAGCTCATGAAATCGAAACTGTTGTAGGTTTCGACCATCTTGTCACCGTCGAAGCGCGCGAAAAGCTGGCCCGAGCCGATCACGGGCTGGCCGTTGGCCGGGTTGGTCACGCGCATGGAATACAGGGCAGAAGCCCAATCACCATCTTCCATCACCTTGTCGAGCGAAACTGTCGGGTCTTCTACCATGTCGAGAAACATCGGCACCAGTTCGCGGAAATCATCCGGGCCGACCTGCAAATCCGGAAGCAGCCCCTGTGCCTGCGTATCGGGAGAGAACAACTGATCGATGGCGTCCAGGTCAGCCTCGATCCAGACGCGGCGGTACCATTCTTCGAGAATATCACGTTTTTCCATGGGCGATCACCTGAGTTGAAGTCTGAGTATCCTGTTCAGCACTATCACCAAGGAATGAGCGGCAGGTTAACGCGGGGAAGTGCAGGCTTCTGTTGCCAGGTGCCTGCGAACCCCGCCAAGTCAGGCTAGTGACTTGGGCTTAAGTTTCGGTTTTGGCTACAGCTTACGCTGCAACTGCCACCGGAGCACGATTGTCATTGGCAATTGTACTATGCGGACCGATAACGGTGGTACCCCGCCGGGACAAAGCTAACCCTTTTAGACGTTCGTCGATCCTGTTTCGGCCCCATCGCCCGCCAATGACCGGGTGTTTGGTGGAGCCGCCGGGTACCGCCCCCGGGTCCGATCCGCTTATTACGAGCGCGTTTATGTCCATAGTCCCCGAGGGGACAGGTGGAATATATGGGTTTTGTCGAAAGCTGCAATGGGGAAGAAAAATCCTGCGAGGATTTCTCCCGGTTTTTCGACGCGGAAAACAGGGAGGTGCAGGCAAATCCCCGTGGGATTCAAGGGTGTTTTCCACGCAGGAAAACACCGTTTCAAACCAGCCGGCGAATGGGTGTCCGGATTCAGAATACGATGACCTGTTCGCGGTTCTGAACGGCGTGAAAGCCGCGCGCGCGGACTTCGCCCAGAAAGGCGCGCATGCCGCAATAGCGTTCGATATCGCGTGTCTTGCGCCGGATTACCTGCCCGTGCATGACGGCCTTGCCGGAAAGCACGTTTCTCGGCCAGATTTCGGGGAAAAGAGCACTCTCGGGATAGATCATGGGGGCGAGTTTGCCAGGCCCGGGTCAAGGCAGGCTTAACGTTTCTCCCGCGCGACCATGGCGTCATTGCCCAGTTGCAACGTGTAGGCGGTGAGTTCGTCCAGCGCGGCATCCGCGGCGGCGGCGTTTCTGGCCTGGATTGCGTCGGCAATGCGGGTGTGCAGGCCAACGATCATGTCGCGGTTGCGCTGGGTGAAGGTAATCATGTTCATCAGGGGCTGCATCGCCTCGACGGCCCCCGCCAGCTGATAGGACAGAACCGGATTTTCCGCGCCGTCGACCAGCGCGCGGTGAAAGGCCACGTCGCTGTCGCAGAAGCTTTCGTCCGACAGGCCGGGCTGGGATTGCCGGTGGATTTCGGCGCGCATGGTGGCAAGGTGGTCGGCGGATCGGCGTTCGGCGCTGAGAGGTGCACAGGCACGTTCCAGGGCAAAGCGGGCCTCGCAGGCAGTGTCAAAATCGACGGCGTTCATGGACAACAGCAATGTTGACGTTGTGATGTGCTGGGCGCGGGCCTCGTGATACCCGAGCCGTCGCACGAAGGCACCGCCAGCAGCGCCGCGCTGGGTGCGGATCAGGTTCTGTGCGGCCAGACGTTTGAGCGCCTCGCGCACCGTGGGGCGGGACACGTCGAACTGGTCGGCCAGCTCGGCCTCGGATGGCAGGCGTTCGTCCACGATCAGGTCGCCGGAGAGGATTGCGTCGCGGATCGCCTTGGCAATCTGGGCGGATAGGTCGGCGGGGCTTTTGGGATCAATTTTCATATGTCTGACATTTAGTGTTTGATCGCAGTTTAATTGTCTGACATTTTGTTGACAAGCCTGTTGAGTCGCGCATTGCCAGGGAGGGCGCCAGATTGATCGCAGACCGTATCCGCGCCATGACAGGGTGGCACTGGATCGCACTATTTGGCGCGATTCTGCTGGCCTGGGCCGCATTGTTCGCGATGGCCGTGCCGGCTGACCTGCGGGCGGCGGGGCGGATCTATGGTACGGATTTCTGGGCGAGCTTGTGCGCGATGACGCCGGATATGGCGGGATTTGCGCGGGTGCTGGGTATGTGGATGCTGATGTCGGGGGCGATGATGGCGCCAACCGCGTTGCCGGCCTTTGCCACCTATGATGATCTGGCGCAGCGCGCGCCCGGCGCGCGGTTCGGCGCGCTTGTGGCCGGCTATCTGACCGTGTGGATCGGGTTTTCGGTGCTGGCGGCGGGATTGCAGATCGGGCTGTTCAGGGCCGGGCTGCTCAGCCCGTTCGGGGACAGCCAGTCGGCCTTGCTGAGCGCGGCATTGCTGGCAGGGGCGGGGCTGTATCAGTTTTCGGCCCTGAAGGAGGCCTGTCTGAGCAAGTGCCGGATGCCGCTGACTTTTTTCATGCAGCATTGGGATGAAGGCCCGTGGCGCAACGGTTTGCGCCTGGGGATGACTTGCCTTGGGTGCTGTTGGGCGCTGATGCTGTTGGGTTTTGTGGGCGGCGTGATGAATATCGCCTTTATGGGGCTGGCCACGGTCATCATGGTTTTGGAAAAACTGCCCGAGATCGGGCGTTGGGTCACGCGTCCGCTGGGCGTCGTGTTGATTGGCGGTGCGGCATATGTCGCGGCGGGCGCATTCTAGGAATTCACGAGGAGAGAGACATGGCATCGGATCGTATCGAGGCACCTGCCAAAATCGACAACCGGCATCCCGGGGCGCATAAATCGGGCCAGGGCACGGTTCCCTGGGCGATCAAGGGCGAATTGATCCTGAACTGCAACTGTACGGTGTTCTGCCCCTGTGTGGTGAGCCTGGGCCTGCACCCGCCGACAGAAGGGCATTGCCAGACCTGGGGCGGGGTGCGCATCGACGAGGGGCATTATGGCGATGTGGATCTGTCCGGTCTGAATATCGGCCTGCTGATCGAGATCCCCGGCATGATGAGCCGGGGCAACTGGAAAGTGGCGTTGTTCATTGACGAGCGCGCCAGCCACGATGCCTATCACGCGCTGGTCGACATTTTCTCGGGCAAGGCCAAGGGCACGACCGGCCTGTTTCAGGTGCTGGTGGGCGAAGTGATCGGGGTGGAACGCCAGCCGGTGAGCTATGAGACAGATGGCAAGACGCGCCACATTACCGTGGGGCGCAAGATCGACGGCGTGGTGTTTCCGGTCGAGGGCAAGGATCCGGGCGAGGAGATTGTGATCACGAACACCAAATACTGGATGGGCCCGGACATCACCGTGGCGACAGCGAGCAAGGGGCGGGTCCGGGCCTTTGGCCGGGTCTGGGATTTCGGCGGCCGGTCGGCGGAAATCTGTCAGATCGATTGGAAAGGGCCGCGCTGATGCTGATCACGCCGGAATACTGCCGGATGATGGCGCGTTACAATGCGTGGCAGAACGGGCAGATCAAGGCGGTGTGTGAGACCATGACCGAGGCGGACCTGCACGCCGATCGGGGCGCGTTTTTCAGCTCGGTCATGGGGACGCTGAACCATCTTCTGTGGGGCGATCTTTTGTGGATGTCGCGCTTTGACGGAGGCGTGGCGCCCGAAGGGGGTATCGCGGAAAGCACCGGCCTGTGCCCGACACTGGCGGTGTGGAGCGCGGAGCGGTTTCGTGCGGACGGGCGCATCCGCCTGTGGGCCGACGCGCTTCATGCCGTGGATCTGACCGGTGACATGACATGGTTTTCCGGGGCACAGGGCCGGGAGGTTTGCGTGCCCGTGGCGCAGGCCGTGGTGCATTTATTCAATCATCAGACCCACCACCGGGGGCAGGTGCACGGGATGCTGACGGCAGCCGGGCGAAAAACCGGAGGTACCGACCTCGTTTTCATGCCAAAGGAGCACACATGGCTTTGATTTCGTTGTCACGGCGGCTGCGGCGGACGCCGTTTTCCGAGGGCGTGGAGGCGGCGGGCGTAAAGGGGTATACGGTGTATAACCGGATGCTGCTGCCGACGGTGTTTCGCTCGGTCCGGGAGGATTATCGGCATCTCAAGCAGGCGGTGCAGCTGTGGGATGTGTCCTGTGAACGGCAGGTGGAGCTGCGCGGCCCGGATGCGGCGCGACTGATGCAGATGCTGACGCCACGCGATCTGCGCAACATGGTGCCCGGTCAGTGTTATTATGTGCCTATCGTGGACGAGACCGGCGGGATGCTGAACGATCCCGTCGCGGTGAAGCTGGCCGAGGACCGATGGTGGATTTCGATAGCCGACAGTGATCTGCTTTTCTGGGTGAAGGCCATTGCCTATGGGTACCGGCTGGACGTGCTGGTAACCGAGCCGGACGTGTCGCCGCTGGCGGTGCAGGGGCCATTGGCGGACGAGTTGATGGCACGGGTGTTCGGCGACGGGGTGCGCGACATCCGGTTTTTCCGGTTTGGCTGGTTCGAATTCCTTGGGCGTAATCTGGTGGTGGCCCGGTCGGGCTATTCCAAGCAGGGCGGGTTTGAGATTTACGTCGAGGGCAGCGATGTCGGGATGCCGCTGTGGAATGCGCTGATGGAGGCAGGACGGGATCTGGACGTGCATGCGGGGTGTCCCAACCTGATCGAGCGGATCGAGGGGGGATTGTTGAGCTACGGCAACGACATGACCGATGACAACACGCCCCATGAATGCGGGCTGGGCCGGTTTTGCAACACGCAATCGGCGATTGGCTGTGTCGGGCGGGATGCGTTGTTGCGGGTGGCCAGGGAAGGGCCGGTGCGACAGATCCGGCCTGTCGAAATTCATGGCGACGCGGTGCCGCCCTGTGACCGGTTGTGGCCGGTGATGGATGGCGACCAGCATGTGGGCAATATCAGCAGCGCGGCCTGGTCGCCGGATTTTAGTACCAATGTCGCGATCGGCATGATCCGGATGACGCATTGGAACGTGGGGACCGAAGTGGATGTGATCACGCCGGACGGGGTGCGCCCGGCGACGGTGTTCGAAGCCTTCTGGCAGTAGCGCACACGGTGGGGGCGGCGCCTCCGGCGGGAGTATTTTTGGCAAAATGAAGCCCGGGTGGCTTTGAACGAGATGGAGAGAACATGTTCAACGCATTGGTGATGGAGCAGAATGAAGAGGGGCTGGCGGCGGCCGCGATCAGGGAGATCGGTGAGGACGCGTTGCCCGAGGGTGATGTGACGGTTGCGGTTCAGTATTCGACCGTCAATTACAAGGACGGGCTTTGCCTGTCGCCCAAGGGGGGCGGGCTGGTGCGCAAGTACCCGCATGTGCCGGGGATCGATTTCGCCGGCACGGTCGAAAGCTCGACCGATGACCGGTACAAGCCCGGCGACAAGGTTGTGTTGACCGGGTGGCGTGTGGGCGAGATGCATTGGGGCGGCTATGCGCAGAAGGCACGGGTGAAGGCGGACTGGCTGGTGCCGCTGCCCGAGGGGCTGAGTGCGAAACAGGCCATGGCGGTGGGCACTGCCGGGTTTACCTCTATGCTGGCGGTAATGGCGCTGGAGGATCATGGGCTGAATCCGGGGCGGGGGCCGGTTCTTGTCACCGGCGCGGCTGGCGGTGTGGGATCGGTGGCGACGGCGATCCTGGCCAATCTCGGCTATGAGGTGGCCGGAGTGACCGGGCGGCCCGAGAGCGCGGATTACCTGAAATCGCTGGGCGCGACGCGGATTGTGGCGCGCGAAGAGCTGAACGAGACCGTCAAGCGCCCGCTTGAGGCCGAGACCTGGGCCGGCTGTGTGGATGCGGTGGGCGGCGCGATGCTGGCGCGTGTTCTGGGGCAGATGGCCTATGGGGCGTCAGTTGCCGCCGTGGGGCTGGCCGGGGGCGCGGGGCTGCCGGCGACGGTGATCCCGTTCCTGCTGCGTGGGGTCAACCTGTTGGGAATCGACTCGGTCATGCAGCCCTATGACAATCGCCTGCGCGCCTGGCAGCGGATTGCCAGCGATCTGCCGATGGACAAGCTGGAGGCGATGATCCGGCCTGCGGCCCTGACGGATCTGCCGCAACTGGGGGCAGATATCCTGAAAGGCCAGGTGCAGGGCCGGGTTGTGGTTGACGTTAACGCCTGAGGGCGCGAGAAAACGAGGGCGGCGGGTGTGTGACGCGCCCGCCGTTTTCTTTTGGCAACAGCCGGGAGGCGGGGCGCATGGCCTATGACGACAACAATATTTTTGCCGGAATTCTGCGGGGCGAGATTCCTTGCGAAAAGCTATACGAAGATGACGAAACCTTTGTTTTCATGGACATCATGCCGCGGGCGGACGGCCATTGCCTGGTGATCCCGAAGACGCCCTGCCGCAACATGCTGGACGCCTCGCAGGCGCAATTGGCGGCCTGTCTGGCGACGGTGCAGAAAATCAGCCTGGCCTGTATGAAAGCCTTTGACGCGGAGGGTATCACGTTGCAGCAGTTCAACGAGACGGCTGGCGGGCAGGAGGTGTTTCATCTGCATTTTCATATCCTGCCGCGCCATGACGGCGTGCGTCTGAGGCCGCCGGGAGAGATGGCGGATTTCGCGGTCCTGAAAGATCATGCCGACAGGATCAGGGCGGCGCTGGGGCGATAGGCCCCGTCAAAAGTGGCGCGAAGAGGGGAAGCGATGTTGGATGTCGAGTTTGTCCGTGGCCAGTTTCCGGCGTTTCAGGAACCTTCCCTGGCTGGGCAGGCATTTTTCGAGAATGCGGGGGGGAGTTATGCCTGCCGACAGGTGATTGACCGGCTGACACGGTTTTATCGGCAGCGCAAGGTGCAGCCCTATGCGCCCTATCGGGCCAGTGCATTGGCTGGCGCTGAAATGGACGAGTCGCGGGCACGGCTTGCGGCGATGCTGGGGGTCGAGACAGACGAGGTGAGTTTTGGTCCGTCGACCACGCAGAACACCTATGTGTTGGCCCAGGCGTTCCGGCAATGGATGGATCCGGGTGATGTGATCATCGTGACCGATCAGGACCACGAGGCCAATTCCGGCCCGTGGCGGCGGCTGGCGGGTGAAGGGATCGAGCTGCGCGAGTGGAAGATCGACCCGGAGACCGGGCATCTGAACCCGGACGACCTGGCCAACCTGCTGGATGACCGGGTGCGGCTGGTGTGTTTTCCCCATTGTTCGAACGTGGTGGGCGAGATCAACCCGGTGGCGCATATCGCGGCGCTGGCCCATGCGGCGGGCGCATTTGTCTGTGTGGACGGGGTGAGTTATGCGCCCCATGGTTTGCCGGATGTGGGGGCGCTGGGGGCGGATATCTATCTGTTTTCGGCCTACAAGACCTATGGGCCGCATCAGGGGATCATGACGATCCGGCGTAACCTGGGCCGGTTGCTGCCGAACCAGGGGCACTTTTTCAACGCGGATGTGTTGTATCAGCGGTTTACCCCGGCCGGTCCGGATCATGCGCAGGTGGCGGCCTGTGCCGGTATGGTGGACTATGTCGAGGCTGTGGCCGCGCATCACGGGGTTCTGGGCGAAACGCCCGCCGCCACCGGCGCGGCGGTGCATGATTTGATGCGAGAGCATGAAGCCACGCTGTTGCAACCGGTTCTGGATTTCGCCAAGGCGCGCAATTCGGTCCGGCTGATCGGCCCGGACGATGCGGCGCGGCGTGCGCCCACCGTGGCGATTGCCGCCAATGCGCCGGGAGAGGCGCTGGCCGCGCAATTGGCGGATCATGGCGTCATGGCGGGGGGCGGTGATTTCTACGCTGTGCGCGCATTGCAAGCCCAGGGTGTGGACATGATGAAGGGTGTGCTTCGTCTGAGTTTCGTGCATTACACAAACCGCGCGGAAATTGACCAGTTGCTGGAGGCGTTGGACGCCGTTTTGTGATCCATGTGCCCGGACCGCCCGTAGACAGGAAAAACGAGGGCTTTCATGGGGTTCAATGGCAAAACCATCCTGTGGTTCAGGCGCGATTTGCGTCTGGGGAATAACCGGGCTTTGATCGCGGCGGCCGGGCACGGAACGGTTGTGCCCGTGTTTATTCGGGAGCCGGGCGTCGAGGCGTTGGGGGCCGCGCCAAAGCTGCGGCTGGAGATCGCCCTTCGCGCACTGTCTTGCGAATTGCGCGCGGCCGGTTCGCGGCTGATCCTGCGCAGTGGCGCGCCGGGGAATGTGCTTCGGGCGCTGGTCAAGGAAACCGGCGCCAACGCCGTGATGTGGAACCGCCGCTATGATCCGGTTGGCGCGGACACGGATCGCATGATTAAGGCGGCGCTAAGGCATGACGGTATCGAGGCAAGAAGCTTTGCCGGAACGCTGTTGTTTGAGCCCTGGACCGTCGCGACCGGGCAGGGTGGACCATACCGGGTGTATACGCCCTTCTGGAAGGCGGTGCGGGACCGCGACGTTCCGGCGCCTGTCGAGGCACCTGATCTGATTGCACCAGTCAAATGGCCGGAAAGCGAAGTGATTGGCGACTGGGCGCTTGGAAAAGCGATGCGCCGGGGGGCTGAGGTGGTCGCAGGCCATGTCGAAGCCGGCGAAGCGGCGGCTCTAGCCCGGTTGCGGCATTTTGTTTCCGAGCGGATCGGAGATTACAAGGCACAACGCGATTTCCTGGACCGGGAGGCCACGTCTGGCCTTTCGGATGCGTTGAGCCTGGGCGAGATCAGCGCCGGCCAGTGCTGGCACGCCGCGCACTTAGCGATACAGGCGGGCGTGGCTGGCGCCGAGCATTTCCTGAAAGAATTGGTGTGGCGCGAATTTGCCTGGCACCTGATGTGGCATTTCCCGCGACTCGCAGAGGAAAACTGGCGGGACGACTGGAATGGGTTTCCGTGGATCGAGGATGCGGAGGATGCGCGTTACCGGGCCTGGTGTCAGGGGCGGACGGGCGTGCCGCTGGTGGACGCGGCAATGCGCGAAATGTACGTGACCGGCAAGATGCACAATCGTGCGCGCATGATTGCGGCAAGCTATCTGACCAAGCATCTGCGGGTGCATTGGCGACTGGGGTTGAAATGGTTTGAAACCTGCCTGGTGGATTGGGATGCCGCATCCAACGCCATGGGATGGCAATGGGTGGCGGGGTGCGGACCGGACGCGGCGCCCTATTTCCGTATCTACAATCCAGACACGCAGGCCGAGAAGTTCGACCCGGCGGAAAGCTATCGGCGAAAGTGGCTGGCGGAGCCGTTCGGGGCGCGTACCGAGACGGCGCTGAGCTATTTCGATGCGATCCCTGAAGGCTGGGGATTGTCGCCGGAAATGGGATATCCTGCACCAATCATGGGGGTTAAGGCGGGGCGTGAAGCGGCGCTTTTGGCCTATGAGTCCTTCAAATCGCAATAAATTCTTGCCGTGAACGTTATTTCGCGCCTAGCCTGACTGTCAAAATCGCGAAAGGGGAGACAGAGGATGTTCCTGACGACAACACAGGGCCACAAGGATTTGCCCAGGTATTTTCCCGCCGTGTTCGAGTTGGCAACCAAGATCAACCGGGGGCGCATCGATTTTGTGATGCCGGATGGGCGCATGTTCCGCGCCGAAGGGCGTGACGCGGGGCCGGTATGCGCATTGCACGTCCATAACGCGGACACTTTTGCCCGGCTGATGCGCGAAGGCGAATTGGGGTTCTGTGATGCCTATATGGAAGGCTGGTGGGACAGCCCCGATTTGCAGGCGTTCAGCGATTTTCTACGCTCGGACAACGATGTCTTGTATGACGGATTTCCGGGCATGTATTTCGTCCGTGCCTTCGAGCGTCTGCGGCATTGGATGAACTCGAACAGCAAGACGCAGGCCCGCAAGAACATTTCCTACCATTATGATCTGGGCAACGAATTCTACGCGTTGTGGCTGGATGAAACGATGACCTATTCCTCCGCCATTTTCCGGACCGGGCAAGAGAGCATGGAGGCCGCTCAGATTGAGAAATATGCCTCGATGGTGGATCAGATGGGGGCCAGACCAGGTGATCACGTGCTTGAAATCGGCTGTGGCTGGGGCGGGTTTGCCGAATATGCCGCGCGCGAGCGGGGGTTGCGTGTGACCGGGCTGACCATTTCGGAAGAACAGTTGAAGTATGCCTCTGAGCGCATTGAAAAAGCTGGTCTTTCCGAATTGGTAGAGTTCAAGTTGCAGGACTATCGGGATGAAACAGGACAGTATGACGGAATCGCCAGCATCGAGATGTTCGAGGCGGTCGGCGAAAAATACTGGCCGATCTATTTCCAGACGGTACGCGACCGGCTGAAGCCGGGAAAACAGGCGACATTGCAGATCATCACGATCGAGGACGCACGATTTGACGTTTACCGCAAGGGGGTGGACTTTATTCAGAAGTACATTTTCCCGGGGGGAATGCTGCCCAGCCCGACCGCGTTGAAAAGTGAGATTCAGCGGGCAGGCATGAATTTCGTCAATTCCGTCGAGTTCGGCGAAAGCTACAGCCAGACATTGCGTCGCTGGTACGATACATTTAACGCCCGTTGGGATGAGGTTCAGGCGCATGGATTTGACGAGCGTTTTCGAAGAATGTGGAATTTTTATCTCACCTCTTGCGCTGCCGCCTTTCAAAGTGGAAGCTGTGACGTGACTCAAATCACGATATCCAGACCCAACTGATGCCCACCGCCAACAACCTGGTTGCCGCCCTTTGCCTTGCCTTTCTGGGCGCGATCCTGGCCGAGCTAGTGAAGCCGCAAATGCCCGAGGGTTATGATTTCGGCTATTTCACTCTCGTCAGTGCCGCTCTGGGGCTGGTCGTTGGCTGGAAAGTGATGGGACCACGTGCTGGCAAGGGCGGGGTGATGGCGATCAACAATGGTGTTACCGGAGTATTGGCGCTGGTGATTGTCGGTCTGCTGGTGTTCGGCGCCAACGAAATGCTGGCGCGAGCGCTCAAGCGTCGTTATGACGAGCCGATCGAAGCCATTCAGCAGATTGTCGAACTGGCGGTGGAATTCAGCCTGTACCTGATGGATGCCAAGGTGATCGGCGTGCTGGTCATTGGGGCGGTCGTGTCCGGCGCCCTGACCGAGGCGGCCTATCGGCGCTGGAGATAACTTGATGAATTCACTGTTTTTTTACGGCACGTTGCGGCACGTGCCCTTGCTGAGTGCGGTGTTGGGCCGGGATGCGGGCGATCTGGATTTCGTGACGGCGCAACTGCCCGGTCATGACCTGTGCGCGGTGGCGGGCGAGGTGTTTCCGATGATCGTGCCGGGGGCGCAGGGCGCGCCGGGTTTGTTGGTACGTGGATTGAATGACGAAGACGTGGCGCGGCTGCGGTTTTACGAGGGGGGGTATGACTATGACCTCGAACTTGTGGAAGTCTTGGCCGGTGATGTGTACGAGGCGGCGCGGGTGTTCTTCCCGGAACCGGGTGTGTGGCAACCGGATGGTCCATGGTCGTTGAGCGATTGGGCGGTTGCGTATGGCGAATGGTCCGTATTCGGAGCGGAAGAGGAAATGAGCTATTTCGGTGTCCGGTCGCGCGAGGAGGTGGACCGGATGCTGCCGATGATTCAGGCCAGGGCGCGGGCCAAGGTGAATGCGACACTGGACAACCGCGCGGTCAGCCCCGGGGGCATGACGTTGAAAGATGTCGCGTTGGTATCGCTGGAACGTCCCTACGCGCAGTATTTTGCGTTGGAAGAGTATGACCTGAAGTTCCGTCGATATGATGGCGCGCGCAGTTCAATGGTCAGACGCGCGGTGTTCGTGGCAACGGATGCGGCCATTGTGCTGCCCTATGACCCGGTGCGTGACCGGGTTTTGTTGATAGAGCAATTCCGTCCGGGACCATTCGCGCGTGGCGATGACAAACCGTGGATGCTGGAACCGATCGCTGGGCGGGTGGACGGTGGTGAAACGCCGGAAACCACGGCGCACAGAGAGGCGGCGGAAGAAGCCGGGCTTTCCCTGAAAACCTTGCACAAGGCAGGTCAGTGCTATGCGTCGCCCGGTTGCAGTTCTGAGTATTTCCACATTTTTGTAGCCATTGCCGACTTGCCCGATATGTGTACCGGAGTGGGCGGGATTTCCGACGAGGCCGAGGATATCCGCAGTTTTCTATACAGCTATGATGCGTTGATGGGGATGGTCGATTCCATGCAGATCGCCAATGCGCCGCTTGCTTTGGCCGCTTTGTGGCTTGCGCGGCATCGCGACAGGCTGCGCGGCGCGGCTTGAGTTCCCTGAATGTGTTGCCTACACAGGATGGTGAAGCATTTGAAAGGACGCGCATATGCAATTTGCTCGTGATCTGGCCGAAGCGATCGGCAACACACCCCTGATCCGCCTTAACAAGGCCAGCGAAGCTACGGGCTGTGAGATCCTGGGCAAGGCGGAATTCATGAATCCGGGCCAGTCGGTCAAGGACCGCGCGGCGCTGTATATCATCCGTGATGCGGTGGCGCGTGGGGACCTGAAGCCGGGCGGAACCATCGTGGAAGGCACGGCTGGCAACACTGGTATCGGATTGGCACTTGTGGGGGCTTCGATGGGCTTTCGCACCGTGATCGTGATCCCGGAAACCCAGAGCCAGGAGAAGAAGGATATGTTGCGCCTGGCGGGGGCGGAGTTGGTTCAGGTGCCAGCGGCACCTTATAAGAATCCGAACAATTATGTTCGATATTCTGGCAGATTGGCGGCTGAACTTGCAAAAACAGAGCCAAATGGCGCGATCTGGGCCAATCAATTCGACAATGTTGCGAACCGGCTTGCGCATGTCGAGACCACCGGGCCGGAAATCTGGCAACAGACCGACGGCAAGGTGGACGGGTTCATCTGCGCCATCGGTTCGGGCGGGACGCTGGCCGGGGTGGCCGAGGCGCTTCAGCCCAAGGGTGTGAAGATCGGTCTGGCCGACCCGATGGGCGCCGCGCTTTTCAGTTTCTACACCACCGGTGAATTCCGGGCCGAAGGCGGGTCCATCACGGAAGGGATCGGGCAAGGCCGCGTGACCGCGAACCTGGAAGGGTTCACGCCGGACATGTGCTATCAGGTTCCCGACGAAGAGGCGCTTCCGGTGGTGTTTGACCTGTTGCAGGACGAGGGGTTGTGCCTGGGCGGATCGTCCGGCATCAACGTGGCTGGTGCCATCCGCATGGCGCGCGATATGGGGCCGGGTCATACGATCGTGACGGTGTTGTGCGACTACGGCACGCGCTATCAATCCAAACTGTTCAACCCGGCTTTCCTGAAGGAAAAGGGGTTGCCCGCGCCGGAATGGCTGGGCGATACCGGTCCGTCCAGCATTCCGGGCGTGTTCGAAGACACGTGAGGGGCAAATGCAATCATTCCTGCGCGTTCTGACAGTTCTTGCCACGCTGGTCGTTCTGGCTGTAACGCCCCTGAGCGCGCAGGAGACTGCGGGCCCCGATTATGCCGCCTGGCAAGAGGTTGTGCAGCGCGCACAGGACGCGATCGAGAATAACCGTGCTTCGGAAGCGGCCATGGCCAGCCTTCGTGGACAGCTCGTGGATTGGCGCGAGCGGTTCAGCGAGGAAACCTCGCGCCGCCGGGTGTCTGCGCGCACGCTTGAGGCCCAGATTCAAGCCATGGGGCCTGTGCCGGACAGCGGGGAAGCCTCGGATACGGCAGAACAGCGCGATGAGTTGCAAAAGGCGCTTGCCGCGGCGCGGGCACCGGCGCGCAAGGCTGAACTGGCCCTGGTCGAGGCCGAAGAATTGATCCGGTCGGTCGACAGCCTGCTGCGCAACCGGCAGGCCAGCTTGCTTTTGTCGGTTGGACCATCCCCGTTGAACCCGCAGAACTGGGGGACCGCGCTGAGCGACGTGGGGTCCACGTTCAAGCTGATTGCGGTGGAGTTTGTCAACGGCTGGGTGCATGAACGCCAACGCAACGAACTGCGCAAATCGCTGCCGCCGATGCTGTTCTATCTTGTTCTGGGCATCGTTCTGATCACCCGCGGTATTTCCTGGACTCATAGCGGCCTGACCCGGATCGTCAGCCAGGAAATGAGTGCCGGGCGGTGGGTTCTGGCGTTTCTGTTTTCCTTTGGCCAGGTCGTGTTGCCGATGCTGGGGGTGTTCGCCCTGACCAAGGCCGTTTACGCGACCGACCTTCCCGGTTTCCGTGGCGATGTGGTGCTGTCCGTGTTGCCGCGCATCACCTTTGAACTTCTGGTTGCGAAATGGCTGGGGGAGCGCATCTTTTCGCGCAGCGACGGCCCGCTGTTGCTGACCCATCTGAGCGAGCGCGAAAAACAGGCCGGCCGGCAAGCCAGCCTTGTCCTTGGCATTGCTTTGGCAGCGCATTCGCTGATGGTTGTCCTGGCGCGCTATGACGATTGGGATGTCGGAACACAGGCGCTGGTGTTTTTCGTGAATACCTTGCTGGCCGGATTGATGCTGGCCCGGATTGCATTGCTGATTGGGCGACATGCCCGCGAACTGAAAGACGGGCAGGGCGGGCCGAAATCGCCTGTCGGGCAGTTGTTTCTGGTGATTTCGAAATTCATGCTGATCGTGGCGGTGCTGGGTGCGTTTGCCAGCGCCTTTGGCCTGACACGCGGCGCGGCCTACCTGGTTTTCGCAACATCCAAGACGGTATTGATCATCGCTTTTCTGTTGGTGCTTCAGCGGCTGATCACAAAGATATTCGCCGCATTGGCGGGACAGGGCGGCGCGGACGAGGATACATTGCTGGCGCCCGTTCTGGTTGGAACGGTTCTGGTTGTTGGCGCGCTCCCGGTATTTGCGCTCACCTGGGGCGCGCGCGTGTCGGATCTGACTGAGTTCTGGTCGCGCGTTTCGACCGGGCTGCGCATTGGCGACACGGTGATCTCACCTGGCGATATTGCGTTGTTCTTCCTGGTGTTCCTGCTGGGATATGGGCTGACGCGGCTGGTACAAAGCATGATGCGCGTCAGCATCCTGCCCAAGACGCGGATCGACCCGGGCGGGCAGACGGCGATCGTGTCGGGGCTGGGATATGTCGGGATATTCCTGGCGGCGCTGGTGGCAATCAACACGGCAGGGATCGATCTTGGAAATGTGGCGCTGTTCGCGGGCGCGCTGTCTGTTGGCATCGGTTTTGGCTTGCAGACGATCGTGTCGAATTTCGTCAGTGGCATCATATTGCTGATCGAGCGTCCGGTCTCTGAGGGCGACTGGATCGAGGTCGGCGGTCAGATGGGCTATGTGCGCGACATTTCCGTGCGCTCAACCCGTATCGAGACTTTTGACCGCACGGATGTGATCATTCCGAACTCGGATCTGATCTCGGGAACGGTCACAAATTACACCCGTGGCAATACCGTGGGGCGGGTGATTGTGCCTGTTGGCGTGGCCTATGGTACAGACACCCGCCGCGTCGAGGCGATTCTGCGTGAAATCGCCGAAGCGCATCCGATGGTGTTGGCCAACCCGGCACCGAATGTCGTGTTCCAGGGGTTTGGCGCGGATTCGCTGGATTTTGAGATTCGCGCGATTTTGCGCGATGTGAACTGGGTACTTTCGGTAAAGTCGGACATCAACCACGAGATTGCCCGGCGGTTCGTGGAGGAAGAGATCGAGATCCCCTTTGCCCAGCGCGATGTCTGGCTGCGCAACCCGGAGGCGCTTGGGTGGCAGGGGCGGCCTGCGGCAACGGGGCCCGCATCGGGGCCAGGTGCGGCAACAGGGAACACCGTACCCTCGGATGCGGCTGATCTGCCGGGAGACACCGACGGGGATGGAGACGACCGATGAGCGGGTTGCTTTACCGGCAGGATGCCTATCAGCAGGAAGCGGATGCGCGGGTGGTGGGACATACCGCGGAAGGGGGCGTTGTTCTGGATCAAACCCTGTTCTATCCGACCGGCGGCGGGCAACCGGGCGACAGCGGTTGGGTGACATGGGCCAACGGAACGCTGGATGTCGCGACGACAGTCAAGGACATGGACGCCGGATGCGTTCTGGTGCCTGCGCAGACAACACGATTGCCGCCCGTCGGAACCGAAGTGGTGCAGCGCCTGAACTGGGAGCGCCGCTACCGGCACATGCGCATTCATACGGCCCTGCACTTGTTGTCGGTGGTCATACCACTGCCTGTCACGGGCGGCGCGATCACAGCCGAGAAGGGACGGTTGGACTTCGACATGCCCGAGGCGCCAGCGGATAAAGAGGCGCTGACGCAGTGCCTCAACGACCTGATCGAGCGGGACCTGGAAGTCACGGAGACATGGATCAGCGAAGCCGAACTGGCCGCAAATCCGGGTCTGATCAAGACGATGTCCGTAAAACCGCCGATGGGCGCGGGTCAGGTCCGTTTGGTGCGCATCGGGGCAGGTGCGGCACAGGTCGATTTGCAGCCCTGCGGCGGTACCCACGTTGCGCGAACCGCTGAAATCGGCGGGGTACGGATCGGAAAAATCGAGAAAAAGGGCCGCCAGAACAGGCGTGTAAACCTGCATCTGGAAGACTGATCCGCAGATTTGTCGGAACAATGATTTCCGGCTTGCACCCATGCGCGAATTGACGATAAAGAACGCCGAACGGAGCGGTGGCCGAGTGGTCGAAGGCGCACGCCTGGAAAGTGTGTAGGCGGGAGACCGTCTCCAGGGTTCGAATCCCTGTCGCTCCGCCACTTGCCCCTGCGAAAGCGTTCTCTCGATCCGGCTGCGGCCGGATTTTTCCGCGTTTTCAAAGGGGTTTGCAGAACCGGCTGAACACCAACGTGCCAGCAATCGGCACAAAATCCGTTCTCTCGGCGAGCTTTTCTCTGAACTGAAGTGGTCCCGGAAATCCGGACAGTTAGCTAAGGTGTATCCCGAACTTTTTGGAGGGATACGAGATGGCGAAACG
>NZ_JAECRZ010000023.1 GCF_016019955.1 Thiosulfatihalobacter marinus
AAATTGGCGGCATGAAAACCAACCCGGATACACCTTAGATCAGCCGCTGAGCTGTCCGAAAAACCGGGACCACTTCAAAAAAACTTGCTTAAACGAGCTTGTCAGTCGTCAGTCTACTCATAAGTTACCCCCGCAGAACTATGGGCGGATACCGCAAAACTATGGGGTATCCGCAGTGCTATGGGGATCCCTACAGTATTTCAAAAGTCCAGGTTTTCAACGCTCAATGCGTTTTTCTGGATGAACTCGCGACGGGGTTCGACGACATCCCCCATCAACTTGGTGAAAAGATCGTCGGCCTCTGCCATGTCGTCCACCTTCACCTGCAACAGCGTGCGGGCGTCGGGATCGAGCGTGGTCTCCCAAAGCTGGCTGGGATTCATTTCGCCCAGACCCTTGTAGCGTTGCAGCGTCAGACCCTTTTCGCCTTCGCTCAGGATCGCCTGCATCAAATCAAGCGGCCCATGAATCAGCTGAAGCCGGTCCTTGCGGACCAGGGTGGCGGGCGTTCCGTATATCTCTTGCAGGCTTTCGGTAAAGCTGCCCGCCTTGCGCGCTTCGCCCGAGCGCAGCATCGGCCCGTCCAGCGTGCGCACCTCTTCCACGCCGCGCAAGATCCGCGCAAGCCGGACGCCGTGATCCTGCGTGATACGACCGTGCCAGCCGCGCTCGTATTCCAGCGCGATCAGGTCAAGCCGTGCGGCCACCTTGTCGGCGACGCCCTGCAAATCGGCATCAACTGCGCCGGGCACAAAAGCGCCCGCAATTGCGGCCTGTTCAAGGATATTGCGTGGGTAATGGGTGGGGAACGCATCAAGCACGCGCTTGAGTTGCCGGGCCTCGTTGACGACCCGTGCCAGATCGGCACCGATAATCTCTTCGCCTCCACCCAGCCGGAGCGCCGCACCTTCGATACCCTGTTCGATCAGATAATCGTCCAGCGCCGGCTGATCCTTCAGGTATACCTCGGACTTGCCCCGGGCGACCTTGTACAGGGGGGGCTGGGCAATATAGAGATGTCCCTTTTCGATCAGTTCCGGCATCTGCCGGAAGAAGAAAGTCAGCAAGAGCGTTCGGATATGCGCGCCGTCTACATCGGCGTCGGTCATGATGACGATCTTGTGGTAGCGCAGCTTGTCGATATTGAATTCGTCGCGCCCGATCCCGGTTCCAAGCGCCATCACCAGATTGCCGATTTCCTGGCTCGACAGCATCCGGTCAAAGCGCGCACGTTCGACATTCAGGATCTTGCCGCGCAAGGGCAAGATGGCTTGTGTCTGACGATCGCGCCCGGTCTGGGCGGAACCACCGGCCGAATCCCCCTCGACAAGGAAAACTTCGGTTTTGGACGGATCTTTTTCCGAACAATCCTTGAGCTTGCCTGCAAGGAAATTGACATCCATCGCCGTCTTGCGCCGGGTCAGTTCACGCGCCTTGCGCGCGGCTTCGCGCGCATAGGCCGCCTCGATGATCTTGGTGACGATGATCTTCGCCACATTCGGGTTTTCCTCGAACCATTCGGCCAGCTTTTCGTTCATCAACCCTTCGACCGCCGGGCGCACCTCGGAGCTGACCAGCTTGTCCTTGGTCTGGGAAGAGAATTTCGGATCCGGCACCTTGACGGACAGAACACAGCTTAGCCCTTCGCGCGCGTCATCGCCGGTGAACGTGACCTTTTCCCTTTTGGCGATGCCGCTTTCCTGTGCGTATTTCTGCAAGGTCCGTGTCAGCGCCCCCCGGAAACCGGCCAGATGCGTGCCGCCATCGCGCTGCGGAATATTGTTGGTAAAGGGCAGCACCGTTTCGTGGTAGCTGTCGTTCCACCACATCGCCACCTCGACACCGATCTCGTCGCGCTCTCCCTTGACATAGATCGGGGTCTCCATCATCGGCGTCTTGTGCCGGTCGATATATTTGACGAACTCCTTGACGCCACCGTCATAGAACAGTTCGCTGCGCAACGGTTCCGCCGGACGTTCGTCTTCGAGAATGATGCGCACGCCAGAGTTCAGAAAGGCCAGTTCGCGCAGGCGCTTTTCGAGTACGTCGAACGAATAATCCAGATTGCTGAATGTGCCCGTCGACGCCAGAAAGCGCACCTCTGTGCCCGTCCGATCCCCGGCATCGCCGACAACCCGCAGATGTTCGGTGGTCTCGCCGTGCTCAAACTTGGCGAAATGTTCCTTGCCGTCGCGCCAGACGCGCAGTTCCAGCCAGACAGACAGGGCATTCACCACCGACACACCCACACCATGCAGGCCGCCGGACACCTTGTATGAATTGCTGTCAAATTTGCCGCCCGCGTGAAGCTGGGTCATGATGACCTCGGCGGCGGACACGCCTTCTTCTCGATGGATATCCACGGGAATACCGCGTCCGTTGTCGCTGACGGATACAGAGTTGTCGGCGTGGATCTTTACGTTAACGGCATCGGCGTGACCCGCCAGTGCCTCGTCAATCCCGTTGTCCACGACCTCGTACACCATATGGTGCAGGCCAGAGCCGTCATCGGTGTCGCCGATATACATGCCGGGCCGCTTGCGGACCGCCTCCAAACCCTTAAGAACCTTGATAGATTCCGCGCCGTATTGCTCGGGATTCTGCGCGCTGTCAGACATTCATGCCGTCCTTGTTCATTTTGGGATTTTATATCGGTCTTCAGGGGGAATGTCACGCACATGCCAGCCTTTTCCGACAAGGCCAAACCAATGCCTAGGTGGCGCTTTCTACCGTTGAAACACCGCCCTGCTCGCTGACCTCGATATACTGCGCGCGGGGGCCCATCGCCTGGAACAACGCCATCTCGGTTCCGGTCATCCAGGCCTGTGCAGACAGGGCGCAGATCTCGTCGTACAAGGCGGCGCGCCTTTGGCTGTCCAGATGCGCGGCCACTTCATCCAGCAGCAGAAGTGGCGATGCTCCCAACTCGTTTTGCAGCGCGCGCGCATTGGCCAGGATCAACGATACCAACAACGCCTTTTGTTCGCCGGTGGAACAATCGCGCGCGGGCACGCCCTTGGCCGCATACACGCCGTACAGATCGGACCTGTGAGGCCCCACCAGCGTGCGCCCCGCCGCGATATCGCGGAACCGGCTTTCCGCGAGGGCCTCGCGCAGATCGTCCTCGGTGGCGGGCATGCTGCCTTCGCTCTGTACAAGATCAAGTTCGGCCACGGGAAAGGCGGTTTCCGCCTGTTGTTGCGCCCGCGAAATGCGCAGAAGCGTGTCCAGCCGGGCCTGGTGAATCCTGCACCCGGATTTCGCCATCTGACGTTCCAGAGCGCCATACCAGTGCGGATCGCCGACTTGATCCTTCAAAAGCCGGTTCCGTTCCCGCATGGCTTTTTCATAGGCCAGCGACACCTCTGCATGATCCGGGAAGAAGCTGAGCGTCATGCGATCGAGGAACCGGCGCCGGCCGTCCGCGCCTTCTATCCAAAGGCGATCCATGGACGGGATCAGCCACAATACACGAGCCAGCTTGGCCAATCTGGTCTGGGCTACGGGCTTGCCATCTATGCGCACCTGACGGGCGGCCCCGGACTCTGAACGAATGTCGATCTCGTGAATATGATCGGACAGGTGCAAAAGGCCCGCCAGCTTCCATCCCAAAGATTCGGGTCGGCGGGCCATGTCCTCGGCGCTGGAGCGGCGCAATCCGCGACCCGGTGAAAACAGGGACACGGCCTCCAGTATATTGGTTTTCCCCGCGCCATTGAGCCCGACAATGGCGACAGGGCGCGGGTCAGCGAGTATCTCTGTCCATTTGTGCGAACGGAAATGGGACAGTGTCAGATTTGACAGATGCATAGATCCCATGCCGCTCCTTCGAAACGCAGGTTCAGAATGTGCCGCGACTGGCGCTGACGGGCGTTCAGACGCGCATCGGCATCACGACATAGACAGCGCTGGTGTCGTTGCCTTCGCGCATCAGGGTCGGATCGCCAGCGGAATTGAACAGGAATACAGCGTTTTCGCGATCCACCTGGCTGGCGATCTCCAGAAGGTATTTTGCGTTGAACCCGATTTCCAGCCGTTCATCGCCATAGGCGACGGCCAGTTCCTCCTCGGCGGCGCCGCTGTCAGGAGCGTTGACCGACAAGACCAGGCGATCTTCGTCCAGTTGCAGCTTTACGGCACGGGAACGTTCGGAAGATACGGTTGCAACACGATCCACGGCCTGGGCGAATTCCGAAGCGTCCACTTCCATCTTGCGGGTGTTACCGGTGGGGATGACGCGGGTATAATCGGGGAAAGTGCCGTCGATCACCTTGGAGGTCAGCGTGATATCCGGGGTGGCGAACCGCACCTTGGTTTCGGAAACAGACACGGCAATCGACATGTCGTCGTCATCCAGAAGTTTGCGCATCTCGCCAACCGTTTTCCGCGGAACGATCACGCCCGGCATATCGGCGGCGCCATCGGGAAGATCTGCGTCGATCCGGGCAAGACGGTGCCCATCTGTGGCAACACAGCGCAACACCTTGCCGCCATCCGCATCGGCCACATGCATGTAAACGCCATTCAGGTAATAGCGGGTTTCCTCTGTCGAGATCGCAAACTTGGACTTGTCGAACAAACGGCGCAATACCGGCGCAGGGGCCGAGAAATTGCTGGAATATTCCGAGGAGGCCATGACCGGAAAGTCTTCGCGCGGCAGGGTGGCCAGCGAAAAGTTGGATCGGCCGGCCTCGACCGTCAGCCGGCCCGCGGCCCCGTCATCGGTGAGTGTTACCAATGCGCCATCCGGCAATTTGCGTACAATCTCGTGCAACGTGGTGGCGGCAACGGTGGTTGCACCTGCCCGTTCCACCATCGCCGGAGCCTTGTCGACGACCTCGATATCCAGATCCGTGGCGCGGAACTGTACCGAGCCGCCCTCGGCCTCGATCAGGACATTTGCAAGGATCGGGATCGTGTTGCGACGCTCGACAACCGATTGTGCCTGGGACACGGCCTTGAGCAGCACACCGCGTTCGATACTGAGTTTCATTTCCTCTTCCCTCATCCATGCCGGGGAGGGGCAAGGTAACGCAATCCCCCGTCGGCTCAAGCATTTTGTTGTTTTTCGGACGCTTTCCCGGGGGCGTCAAGGGATCGAAGGGGCACGGGCAGTACCGAGCCCGCGTTTTGGCAAAAAAGGCGCGGATTCGGCCTGCCTTGGCGCATATGCGGGGCGTCATGCCGACGCCCCGAAACAGATTGTGAGAAGAAGTTGGGATCGAAACGCGTCAGGCTTCCAGGGAGCGCCGCAATAGCTCCAGGTCTTCAGCGATCTGCCCGTCCTGCGAGCGGAGCTCTTCAATGCGCTTGACGCCATGCATGACCGTGGTGTGATCGCGGCCGCCGAACCGCCGCCCGATCTCGGGCAGCGAGCGCGATGTCAGCTGTTTGCACAGATACATGGCCACCTGACGGGGCCGCGCGAATGTGCGGACCCGCTTGGGCCCGATCATTTCGCTTAGGCGGATGTTGTAATGCTCGGCCACTTTGCGCTGGATCTCCTCGACCGAAATCTTGCGTTCCGAGGCGCGAAGTACATCGCTCAGGCAGTCTTGTGTCAATTCCATCGTGATTTCGCGGCCCACAAGCGAGGCAAAGGCGAACAAGCGGGTCAGGGCACCTTCCAGAACGCGGACATTGGTGGATATACGATGGGCAAGGAATTCAAGGACGCCGTCTGCCAGCTGCAACCCGGGATACTGCACGCGATAGCCTTCAACCTTGGACTGCAAGATGCCAAGCCGAAGCTCATAGTCGGTCGGGTGCAGGTCCACGACCAGACCGCATTGCAGGCGGCTTTTTATCCGGTCCTCCAGATCCTTGATTTCGCCCGGCGCGCGGTCTGCGGAAATGATGATCTGTTTGTTCTGGTCCACAAGAGCGTTGAAGGTGTGAAAGAACTCTTCCTGGGTGCTGTCCTTGCCGGCGATGAACTGGACATCGTCCACCATCAGCACATCGACCGACCGGAACAGTTCCTTGAAATCCATCATCCGGCGGTCTCGCAGGGCCTGAACGAAACGGTACATGAACTGTTCGGCAGACAGATAAAGCACGTTCAGATCCGGGCGGCGCGCCTGAAGCTCCCAGGCAATGGCGTGCATAAGGTGCGTTTTGCCAAGCCCGACTCCGCCGTAGAGAAACAGGGGATTGAACGTGACCGGCCCACCCTCTGCCACACGGCGCGCGGCGGCATTGGCCAGTTCATTGGGCTTGCCGACAACAAAGCTGTCGAAAGTGAAGCGCGGGTCCAGCGGCGCGCCAGCCATGTCGGATTCGCGCGATTCCTCTGGTTTGCTGGTGATGGCCTGTTGCTGTACCGGGCGCGCGGTTGTGTTGGCGGCAACTTTGAACGCGATCCTGCGAACCAGCGCGCCGGACTTGGTCAGCTGGTGCAGGATCAGGTCACCGAAGTTCTGGGAAACATAGTTTCCGATAAAATTGGTAGGAACGAGAAAGGTGGCCACGCCATCGTTCAATTCGCCAAAAGAGATCGGCTCGATCCAGGTCTTGAAGTTGTTCTGCCCAATCGTCTTGAGAAGATCCTGCTGCAAGACGCCCCATTGTTCCTGTGTCATGTGTCCCCGTATTCCTTCAGCCGTCCTGTCCGGGTCATACCCGGCCCATCCCATCGTTACGGATTCACAGAGCCGATCGGGCATGGTCAAGCACGGCTTGATCCGACAAACTATCCCCATCCCGCCCAAGCGAATGCTTTGGCGGGTTGTCTGTCGAATGCGCATGGGCGCAATACCAATGGAACAGCCGCAGACCACAAAACAAACTCGGCGCTCCTGACACACCCTCTTTGTGGTGCTGTGCAAGAGTCGCCAACGTGGCACGATGCCACCAGCTTTCGGCGTCTGTTCCCCCCAAGGCGATGTGAATCGCAAGACCGAAAATAGCAATTTGCCCGGCGGCCCGGCAACTGAACTTCTAACTTGACTCGGGCTTTTGGGAAAAAGAATCTCCACCGGTCAAACCGGGCGCCGAAAAACACAAAGGCGCCACTCCTGGTGACGCCTTTACTATCAATGGTTTGTCGAAGGTGCTTAGCCCAGAACCTTCACGCGGGCGGACAGGCGCGACATTTTCCGCGAAGCGGTATTCTTGTGGTAGACGCCCTTGGTGACGCCGCGCATCAGTTCGGGCTGTGCGGCGCGAAGTGCCGCAGTTGCCGCTTCCTTGTCGCCGGAAGCGATGGCCTCCTCGACGGCGCGCAGATAGGTGCGGATGCGCGAACGGCGGGCTTTGTTGACGGCCAGACGGCGTTCATTCTGACGGGCACGTTTCTTTGCCTGGGGCGAATTTGCCATGAATCTCAGGTCCTTATGCTTGCTTTGTTCAGGTTCACACGTGCCATTGCCCGAACGGGACCTCTCCCAATCGGGAGAATCGATTCAAGCCAGAGCGGGCTGCACGCGCATGTATGACGGCGGCGTATAGCGCCTTTGTCAGGGCTTGCCAAGGCGATTCTGCAAGGCGCGGGACTGGCCCGAACCAGGCGGCGGCAACGCGTCGGTTTCACGTCGGTTTCACGTCGGCACCATTTTTGTTCTTGGTCAATTTGCACGCCTGTTCCGCCCGGCGGTTCGGAAAATGAAAACGCCGCCCCGAACCGGGCGGCGTTTCGATCGTTTCCGTGACGGGGTACAGGTGTTACCTGTCGCGGAATTGCGCCTCGCGCTTTTCCATGAAAGCGGCCATACCCTCTTTCTGGTCTTCGGTTGCAAACAACGCGTGGAATACGCGACGCTCGAACAGCAACCCCTCTGTCAGGGTGGATTCAAAGCTCCGGTTCACGGCTTCCTTGGCGGTGCGTGTGGTCACGAGCGATTTTTCGGCGATTTTCTGGGCGGCGCCCAGCGCTTCTTCCAGCAGCTTCTTGCCCGGCACTACCCGGCTGACCAGCCCGGCGCGCTCGGCCTCTTCGGCATCCATGAAACGGCCGGTCAGGTTCATGTCCATCGATTTGGACTTGCCAACGGCGCGAGTCAGGCGTTGCGATCCGCCCATGCCGGCGATCACGCCCAGATTGATTTCGGGCTGACCGAATTTCGCGGTTTCCGAGGCAATGATGAAATCGCAGGCCATTGCCAGTTCGCAGCCGCCGCCCAGCGCATATCCGGACACGGCCGCGATGACAGGTTTGCGAACCCGCTGAATGCCATCACCGAATGCCGCGAACAGATTTGCCGCGTTCACGTCGGCGAAGCTCATTGCGGACATCTCCTTGATGTCGGCCCCGGCGGCAAACGCCTTGTCCGAGCCGGTCAGAACGATGCAGCGGACCTTGTCATTCGCGTCGGCCTCTTCCAGCGCCTGCATCAGTTCGCCCAGCAAATGCTGGTTGAGCGCGTTCAGGGCATCGGGACGGTTCAGTTTGATCAGGGCGACATGATCTTCGAATTCGACGATGATCGTCTCAAAAGCCATGGGTTGAGCTTTCCTTTGTTCCGGTCAGGTGTGATTCCTTATCATTTGCAGAGCATGGATCAAGCTATCTTTGGCATAGGGGACAGTAGAAGGATGACCGCCCCGATTGGGTGATGCGCGCGATTGTCCCGGTGCATCCGTCGCGGCGGCAAGGTGCGTTCTCGCGTCCGTAAACATCGAAAGAATGTTGGAAATAACCGAGTTCTCCGTTTGCCTGACGAAAATCGCGCAGGGACGAACCGCCGGATTGGATGGCCTCTTGCAGGACGGTGCGGATGACCGGCACCAGTGACCTGACGCGACGTTGGGCGAGTGTTCCAGCCTTTCGGCGCGGCGATATTCCTGCCCGGAACAGTGCCTCGCAGACATAGATATTGCCCAGGCCGGCAACGATTCTCTGATCCAGCAGCGCCGATTTGATCGGCGTATTGCGCCCCTCGAGACGGGAGACCAACCCATCCTCGTGAAAGTCGTTGCCCAGTGGTTCCGGCCCCAACTTTGCCAGAAGAGGGTGCGTGTCGATGTCCCGGGTGCTGCGCAGGTCCATCGCGCCAAACCGGCGGGGATCATTGAAAGTGACGCGCGCGCCGTTGGACATGTCAAAAACCACGTGATCGTGCTTTTCAGCCCTGGGGTGGTCGTGCACGAACTGACCCAGCGGATCACCCGACACGGTCATGCGGCCGGACATGCCCAGATGAATCAGCAGAGTTTCGCCTGTGGAGAGATCGGCGAGGATGTATTTCGACCGCCTGCGCAGGGCGGTTACGCGAGCGCCCGAGAGTCGAGCGGCCATGTTCTTGGGGAAGGGCCAGCGCAGGTCGGGACGGTTGACCTGCACCTTGACGATGGTCGCATCCTGCATCGACGGCGCCAGGCCGCGGCGGACGGTTTCGACTTCGGGCAATTCGGGCATGGCGATCCACGGGGGCAGTGCGTTCAGATCCGGGTGGGCGCCGTTCTCCCACAGGGAAAACGGGACGGAATTTTCTGGAAAATTCCGGTTCGCGGATTGTGGCATGGTGCGCGCGATACCGCAATCGCCGCATTGTGTGCCCCGGTCGCCGTCTATAAGAAGAGCGGGAAGTGAAAAGACGGCAAAGCCATGAGCAACAAATCCAGCAACACAACACATTTTGGTTTCGAAACCGTACCCGAGGCGGAAAAGGCCGGACGGGTTCAGGGGGTCTTCAATTCTGTGGCCTCGAAATACGATGTGATGAACGATGTCATGTCGATGGGTGTGCACCGCATCTGGAAAGACGCGATGATGGATTGGCTGGCCCCGCGTCCCGGCCAGCGTCTGCTGGATGTGGCCGGAGGGACGGGCGATATTTCGTTCCGGTTCCTGAAACGGGCCGGGCAAGGCCATGCCACCGTGCTGGACCTGACGGAACCGATGCTTGTGGAGGGGCGCAAGCGGGCCGAGGCGGACGCCATGGCCGACAGTCTGGACTGGGTGGTTGGCGACGCGATGGCATTGCCGTTCGAAGACAATACATTTGACGTTTACACGATCAGCTTTGGCATTCGGAACGTGACCCGCCCGCAAGAGGCGCTGAACGAGGCGTTTCGCGTATTGCGTCCCGGAGGGCGGCTGATGGTGCTGGAGTTCAGCCAGATCCCGAATGACATGATGCAGAAAGCCTATGATCTGTATTCGTTCAACGTCATTCCGCGCATGGGCCAGGCTATTGCCAACGATCGCGACAGCTATCAGTACCTGGTGGAATCGATCCGCAAGTTCCCCGACCAGGAGACATTTCTGGGCATGGTCCGGCAGGCCGGGTTTGACAATGCCAAGTATCGCAACCTGACGATGGGGATTGCCGCGCTGCATTCGGGGTGGAAATTGTGATCGGTTTGTCGGCGGGGGCGGTGTGATGCGCGGACCACACAATATTCTGCGCCTGGTGCGAACCGGTGCGACGATGGAGCGGACCGGCGCCATGAAGGTGGTGCTGGACGCGTTCGAGGCGCCGGGGCTGTTGCGTGTGGCCGTGCGGGGGCTGGTCTGGCCTTTTCAGTGGCTGGGGTATCGCGGCGATCCGGCGATGCCGCCCGTGCCGCGCGCGCTGACGGCGCTGGGCCCGGCCTATATCAAGTTCGGCCAGGTATTGTCGACCCGGCCCGATATCGCGGGCGAAGACCTGGCCGCGCAATTGCGCGTGTTGCAGGACAAGCTGCCGCCGTTTTCGCTGACTGAGGCCAAGCGATCCGTTGCGGCGGATCTGGGCGTCGATGTGGATGAGATTTTTTCGTCGTTCTCCGAACCGGTTGCGGCGGCCTCGATCGCGCAGGTGCATCGCGCGCGGCTAAAGGAGACCGGCGAGGACGTAGCGGTCAAGATTTTGCGTCCGGGAATTGAACGGGCGTTTCGCAAGGATGTGGACGCGTTCTATTTCGCGGCTGACACGATCGAGTTTCTGTCGCCCGCGTCGCGCCGGTTGCGGCCGCGTGACGTGATCGAGCATTTTGATGGTGTGGTCGCGGGCGAGCTGGACCTGCGGCTGGAGGCCTCTTCGGCCAGCGAATTTGCCGCCAATACGGCAGAGGATGACGGATTTCAGGTGCCGGCGGTCAAATGGGCGTATTCCGGGCGCCGGGTTATGACGCTGGGCTGGGCCGAAGGAGAATCCCTGGGCGACAATGCGGCGCTGGATGCCGCCGGGCATGATCGGCACGCGCTGGGCAGCCGGGTGTTGCAACTGTTCCTGAGCCACGCGTTGCGGGACGGGTATTTCCATGCGGACATGCACCAGGGCAATCTGAAAGTGGCCGCGAATGGCGACGTGATCGCCTATGATTTCGGCATCATGGGCCATATCGACGAGTATACCCGGCGGGTCTATGCCGAGATCCTTTTCGGCTTTATCCAGCGTGACTACAAGCGTGTGGCCGAAGTGCATTTCGAGGCGGGGTATGTGCCCGCGGATCGGGATGTGGACGAGTTCGCGCGGGCGCTGCGCGCCGTGGGCGAACCGATATTCGGGATGGATGCGACGCGGATCTCGATGGGACGGCTGCTGAGCTATCTGTTCGAAGTCACGGAACGGTTTGGCATGGAAACGCGCACCGAACTGATCCTGCTGCAACGGACGATGGTTGTGGTCGAGGGTGTCGCGCGCTCGCTTGATCCGGGGGTGAATATCTGGGATGTCGCCAAGCCCGTTGTCGCGGGCTACATCAAGGACAGTATCGGGCCGCGCGCATTGGGCCGGGATTTGCTGAAAACGGCGCGGGTGCTGGCGCGGTTCGGTCCGCGTTTGCCGGCGTTGGTCGAAGACGTGCTGATCCGGCAGGCGACGCCGCCGCAAGACCCGGCGCCGCGCTACTGGCCGGTGGCCCTGATCGGCGGAGTGGCCGGGGCCGTGCTGGGCGCAGGAGGCATTTTCCTGGTGATCGCGCTGATCTGACCCTAGAGATACGCGGCTGTGTCTGCTCCGAGGGCGGGGCCGCCGCGGGGGCTGGTCAGGGTTTCGCCGTCCAGCCGGATCGGACAACGGGTGGTGCGGATGCGGGTGCCGTCGGGGGCGGTGATGTCCTGAACGGCATCCAGCGCGCGAAAGCCCTCGGTATTTGTGAATGTCGGCCAATCCAGAACTTCGGCGCACCATATATCGGCGGGTTCCAGACGATCCAACCAGGTACGCACCGGACGCTGGATCAGGTGATCGCGCAGAATGGCCTTGATCTCGTCGCGTCTGGGAAAGGCGTCTGCGGGATCGCAAAGGGGCGCCAGGGCCGGGCATTCCAGCAGGTCGCGCAGGGCCGAAATCGGTGTCATGGCAAGCGCAAGATAGCCGTCCTTGCACGCAAAAATCCCATAGGGCGCCGCCACCGTTGCGTTGGCATTCGAGACAGCGCTGCGGGTCGGCATGGTGCCGTCGCCGTTGAGAAAGGCGGTCAGGAGTTCGAATTGCATGTCGAGCGAGGACGACATCAGATCAACCTCGACCAGCCCGCCGCGCCCGGTGGTGGCGCGCCGGAGCAGGGCGGCCATGAGCCCCTGGACAAGATGATTCCCGCAGGCGATATCAAGCGCCGCGAATCCCGCTGGCACGGGCGGTTCGCCATCGTTTCCAGAGAGCCACGGCATCCCCGTCATGGCCTGAACCAGCAAATCCTGTCCCGGTTTCCTTACCCAGGGGCCCTTGGTGCCATAGCCGGTGACGGCGCCATAGACGATCCGGGGATTCAGCGCGCAAACCGTTTCATATCCCAGCCCGATGCGTTCCATTACGCCGGGACGAAAATTGTGAATTATCACGTCAGATGAGGCAATTAGCGCCTTTACCCTGTCGAGATCATCCACGTTCTTGAGATCGGCGGCGACGCTTTTCTTGTTACGGTTGATGGTGTGGAACAACAGGCTGTCATCCCCCACTTTCTGATCCGCGATGACAAGTGAGCGGCACAGATCGCCGCCGTCGGGGCGTTCGATCTTGATCACCTCGGCGCCCAGATCGGCCAGCCGCAAGGCCGCCATCGGACCGGCCAGGAACTGGGCGAAATCAAGGACGCGAAGACCTTCCAAGGGTTTCATGGCTTTCTCCAAAATTCATAAAAGAAACTCTATTTCATATATGAGAGGTTGAGAAGGCCCAAAAATACGGCCGGAACCGCCTGTCGGCATCACGTCGGTATCACGTCGGTATTGCGTCGGTGCGAAAACGGCGGGTCGGGCGATCAGGGCAGGCGCCGTTTGCGGCGCTTGCCAGCTGTTTACGGAACGTGTCGCGGCAAGGGCGGTGTCAGAGCTGTGCCAGCAGTTCGGTGTGACGGGCAGTATAGGCCGCACGCACTTTGACGGGTGCGCGCAGGTGGATATCCAGCCCGTCGATCACCGAAGGATCGGGTTTGCCGAAGAACTTGTTGGCCTCGGCGATAGAGAACCCGGCGATTTGCGTGGCCTCCATCCAGGCGGATATCCGATCTGCCTTCTTGATCCGGGCCTTGATGCGTTTGGGCGTTTCGGCGGGCAGGCCAAAGCGGATGTGAATGGCCGCCGCCAGCCTGTCATCCAGTTTGCCGTAATCGGGGCCGACGGCGGCCTTGACCGGCGAGATCATGTCACCGATCACGTATTCGGGCGCGTCATGCAGCAGGGCGGCCAGCCGCCATTTGGCGGGCGCGGGCGAATACATGCGCGCGAACAGCGCTTCGACCAGAAGCGAGTGTTCGGCAACGGAATAGGCATAATCCCCGCGCGTCTGCCCGTTCCAGCGCGCGACAAAAGCCAGCCCGTGGGCAATGTCTTCGATTTCGATATCAACCGGGGTGGGATCCAGAAGATCCAGTCTGCGCCCCGAGAGCATACGTTGCCAGGCCCGTGCCAAACTGCCGTTCCTTTCGAGAATCGTGCCCTGCCTTGGTTAGCCGAAACGGCGATGCGGGAGCAACGGTTAGATGATGGCGCGCAGCGGATCGGGAAAGCGCGCGAACAGGCGGTTCAGCATGGGCAGGCTGACATAGTGATCGGCGAAAACCGCAATCTGGCGCGCCGGTCCGGGGCGCAGGCCGCCCGGTCTTGCAACCGTGAACTTTCCGGGCAGGTCGTGGGCCTCGAGAAACTCCTGGTAGGCGGCAATCACCTCGGGCGCATAGGTGGTGGGGGTTTCATGGGCGTGCCATGGTTTCGGTCGGCTGGTGAAGTGAACAATGCCGGGGGCCTTTTGCCGGGTAAACCGCGCAAACCGCTGCGGCCATTGCCAGTTCCAATAGGGGCTAAGCTCGGCAAAGGAGCCGCGCAACGCGATGTTCAGCAGCGATTGATCGTGAAAGTGAAAATTCGGATTTGCGTCCTTTGCGGCCAGCATCCGGGCCAGCATGTCGCGCGCACGCCAGCGGGCGGTATCAATCAGCAGGACGCCGGAATTGAAAAACCGGGTGCTGTCGATGCCGCGATCGGCAAAATCGTGAATGGGCGTGTTTGGGCGTATCCATTGCGCCTTGTCCACCACGGCGCCCAAAGGGTGCGGGCCAAGATCGGTTTCCAGAAAGCGGGACAGGAGCGGGGTGGTGATGCCGGTATCGGCGTCAGCGTAAAGCAGCCGGTCATAGCGATCCGCGAAGTGATCCGGCAGCCAGAGGCGCAGATAGGCGATCAGCGGCAGCCATTTCACAGGGAGGTTGGCCTGTTCCAGCGCCGGTTTGAGGGGCAGAACCGCGTTGCGGATGCCCAATTGTGCCAGGGCCGGGGGGATGTCCAGCGGGTCGAGCGAACAGATCAGGATGTCGAAATCGCGATCGGGCGAAGACCTGGCCGCGCCGTGGGCGGCGAACAGGGCAAAGGGGTGTTCAGCCCGGTCCACGCAAAAGACCAGCGCCTTTCTGTGGGCGGTGACGGTCATTCGGTGGCCTTGTCGAGCACGTGAAATTCGCTGGGAAAACGTTCGGTCAGGCGTTTGTAGGCCCCGATATGGCGCAGGTGATGAAACAGCAGGCTGCGGGCCTGCGCCGGAGACCTGATATATTCCCCTTGCGGCAGCGGTGCCGGATGATCCCGATCCGGAAAATGTGCCCGAAAGAACCGTTGATACTCAAGCGCCAGGTCGCGGCGGTAATTCTCGTTTGGGGCAGAGGGCTGCCATGGCTTGTGCGGGCCACAGAAATGCAGAATCCGCGGATGGCTCATCTGCGTAAAAAGCGCAAAGCGGCGTGACCATTGCCAATTCCATGTCGGGTGCAGTTCGGCCAGTTCGTCCTTGAGCGCCAGATTGATCAGGGACTGGTCGTGCTGGGTTGTTTTCATGCCGGTCGCGTTCTGTTTCAGCAACCGGGCCAGACAATCGCGGCTTTGGTATTGCGGGCAGTCAAACAGCAAGACCCCTGAATTGAGATATTTGTAGCCCCTGATCCGGTGATGGTGGAAATCATGGATCGGCAGGAACAGCTTGCGCCATTGCTGAACGTCGCGCACGCCGGCGATGGCGCCATGGCCCATATCCACCGCGAAGAGATCAGAGAGGCGATCGGTTTGCGGATATGTATCGGCGTCCAGATAAAGCAGCCTGTCATAGCGATCGCCAAGCAGTTCCGGCAGCCACAGGCGAAGATAGCAGATCAGGGGCAGGGCATTTTGCGGCAGGGATTCCCGCTCCAGCCTGGCCGCCAGATCAATGACCTCGCCCCGGATACCCAGCGCCGTGAAATGTGCCGGTATTGACAAGGGGGTCAGGCTGCAAATCAGAATGTCAAAATCGCGCTGCGGGGCGCCCAGCGCGGCCTGTTCGGCCGAGAAAAGCGCGAAAGGCAGGAGGTTTTCGTCCACGCAATAGACAAGAGCCTTGCGGTATGTGGGGGAGGGTATGGTCATCGGCTGCCGGTCTGCCTGGGCTGGTCGGGCGCACTATGCAGAGGGCGGCGCCGGGGCGCAAGCGGTGACGCGCGACAGGTGAGGTGAGCGGACACCGACGCACAGAGCCGCGCGGCGTGCGGGTGGCCCGCGTTGTCTCACATCAGGAGGTGTCGCGAATGCCTGACGGCGGGTCAGTGCCATTGTAGTCATGTTCCGCCGGTGCTATCTGGGCTGCAAAATCAATGCGTGAGGAGCTGGGCGCGATGGCGACCGATTACATCGTAAAAGACATCAATCTGGCAGAGTTCGGCCGCAAGGAACTGGACATCGCCGAAACCGAAATGCCCGGCCTGATGGCGCTGCGGGAAGAGTATGGCGACAGCAAGCCGCTCAAGGGCGCGCGCATCGCCGGATCGCTGCATATGACGGTTCAGACGGCGGTTCTGATCGAGACATTGACCGCGTTGGGCGCGGATGTGCGCTGGGCGTCGTGCAACATCTTTTCCACGCAGGACCACGCGGCGGCGGCAATCGCGGCATCGGGCGTGCCGGTGTTTGCGATCAAGGGCGAAACGCTGGAGGAATACTGGGACTATGCCGACCGCATCTTCATGTTCGAGGAGGGCGGTTGCAACATGATCCTGGACGATGGCGGCGATGCCACGCTGTATATCCTTCTGGGTGCGCGGGTCGAGGAAGGCGAGACCGACATTATCGAGAACCCGCAGTCGGAAGAAGAGGTTGCGTTGTTCGCGCAGATCAAGAAGCGCCTGGCGGCAAGCCCGGGCTGGTTCGTGAAACAGCGCCACATGATCCAGGGCGTCACCGAGGAAACCACCACCGGTGTACATCGCCTGTACCAGATGATGGAAAAGGGCCATTTGCCATTTCCGGCGATCAATGTGAACGATTCTGTCACCAAGTCGAAATTCGACAACAAATACGGCTGTAAAGAGAGCCTTGTGGACGGTATCCGCCGCGCCACGGATACGATGATGGCCGGCAAGGTCGCCGTGGTCTGCGGCTATGGCGACGTGGGCAAGGGCTCGGCCGCCAGCCTGCGTGGCGCGGGTGCGCGGGTGAAAGTGACCGAGGTTGACCCGATCTGCGCGCTTCAGGCGGCGATGGACGGGTTCGAGGTGACGACCCTGGAGAACGAGGTTGCAACGGCGGACATCTTCATCACCACCACCGGCAACAAGGACGTGATCCGCATCGAGCATATGCGCGAGATGAAGGATATGGCGATTGTCGGCAATATCGGCCATTTCGACAATGAAATTCAGGTGGCAAACCTGAAGAACCACAAATGGACCAACATCAAGGAACAGGTGGACATGATCGAAATGCCTTCGGGCAACCGCATGATCCTGTTGTCCGAGGGGCGGTTGCTGAATCTGGGCAATGCCACCGGGCATCCGTCCTTTGTGATGTCGGCCAGCTTTACCAACCAGGTGCTGGCGCAGATCGAGCTTTTCACCAAGGGTGATCAGTACAAGAACGAAGTTTATATCCTGCCCAAGCATCTGGATGAAAAGGTGGCGCGGCTGCATCTGGACAAGATCGGCGCCAAGCTGACCCGGTTGCAGCAGGAGCAGGCGGATTACATCGGCGTGTCGGTGGACGGACCGTTCAAGCCGGAACATTACCGGTATTGATCCCGGAGCGATCACGTTGAAAAAACCGGAAGGCCAGCGATTTCATTGCTGGCCTTTCGCATTTCAGAAAAGACGCAATGTCGGCTGTCCCGGAATAACCCGTGGAATATCGACGCGGCGGGGAACCTGGGCCGTGTTTTCCCTTTGTGAAGCGCCAGGAGTTGTCTAACCTGCCCGAGAGCCCGGCCAGATCAGGCTTTGGCACGGGCGACAAATGTTGCAAGGGAGACTACTTATGGGCAAACGCGACGATCTGATCGCCAAATATGCGGATGATCTGAAAAACAAATGCGGGATGGACCCGGACATGGACCTGCTGACCAAGGTGACGATTGGCTGCGGTCCGGCGATCTATAACGATGATGCATCCACAGTGGCCGCCACGCAGGAAGGCGAGCTGGAAACCGTCAGGACCAATTTTCTGATCAAGAAACTGGGGCTGAGCGACGGGCCGGAGCTTATGGAGGCGATCAACGCGGTGATCGAGACCTACGGCAGATCCGAGCGCAACAAGTATCGCGCGGTTGTCTATTACATGCTGACCAAGCATTTCGGCAAGGAAGCGGTTTACGGCTGAGCCGGACCGGTATCCAGGACGAAAGCGCCCGGCGATGTGTCGGGCGTTTTGCTTTTTGGCGGGTTCAGGCGCGGTTTAATCACATTGTAAACACTTGAGATTTGCCGGAATCGCAAAGCCTGGATATGGTGATTGCATCGGGCCAGGATGGCCGGACCCTGAAACAGGTTTCACGTGTGGTGAGTAGGGAGCACGTGGGGTACGGGGGTGCCGGTATTCCAATGGCACCCCCGTCTTTGTCTTGGGGGTTCACGGCTTACAAAAGCGTCAGCACCAGGCCCATCAGGGTACAGCCGATCACGGTGTAGCCCCCATCAATCAGCATCAATATTCGGCTGCGTCCGGCAAAGGCGTAATTTGTGACAAGCCAAGGAGCGGCAAGAAAAAGGCCAATCCCAAGACCCCCGATCAAACCGCCACCAACCGTATCGATCCCTGACAGGGCAAAGACATGGCGCATCATTCCCGCGACAAGAAGCGCGCACAGGAACGCTATGATGTAGGGCATGGCGCCAGCGGTATTGACCGGGCGCCCGTTTTCGTCGGCCTTGACCCCGGCGGCCTGCATCCAGGGCTGGGCCAGGGCCATGTACCAGATGGCGCCGAAGATATACGAGGCCAGGGCGGCCGCGACGACAATCAGAAATTCCATGTGAGTCCCCTGTTTCGCAGTGCTGTGAACAGAGTATGCCCGAATTTCTAACCTTGCACACCGCCCATGGTGCAGATCGCGGCCCATTCATCGGCGCTGACCGGCTGAACGGAAAGGCGCGAGTTTTTCACCAGCACCATTTCGGACAGGCGCGGATCGGCCTTGATCATGTCGAGAGTCACGGGGGTGGCGAGCGATTGCACGGCCTTGATATCCACGCAATCCCAGCGGGTGTCTGTGGTGGTGCTGTCGGGGTGGGATTCGGCAATGATTTCAACGATGCCGACCACCGCCTTTTCCTTTTGGCTGTGATAGAAGAAGCCCCGGTCGCCGACCGACATATCGCGCATGAAATTGCGGGCCTGGTAATTGCGCACGCCGTCCCATTCCTCGCCCGCGTCGCCCCTGGCGATCTGGTCCTGCCAGCCCCAGGTTGACGGTTCGGATTTGAAGAGCCAGTAGCGCATCAGCCCAGAACCTTGTTCCAGGCGGTCAGTTCGACAGAGGCAAACAGGTTGGCGGCCTTGTAGGGATCATTGGCGGCCCAGGCCCTGGCTTCGGCCATGTCGGCGACATTCAGGATGATCAGCGAGCCGCACATGTTGCCGTCGTTATCCAGGAAAGGGCCGGCCATTTCGACCGTGTCGCCGCTGGACTTGAGATAGGCGACATGGGCGTCGCGGTTGGCCTTGCGGATGTCGAGCGCGCCGGGTTTGTCCTTGGCGATAAGGGCGATACGCATGGGTTATTCCTCTTTCAGGGGGCGGGACAAAAGGGTGGTGATGGCGTCGGTCACGCGGACCGCGCCGGTTGAAAGGTGATGGACCATTTCGCAGATGGGCATGTCGATGCCGATCCGGTCGCACAGGCGGGTGACGGCCTCGGCGGTTTTGGCGCCCTCGACGGTGATCGCCGGGTCAAAGGATTCCCGGCGTCCCAGTGACAGGCCAAAGCGGTAGTTGCGCGATTGGTCCGACATGCAGGTGAGCGCCAGATCGCCCATGCCCGAAAGGCCCGCGAGCGTTTCGGGGCGGGCGCCAAGATGGATGGCAAGGCGGGTCATTTCGGCAAAGCCACGCGTCATGAGCGCGGCGCGCGCGCTGTCGCCCATGCCCTGGCCGATACAGGCCCCGCAGGCGATGGCGATGACGTTTTTCAGCGCGCCGCCCAGTTCCGCGCCGACCACATCGGTGCTGCGATAAAGCCGCAGCGTGGGGGTAGACAGCCGATGTTGCAGCGCCCTGCCGGCGGTGTCGTCAGCGCAGGCGAGCGTCAGTGCCGTGGGCAGGCCACGCGCGATGTCGGCGGCAAAGCTGGGACCGGTAAGGATAGCCGCAACTGCCTGCGGCTTGAGGCGTTGCAGAACTTCGGCCGGGCCGGTGAGCGATGTCAGATCGATCCCCTTGCAGCAGGCCACCAGCGCCGTGCCCGACAACGGCGCGCCGATCGACGACAGCAGCGGCGCGAGGCTTTGCATCGGGACCGCCAGAAGCAGGGTGTCGGCAGAGGCAGCGTCTTCGAGTTGCGGTGTAACAGAGACTGAATCCGGCAATGTCACTCCCGGCAACCGGGGGCTTTGACCAGAGGATTTCAGGGCGGTGACATCGCGCGCCCAAAGCGTGATGTCGGCACCGCCGCGCGCCATGGAAATCGCCAGCGCGGTGCCGAAAGCACCGCCACCAAGGACGGAAATGCTCATGCCTTGGCTCCTTTCCTGCCGCTGCCCAGCAACGCTGGCGCGGTTTTATCGAGCGGCCAGCGCGGGCGGGCAGAGAGGGTCATATCATCGCGCGCGCCGCCGCGGACGCGTTCCAGCCCGGCATAGGCGATCATCGCGGCGTTGTCGGTGCACAGGTGCAGTGGGGGAGCGGTGAATCTTGTGCCGGATTCGGCGCAAACAGTCTCTAACCTTGCCCGAATCGCCGAATTGGCCGCGACACCACCGGCCACGGCCAACACCGGCTGGTCCGGGGCATGCTCCAGGTACATGGCCAGGGCACGCCGGGTTTTTTCGGCCAGAACATCCACCACGGCCGCCTGGAAGGACGCGCACAGATCGGCGCGATCCTGCACCGTCAGCCCGCCCTTGTCGGCAAGGATGGCATCGCGGGCGCGCAGAAGGGCGGTTTTCAGACCGGAAAACGACATGTCGCATCCGGGACGGTCCAGAAGCGGGCGTGGAAAACGGAAGCGTGTGCAATCGCCATTTGCCGCCTCGGCCTGAACCGACGGTCCGCCGGGCTGGGGCAGGCCCAGCAGGCGGGCGGTCTTGTCAAACGCCTCGCCCGGCGCATCGTCGATCGTGCCGCCCAGCCGGGTAAAGGTTTCGGGGCCATGCGCGATCAGGAACTGGCAATGCCCGCCCGACACCAGCAACATCAGGTAGGGAAAGGCAACCTGATCGGTCAGGCGCGGCGTCAGCGCGTGACCGGCAAGGTGATTGACCCCGACCAGCGGCAGGTCCAGCGCGGTGGCCAGCCCCTTGGCGCACATCACACCCGACAGGACGCCGCCAATCAGCCCGGGACCGGCGGTTACGGCGATGGCGTCCATTTCGACAAGGGACATCCCGGCCCGCGCCAGCGCTTCTTCGACACAAAGGTCGATCTTTTCCGCATGGGCGCGGGCGGCGATTTCCGGCACGACGCCGCCGAACGGGGCGTGCAGATCGGTTTGGCCATACACCACCGATGACAGGATCCGGGGGCGCGCGGCGCCGTGTTGGCGCACAATCGCGGCGGCGGTATCGTCGCAGCTGCTTTCAAGCCCGAGGATGGTAAGGCTGCCCGTCATGTGCCCGGTTCTGATCCTATTCGTTGCGCGTTTGCCCCTTGGCAGGTAACACCACAGAGCGGTTCAAACAATCCCGGCGCACCGATGATGGCATCAGCCCCCTCTATATTGTTGACACGTCCTTCCGGCGCGGCCGAGGGGTTTGCCCGACAACTGGCGGATGCCGGTGTGCAGGGGCCTGTCGTTATATCGCCGCTGTTGCAGATTGAAACGCTGGTGGCGCCGGACATGGCGGGTGCCGCGGGCGTGATATTCACCTCGCAGAACGGGGTTGCGGCGGTTCCGGGGCGCGACCTGCCGGCATGGTGTGTGGGGGATGCCACCGCGCGGGCGGCAACGGACCGGGGGTGGCGCGCGGTTTCGGCGGGTGGGGACGCGGAGGCGCTGTACCGGCGGGTTTTGGCCGACGCGCCAGAAGGGCCGTTATGGCATCTGCGGGGCGAGCACGCGCGCGGTGATCTGGCCGCCCGGCTGAACAGTTCCGGTATCACGGTGCAGGAGGCCGTGGTCTATCGCCAGCGCGCCTGTGCGCTGAATGCGGCGGCAAAACACCTGCTTTCGGGACACGATCCGGTGATTATTCCCCTTTTCTCGCCGCGCACGGCCCGGCAGCTTGTGTCGCAGGCCCCGTTTGCGGCGGCGGTTCTGGTGGCCGCGATCAGCCCGGCGGTGGCGGCGGAGGTGGCCAATCTGGATTGCCGGGCGCGGATCGTGGCGGCACGGCCCGAGGCGGATGCCATGATAGAAGCGACGCGGGGACTGTTCGACGCAGCGTGCCGCATTGAGGACCGGGGGAAGCTCGCCTAAGCTGTTCTCAACAGTATTGTTTCAGACCGGATTCGAAAGGGTGACAGGTGGGTAGATCTGACAAGACCGACAAACCGGCAGAAGAGCAGAGTGCGGTGGAAGCGCCGAAAGTTGACGAAATCCACGACGCTGTGATTGTAGAGGACAGCGACCACAAGGACTTTGGCGGCGATGACGGCGTGAGTGCGCCGGTGGAGATGAACGAGCCCGAGAGCGACTCTGATGCGCAGGAGAGCGATTCAGAGGCTGAATCGGATGCTCAGTCCGTTGAGTCGGGCGGTGAGGTGGCAGAGGAGATTTCTGAGCCTGAGCCTGAGCCTGAGCCTGAGCCGGTTGCCCGGACTGGTGACGCACCGCGCAAGAATGGCGTACTGCCCCTGGTGTTTGGCGGGGTGATTTCCGGCGCGATCGGTTTCGGCGCGGCCTTTTACCTGGGCGGCCAGATGGGCCGTGGGGCGGAAACCGAGGCGGCACTGGCCACGTTGCGCCAGCAGATCGCAGAGCAGACCGCGCTTGCGGCCAGTCTGCAATCCAAGCAGTCGGAGATCGCGCAGACGGCCAGTCGCGCACAGGAAGGGCTGGCGGAGATCGGGCCGCTGGCGGACGGGCTGGCCGCGCAGGCACAGCGAATCGAGGCGCTGGACAACCGCGTGGCGGCGTTTGAATCGCGCCTGACCGATATCGAGAAGCGCCCCCTGAACGAGGGCCTGTCGGCGGCGGCGATTGCCGCCTATGAGCGGGAAGTTGAGGATCTGAAGGATCTTGTTGCGGCACAAAAGGCCGAAGCGGCGGATTTGCGCGATACGGCGCAGATTTCGGCGCAGGCCGCGCTGGCGCGCTCGGCGGTGACGCGGATCGTGGCGGCGCTGGACAATGGCGCACCCTATCGGGGCGCGATCGTGGATTACGGCTCGGCCACCGGGAAACCGGTGCCCGGCGTGTTGGAAGAAAACGCCGATGGCGGCGTGGCTACGCTGCCGGCGCTGCTGGACGCCTATCCCGGCTATGCCCGCGCGGCGCTGGCGCTGGCGCGCGACGAAAAGGTGGATTCGCAGGAGGGCAGCAAGCTGGGCAGTTTCCTGAAGACCCAGTTGGGCGCGCGGTCGGTCGAGCCGAAAGCGGGTGGCGACACGGATGCCATTCTGAGCCGGGTCGAGGCGGCGCTGCGCGCAGGCAGGCTGGCCGATGGGCTGGCCGAACTGGATACATTGGCCGAGGGGCCGAAATCTGTCATGTCGGACTGGCGAATGCTGGCCGATACGCGACTTGCCGCGATGCAGGCCGCCGAAGAACTGGCGCAAAGCCTGAACACGAACTGAAGGTCATTTCATGCTCTGGTCGTTGATTAAGATACTTGTTTTCGTGGCCGCGGTTGCCGGTCTGACCTATGGCTCTGTCTACCTGCTGGAAAGCGACGGTGGGGTCATGATCACGGTCAGCGGGGTGGAATACTCGCTGGGGCCGTTCCAGGCGGCGCTGGCGCTGATTGCGCTGGTCCTGGCGGTGTGGCTGGCGATCAAGCTGTTGGGGTTGTTGGTGGCGGTGCTGAAATTCCTGAACGGGGATGAAACCGCGATCAGCCGCTATTTTGACCGCAACCGCGAGCAGAAAGGGTATCGGGCACTGGCCGAGGGGCTGATGGCGCTGGCCTCGGGCGAGGGGCGGCTGGCGATGGACAAGGCGCGGCGCGCGGAGCGCTATCTGAAAAAACCGGAACTGACCAACCTGATCACCGCGCAGGCCGCCGAGATGAGCGGTGATGCGCGCAAGGCCGAAGAGGTGTACAAGACCCTTCTCAAGGACGAGAGCACCCGGTTTGTAGGGGTGCGCGGGCTGATGAAGCAGAAGCTGGCCGAGGGCAAGACGGAGGTGGCGCTGAAGCTGGCGGAAACCGCCTTTGCGCTCAAGCCCCGCCACGAAGAGGTGCAGGATATGCTGTTGCGCCTCCAGACCGAGACCAAGGACTGGGCGGGCGCGCGCGGGACGTTGAGCGCCAAGCTGCGCCACGGGGCGTTGCCGCGCGATGTGTACCGGCGGCGCGACGCCGTTCTGGCGCTGGGCGAGGCCGAGGATATTCTGGACGAGAGCAGTTCGATCGAGGCGCGTGAGCGGGCGATCGAGGCGAACCGGCTGTCGCCGGACCTGATCCCGGCAGCGGTGATGGCGGCGCGCGGGTATATCGACCAGGGCAAGCCGCGCAATGCGGCCCGGCTGTTGAAAAAAGCCTGGGATGTACAGCCGCATCCCGATCTGGCCGCCGCCTTTGCCGCGATCGTGCCCGAGGAGACCCCGGAAGCGCGGATCAAGCGGTTCAAGGGGTTGATCAAGGGCAGCCCGGATCATTCGGAAACGAAGATGCTGATGGCCGAGCTGAACATCGCCGCCGAGGATTTCCCCGAAGCGCGCCGGGCGCTGGGCGATCTTTTCGAATCGGATCCGACACAGCGGTCTCTGACCATCATGGCGGCAATCGAGCGCGGCGAGGGCGCCAGCGACGCGGTGGTCAAAGGGTTCCTTGCCAAGGCCCTGACCGCGCCGCGCGGCCCGCAATGGGTGTGCGACAACTGCCACAATATTCACGCGGCCTGGGTACCGACCTGCGAAAACTGTCACAGCTTTGACACGCTGAGCTGGGTCGCGCCGCCGGAAACCGGGACGCGCAGCGGTACAGGTGTTGAAATGCTGCCGCTGATCGTGGGCGCGTTGGATGATGAGGCGCCGGAAGACGACGAGGACCAGGTGCCGGAGGCCGAAGTCGTGGACGCGGAGGCCGAAGTGGTGGAAGAGGAAGGCAGCGACGCCGCTGATCCTGTTGAAAGCGGGGCGGTGCGCCAGTAGCGTCTGCCCCGCGCAGAGATTGTTCCGGCGGTGGCGCAGCAGGCACCGGATGGGGCGGACTTATTCCAGCTGAAAGATGTCGGGCACACAGGGTGTCCGGGTTCCGGGCATGTCCGAGGCGCCATCGGCGCGGCGGCTGCGAGAGCCGCCGACCTGAAGCTTGAACTGGGGATCGGACAGCTTGCCGGTAACATCAAAGGGCCAGGCGCTGCGCGACAGGGGCCTGCCAACGCGGCGCGGTTCGGCCCGGAGCGCGATGCTGTCGCGCCGCCAGTCCACCTCGCCACGCGCGACAAGCTGGACAGAGCGGGTTTCGGCCACGACCTGATCGAAGGTGACACGCCCTGCGTTGATCCTCACCGGCGCGCGTACGCAGACAATCTCGGTTTCGCCGCGCCGGCGCTCTTGGGAAAACAGCCATGGGAAGACGCCCAGCCCGGCCAGTTCCAGCAGGCTGGTGGCGATCATTCCGTTGCCCATGCCAAGCGCCGCCGATCCGACCATCGAATTGGCGAAGGTCCTGACCGGACCGACCTTGCCGATCACGTTGAAATCGGCGCGCAGGATGCCATTGGCCTGGATGCCAAGGCCAATCGACTCGAGGATCCTGCCAAAATCCCAGCCGCTGGTGCCGCCTCTGATGCTGATGTTATCGGGATCATTGACGACATCCATCTGGGCAAGAACCTTGAAAAACCCCCTGCCATAGCGCAATTCCATCGGCCCGGCCTGCACCTTTCCCAGATCGGCAATCAGTTTGCTGGTCATGGATGATATTCCGGCGTCGCCGATGAACTGCCGGATGTCGAGCGCGATTTCCAGATCGGTTTCGGTGAGAATGCGGTAGGGGCTGAGAAGCCCCTTTTTCCTGTCTTCGATCACCAGTGGCTGAAGCGGCGGCCTGGTATCCTGTTCGGGGGTTGCGGTGTTGGCTTTGCGGTCGGCGCGATGTGCCCTGGACAGGCTGATCGCGGCTTTGGTGCCCTCGCGAATGTCCACAAGGCGCATCTTTTCGCTGAGTATCGTGCCGCGCACGAGATTGATTTCCCGCGACAGGTCGAATGACAGGTTGGTTGTCACATCGCTGCCAGCGGCCTGAAATCCAAGATCGATTGACGCCGTTTGATCCTGGCTGGCGAAATCGAGGTCAATACCCAGCGCGCCTGCTTCGATCGGTTCGGCCTGAAGGGCGGCCAGAACCTGGGCGCTGTCGGCAACCCGGAGGGCGAGTTTGATCGCGATACCGCCCAGTTCGGTCAGTTTCTCGACGGTCATTTGCGTGTCCAGCGACCAGAGATCGGTGTCTTGGCTGCGGGCGCTGAGCCGCGTCACGCCCAACTGGCCCGATGCGTCGGAAAGTTCAAATTCGGCGGTGACACGCCCGAATTGATCTGCGTTTTCCGGGGGCAGCGCGGTGAGGACAGCGGACGCCTTGCCATCGAACCGGCCGGAAATGGCAATATCCGAGAAACCCAGGGCATCGCCGACATCGCCTTTGGCGGTGATGAAAGGTGCGTCGCGCGGGCCGATGTTGATGCGAAGATCTTTCAGCCCAAGTGTTTGCTGCGGCGTGCGGTAGATCTGGCCGATCGTGACCGGCCCGATCTCGGTTAGATCCTGTTCGAAAGCGTTGGTAAGGAACAATAGCTCTTGAAATCGCACACCGCGGCCTTGGCTGATGACATGGGCGTCTATCCCGGTGAGCTTGATGTCCTTGAACCGAGCCGCATTGGGTGGGGGGGCATTCGAAGGGTGAAGCCGGGCATTGAGGCGCATATCGACCCCATCCACTGTCAGCAGATTGTCCACATCGCCGGTGGCAGAGATCCGGCGGCCCTTGTCCAGCTCAAAGCTGGAATCGAGGCCGGAAACGGCCAGTTGTCCAGGCCGGCTTGTGACCTGGGCCGTCAGCGTGCCGCTGCCGCCAAAGCTGCGCTTCAGGCGCAGGATATCGAACAGGTCGCCCACTTCTCCCGTGTCCAGGTCAAGACGTGCGGTGTATCCGGGACCATCGGCCAGCGCCGTGCCGTCATAAGTAAGAACAATGTCGGCGAATGTAACCTTGTGGGTGAAGGGTGCCCCGCGCGGGTATTTCCCATCGAGACTGAACGGCTGGTCATTGACAGTTCCGTTGCCGGTAAACGAGACCAGCCGACCGCCTTGCATCTGTACGAGCCGGGCAGACTCCAAATCGAAATCAAAGATGAAGCCATTGGCCTTGTTGTCGAAAACAAGCCCGATATTGGTGAACGAAACCGTCTTGTTCGACAGGAAGCTCAGGATAGATCCCCTGTTTGATCCCGCATCGGGTGTTTGTGGCGACGCGGTGTCCCGACGGGGTGTTTCCGCGGCGGCGCGGCGTTCCTGTTGAAACGCCCGATCGGCCCATTTGATCCAGCTTGTTGTGCCGTCCCCGGCAGTGATCATATTGACCTGCAATCCATCCACCACAAGGTTATCCAGCGCCACGCGCCCGGCAATCAGGGCGGGGATATCCAAAGTCAGCTCCAGCAAGGATAGTCTGATCAGGGTTGTATCGGGGAGGTTGGAGCTTGGAATAAGCGCCTGACTGACATGAATGAGTGTAGAGAGCCCCGGTTCCAGCCGCACATCGCCCTGTATGACAAACGGATGTCCAAGCTGGGCGCTGAGCAGGTCTTCGACCAGGGCGATGCGCCAGCTGCGCAACAGGGGAGAGGCAAGCATGAGCCAGACAAGAAGCGTGAGCAGGACAAGGGCAAGCGTCAGCCATTTGGCAAGCGAAAGTAGGGCCTTGGGCATTCGGGTGGTCCTTTGCGTCAGCCGACGTGGCGCGATGCTACAGGCAAACCGCAAGACCGCAAAGACCACACGGCGGGCGAAAAATCGTTTTGGCGGCCGGGCGTTGCGCGCCATATTGGGAGTTATGGGCTATTGGCGCTTTCAAAGGGTGGTTTTGCGGTTTGCATTGTCCGTGTTCGTCATGGCGGGCCCGGCGCTAACCCAAGTGGCCAGCGACTGGGGTGTATCGGGGGATTGGTTGATCCGTGTTGATCCAGGCGCGGGCGATGGGTGTTTCATGCAGCGTCAGTACGAGAGCGGCACGATGGTGCGGATCGGCTATGTGCCCAAGGACGGGGGCGCATTTTTGTCAGCACATAATCCGGCGTGGACGCAGATTGTAGCCGGGGAACGCGGCAGCGTGATCTTCGATTTTGGCGACAGCCGGTTTCAGGGAGAGGCTGTCGGGGTGAACGAAAACGGGGTTCCCGGTGGGTACGCGTTTTTCAACAACCCGGAATTCGCATCGGAGTTCGGCCGCCGCCACAGCGTCGCCATTCAGGGCAAGAATGGTGCTGAGGAAATAATCGACCTGTCCGGCAGCATGGCCGCACTTGGCAAGCTGAAGGCGTGCCAGGCCGAGCAGGGCTAGAACCGTTCACCGACCGAGATATAGAGCAGGGATTCGCCCTGATCGTTGTATGACATATCGATGGCGAAACTCACGGGCACCTTCCTGGATACTCTGATACGCAGTCCGAGCCCACCCGCGGCGCCACCCCTGGTAAGGGAGTCAAAGCCGGTTCCAACCGAGCCGGCGCCGGCGAATGCGACCATCCCGATCCGGTTGGTGAACATGTGGCGCAGTTCGGCCTGAACAGACAAGAGGTTTGCATCAAGGTATTGCGTGGGGTTGAAACCGCGCATGGAATCGGTCCCGCCGATAGAGCAGAGATCGAAGAACGGCGCGCTGCGTTCCGTGCTGCACCCGGCGAGGCGCAACCCAAGCACGCTGCGCTCTCCAATCGAGTGAAACTGGCTAAGCAGGGCGGTGGCTTTGGTATAATCGGTGACGGTTCCGGTTTCGACCTGGTTGCGCAGGACCGTGGCGGTGGCATGTGTCCCGCGGGTTGGGTAAATGTCGCTGTCGCGTGTATCATATTCGGCGGTCAGGCCCAGGCTTGCCATTTCCAGGCCGCCGTTCAGGGTAAAATTGGACCCGAGGGAGCCGAACGCCGGATTGCCGGACGAAATATCGGTTTGCAGGTACTTGGTGACGAGTCCAAGCGACAGGTTCGGCGCGATCTGGTGGCCAAACTGAAGGCGCGCGAACGTGCCGGTCTGACGAATCGGGATGGTGAAGGGGCCGGCAAGAAGATCGTAATTCAGCGAGGCATCCGCCACGGTTGCGGCGACATCCCATGCGCCGCCGCCCAGCGAAAGCTTCAACGTCGCACCGGTTGCCTCGCTGCCGTTTTCCGAACGCATGGCGCCAGCACCAATCAAGGACGTGCCCGCGCCTTCGGTGGCGGTAAAAAGGTAGCCGGCGCCCAGGGCCAGCCCGCTGCCGATCAGGGGGTTGGAAAAGGGAATCGGCGCCACGATCAGCGACCCTTTGCGAAAGCCGACGCTGTTCTCGGGGTCAATATCCGTTGTCACGCCAACATGAGCATTCACGACATTGGTATCGGCGGCCGAAACAGGCTGTGCCATGCCTGCGACAAGCACGACCAGAAAAAGCCGCAGAGGTTTGGCCAGGAATTGCGTCATGAATACATGATCCGAAATTTTGCTGGCCCAACGATATAGAGTTTGTGCATTTCCGCAAAGCTGAAGCAATGTCACAGCGCGTTTTGTTTGCCCGGTGACCTGCCACGGGATTTTTCCTCCACCGTTGATTAGAGTCCGACCTAACTTGAGGACGGACAATGAAGCGAACAAGATTCACGGACGAACAGATCATCGGCATCCTGGCTGAGCACGAGGCGGGCGC
>NZ_JAECRZ010000024.1 GCF_016019955.1 Thiosulfatihalobacter marinus
GTGAAGAAAGAAATGTTCGCCGGAATTCTTGGCTTGCCGGAAACCCTTGACAATGATCCGCCCCATTACGGAAGTGTTCTTCGGGTTTTGTGACTGACGGATGAGGGCCTTTGGGGTCCCTCAGATGGGTCCGGGCCGGGTTCCGGTCTGTTTTTCCGGATGAAGGGCATTCCCATGCAAACAGGTGTCTTGCGCGTGTTGCGCGCGACCGCTGCCTCTTGGTGGCGGCATAGAGAGCTGCGCCGAGCCGGTCAGACAGGGCTGGCACGGAAGCTCGAGCGGAAAGCCGTTCTCCGCGATCTCGGCTATCTCAGGCAGGCGGCGTCATTGCCAAACGCGCACGTGATCTGCGGGGAGGGTGGGACGTTCATCCATCTCGGTTGGACCACCGTGTCGAGTTTCGCGCCGACCGAACGATTTCCCTTGGCCGCTCTTGCGGTCGCACTCGGGACGCCCTTCATCGATATCCGACCCGTCACCGATGTTATTGCCTTCGCGAACCTGCCGCGGGTGGTGCGAGGCGGATCGGTCGACGCTGACCACTCAGGTGCCGGCCAGTCTGTCTCGCTGACCACCTACATCGACATGGTCGAAGCGCTTGGCGCGAAGGTCGCCAACGATCCGCGGCCCAGTCAGAAAATCTGATCCCCAAACATCTCACCCACACACGAAAGGAGGCCAGCCATGGCCCGATCCCGCACGCCCAAATTTGATGCCTCCGAGGTCATCACGAACGAAATCATCCGCATCATCGAGCGCGGCGTTCTGCCGTGGCGCAAGCCCTGGACGGCAGGCGGCAGCTCACGCCCCCTGCGCGTGGGCGGTGAGCCCTACCAAGGGGTCAACAACTTCCTGCTGACCATGCGCACCGTCATGGCGGGCCATAGCTCGCCCTTCTGGATGACGCTGCCGCAGGCCAATGCGTTGGACGCGAAGGTGCGCAAGGGCGAGAAGTCCTCTGTCGTCGTCTATTATGGTCAAAGCCGGAAAGACGCCGACGGCGAGGATGATCAGGGGGAGAGCAATGATCACTCCGAGGAGGCCCGCGTCTTCCGCTTCCAGAAATCCTACCGCGTGTTCAATGCCTGTCAGATCGAGGGCTTGCCCGAGAGCTTCTATCCGGACCCGGAGCCCGCGCCCGAGCATCCGCCCGCTGAACCCATCCCGCACATGCAGGCGTTTTTCGACGCTATCGACATCACGACCGTCTTCACGGGCACGGAAGCGTACTATTTGCCGCCCGTGGACAAGGTCTACATGCCGTCCATCACGCGGTTTGAGAACCCGCGGAACTTCTACGGGGTCTGGGCCCATGAGTTGGCCCATGCCACGAAAACCCCGCATCGGCTCAATCGCGACTACGGCCTCTCGCGCTTCGGCAACACGGCCTATGCCCGCGAAGAGATCGTCGCCGAGCTGACCTCGGTGTTTCTCGGCCAGACGCTCGGCTTCACGGCCCATACGCTCGAGATGAATGCCGCCTATCTCCACAACTGGTTGCGCGTTCTTCGCTCAGATAAGGGTGCGATCTTCAAGCACGCCGCGGATGCGCAGCGCGCCTGTGATTACCTGATCGCACGGTCAGAGGCGGGCAGGGCAGGGCGCAGCGCCGAGGCTGCTTGACCATACGGAGAACGGAGACTCGCATGTCACGTAAAGAACCCAAGACGCTGCGGGTGGCCTGCTTCAACGACGGCCGCCGCAAGATCATCTCCTTCAAACGCGGTGCCTATTGGTGGAGCGCGTCCGAGGGCGCGTATCCCCTCTCGGCGGCACTTGAGAGCATCAAGGAACAAGGCGGTTGGATCGAAACCATCCCCAACCCGAATTACAGACCCAAGGGGCTGTTCGGGTAGGGCGCCTTCTGCTTCGGTTCCTCCGCCCCGCGGAAAAGAAAAAGCAGGCTTTGGGAAGGGTGTTTCAACTTCTCAAAGGAGAGCCCTATGACCATCACTGCACAGCCCCATACAGAATGCCCGGATCCGAGCGTCATCGCCGCGCAGAACGACGCGTTCCGCAAGCTCGCGTGCCTTGGAGTGCCGCCCGCGCAGCCCGTCCAAGGCCGGATGCATGTCACCCGCTCGCTCATGGAGGTCGGTGACGGCTTCATGGCCGAGGCGGTGAAGGCCACCGGTGAGTTTGCCACGTTCGAGCCCGAGAATGACCCGGAAGGCTGGCACGATTTCGGGGCGGTCGAGATCCGGGGAGAGACCGTGTTCTGGAAGATCGATCTCTATGAGGCGGATTCGGACTTCCGCTACGGGGCTGAGACCCCGGACAACCCCGCCACCACCATGCGCGTGCTGACCATCATGCTGGCGCGCGACTGGTAAAGGGGCAGGGGACGCCTCCCCCTGACATCTCAGACGATGAAGGCCCGCTGCCCCTCAAAAGGCAAAGCGGGCCTTCTGTCGTTTTGATCCCCGAAGCCGGGGATTGGTCGCGCGCGAGCGCGGGCCGCACCATACCCATCGAAAAGGACATCCTATGACCGCAAGTTTCAAACCCGTCTCCGTCGCTATCGGCGATCTGACAGCTCATCCCGCCAACGTGCGCAGCAACTCCCCGGAAACCTACGACCCCGAGAACATCGCGCATCTGAAAGCCAGCATTGCCGTTCTGGGCCTCCTGCAGCCGCTCATGGTCCAGAAGCTCGACGGCAAATACGGCGTGCTCGCCGGCGGCCGGCGCAACGCTGCGCTGAAGGAACTGGTTGCCGACAAGGGCGCCAAGGGTTTCACGGCGAAGACCAAGATCGACTGCCGCCTTGTCCCTGAGGACTGCGACGTCACCACGGCGCTGTCGCTTGCCGAGAACATCACCCAGGCACCGATGAACGCCATCGACGAGTTCGAGGCCTTCGCCCGAATGATGGAGGTCGACGGCCAGACGCCCGAGACCATCGCAAAAACCTTCGGCACCACGGTGGCCGCCGTGAAAGGCCGGCTGCGCTACGGGCTGATCCACCCCGACATCCGCGCCGCGGCCCGGGCCAAGACGATCACGCTCGACACGATGAAGGCCTTTGTCGAGCATCCGAGCCAGGAGGTGCAGCGCGAGGTCTTTGAGGCACTCACGAAAGACGGCGGCTATCTGCAGGCCTACACCGTCCGTCAGGCGCTCAAATCGCGCGGCGTGCAGGTCAGCGACGATATCGGGGCCTTCGTGCGTGAAGACTACGAGGCCCGCGGCGGCGCTGTCGCGGCCGATCTTCTGGAAGAGCATTCCGTGCTCGAGGATGCGGCGCTGGTCGAGACCATACTGCTCGAGAAACTCGGGGCTGCCGCTGAGGAGGCCCGCGCAAAACTAGGCTTTGCCTGGGCAGATGCGATGGTGCGTTATGATTACGCGACCATGGCAGACTATGGCCGTGTCTACCCAGGACCCGTCGAGCCGGATGAGACCGCCCAGAAGCGCGTGGATGAGATCACCGCTGAACTTGAGAAACTGCAGCTCGAAATGGAAGATGAGGGGCTTGAGGACGGCGCTTACAATGCGCTCTACGACCGGGTGGACGCTCTGGAAGAGGAAGCTCGCGACCTGCAAGAGGCCTATAGCGCTGAGGACCTCGCGCGGTCCGGGGTGATTGCGTCGTGGCAGGGTGGGCAGATCACGCTCCATGTTGGCCTCGTCCGCCCGGAGGACATCGCGAAAGAGGAGGGCGCGCGCGGTTCGTCGGCCAACCCGACCGCGCAGGAGGCCCCTGACGCTGGCGAGATCAGCTACCCGGCCTCGCTTGCAGAGGACCTCAAGACCGAGCGGGCCATGGCGCTCGGGGCTGCGATGGCGCTGCATCCGGAGGCCACGCTCGATCTGACCCTGTTCAAGCTGGTGAGCGATGTTCTGGGCAGCGGCATGAGCGTCACGCAGGCGATCAAGGTCGACGCCCGCAAGGAATACCGCAGCCATGCCAAGATGGACGAGATCGACGAGACCTCGCTTGAGCAGGTGGCGGCGGCGCATGATGCGCTGGACCTCTCCTGGCTCGATGACAGCCGTTCGCCCGCCGATCAGTTCGCGGCGTTTCGCGCGCTGGAGGCCGGCGAGAAGGCCAAGCTCGTGGCCTATGCCACCGCCAGTACCACGCAGTCCTGCTTTGCCCGGGACCCGCGGCGCGACAGCCTGATGCATGACTTCGAGATCGAGATCATGCCCGACATCCGAGCGCATTGGACGCCGAACGCGGCGCTCTTCAACCGCTTCAAGAAGGCCTGGCTCCTGAAGATCCTCGGCGAGGATCTGGGTCTGGCACAGGAGGCAGTGACGCTGGCCTCGTCGAGCAAGAAGGAGATCGTCGCCTTCTGCGACAAGCTCTTCGCCGAGCCCTTCGCCACGCTCACGGAAGCGCAGCGCGCTGCCGTGGCCGCCTGGTGCCCGCCCATGATGCAGACGGCCGGTGTCGTCTGTGATGAGGCGGAGCCCGCCTCGGCATCTCCCGAGCCTGACAGCGAGATCGCGCAAGCGGCTTGAGGCCTCACGCGACCCGCGCGAGATATTCCGCCCGCGCGGGTCGACCCTCCCACACCCAACGGAAAGACATCCCCATGGCTATTCTCAAGTTCTCTGCCTCCGCTGTCGCAGCGCAGATCGCCCATGCGCGCGCCTGCAAAACCTTCCTTCCCAACTGGAACGGCCCGGTGGACAGGCCGGCCCTGATCCTCATCGTCGGCAACGGCGTGCATCTGCGCTCGAACGGCATCGATGGCACGACCACCCGCATCGTCACCACCGAACAGGCCGATCCGTCCTTCGCCTTTGCCGACGGCATGAACCCGTTTCGGGATACCGATTGGATGGCGCAGCGCCGCATGGCGTTTCGCGATCTGACCGGCCAGTTTTATACCGACATTCTCGACGATGTGCAGGTGCTCATCGACCGGGGGCAGGGGGCCATCCGGCTCGCCACCGATGGCCACAGCATCCGCGTCTTCGTACGCCGGGCCTCGGATTATCTCATCGGCGGGACCTACGAGGTGCCCTCGGGCCTCGGCGGCACCTTCCGGGTCATCCTCAAGGATGCCTGCGATACCTTCGCGATCGTGCAGAACTGCGGCAATTGCGAGGATTTCGACGCCATGCAGCCCTACCGCGTGCCGCTCGATGCGCTGATGGAAATCGATGACCGGAGGGCGGCGTAACGCGCCCTTTCTCAAACAAGCATCGCCAATACCCTGCCAGGCCTGCGGCCCTCTCGGGACATTGACGACAACAATTTCCCCAATGAGAGAAAGGACTCTGAGATGGGATGGCTCTTCTATACCGATCGCCGCGTCCAGACCTACGCGGATGAGAAAGCGGAGATTGCCCGGCTCTGCACCTCTCATGGCGACAGGCGCAAGACGGAACTGGTCAAAGCCTGCAAGGTGGGTTCGACTTGGTACGCGGCGGCAAAGGTCACAAGTATCGATGGCTCGCCGGTCGAGGACACGACCTATGTGACCGATGCGGATGGCTCCATCACGTTCGGTGCTGTCTTCCTCACCCGATACGATGACGGCTGCTGGGGCTACAAGGACATGGAGGAAAGTGCTGGCCCGAACGAGTCTCGTGCTCCCCTTGGGCTGATCGAGCTCCTCTCCGACCTGAAAGACCCGGACAGCTATGCCCATGCCTGGCGCCAGCGCTGCCAGGACTGGGCTGCGATCCCGGACTACGAGGAAGGCGACAAGATCAGGCTCGCAGCACCTGTGACGCTCACCGATGGCAGTACCTGCCAGATTGTCACCGCGACCCACTACAGGCGCGGGCGGCAAAAGCGCCGCTGCTACCGCATCGAGGAAACTGGTGGGCTCGTACGCCTGTCGAAGGCCTCGCTTGCGGGTTCGGAGCTGCTCAGCTCCGCGAAAGGTGCGGCTAGCCCGGTGCTGGCGGAGTTCCTGGCGGGGCGAAATTAGGTCCTGCGCCGGACGGTTCATCGACCTGCCCGGCGACAGCAGATCCTGCGGCTTGTCTTGACAAGACAATGCAGATGCATTACCTATCGCGGGCAGCAAAGACCCTTTTCTTCAGGAGACTGCCATGACAGCCCTCGCACAAGATGTCTCGAAACTCACGGATCGGTATCAGACGACCGTGCCGGCGGGTGTGCGCAAACAGCTCAAGCTGGGCAAGGGCGACCAGATTCGTTACTGCACCGAGCCGAGTGGCAGGGTCTATATCGAGCCCGTGCGCAGCGACGAGGAAGATCCCGTGCTCGGAGCCTTTCTCGATTTTGTCGAGGCCGATATCAAGGCGCATCCGGACCGCATTCGGGCGTTCGATGGGGCTTTGCATGACCGTCTTGCAGCACTGGTCGGAGACGTTGACGTCGATCTCGATGCGCCGCTATCGCTCGAGGATGAATGAGCGGCGATAGCGTGCCCGCCCAAGCGCCCCTTGTCGTAAACGGATGGTCGATTTATGCGCATCCGCTTTTTCTGGATCAGCTCGAAGGGCTGATTGAAGAGGTCGAGGCGTGTAAGGCACGCGATCCTAAGACCTGGCGCAAGAAAAACCCGACGAAACGGCTGGCCGCCATCTTCAAGCTGGTCACCGAGGCCATACCGGCAGATCCGGGTGCCGCCGCCTTCCGGCAAGGCGGCACACTCGGCGATCACCGCAAGCACTGGTTCCGGGCGAAATTCTTCCAGCAGTATCGGCTGTTCTATCGGTTCAACAGCGATGCAAAGGTCATCGTGGTGGCCTGGGTGAACGACGACAAGACCCTGCGCGCCTACGGCAGCAAGACGGATGCCTATGCGACGTTCAAAGGGATGTTGGAAGATGGCAATCCACCTGACAATTTCGACGCGCTCTTGAAAGAAGCTGCAGCGGCGGGCAAGCGGTTCGAAACTTCCCTTGAAGCGGTGCCCGATCGGTAAGTGGGGTCGAATGCTGGAAGGGGCAGAATCCTACGCTGAGGCTGTCCGTAAAGAGGTCGTTCTGCCCTACAATCTCCCGTCACCCTTGAGCCGAGTGAAATAAGCGACATTGGTGTGTCATATGGCTGGTACGATGAAATTCTCAGAAGTCCCTCCCTATCCGTACACCAGCCGTTCGCTGCATCGTGTACGAACTGGTAAGATGCGGACATTTCGGACTTACGCAGATGCGGCTTTTGCTGACGCAGCATCCGTTCGCAATTGCCGAACATGCTTCGTCGCGTTGTTGATCATGTCGCCAAACCCGTCATTGAGCTTGGCCCATACGGTCATCATCCGAACCGAGCATTCGCTACACCAAGCGGGAACCTGAGGGGAGCGGTCGGCCTGGTCTTGCTGGTCCGATAAAGTCCTCGTCGCGGTTGACCAATAGCTTCGTGGATTTCTTGGTCGGATGTAACCCTTCGCTCCGTGGCCGCTATGACAGCGGGGTATGAGCCGGAGGGGCGATTGAATTGGAATGAAGTGACAGGACGTAGCACTGGATGTTCACAACAGGCGAAGTGGCGCTGGATTTGCACTCTGAAGCTAGATTGCAAGCAGAACTTGCATAAATAGTTCTCTTTATGCAAAGAATGTTTGCTGATACTGATCCGGCAATCATCAGTGGCAACGGAGGTCCAAGCACCTTGTCGAATATATCTACGGTTCTTATCAAGTCCAAGGACAAGGCTTTGACCCTGTCCGCTTCCAGCGCTCTGAGCGAATTGGATGGGTATCGGCTGATCTTTTGCGAGGATGATAACTCCGCAAAGAGCCGCCTTGACGAAGTGAACGTGGACCTCATTCTCTATGACGTCGATGAGGATGATTTTGGACCGGACAACGCGTTGGCGCGGTCTCGCTTGTCTCATACCGCGTGTTGGCGCATTGTTATTTGCGAAAAAAATGAAATGAGCTGCGGCGCGCAACTCTGCGAAGATACGGCGTCCTATTTGTATCTTGCCAAACCGGTGCAAGAGCAGCAGATCCGCATCGTCGTCAAGCGCGCCCAGGAACACGCCGAGCTGTCGCGCCGGCACCGGATACTGAGCAGAGAGCTCAAGCTGTCGCTGGATGACGAGATTTTCAACGACGAGGAAGGCGGATCGGTTCAGGGTGGCGTTTCACGCTTTGAAAGACTGGTCTATGCAAGCCCCAAGATGGCCGAAGTTGTCGCCGAGGCGAAAGTCGCGGCCTCCACGGGCATGCCGGTCCTGATCCGAGGCGAGACGGGCACCGGCAAGGAGCTTTTGGCGCGCGCCATTCACTTTAACTCGGATCGCGCGAATTCACCCATGCACAGCCAGAATTGCGGCGGTGTGTCTGACGATGCCTTGTATTCCGAGCTGTTTGGCCACATGCGTGGCGCCTTTCCGGGGGCGATTGCGGATCGGCTGGGCCTTTTTCGGGCGGCTGATGGGGGCACGGTGTTTCTGGACGAGGTGTCAGAAGTATCACCGCATTTTCAGGTGGCCCTTTTACGCTTCCTGCAAGAGGGCGAAGTCAAACCACTTGGTTCAGACAAGACACTGTACAGCAACGTGCGGATCATCGCGGCATCCAACCGTTCAATTGAGGAGATGGTGGAAAAAGGCAGTTTCCGCCGCGATCTGTATTATCGTTTACGCGGGTTTCAACTGGAATTGCCACCGCTTCGCGACCGGACCGACGACATCCCGGTGCTGACACAGTTCTTTGTTGAGAAATATGCCGGTGTGGTTGGTCGCCGGGTATTGGGTGTCACATCTGACGTTCTGAAGCGGTTGGAGTATTACCCATTTCCGGGCAATGTCCGCGAGCTGGAAAGCGAAGTTCAGCGCATGGTCGCGGTTGCGGAACAAGGTGGATATGTTGCTCTACGACATTTATCGGAAAAGATCGCGCGCACGCCAATCGAAAACGGCGAGGACGCAGCTTTCGTGCCATCCGGTGTAACGCTTAAAGACAAGGTCGAACATTTGGAGCAGGTCGTTTTGACCAAGGCGCTGGAGGCGTTTCATTGGAATCAAAGTAAGGTCGCGGAAGAATTGGGCTTGTCACGAGTCGGGCTGGCAAACAAGATCAAGAGATACGGTCTGCGCAAAGGGTAAGACATGGACGATGACGCGCCTGCCACGAAAGTCATTGGTTTCCCCTATGCCCGATCCGGACTGGCCAAGACCCGGTCCAAGCCGCGCAATCTGGGCCTGACCGCCATGTCAAAGGCCGTTGCTCCTTCGGGCACGGGCGCCAGGGGCCATTGGTGCAAGAGCTGCAAGGGGATCTGGTACAGCTACTTCGGAGAGGCCGAATGCCCGGCTTGCGGGCGACGGGGCTAAGCCCTGTCAGCTGTCAGCCAAGTTTACATTCCCCCATGGCAACTTAGTTTTCAGTTTACACTTTGTTACCAGAAATCGCCGCGCTGACCGCTAGTGTTGATTTGCTCGACTGTGCGCAACGGTACACACTTCCACCATAAATGCCGCGACTTTCGCAGGGTCGACAAGCAACAAGCCTGGCTCTGAGGCGAGGATGTCGCGGCAGGAATGATAGTCTTTGGGAGGAAGAAAAATGGCAAACCTGTTGTGGCTTCAGGGGGGCGCGTGTTCCGGCAACACGATGTCTTTCCTGAATGCAGAGGAACCAAGCGCATGTGATCTGGTCACTGACTTTGGGATCAACGTCCTTTGGCAACCCTCCCTCGGGCTTGAACTGGGCGATCAGGTCAAAGCGATCGTCGAGAAGTGTATTTCTGGCGAGATCAAGCTGGACATCTTTGTCTTCGAAGGCACCGTCATCAATGCGCCGGACGGCACCGGCGAATGGAACCGGTTCTGCGGGCGCCCGATGAAGGAGTGGGTGAAAGAGCTGTCAGCGGTTGCTGATTTTGTCGTGGCGATCGGCGATTGCGCGACCTATGGCGGCATTCCGGCGACGGCGCCGAACCCGTCCGACAGCGTCGGCCTGCAGTTTCTCAAGCGCGACAAGGGCGGCGCACTGGGTGAAGGTTTTGCCGCTAAATCCGGATTGCCTGTCATCAATATTCCGGGTTGTCCGGCACACCCTGACTGGGTAACGCAGATTCTGGTGGCGGTTGCCACGGGTCGGGCCGGTGATCTGACGCTGGATGAATTCCATCGCCCCAAAACGTTCTTTTCCTCTTTCACGCAGACCGGGTGCACGCGCAACATGCATTTTGCCTACAAGGTGTCGACCACGGCGTTCGGCCAGCGCAAGGGGTGCCTGTTCTACGATCTGGGGTGTCGTGGTCCTATGACTCACAGCCCCTGCAATCGCATCCTGTGGAACCGCCATTCGTCAAAAACCCGTGCGGGTATGCCCTGCCTGGGCTGTACCGAACCGGAGTTCCCGTTCTTTGATCTGGCGCCGGGAACGGTCTTCAAGACACAAACCGTCATGGGTGTACCCAAGGACATGCCCGAGGGCGTGGACAAGAAGGGTTACATCAAGCTCACCTCCGCCGCCAAAGGCGCGGCACCTGCGTGGGCAGAGGAAGATATCTTCGTAGTCTAACTGCGAATTGGGAGAGAGAATTATGTCTGCAGCAGTAGAAACACTCGACATTTCGCCGGTTGGCCGCGTCGAAGGCGATCTGGATGTCCGGGTCGATATTGAAAACGGCGTTGTCACCAACGCCTGGACCCACGCGGAGATGTTTCGCGGGTTCGAAGTCATCCTGAAAGACAAGGACCCCCAAGCCGGTCTGGTCGTCACGCCGCGCGCCTGCGGGATCTGCGGTGCGTCACACCTGACCTGCGCAGCCTGGGCACTCGATACTGCCTGGGGCACCACCGTGCCGCGCAACGCCATTCTGGCGCGCAACCTCGGCCAGATCGTGGAATCTCTGCAGTCCCTGCCGCGCCACCATTATGGGTTGTGGATGATCGACTATACCAACGAAAACTACGCGATGAGCCCGTTTTACGAGGAAGCCGTCAAACGCTATTCCCCGTTTACCGGCACATCCTATGAAGCAGGCGTGACAATCTCCGGCCGTCCGGTCGAGATTTACGCGCTGTTGGGCGGTCAGTGGCCGCATTCGTCCTTCATGGTGCCTGGCGGCGTCATGTGTTCTCCGACACTTACGGATATCACCCGCGCCTGGTCTATTCTGGAGCATTTCCGTCAGAACTGGATCGAGCCACTGTGGCTCGGCTGCTCAATGGAGCGTTACGAAGAAATCCAGACCTTGGAGCAATTCGAGGCATGGCTGGACGAAAAGCCCGAGCACGCCAATTCTGATCTGGGCCTGTTCTGGCGCATGTCCAAGGACATTGGCCTTGACCAGTACGGTAAAGGCCACGGCCGGTTCACCACATGGGGGTATCTGCCCCACGAGGACAAGTATCAGAACCCCACGATTGATGGTCGCTCAGATGCGGTGATCATGAAATCGGGCATCTACGACGGTGCATCCGACACATTCAGCCCGATGGACCAGTCCTTTGTCCGCGAAGACACGCAGCACGCCTGGTACGACGAGGCGGCGGGTGCGGTCCACCCGTTCGACCGCACCACGAACCCAGTGAGCAAGAACCCCATCGACCCGGAGGGCAAGTATTCCTGGTCGACGGCCGTGTCGCATGCCGAAAGCGGTCGCCTCGAGGCCGGCCCGCTGGCGCGGCGTCTGGTGGCGGGCAATGACACGGGCCATGACTTCCAGCACAGCGACGGGTTGGTGCTGGATATGTACCGCAAGATGGGCGGTGCTTCGACGATGCTGCGCCACTTTGCGCGGATGCACGAGCTTTGCATTCTCTATCGCGAAGCCGAACGCAATTTGCGCGAGTTCCAGTTGAACGACGAATGGTATATAAAGCCAACTGAAAAAGACGGACAGGGCTGGGGTGCGACCGAGGCGATTCGCGGTGCGCTGTGCCATTGGATCGATGTACGCGACGGCAAGATCGCCAATTACCAGATCATCGCGCCGACGACATGGAATGTTGGGCCGCGTACATCTGACGGCGCCCGGGGGCCAATCGAAGAAGCGTTGATCGGCACGCCGATCAAGAACAGCGCGGATCCGGTCGAGGTCGGTCACGTTTGTCGATCCTATGACAGTTGCCTTGTGTGTACTGTTCATGCGCATGATGCCAAATCCGGTGATGAACTGGCACGCTTCCGAACAGCCTGATGTTTATGTTTGGCCGGCGGATCAAATCTGCCGGCCAAACGACATCCGGCAATTAGGGAGGAAGCTGAATGTCAGAAAATCCGGAAGCATCAATAACCCAAGCGCAGCGCCAGGCCTACTTGGACAGATATGGCCTGACACCCGCCGAAGCGGGGCATGAAATGCTCCTCCAGATGATAGAGGACCATTTCGCGGAAGGACTGGAAACCAAGGTCGAGCCTTTTCCGGAAACGGATCGTGAATTCGGTGCGCTGCTTGACGAATTGCGGCCTCTGAGCGCGGATCAGCTGCGCGAAAAACTGGTGATCTCAGGCTGGCTTTTGCAGCCCTACGGCGAAGACGAGATGCGGTGCCAGGAATGTATGTACTACCTGGTGCACAAGCGCTGGTGCGACCTGCCAGAACTTGATCTCCCGGCAAAGCCGGAATGGTGGTGCCGTCTGTGGCGGATCTGAAAGGAGCGCTGACATGGATGATGACGAGACTCGCGCAACAATCGCCGAGATGCTGGCTTCGGGTCTGGAAACCGAGGTCTGGCCACGGGCCGGAACCAGCGAAGAGGTCAATGAAATCGTGGCGCGCCTGCAGGTCGAGGCAGGTCAGGATCTGGAAAAGAAACTCGTCATCGCCGGTTTCACCGATCACACGATCGAGGCTGACGAGATTGAGCAACCCTGCGAGACCTGCATGTACTACAAGGTCCATGCGAAATTCTGCGAATTGCCGGAACTGATGGTGCCGGTCGAACCGGAATGGTCCTGCCGCCTGTGGCGGATCTGATGCCGCTTGATGTTGTCGTCATCGGATGCGGCAACCCAAACCGAAGCGACGACGGCGTCGGTCCGCATCTCATCGCTCAAATGCGCGAAAACGGCGTGCCGGAGCACACTCGCATATTCGACGGCGGAACCGACGGGATGTCGGTCATGTACAGCGCACGCGGCGCCACGCATCTGATCATTGTCGATGCCCGGGTCCCCGAAGGGTCGCCGGGCACCATTTATGAGGTTCCTGGAGAGGTTCTGGAAGCACCGCCCAACAACAGCCTGAACCTGCATGATTTCAGGTGGGATCATGCGCTTTACGCAGGACGCCGTATCTATGGTGATGCGTTTCCCAAGACGACATCGGTGCTGTTGATCGAGGCCGCGACGCTGGAGCTTGGGTTAGGCCTGAGCGACGAGGTTTCTCGCGCGGCGCGGACGGTTGAGTGCCGCATTCGGGACCTGATCGATACGTGGTCGGAGGCATGAGCACGATCGCGATCAGGGATGGTGCGATCTATCTGCCTTGCGCCGTGGTGGACACCTATTTCCGCGGCATTGATGCGGTCATCGTACTGATCCAACAGGATGAATTATTGGTGATGCCCGTGCATCAGGCAACCGCCGGAGGGTGCCTTTTGAAGGTCCGGAATGCTGCAGGTGATCGGGTGGTTCAGGCCCGTGATGTTTTCCAGGATCAAGACCTTCTGGACTTTGCAACCGACAGCCTGACCGTCGCGTGGCAGGCCAGCAAAGGGGCGCTTTGTGCAGAATTGAAGCCGGATCAGCGCGGCGAGGATGTGTAAACTAAGTTTTCTATAAACCAAGTAAGTTGACAGCGCCCGCTTTGAGTGCTTTTCTCGGTCGAACACAGAAATCGAACCAGATTCGATTCGAGGGAGAAACCGGTTTGACGAATATCAGTCGTGCTCAGCAGCAGGTGCAGGCGGCCATGACCGCGGTCGAAACGGCTGCGGCGACGCAGGCCGAAAAGGCCGAGATGCTGATGGAAATCGCGATGGGGCTTCAGCAGAAACCCGAACGTGCCGAAGACATCTTTGCTGCCGTGGATCTCTACAAACTTGCCATGGATCTTGCGCCGGAAGGCGAAGTTCTGGGGGTCGCCCGCATTCGTGCGCGTATGGCCACAGCGCTGATGGCCGTGCCCGCCGAAGATGCGACGCAGCTAAAGGAAGCGAAATCCGAAATAGAGATCGCGCTTGCAACCCTGACTGCGGAAGGGTCGGACGCCGAAGTGGCCGAAGCCGAAATGAACCTTGGTCTGATCTGCCAGACACTTGCGGGCATGCATCTCTTGCCGATCCAACCTGCCATCAGCGCCTATCAGCGGTCGCTCAGGACCTTCGACAAGACCAACTACCCCAAGGAATTCGCGGTCCTGCAAAGCAACCTGGCCACGGCGTTCCTGTCCATGCCGTTCACCGACCAGTCCGGGAAGATGCGCGAGGCGCTGGCAGTGCAGGCCTTTGAAGAGGCGTTGACGGTCGTCAACCTGATAGACCATCCCAACGAATACGCGATGCTGCAAAACAACCTTGGCAACGCGCTGCAGTACGTGTCCTCGTCTCACCGGGTGGAAAACGGATATCGCGCTCTAGAGGCTTATGATGAGGCGCTCAAGGTGCGCACCATCCGCGACATGCCCGAAGAATATGCCAACACCATCGCGAACAAAGCCAATTGCCTGTCGAACCTGCCGGACGATCCGCAAAATCCCGACGGCGGCAACTTTGGCAACCTGACCGAAGCGGTGCGTCTGCTGGAAGAAGCGCGCGGCGTATTCGCCAAGCGCGGGGCCGGCGAAAAGGCACAAGCAGTAAGCGAAGCCATTGCCGAACTGAACGCGGCCCTTGGCCCATCAACAATTCTGGAACGGAGCGGATTACAATGATGAATGGAGAATACAGTTGAGCGCTATAGTCGTAATTTTGGCCCTGGTCGCCGCCTTGGGTGCAGGGGCCTTGTCGGGTCTGCGCATCGGTAAAGATGCACTGGGCGCAGAGCTGGCCGCCTATATGGGCGCGCTTTACGGCGGGCTTGCAGGTGGCGGCGCAGTTGTCGTGACCACGCTTGTTCTTTTGCTGATCTAGGAGGTCGCCATGCTGGGAATGGCCATGAATTCTGCAAAACTGTTTTTTGCAGGCAAGCTTTTCAAAGACAACAAAACCGTGGTCCGACAGTTGATGATGGGGGCTGGCGCCGGCGTGATCGCCGGTATCGTCATCGGGTTGTTTGCACCGATCTGGGTGGCAGCCATCGCCGCAGGCGCTGTAAGCGGCGCTGTGCAGCCTGTGTTGTTCAAAGATCTGAAATACGCATAAGCAATGCCGGATGCCGCATCTCTTGAAGGCGAAGAGCCGACTCTGGATCGCCTGATCGGCGATCTGAAGGCGCTTGAAATGCTGGCAGACGGCTGGGATGAGGCGGCCCGCAACGGAGCCCATGCAAGGGCTGAAGCCGTAGATGCATTGAACAAGGAGGCGTTCCGACGGTTGATCGGAGCGCTTAAGGACAACCCAGAGTTTGGCAACGCCCTGAAAGAGGCGGCCCGGGATGAAGTGGTCTACGCCGTGTTGCGCCGCCACGGGATATTGCGGCCATCGCTCTACGAACGGGTCGAGGCGGCGCTGGAAACGGTGCGCCCGAGCCTGGTCAGCCATGGCGGCGATGCCGAGGTCGCTGCGGTCGAAGGCAAGCGCGCAGAAATTCGGTTTCTGGGTGCCTGTGATGGGTGCCCGGCGTCACAACTGACGTTCTATGCGGGTGTCAAAAAGGCCATTCAGGATCAGGTTCCCGAGATCACCGAAGTGAAACAGGCCAAGGGTCTGGGCGGTGGCGGGTCGGACGGCGTTCAGTTCACGTCGCCCTTTGCAAATTACGGCGACAACGAGTGGACAACGGCGCTGCCGCTGGATGATCTGGCCGATGGCGAAACGCGCTTTATCGACATCGACACTCATTCAGTGATCATCACCCGCTTTGCCGACAAGGTAAGCTGCTTCAAGAATGCATGCGCCCATATGGGCCTTGAGATGACCCAAGGCGATATCATCGAGACGATCCTGTCCTGCCCGCATCACGGGTTTCGATATGCGCTTGAGAGTGGCGAGTGTTTGACTGCTCCCGAGGTGCAATTGCAGCCGCACGCGGTGCGGGTCAAAGGCCCCAATATCGAAGTGAGGATTATCGCGTGAAAGTCTCGCTGTCCCGCTCGTTCAGCCCGCAAAAGGCGCCCGGCACCATAACCCCCGGTGCGCCGTTGTTGGGTGGGCAGGGCGCCCGCGTCATTTTGGGCAGCGACGGCGGTTCACTTGTACAGGCGATCACGCCCGCGCCGCACCTGATGTTCGGGCCGCGCGGCGTGTGCCTGCATCCGGACGGCTCGCTTTGGGTGTCAGACACGGGGCATCACCGGGTGCTGGGATGGAAAACCGTCCCGACAAATGACGACACACCTGCCGATATTCTTTTGGGTCAGCCCGACTTTGGCCGCGAGGGCCGAAACGCCAAGGGCCCGGTGGCTGCGAACACCGTGAATGTGCCGACCGGGATCGTTGCATTTCGGGGTGGGCTGGCCGTGGCCGACCCGTGGAACCACCGCGTGCTGATCTGGCGCGAAACGCCCACCGGTCCCGACCACGAGGCTGATATCATTCTTGGTCAGCCTGACGCCCACAGCGCACTGGCAAATTTGGGTCTGTCGCATGCGCGCGCTGATACGATGCACTGGCCTTACGGGGTCTCGGCGGATGGCAATCGGTTGATCGTATGCGACACCGGAAACCGCCGTGTGCTGATCTGGGACGATCCGCAAACCACGGGTCAACCGGCGGATCTGGTTCTGGGACAGCACGATTTCACCTGCCGGGATGAAAATGCGGGCGGGGCGGTTTCGGACGTATCGATGCGCTGGCCGCACATGGCCATCGTCTGGCAAGGCGGTCTGGCGGTGGCAGATGCCGGCAACAACCGGGTGATGATATGGGATGCGTTTCCCGGCCAGAACGGCACCCAATGCGACACGGTGCTGGGACAGGCGGATATGACCGCCTGCGACCACAATATGGCGTCGTATTATCCCACGTCACAAGCGATGAATATGCCCTATGCGCTGGCAACACTTGGGTCGACGCTGGTGGTGGCTGACACGGCCAATTCACGACTTCTGGGATTTGAGGATACCGGTATGGCGGCCCACGCCGACCGGCTGACGGCGCAGCCGGATTTTGCGGCCAAAGGCGACAACCGCTGGGGCATTGCCGAGCGCGATACGGTGTGCTGGCCCTATGGGCTGTCTGCTCTGGGCTCGACGGTGGCGGTGGCCGACAGCGGCAACAACCGCATTCTGATCTGGGACGCGGCGACATGACCGGTGCCCGCTTCACCGTTTCTGGTCAGGTTCAGGGCGTAGGCTTTCGCCCGACGGTCTGGCGGCTGGCGCATGAAATGGGCCTGACGGGCGATGTGAAAAACACCGGCGAAGGCGTAGTGATCCAGCTTTGGGGGGACCATGTCGCAACCTTTCCAGACAGGCTGCACAGCGCACTGCCGCCGCTGGCGCGCATCGAACGGCTCGATGTCACACCCCTGACCGACCCAGCCCCTTGCGGATTTGAAATCACCGCATCGCAAGAGGGCGAGATGCGAGGCAATGTGACGCCAGATGCCGCAACCTGCGCCGATTGCCTGGAGGAAATCCGCAATCCGTTTGAGCGGCGCTATCGCTATCCGTTTGCCAATTGCACCAATTGCGGGCCGCGCTTTTCGATTGTGCAGGCCGCTCCCTATGACCGCGCTAAAACAACCATGGCGCCGTTTGATTTCTGTCCACCTTGCGAGGCGGAATATTCCAACCCGGTCGACCGCCGCTTTCACGCGCAGCCGGTGGCCTGTGGCCGGTGCGGACCGAACATCTGGATCGAGAAACTTGGCAAGGGCGCGGTGAATCTCGAAGCGTTTTCAATGCTGGATGACGTGGATGCCACCGGCGGGATGATCATGAATGGTCACATCGTCGCAATCCGGGGTCTGGGCGGTGTGCATCTAGCTTGTGACGCCACCAACGCCGCGGCCGTGGCCGAATTGCGCAGGCGCAAATCGCGCACGGGCAAGGCCTTTGCCCTGATGGCCCGCGATCTGGATGTGGTGCGCGCGTATTGCGAGGTGTCGAAGATCGAGGCCGATCTTCTGTCGAGCCCGCAAGCACCTATCGTTCTGCTGAAGGCCAAGCCCAACGGTCTGCCAAGCGAGATCGCGCCGGGTCTGGATCGTCTTGGCGTAATGCTGCCCTATACGCCGTTCTATCACATGATCCTGCGGCGCATCGGGCGCCCGGTGATCATGACCAGCGGCAATCCTTCGGGTCAGCCGCAATGCATCGACAATCAGGAAACCCGCGACCGTCTTGCCGATATCGCAGATTTCGCCTGTCTTCATAACCGCGACATCGCCAACCGGATCGATGACAGTGTTGTGCGCGTCGATCTGGGCCGTCCGCGCGTGCTGCGCCGGGCGCGTGGATATGCGCCGCAGGGGCTTGAACTGCCAGCCGGGTTTTCCGACGCGCTTGAGGTTCTGGCGCTCGGTGCGGAACAGAAGAACACATTCTGCCTCGTCAAGGACGCCCGCGCCATCATGTCCCAGCACATGGGCGATCTGGAGGATGTGGCCACAAACGCGGATGTGACGCGCAATCTGGGTCTATACGAAAACCTCTTTGATCATGCTCCAGATATAATCGCTGTCGATCAGCATCCGCAATACCTGTCCACGCAGCGCGGGTTCCAGATGGCAGGCGACCGGCCTGTGATCCAGGTACAGCATCACCACGCGCATATCGCCGCGTGCCTGGTCGAGAACAACCGGCCCCTGAGCGCAGAACACGTGCTAGGCATCGCGCTGGACGGCACAGGCCTGGGGGATGACGGCACGATCTGGGGCGGTGAATTCCTGATCTGCGACTACCACGGGTATCGCCGGGTCGGCTGTCTGAAACCAGTTGCACTGCCCGGCGGTGTGGCCGCCGTGCGTGAGCCATGGCGCAATGCCTATGCGCATCTGATGGCCGAGATGGGCTGGGGCGAGTTTGCAATCAACTTTCCCGATCTGGAGGTCTTCAGCCGTATGCGGGACCTGCCTCGCGACACTTTGGATGCGATGATCAAGTCTGGAACGAATTCGCCCTTGGCGTCGTCCTGTGGCCGGCTGTTCGATGCCGCTGCCGCGATTGCAGGCATCGCTTGGGACCGGCAGAATTACGAGGGCGAAGCCGCGATCCTGTTCGAGGCCGCCCTTGATCCTGACGCGCTGAACGAGCCAGATGATCTGGCCTATCCGTTTTCAATACCGCTGATGGGCGGCAAGGGCATGCCCTATATCGAGCCGCTGGCCGTCTGGCGCGCCATGCTGGGCGATCTGGTTCTGCAGACACCCATTGGCACGATTTCGGCAAGGTTTCACCGGGGATTGGCCCGCGCCATTGTCGAAATGGCGGTGCGGCTGACCAAAGACACGGCCATCGACACCGTCGCCCTGTCGGGTGGCTGTTTTCAAAACGCGACGCTGTTCGCGCTGGTTCATCAAGGCTTGGAAGGAGCAGAGCTGACGGTTCTGAGCCATTCCGACTATCCGGCGAATGACGGCGGTATTTCACTGGGGCAAGCCGTGATTGCCCTGGCAAACACACAAGGGGAGGACGCAAAATGTGCCTAGGAATTCCAGGACAAATTACCGAGATCTCGGATGCGACCCGCAAGCTCGCCATGGTCGACATCTCGGGCGTGAAACGTGAGGTCAACGTGGCCTGCATCGCGGGTGATGACCCGTTGGAGGACTTGATTGGCACGTGGACCTTGATCCATGTCGGTTTTGCCATGAGCAAGATCAACGAAAAGGAAGCGGCCCTGACACTGGAGGTCCTGCGCGAACTTGGCGAAGCGCAGGAAGAGATAGAGGCGATGCGGGCCAGTGCGGCCATGCTGTCGGAAGCGTCATGAAATACGCTGATGAATTCCGCGATCCGGTGGCCGCCAAAGGCGTGCTGGCTGCCATCGAACGCGTGACCAACGAGATCGGAGCGACCAAGGAAAAGCCGGTTCATATCATGGAGATTTGCGGCGGGCATACGCACGCGATCTTTCGCTATGGTCTGGACAAGCTGACCCCGCCGGGGCTGGAGTTCATTCACGGCCCCGGCTGCCCGGTTTGCGTCCTTCCGATGAGCCGCGTGGATGAATGCGTACAGATCGCCGAAGATCCGAATGTGATCTTTACAACCTTTGGCGATGCGATGCGCGTGCCGGGCACCAAGAAATCCCTCATGCAGGCCAAAGCCGACGGCGCCGATATCCGCATGGTCTATTCGCCGCTGGACGCGTTGGAACTGGCGCGCCGCAACCCCGACCGCGAGGTGGTGTTCTTTGGCCTTGGGTTCGAGACGACCACGCCTTCGACGGCCCTGTCGATCCTTCAGGCCGATACCGATGGGCTGACGAATTTCACTATCTTCTGCAACCACATCACCGTGCCGCCGCCGATCAAGGCGTTGCTGGATGACCCTTATATGGTCTTGGATGGTTTCGTGGGCCCGGGCCATGTGTCGATGGTGATCGGCACCGAACCTTACCAGTTCATCGCGCGCGACTATGGCAAACCCATCGTGGTGGCGGGGTTTGAACCGCTTGATCTGTTGCAATCGGTGCTGATGGTGCTGGAACAAATCCGCGATGGCCGTGCCGAGGTGGAAAACCAATATGCGCGGATCGTGCCCAACGAGGGCAACCCGGTATCCATCGCCGCCTGCGAGCAGGTCTATGAGCCGCGCCCAACCTTTGAATGGCGCGGTCTGGGTGAGATTGATGAAAGCGGATTGCGCATTCGCGACCGGTACAAGGCATACGATGCCGAGGTGAAATTCAACATCGGCTACGGCCGCAACACATCGTTCACAGAAGAACAGGAAGGTTGCGCCTGCGGCGACGTCATGACCGGGCGGATCAAGCCCCACGCGTGTCCGCAATTCGGCAAGGGCTGCACGCCCGAGATGCCGCTGGGGGCCCTGATGGTCAGCTCGGAAGGGGCCTGCGCGGCCTATTACCAATATGGCGGCCTTGATCTGGAGCCGGTAGAATGAACGCGATGGACCGCCAGCCCAGACGCGTCGTTGCCGACAAGGTGACGATGGCCCATGGCGGGGGCGGCAAGGCGATGCGCGACCTGATCGAGGATGTGTTCACATCGGTCTTCTGTCCGCCCGGCATGGAAGATCAAGCGCGGCTGATGGATGATGCGCTCACCGTACCCGGAGCGCGGCTGGCCTTTACGACGGACGGGTTCGTGGTGTCCCCGATGGAATTTCCCGGTGGCGATATCGGTAAGATCGCTGTCTGCGGCACTGTGAACGATCTGGCTGTTGGCGGGGCGAAACCGCTGTGGCTGTCAGCGGCCTTTGTCATCGAAGAAGGTGTCGAGATTTCGACGCTGCGCCGGATCGCGGCGTCGATGCAAAATGCCGCCGATGATGCGGGCGTTGCCATTGTGACGGGTGACACAAAGGTCGTCGGCAAAGGATCAGGCGATGGAGTTTTTATCACCACATCCGGCATCGGCGTGATCGCGCCGGGCCGCGACCTGTTGGCCGAAACCGTGCAGCCCGGTGATGTTGCCATCGTCAACGGCGTGCTTGGTGATCACGGTGCGGCCATCCTTGCCGCGCGCGGCGATATGGCGCTGAGCACCGAAATCCCGTCGGACTGCCAACCGCTCAATCATCTGATGGAGGCAATATTGTCTGCTGCCCCCGGCACGCGGGTTGCAAGAGATGCGACACGCGGCGGGCTGGCCTCGGCCCTGAATGAAATCGCCGATGCTGCCGGTGTCGGCGTTGAAATCGGCGAAGACGTTCTGCCTTTGCGCACCGAAGTCAAAGGCGTTTGCGAGATTTTGGGGCTGGATCCACTCTATCTGGCCAATGAAGGTACATTGGTGATCTTCGTTCCCGAGGATCAGGCCGACGCGGCGTTGTCCGCGATGCACGCCACCGATGCGGGCCGCGAGGCCGTGATCATCGGCAAGGCCACCACCCAGCATCCCCGAACGGTGGTGATGAAAACTGTCTTTGGCGGTCTGCGCATTGTCGACATGCTGGTCGGTGAACAACTTCCGAGGATTTGCTAATGGCCTTACTGGAAAATCTTACATTTCTTGATGCGTCGTCATCGTCTGGGTTCCTGGTTTTGGGTCTTCTGTTTGGCATGGTTCACGCCCTCGAAGCAGATCATTTGGCTGCGATCATTACGCTTAGCAGGGGCGGAAAAAACAAGCTCCTGCTGCGAGGCGCCTTCTGGGGCCTGGGTCACACGGCGACGTTGCTGATCATGTCCATTGGCGTGATTGTGTTCAGCCTCGTTCTCAATGAGCAGCGCGCGGCAACGTTCGAATTTGCTGTTGGCGTCATGCTGGTTTTTCTCGGAGCACAGGTCGTGCACAGGTTTCGCAAGGACAGGCTGCACTATCACGTCCATCAACATGAGGGACAGGGGTATCACATGCACGTGCACAGTCACGCGTCCGATGTGGCCGACCATTCCAAAAGCTCGCATGCCCACGTACACGCCGAGCGATTTCCCCTGAAAGCCTTTTTCATTGGTCTGCTGCACGGCGCGGCCGGATCGTCCGGGCTCATCGTGCTGGCGGTCTCCAAAACTGGCGACCCCTGGCTGGCTGTCGGATATGTCGGTCTGGTCGGCCTTGGGTCCGTTCTTGGCATGGCGGCCATGTCCGTTGTTGTCGGTTGGCCGGTGCTCCAGGCGCCGAAAATCGCAAAAGGCCTTCATACCGCCGTGCAGATGTCCATTGCTGCGGTCGTTGTCGCCATCGGCCTGTCAATCATGTGGGAAACCGGACCAGTGGCCTGGGGGACTGGTTGATGCACGAGCTTGGACTGGCCCGCAGCATTGCGGGTATCGCAGAAGAAAACGCCAAAGGGCGAAGGCTCAAGGAAGTCCGCGTGGCGATCGGCCCACAGGCCTGTGTGGAACGCGGCGCACTGACCTTTTGCTGGGATCTGGTGACCGAAAGTACCGCTATTTCCGGGGTGTCCTTGGGATTTATCGATGCGGACAACGACACATTCGTCGTACGCGAAATAGAATTTATGGAGGAAGCATAATGTGTGGAGTATGCGGCTGCGCCGACCCTGCAAACGAGGTTTCGATGACCGATTCTCAAACCGGCGTCAAAGTCCTGTTGCGGGACGATCATGCGCATGACCACGGACATGATCATGATCACGCGCATTCTCATGACGACCATCACCACGGTCATGATGAGCCGCATGTCCATGGCCCGGGCGGCGAGATCATTTCCCTGGAAACTGCAATTCTCGGCAAAAACAACGAAATCGCGACCCGCAACCGCGGCTGGTTCGAAGGGCGCGGCGTCATCGCCCTGAATATCGTCTCCTCGCCCGGATCCGGTAAGACTACGCTGCTTGAAGAGACGATCAAGCGCATGAAGGACAAAGCCGATATCGCGGTCATCGAAGGTGATCAGATGACGTCGAATGACGCCGATCGTATCCGCGATGCAGGCGCCCGTGCCGTCCAGATCAACACCGGTGCCGGGTGCCATCTCGAAGCGGATATGATTGCCTTCGCCGTACAATCTTTGGATCCCCAAACCGGGTCAATCCTGATGATCGAGAATGTGGGAAATCTGGTGTGTCCGGCCATGTTCGATCTGGGCGAAAAGATGAAAATCGCTGTGATTTCAACGACGGAAGGCGAAGACAAGCCGACCAAATACCCACATATGTTCCGCGCCGTGGAATGGGTCGTCATCAACAAAATGGATCTGGCTCCGCATGTGGATTTCGATGAAGAAGCCTGTCGGCAAAACATATTGGAGGTCAATCCGGGAGTGAAAATCTTCTGCCTGTCGGCCCGAACGGGGGATGGCATGGATGCATGGTGTTCGAGCCTGGCCGAATTGAAAGCCTGAAATTGAACGGATTGGTGAGTTACCTCTCCTGTCAAGTCACTGCTGTGAGACCCTCATCCATATCGTGAGTGCAGCGCACCAATCCGTGTAAAAAAAAGATCACCACCCAGCCGCAGATGGACTATCGAATTGCGACCCCTCCACCTGCCGGATTATTTGCGTGCCTAGAGCGCCAATTTAGGGTGTGTACCTGCGCGCTGTTGAAAGCATTTAGCTGCTCCAATTTTGCAGCGGTCTGAACGGTCTTTGGTACGGCGAGCCATGAATTCGCCCCCGGCTTCTTGCAGCGACCAGAATGAGTGACCGGTTCTCCCGCTGCACTGCGGCACAAGCATTTTTGCTCGTGCAACATTTTTCACGCTGCGAGCGCGCGCAGCGAAAACTAAAGACTTCTGCAATGGGCTCGTTTGAGACCTTCGCGGCATCCCGCCTTAACGTCGGCAATGGCGTGAAAGGGCGTCTGTGCGCAGATGTTTTGGTCATCCCCATAATGTAGAGATCTCAAGAGTCTTATCGTCCGGGAAGTTTTGCTGTAACGTTCGATCGTCGCGTGAACGGGGACTCTGAGTTGAAACAACCTTCAGATCGTAAACAGGCCTGCGACAAAGTCGATCTGTCCAAGGTCCATTCCTCCGACAGCCGATCTCGGGTCGCTCTGAGTGTTGCCGATATGCCTAGAGACCTAGGCGAGCTGCTGGATAGGGGCCTTGAGGACCATTTCCGTGACCGCTGACATGAAATCTCATTATGCCTGGTTTCGGTCCAAGGTGGAGGAGGCGCTGAATGACCAGCAGGCCGCGACACCTCATTCCAACGTAATGAATCTTGTGCAGGCGGTGATTGATGAGAAGCGCCGCCAACAGTCTTGAACAGTGCGTTCTGGTCTTACCTGGTACCTTCGTGCGTTTCGGGGTGTTTTGGTGGGTTGCCGCCGCTTCTTCTGTCAAAAAAAGTGTTTGCCGATCGGCTGCGTGACTTAGCCTTTGATTCGGACAAGGGCGGGTCGCGCTCGTAATCTGAAATTCTGCACTCACTCTCGTTGCCCAACCTCCGTCATAGCTTTCGGCGGAAACCCCAAAAAGTGTAGAGCGGGCTTTTTGTCCTTTGGAACTCAGACCCTGATCCAAAGGAAAATCCCCATGTCCAAACCCAGAACGGCCAACCCGGCTCTCGCAATCTCCGAAGCCGATCTCGCCTCTGCGCTAGCGCTTATCGGCACAGAGATCCACCACCAACCCCTGCGCAGCTCAGCGCTCGCGCGCGTCATGCGCGAGACGTTTCATGGCAGCGATGCCGGCGGTGCCTGGGACTGGCGTATGGCATATGACCTGATGCAGGCCGCGGCTGTCCAGGTGCTGCTGCGTGGGGACGGCGTGGCAGGTGATGTCGCCGCTGCAAGGCTGCTTGCCTCGCGGCTGCTGACGGAAACGCGCCGGTCAGAGCAGCAGATCCGGCTGCAGCAGTTTTCCACTCCGCTGACTTTCGCGGCGCTGGTCTTGCGGGCGGCGGCGATCCGCAAGGGCGAGACCGTGTTGGAGCCCTCGGCTGGCACCGGTGCCCTGGCCGCTTTCGCCGCCCGGGCCGGTGCCACGCTTTTGCTCAATGACATCGACCCCTTTCGCCAGCGTCTCCTGCGCGCGGTTTTCGGCGGCGAGGTCACAGGCCATGACGGCGAGCATATCGATGATCTGCTGCAGACCCCGGTTCTACCCGACGTCGTGGTGATGAACCCGCCCTTCGCTTCCTCGGTCGACCGCTCCCGGGACAGGCACATCGCTGCCAAACATCTCATCGCGGCTGCAAAGCGCCTGGCACCAGGTGGGCGGCTGGTGGCGATCATGCCGCCGGGATTCACACCCGAACGCGATGCCGCGCATTGGTCACGCGCCTGCGGTCTCCTGACGCCGCGCTTGGCGTTGACGATGCCGGGGCAGGTCTACCGCAAGCTCGGCACATCTGTCGAAACCCAGCTCATGGTGTTCGACAAGGTGCAGGAGGATGGCGAGATGATCCGCGCCATTGTGTGCGATCTGGATGGGGCCCTTCCTTTTGTCGACGCCGTGGCCGCAACCCGGCCCGAGATGCGCCCGGCCCAACGGGTTGAAGCGATCCCTCATCCTCGGCCGACCGTTCGATCATCTGTCCCGCGCAAGACCGCTGCCGGCGTTGTCACCGCCTCCAAAGCCCGGGCCAATGCCGTCCGTCCGCTCAGCTTCACGAGCCTTCAGACCCCGCGCAACAACACGCCCATCTCGGACATCTATGCGCGCTACCGTCCGCAACGGATCGAGATTGCGGGTGCGCAGGAACATCCCACCCCGCTCGTCGAAAGCATCGCCATGGCCTCGGTTGCCCCGCCCATGCCCTCAAACACGGGCAGTCATGACTTGCGCCTGCCCACACGGTTGATCGAGGAGGGAGATCTCTCCGAGGCGCAGCTCGAGACCATCATCATGGCGCATGATGCCCATGGGCGTGATCTGCCCGGTCGGTTTACCATCGATGACGACCAGACCAAGCTGACGCGCGCCGATGATGACCCGGATGCACGAGCCTATCGCCTTGGCTATTTCCTCGGCGACGGCACCGGGTGCGGCAAGGGCCGCGAATGCGCGGGGCTGATCCTTTTGAACTGGCTGGCGGGGCGCAGGAAGGCGATCTGGGTCTCCAAATCCGCCACGCTTATCGAGGACGCGATCCGCGACTGGACCGATCTCGGCGGCTCGCCTGCCGACATTCAGCCAATTTCCAAATGGAAACCGGATCAGCCCGTCCCGATGGGCGACGGAATCCTCTTCGTCACCTACGCCACGCTGCGGTCCGCGGGCAAATGCGGTACTACGCGACTGAGCCAGATCCTCGACTGGATGGGCGAAGACTTTGAAGGCGTACTGGCCTTTGATGAGGCCCATGCCATGCAGAACGCTGCCGGGTCTGTTGAGGGCAGGGGGGTCAAACCCTCCCAACAGGGCCTTGCTGGCCTCCGGCTGCAACTGGCAGCACCACGCGCCCGCGTCTTCTACATTTCGGCCACGGGTGCCACGAGCGTGCACAACCTGGCCTATGCCGCGCGGCTGGGGCTCTGGGGGCAGGGCCCCGACTATCCCTTCCCGAGCCGCGAGAGCTTTGTGTCGGCGATGGAAGCCGGCGGCGTTGCCGCCATGGAGGTGGTCGCGCGCGATCTCAAGACGCTCGGGCTCTACACGGCCCGCGCCCTCAGCTTTGATGGGGTGGAATATGACGTGCTCGAACACGCGCTGACCCCGGCCCAGATCGAGGTCTATGACGCCTACGCTGGAGCGTTTCGGACGATCCACCACAATCTCGAAGCGGCGTTGACTGCGACCGGCGTCAACGATGCCTCGGGCGAGACCAATGCGTCGGCAGCACGCGCCTCGGCCAAGTCCCGCTTCGAGAGCACGAAACAGCGCTTCTTCAACCATCTCCTGATGGGCATGAAAGCCCCGACCATCATCCGCGCAATCAAGGACGATCTGGCGGCGGGCAAGGCTTGCGTCATTCAGGTGGTCTCGACGGGTGAGAGCCTGCTGAAACGCCGGCTTGAAACGATGGACCCCGAGGATGAGCTCGTCGAGGGTGCCTTGACGCCGCGTGATTATGTGCTTGGCTACCTCGAACAGGCCTTCCCAATCCATGCGCAAAAGCTGGTCGAGATCGACGGCAATATGGTGGCCGAGCCGCTCCGCGATGAAACTGGCGCGCTGGTCGTCTCGCGCGAGGCGCTCGCTCTGCGTGACGCGGCCATGATGGAGTTGATGACGCTCGCCCCGATCCCCTCGGCGCTCGATCAGATCCTCTGGGCCTTTGGCGACGAGGCCGTGGCCGAAGTGACCGGAAGGTCGATCCGACCTCTGAAGGCGGACGATGGCCACCTCTTCATCGAGAAGCGCGCCGCCAGCAGCAATTCATCCGAAACCCAAGCCTTCATGGACGGCGAGAAGGATATCCTTATCTTCTCCGATGCAGGCGGCACGGGCCGGTCCTATCACGCGGCGCAAACGGCGAAGAACCAGAAACGGCGGCGGCACTATCTTCTGGAGCCCGGCTGGCGCGCGGATGCGGCCATTCAGGGGCTTGGGCGCACCCATCGCTCAGCACAGGTCAGCGCGCCGTTCTTCCGGGTCTGCACCTCCGATGTGCATGGCGAGAAACGCTTCACCTCGACTATAGCCAAACGCCTCGACCAGCTGGGGGCCTTGACGAAGGGCCAGCGCGAGACCGGCTCGCAGGGCATGTTCCGCGAGGAGGACAATCTCGAAAGCCCGATCGCACGGGCCGCGCTGCGCGGGTATTTCGCCGATCTTGCCGCCGGGCGCGCTGAGGCGATGAGCTACGAGAGCTTCACCGACTGGACAGCCCTGCGGCTGATCGACAAGGACGGGGTGCTCCTTGAGGAGCTTCCCCCGATCCAGCGGTTTCTGAACCGGGTGCTTGCCCTTCCCATCCACATGCAGAACGCGCTCTTTGCCGAGTTCATGCGCCGGATTGCCGATCAGACGGAACGGGCGCGCGCGGCGGGCACGCTCGATCTCGGCGTGGAGACCCTGCGTGGCGAAAAGATCGAACAGGTCTCCACCGAGGATCTCTGGACCTGCCCGAAATCCGGTGCGGTCACGCGGATCATCGGACTTGAGGTGACGGACCCGGTGCACGTGCTGTCGGCGGATGACGCGCTGTCGCGCAATCCCGACAAGCTGCCCATGGTCAACCGCGCTTCCTGCCGCGCGGCGCTCATTTCGGCGCGGCCCATGCAGATGTATGACGAGGACATCGTCACGCTGATGCGCAAGGTGGTGCGGCCAAACGGGTCGAGCTATCTGGAGGAGGCGCGGTTCGAGTCCTCGGCCTGGGAAGAGATCAGCAGGCCCGAGTTTGCAGGACTTTGGGATGATGAAGCAGCTGCTCTGCCAAAGACCACCAAGACCAAGCTCTACCTGCTGACCGGGCTCTTGTTGCCGATCTGGAAGGACATTCCGACCACCAATGAACGCATCTACCGGGTCACGCCTGACGGGGCGACGGCGATGATCGGGCGCACGCTGAGCGAGGAAGGGGCGGCAGCGCTGCGCGCCCGCTTCCTCGTGTCCAACCCGCAAACAGGGCAGGAGATGCTGACCGCCGCCCTCGGCACCACCGCACCTGTCGATCTGGGCCGGGGTCTCACCCTGACCCGTCGCCGGGTCGCAGGCGAGATGCGTCTCGAGCTGGGCGGTGCGGATCGGGGCATGATTGAAGGTCTCAAGGCCATGGGGTGTTTCACCGAGATCATTGCCTTCCAGCTACGGGTGTTCCTGCCGCATGGGGACGGGATCGACACGGGAAGCATTCTGGCCCGGATCGTGGGGCAGGAAGCCAGCATGACGTCAGAACAAGCCGCCTGAAAAGTCAAAGCGGGCTTTCGGTCGGGCGTCGCGGATCGGGGTTTGCCCGGGCTGCGCTTTCCGGGCGCGGGCAGACCAATGCCACGCCCGGCCCCCCAAATTCAGACAAGAGGACAGACCCATGACCAATCCCCAGATCGACTATGCCGCAATGGCGGCTCAGTGGCGTGCAGAGCGCGAA
>NZ_JAECRZ010000025.1 GCF_016019955.1 Thiosulfatihalobacter marinus
CACAACCGTCAACAGCCAAAACGTTCTCCAATTGTTCCTTCAAATGATCAAATATGCACGCTCGGGCCTGTTGGGCCTAGATCGTTGATGCCATTTTTTGTTTAGTTTTTCGGAGCTAAACCCTCTCAGGTCGATTGAAATGCGAGCATGTGCGTCGCGAATCGACCTGTCGTTTGAAGGTCGCGATCATTCCACCAGGCCGAGGCTTTTTAGGTAGGCAAAGCCCTGAGGTATGTCTGATTTGCGGCGAAGCTCCAGCACCAGATGTGGGTTGGATGCGCATTCTGACAGCGCACGAAACACCTCTTGCCAATGGATCTCGCCTTCACCCGGTGCCCAGTGCCGGTCGGCGTGCCCGTCGAGGTCTTGCAGATGAACATGTCGCAACTGGTCGCCTGCATCCCGCACAAAGTAATCCACCGGTGGCGCCCCCGACATGCGGCGCGCGAGATGCGCATGGCCGGTGTCGATAGAGAGCGCAATCGCGTCGCTGTCGAAGCTTTCGACCATCGCGCGGCGGCTGGCCGGTTCTACGTCCAGAATATTCTCGATCACCAGTGTGATCCCTGCCTTCTCCGCCGCTTTGACGACAGGCATCATCACATCATGGATACGCTCCAGCTTGGTCTCCCAATAATTCGGCTTGTTGAGCCGGTTCCATGCGTACCAACGATTGAACGGCGAATGCAGCACCATCTGCTGGGCGCCAACCCGATCCGCCGCTTCCAGCGCTTTGAGATACCGCGCAGTAATGAGCGGGCGCAGTTCGGGGTCCTTGTTGTCCATGTCAAGCCCTTCATAGGGCCCGTGCATTCCAAGACGACCCTTAAATCCGTTCAACGCTTCCTTGGCAGCGCTGATGCGGTCTTCGAATTCGGTCGTCAGGTCTTTATGCGTGCTGAAACCCTGCAATTCGATATCGCGCGCATCGTCAAAGAGCCACGTGCGATGGTCAGCGATTTCATGCGGCGCAAGACAAGCGCCAATCTTAAGCGGGGTCATAGGCTGGGTCTCTCCTTGGGTCTTCGATCTTGAGATAGGCGAGGAATGCAACAGCCACGCAAATCGCCATGACGGCAAAACTCCACCAGCCGCCATAAACCTGCGTGAGCCAGGCAAAGACGAACGGCGCGGTTGCGTTCACGGCCATCGACACAGACGAAATCCAGCCAAGCCGCGCGCCATAGCCCTTATGGCCAAAAAGCGCGAGCGGCAGCGTGCCACGCACAATCGTCTTGATCCCGTCGCCCATGCCATAGATCGCGGCGGCGATCAGGATACCGGTCACGGTGAAACCGACTGACAAGAGTACCGCGAATCCGCCAAATTGAAGCGACAATGCCAGAAGATAGGTGCCCAGCGGGTGCATGTTGCGGGTGATCAGCATTTCGAAGAAACGGCCGACCGTCTTGAACGGGCCTATGACAGCGCCGGCGAGGGCGGCCATCGCGGCGGTATGCCCAAGGTCCTGCACATTAGTGACCCAAAGCGTCATCACGGCTCCCATCAGGTAGCCCGAGAAGATGAACGAGATCACCATCCAGAACATCCCACGCTTGCGCGCCGCGCCCTGCAACTCGGGCCAGTCCGAAGTCTGCGCCCTTTTCGCGCTATGTGCGTCTCGTTCCGGACCACTCAGGACAGCAACATGGATCGGCAGCGAAACGATCAGATACGCGAGCCCAAGGATCACCCAGGTTGTTTGCCAGCCGTATGCAATGAACAGCGCCAGTGTCAGAGGCCAGAAGATCGTCGAGGCGACTCCGCCAAAGAGCGTGATGATCGAGATTGAACGCTGCGCAGGCAAGCTCAGATCAAGCCGCGCCACGGCGGCAAAGGCCACGTTATACAGCACGAACATGCCCGCGCCTTCGGCCACAAGGATCGTGACGAATAGTTGCTGCCATGTGGTGACCTGGCTCATGGCGATCAACGCCAGTCCCGCCACAACCGAGCCGCCCGCCATGACCCATCTGCCGCCATACCGGTCTGTCAGATGGCCCGACAGCGGCGAGACCAGCCCACCAAACAAAAGCCCCGCCGAGAGGACACCAAAAATCTGGCTCAGGCTCAGCTCAAGATCAGTGGCCATATGCGGCAGAAGTACCGCATAGGCATACATCAAGGTGCCATAGCCCATGATCTGTGTGATACCGAGACCAATGGCGGGCAGGTAGTCCCGGTTCCATGTCATGCAGCAAGCGGTATCCCGCGATAGGCGCAGCGGCCAGCCACCCAGGTGCCTTGGATCGCTGGAGTTTGTCCTTGCGGCCAATCCACCAGCACCAGATCGGCACGCTTGCCTACAGCGATGTCTCCCCGGTCGTCCAGACCCATGGCCCGCGCCGGACCGTTCGAGACCAGCGACCACAAGGCCAGACGATCCGCGCGCTTCTCGCGATCCAGCCGATCAATCGCAGCAAGCATGGCGGGATAAAAATAGTCAGACGCCAGCGCATCGCACAGACCCGCCTCGACCATATCGCCCGCGCCAAGCGATCCGATATGGCTGCCGCCGCGCACCGCGTTCGGCGCGCCAAAGATGATCAGATCGCCTCCGTCACGGGCCGCCTCGGCCGCCTCCATCACCATCGGAAACTCGGCGACCGACGCACCGAAATCGCGGAAAAAGCTGCGCGTCTCGGCGCGGGTGTCGTCATGGCTCAGCATCGGCGCGCCCGCTTCTCGCGCCATCTCCGCAACTTTTGCGATGGCCCCCGGCACATCACCCCGACGATCCCAGACCTTACCCAGCAGAGCGATGTAGTCTTCTTCGCTGAGGCCCGCGCGATGCGCCTTGGACGCGGTGCGCTTTTTCATCCGCTCGTCATCAAGCGACGCAATCGAGAAGTCCGGGGACAGTTCAAAGGCCCGGTCCTGAATAGGCACATCATAGGCCCGCATCGTCATGGAGGTGTGATCGTTGAAGGCAACGGACGGCAAAAGCGGTCCTTTGAGCGCCCATTCAATCACGTCCAGCGCCTCGAAGGCGAAGGTCTCCCACCGCAGTTGCACCCGGTTCTCTACCGTCAGACGCGGCGCGAGGTCCTGCATGGCCTGCATCAGTTCGCGCCCGCGCGCAACGTCGCGCAAGCCCGGCTCCCACCCCAAAGTGATGGCATGATAGGCCGTGGAGATCCCATTGGCGGCCAACTGCCGGTCGGTGTCAATCAAGGCGGTTTCTGTCGGGAAATAGACCCCGGGACGCGGCATCATCTGCCGCTCGAACGCATCCCCGTGCACATCGATCAGCGCAGGCGCGAGGATCTTGCCGCGCGCGTCGATTTCCAGACCCTGAACCGGACCACCAATTTCGACGATGGTCCCGCTTTCGATCGTGACGGTTGTATCCGTAATCTCACCAGGCAGGTAAACCTCCGCCCCGACGAAGGTCTGGATCATGCCTGACGCTCCAGTATGAGATGCCAGTGCCAGGACCCGGGCTTTTCATGCTCACGGTCCTCCATCCACATCACTTCGAACCCTTGGAAAAGCGCCAGCATCTCCACTGCACCGCAATAGTAATGCGGGTGGCGCTTGTCCGATCTGTCTTCGTCAAACACCCATGTGTTGCGACTGATTTCCTTCGGACCGTTCAGCTTTTCGCGGTCGATCCATAGGCGGCGCTTGGACAGCATGGTCAGCATGAATGTCCCGCCCGGTTTCAGCACCCGGCGCACCTCGGCAATGGTATTCAGAAGCACGGTTTCGTCGCCGTGGTAGATCACGTTCCAGCTGAGCACATGGTCGAACGCGCCATCCTCGAACGGCAGGTCATCCATGCGACCCAGTTGGGTCGTCACGCCGGTGCCCGCCTTGTCGATTTCGGCCAATCCCTCGGGGGCGGCGTCGAGTGCCGTCACCTCAAAACCGGCGGCCTGTAAAGCCAAGGCGTGACGGCCCACGCCGGCCCCGAGGTCAAGGATGGCGGAGCCTGCTGCCAAGCCCTCGGCCCAGCGTTTGACGTCCCGTTCCGGCGTCAACCATTTGGAGCCTTCTGCGATCTCGTCCCAGATCTTGCTCCAATGCTGGTCCGCTGTGTCGGTTTTGGTGATGACGTTCAACGTTGTTCTCCGATGATCTTTGTCCGGGCCCAGCCCGAAAGGTATTCTATTGAGATGACCACAACGGCGATCATCAGGATGACCGTCATGGCAGTCGGGTAGTCAAAAAGGTCAAACCCGACCTTCAACTCGATCCCGATGCCACCGGCCCCCACAAGGCCAAGGATGGTCGACGATCGCACCGCCTTTTCCGTCGCGAAAAGCGAGGTCGAGATGAATGCAGGCATAGCCGCCGGGATCGTAGCGCAGGCAACCACGTCCAGCTTTCGCGCGCCGGTGGCTGTCAGGCTTTCCGAAGGACCTTTGTCGGCGGCTTCCATGTCATCCGCAAAAAACCTGCCACAAAACCCAATTGTGTCGATGGCAATTGCGAGCATGCCCGCAAAGGGGCCGAGGCCCACCGCCACGACAAAGACCAAGGCCCATGCGATATCCGGCACCGCGCGGATGAAGCCTAGCCCCGTGCGCACGATCTGATTGATCCAAGTCGGCGCGATCAGTCCACGCGCGGCCAACAGAGCAATCGGGACCGATAGAATGATCCCGATCACCGCACCCGCAAGCGCGATCTGCAAGGTCTCAAGCATTTTCCAGCCGAGCCGCGCCAGCACTTTAGGGTCTAGGTTAGGCGGGAAGGCACGGTCTATGAAGTCCGCAAAACGCGGCGGCGAGGAGATGACCTTATCGATGGAAAAGCCTGCTCCTGCAAAGGACCACAAGACGATCACGATCGCGGCGGCATAGACCAGAAACGCCAGCGCTGAGGGGCGTTCATAGCGGGAGGGAAGCCCCATGGGAAAAGACGTGTCAGTCATAGAGACCTCGCAATTCTTGGGCACTTAGGCTCGATGCACGCGAATCCAGCGGCATGCCTCCTTCGGCAAGGCCGAGCACTCGGTCGCCGTATTGAAGGGCATGGTCGATGTTGTGCGAGATAAAGATCACCGTCACACCCTCCTGGCGGGCAAGGTCAAAGAACAGATCCATGACGTCTTCGCCTGCTGCCGGATCCAGCGAGGCGGTCGGCTCATCCGCAATCAGGATCTTGGGCTGGCCAACCAACGCGCGGGCAATGGCCACGCGCTGTGATTGACCGCCCGACAAGCGATCCGCTCGGCGGTTTGCCAGATGCGCCAATCCAACTTTTTCAAGCGCCGCGAGCGCCGCCTCGCGCGACGCGATTGGCGCGAAGCTCTGGCTCCAGTGGCGGATGCCGGGGCGCTGGCCTAGGAGCCCTTGCACGACATTCGAAAGAACTGACAGGCGCGGCACCAGATTGTGTTTCTGGCTCACGAGTCCCATCTGCGCCCTCATGGCGCGCAGGCCAGCGCTTGAAGAGTTCCGCACATCTGTGCCCAAGACGTTGATTGCTCCGGCATCGGCAGGGATCAACCCCATCAGGCATCGCAGCAGCGTCGACTTCCCCGTGCCATTCGCGCCGACAATCGCGACGGCTTCACCACGGGACAAACCAAAAGAGACATCTTTGAAGATTGGCGTTCCGGCAAAGCTCTTTGCCAGTCCTGTCACACGCAGATCAACAGGCAAAACCGGGGCAGAGATCTCCGCCCCGGTCTGGTCCGGTCGCGCAGGCGCGACCAGCGTTTCGACACTCAACTCAGTCACCAATGAAATTGTCGAACTGCGGGTAGCCTGCGTTCGAATACATCGAACGGACATAGTCGTAAGCGCTGTCCTCGATCGAGACGAGGTCCATGCCAACATACTTGTCGTTCTCTTCGTGGGCGGTGATCCCCGCAATGATGCTGTCCTTGTTGGCCAGGATCGCATCGCGCACTTTCATCGCGGCCTCTTGAGGCACATGGGCACCAACCATGATCATGTCGTTCGGCAGATCGCCCGAGCGCGCAATCATCTTGAAGAACCCGTAAGGCAGGTCCGTTTCAGCGTTTCGCACGTTCAGCCAGCTGCCCGCGTTTGAACCCAAAGCGTCCACGTCGCCATTCTTCAGCGCTTCATGCGCGATGTTGCGGGAGGTGTGGGTCTTCTCAATGTCGTTGACCGGGTCGAGGCCGTAGTCGGCCAGAACCTGCATCGGGCACAGCATGTTGGAAGTGGAGCCAATGTCGCCAAAGGCCACCTTCTTGCCTTTCAGGTCCGCAACCGTGTTGATGCCGCTGTCTGCGCGCACGATGATGGCGCAGTGATAGTCAGGACGTCCAAGGCCAATGATCGGTGTGGCGTTGGTCAGCTTGTTGATGACCACATATTCCGCAGGGCCGGATACAACGAAATCAACCGTTTCACCGCGCAGCGCCTCGGCGGCGGCAGTACGCGAGTTCACGGCAAAGAATTCAAATGTGTCGCCAGTGGCCGCTTCAAGCGCGTCCTTGAACGGACCCCATTCCAATTGAAGGCGTTCCATACCCTCAACATCAGTGACGGCCAGTTTCCAGGTTTCAGCTTGCGCCGCGACAGCGGCAGTGATCGCCAGCGCAGCGCCGGCCAGGACAGAACGAAGTTTCATGGTGATCCCCCAGTGTTAAATTCGTCCGGATGATTTCGAGGGATTGAAACGTCCAGGTGACAGCTAGATGACGCTTTTGTTTCATTTGCACATCGCTGATGCGCTATTCACCAACTGTCACGCAAATTCGGCGCTTAAGCGGTCTTATGTTCTTACATCGCTTCGGCTTCCCTCTTTCTGCGCAAAAGTCGCCATTCGATTGACCACATCCTGTATCGCCCTTGACCTGTAATCTCTCGGATCAAACCTTTTTCTTCCAACCATACTAGATTTCGCTGAACGGCGGCACGGCTGGCTCCAGTCATCGCCTCAGCCATTGGGGCGGAGACCAAGGGCCACTGAGAAAAAGTCTTTCGCAAGGCGACCGGCGTGCGGCCAGACAATTGCGCCATGACGTTTTCTGCCCGACCCGTCCACGCTTCGATATCGTCAAGCGTTCGCATCGCCGTCAGAATTGCTCTGTTCATCCCATCCAACCAGAGTGCCAAGCGTTCGGTTGGCATACCCGAGACACGCAGCCCCCCTGCCCCGCCCATAGCAAGCGGTGCGAAGACGGCACCGCTTCCGTCGCTGGCCGCGATCCTGGACGCGGTGACGGCGGCTTCGATCTGGTCGCCGTGCTGTCCGAGGCCCGCCAGACTCCAGAGATGAAAACCCATGCAAGCCCTGGTGATCGGGTGGAGATCGGCTGCTGCAGCCATTACGTCCAACCATCCGCCCGCGCGATCTTCGAAACGCTCAGCGCAATCTTCTGTGTTCTCGGGATCGCGGCGATCCAGAAAGGCGGCCAAGTCAGCCTTCGGTCCGGGACCGCCTGTCAGGCGCCGAACAGCCCATCCAACTCTTGCCAGGGCGTTTGGATCATCCTGTGCACCTGACAGCCGCATCGATACCCAAAGCGCCAGACGATCAGAACTCACCCGATCCCCTGCGAACCAGCTGAGGTCCGCTGCCTCGATAAGAGCGAGCCGATGCTTCCAGCCCTCCGGGCCGCGAAGCAGCCGGTCATCCAGAGCACCCAGGCGTCCAGCAACCCGTGCGAGTCGCGCGGAGTAAACGCTTTCTGCCTTTGCCCAGTGTTCGATGACAGCAGTGTCTGGTGGTTCTGCCCGTGGACCCGGAGGGAAATCATCCGGCTCTTCTTCGAGTGGTCCAGGCAGGAACCAGTGTCGCATTTTCTTCACCATTTCAGCACATGATTATTACGTGATTTCTGGATGATACGGGGTAAGCACACATCATTTTTCAGCTTAAGGCTTCAATTTTGGTTCCGTATTTCAAAGAGTGGCGGCTCTGTTGGCGCACGGCGCAGCCAGTCTCGAAAGCGTCATATCGATGATGTCCGGCGGAGGGCATGTTTCGGATGAAGCGTGGACCAAGGCAACGCGTACCGCGCGTGAGCTGGACCGGATTCTTGACGGAGTGGCGCCCGTGCGTGAGGCCGTGGTGCGCGCGGCATCCGAGCTGCGGCTCTCGACACGCCAAGTCTACAACTATCTGGCGCGGTATCGGGAAGAGCGCAGGGTATCGTCCCTGCTGCCGCAAACGAGTGGAACAAGGAAACCTAGGATCAGTCCCGCGGTCGAGAGCATCATTGCGATGACCCTGCGGGAGATGTGGTTGCGCCCCGAGCAGCCGGACCTTGCACCAATCGTTGAAGAGATCCGCGCCCGTTGCGCAGAGGAAGGGCACAGGCCGCCCGCCTATGTCACTGTCGCCCGGCGGATCCCCACTCTGTTTGCCCCGGAAGAAATTGCCCGCCGTCGCCTGTCAGATGGTAAACACCTGCACCGGCTAAAGCCGCGACCGGGCTACATCCGGGCTAACCACGCGCTCGACGTTGTCCAGATCGATCACACGCCGGCAGACATCCAGTTTGTCGAGGTTATTGATGACTACGGTGTTTTCGTTGGGCGCCCCTATCTGACCATCGCTGCAGATGTGGCCACGAGCGCGATCATCGGCTTCTGCCTGACCCTCGAGCGGCCGTCGCGACTGTCTGTGGCACTTTGTCTGGCGCACGCGATGTGCTGCAAGATTGACTGGCTGGCAGAACGCAGTATCGATCATGCTTGGCCGATGCACGGTCGCCCAAAGCAGATCGTCGTCGATTCCGCCAAGGAATTCCAAAGCAGCACCTTCAGCAGAGGATGCGCGGACTATGGTATTTCCATTCGCATGCGGAACAAGGGCACCGTGCATCGGGGCGGAGTCGTCGAACGCCTGCTGGGGAAAGTGAACACCGCGCTACGCGCCTTGCCGGGCAAGACGGGGCGTTCCATCGCGGATCGGGGCGACTATGCCTCGGAAGCGCGGGCACGGCTCAGCTTCGCGGATCTCGAACGCTGCATCGCGCTCGCGATCATCGACCACAACCTGAGCCAGAATGCGCGCAAGCTGACCGTTCCGGCGAAAGAGTGGGAAGATCGGTTCCAGCCGAAAGACCGGCCGATCGATGCACCTGTCGATGTGCTGCTGAATTTCCTGCCACGCAAGACGCGGAAGATTTCACCTCAGGGCTTCAGTCTCTTCGCCATCGACTATTTCGAGCCCTGGCTTGGCCCGCTGGTTGCGCGTCGTGACCGGCTGGCCCCGCTCGATCTGTGCTATGATCCTCGCGACATCAGCCATATCTACGTCAAGGATCCGGATACCCAGGCTTGGCGGCCGGTCAGGCGACGGGACGGACTGGCCGAGCCGATCACGCTCTGGCAGCACCAGGCGGATCGACAGCGGCGGCGCGAAATCCAGCGGCGCCCTGTGCAGGAGGCATCAGCCATCCGACGCGAAATCGCCGCAACTGTTGCCGCCGCCAAAACCCCCAAAAGCCGTTTGAAGGAGATGACCCGCGCCCGGCATGCCACCGAGGCAAAGAAGCCTTATGCCGACTTCGCTACGCCTTCCGCCTCGGCCCAGGCAAAGCTCGACCCGGATCGTCCGCGGCGGGTCTTCCCAATCGAGGATTGGTAAGGTGCCGGACCACCTCATGTCCGCCACCGTCCCACTCTTGCAGGCCGATGACGCAGTGCGGATCGCCCATGTGCGCGCGCCGCGCTGGATCAGCCATCCGGCGGCCGGCGCGGCGCATGACGCGATGCGACTGCTGCTTGAGCGACCGCCATCCCTGCGCCCACGCGGTTTGCTGCTTGCCGGTCCCTACCATAACGGCAAGACCATGATCGCCGAACGCTTCGCCGTCGAACATCTGCGTGTTGCCGAGCAGCAAAAGGTGTGGGTGATTCAGACCCGGGAAGGTGCAGGGCTGTCGCATTTCTATGCCAGCATCCTGTCCGGATTGCGCGCGCCACAAGCCGCTGGCTGGCGCAGCCTGGCCCGCGCCGGCGATCAGGTCGATCATCTTCTGGAGCGCCTGAAGCCGCGCCTTTTGATCTTCGACGAGTTCCACAGCGCGTTGCGCGGGCGGCGCGAGGATGTGAAGGCCATCTTCTCGTTCTTGCGGCGGATCGCACGAGTGCATGACATCTCACCCGTCCTTGTCGGCGAAATCGCGATCTACGATGCGGTGCATGACACGGACGAAATGGGCTCACGCTTCGATACGATCCCCATTCCACGCTGGGCGTATGACGAGGATTTCGCGACACTTCTGGACAGCCTTGAGGTAAGTCTGCCGCTAGCCAATGCCTCCGATCTGTCGCGCGAACCCTTGGCAAAGATCATCCACGATCTGTCAGAGGGGCTGATCGGCGAGGTTATCGAGATAGTCACCAGGGCGGCAGTTGCGGCAATCTCGCGCGGTGAGGACCGGATCACGGGCGCAACCCTGTCGGACCTTGGCTATGTGCCTCTCTCGAGGCGCCGCAATTCCGCTTTGCGTCACGAGATGACATGAGGTTTGGGCCGACCGGGATCTCCGTGACGCCTGCAGAGCGGTATGAAGGCGCGGCGGGAAACCGTTGGCCCATGAGCATTATGCCCGCACCAGGTGAACTTCTGTCGAGCTGGCTGCACCGCCTCGCTTACGCAAACGGCATACCTCCGCACTATTTTGGTGCGCTTCTCGGAGCGCCAGGTCAGAACTGGTCGGCACGTCTTGATCGAGCGATGCCAGATCGCATTCTGCAGTTTCTGGGAGAACATACCCACATACCCTTGGAAGACATCGCGGCTCTGACCATTGCTCCTGACCCCTTGGCCCGGTTGCGTTTGCCCCTGCGGGCATCGCCTCAGCAGAGTTGCGCACCAAAGACGCAGGCGACCTGGCTGCAATTCTGCCCGGCCTGTCTGGCGGAAGACGAAACGCCCTATTTTCGCCGAGGCTGGAGCCTGGCGACACGCGTTTCTTGCTTTCGTCACGGTTGTCGGCTTCGAGACAGGTGCCCGTCTTGCGGACAAGGATTGGCTCCGTTCAGCCAGAAGCGTCTTGTGCCGCATCAGATCTGCGCCTGGTGCGGCGCGGCCCTCTGCAAACGCACCCGTCCCGCCGCCAACGGAGTTCGGCGTCTGGAGCGCCTGATCGACGATCTGCTTCGTTTGCATGCAGCAGGGCATCGAATGGCAGAGGGGCGATCACTCCCGGACCTTCTTGGATCAGCCTGCTTTCAATTTGGTAAACAGCGCATGTCCATCGCGCGCCTCCCTCATCGAGATCGCTATCATCTGCTTCGGCAATTGACGGAAGGGCGGTCGACGCCTTTCGGAACGCGAAGAAGTCCCGCGATCTCTTATTGGAAACGCGTCGCTCAGGCTGCGCCAGCTTGGAGCGGACTGGTCACATCCTTCAGCGATGCCGTCCTGCCTCGGCCCAAAGCTGGGCCTTGCTCTACCACCGCTGGCCCGCATTTGGCGGATCTCGTTCAGGCGGCCGCGCGGCTCCATCAGCAGCGGCAGGTGCCCTGATGGTCTGAAGCAGGTTTCAAGGGCGCGCGGCCAGCCCAGCGTCATTCAGCTGTTCAGCGTCTGGCAGGTCGCGCAAGCTCTCCATCCCGAAAGCTGAGAGGAACGCGTCTGTGGTCACGAAGGTATAGGGGGCACCACGACGCGGCGCGCGCGGCCCAGTTCCAATCAGACCGTGTGCATGCAGCCGCCCGATCAGATCCCGGCTGATCTCTTTGCCAAAGATATCCTTCAGCCCGTCGCGGGTGATCGGCTGGTGGTAGGCGATCGCCGCCAAAATCGCGACGTCGAACTCGTTCAGGTCCAGCAACTGGTCTCCGACATCCGCTGCGGCGCGGATCGCAGGCGCGTAAACAGGCCGCGTCCGGAACATCCACCCCCCTGCGACCATGGCAATCTCGAACGCCCGCCCTTCCAGATCAGCGGCAAGGTCTTCCAACAGCAGATCAACCGAAGTCCCCTGCCCCACTATGCGCGCCAGATCCTCGCGCGGTACAGGCGAGGCAGAGGCAAACAGCACCGCCTCGATCCGGCGCATCCATTCCCGCCAGCGCAACTCCGGTGGCAGGTCGAGCAACTCGCGATCAAGCTCAGCTTCTGGTCGATCCTTCGACTTCCTTTCCGGTCGCATGTCCGAACCGCGAAACCGGTTCCCACTTTCGCTGTCCATGCTCATGGCTACACCCCGTAGAGCCGGAATGTGTCGCGCCCGGTTAGCTCACGGACCGCGCCGAGATCGACAAGCCGGTCACAGAGCCGCCGCGCCGCGCGGTCCGGCAAAGGCAGGGCACTGGGCGCCACGGCGTCCTGCGTCAGGAATATTTTCACCGCCGCCCCTGCCCCTTTGGCCCGAAGCTTTGGTGCAACTCCTTTCAAAAGCGAAGCCCGACGCGCGAGATCGACAGCCAGACGCGCGGCCTCGACCGCGGATGCGGTCACTGCGCGATGACAGGCTAGGCGCAAATCGTCACCCCGCTTGCGCAGGTCTGTGCGTTTCAAACCCGCGGCCAGCAGCGGCACGACATGATCCCAACCAAGCGCCTGGGCGAGGGCGGCGTCCGCGAGGATCAACGCCGGGACTTCGGCACGGGGTGCCTCCGTCAGGACAGCATCCAGCGCCATCGCGGCACGGGTCACCGGCGCTCCATTTCCCGCATCCAGCCACGTGGCGATCTGGCAAGACTCGATGGTCGGTAAAGCTCGGCTCAAAGCCTTGACCGACACCGACCGTTCCACCGCGCGACGCCAGGCAAGGTAGGTTTCGCCTGCCGGACCGGGAAGGTCGCCGGGACGCAGGAGGTGCACCGCGTCGCGCAATTCCCCCGCCCTCTCCATCCGACCGGAAAGCGCCACGCATGCCTCTGCGGCGTGCAGGGCCAGCCGGTCCCGCAACAATGCTTGGGGGACATCGTCTCGTGCAAACACATGATACAGGTGAGTAAGCGCTGCACCTGACAAAAACGCCACATCTTCAAGGGTTTCAACCCGTGTGGCGATGACCCAGGCTGGCATCCGGGGTATCGTTTCAGGGTCGCTGGTGCGGATGTCGCGAGCAAACGTCATGCCGGGACGCTATCCCAAGACGGCGCTTTCTGCCAGCAAATAGCGTAGAAACCGCCTCACACTATCTCTTGCTCTAATGTCCAATAACCTTGCGTTATCGGGCGTAAAAATGATATGCTCGAAAACATGAGCAGTCCTACGAATAACAGCACCAAAATCGAGGATTCCGACGCGTCTGGCGCAGAGATTTCGAGCTCAGCGTCCTATGACTCGTTGAACGGTGACGAACACGACAAGAGAACCTCTCGGGACCGAGCCTCAATCGCCCTGCCCGCCAATGTGGCCGGCTCCGGCGCACTCGACCGGCTGATCGATACCGCCCGTGGCTACGCCGAGGCCTCGACAGCCGGGAACACGAACAAGGCCTATGCGGCCGACTGGAAACACTTCAGCCGCTGGTGCCGGTTGAAAGGCACGGAACCTCTGCCCCCCGCGCCCGAGATGATTGGACTTTATGTGGCTGATCTGGCTGCACCAACCGGGAAGGCCCCTACCCTTTCGGTCTCCACGATCGAGCGCCGTCTCTCGGGGCTTGCCTGGAACTACAGACAGCGCGGGTTCACTCTTGATCGCAAGGACCGGCATATCGCCACCGTTCTGGCCGGGATCAAACGCAAGCATGCGCGCCCGCCGGTCCAGAAGGAAGCGATCCTGCCTGAGGACATCCAGGCCATGGTGGCCACCCTTTCCTACGATCTCCGCGGGCTCCGAGACCGGGCGATCTTGCTTTTGGGCTATGCAGGTGGCCTGCGCCGGTCGGAGGTGGTCTGCCTCGATGTGCATAAGGACGATACACCGGACTCCGGCGGCTGGGTCGAAGTCTTCGACGGCGGCGCCCTGCTCACCCTCAATGCCAAGACCGGATGGCGCGAGGTTGAGGTCGGGCGTGGCTCAAGCGGCCAGACCTGTCCCGTCCACGCGCTTGAGCAATGGCTACACTTTGCGAAGATCGACTTTGGGCCGGTCTTCGTGCGCACCTCGCGGGACGGCAAGCGTGCCCTCGAGTCCCGCCTTTCCGACAAGCACATAGCGCGACTGATCAAGGCAACCGTTATGAAGAGTGGCATCAGATCCGATTTGCCGGAAGCCAAACGGTTGGCAATGTTCTCGGGGCATTCCTTGCGTGCCGGGCTCGCCTCGTCGGCAGAGGTTGATGAGCGCTATGTTCAAAAGCAACTCGGACATGCGTCGGCCGAGATGACCCGGCGCTATCAGCGCAGGCGCGACAGGTTCCGGGTGAACCTGACCAAAGCCGCAGGGCTGTGAAGCTCAGGATTCTTGACCCATTGGTGAAGCGCTAAGGTGAAATTCCAGCGCTTCAGTTTCAGCTTACTGCTTCAATTGAAATCGGGAACTAAACGCGACAATGCCCCTGATAGGCTACGCCCGTGTTTCCACAGAGGATCAGACCCCCCTGCCCCAGTCTGAGGCCCTGCAAACTGCGGGTTGCGTCGAGATCTTTGAAGAGCACGCCTCGGGCGGCAATCGCGCGCGACCGGTGCTGGCACGCGTGCTCGAACGCGTCCAGAGCGGCGATACGCTGGTCGTTGTGCGGATCGACCGGCTTGCGCGGTCTCTGTCGCACTTGCTGGAGGTGATCGAACGTCTGGAGGCCAAGGGCGCCTTCTTCCGCTCCCTGCAGGATCCCATCGACACCGCATCCCCGCAAGGCAAGTTCACGCTGCAGGTTCTGGGTGCCGCGGCCGAGTTCGAGCGCGCTCTGATCCGCGAACGCACCAAGGCCGGGCTTGCCTCTGCGCGCGCCAAAGGGCGCGTTGGTGGCAATCCTGGGCTACGCGCCAAGGATCCCGCCGCGCTGCGCAAGGTGCGGCTTGCGCGACAGGACGGCTATATGGAGCGCCTCAACGAGACCGCGCAGGATTGGGTGCCCCATGTGCGCCGCTTGCGGCCGGATATGGCCTGGGAAGACCTGCTGCGGATCATCAATGGCCGACTGTCCCCAGATCGCCATTGGACACAAAGCCGACTGCTCCGCGCTGTGAAGGCCTATGTCAGAGACGGTTTCCTTCCTGCCGAGGTGCTTGGCCGCGCCGGACGCCGCGAAACCAATGACCGCCTGCCGGCCATCGTCGCAGCGATCAAAGGCGCGGACCCCGAAATCACGCTGCAGGCGATCTGCGACCGGCTGGAATCGATGCGCGAACGGACCCCTCGAGGTCGTACCAGCTGGCAGCCGTCTTCGGTCAAAATGTTGCTCGAACGCGCGGAGCGGCTTGGCCTAATTTCATCAGAATCGGCTCACTCCCAACTGTAACTAGCAGAGGCTCAAACAGCTGAATCTATCGCTCCAAACACTGTCAGAAGGTCAATTGTGCCATTGGTTGCATGGGTTTAGCCAATACCGTCCAAACAATCCTCATGAGCGGCTTGAAGCACGGTCTTGTGGACTTATTGCCGTAAAATCAACAACTTGCGGTTATCTTGATGTGACTGTACGTATTGGTGCTGTGGATAACTTTCACACTACATCTAGATTCTTCTTGCCGGACTCACTTGATCGTGGCATTCCCGTTCTGACGGCAAAACGCGTCAGACGCGCTGTACACCGTCAGAATGACCAAGAGCCTCAACAGAGGCCGAGAGTGGGCGGCAGGACATGGATGATCGTAACGTTGGATACGCGCAAGGCATAGGCTCTTCCGACATCGGAGCATTTGCCGACAATCTGGCTGAATCTTTGGATCGCCAGATGAAGATCGCTTTCGAGCCCGAAGAACGAAAGTCCCTGCGCCGTTTCAGTTCTACCGAAGTTGCCAGCCTCCTGCGCGTGAGCACATCTAACCTGCGCAACCGGCACAAGGACGGCAGCTTCCCGGAAGTTCAAACAGACAACCGCGGACACCGGTTCTACACAGCCCAGGAGATCGATAAGCTGCGCGACATTCTGGGGCGCACCGGAAAGAACGCAGAAAGCTACCGCCCTGGTCGACGTGACGGCGATCGTCTCCAGGTGATATCTGTCGTCAATTTCAAAGGCGGATCATCAAAAACAACAGCAACGATCCATCTTGCACAACGGTATGCTTTGCGAGGTTACCGAGTGTTGGTCTTGGATCTCGATCCGCAGGCAAGTTTGACCACCTTTTTCGGCTTTCGGCCTGAGCTCGAGTTCGCTGAAGGCGGCACAATCTATGATGCCCTGAGATATGAGGAACAAGTTCCGCTCTCGGCCGTTATCCAAAAAACTTACTTCCATAAGCTCGATATGGTCCCAGCGGGCCTAATGCTCTCGGAATACGAAACTGAGACGGCAAACGCCCTCGCCCGCCGGGTGCAGCCCATATTTGCGGAGCGTCTCGCCTTAGCGCTTGAGGAAGTAGAGGCGAATTACGACATCGTTCTGATCGACTGTCCACCTCAACTTGGTTTTCTTACCCTAACGGCGTTGGCAGCCTCGACGGGGCTCCTGGTAACGGTGGTACCAGGCATGCTCGACATTGCTTCTATGAGCCAGTTCCTCAAGCTTGCTTCGGAAACGGTGAAGGCTGTCGAAGAAGCCATTGGCCGGCGCGTTACCTGGGACTTCGTTAAGTTCTTGATAACGAGATACGAGCCTTCGGACGGGCCTCAGACGCAAATGGCGGGCTACCTGAGATCGATCTTGGCCGGTCAGGTCATGACTGAGCCAATGCTGAAGTCTACAGCAATCTCGGACGCCGGCATGACCCAGCAAACCGTCTACGAAGTTGATCCGAGCCAGTTCATCAGGAAAACGATTGATCGCGCTCTGACCAGCGTGAACGGCGTTGGCGATGAGTTGGAACAAACAATCCAAATGGCATGGGGGCGTCGCTGATGGCCCGAAATATCTTCAATCAGCCTCCAAAGGACGAGAAGCAGAGCGCGGCCCCCTCCCCTACCCCGCCAAAAGCGGCAAAACTGCCAGGATCTGTTGGCGGATTGCGCGACTCTTTGCGCGAGATTACCGCGAATTCCATTCGGGACATCGAGCCCGATCAGATTGACATGGATGGTCTGCGCGATCGGTTGGTACTGGAGGATTCCAGTATTGATGAGTTGGCCGAAAGCATTCGCAAGCATGGGCAACAAGTGCCAATTATGGTCCGTCCATCGGCCCAACCGGACAGATACCGTATCATCTACGGCCGACGCAGACTTGCAGCGATCCGCATGGTCGGCGGAACGGTCAAGGCGATCGTTCGAACCTTGGATGACGACGCATCTCTGATCGCACAGGGCCAAGAGAACAACCTCCGACTAGACCCGTCTTTCATCGAGAAATCTCTTTTTATCAAAGAGATGCAGGAATCAGGTTACAAGCCAAACGTTATTCAGGATGCTCTAGGCTTGACACGGCAGGGCGTATCCAACCATCGCGTCGTCATAGAGCAACTGCCAGAAGGGCTTGTACAGCTGATCGGGCCGGCACATGGCATCGGACGACGGCAGTGGGGTGACCTGGCCGCGTTCTCAAAAAAGATAGATCTGGTGAACACGGCCAAAGAGGCAATTGCCGCCCTGCCCGACGACACTCCAAGCGCGGAGAAGTTTCAGGCAGTCTACTCGGCTTGCTCGAACAAGGCGCGTAGCGACAAGAAGCAAGCCAACCGCAGCCTAACGTCCGTCGTCAAAGACGGGGACGGTAGCTCCGTGGGAACACTGACAGTCGATCAGAAAACGATCGCCATCAAGATCGCCAAGAAGGACAACCCAGAATTCGGCCGATGGTTCGAAGAGCGCGCGGAGGCAACGCTTTTGCAGCTCTTCAAACAGTGGCGGAATGAGAGCGGCTCTGGGTCCTAACCCAAGCCACACCGAGTAACGCGAGCAGAGGAGAAAAGCGAAGACCAGAAAGAAAAGAGCCCCCCAAAGTTTCCCCTGGAGAGCCCTCATCATTCGATTAGCACTCATGATGTAGCAACCTCCAGCAAACTGGTCAAGAGTCACCGATTCGGTGGACGGATTTTTATTGCCTTTTCCTGAGCGAAATCTTGGGAAGAGACAGGGAAGTTGTGGGCCGAACGGTCGTCGTGAACAAACCATGGCATTTACAAAACTATCGATCAGAACCGATGGTGCTGATGCATCTTGCGGCTCAATTTCTGCGGCTGAAACCGACATCTGGACCATCTTCAGGGCACTGAGAGATGCACGTAGCGTATTCGGTCTGCGTCCTGGCCATATCCAAACACTTCAAGCCATGCTCAGTTTCTTGAAGCCCGGCCATGGGGAAACGGTTTTCGCGTCCAACGACTCGATTTGCCAGCGCGTCGGCGGTATCGACGAACGGACCCTTCGCAGACACATCAACCGTTTCGTTGAACTCGGTTTCATCAAGCGCAATGACAGCTCGAACCGAAAGCGCTACCGCGTTCGCTCGTCCAGCGGGGAATGCATCAGTTATGGACTATCTCTAACCCCCCTCCTCCAACGTGCGAACGAGCTTATCGCCATAGCACATGAGATGGAAAATAACCGGCGGGATCGGATATTTGCCCGCAAACAGATCCTCACAAAACTCGCCCACTTGGAAGAGCATGATCCCAGCAACACATTCATCAGCCACGCACGGAGAGCTCTACGCAGGAAGCTGAGCCTTCCTGAATACCACGCGCTACTCGCAGACACAGACAGAGAATGCCAGAGTTTACATACCCCAGATGACCCACCAGAAACTGTAGAATTGCCCGCCAATGACGGACAAACTGTCCGGCACCAATCTAAGTCTGAAGAAGAAAAAAAAGATTTAGATAGCAACATAGGCAATGAAGCTCTGAAACCAGACTTGCTAACCTCAGTTTGCGATCAAGCGACGTCGTTCTCCACAGAGAGACTTAGAAACTGGTTGGAAATTGAAAACCATGCTCGAACACTTGCACCCATGATGGGGATTCACCCAGATACATTCGAAAAAGCCAAGAATGCAGTCGGAGCTCAGAAAGCGTCATGCGCGATCTTCATCATGCTACAACTTGGAAAACGTATCAGGGACTTTGGAGCGTATTTTCACAGTATTACCTTGGGCCAACGTCAAGACCAGTTTGATCCAATGGCTTTGATCAAGCGTCTATCCAAAACTGCTATGCAAACCGCCTAGTGTCCACCGCGGTGGACGTCTGACCGGCAACTAGTCCAATGGTAATACCCACCGATCTAAAGGAGATGCGGAAGAAAAATTTTCTCGGCAGGATGAACGAGGAGATTCCGATGAAGAAGACACGATTCACCGAGGCGCAGATCATGGGCGTGCTGCGCCAGATGGAGGGCGTTGTGCCTGCCGCCGAACTGTGCCGGGAACATGGCATGAGCAGCGCCACGCTGTACAAATGGCGGGCGAAGTACGGCGGCATGGACGCCAGCCTGATTAGCGAGATGAAGGCGATGGCCGAGGAGAACCGACGCCTGAAGCGCATGTATGCCGACGTCAGCATGCAGAATGACCTCCTGAAGGAGGCGCTTGGAAAAAATGAGACGGCGAGCTCAGCGCCGAGAGTTGGCCGTGAAAGCGGTGGCGATGAAGGGGGTCAGCATTGCGCTGGCGTGCCGGGCGTTCGACGTCAGTGAGACCTGCTATCGGTACAGCCCCAACCTAGACGATGAGAACGAGCAAATCGCGGATCTGCTATTGGGGCTGACAGCAGCGAAGAAGAGCTGGGGCTTCGGTCTGTGCTTTCTCTACCTGCGCAACGTCTAGGGGCATGGCTGGAACCACAAGCGGGTGTATCGGATCTACCGCGAGTTGGAACTGAACCGCAGGATCAAGCTGCGCAAACGGATGAAGCGGGACAAACCTGATGAGCTGGCTGTGCCGGACGCACCGAACGAGGTGTGGTCGATGGACTTCATGGCGGATCGCCTCGGCGACGGTCGCCAGTTTTCGCTGTTGAATGTCCTGGATGATTTCAACCGCGAGGGCTTGGGCATCGAGATCGACTTCTCGCTGCCTGCTGAGCGGGTCGTGCGGGCGCTGAACCAGATCATCGAATGGCGCGGTGCTCTTGGAACAATTTGTTTCGATAAGGGCCCGGAATACATCAGCGGCACCCTCATGGAATGGGCTGAGAACAAGGGCATCACCCTGTCTTATATCCAACCCGGCAAGCCCCAGCAGAATGCCTATGTCGAGCGCTACAACCGGACGGTCCGGCACGAATGGCTGGACCTTTACATTTTCGAAAGCATTGAGGCGGTTCAGCAGATTGCCACGGAGTGGCTCTGGTCTTACAACCACGAACGGCCCAACATGGGTAACGGCAGGATGACCCGCGGTCTTTCCACACGCATCATAGCTACCGAGCCAAATTCCAATAGGGCGCTTCTGCGCGGTCATTCCGTGTTTCTCCGACCGGCCGATGTCCACCGCGGTGGACAGATCCGGCACCAAGTCTCACAACTCACATGCGTGACAGCCGTTCTTCGTCATCCACAACTTCCAAAGAACCGTTTTTGCCAGCCCAGCCCCACAAAACGATGTTGAAGTCCGATGATGACGCGCCCTTGGCAAAACTCTGGATCAGAAGCCCTGCAAACCCATCCGCATTGAGGGCGCGTGCTAACTCCTGTGTCGGCACCAATTGGCCATCGAGCATCTTCATGCGCCATACAGGGTCGGCAAGCATCGCCTCGGTCGCGCCATACCGGTCAAGTCCGTCCTGATGGCGGGTATCGAAAATAGGCCCAAGGTCGGCCTTGTAGGACACCAGGATCGTGGGTTGCAGGCTGCCGACCTGGTTGGCTTCTCTAAGAGCGGTCGCGGGATCCAGCGAGGTGTAGAGCGTAGGGGTGCCCTTGGCGTTGAAGCGCCCTCCATAGAGTTCAGCGCCTCGTCCGGAGAGAGGTTCACGCGCATAGACCGGGTTCAGGGCGCGATAGAGTGGCCCTGTGTAGCGCCCATCTTTCAGCGGCATCAGGCAAAGACGCCCGCATCGACCGCATCGATGTATTCCAGAACTTGCTGAGCTTTGCCTTCCTGCACCAGCTGCATGGCTGTCCGGCCATCAAAGCCGGGCAGGGGCTCTGACCGGTACCATGCATAGGCCATCAGTTCTGAGCCGAAGCGCGGTTCGACTTTGTTCAGCACCTCAACCAACTCGCGCAGGCGACGCTGCGTCTTGTCCGAACCGATGCGGGTTCGCCTCTGCAACGCATCTTTGCCCAAGCCAACGGTCAATGCGATTTCCTCAGCCGAAGTGCGCAAGGCTGCGGCGATCTTGCGCGGTTCGAATTGCCCAGCTTCTGCAAAGTTCGTGATGTGCATGATCTATGCCCCTACAGTGATAATGACGGTATATAGCGACATTATTGCTGAATTGCAAGGTGGCAGGGGGTGCAGCACCTTCGTTTCCCAAGCTAATCCGTAACGCGGGATTGCTCTGAACGTCGGACATCCAGATTTTTGGGCCCGAAAAGTCGCAGCAGGCGCGATTTTTGCCGATCGAGAAAATCAGATAAGTCATTGATAATAGGGCGACGATTGCCGCGTCCGGGCTGGGGTTGCCGATATTCCTTGCCGATCTTGGACCCCAACCGGCACTGACTGTATGAAGCCCTTGGGAACCGCGGTGGTGTCGGACCCTTGTCAGTTTCCGCGGTCCAGTTGGCGGTTGGAAAGAGAAAGATGCCGTAATGGGGCTTTCGGCGAATCGAGCACGTTTCGCTTGTTTGTCAGCATGATCTGAAGTGCCGTTGC
>NZ_JAECRZ010000026.1 GCF_016019955.1 Thiosulfatihalobacter marinus
GCGCCCGCCTCGTGCTCAGCCAGGATGCCGATGATCTGTTCGTCCGTGAATCTTGTTCGCTTCATTGTCCGTCCTCACGTTAGGTCGGACTCTAATCAACGGTGGAGGAAAAATCCCGTGGCAGGTCAGATGGCCTGCACCAACCGCATGGAAATATCGAAGTCCGACCGCGTTTTCGCGTCGTCCCCTTTCTTCTTCTTAAATTCGAGGTACTTTTCTGCAATTGACTGCAACGTTTCGGGCTTGCCTGCTAAGTCGTCCCCATCCATCGGTGGCAGGTCGGTGGCCACCATTCCCGCAAAACGGGGATCACCCGCTCCAAGAGCAGGGTATTCCCCGGTCAGATCACCGATGAGACGCCGATATTGTTCGATCTTTGCCATAGCGATACCGCGACAGGCGTGTCTGATCGCTCCTAGATCGGCCTTGCCTCCGCTGGGTAGTAAGGGGGCCAAGAGTTCGTTTGCGTCGCTCTGCACCGTTTGACTGAACTTGCCTGACTTGAGCTGGCCTTGGTATTCCTCGATCAGCTTGGGCAACCCTTCAGCCTCTTCGGCAACATCCAGATCATCGACAAACACGAGGTTGTACTCCAGCGACCAGTTCAGCGCCCGCTGGAAGTACGCCTTTATCTCGGCGTCAATGTCCTCGATGCTCGGGCCATCCTGCATTCCAAGCCCCTGAAAATACACGTCCAACGAATTGCTTAGATAGCGACACCTTAGCGTCGCCTCCTTGCGATGAACAGTTCTCAGAGAGGTCGAGACCTCGGCCCGACCAACCTTTTTGACGAGGTGGCGGGGCACGGCCATGCGAAAATAATATGTCGTGCCGCGAAGCACTAGATGCGGAGTAATGCCCATCCTTGGCGCTCCCACTGTAGCAGTGTTCTGTAGCAGGAGCCGGATTTGCCAGTTTCGCTCTTGGAAAACTGTATTTTGACCAGTGGGTTACAGGTCAAGTGGCGGAGACGAAGGGATTCGAACCCTCGAAACGGTTTCCCGTTTACTCCCTTAGCAGGGGAGCGCCTTCGACCACTCGGCCACGTCTCCGCCGACGGGTATATCCCCGCTCCGCTCCGAAGTACAAGATCGATTCCAACCCAATCGCCCAATTTTCTGCCAGCCGCACCCGGCTAAGGAACAGCTTGACATCTCTTGCCCAAAGGTCACTGTGCGCGCGGTGTGAATGTTAGCGCAAAACAGGCTTTTCAGATGACCCGAAACAAACGCCCTATCCGCTCTGTCGCCTGTCTTGGCGAGGTGATGATCGAACTGATTGCCGACAAAGACGGCGCGGCGCAGCTTGGCGTGGCGGGGGATACCTACAACAGCGCGGTATACCTCGCGCGGCTGTTGCGACCGGCGCAAGTGCCGGTGTCCTATGTTACCGCCCTGGGGAATGACCCTTACAGCCTGCGCATTCTTACGGCGCTGACCGCACATGGGATTGACGACACGCTCATAGAAACCCGCCCCGGCATGATGCCCGGCCTTTATGCCATCGACACCGACGAACACGGCGAGCGCAGCTTTTCCTATTGGCGCTCGGCCGCCGCGGCCCGCACCCTGTTCACGCCGCCCTGCACGATTGCCCCCACGGCGCTGGATGCGCTCGACATGATCCTTTTGTCGGGGATTTCTCTTGCCATTCTCCCGCCCAAAAGCCGTGACCGGCTGATCGCCTATCTCCAGCAGTTCTCGGCCAATGGCGGAACCGTAGTTTACGACAGCAATTACCGCCCCGCCCTGTGGGAAGATGTGAATACCGCGCGCATGTTGACGGCGCGCATGTGGCAAGGCGCCGATATCGCGCTGCCCTCCGTGGATGACGAAATGGCGCTGTTCGAAGATGCCAGCGAAGACGCCGCGCTAGAGCGGCTGAAGAGCTATGGGATCACCCGGGGCGCCCTCAAACGGGGGGCCCAGGGACCGCTGGATCTTTCTGGCAAACACCCGACGCCGCCCGCCCCCGGATTTCCGGTCGATGTGGTAGACAGCACCGCCGCCGGCGACAGCTTCAACGCTGGCTATCTGGCAGCCTTGATTCAGGGCCACGATGACAGCACTGCCATGGCGCGGGGCCACGCACTCGCCGCGCGGGTGATCGGGTGCCGGGGTGCCATTATCCCGCCCGACCGGATGCCTCAGGACTGACGCACCACCAGCACCGAACAGGGTGCGTGTCGCGCTACCCGGGCCGAATTCGGCCCTTGCAGCTTGTCGATCAGGTCAGGCTTGTGCGCCCCCAGCACCACCAGATCCGCCTTGGACCGAGTGGCGGCATCCAGAATCCGCTCGTAAACCGTTCCCACTTCGACAATGTGCTGCACATGTCCGAAATCCGGCAGGGTCTCGGCCACCAGCGCGTGCAGCTTTTCGTTCGCCGCCTCGGCCGCCGCCTTGAGCGTGCCTTCCTTGAAATACGACCCCACGATCGACATGCCGTAATCCGGCACCACGGTAACAACGCTTAGCGTCGCCCCGTAATGCTTGGCCAGGTCCGCCGCCTGAAGCAGCAATTTCTCTTCCGACTCTCTTTTATGCGTCAGGTCGATGGCGCAGAGCACATGTTTGGTCATGCCATTTCTCCCGTTGGTTCCTTGCGCTGACGCCGCCGCTGGGCAAGGGCCACAAGCCCCAGAAGCAACAGCGCCGGTATGTACATGATCTCTTTGGGAAACTGATCTGCCGGCGCCTTGACCGACGCGATCACCACCGGATCGTCGGCATAAAAATCAAACCCCTGCATCGTATCCGCAAAGGGCGTACCGAACATGGGTTCGTCCAATTTCACGGCCCCATCCTCTTCCATCAGCAACAGCCCGAATTCGGTCAAACGGTCGCTGCCCGATCCGTCGCCGACGATTTTCAGAACCAGCGTAGTTTCCTTCATCTCGCCGCTGTCAAAATCCGGCCCCGCCACGATCACACGCAATTCGGATCCATCCTGCGCCGCCTCCAGCGCCATTTCCAGCCGCGCCGGTTCGACCATCTCGAACGGAGGCTGAATGCGGTTGATCAGGTAATCCGGCCGGAACAGGGCAAAGGCCACCACCACCAACAGCACGCTCTCGTGGATCCGGCTGCGGGTCAGGAAATAGCCCATCGTGCCCGCCGTAAAGACAAGGATCGCGATCGTGGCTACCACGGCGACGGTTATCCCCTGCACCCATCCGACATCGATCAGCAAAAGATCGGTGTTGAAGATGAATACGAATGGCAGCGCCACAGTGCGCAGCGAATAGAAGAACGCGATAAATCCGGTGCGGATCGCATCCCCGCCCGACACGGCGGCGGCGGCAAAACTGGCCAGCCCCACGGGCGGTGTCACATCCGCCATGATCCCGAAATAGAACACGAACAGATGCACCGCGATCAGCGGCACGATCAGCCCGTTCTGCGCGCCCAGTTCCACCACAACGCCCGCCATCAACGACGACACCACGATATAATTCGCTGTCGTCGGCAGTCCCATACCCAGCACAAGGCTCAGCAGCCCGACCATCACCAGCATCAGGATCAGGTTGCCACCTGACAGAAACTCGACCAGATCGGCCATCACCTGCCCCACTCCGGTCAGCGTCACCGTGCCCACGATCACGCCCGCCGTTGCGGTGGCAAGACCGATCCCGATCATGTTGCGTGCGCCGTCGATCAGCCCTTGCAACAGGTCGCCAAAGCCAGCCCTGAACGCATCGCCAAGGGCACCCTCGCCACGGAACATCGCTTTCAACGGGCGCTGGGTCAGCAGGATGACAAACAACAGCATCGTCGCCCAGAACGCCGAAAGGCCGGGCGATTTCTGTTCGATCATCAGGAAATAGACCAGAACGATGATCGGCAACAGGAAATACAGGCCCGTCTTGTAGATTTCACCCACCACGGGCAATTCCACGTCCTCGGCATTGGGGTCATCCGGTTCAAGGTCCGGTCCCTTGGAGGCAAGCCACAAAAGCGCGACGTAAACCAGAATGATCAGCGCCGTCAGCACAAGCCCGGACGAGGGCAATGTCGACGTGATCCACCGCACCGGGTACTGCACCCCATAGCTCAGCCCGGCGAAACCCGCGAAAAACAGTGCCATTCCACCAACGGTCTTGCCCAGGCTCACCACCCGGTTGCCCAGCGTCGGCATATTGTTCTTAACCGCCTCAAGGTGGACGATATAGACCAGAGCGACATAAGAGATTGCCGCCGGCAAAAAGGCGTGCGTGATCACCTCGACATAAGAGATACCCACATATTCCACCATCAAAAAGGCGGCGGCCCCCATCACCGGCGGCATGATCTGCCCGTTGACCGATGACGCCACCTCAACCGCACCACCCTTTTCGGCGGAAAACCCGACCCGCTTCATCAACGGAATGGTAAACGTCCCGGTGGTGACGACATTGGCAATCGACGAGCCCGAGATCAGCCCCGTCGCGGCCGATCCGACAACCGCCGCCTTGGCCGGACCGCCGCGCAAATGCCCCAGCGCACCAAACGCCATCTTGATGAAATAATTCCCGGCCCCCGCCTTTTCCAACAGCGCACCGAACAGCACGAACAGGAACACGAACTTGGTGGATACCCCCAGCGCGATGCCAAATACACCCTCGGATGTGATCCACATATGGCTCATGGCCTTTTTCAGCGAAGCCCCCTTCCAGCGGATCACCTCTGGCATCCACTCGGAGGCCCCGAAGAACACGTAAACCAGAAAGATCATCGCGATGATTGCCATAGCCGGGCCAAGCGCCCGGCGCGCACCCTCGAACAGCAGCAGCAGGCCGACAAGGGCAAACCACTTGTCCATGTCATCCGCCAAACCGCCGGCATCAACGATCTTCTGGTAGAATATGAACCCGTACATCGCGATGCCCGCACCGACCAGCGCCATGACCCAATCCTGGACCGGAATGTAGCTGCGCGGCGAAGAGCGCAGTGCGGGATAGGCCATGAAAGCCAGGAAAATGGCGAAGGCCAGGTGAATCTGACGGCTGTTGTTGATCAGATCTCCCGGCAGCACGTAGTTCGAAATCGGCGAGGCCAGCAAAACCTGAAACAGCGACCACACGACCGCGACAACTGCCAGAAGCGTGCCAACAGGCCCCACCGGATTTCGTGCTCCGGCATCGGTGGACGCCACCAGATCCTGAAGTTCGTCCTCGCTCAACGCGCGGCTGCCGCTGTCTTTATCGGCCATGCAATCTCTCCCTGAAATCCGCTTTCGCAGCAACGGCGCGCCTCGGGGCGCGCTCCTTATTGGAAAAAGGGGCGGCGCACCGCCCCTTTCAGTCTTGAAAGTATCAGCCGGCCAGGATCACTCCATCCAGCCTTTTTCCTTGTAATACTTGGCCGCACCATCATGCAGCGGTGCTGAAAGACCGTCCCGGATCATTTCCTCGGGCTTCAGGTTGGCAAATGCAGGGTGCAGCTTCTTGAAGTCGTCAAAATTCTCGAACACCGATTTCACCACGGCATACACCGCGTCATCGCTGACATCGGACGAAGTGACAAAGGTCGCGCCCACACCGAAGGTCATCGTGTCATTGTCCGATCCGCGATACATGCCGCCCGGAATGGTCGCCGCGCGATAGAACGAATTATCCGCAATCAGTTGGTCAACAACGGGGCCATCCACCGTCACCAGCACGGAATCACAGGCGGTTGTCGCCTCCTGAATCGATCCCGAGGGGTGGCCAACCGTATAGACCATCGCGTCGATCTGGTTGTCACACAACGCCGCCGACTGTTCCGCCGCCTTCAGCTCGGTCGCCAGCGCGAAATCGTCGGTGGACCAGCCCTTGGCAGCCATCAGCACTTCCATCGTGCCGCGCTGGCCCGAACCCGGGTTGCCGATGTTTACACGCTTGCCTTTCAGATCATCGAAATTCGTAATGCCGCTGTCGGCACGCGCGACAACGGTGAACGGCTCGGGATGCACCGAAAAGACCGCGCGCAGGTTTTCGAAAGGTCCGGCATCGGCGAATTTCGACGTGCCGTTATAAGCGTGGTACTGCCAGTCCGACTGTGCAACGCCGAATTCCAGCTCGCCTTCACGGATGGTGTTGATATTGTAAACCGATCCACCCGTGGACTCGACCGAGCAACGGATACCGTGTTCCTTGCGCCCCTTGTTCACCAGACGGCAGATTGCGCCGCCTGTGGGGTAATACACGCCGGTCACGCCTCCGGTGCCGATGGTCACGAAAGTCTGTTGCGCCGCGGCCGCGCCGCCCAGCGCCAGGCTCACTGCCGTCGCCAGGCCGCAAATTGTTGTTTTGATGTTCATTTTCGATTTCTCCCGTCTGTTTTTTGACACGGCGCATTGCAAACGCCGTCTTTTGTACACCCTAAGCTGGCCAAAGTTATTTCGGCTGTCACCCAAAAACTAATGTTTTTTTTTGCGCGATCCAGTAAGCGTTGTTGTCCTTTCTCAAATCTTCATACGACTTGATTCGCGCCCGCGCGCCCGCGCCGCCCTGATCCACCAAAAGCGCCAGCAAAGTTTCCAGCACCGCCATGACGCCACTGAAACAACCAAAATGATGGGTCGTGATTACCGAGGCCACCAGCGTTTCATGGGCCGAAAACTCGGAACTGATCACGTCACTGTCGGACACCATCACCAACCGAACCCCCCGCGCCAGGGCAAATTTGCACGCCTCGATAGTTTCACGCGAATAGGGTGTCACGCTGATCGCGATCATTACGTCCCCCGGCCCCGCATGGTTCAACTCGTCAATCGCGCTGTTCATGTGGCGCGGTATTAATTGCAGCGTTGGCAGAGCCATACGTCCGACGTAATGAAAATAGTAGGCCATTGCATAGCTGGCCCGCACCGCCGTCAGGTACACGTTCTCTGCCTCCAGAAGCATCTGCACCACCCGGCTCATGCGCGCCGGGTCTTGCCGCTCCAGCGAGCGCTGCACGATCGACATCGCATTCATCGACGCTTCGGCCTGCACCCGCCCCAGGTCGCCGCTGTCATGCAAGCTATCGATCCAGCCGGGACGCTCCATCACTGGCACGGCTGACACCAGCGCCTGCCGGAACGGTTCGCGCATCTCGTCATAGCTGTCAAATCCGCTGCGTTCCGCCATTCGCACCAACGTATAAGTGCTGACACCACACTTGCGCGCGGTCTCCCGGATCGGGTCCAGCCCGAAATCGGACGGGTGGTCCACAATGTATTTTGCGACTGTGCGCAACCGTGGAGACAGATCCGGCAAAATCGCCTTCAGATTTGAAATCGTTCTGTTTTTAAGCGTCGGGTCCATGCCGAATCGCCCTCCGTCACGGAATATTCGAAAAACATACGTTATTTTTCGTCCCCGTTGACTGTTTTTGGTTTTCCGCCATGCTTTTTGGCAGTTTTCACGCCCACCACGGGCCTAACGAGACCCGATATGCCAAAGCCCTTCATCATGGTCGCTCCCAACGGTGCACGGCGCACCCAGGCCGATCACGGCGCCCTGCCCGTCACCCTGCCGGAAATCCTGGCCACCGCCCGCGCCTGCCATGATACGGGCGCTCAGGGCCTCCACCTGCATGTGCGCGACGCATCGGGCGCGCATTCGCTTGATGCGGGCCGCTACCGCGAGGCGCTGGATGAACTCGCCCATGCCGTCCCGGACATGCGCCTGCAAATCACCACCGAGGCCGCCGGCCTCTACTCTGTCAATCAGCAGCTCGCCTGCCTTCGGCAGCTTCGCCCCGGCTGGGCCTCTGTCGCCGTGCGTGAAACTGCCCGCGATCCCGATCTTGCCCCCCGCGTCTATGCCGCCTGTGCGGATATGGGATGCGAGGTGCAGCACATCCTTTACGACACCGGCGACATCGCCCTGCTGCAAGACTGGCAGTCGCGCGGCATCGTGCACCCCGATCAAACCAGCGTGCTGTTTGTCCTTGGCCGCTACAGCGCCGGGCAAATCTCGGACCCGTCCGACCTGTCACCATTCCTGACCGCCCTTCCCGACGCCCCCCAATGGATGCTCTGCGCCTTTGGCCCGCGCGAACATGCCTGCCTGGTCCACGCCGCGCGGCTGGGCGGCAACCTGCGCGTCGGCTTTGAAAACAGCCTTGTTGACGCGACCGGTTCGCCGCACGCCGACAACGCCGCCTCTGTTGCCTCCCTCATCCAACAGCTCGAAAGGGCACCGACATGAGCCACGTCTTCCCCCGTCACTGCCATGCCGCCGCCCCCATCGCCGCAAAAGGGGACGGCTGTTTCCTCGTCGACTCGACCGGCAAACGCTATTTCGACGGCTCCGGCGGCGCTGCTGTGTCCTGCCTGGGCCATTCAAACCAACGAGTGACCCAGGCGATCAAGGACCAGTTGGACAGGCTCGCCTTTGCCCATACCGGCTTCTTCACCTCGGATCCCGCCGAAGACCTCGCCGACCTTCTGATCGCCAACGCGCCGGGAAATCTGGACCGGGTCTATTTTGTCTCCGGTGGCTCGGAAGCCGTCGAAAGCGCGATCAAACTGGCGCGCCAATTCCATATCGAGAACGGCGAACCCCAACGCCGCCACCTGATCGCGCGCCGCCAGTCCTATCACGGCAACACGCTTGGCGCGCTGGCTGCGGGCGGAAACGCATGGCGCCGTCAACAGTTCTCGCCCCTGTTGGTGGATGTCACCCATATCGCGCCCTGCTACGAATATGCCGAGCGAGGGGCGGATGAATCGCAACACGCCTACGGCCAGCGCGTGGCGCAGGAACTCGAAGATGAAATCCTGCGCCTCGGCCCCGATACCGTCATGGCCTTCATTGCCGAACCCGTTGTCGGTGCCACCCTTGGCGCCGTCCCCCCTGTCGAAGGCTACTATGCCCGTATCCGCGAGATTTGCGACAAATACGGCGTGCTCCTGATCCTGGACGAGGTCATGTGCGGCATGGGGCGCACCGGGCATCTGTTTGCCTGTGACGCCGAAGACATCGCGCCCGATATCCTCTGTATCGCCAAGGGTCTGGGCGCGGGGTATCAGCCCATCGGCGCCATGCTGTGTTCCAGCCACATCTACAACACCATCGCCGCCGGCACCGGGTTTTTCCAGCACGGCCACACCTATCTTGGCCACCCTGTCGCCGCCGCCGCCGGGCTTGCGGTGGTGCGCGAGTTGCTGGACAACGATCTGCCCGCACAGGTGCGCGCGCGGGGCCAGTATCTTCAAACCCAGCTCCGCCGCCGCTTTGGCCAGCACCCTCATGTCGGCGACATTCGCGGGCGCGGGCTGTTCTGGGGTATAGAATTCGTTGCCGACCGCGAGACCAAAATGCCATTCGATCCGGCACTTGGCCTTGCAGGCAAACTCAAGAAAGCCGCCTTTGCCAACGGTCTGATCTGCTATCCGATGCCCGGCACACGCGACGGCAAACACGGCGATCACGTGCTGCTTGCGCCGCCCTTCATCGCCACCGAAGCGGAACTGGACGGCGCACTGGCTTGCCTTGAGACCGCGATACGCGAGGTGTTTCCGGGCTAGGGTCAGGACCCATCAATCCTGCACCACTGGCGCCAAATCCACGAAATATCGGTGGTTTGGCGCGCGCCGGACATAGTGGCTCTGTTTCCAAGCGTGCCAAGCCGCTGGGATGAAGTGGATTTGGCGTCCTGCGGATTTGACGGATTTGCCGCCTGACGTCCTTTCAATGCCTTGAAATAGAACCACTATTCCTGCGGCATTGTACGTAGTCAGACAGCAAATCTGTTAAACCAGTGGCGCAGGACTAATGGGTCCTGAGCCTAGGCCATCTCCTGCCAGCGGGATGGCGAAACAAGGGCCGGACCTGCCACTTTATCGCGCCAGGTCCAGACGAAATCAGACCGCTGCGCCCAGCCTCTCAGGAGCGCCAGCCCCCCGCAGCGGGCAGGCGATTGCCGGAGCACCTGCGGCGCTGTTAACCCGGCCCAGGTGCTTTGCGTGCACCACCTTACTCTCTCTCAACCGGAGGAAACCGATACACCTTGTCCGCCACGGTCCAGTCCATGTGATTGCGCACATATTGCTGGCTGGCATCGCTGGGCGGGTTGTAATCCCAATGCTCCCCCGCCCCCGCCGCCATCGCGGCATGAAGCGCCCGGCGCGATTTCTGCGTGGCCATCACATCGGCGCGCAGCTGCCCGCTATCCCAGCGCCGCGCCACTTCCTCTGCAAACGCCGCTGCGGCCTCGCCGTAGGCCGGGTGTGCCGCCACGTTGACCTTTTCCAACGGGTCCACCGACAGATCAAACAACATCGGAGGATCAGGGTCACAGTGGATGTATTTCAACGATCCCCGCCGGATCATGAACACCGGCCACGGCGTCATCTCGGCGCAGTATTCGCCAATCGCCTCATCCACCGGATCATCCTCGCCCCGCGCCAGCGGCAACAGGCTGCGCCCATCCACCGGCTCGCCCAATACGGTCTCATCCGCCCCGGCGATCTCAAGGAAAGTCGGCAACAGATCAACCAGCGAACAGGCATTTCCCGCCGCGCCCCGCGCCACCCCCGGCCCGGCCATGATCAGCGGCACGCGGGCCGAATGCTCAAAGAAGTTCATCTTGTACCATAACCCGCGCTCGCCCAGCATGTCGCCGTGATCGGCGGTGACGATCACGATCGTGTTGTCCAACTCGCCGATCTCTTCCAGCGTCCTGACGATCTCGCCGATCTTGCTGTCGAAATAGCTCACATTGGCCAGATACCCGTGCCGCGCCCGGCGCACCTCGTCCTGGCTCAGCGGTGTATAGCTGGCCTCGATCCCGTCCATCACCCGGCGCGATCCCGGATCCTGCTCTTCGGGCGTCAGCACGAATTCCGGCAGATCGATGTCGTCGTCGTCATACAGATCCCAGAATTCAGGCCGCGCCACATAGGGGTCATGCGGGTGAATGAAACTCGCCACCATCAGGAAGGGCGATCGATCCCCCCCCGTCCGGGCGCGCCCGATATTCATCAGCCAGCGCCGCGCGGCAAAACCGACCTCCTCGTCGTAATCGATCTGATAGGTCGCCTGCGCCACACCGCTTTCCTTGACGGTCTGCATGTTGTGATACCACTTGTCGATCCGCTCGTCGGGCGCTTCCCAATCCGGTGTCCAGGCAAAATCGGACGGGTAGACATCCGTTGTCACCCGGTCCTGAAACCCGTGTTTCTGGTCGGGGCCGACAAAATGCATCTTTCCCGACAGGCAGGTGCGAAAGCCCTGCGCGCTCAGGTAATGCGCGAATGTCGGCACCGCCGCGCGAAACTCGGCCGCGTTGTCATAGGCCGCAATCCGGCTGATGAGCTGCCCGGACATGAAGCTGAAGCGCGAAGGCGCGCAAAGCGGGCTGTTGCAATAGGCGGCGTCAAACCGCGTCCCCCTGGCGGCAAGCGCATCCATATGCGGGGTTCTGGCCGTTCGGTGGCCATAGGTGCCGCAGAAATGCGGCGCCAGCTGGTCGGCCATGATGACCACGATATTGGGGCGTTTTTCCATGTGCTTTCTCCTTTTCAAACCATTGCATTTTCAGAACCGCCAGGCCTGGCGGCGGCTGATAATGCATCGGCTTGATCCTGGGATGCCCCGGGGACGGATCGGCGTTCATGGCATCTGCCCTGCAAGAATACCCTTCTGACCAGGACCATGGCGCGCGCGCGCCTCCCCGGTCAAGCGTCCTCTAACTTGAACTTTGCCACCGCGCGAGGCACTCTGAAAACAGCGTTACCCGCAAGGAGAGCCCCATGGCCAGCAAACCTTTTCCTTTCCGCCCCTTTGGTGCCTGCCTTGCTGCGGCTCTCGCCGTTTCAACGGCACAACCGGTCCGGGCCGAAGATGAAACAGTCACATGGAAGCAAGACGTGCGCGGCTGGTATATAGGGGTCGACCGCACCACCGATGATGGCTGCTTCATGGTCACGTCCTATGATGGCGGCGCCCTGTTGCGGGCGCAGTTCTTTCCGCAAGAGGGAGATTTCGGCCTGATGGTGGGTAATGCCGACTGGCGCTCGATCGAAGGCGAAAAGCTTTACGAAGTCGCCCTGGACGGGCAATGCGCGCGGGCTCTGGATTGGCAACATCCCCTTTCTCGTGGTCGATGTGCCTTTCGAAGGGGACAAGGCCAACAAGTTCATTGACGAATTCATGCGCATGACCGTCGTGAATTTCACCTATCAGGGCGACAGCATCGCCCGCCTGAAACTGACCGGCACCTATGTGGCGATGCAGGAAACCATGGACTGCCAGATCCAGATGTTTGATGCCGGCACCGGCGGCGACCCTTTCCGCAACAAACGCAACTCCGGCTCGGGCGCGGATCCGTTTCAATAAACCGCGCCCCGCGCCATTGCACGATCCAACCGGCAATCCCTGATCCAACCGATACGCATCATTGCGCCTCGACGGCCTGATGCCACGACTCACTGGACAGACCCGTCCAGGATGCGGCTACATTGGATAAACATGTCCAGTTCCCGCCAGACGGCGCTTGTGGCAGGTTCCGACCAGGGAGGAAGCACGTGAAAACCCATTACCGTGCCGTTGTGATCGGCGGGGGCGTCGTTGGCACCTCGGTCCTTTACCACCTGGCCAGGTTCGGCTGGAAAGATGTCTGCCTGATCGAACGCTCGGTGCTGACCGCGGGATCCAGCTGGCACGCCGCCGGGGGCATCCACGCGCTCAACGCCGATCCCAATATCGCCGCGTTGCAGGCCTATACCATCGACCTTCTGTCCGAGATCGAGCGCGAATCCGGTCAGGACATCAACCTGCACATGACCGGTGGCCTGACGCTGGCAGGCACGCCAGACCGCTGGGAATGGCTGCAATCGGCCTACCGCACCTTCCAGTCCATCGGCATCGAAGATGTCCGGCTGGTCACACCGCAAGAGGCGGGCGAGCTTTGCCCGATCATGTCCACCGATGGCATCCTCGGCGCCATGTGGGCCGACCGCGAAGGCTATGTCGATACCACCGGCACGGTCCACGCCTATGCCGGTGCCGCGCGGAAATACGGTGGCGAGGTGATCGAACATAACCGCGTGCTGGAACTGCACCAGGTTGATGGCGGTTGGCAGGTCGTCACCGAAAAGGGCACGATCCACGCCGAAAACGTCGTCAACGCCGCCGGGCTCTGGGCCAAGCAGGTGGGCCGCATGGCCGGGATCGAACTGCCGGTGTCGCCGCTCAACCACCACTACCTGATCTCCGACAGTATCCCGGAACTGGAACAGATCGACTTTGAGGTGCCGATGACCGTCGATCTCGAAGGTTTCACCTATATGCGTCAGGACCAGAAAGGCATCCTTCTGGGCATCTACGAGGTTGATCACGACCACTGGATGATGGACGGCGCGCCCTGGGAATACGGGTTCGAGCTTCAGCAGGAAGACACCGACCGCATCGAGAAAGAGCTGATCCTGGGTTTTGAACGCTACCCCGCCCTGCAAGAGGTGGGTGTGAAAACATGGGTCAACGGCGCCTTCACCTTTGCCCCCGACGGCAACCCGCTGGTCGGTCCGGTGCGTGGCAAACCGGGCTATTGGTGCGCCTGCGGGGTGATGGCGGGCTTTCTTCAGGGCGGTGGTGTGGGCAAGTCGCTGGCCGAATGGATGATCCACGGCGAACCCGAGGCCGACGTGTTCGGCATGGACGTGGCGCGCTTCGGCGACTACGCCCAAAACAAGCGTTTCATCAGAGAGACAACAGGCCAGTTTTATTCCCGCCGCTTCGTGATGACCTATCCCAACGAACAATTGCCCGCCGGACGCCCGCTGAAAAAGGCACCGGCCCATGACGCGATGACGGCGGCGGGCTGCCGCTGGGGGGTCAGCTATGGGCTGGAGGTGCCGCTCTATTTTGCGCCCACTCCCGGATTTTCCGAAACCCCCACCCTGAAACGCTCCAATGCGTTCGACATCGTCGCCGCCGAATGCCGCGCCACGCGCCGGTCGGTCGGCCTGCTCGACATCTCCGGCTTCTCGCGCTTCGAAGTTTCCGGCCCCGGCGCCCGGGTCTGGCTGGACCGGATCATGGCGTCGCGCCTTCCCGAACCGGGCCGCGCCCGCCTTGCGCCGATGCTGGCGCCCGACGGACGGCTCAAGGGCGATCTTACGGTGTTCAACTGGGGCGACGGAACATGGTGGATCATGGGCAGCTATTACCTGCGCGAATGGCACATGCGCTGGTTCCACGATCACATGGACACCGCCGTCGTCCTGCGCGACATCTCCGACGCCACCACCGGGTTCAGCCTGTCCGGCCCCGACGCCCGCAAGGTGATGGCGCGCGCCACGGACGGCGCCTTCACGGACCTGCCCTTCATGGGCTGCGGCACCTTCGATATCGGCCTGCTGCGCTGCAAGGTCGGGCGGCTCTCGGTCACTGGCGAACTTGGCTATGAAATCCACTGTTGCGCCGCCGAACACATCACCCTGCGCGAAACGCTGCTGGCGGCGGGGGCCGGGCTTGATGTGCGGGAAATCGGCTTCAACGCCATGCTCAGCCTGCGGCTTGAAAAAAGTTTCGGCATCTGGAGTGCCGAATTCACCCAGGCCTATACGGCGGCGCAAACCGGCCTGGATCGCTGGATCGCATGGGACAAGGGCGATTTCATCGGCCGCGATGCCGCGCTGGCCGAACGCGACGGCCATGGCCCCGCCCAGCGGCTCGTCACGCTGGAAATCGACGCCACCGATGCCGATGCCAGCGGCTATGAACCGGTCTGGAACGACGGCAAGCGCGTCGGCTTTGTCACCTCGGGCGGATATGGCCATACGGTCGGGAAATCGCTGGCCATGGCGATGCTGGAACGCGACCTGGCCGAAATCGGCACGGAACTGACCGTGCATGTTGTGGGCGCGGCCCGGCAGGCCCGCGTGATCGCGCCTTCTCCCCATGATCCCGCTGGCCGGGCGATGCGGGGCTGATCATGGGCCCTGGCCCGCGCCAGGGCGCTCCCCACGCGCCAGCCGCGCGATCAACACCTCTCGACCTTTCGGCGTGAGCCGGGCATTCTTGTGCATGTTCACTCGGTTCTCCCTGATGAGCTTCGGTTGTAACAAACTTCAGCTTCTCAGAGGTGGATCGACTCAACAACTGATGAGAACTCACGCCTACGGTCAGGACCCATCAATCCTGCGCCTGGTTTGACAGATTTGCTGTCTGACTACGTACAATGCCGCAGGAATAGTGGTTCTATTTCAAGGCATTGAAAGGACGTCAGGCGGCAAATCCGTCAAATCCGTAGGACGCCAAATCCACTTCATTTCAGCGGCTTGGCACGCTTGGAAACAGAGCCACTATGTCCGGCGCGCGCCAAACCACCGATATTTCGTGGATTTGGCGCCAGTGGTGCAGGATTGATGGGTCCTGACCCTAGCTCAACAGCCGTGCCAACTGCGCACAGCCCTGTGCGGCCCGCTCCGTCTTGCCGTCCTTCAGAAACCCCTCGACCCGACGCAGCGCCTCGCCGGTCCCGATCGAGTCAAACGCCAGATGCGGGTTGTAACGCTTGCGGCGCAGAACAAAATACTGCACCTCACGATCCTCGGCACCAAAGGAATACTTGTAGGCTTCGTTGCCATGACAGAAATCATACAGGGTCATGCCGTTTTCGATGGCCCATTTGATGCTGTGAAAATGCAGGGCCGCCCCGATGAACGGGTCTCTGGCCGCCACATCGCGGCCGGCGATGATGAAATGCACCCGCCCCCGCGCCCGGTCCACCACATGGCCCAGCGCGCCCAGCGTGCGATCCTCGCTGCGCAACAGCGGCAGGTACAGATCCCCCTGCGCCTGCGCCGCCATCAGCACATCGCCATAATTGCCCGCCGCCTTCAGCGCCGACGCGGTTCCCTTTTCCTCTTCCCAGCGGCCCATCCACAAATCCAGCAAGGCGGTGATGTCCGCCTCGGCGCTGTGCGCATCCGCCACCTCGAACCGCACCTGCCCGCTGCCGATCCGCTGGCGCTGGAACCGGTGCCATTTCTGACGACGATTGGCGCTGACCTGCTCATTCAGATAGGTCTCGAAATCATCCGGCAGACTGACCTGCGGACACACCAGGTTGTCGGTCTCGCCATTGTTGATCCTGTACTCCCGGAACGCGCCCACACAGCCGCGCCGCTCCATCGCGTCAACGAACATTTTCGCGCGCCGCTCCTGTGCAACATACCGCATCGACAGCCGCGTCCAGGGCAGTTGCGCCAGCTTGACCGCCACCGCCTCCAACCCCTGCGCCTCAAAGCTCGGATGACACAGGAAACCGGTGTATTCGCTCCACAACAGCCGCCCGCCCGCTTCGATCTCGGTGTGAAACTCTTCCTGGCTGCGGCTCCAGTGCACCCGGTACTTCAGCGGCAGGATGCACATCACCTCCTGCGCGTCCTCGGCCTCGCGCACCACCAACACGCTCCAGCGAAACGCGTTGTCGCGAAACGCCCGCGCCAGCCAGTCCCAGCTCAGGAACACGGTCGATTCAGGGTCCAGCGCCAAAAGCCGCTCCCAGGCCGGTTTCAATGCGCGAAACCCGGCCCAGGTATCCACGACATCCACATACAATCCATTGCGGTCCACGCTGGCGGCATCATGTTTCATGCGCTCATCTCCTCTGGCAGCAGCCCGGCACGGGCATACCCCTCTCTCAGGATCCCCACAAAGACCTGCTCGGCCTCCTCGTAGTCGCGCGCAATCGGCGCGGTCAGTCTGTTGCGGTCGGCGAAATGGCGCCCCACCCGGCAGATCTGCATCGCAAATTCCGGGTGCACCCCGGCATCGTCGTATTTGCGCACCTTGGCCTTGCTCAGCCAGCCACGCTTGCGCGCTTCCTTGACGATCAGCCCAAGACGCTGCGCGCAATGAAAGGTCAGGTAAAGCGACAGATAGCCCATGTAATCTTCAAGCGGCACGCCGCAGGCGGGATCGAACCCGTCCCGCACGATCCGCTCCATGTCTTGGGGCGACACGGTCCAGGCCTCGTCCCCGATCAGCCAGGCCAGATCCTCGGCCCCGTGACGCGCGCCGCAATATTCAAAGTCGAACCAGCGCAGCACGCCGTCCCCGCCAATCGCCGCGTTGCCGGACCGGCAATCCCATTTCACGAATTGGCGCCCCGGACGATCCAGCGCCGAACAGAATGCGTCCCGCTCCAGCCCCATGATGCGCCCTTCGGAATACTCGGCCAGCATTTCTGGGCCGCGCGCCAGGTTTTCCACCCAGTCCCGGTTCTGTCCCAGATGCGGTATCGCATCCTGCAACCCGGCCGCCCGTCCCGCCGCCTGAATGCGCAGGATCGAGGCCACCGCCTCTGCCGCCAGGTCCAGCCGCTGCCCGGGCTCTGCCAGGGCAATCTCCATGTTCAGCCGCCGTCCGCCCACATCCGACTGGAACATGATCTCGCCATCCACGCCCAGACAGCGCGGTTGCAGATCGCATTGGCCTTCCAGCCGCCGCAGCACAAACGCCTCCAGATGCGTGCGCCGGAAATTGGGGCGCAACGTGGCGATCACCATGCGATCCGGCAGGTGCACGCGAAAACTCGCCCGCCCCGATCCCCCCGGCGCCGAAACCCGCTCCACCCGCTGCCCAAACAGCCTTTCCGCGCTGGCCACGATCCGGTCTATTCGCTTGTTTCCGGCCATCTTGGCCTCCCTGCTCACCTCGCAACACCCCCGCGCCTTGGCGCCGGGACTCTAACCTGACCCCGGTTGATAGCCGCAAAATCCGACAGGAATGAGGACAAGCTGGGGCAATGCCACGCCGCCAGGATGATTCGGCACCCATTGCGGCTCACCCCGATTCGCAATTGGTTCCGAATCGCGCTCAATCCCCGGCGACTTAAGGGGGACTGTTTCCAATTCAACCGGGATTTTTGCCAGAAGTGGCCAAATTTGAACGAAAATTTGTCAAGAATGGGGCGCGCCTCTTAGGCTCCGTCCATTCGGCACCTTGCGTGCCCGCCACGATTTTTGTGGCAGTTTCAACCCGTGTGAGAGGGGGCCTCACCGGGACAGTGGATTGAACGGAGGCACGAACATGGCACGGCGTTGGTTTACAGACTGGCAGAACAACTGGAACAGCGAAGACATCGTTTACGATCCTGACGGAACCGGTGGGTCGGGCACCAAGGGCAGCGGCACCAAAGGCTCCGGCTCTGGCGGCTCCGGGTCGAAGGGGAGTGGCACCAAAGGCTCCGGATCGAAGGGATCGGGCACCAAAGGCTCAGGCACCAAAGGCTCCGGTACCAAAGGCTCTGGCACCAAGGGATCCGGCACCAAGGGCTCGGGGACCAAGGGATCCGGCTCTCGTGGCTCCGGCACCAAAGGGTCCGGCTCCAAGGGATCGGGCACCAGGGACAACGGCTCCGGCAAGTCAGATAGTTGCGGGAGTGGCCGTGACAGCGCCAGTTCAACCAAATCCTACCACAATGGCGGTGTCGAAGGTGACAGCTTTGCCGTCTGGTACGATGCGCAGCTGGCAACGGAATTCGATGCCGCAGACGAGCCGGAAACCATCACGGTTCTGGATCTGTCCGATGCGGGCGCGGCCTTTACCATCAATGTCGGCCAAAACCCCGACACCGGCCTGTGGGGCGGTTCCGTCGAATTCCGCGACGAAAACGGCGATCGCGTGGCCTGGGGGCATTTCAGCGACGTCAATGAAATCCGCCTGCCCGAAGACCCGACCAGCCCGACCTACACGATCGAAGATCTGGACGTGATTGACATGGAGGGCCACGGCCCGGGACTGCCACCGAAAGTCTCGCTGGATCAATACCTGACGACAGAAACCGTCGAAGACCCTGACGATGACGGTGGCGACGACGATTGCGACGGGACCGGGACAGAAGGCTCCGGCACCAAGGGCTCCGGCACAAAGGGCTCCGGCTCTAAGGAATCGGGCACCAACGGTTCCGGCTCCAAAGGCTCCGGCTCTAAAGAATCAGGCACCAGCGGCTCCGGCTCCAAAGGCTCCGGCTCTAAGGAATCGGGCACCAACGGTTCCGGCTCCAAAGGTTCTGGCTCTAAGGAATCGGGCACCAACGGCTCCGGCTCCAAGGGCTCCGGCACCAAAGGATCGGGCAGCAGCGGAAGCGGCACATCCGGTTCAACGAGCAAGGCCGTGGCGGCCGGACTGCCGGAATTTGTCCCATCGCCAGAGGATCAGGAATACGTCACGCTTGACGACGTGATGGCGCTGATGACCAATAATGTCGATGAAAACGCCTCGGGCGGCACCAGTTCCGGTACCGGCGATGCAGAAGACGATCTGATCCAGATGATCTGACACCCCAATCCGCCGGGCCGGCCCAACGGCCCGCCCGGCCTATTGCCAGGCGATCACATTGCCCGCGCCGTGCCCTGCCGCGGCGCGGGCACTATGCACGATACGCGCCACCACGTTCAGCTCTTCCACGATCAGCGCACCGCGATGGGCGCCGGAAAACCCGTCTGCAAAGGCCGCCAGAACTTCCGCGCCACGCTCGGGAAACCGTTCCGCCAGGCCAATATACCCAAGAACATAGTCCCAGCCACGCGGCCGCATCTGAGCCTGCTCAAAATCGCAGCCCATCAAGTGGCCCTCGGCGCCGGTCACGAAACTGGTCAGTGCCGTGTCATTGCGTGACAACGTGCGTCCGCAAAGCGGGATTTCCGACAGGATTTCGCGGGCCACCGCTATCCGGCCCGGATCCAGGGAATGCCCGAACTGCCGCAAATAGGTGTACCAGTTACCACATGCCGTTTCGCCAGGCACCACGCTATCCAGTTCCGCCAGCCATTCTCCCATGCGGCGGGCAAAGGCAACAGGTGTTCCGGGTCCATTGCGTTCAGCGCCTGCCACGGGTGCCGACCACTCACACAACAAAAAGCGGGGGCCATCCGAATAGGCCAGAATGCGCGGCACCAGCCCGCTTTCACGCAGGGCGCACAGCGCGGTTTTTTCGCGTTGATAGGCGCGGTCGGGCAGATCGGTGTCAAACAGCTTCAGGAATGCCCGCCGCCCTCCGGCACGCACTTCCAGCGACAGCGTGCCGTGACGCATCTTCAGCAGGTCAAATTCCAGCGCCGCCCCCGCCTTTCGGCCAGAGACGATCCGCGCGACCGCATCGAACCGCCCGTTCAGCCGCGCGCGAACCAGGTCGTGCCATTGGCCCTTTTGCGGCTGCGCCACCAGGGCGCCTGCATCTCGGGTCATGTTCATCTGGTGCCCTCCGGGGCAGGGACATGCCCTGTCAGCCCGTCTTCAGCCTCTAGTTTCCGCTCCCGGCTTTTCGCGCCAGGGTATTCATCGTGCAGGATCGCGGGAAAATCGGGTCAACATAGGGTGGAATCGGGGATTGATTGCGGCAATTCACGGGCAGCATGACGCCGCGGAACCCCGGCTTGATTCCGCCTGCGCCGCCTGCCGGGTCATTCTGAAACGATTTGTCACACCTCCCCAGTATTGGGTATGGGCGCTAACACTCCCGGCCCGTTTACCGACCGTGGTCTTTGCCGCGAAATCAGGCGCGTCCCAAGCCCTTGCAAACGCAGTAAATTTTCTGTGAAGCGGCAAATTATTTACAAACTCGTTCCGGTAAATGGAAAATATTTTACAAAAACCTTGTTATGTTTCCGTACCTTATTTCCTTATTTTCACACCTGCGTATGATCCATACGCATCTGGATAATGCCCGATGATTGATTGGGCAGATCATGTCCGGAGCCGAAATTCACGCCCGAGGAGAGGAGCCTCCATGTCGTCTGAAACCACTGAAACCCGCAGCTACCCCCCCTCCCCCGAGCTTGTCGCGCAGGCGCATGTGGATGGCGCGACGTATGATGCGATGTATGCGGCCTCGG
>NZ_JAECRZ010000027.1 GCF_016019955.1 Thiosulfatihalobacter marinus
ATCGCGGCCTGGGCGGCTGACTACAACACCGAACGACCCCATTCAGCCTTGGACTACCAAACCCCGGCTGACTATGCACGGACCCTGACCACCGCAATCGCCCGCCCCGCTACGCGAGATGAAAGCTCCACGCGTCGGGCGATTGCTCAACCTGCGCCAACCGGCGTAAACACAAACCGGGCTCCGGTCGCGGCTGGATGAAAGTTCAGTGGCAGGTCAGCCTCAATGTCGGCTTTGACCTGCTCCATCATTTTAGAACCCTGGTGATCGACCGGGAATACCCCGGCGAACTTCAGCCGCATGTCAGCGGCAAAAGCGGGTGTGGCGAGCTGTAGTGCGACAGTGCCTGCCGCCAGGTATTTCAGGAAGTTTCTCATCTTCAGTGTCTCTCCTCTTGACCGAAGGTTGTCCTGGTTGAAGGGCGGGCGTGTGCTCTCCTGGTCGTGCATGCTGTAAGAGCTGCAATAGCGCTCACTGAGTCAGCAGCGATTTGCCGGGCCGGTTTGCCGTTGCCACCACGGCGGGGCTTCTGAACCTGCAAGGTCTGAAGACCGTGGTGCCTGGGACACCGCCATTGGTTCCCCTCTTCCTCTCTGGTTCAGACAAGGTAGGGGGTGGGGGATTGGCGTTTATGCTGAAGGCTGGAGTGAAACGGCAGAATCTTTGGGCCTGGTTAGATCCCGCAGCGCAATCTTTTGTGACGGCCTGCCTCGGCCAGTTTTTTGATTCCTGTGCAGATTTCGTCCGAAGACAAAACCCTGACCCGGGCAGGCTGCCCTGTAACTGAGCAAATCAACGGCCAGGTTGGGGCTGATCCTGATGACTGTACGCAGTTTGATGGCACAAACGACGCTTGTGCGGCACAGAATGCGTTTTCCGGGCTGGAAAACAAAATTTCCTAAACTTCACTCGCCTTAGCATGTCGCTCGAACACAAGAGGGCGCGTGATGACTCCATATGAACAGGTGCTGGCCGCCTTGCCGGCTGAAATCGTGGTAAGCGATAAAGACATTATCGACGGATACACGACGGATTTCCGCAAGAAGTACAGGGGTGAAAGCCCGGCGCTGCTGCGGCCGCGCTCGACTGAGGAAGTCGGCTCAGTCGTTAGGCTTTGCGGACAACACAATGTCGCCCTGGTACCGGTCGGTGGCAATACCGGGTATTGCGGTGGTGCCACACCTGATGACAGCGGCCAACAGCTGCTGATCAGCCTACAGCGGATGAACAAGGTCCGCGAGGTGGATGCTGATAACCTCTCGATCACTGTCGATGCAGGGTGCATCCTGTCTGAAATCCATCAGGCGGCGGAACAGGTGAACCTGATGTTCCCTCTGTCGCTGGGCTCTCAGCAGTCATGCCAGATCGGTGGGAACATTTCCACGAACGCGGGCGGGGTATCTGCTGTCCGGTATGGAATTACCAGGGATCTGGTTCTGGGCCTTGAAGTCGTGCTGCCCGATGGACGGATACTCAGCAATCTGTCGCCGTTGCGAAAGGACAACCGGGGGTATGCCCTGCACCAGCTCCTGATCGGTGCCGAAGGCTCGCTCGGGATCGTGACGGGGGCCTCGCTGCGCCTGTTTCTGCCCCCGGTCAACCGGGTCACGGCGTTTCTGGCAATCAGCGGGGTCAGCGATCTGATGCCGCTTCTGGCAAAGGCACAGCAGTACACTGGCGAAGCAGTCACTTCGTTCGAATACATCTCTGATGCGTCCCTCGACTTGCTCTTTGCCGGAAAACCTGAGTTGCGTCGACCGGTGCAGACCTCATCAAAGCACTTTGTCCTCATCGAAGCGGCTACGTCCTCTCCTGTTTTGGCGATGGACCAGGCCATCGAAGCGTTCTTTGAGGACGGAATGTCCGAAGAGATGATCCTGGATAGGGTGATTGCAACCAGCGAACAGCAACGGCAGGATTTCTGGAACTTGCGGGAGCATATCCCCGAGGGTGAGGTGCTCAACGGTGGTTCAGTGAAACATGACGTTTCGGTGCGCATCTCTGATATGGCCAGGTTCATTGAACTTGGCAGCGAACTTGTCGACCGGTACGGGCAGGGAGCGCGGCTTTCGGTCTACGGACATGTGGGAGACGGCAATGTCCATTTCAACGTCCTCTCCCCTGAAGGGGTCAAAGCCGCAGCCTTCCTTGAAGAGGTGAGTGCTGAGGTCTCTCCCTGTATCTATGATCTCGTTGCAAAACTCGACGGGTCGTTCAGCGCAGAATACGGCCTTGGCCAGGACAAGCTGTCGCTCGATCAAAGTTATGGAGATCCGGTCAAACGCCACCTCATGGGTGCGATTAAGGACTTCCTTGATCCAATAGCGGTCATGAACCCGGGGAAAGTGGTGGGCAGCCAGATTTGCGACCCAAGTTGAAGTTGCAGGAAGGGCGCGAAGTACGCGCCCTTCGGTGCAGCTGGATCCGCTGATGGCACACGTGTTTGCATCAAGGGCGACATTGCAGGCTGGGGACCAGTTGTGAATTGAGCCGAATGCGGTTCGATCAAGAGGTACCCACCTGAAGAGGAAATGCGTCCGCTACCCTTTCTCCATCTTGTTTTTCAGCGTCTTTGTCAGAATTCTGCCGACAAATCTGGAAGTCGCCAGGCTTGATTGGATGATCGGCTGTAGAGAAGAAAAACTTTAGAAGATTGGCCAAATCGCTCTTTTCCAAAGGAAAAAATGTGGTTTGAATCAGATGTAGGGGCAAAATCTTGCCCACTGCTGGACGTGACTGGTGTCCGCAATGCATCAGGGATGAACCGCAGAACTATGCGCAGATTTGGCGCAAAGCTTTGGGCTGCAAATGCTGGATTTTCTCTTGCGAATGAATAAGGGCCCCGCAGCGCTTCGGGCGGCCCTACAAATACTTCTGGAATTGAAGGGTTTGCCGGCGTTCATCCGGCAAACCCGCGCCCACAGGGATCAATCCTGAACGCACACCTGTTTTTGCTGGCCCAACCCTTGGATGCCAAGTTCAACCACATCACCCGGCTTCAGATAGCGCGGCGGGTTGAACCCCATGCCCACGCCCGGCGGGGTGCCGGTCGAGATGATGTCGCCAGGGTGAAGGGTCATGAACCCGCTGAGATAGCTGACAACGTGCGCCACCCCGTACACCATCGTCTGGGTAGAGCCATCCTGAACCTTTTCACCGTTCACCGTCAGCCACATTCCAAGGTTCTGCGGGTCTGCAATCTCGTCTTTCGTCACCAGATACGGACCGGTCTGGCCGAAATTGTCACAGCTCTTGCCCTTGGTCCACTGACCCGCGCGCTCGGTCTGAAAGGCGCGCTCAGAAACATCATTGATCACACAATACCCGGCGACGTGGTCCAGTGCCTCGGATTCCGAGACATATTTCGCGGGCTTTCCGATCACCACACCCAGTTCAACTTCCCAGTCGGTCCTGTCGCTGCCGCGCGGAATAAGAATGGGATCGTTCGGGCCACAGATCGCGCTGGTGGCTTTCATGAACAAAACCGGCTCGGGCGGAACATCCATGCCGGTTTCGGCGGCGTGGTCGGAATAGTTCAGCCCGATACACATGAACTTGCCGGTACCCCCAACGCAAGCGCCCAGTCGCGGGTCGCCTGTCACAACGGGCAGATTGTCAATGTCGACCCCAGCCAGCCGGTCAAGATTGGCCAGTGTGTCTCCGGCGATATCGCCGACTATGCCGCTCAGGTCACGTATATTGCCCTGGGCATCCAGAATGCCCGGTTTCTCGGCCCCGCGCGGGCCGTAACGTAGAAGTTTCATGTAGTCTCCGTGAGTTGTGTGTCAGATCGTCCAGCCGCCATCGATGTTCAGCGCCTGACCTGTTGTAAATCCGGATTCATCGGAAGCAAGATAGCACGCCAGCGCCGCGATTTCCTCTGCCGTGCCGACTCGCCCCATTTTCTGGCGCGCGTTGAACTCTTTCCATGCCTTCTCATAGTCGCCGGTCGCCCTCAACCTCTCATGAAGGCTCGGGCTGTCAACGGTCCCGGGGCAAATCGCATTACAGCGGATGCCTTGTTGAACATAATCGGCAGCAACCGATTTCGTCAGCCCGATGACGGCGGCCTTGGTGGTCCCATAAACACAGCGGTTCGGCACCCCGATCACCGATGACGCCAGCGAAGCGATGTTGACGATAGAACCCCGCCCGCGTTCCAGCATCCCCGGCAACACGGCACGGATCGTATCGAACATCGGCTTGACGTTCAGCGCAAAGGCAAACTCCAGGTCGCTGCGGCTTGCCTCAAGCACCGTTCCGGCGTGGACGATCCCGGCGCAGTTGAACAGGATGTCAACCTGCCCGGCCTCGGCGACAGCAGCGTTTACCGCATCCGTGTCGGTCACGTCCAGCTGGAGCACCTCCAGCCCTTCCGCACCCTGAAGCGGCGCAATATTGATATCTGTCGCAATCACGCGCGCGCCTTCGGCCGCCATGCGCTCGACTGTCGCGCGGCCAATTCCCTGCGCGGCGGCGGTGGCGAATACTGTTTTTCCGTCAAGTCTTTTCATGATGCTCTCTATTCGATTTCAGACAGTTGGCAGGCACGCGGGCCCGATCGGATCAAAGCTCTTGTAGGTCAGGATGAATTCCTGGTGGCCCAATGCCTCGGAAGCAGTCGCGGTACCGGCAGCAGTGGCACAAATCCGGGTATAAATCTCACCAGCCACATCGTCGAGGCTTTGCTTTCCTTCGATTATGGCGCCAGCGTTGATATCCATATCTCCAGCCAGCGCACGGTAGGTATCCGGGTTGGCGCAGATCTTTATGACTGGAGAAATCGCGGACCCGACAACCGACCCGCGCCCAGTGATAAACAGTGTCATATGGGCACCGGAGGCGATCATCTCGACGATCTCTGCATTGTCCGAGATGTTGGGAAATCCGAACCGCACCTCACCGTCAGGCACAACGTCCATCAGGTAAAGCCCGCCTTTCGGGGGCACGTCACCCGGCTTGATAATCCCGGAAATCGGGGCATCGCCGGATTTCACATAGGCGCCCAGTGACTTTTCCTCGATGGTCGACAACCCTCCGGTGGCGTTCCCGGCGGCAAAGCTGCCATACCCCAGAACGCTGTAATAGCGCGCTGCCTTGTCGACACAGGCCTTCAGCTCTGCGCCAAGTTCCGGCGTCACGGCTCTTTCCGCCATGATGTGCTCACAGCCGATCAACTCGCCGGTTTCCTCAAAAATGCAGGCCGCGCCTTCGGCCACCAGCCGGTCAAATGTCCGCCCCGCCGCCGGATTGCCGGATAGCCCGCTTGTACCGTCAGACCCGCCACAAACCGTGCCCACGACAAGATCGCTGACACCCATGTCCACGCGCGGAACGTCGGCGATCCGGTCCAGCATATCGCGCACCAATGCGGTGCCTTTGTCGATCGTGGCTGCCGACCCGCCCGTTTTCTGGATCACCAGCGTTTCCACCGGACGCCCCGATGCGGCTATGACGCTGGCCAGTTTGGATCGGTTGAAGCTTTCACACCCCAACGACACCAGAAGCACGGCACCAACATTGGGATGGGTGCCCAATCGTTCCATCATCTTTTGGGCATAGTCATTCGGAAAACAGCCGGGGAAGCCGATAAGATGCACTTCGGCATCGCGAAAGTTCCGCACGATTTCGTCAGCAACAAAATGCGCGCACTCGACAAGATAGGCCACAGCCACCGTGTTGCGGATGCCTTTGCGGCCATCAGACCGCAGAAACCCCTGCCAAACCTCAGACATCAGTCAACCCCGCCTCTTCTTTCCGGTAATGGGTCGCCGTGTAGCGGCTGACGATATTGTGGACGTGCACATGCGCGCCAGGGGCAATATCCTCGCTCGCGGTGCCGATGGGCATACCATATTTGATCACAAGATCCCCCTTGGCGATGGGGCGGTCGGCCACCTTATGCGCCATTGCGACATCCGACTGGGTTTCGAACGTGCCGCTTTCGCTCGTGATCCGCGCGCCCCGCGGCACCAGACGCAAAGCAACCTGTACGTTGTCATCCCGATGGAGCTTCAGAAACGCGCTCATGCCGCCGCTTTCATCTGAACCAGATAGATATGCTCGCAGAACAACACCACCTCGTTACGCTGATTGATCACTTCGCATTTCTCATAGACCTGCCCCATGCCCGCGCGCTTTTTATCGGGATGCTTGCGGTCGATCGTCAGGCGCGTTCGGATCGTGTCACCAATGTGAACAGGGCGCACAAAGCGCAGCCGGTCATATCCATAGGAAAACGCGACAGGGTTGATCACGCTGGCAGTCATGCCGATGCCGATGGAAAACACCATGGTGCCATGCGCGATACGTTGGCCAAACTCCTGCGTAGCACACCACTCGGCATCCATATGATGCGGAAAGAAATCGCCGGTATGTCCGGCGTGAACAACGAAATCGGTCTCGGTGATCGTGCGCCCGAAGGTTTCGCGCATGTGGCCGATTTCATAGTCCTCGTAGTAAATGCTTTGCGTCTGCATAATGCTGTTTCCTTTGGCAGAGTCGTCAGGACTCGATTTCGTGCGCGGATGGATCGCGGTATTTCACCGTCTGGATATGCTCGGCATAAAGCGCCAGCTCGCCCTTGTTCTTGAAAACCTCGTAGGAGACTTTGACCAACCCCATGTCCTTGTATTTGGGGCGCTTCTCCAGATTGGTGCGCACGGTGTGAATCGTGTCTCCGATGAACACCGGCTTGATGAAGCGCAACTTGTCATAGCCGTATGAGAACGTGTTGACGTTGTTATGCGCCATCAGCCCCAGCCCATAGGCAAACACCATCGCGCCAGCGACCAGGCGTTTTCCGAACACGCCTTCTTCGCTGGTAAAGATGTCGTCCGCCACATAGGGGTGATTGTCCATCACCAGGCTGTTGAACAGCATGGCCTCACCCTCGGAAATGGTCCGTCGGATCGATCGCCATTTCTGCCCAACCTCAAAGTCCTCGTACAGCCAGGTTTCCACATTGAACAACGGAATGTCCTTGTTCTCGTCATAATAGCTGGTGTCGGCCATGGCGGTGTCCTCCGGTTACTGGGGTTTCGCGGCGATCGGATGGGCGGGCGCGGCGCTGCTTTCGTAGGCCGCTTCAACAAGGGCCATCGTGTTCCAGGCGTCTTCGACACTGGAAACAAGGGCGTCATCCTCGCCGGTGACAAAGCGTTGAAGCTGGCTCATCCGGCTGGCAAACGCGTCGGGAAACCAGGCGCCGTCCAGGTCAACCGCGTGCCAGCCATTGCCGGTATTGATCTCAAGAATGTCCGGCTCGCCCTTTGGGTAATCAAGGTTCACGCCCAGTTGCAGATAGGCCGCGCCCTTGGTGCCACAGATGCGGAACTCGCAGGCCTGATATTTACGGCCGAACGAATGGTTGTGATTGATCGATAGCGCACAACGCAGCCTGTCGCCGTAATCCAGAATGGCCGCCGTGCGGGTCTGGGCGATCTTCGACAAGGGATGTCCCAGCGATTTGGCGTGAACGCCTTTCGGGTCGCCCAACAAACCGCGAATGAAATCAAGATAGTGGATCGAATGCAGGCTGATCTCGACCCGGGGCAGAGGTTCCAGGAACTTCCACAGGCCCCAGGGCGTGTCCAGCGCCAGCCACGCGTCGAAATCCACGATCTCGCCCAGCAGTCCCCGGTTCACGACATCCTGAAGCGCCAGGATCATCGGCGCGAACCGCAACTGAAAATTGACCGCCGCCTTCAGCTTGCGCGCGCGGCAGATCTTTAGGATTTCGGTCGCGCCGCCCAGGTCCGAACCCATCGGCTTTTGTATCAGAACGCCAGCACCTTCGGGCAGGTTCGACAGGATCCCGGCGTGGGCATCGGGCGGGGTGGCCAGGTCGAAAATCGCGTCCTCCACCGCCACGGCCTCTTCGGGTGTGGCATAGGCATTCACTCCATGCGCCCCGGCCAGCGCGCGCGCCTTGTCGATATCGGGGTCAAAGATGCCCGCCACCGTGTAACCGGCCCTGGCATAGGCGGGCAGATGGGCGTCTGTCACGATGGACCCGGCGCCAAATATGACGATGGGTTTCGGGTTTTTGGCTCTGGGCCAGTGTTGTTGCAGATCTTCAAACATCGCCGTCCTCAATCCAGGTGAAACACGTCTTCCATCATCGCCCACCACTCGCCGTCCTTGCGGGTATCCAGCGGCGCCTGGCAGGGCATACAGACATCCCACCAGCGTTGGGTCTCGGGATCAGCGGCCATCCTGGCGGCGTCTGCTTCGAAATCCTCGCCGTGGTATTCCCAATAACCGAACAACAGGTTTTCCGGCTCTTTCAGGAAGATCGAGTAGTTTCGGATATTGCACGCGGTGATCATCTTCAGCACACCGGGCCAGACATTGGCGTGCAGCTCCCTGTATTCCGCAACCTTGTCGGCGTTCAGCCCGATCACCATTCCCATTCTCTGCATGATCCCTCCTCCTCAGGCCACCTTGGCGGTCAGACCGTCGATGCGGCCAGCGTTCAGTTGGTCAAAGTCCCAGTCGATCCCCAGCCCCGGAGCGTCCGAAGGATAGGCCCGGCCCGTTTCCATCCGCATGGGCGAGGCCGTCAGCCCGTCCAGCTGTGGAATGTATTCCAGCCAGGGCGCGTTCGGGATCGCGCAGACAAGGCTGACATGCAGTTCCATCAGGAAATGGGGACAGACCGGCACGTTGTGCGCCTCGGCCATATGGGCAACCTTCATCCAGGGGGTGATCCCGCCTATGCGGGCGACATCCACTTGCACGATGCTGGCCGCGCCGGTGACGAGATAATCCTTGAACTGGCTCAAGCTATACATGCTTTCGCCCACCGCGATGGGGACGGATGTGCTGGCGGCAAGGCGCGCGTGTTCCATCACGTCATCGGACGGGATCGGCTCTTCAAACCACGCGATATCCATCTCCTCCAGCATACACGCCCTTCGAATGGCCTCGGCGCCGGTAAAGCTCTGGTTGGCGTCGGTCATGATTTCGTATGCGGGGCCTACCGCCTCGCGCACCGCCGCCAGACGCGCGCGATCTTCGCTCAGATGCGGCTTGCCGATCTTGACCTTGGAGCCGGAAAACCCCTGTGCCTGCGCCTCCACGGCATCGGCCACCAGCTCGTCGGTCGTCTTGTGCAGCCAGCCGCCTTCGGTCGTGTACATCGGCACCGACGGTTTCGCGCCGCCCAGCATCCGCCACAAGGGCAGGTTCGCGCGTTTGCAGCGTAAGTCCCAAAGCGCCGTGTCGATGGCTGCCAAAGCCAGCGATGTGATCGCCCCCACGGCCGTGGCGTGGGTCGAAAACAACAGATCGCGCCAGATGCGTTCGATCTCTTCGGCCTCGCGCCCGATCAACTGCGGCACCAGCGTTTCGCGCAACAGCGACATGATCGCGCCGCCGCCCTGCCCGATCGTATAGCAATAGCCAAGCCCGGTTGCGCCGTCGCTGTCGGTAATGCGCACAAACGGCGTTTCCTGACTGACAAAGCTCTGGATCGCATCAACCCGCTTCACCTTGGGCTTGAGATCCAGCATGAAGATTTCAACATGGATGATCCTGGCCATGATCGCTTACCTCAGGCTTTGCTGCGTCTTGGCGTCGAACAGATGACACCGGGTCAGATCCAGCTGAAACCGCAGCCGCTCACCGTCCTTGACGGGGCGCGGGCTCAGCATCTTGGCCTGCACTTCCCGGCCTGCGAGCGAACCGAACAACAGGGTTTCCGTGCCCAGCGGTTCCGAAAGGTTCACAGTCATGTCAAACTCGGCATAGGCGCCTTCCATCGGCATCGTGTGCCCCACCGGCATCAGGTTGTCGGCACGCAGGCCAAGGATGATCTCTTGCCCTTCCGCAACGTTGCCGGCGAATTGCGGCGGCAGGGGCACGACAGGCCCGTCCGTCAACGCCAACCTGTCTCCGCTCACGGTGCCGGGCAAAAGATTCATCGGAGGAGAGCCGATGAAGGTGGCCACGAACGTGTTGGCCGGGGTCTCGAACACATCCAGCGGCGTGCCGACCTGCTCGATATGCCCGTCGCGCATGATCACGATCCGATCGGCCAGCGTCATGGCCTCGACCTGGTCGTGGGTGACATAGACGATGGTTGATTTCACCTTCTGGTGCAGCTTTTTGATCTCGGTCCGCATCTGTGTGCGCAGCTTGGCATCCAGATTGGACAGCGGTTCGTCGAACAGGAACACTTCGGGATGGCGCACGATGGCGCGCCCCATGGCAACCCGCTGACGCTGACCGCCCGACAGAGCGCCCGGCTTGCGATCCATATAGTCGGCAAGGCTGAGAATCTGCGCCGCCTCGTCCACGGCCTTGTCGATCTCGGCCTGTGGGCGCTTGGCGATCTTGAGCGAGAAACCAAGGTTCTCGCGCACCGTCATATGCGGATAAAGCGCATAATTCTGAAACACCATCGAGATGTTGCGGTGGCGCGGCGGCAGGTCGTTCACCACCCGGTCGCCGATCGAGACCTCGCCTTCCGAGATCGCCTCCAACCCAGCAATCATACGCAAGGTCGTGGATTTTCCGCATCCCGAGGGACCAACCAGAACGACAAACTCGTTGTCCTGGATTTCAAGATCGATGCCGTGGACAACCTGAACCGCCCCGTATTTCTTGACAACGTTCCGAAGGTGAACCTGTGCCATTAGTCTTATCCTTTCACGCCGCCGAAAGTCAGGCCGGCAATGAGGTGTTTCTGAACGAGGAAGGTGAGGATGAGCGCGGGGATAATCATCAGAACCGCCAGCGCCGTCATACCGCCCCAGTTGATGGTGAATTCGGAAGTAAAGTCACGCAGACCAACCGGCATCGTTTTGGAGAACGTCGACCGCGTGAGTTGACTGGCCAGCGCATATTCGTTCCAGCTGGTCAGGAAGGCGAATATACCGGCTGACGCCACGCCGGCGCGGGCCACCGGAAATTCAACCCGCCAAAAGGCTTGCCAGCGCGTACACCCGTCAATCTCGGCCGCCTCGGCCAGGTCAATCGGCACCTGCCGGAAGAAGCCGTCGATCAGCCAGATCGTGAACGGCACGTTCAGCGCGACATAAACCAGGATCAACCCCAGATGGGTGTCGATCAGACCGGTCTTGGCCATCACGATGAACAGCGGCAGCGACAAGGATACCCCCGGCACGGCCCGTGTCAGCATCAGGCCGATAAAGATGCCGGATTTGCCCTTGAAGCGATAACGGGCAAAGGCATATCCGCCCGCCATGCCGATCAGAATGGCAATCGCCGTCGACGTGACAGAGATGATCAGCGAGTTGGTGAAATATTGCAGCACCGGAACACCGCCTTCGCCCGCGGCACCGAACATGGCCCGGTAATTGTCAAGATTCAGCTCGTTCGGAATCCAGACCGGCGGCTTGGCCATGATCTCGACAGTTGGGCGAAAGCTGTTCAGAACAACCCACAAACCGGGGACACAGATGATCGCCATGGCGATGAACAGCGTTACGAAATGCAGCACCTTGAGAAGACGTGCGCGGATACGGTGTTGAAGATTCTCGTTCATGTCTCAGCCCGCCATGCCCAGTTCGCTCCGCGCGGCATTCAGCTTGCGGAAGAAGTAAACGGTGAAGATGATCGCAAGGAAAATCGAGATATAGCCCATCGCGTTGGCGTACCCCATCTTGGCGTCGACATAGCCGGTGCGCCCGATCAGCGTCCACAACAGCTCGGTCCGCCGGGCTGGTCCGCCATTGGTCATGATCTGCACGATGTCATAGGCCCGCGCCACGTCCAGAGACCGGATCGCCAGCGCGATATAGATGAACGGCATCACATAGGGCAGTGTGATATGGCGAAAGCTTTGCCAGGGCGTACAGCCGTCCACCTTGGCCGCTTCAATCGGATCGCGCGGCACGGCGAACAGACCGGCAAGGATCAGAATGGCAAAAACCGAGGTCGCCGACCACATCTCGGCCGTCAGGATGGCGATGAACGCCAGTTGCCCGTCCACCAGCCAGGGGATTGCCCTGTCCGTCAGCCCAAGCGATTGCAGCGCATTGTTCACCAGCCCGACATTGTCGTTGAAGATGAACTTGAACTGAAACCCGACGAGAACGGGCGAGAACATCATCGGAAACATCATGATGGTGCGCAATGCGCGCTGGCCATATGTCACTTTGTTGACAAGAAGCGCCAGCCCCAGACCCATCAGCATTTCCAGGTTCAGCGCGATGGTAAGCAGCAGAACGGTTCGCCCGAAAGCGGCCCAGAAATGCGCGCTTTTCATCGCCTTTTCATAGTTGAATGTTCCGATCCACTTATACAGCGTTTCGGGGCGGGTCAGCTTGTATGGCGTAAAGCTGGAATAAAACGACAGGATCAGCGGGACCAGTACGACCGCTGCCAGGATGATGATCGCGGGCAGTAATAAGACAAACCACGCCGGTGGCCGGAAGCGGGACATTGCTTGCGTCCTTGAATTCAGGAAAGGGTTACTGGGTGTGATGCCGGGCAGGGCCCGAAGTGTGACCGGGGACGTGAGGAGGATCGCCCCCGGTCTGACGGCGCCCTAGTAGACGCCGTTCTCCTGCATCATCTCGTCCACGGCCTCGGCGGCATCGGCCAGGGCCTCGTCCACCGTCTTGTCGCCAAGAATGGCGGCCTGAAGCTCTGGATAGATGAGGTTGGTCGCCTCGATCCACTCTGGCGTCTGCGGTGCCGGGAAAGCGTGTCCCGCTCCGGCCTGGAACGCGGCGATGGCTTCGGCGCGGTACGGATCGGACTGCGCTGTCTCCAGCACATATTCCCAGACAGCCGTTCGCGTTGGCAGTGAGCCGCCGGCGCTTTCCAGCTTCTGGCTATCCTCGTTGGTCAGCCATTTGACAAGCGACGCAGCCGCTTCCTTGTTTTCGCAGGTTTCCGTGACCGAGAACCCGTGATGCCCGGACCAGCCGGTCCGCTTGCCCGAAGACCCGGCAGGCTGAACCTTTACGCCCACATTGCCTGCTGCCTTCGAGGAGTCCGGATCATTGAAGAACCCGGCCCAGCCCGGCCAATCCAGGTTGAGAGCGATCGTGCCCGAGGCAAAGCCCTGCCCCAGATCATCCCACAGATAAGACGTGGTGCCCGGAGGAACCGCACCGGCCTCGTAAAGATCGACGAACCACTGAAGCGCCCGCTTGCCCGCATCCGAGTTGAAGGCCGGCGACCAGTCATCATTGAACAGCTGACCACCTTCGGCCACGACCATCTCGTAATAACGGCCGACAATGGCCTCGTCTTTGCCCGCGTATTGGGTTCCGTAGAAATTCGGCGGATCAGCAAAGAATATCGCCTGCTCCTTGTATTCCTCCCAGGTGTCCGGCGGCGCCAGATCGCGCCCGGTCTTGGCCTTGTATGCGGCCTGGTTGTCGGCGTCCTCATAGACGGACTTGAGATAGTAAAGAACCGAAACATCAAACTGTGCCCGGGGCAACATGACCAGCGCATCTCCGATCCTGGAGGCCGCGATATTGGCCGGCACGTAGGCGGCGATTTCCTCTTTCGTCAGGTAAGGGGTCAGATCGGTGTAAAGGTTGGGGTATTGCGCGGCAAAGGACGAGTGGTTGGACCCCACGCACCAGCCAAGCGTTCCCGCCGCCAGATCTGATTTGAACTCCTTGTCCAGCTCAAAGTGGTTTTTCTTCGAGATGATATCCACCTTGGCGCCGGTCGCGGCTTCCCATTCGGCGATGCGGCCATACAGGCCTTCGTACTGCTGACCACCGATCAGCTTGGCCTGAAGGGTGATTCCGTCAAACTCTGCCGCGCTGGCATATCCTGCCACGGCTGCCAGGGCAGTCGCGCCCAGAAGCACCTTAAGTTTATGTTTTCCCATGAGTTCCTCCCTTTGGAATTCGATCGGCGCCGGGCAGCGCCTCACCTTGTATTTCCTGTATGAATTCTCATTTCACATTCATACTTAAACTTGACTTTCATATTTAGTCAATGATTATCTTGGGAGGACAACACGAGGACGCCACCATGCTGATCGATACCCACCTGCACCTGATCTATAAGGACCGGCTTGATTACCCCTGGCTGACTGACTTTGAGGTGCTGAACCGCGACAACCGGTTCACCACCTACACCCGCGACGCCGCGCGGCTGGGAATTTCGGGCTGTCTGCACATGGAGGTGGACGTGGCCGAACCGCTGATCGAGGCGGAGACCGCGTTGATCGGGGAGCTGGCCGAACAGCCCGGCAGCCTGATGCGAGGGGCCATTTCATCCTGCCGCCCCGAAAGTGACGGCTTTCCCGCATTTCTGGATCGCTGTCGCCTGAACCCGCTTGTCAAAGGATTCCGGCGGGTTCTGCACGTTGTCCCTGATGCGGTTAGCACAACGCCGACATTCCGCAACAACGTCAAACGACTGTCCGGCACCGGGCTGACCTTCGATCTTTGCGTGCTGCCGCGCCAGTTGGACCTGGCCGCGAACCTTGTGGATCACTGCCCGGACGTGACCTTCATCCTTGACCATTGCGGCGTGCCCGACATCGCCTCGGGCGCGATGGATCCATGGCGTGACGGCATACATGCCCTGGCAAAACGCCCGAATGTCACCGCCAAGATCTCCGGCGTCGTGGCCTATGGCGATGCCGACAGCTGGGGCCTGGATGACATTCGCCCCTACGTGCAGGAAACCGTCGCCGCATTCGGACATGACCGCATCGTCTGGGGATCGGATCAACCGGTCTGCAACCTGGGCGGCGGGCTGGCCACCTGGGTGGCCGCGACTCATGCGCTTACCGCCGACTGGACCACCAGCGACCGCGCCGCCCTGTATCGCGAAAACGCTTGCCGCATCTGGTCGCTTTAAGGCAGAACCGCGCAACTTTGCACACCGCACCAGCGGAAAGGACATGTCATGGCCACGAAATCCGCCGACCGATCTTCCCCCGATCTTGAGAAATACAGCGCCCCGGCCCTGTCCAAGGGTCTGGATATCCTTGAATTGCTGGCCGCCCAGACGCGCGGCCTTAAGAAGGCAGAAGTCGCCGCGGCACTTGATCGTTCGGTCAGCGAAATCTACCGGATGCTGGCCGTCCTTCAAATGCGCGGCTATGTGATGCTGGACCCAGAAAGCGAACGCTACAGCCTGACGCTCAGAATGTTCGAATTGTCGCACCGCCATCCGCCCACCAAACGGCTCTCTGCGGTTGCGGGCGAGATCATGGAGGAATACGCCCAGCGCCTCAATCAGTCTCTGCATCTGGCCATTCTGCACGGGTCCGACATTCTTGTGATTGCGCAGGTCGATCCACCCGACAACAACGTAACATCCGTGCGGTTGGGCGCGCGGGTGCCAATTTCCTACACTGCATCCGGCGCCTGTCTGGTTTTCAAGTTGCCCAAGGATCGTGTGGACGCGCTATGTGCCCGCAACCCGAACACCACGCCGGACATGCTGCACCAGTTTGACGAAAACATGCGCCAGGTGGCCACGGACGGCTATTGCCAAAGCCCGTCGCTGACGATCGGTGGCATCCACAACATCTCTGTACCCGTGTTCTCTTATGCCGGCGAAGTCGCCGCCGCACTGACAACTCCGTATATCCGCCGCCTAACCAGCGTTGGCGATCCCGATCTGGAAGACTGCCGCGATGCCATGATCGAGGCAGGTCAGCGGATATCCGATGCCCTGGGCGCCGGCGCCGCACTGGACACCGATACCGCCTGACCACCCAGACCCAAGACAGGGAACCTGACATGACACAGACCGTTGCTCTCAAAGGCATGACCTGGTCCGATCCGCGAGGCTACGACCCTCTTATCGCCGCAAGTCAGGCGTTTTCGAAATCCCACCCGGATGTCTCGATCCACTGGGACAAGCGATCCCTGCAAGGGTTCGAATCCACGCCCGTCGATGAACTGGCGGCAACATATGATCTGATGATCATCGACCACCCCCATGTCGGGGCCGTCGTTGCCAAGGACTGTCTGCTGCCGCTGGACACGCTGCTGGCGCGGGACACGCTGACCGCGTTGATGAACGAAACCATCGGCAAGAGCTTTGTCAGCTACAACATGGCGGGGCACCAATGGGCGCTGCCCGTCGATGCAGCAACTCAGGTTCAGGCCCACCGGCCCGATCTGGGAGATCGCGTCACACACTGGTCCGACGTCATCACTGTCGCCCGCGACAGGGCCGTGATCCTGCCCTTGCGACCGCCGCATAATCTGATGTGCATCTATACCCTTGCCGCCAATATCGGTGCGCCGTGCGGCTCCAACCCGCAAGAGCTTTTGCCTCTCGCCACCGCCGGGCGTGTGTTTGACGCGCTCATGGCGGTGACAGACAATCTGGATCATGCCTGTTACACGATGGACCCGATCGCAGCGATGGACGCGATGGCGGAAAGCGACACTTTGCGCCTGGCCCCATTGACCTACCTGTACAAGGGCTATGCCAATGCCCGGTATCGCAAATCCCGCATCGCCTTTTCGGACATGCCCGTTCTGGGCAGAAACGGCCCTGTCGGCTCGGCCCTGGGGGGAACCGGACTTGCCGTTTCGGCAAGAACGGATCACCCGGAAACCTGCGCGGCCTTCGCTGCGTGGGTCGCCGGGGCCGAATGCCAGCGCGCGCTTTATGCACAGTCAAACGGTCAGCCGGGCAACGCCGTCGCCTGGGCGGACGATGCCGTGAACGCGCCTGTGATGGACGCATACCGCAACACCCGCCTCACCCACGAAGCCGCCTGGCTGCGCCCCCGGCACAACGGCTACATGGGATTTCAGGAAGACGGCTCGCAGATCGTGAATGACATCCTGCGGGGCAAGACCGGCGTTCAGGCAGGGTGTCAGGCGCTGAACGCCCGTTTTGCCGCCAGTTTCGAGGGCCAGGCATGACCCAACCACCGCTTCGCGGCCTGAAGGTTCTGGATTTCTCGCAATTCCTTGCCGGGCCTTACGCATCGCTTCGTCTGGCCGATCTTGGTGCCGAAGTGATCAAGGTAGAGCGGACCGGCAAGGGCGATCTGTCGCGCTATCTTTATGTTTCCGATGTCATGATCGACGGCGAAAGCTCGATCTTTCATGCGATCAATCGGGGTAAGAAATCCATCGCCGTCGATCTGAAAAGCGACGCAGGCCAGGCCCGGATCTGGGATCTGATCGAAGACGCCGACGTTGTCATCCAGAATTTCCGCCCCGGCGTGATCGAACGTCTGGGATTTGGCTATGAGGCGGTCCGGCGCCGCAAACCAACCATCGTTTACGGCTCTATTTCGGGCTACGGCGCTGGCCACGACTGGCAGGGTCTGCCCGGTCAGGATCTTCTGGCACAGGCCCGTAGCGGTATAATGTGGCTGTCCGGCTCGGCAACCGATGGGCCCGTGGCTTTTGGCTTGCCGGTCGCGGATATCCTGGCCGGCGCGGCACTGGCGCAGGGGATTCTGGCGTTGTTGGTGCAGCGCGGGATATCGGGGCAGGGTGGTCATGTCGAAACCAGCCTGCTGGAGGCTATCGTCGATTTGCAGTTCGAATTGCTGTCCACCCACCTGAACAACAATTTCCAGCTCCCCGACCGCCCAAAGGCAAACGCCGCCCATGCCTTTCTGGCTGCACCATACGGCGTCTACCAAACCTCGGATGGTTACATCGCCATTGCCATGAACGACATAGACGCCCTTTTCAGATGCCTGGGCATGACATCCCGCCAAACCGGGCTTGATCCATTTGCCGACCGGGACCGCATTCAGGCGCAGATCGCACAACATGTGGCCGGGTGCGATACGATTTCCCTGATCCGTAAAATGGAGGCTGACGATATCTGGGCCGCGCCTGTGATGGACTGGCACGATCTGCGCGGTACCGGCATCCTGAACACGCTTGACTGTCTCGGTCGGGCCGAACGCGGCGGGCAGGACTTTGCGATCGTGAAATCGCCCATTCGCATCAACGGCACCCGCCCCTTTGCCTCTGGGGCCGCGCCCTATCTGGGCTCTGATCAGGTGGAGTGGGACAAGAACAGCGGCACGTAACGATCCGGGATCGTCACTCAAGGCACCGCGAGGGCATGGCTCCATCACTCGGGACGCTTCTGTCGGGATCAGATGGCCCTCAATCGCCCATCAGCCCACCCGTCGATTTTCGCCGACACGATTTCGCCCACGTCGCGTGGCGCCGAAAACACCACTTCGGCAAATTGCTCTGTCCGGCCCATCAGCGGGTTCTCCATCAGGACCCGGTGGTCCCGCCCCGTCTGAGCCGCAAGGTGGCGTTCCACCTGCACGTGACCGGCTTGCCGCAACCGTGCTGCCCGCGCCTTGGTATCGTTGCCGTTCACCTGCGGCATACGCGCTGCCGGGGTGCCGGTGCGGGGCGAAAAGGGAAACACATGCAGCCATGTCAGATCGCAGTCAGACACCAGCCTGAGCGAGTTGAGGAACATCGCCTCTGTTTCCGTGGGAAACCCGACAATGATATCCGCGCCAAAGGTCATGTCCGGGCGCAGGCGGCGCGCCTCTTCACAAAACCGAATGGCGTCATCGCGCAAATGCCGGCGTTTCATGCGCTTCAGGATCATGTCGTCACCCGCCTGCAAAGACAGGTGCAAATGCGGCATCAGCCGCGGCTCGGTGGCCACGGCCTGCATCAGGGCGTCGTCGGCCTCGATGGAATCGATGCTGCTGATCCGCAAGCGGGGCAAATCCGGCACCAGCTTCAGAATCCGCATTACCAGATCCCCCAGCCGAGGCTCTGCCGGAAGATCGGCGCCCCAGCTTGTCAGGTCCACCCCGGTCAGCACCACCTCGTTGAACCCTCTGTCGACCAGTCGCTTGATCTGATCCACGACGACACCCGCCGGAACCGAGCGCGAATTGCCCCGGCCATAGGGAATGATACAAAATGTGCAGCGGTGGTCGCACCCGTTCTGTACCTGGACATAGGCGCGGCTTCTGGTGCCAAAGCCGTCAATCAGGTGGCTGGCCGTTTCGCGAACCGACATGATGTCGTCCACCATGACCTTCTCGGTCTCGCCAATGAAATCCGCAGCCATGCCCGCCCATGTTTCCGGGCGCATTTTCTCGGAATTGCCGACCACCTTGTCAACTTCGCCCATGGTGGCAAAGGTTTCCGGCTCTGTCTGGGCGGCGCATCCGGTGACGATGATGCGCGCATCGGGGTTCTCCCGGCGCAAGCGGCGAATCTCCTGACGCGCCTTGCGCACGGCCTCGGCGGTCACGGCGCAGGTATTGACGATCACCGCATTATCCAGCCCGGCCTCGGCCGACATCGCCTTCATCGCTTCGGTTTCATAGGCGTTAAGGCGACACCCCAGCGTCGTGAATTTGGGTGGCGCACCCGACATCACACAGACTCCAGAAAGGCGCGCGTAAACACGCCCGAAAACACGTGCATCGTGGGCCCGGTCATCCAGACCCCGTCATCCGCCCAATCGATCCAAAGCGTGCCGCCATCCAGATCAATACGAACTTGTCGCCCGGTCAAACCCCGGCGCGCCGCGGCTACGGCGGTCGCACAGCTTGACGAACCCGACGCCATCGTGATGCCCACTCCGCGCTCCCAGACCCGCATACGGATGTGGTCCTTGCCCACGATCTGGGCCACCTGCACATTCGTGCGTTCGGGGAACAGAGGGTGATGTTCATGCAGGGCACCGAATGTCGCCAGATCGACTGCGCCCGCATCTTCCACGAAAAACGTGCAATGCGGATTGCCCATGCCTGTCGCTGTCGGGCCGCCCTCGATCGGCAATTCAAGGCTGTCCATCTGCCGTGAAAGTGGAATCTCGCGCCAATCCATCTGGGGCGCCCCCATATTGACCGCCGTCAGCCCATCGCCGGCATCCCGCGCGTCCAGCGTGCCGCGATCCGTCGTGAGCCTCAGCGCATCGCGCCCGGTTTCATCCATGAGATACCGGGCAATACAGCGCGTGGCGTTCCCGCACGCCGCCGAGGTTGATCCGTCAGCATTGTAAAAGGTCAAATGCGCGTCCGCCGTGCTCTTCGTGATGACTGCAAGCTGATCAAATCCTACCCCGCAATGGCGGTGCGCGATTGCCCTGATCTGTGCCCCGGTCAGGCCGAACCCATTCCTACGGGCATCGATGACAACGAAATCGTTGCCCAGCCCGTGCATTTTCATAAAGGGCGTTGTGGTATCTGTTGGCGCGCTCATGGCGGGCATATACGCCTGTTGTCATGCCGTTTCCAGAGGCCATGCTTTTTTGTTCAGAATCGGCTTGACCACCCAAGGCAGTCAGCTTAGTAACCGCGCCACAGAGTGGGCCGTTAGCTCAGTTGGTAGAGCAACTGACTTTTAATCAGTGGGTCGCAGGTTCGAATCCTGCACGGCTCACCACTGAAATCAATGACTTAGCGTGTTTTGGTTAAGTGCTTAGGCTCTTTTCAGGCTCAGCTCATGTCCAAACTAGGCGCCTCCTTACATTCACTTCATAGGACGGTGCCTTCAGAAGGCAGCGGGCGTAGGTTTCAAAACGCAATCCTTTCTCTGGCTCCACGGTGTGGCGTGATCACAGAGCAATGTCCTGAAGGGATTATACACTGAGAGTTTGACACACTCAGACAGTGACCCTATCTATCAATCAAAAGATGAGACGATACGGATGAAGTCTAGGGACGAACTTATTTCACTGGTCCAGTCACTGGAGCCAAGTGAAGTGGTCCCGGAAATCCGGACAGTTAGCTAAGGTGTATCCCGAACTTTTTGGAGGGATACGAGATGGCGAAACG
>NZ_JAECRZ010000028.1 GCF_016019955.1 Thiosulfatihalobacter marinus
CGTTTCGCCATCTCGTATCCCTCCAAAAAGTTCGGGATACACCTTAGCTAACTGTCCGGATTTCCGGGACCACTTCATTAGGCCGGAGCCCTGGACATACGCCAGTGCCTCCCCGACCATAAGGTTCGAGGAGGTGTCATTACGGTCGACACCGACCGCTTTTGGAGGGGTTACTACGCCCCGGGATCGGCTCTGTTTGCCAATCCTTAGCGCAGCCTAGCCCGGATGTCTGAAAATCGAAAGCGCAAACGTCACCTTACGGACTTGCCGAAGGTGTTGATTCCAGTGCTTAATTTGGAAGTGTGGCGAGAAGAGTGGTGCCTCAAGAGGGACTCGAACCCCCGACCTTGTCCTTACGAAGGACCTGCTCTACCAGCTGAGCTATTGAGGCCTTCTTCTCTTTCCGTGGCCCTACTATGGCCCTACTAGTTACTGTGCGCCTTGTCTAACTCACTGGTCTCAAACGTCAATCACGAGCGGACCCGCTACTTACGAATGACGTGCTCTACCAGCTGAGCTACACCGGCGCCGAAGTGGTCTCTAACTTCGGGCGCGGGCTTTGGCAAGACACTTTCCGAGCCTGTCGCGGCGCCGTGCCGGGTGCGGGTCAGTAATCGCGCTGGAAGAACAGGCCGATGCCGCTGTCGGAATCGGAGTCGACGCGGCCCTTGACGGTCAGGTTGTCGGTGACATCCAGATTCAGGCTGAGCGCGCTGGTGCCTTCGCTGTCAACCTCGACCTCGGTATAAATGTTTTCATTGATGTACTTGCCCGCCCGTAGCCCCGGCGTGCCGTCTTCGTCGAATGTGAGTGACAGTTCGTCAAGGCCGGTATTGCTGCCCAGGCGGGGGCCGGTCGGACCGTTGCCGGAGAGCGAGGCGAGTGCCACGGCAAGCTGGGCAGCCTGAAGGCCGGAAATGCTGGACAGATCGCGCCCGAAGAGGAGTTGCGAGAGTACTTCGTCTTCGGGGAGCTCGGGATCGGATTCCAGAATGATTCTGGGATCGTCCAGGCGGCCCACGAGAATGATGCGGACGGTGGCATCGGTTTGTTCGGATGTGGCCTGAACGCGCATCCAGGGCACAAAATCGCCTTCCAGCCGGATCAGCCCCTCGTCGATCTCGAAAGTCTTGGTCAGGAAATCCATCCGCCCGCGGATCAGGGACAGCTCCCCTTGGGTGACGGTGTTTTGGGTTGTCCCGCGAAGCTGCACCGCGCCGCCGAAATCCGCATTGAGCCCCATGCCGCGAACAGAGATGCGCTCTCCGGTCTGAATGTCGAGTTCAAGCCCTATGGGGGGGCCGGACGGGGATTGGGTGGCGGTGACTTCCTTGATCAGGCCAGCATAGCGGCGTGTCTGTTGCGCCGGTTGCGGTTCGCCGATATGGGCGATTTCGGGAATACCACCTACCCCGGCCAAGGCCGATGAGGAGATGCGGATATTGGTTTGCCCCAGGGTCAGGTCTCCTGAGATTCTGCCACCACCTGTCAAGGGTCCGGCAAAGAGCAGGGGGCCGTCCACGACGGTTTCCAGAAACTGGCCGTCGCGATAGGCGAGGTTGGTCAGCCGGATGGGAAGGTTTGCGTTGAAGGGAGCTGCCAACCCGACAGAGCCATTGACCGACACATTGCCGCCTCCGGAGAAAGCGGTATCCAGGGCGATCCCGGCATTGCCTTCGGACAGGGTGATCGTGCTGTTGATCTCTGTGAATGCCGCGCGCAGGGCTGGCAGGGCAAGGCGTGCCCCACTGGTCGAGATGGTGCCGGAGATATTGCCCAGAGAGGCGGCGCCGACAAGGCGCAGGTCGAAGCTGGCCATGCCTTGAAGAGAATTGGGGGCCAGTTGGCGGTTGGCCGCGGCGAGGGGGACCGCGCCCGAGAGCTTGAAAGCACTGTTACTTCCCTGAGTGTCTACCGTGCCTGCGCCCGTGACACGGGAATCAAACGGGCCGGTGGCGTCCAGGTTGATCCGCCAGCCGGTGTCGAGCTGTCGCAGATCGGCCTTGATCCGGGCAGCGCCGGGCAAGGCGGGTACAAAGGTTTCCACTGCGCCCATGGTCATGTCAAACCGAGCATCCAGGGGGCCATTGCCAGGAAGGGCGCCGTCAACCTTGGCGGCAATCTGTCCCGGTGCCGTGGCGTTCAGCCGGAAAGCCCAGTCGCCGCTTGTCAGCGTTGCGGTGCCCTTGAGCGTTGCCGGACCGGACACGCCTTCAAGCACGGTGGCGGTGTCGTCCAGCTGAGCCGCAAGGGTCACGGTGCCATTGGCACTGTCCAGATCGCCCTTGGCGGACAGATCAAAGCCGTTGCCGTGCAATTCGGCGTTGCGCAGGAACAGACCGTCGAAATCGCGCTTTACAGACAGGGCGAGTGTGGTGTCGCCCTTGGCCAGCGTGTCAAAACGGGGATCGCCGATGGACAGGTCGCGGGCGGTGGCGGACAGGTCGATGTCGAATGCGCCGGACAGAGGCGAGAATTGGCCGGCAAGTTCGGCCGTGATTCCACCGCCAAGGTCGCGCTGTGCCAAACCGCTGAACCGGGCGATACTGGGGGTCAGCAGGCGTACCCGGCCATCGATTGCCAGCGCGTCGCCAGGGCCAGAGACCCGGGCATCACCGGCGACCCGCAGCCCGTCCGAGGCGAAGTCAAACGCGGTAAGGCGAATACCTTCGCCCTCTTGCCAGAAAAGATTGCCTGTGAAGGCAGCTTCTTCGCCGACGACCTGCGCCAGATCCGGGTTGGCCATGCGCAGGCGGCTGACATCGAGCGACAGCGCGGCGGATACGCGGCGCGGGGTCTGCTGGCGGATGATGCCGTTTCCGTCAAGCGATAGCTGGCCCAGGTCCAGCGCACCGGAGCGGAAGCCATCGACCTTCCCCGAAAGCGTCCAGCGTTCGCCGTTGTCGGCGTCGAACTCTGCCGCGAGCGATGCCGTGTCCAGCCAGGTATTGGCACCGCTGACGGGCAAAAGGATCGCGCCGCCACCCGGAGCGGCCATGTTCAGACGAATATCGAAGCTTTGCGGCAGGCCATTGGCGGCAAGCACCAGCGTGCCGCTCAGGTCCAGCGCAGCGGCCGAAAGGGTGAGGTTTTCGAGCTCGGTCCGGCCATCGGGGTGCAGCAGGGCGCGGGTGTTGAGTGCAACCCGGTTGCCGAAGAATTCCCGGTACTCCGGCGTGAACAGCGGGGCCATATCGCCGGAAATGTCGGCCGTGATGATCCGGGTGGGTTGGGTTTGCGGCGCAACGGCGGGTTGGGCGGAAATCGCAACCTGCCCGGCCAGACGCTCCTGGCCGGCACTGGACAGCCGGATATCGGCGGCGAAGCTGTCGATCGGGCCGTCGCCGGTGACGGTAAGGTCGATCGCCGGCGCGCCTGGCAAGCGAACCAGATTGGCGATGATCCCGTCGGCGGCCTCGCGCGCGTCCAGATCGATGCGCAGTTGGCGCGACAGGTTCGAAAACGCCCCCTCAAGGATGAACTTGCCCTCGGGGCCACCCAGCCGGGTTGCCTTGAGCGCGACATCGCCCGCGCCATCCTTGAGCACCAGTCTGGTGTCAAGCGACAAGACGACCGGTTGCCCCAGTATTTCCTCGCCCAGTTCGATCCTGGTGGCGCTAAGTTTCTGAATGTCGATGCTGACCGGAAGCTCGGGCAGGGCAAAGGGACTGGCCTCGGCGCTGGGCAGGGACGGGTCCGGCTCGGACACTGGCTTGCGCATGACGACGATCTTGTCGGCGCTGAGTTCGTTGACGTTGATATTGCCGCGCAACACGGCAAGGCGGTTCCAGTTGAGGGTAATGCCGCTAAGTGTCAGCCACAGGCCCTGGCTGTCGGAAATGCGGATTTCCTCGATCGTGGCCTGAGAGCTTATCGCGCCGCGCAGGCCATCCACCTCGACCAGCCGTCCGGCGCCGGACAGGGAGGATTCCAGGAAACGGGTGAGCATCCCCTTGTCGTCTTCCTGGGCCTGAAGCGACGGGGGCAGGATCAGCAGCGATATGAGCAGGAGCCAGCGCATCAGAAGGCGTGCCCGATACCGATATAGAGCTGAACACCATCGCCCGTGCCGCCCGAAACCGGCGCGGCAAGATCAACGCGCAGCGGTCCGAAGCCGGTATTGTAACGCAAACCCAGCCCGGCGCCCGCCTGCCAATTGCCCGCCCCGGTGAAATCGGAGGTTTCTCCGACGAAACCCGCGTCATAGAAGGCGACGGCGGTAATGGTGTTGGTTGTCTTGACGCGGAGTTCCCCGGACAGGCCGATGAAGGACAAGCCGCCGCTGGAAACGCCGCCGACGGTGACAAAGTTGGACTGATAGGGCTGCCCGCGCACGGTATCGCCGCCGCCGGTATAAAACAGGAAATCCGGGGGCGTTTCGCTGAGAGAGGGGCCGAATACCGATCCGAGCTGTAGCCGCCCGGCGAGGATGACCCGATTGTCGGCGCCCAGCCCGCGATAGGCGCGCATGTCGGATTTGAAATAGACGCCGTTTTCAGCGTCGGAAAAGCCAAGGTAGGGCGCCAGTTCCGCATTGACGTAATATCCGCGTGTCGGATCAAGCGCATTGTCGCGCTGATCCCACGTGACACCCAGGGGGACCGAATAGATCGCAAAATCCCGGTGGCCGTAATTGTCATCGACTTCGGAAATGCGAAAGCCAAGCCCGATCCGCATTTCCAACTGGTCGGAAAAATGTCGCACAAGCCCGATGCGGCTACCGGCCTGACGCAGGAAATAGAGGTCTTCGTCTTCCTGCTTGATCTCGATTCCGAATGTCAGATCCGTGTCAGGCCCAAGCGTGGCGGGGCGCGTGTACAGACCACCGATCCGCCAATCCGTTCCGCCAGATTGGGCGGCGATCTGTTCGATCGAGGCATCAAACCGCAATCTGTCGGCCGCCCCGGTGATGTTTCGGTGCAGCCAGAAGGCGGACACGCTGACGCCATCGGTGCTTTCCACCTCACCGCCAAACCCGATCCGGCGCGGCAGGTCGTCGACAAGCGCGAGAGTCATGTCAAGCGTGTCATCCGCGCCAACCTGGTCGGCCTCGCGCAGGTTGACCGATTTGAACGTTCCCGTCCGGCGCAGACGGGTGGCGACGCGTTTGGCCTTTTCCGGGTCGAACGTTTCACCGGTGGGCAGGCCGGAAATTTCACGAATACGTTTCTCCCGGACCCGGGACTTGCCCTTGTAAACAAGATTACCAAAGGACAGGCGCGGACCGGGCGCAAGCGCCAGATCCACGTCAAGCTGGGATGTGCGGTGGTTCGCCGTGATCGACTGGTTGGAAACTTCGGCCTTGGCATACCCCTGATCGCGCCACCCCTCGACACCGGCCCTGGCGGCCTTCTGGATGGTTGAGACGGCCGCCTGTTCGCCTGTGGCAAATTCGGCCGGCAATTCGGTGTCTGGCGCCAACGGTTTTACCTGCGCCCGTCCGAACCTGAATCGGGTACCGGGCGAGACGGAAATCACGACGTTGCGCACGGTGGGGATGTTGGCAAAGGGCGAGATGTCGGCGGCTTCCTGTCCATTGACCTGAATGCGCACCCGTGGCCCGAAATAGCCTTGTTCGTAGAGCAGGCCCACCATGCGTTTGTAATCGGATTGCGCCGCGGCGAGGATATCCTGACCATCGTCTGTGCCATCGGCCTTGGCCGCGAAGACCAGTGATGCCGCCGCCAGACGCTCGCGCAAATCCTTGTCGGCGGCAGGGGCGTCGAGCGTGACCTCGAAAGCGAGGACGGATGCCGGATACAGACACACTGCGGCGAAGGCCATACGCATTAACAGAAAACGGACTGGCCGCATTCCCCACCCCAAAACAGGGCCCAGCACTGGCCCCGGCAAGAATTTTCTTTCGGGTCGTTTCCCGGAATACCGGTAGAATACCGCAAGGTATGGTGGCTGGCCATAGGCCCGTGCGCCACATAGGCGAAAAACCGTCCAGCGAGAGCTTTCTTTCCGGGTATCAGGCGTTTATGAGTTGAAAAGTTGCACTTGACTGGTTCCATTCACGCCAAGACCCGGACGCCGACCGCCGATGACCCTCGTCAGAACCGCCATGTTCTATTTGATGTCCGGTGTGATCTTTCTGGTGCTTTGGCCTGCCGCCTATGTTTCCGAACGCGCGACATTTGCAGGGAGCCGGGTGTTCCTTGGGTGTCAGGGGTGGCTTCTGAAGCATGTCTGCGGGGTGACAGTAAAGGTTGAAGGGCGCGAAAACCTGCCCGACGAGCCTTTTCTGATCGCGTCGCAGCACGAATCCACCTGGGAAACCCTGTTTTTTCACACGCTGTTCAACCGGCCGGTGATGTACGCCAAGAAAGAGATATTCGCCTATCCGTTCTTTGGGCGCCTGGCCCGTATCCATGGGCATATTCCGGTGGATCGTTCCAAATCAGGTGACGAGGTGCGCGACGGGTTGCGACGGGGGGCTGACGCGGTTCGGGCCGGGCGTAGTCTTTTGATATTTCCTACGGGCACGCGCGAGAACGGGCGCGATATCAGGCTTCAGTCCGGTATTGGCGTGCTGTACCAAATGTGCCGGCGTCCTCTGGTGCCGGTGCTTCTGGATTCCGGAAGTTGCTGGCCGGCGGGAAAGATCGGGAAACGCGCCGGCACCATCACCGTGACCATCCTGCCGGCGATTCCGGCCGGCCTGAACCGGCGCGAGTTGATGGCGCGCCTGAATGCCGTTCTGGTCGATGGCGATGGCGTGGAAGATAGTTAAAATTTAAAATGTTAACCGCTGCGTAAGTGCTGGTTGCTACATCTGGTGGCGGGTGAGTAACAGGTGGTGAGTCATGGGTGCGCAAAGCAACGCGTCGCCAGTCATCATCAAGAAGAAAAAGATCGTTGGCGCAGAGGGGCATCATGGTGGTGCCTGGAAAGTCGCCTATGCCGACTTTGTAACGGCAATGATGGCCTTTTTCATGTTGATGTGGCTGTTGAACGCGACGACAGAGAAACAACGCAAGGGCATTGCGGATTACTTCAATCCGACAACCCCGATCAACCGCATTTCCGGTGGCGGCAACGATCTGTTCGGGGGCGACAGTGTATTAAAGGAACAATTCCTGGCCAACAACGGTGTTGGAGGGCTGCCGACAACGCTGGCAGGCGGGTCGAAACCGGCAGAAGCGCAAAGCGTTGCCGAACAGGAGAAAGACAGACTGGCCGAGGTTCAGGATTATCTGTTCGGGGGCGGTGGAGAGAGTTTTCTCAACGACAACCTGAAGAAACATGTTGTGACGCGGCTGACCGATGAGGGGTTGGTGATCGAACTGTTCGATACCGACGAGGGGCAGTTGTTTGTGGAGGGTCAGGCCCAGCCGTACCGATTGCTGATCGATCTGGTTCGCATTGTCTCGGACGCGGCCGGGCTGGTGCGCAACGGGGTTGCCGTGGAAGGGTTTGTGCGAACAGAGCCTGTGGTGAAACTGCGCCAGGTCAGCTGGCAATTGTCAATGGATCGCGCCGATGCGGTGCGGGGGTTGCTGGAGTCGCATGGCATTCCGTCGCAGAGAATGGATCGGGTGACGGGACACGCGGATCGCGAGCAGGTTGCACGAGACCCGCGGTCGCTGCGCAACAATCGCATCGAGATCATATTGCTGAGGAGCGATCTGCCCTAACTGGATAAGATTTTACCTGTTAGCGGGATTTTAAGCGTGGGCGCGCTAGGTGTTGCATCGAAACACGGTCGATACAGCAGAAAGGCGTATTCATGACGATTTCCTCTTCGCTCAATGCCGGGGTCGCGGGGCTTGCGGCCAACGCGACACGGCTTGCCGCCATCTCCGACAATATCGCCAATTCGGCCACCTACGGGTATCGCCGGATGGAATCGGATTTTCATTCCATGGTGACGAGCACCAATGGCGGTGCCTATTCGGCCGGTGGTGTCAGGGCGACAACCCAACGTATCATCGATGAGCGTGGGTCGCTTGTCTCGACATCCAATCCGACCGATCTGGCGGTGCGCGGGCGGGGAATGCTGCCGGTGGCCAGCGCCACCGAAATCGGACTGGGGCAGGGTGTATCGCAGATGCTGCTGACCACAACAGGGTCTTTTCGCACAGACGCCCAAGGCTACCTGACCAGCGAATCCGGCCTTGTCCTGCTGGGGTGGCCGGCCAATGCAGACGGAACGGTGCCCACCTATCCGCGTGACACATCCGAAGGATTGGAGCCGGTTCAGATCAACGTCAACCAGTTGACCGGCGAACCAACCACTTCGATGACGTTGGGGGTCAACCTGCCCGCGACGGAAACCGAAGCCGGTTCAACGGGAGATTCAAAGAACCTTTCGGTTGAATATTTTGACAATCTGGGCCGGTCCGAAAGCATTCAGATCGAATTTTTTCCGACGGTGCCGGGATCTGGCACGTCCAACGAATGGACCATGGTCATCCGCGATTCGGCCTCGGGTGACGCTATTGTCGGGCAATACGCGCTTACCTTCGATGATGGGCGCACGTCCGGGGGAACGCTGAGTGCGGTGTCCGCGATTTCGGGCGGAGCCTATGATCCGGCGGCGGGTACCGTGATCGTGAACGTTGATGGCGGGCCGATGGAAATCACGATCGGTGAGCTTGGGGCAAGCGGTGGGTTGACGCAGCTTTCGGACAGTTTCGCGCCACTTCAAATATCCAAGGATGGCTCTCCGGTAGGCAACATGACGTCAGTCGAAGTGGATGCCAACGGGTTTGTACACGCGTTTTTTGACACCGGCGTGACGCGCACCATCTACCAGGTGCCGCTGGTCGATCTGCCCAATCCAAACGGGATGGTTTCCCTGGACCGGCAGACCTATGCGCCATCGCCTGAAAGCGGCTCGTATTTTCTGTGGGATGCCAGCGACGGTCCCACAGGTGACATCGTATCCTATGCCCGCGAGGAATCCGCCACCGACGTTGCGGGTGAACTGACCGACATGATCCAGACGCAACGCGCGTATAGCTCGAACGCCAAGGTCATCCAGACAGTGGACGAGATGTTGCAGGAAACGACCAACATCAAACGGTAATCCGATCTGCGTCCCCTGAATCTGAAAGGATGAGCTATGAGTATCTCTGGTGCTTTGACAAATGCACTGTCCGGTCTGGGCGCCGCGGCCCGCGCTGCCGAGGTGGTGTCATCGAACCTGTCCAATGCCATGACAGAAGGCTATGGGCGGCGCACACTTTCGGTTTCGTCCCAAAACTATCGGGCGTCAGGCGGCGTGATGGTGAATGGAATTGTCCGACACACCAATCCCGTGGCGGTGGCAGAGCGCCGGTTGGCGGATGCAGCCTTTGGAAACGCCGACACGCTCAACCGGTATTCTGTCCGTGTCGAAGGGCTGTTGGGCACCCCATCGGACGCATCCAGCCTGAGCGGTCGTGTCGCGGCGTTGGAAAGCGCGCTTGTCGCGGCGGCTGGCGCGCCGGGAAACGCGCTGCGTTTGCAGGGTGTAGCACAGGCCGCCTCGGATCTCGTTGACGGATTTCAAGATGCGTCTGATGGCTTGCAGGATATGCGTGAACAGGCCGATCGCGACATCGCAGTTTCCGTTGATCGCCTCAATACATTGCTTGCGCGAACCGCAGAGTTGAACCTGCGCATCTCGACCGCGATCAATCAGGGGCAAGACACTTCGGCGCTGGAGGATGATCGGCAGAAAGTTGTTGACGACATTTCAAAGATCGTCCCCGTGAAACAGGCTGCGCGAGATAGGGGCGGCGTCGCGCTGTTCACCGCGAATGGCGCGATTCTGGTGGACGGATCGGCTGCGCGGCTGGAATTCCAGGAGACGCCTACGATCCTGCCGCACATGACGTTGGACACCGGGTACTTGTCCGGACTGACGGTGAACGGGCTGAACATTCGGACCGACTCGGCATCCGGGCCTTTGTCGGGGGGTATCCTGGGTGCGCAATTTGCGATTCGGGACGAGATGGCAACGGCTGCGCAGGCAGAGCTTGACGCTGTTGCGCGCGATCTTGTCGAGCGTTTCGGCGCAACTGCCACAGACCCCACGCTCACGCCTGGCCAGGCCGGCCTGTTTACGGATCGCGGGGCCGCGTTTGATCCTGCTGACGAAGTCGGCCTTTCAGGGCGTCTGAGTCTGAATGCCCTGGTGGCGCCGGATGGAGCGGGCGAGTTCTGGCGTTTGAGAGATGGCTTGGGTGCCGTTTCGGCAGGAGAAGCCGGCAATGCCACGCAACTGCATCGGCTTTCGGACGCCCTGTCACAGTCGCGCCCGCCCGCTTCGGGCGGGTTTTCCGGGATGGCGGCGCCGTTCAGCGCCCTGTCCGATCGGTTTCTGTCGCTTCAAAGCACAAGCCGGGTGCGCAGCGACGAGACCCTGAGTTTTGCCGCGACCCGACTGGCAGGGCTTGAGGCGATGGAACTCACCGAAGGTGTGGACAGTGATCAGGAGATGCAAAAGCTGATGCTGATTGAACAGTCCTATGCGGCAAACGCCCGGCTGATCGCGACCGTTGATGAAATGATGCAACAGCTATTGAGGTTGTAAGACGATGAATTTCACTCAGATAGGCGACCTGGCCCAGAGCTTGGTGATGCGTCGGCAGAACACCCTTCTCAAGGGACAATTGAACAACCTGACGCAAGAGCTGGCTTCGGGGCGCAAATCGGATGTCGGTCAATCGCTTTCCGGCGATTTCGCGTTGCTTGGCGAGTTTGAGCGCGGATTGACGATGTTGAAAGGGTATGGCCTGGCCATAACGGATGCGCGGGTGTTTACCGATACGGTTCAGTCTGCGTTGAACCAGCTGCAGACTCTGTCGGGGAACCTGGGAAGCGCGGCTCTGTCCGCTGCGTCCGCGGGACTTGCGGCGCCGATCGACGGGGTGATCGCCGAGGCCAAGCAGGACTTCGGAGCCATCATTTCGGCGTTGAACGTTGATGTTGCGGGGCGCGCATTGTTTGCGGGCGCAGCGACAGATGGGCCTGCCGTGGCGGAACCGGAACTGATCTTGGCCGAGCTGTCCACAGCCTTGAGTGGCGCCGTTACCGTCGACGATATCATGACCCGTGTCGATAGCTGGTTCATGGACCCGGGCGGCGGATTTGAAACCAGCGGGTATCTTGGTTCGGACACATCCATCGCGCCGTTCCGATTGGGCGAAAACGATGCAGTGCATCATCAGCTGCGCGCCGATGCATCCGAGCTGCGAGCCATGTTGCGCGACACGGCGCTGGCGGCACTTGCCGGTGACAGCGGTGTGGCGCTGGACCTGACGGAGAAAGCGCAGTTGTTGCGCAAGGCGGGCGAAGGATTGTTGGGTGGGCAGGCCGGATTGACGCGTATCCGCAGCGATTTGGGGTTTGTTCAGGAACGTGTTGGCGCGGCTGAAGTGCAGCTTGGCGCGAAGCGGTCGAGCCTGGAAATCGCGCGCAATGCCGTAGTGGTGGCCGACCCGTTTGAAACCGCAACCCGGCTGGAGGCCGCGCAGGTGCAGCTTGAAACGCTGTATACCGTGACGGCCCGAATGTCCCGATTGTCCCTGGTGGAGTATTTGAGATGAGATCCTGGCTTTTGTTGCGGGCGGTTTTGGTTTGTTGTCTCGTCCCGCTGGCGGCCTTTGCCGAACCGATCCGGATCAAGGATCTGGTTGAATTCGATGGAGTCCGTGGAAACGATCTGGTTGGTTATGGATTGGTTGTCGGCCTGAACGGCACCGGGGACGGCCTGCGCAATGCGCCGTTCACGGAAGATGCCTTGTCAAACATTCTGGAGCGGCTGGGCGTCAACGTGACCGGTGAACAATTGCGCCCCAAAAACGTGGCAGCGGTTTTTGTAACCGCAGAACTGCCACCTTTTTCCCGCGCCGGCGGGCGGATTGATGTCACGGTTTCCGCCATCGGAGATGCCAAGAGTCTGCTTGGCGGGACATTGGTGATGACCCCCCTGAACGCAGCAGATGGTGAAATTTACGCTGTCGCCCAAGGCAGTGTGATTGCCGGTGGCGCATCAGCCGAGGGCGATGCCGCAGAAGTGGTGCAAGGGGTTCCTACCGCGGGCGTTATCCCGTCGGGGGCGCGGGTGGAGCGCGAAGTCGATTTCGATTTTTCCACGCTCAACAACCTGCGCCTTGCGCTGCGCGAGCCGGATTTCACGACGGCAGGCAGAATTGAGCAGGCGATCAATGATAATTTCGGTCGTCGTGTGGCCTTGATGCTGGACGCCGGAACCGTCCAGCTTGACATTGCCCGTAGCGGCCAGCGGTCGCCGGCTCATGCGTTGGGGCGGATTGAGAACATTTCGGTTCAACCTGAACGCAAGGCGCGGGTGGTGGTGGATCAGCGTTCGGGTACCATCGTGATGGGAGAAGAGGTTCGTATTTCCAGGGTTGCGGTTTCCCAAGGCAATTTGACGCTGCGGATACAAGAGACACCGATAGCGGTTCAACCCAACCCCTTCGCAGACGGGCGCACCGTGGTTGTACCGAGAACCGATGCGGAAATAGAAGAAGAGCCGGGCATTGGGCTGGCCGAGGTATCGGGCGGTGCGTCGCTGAGCGAGGTGATCGCGGGGCTCAATGCATTGGGCGTGGCACCGCGCGACATGATCGACATTCTGAAAAGCATCAAGGCGGCAGGCGCGCTGCACGCGGAGTTTGTTGTGCGCTAGGCGGGGGCGGTCGGGCGGGCTCGGTCAGAAGTAGCTTCTGACCAGACTGCTGGCCACCAGGCTCCAACCGTCCGCAATCACGAAAAAGGAAAGCTTGAAAGGCAGGGAAACGATGGCTGGGGGCACCATCATCATGCCCATCGACATCAAGACGGCGGCAACAACAAGATCAATGATGAGGAATGGCAGAAAGATCAGGAAACCGATCTGGAACGCGCGCGCCATTTCGGAAAGCAAAAAGCTTGGAACCAGAACGGAAAGTGGCGCTTCTGGCCCTGGCGCGCCTGCCGGAACCTCTGGACGAAGCGCGGCCATGGTTTGGTAAGTCTCGGGATCAAGACGGGCTGTCATGAAAACCCGGAAAGGTGCCAGTGTTCGTTGAAATGCGGTTTCGACATCGATCTGTTCTGACATCAACGGGTCAATTCCCTCTACCCAGGCGCGTGAAAACACGGGTTCCATAACAAAATACGTAAGGAATAGGGCAAGGCTGACAATCAACATGTTGGGGGGAGATTGCTGAAGCCCCAAGGCCTGGCGCAATATGCTCAGAACGGTGACCAGAAATGGAAAGCACGTCACCATGATCACGATACCGGGGGCAAGGCTGAGAACCGTGATCAACAGTATCAGTTGGATGCTACGGGCTGTCAGCGATCCGGTGTCGCCCAGGGAAAGTGAAACCTCCTGGGCCAAGGCCGGCTGAACCAGGGCTGCCACGACCGGGGCGGACAGGATTGCGGCCCGGATAAGCTGTGTTTTCGTCATTCCTGACCGGCCCGCGTGTCGGCAAGTTCGGTCAGACGTACGGCCAGAAGCCCTTTTTGGGGGCCGTCCAGCTCCTCCAGTTCTCCTCGAGCAATCAGCTTGTCACCAACATACAACTCGACCGGGTCTTCGACCCTGCGATCCAGAGGAATTACCGCGTTTTCCCTGAGCTGAAGAAGATCGCCGATCAACGGGCGCGCCTTGCCAACCGAAATCGTGATCTCGACCGGGACCGAAGTGAAGGGATTGGCTTTGTCGGGGGGGGTCTTGGGATCAGGCAATCCGGGTCTCCTTTTTGGCTTCGTAGGTGAATCCTTGGAACGCACGCGATACAACAGAGAGCACTTCGTCGAGGTCGATTTGCCGTTCCTTGTTTCCAAACTGGAACCGCACCTGACCCGCACCAAGCCCGGCATCGCGAACAACATCGACCGGGAAGGTTACGTCGTTTGGCAGCAATTCTGACACCGCTTCATAGTTTTCCGGGGCCGTCGCGATCAGAACCTGCGTATCGCTGTTGTCCTGCGCGATCGCCTTCAACTCTTCGACCACTTGCGCGCCAAGGGACTTGCGCGACAGTTCCGGCAGAACCGTCATCACGGCCTGCTCGATAACCGGGGCAATATCCGCCATCACGGCGTTGCGGGCCTCGTGATAGGTGAAGGACAGATCGTGAAGATTGCGCGCAAAGTCGGCGGTGATGCTGGCGCGCTCTTCGGATTTGGCACGCAGGGCGTCATCCCAACCGGCCTTGTACCCCTGCTCAAAGCTTTCCAACAGTTCTGTGTCATCTGACGCCGCCGGCTGAGATCCGCCGAACGGCGTTGAAGCCATTCCGAAATCTTCCAATAGGTGAGCGATGGACATCAGACACGTTCCTCCTTGTCATCAAGCCAGCTTCTCAGAATTTCGACGGTTTCTTCCTGCCGGTCGCTGATCAGCGCCCGCAGCCGTTCAACGGCTTCTCCCTGGGTTTGGCCCGCGGGAGTGGGCAACATGTTTGGCCCATCGGACGAGTCTATGATGCCGGGCGGCACAGTATCGTCGATCAGGCCGGTCAATGCGTTGTTGCCGGGATCAAGTTCCCCGGGGCCGGGGAGCTTGATGGCGGTATCGGTCAAGGTGTCTGTCGGCGCCCGCGTGATCAATGGTCGAACCACGAAAACCCCAAGAGCAATGGCCACCAGCCCGAGTATTGCCATTTGGGCGAGTGTCATGGCATCCAGTTCCACCCCTGCAAAATACGAAGACTGGGCATCGGTTCCCAAGACCTCGACAGGTTGAAAGAGCATGGATTTCAGCGTGATGACATCGCCTCTGCCGGAATCGAAACCGACAGCGGATGCAACCAGTTCCCTCAGAGACGCAAGTTCTTCATCCGAGCGCGGCTCCATCGAGGCGCTTCCGTCCGCCGACGTGACCGGTGTTCCGTTGATCAGAACCGCCACGGTCAGGCGACGGATCGCGCCCGGTTCGCGGAGTATTTCACGCTGGGTTTCGCTGACTTCGTAATTCACCCGCTCGCGCGATTCGGAATTGGTATTGGAAGAATCCTGACCCTGAGCAGCGTCCCCACCGGGAATGTTGGAGGCGACAGTGACTTGCCCCGATGCGCCATTTCGCGAGCTGTTGCTTTTCTCTTCGGTATCGGTGCTGATCGCGACCCGACTGGCGGGATCGACGATGCGTTCACGCACGGATTCGGTTTCCATCACGGTGTCCACGCTTAACTCGACAACCGCATTGCCCGGGCCAACACGCGCCTCGAGCAGTCTTTGTACCGACTGCCGCAACAGTTCGGTTCTGCCATCCAGGGATTGAGGGGCGTTTTCGCTCTTGGCGCCGATCAGCCCGCTGGCCCCATCAATTACGGCAACATCATCGGCTGACAGCCCGGCCACGGCGGAAGCGACAAGAAATTTCAGCGCCTGAGCCTGGCCGGGAGAAAGGCCGGCGGTGGTGGTCGTGATTGTAACGGACGCCGTTGGTTTCAACTGCCGTTGGAAAGGATTGCTGCCAGCATTTGCTATATGAACGCGGGCCGCCGAAATCTGTGGACTGACCAGGATCGTGCGCGCCAGCTCGCCCTCCTTGGCACGCCAGTAGGCGGCATCGAACATCTGCGAAGTGGTGCCAAACCCGGACAGCGAATCAAGCAGTTCGTAGCCCTGGGTCGTGTTGGCGGGGAGCCCTTCGCTGGCCAGGGTCATACGCAATTCATCGCGTTGGGCCGATTCGACATAGATGGCGCCGCCACGTACCTGAAAGCTGGCGCCGCGCTGTTCAAGGGCGCGGACAACTTCTCCGGCCGCGCCGCTTTCCAGCCCGCTGTAAAGCAATGCCATTCCGGGCCGGGACGCCATGCGTGCAAGGGATGCAAAGGCAGTCACGATAGCGATTGTGGCGAGCACGGCTATCACCTTGCGGCGCATGTCCAGGCCCGTCCAGATGCTGAGTAGGTGTTGCAAGACAATCCTCCGTCCCACCGTGCGTTCTGCCCGGCTTGATCCATGTTTGAGCCATCAGGCTTAACAATCGGTTAGCTTCTGCCGGTCTATAGAAAGGAGGATCGAATTAGATGGGTGTTGCGATGACACAAGCCGCAGATGTGCCGGACCCGGAGCCGAAAAAACCCTCCAGGTTGCCGCTGGTACTTGGCCTGATCCTGGCCTTGGTCGGTGGCGGTGGTACTTTTTTTGCCGTGTATTCCGGGCTGCTTCTGAGCCAGACGACCGGGGCCGAAGAGCAGGCCGAGGTGGAAAAGCCCGACGCGCCGCTGCCGGATGTGGTTTTCGTACCGATAGAGCCGATTGTCGTATCTCTGACGAATGGCGGGAGCAGTAACTACTTGCGGTTTCGCGCACAGCTGGAGGTACCTAGAGAATACGCGAAGGATGTCGAGCATATCCTGCCCCGGATCGTGGATGTCCTGAACGGCTATCTGCGCGCGTTGGAGCCGGGCGATATCGAAGCGCCGGATGCCCTCGTCAGATTGCGCGCGCAGATGCTGCGGCGCGTCCAGATCGTGACGGGAAAGACTCGCATACGCGACTTACTGGTCATGGAATACGTGCTGAACTGAGGAAAGAGAAATGGATTTGATTGCGGATATCTTGCTGGTCGCCGGTGCCTTGGGGGCAGGCCTGTATTGTTTCGTTCTGGCCCGGCGGCTTTCCCGTTTCAACGACCTTGAAACCGGCATCGGAGGCGCCGTGGCCGTTTTGTCTGCGCAGGTGGATGATCTGACCCGGACGTTGCAGACGGCGCAGGAAACCGCTGGCGCATCAACCGAAACACTGGAGGGATTGACCGGGCGGGCAGAGGATGTGGCAAAGCGGCTGGAGCTACTGGTGGCCTCCATGCACGATTTGCCGGATTCAAAGCCCCCGTCCGAGCCTGTCGAGCCGGTTTTCCGCCGCCACCCCACTGATAGGGGGGCGACAGGATGAAAACTTCGCGGCGCGGCAAGAGACCCGCTCGGGGGAGCTTGCTGGTGATCTCATGTTTCCTGATCGGATCCGCGGTCTTGCGCCTTGGCGGAGAAGCGGGCCAGGCCCTTGCCAAGGTGACGCCGCCAGACGCGGACTTTCCCGATTCCGGGCCGTCGGCCATGTCGCCGCAGGTGTGCGAGCCGCCGCCGGACTTGCAGCGGTTGATGGAGGTTTTCGACGTCCGCGAAGCCCGCATTGCGCGACAGGAAATCGAGATTGAGAATCGAATGCAGGCATTGACGGTCGCGGACGAGCAAGTGTCGCAGAAACTGGCGGCGCTGATCGCTGCCGAAGAGCAGTTACGCGACACCATCGCCTTGGCAGAGGCCGCGTCGGAAGATGACCTGTCGCGCCTGACAACGGTGTACGAATCCATGAAACCCAAGGATGCCGCCGCCCTTTTCGAAGAGATGGACCCGGAATTCGCCGCCGGATTCATCGGCAGGATGCGCCCGGAGATCGCAGCAGGCGTAATGGCCGGGCTTAGCCCGCCGGCCGCTTATACGATCAGCGTCGTTCTGGCGGGCCGAAACGCGGAAGTGCCCACCGAATGAGGGATTGTTAACCCCTTGCGTCCAGTATGGCGGCAAGCTGAATCAGGAGGCTCAACGTGCTAGGTTTTGTCGGCATCGGTGTTATTTTTGTCATGGTCTTTGGCGGCTATATCGCCGCCGGGGGCAAGATGGCCATCATTCTGAAATCGCTGCCATTCGAACTGGTGTCGCGTTTAGTTCCCGATTTCAATTGAAGCAGTAAGCTGAAACTGAAGCGCTGGAATTTCATCTTAGCGCTTCAC
>NZ_JAECRZ010000029.1 GCF_016019955.1 Thiosulfatihalobacter marinus
CCATGTACGGTCGCGCCGGACCAGAACTCCTCAGAGCCCGAATGCTGCCACTGCGCCACACAGATTGAGGCAGAACCCATTTAAGGGCTACGCGACACGAAAAGAGCCGCGACGATCAACGCGGTGGCAGATACCGGATGTGCCATGAACCGAAGGATGGCGTTGTTACCGAATGCGCGCAGGTGACGACGCCAGCGTCTCGTCAGACCGGCCAGCAAAAATCGCCAAGGCTGGGACGCCGCGATAAGAAGCGGCCCCGCAAGGCGCAGCAGCAGATGTTCGACCTGATGCACAGAAAACAGTTTGTGCCCCAATGGGGCGAGGGGAGCGTTCGTGGCGATCCGGATGCAGGCCAGACCGGCAAGAAAAAGGGCCTGCCGCCAGGCAGGAACCCACCCGGAAAAACGCGAAATCCTGCCGATGCCGCGCAGGTAAAGCCATGCCGCGACAGCGACAAAGAACAGCGACACCAGCGAAATCGCGTTGCCGAGCGGATCAAATAGGATGAAATAGCTGATGTTTGGTTCCTGCCTCTCTGTCTATCGATCTGTCGGCCGAGACTTGCGACATTCGAAAACCTGCCCCCTGTCTCTTCCGTCATAGGCGCATCGTCGAACGGCGGTCCCGCGCGGGCATTGGGCCGGTTTCGCAAGCCAAAGCACTCTGACCATCCGCATCGCTCTTTCCAAATCGCTGGAAAGCCCGAATCGCGCTCCCCGACACCGAATCCTTTTTCGGCTTTCGTTACATGCTCTGGCAACTTTAGGTTCAAGGGGCATTTCGACTGCCGCCCCCCCATCTGCAATGCGGTATCCGCAAAAACGGGGTATTCCTGCTGCCGACGAAAATATCCCATTCCGCAGGCCAATCGGAGGCGATCACAGACTCAGTGGCGGCGTCAGCCCGCTGTTTTCGATCTCCCAAGCCGCCTGCCATGCGCCCGACCGTCGTTCCAGCACGAGGTAGTTTCGCTCGGCGACATAACGTCCGCGCTGCCCAGGGAGCGGCAGAATGCGCACCCGGTGCTTCGGCAGCGGTGCCGCGCCCAATCGTGCAAGGCTGCCGAGAAACCTGGCCCAGGCACGGGGCGGGGCGCGGTGCGCGATGCCGGACGCGACGAGCTGGTCGATCCGGTTTCCCTCTCCGAGGTCCATCACGGCCCGCGTCGCCAGATGAATCTCCCCGGACACCGCCGTGAGGTTCTGCCCATCGGCATGCGCCATGTCCCGCACAAGGCGCAACATCCGCGCCCATTCGGCGCGATGGGCACGGCTTTGCCACTGATCGCGCAAATCGTCCTCGTATTTCTGCATACGGGGGATGACGACCATCAACGCCTCGAGAACCGACAGTCGCGGCCCAAGCAATGGCACGCTCGACACCAGGAGCGTGCGGCCCGACGCCCCTGTTGCGGCTTCGGCCTCCATCATCGACCAGCCACCCGTGCCCATGACGCTGCGGCGCGTGCGCTCCGATCTCAGGTCCGGTGCCAGAATGCGAAAGCCCGGCGCACGGACACCCCAGCCGAGATGGTGCCCCGCCGGATCGTGGAACCGTGTGGGAAGATCGCCCTCCACTGCCGCCTGCTGGAAAATCAGAAAACATTCCCGCGCGACCGCGAACAGCGTCTGGCCCACAGCCGAATGGGTCTGCCACCGCCTGAGCGAGCCCCATCCGTCGCAGATGTCGTGGTCGTCCCACTGCATCAGCGAGGGCACACGGGCGGCAATCCAGGCCAATTCCGGTGCGGCGTAAAGCGCTGCGTAGCGATCAAGAAACCGCTCGCGCAGGTGGTGGCGCAGATCGGCCAGATCGGCCTGGGAAGGATCGTCGGGGACATGCGACGGCCAGTCCTCGCTCAGGGGATGGCCGTGGGTGACTTCGTCGGCGTAGACCTGATCGCCGCCATGCAGCAGCAGGGTGAAAGGTTCCTCGCGGTGGGCCTCGCACAGCCGCGCCCACATCGCGTTGCGCTCCGACCCTTCGCGCTCCAGATCGCCCGTCTCTTCTCCGTTGCACGATACAAAGGCGATCCGCAAATCGCTGCGCAAATCGCTGGCCACGGGGTAGGTTTCGCCGTTCCAGCGATATTCCGAACGCCGGTCGGCGGGCAGGTCGAACCGCGCGCGCCAGACTGTCGCACGGTCAAACTGCGCCAGAACTTGCGCATCATGCACCCCGTCGGGCGTCTCGACGGATGGCGGGGCCCTGTCCCCTTCCGCAATGAACAGTGCCGAAAGGTTCAGTGTGCCGCGGCCAATATCGTCAAGGATGAGGATGGGGCCGATCAGGGACGGACGGGCAGTGTTCACAGCGGTCTACCCAGACTGTGGAATGGGCGCGTCGATCCGGACGGGAACAGGCCACGCGCGGCAAACATCTCGCAGTTACCAACGAAAGCCGTCACCGCAACCGTCGCCTCAGGATCAGCGGGAGCGCAATCAGCGCGGCAGAGCCGGCAAGCCACACGAGGACAAGCCCGCCCTTGGCAAGGAAATGCACCGGACCCACGGCCCAGCCGACCAACCCGTCCACATTGGCGACGTCGCGCAATGCCGACACCTCTTTGCCGAGGCCAAACCAGTTTGCCACGCCGACGCCAACATCGGTTGCGGGCCCTGCGACGCCCGCCGCCCATGCCAGCAGCGGATCGACCAGCGCCCAGACACCGAGCGCCAGCAGGGACCAGATCACGATCCCGCCGAGCAGCACCGCGCCAGGGATGCGCAGGCGACGCGTGGGCGTGCCATCATCATAGCGGTCGTAATCGTCGTATCGCGCACCACTGTCGAATTGGGCGCGCCGCCGACTGTGTTTCGTACGGGGGAAAAGGTGATGTCCCATATCTATTCCTCCTCAAGCATGGTTTGAGTCTTCGGTCTGGGCCACTGCTGCGTCCTCGATCTGGATTGTCGCATGCGTAATGCCGAAGTCCTCGTGCATCGCATCGCGGGCAGCCGCGAGCACCTCGCCGGCGCGGGCCATGTCGTCCACCACCAGGTGGCCGCTCATCGCGTCGAGGCCCGAGGTCAGGGTCCAGACATGCAGGTCATGCACGTCCACAACGCCCGGAACGTCAATCAGCCGCTGCCGCAACAGCCCGGAATCGACATGGGCGGGTGCGCCCTCCAACAGGATGCGCAGCGCGCTTTTCAGCAGAATCCATGTGCGGGGCACTATGAACAGGCCGATGGCCGCGCCGATGATCGGATCGGCGATGGTCCAGCCGGTCAGCATCACGACAAGCGCTGCCAGGATCACGCCGACCGAGCCCAGCATGTCGGCCAGTACCTCGAAATAGGCGCCCTTGAGGTTCAGGCTCTCCTTCGATCCGGCGCGAAGCATCCGCATCGAAATCAGGTTCACGATCAGGCCCGCAACCGCAACCGCCAGCATCGGACCGCCAAGAATCTCAATCGGCTCAGAAAGCCTCGCCCAAGCCTCGCGCAATACGAAAACGGTGACCACCAGAAGCACGACGGCGTTTGCCATGGCCGAGAGAACCTCTGTGCGGACATAGCCATAGGTCATCTGAGGCGTGGCCGGTCGTTCGGCAAAGCGCACCGCAACCAGCGCCATGAACAGCCCGCCCACGTCGGTCGCCATATGCGCGGCATCGGCCAGCAGCGCCAGGCTGCCGGTCCAGAGACCTCCGACAACTTCGACCACGAGAAACGTGCCGGTCATCGCCAGCGCCCATTTCAGGCTGCCCTTGTGGCGGCTGGCGGAAGTTCCGCCGCCGCTGCCATGTCCGTGTCCCGCGCCCATGCCTGTCCCCTTCCCTCAGTCGAACAGTTCGTGCAGCCAGGACTTCCGGCGTGAACCATGCTTGCCGTAGCCGCCATGATGTCCGCCCCCGTGTTTGCCGGAACGATACTCGCGATCATCGTCGTCGTAACGCCGGTCACGCGTGCGTGGAGGCGGAGGCGCAGCTTCACCGATGCTGCGCTCTATGATCTTGTCAAGTTCGCCCCGGTCGAGCCAGACCCCCCGGCACTCGGGGCAAAAATCGATCTCGATCCCCTGCCGGTCCGCCATGCTCAGCGCGACATCACAAACCGGGCAGCGCATGGCTCCCCGTCTTCCCGTATTTCGTTCCGGGCTACGGCCCGGCTCCTTCAGTTCAACGACCATCTTGCAGTTCTCCTTACATTCGCGGGAAGCAGGCGGGACCAACAAATTCCGCTATCAATAACGGTAGTATTCCCGGGTTCTGACCACCAGTACTTTTATCCATTTATCGTGCAGCAATCGCCGGCCTTCTGCATATGGCATCTACAGTAACTGTAGCTTCAAGGGCGGCTGGTCATAATTTTTTGTGCGTTGAAAACGTGACGGCGTCACCGAGCATCGCGACAGCCACATGCCGTAAATTCCGACTGCCTCTCTGCGCAATCGGATCGCTGACGAAGAAGCAAATCCGTGTCTAACTGTGCAACTCAATGGCAAAACTTGCGCCAATGGGGGCTGTCTGCCCCCTGCCCTACAGGCTTTCCCCCGAGGATATTTCTGGCAGAATGAATATTAGAACTGTTTGTTGCGTTCCATGATCCGCTCCAGCTGGGACTGTTGCATTAACTCTTCTTGTCGGTCAGATTTGAGCTTTTGAGCTTTTGAGCTTTTGAGGTTGCCATGCCACGCAAATCGCCTGGCCGGGTGTCATCGGAGGGCTTGGCATGGGATTGGTATTCGTCCCGATGTCGACGCTCGCGTTTGACCAGATCGACAGTGCGCGGCAGGACGAGGCCTCGGGTCTGTACAGCGTCACACGACAGTTGGGGTCCTCCATCGGGATCGCCGTCGTTGGCGCGATGGTCGTCAGGGGATTCGCGATGGATACCGCGCTCCTGACACAGAACGTCACCCCCTACTCGGCCGCGGCCCAAGCCTATCTCGCGCCGCTCGGCCTGTCGCCCCAAAGCGTGGAAGGGGCTGCCATCCTGTCGGCGGAAATCTCGAGACAGGCCGCACTCATGTCCTATGCCCGTGTGTTCGACATGTTGGGCTGGGTCGCGGTGGCGCTTTTGCCGGTCCTTTTGGTGATGCGACGTCCGACTCACGCAGGCGGCGCGCCTTTGGCGCATTGAACCGGGCGCGATGACCAGGGCCTCGAAAATCGCCGCTGCGTGGGCAGGGCTTGTCATGCGGTATCGATTTACCCTGCTGTTCCTGGCGGCGATGGTCCTTGCAAACACCGCGGCTGGCACACTCGACGGTGAACTGCCCGGCGAAATGCTCGAGGTTTGGGGGATCGGCCAGGAGGCCGTCTGGAGCGGTGATTTTGTCCGCCTGCTCACCGGCACGTTTCTTTCTCACGACGTCGGAATGTTCTTTAGACAGATCGTCTTTGCGGCGCTCACACTCGGATATACCGAAAGAGTCCGCGGCAGTTTGCCTGCTGCGATGGCGTTTTTCGCGCTTGAAATCGGATCGACCCTCGTCCTTTTGACTGCCGTCTGGATGCTTCCGAGCTTATCCGACGTCTCCGCCCTCAACGATGTTGGCATGTCGATGGGCGGGTTTGGCCTTGTCGGGCTGGCGATCGCAGGAGTGCGCTATCGTTGGTTCTTCCTCTTCGCTGTCCTGCTCGCGATCTCGATAAAGGTCGCGGTGGATTTCGAGCCTCTCACCGATACCGGACACGTCATCGCGCTTTTGCTCGGGGTTCTCGTGGGCCTGCTGATGCAACGAAAGATGACGACCGGACGACCCGCTTGAGGTGACATCAACATTCGGATTGCAGCGCCAATTTACAGGCGCGTTCCGAACAGGGCGCCGATTGCGTAAGTCACGGCCATGGCAATCACACCGCAGAAGGCCACGCGAAGTGCGGCGCGCCCAATCGGTGCACCGCCCAGTCTGGCTCCAACGGCACCCAGCCCGAAGAGCATGGCCAATGCCACCAGCGACACAGCGATGGCAACACTCGCAAACGGGACGAGTGCCGCCACGAGCAATGGCGGCAAACCTCCGACCAGAAACGCGGCGGCGGAAGCGGCGGCCGCCTCAAGCGGACGGGCCGACAGCGCATCGCTCAGGCCGATTTCTTCGCGCGCATGGGTGGCGAGCGCATCATGTTCGGTCATTTCAGTTGCGGCCTGGCGCGCGGTTGCCTCGGACATACCGCGCGTGCGCAGAATGCCGACCAGTTCCTCGAATTCGCCATCGGCATTCCGGGCCAGTTCCTTGGCCTCGCGGGCAAGGTCTGCGTTTTCGCTGTCGGCCTGAGAACTGACCGAGACATATTCGCCTGCCGCCATCGACAACGCGCCCGCAACCAACCCCGCCAGCCCTGCAACAAGGACCGGACCGGTCGCAGACGAGGCCGCCGCGACCCCGACGATGATGCTTGCCGTCGACAAAAGCCCGTCATTTGCCCCCAGAACGGCCGCGCGCAACCACCCTGAACGTCCGCTGAAATGTAAATCCTTATGTGCCGGCATGGTTTTTCGCGAATTCCTTCAAATCGATTTCAACCCTGAGGCCCGGTGCATTGTCTTTCAGACGCAGCTCGCCCTCATGCATGTGGATGATCGCGGCGACCAGGCTCAGGCCCAATCCACTACCGGGCGTCGTGCGGCTCCGCTCCAGCCGATATAGACGCCGGAGCACGTTTTCACGCTCCTCGGCGGGGATGCCGGGGCCTGTGTCGCTTACCGCAATGTGTGCAGTCCCCCCCGATTGTGCAACCGAGACGGAAATCCTGGCACCCTCCGGCGCGTGGCGGAGCGCATTTTCGATCAGATTTGCGAACACCTGGCCCATCAGAGACTTGTTCCCGGCGACGTAGACCGGCCCATCCGGTATGTCACACCTCAGATCGTGACCGGTCTCTTCGGCGATCGGCGCATACACCTCGCAAAAGGTTTGGGCCAGTGCCGCGACATTCACTTTCTCGAAGTGCTTTCTTGGCGAGCCGCCCTCGATCTGAGCGATCTGTAAAAGCGATTGAAAGGTTTTCACGATGCCGTCGGTTTCGTCATTTGCACGGTCCACGAGATCCGCGGCGTCCTTGTCCAGACCGGTCTTGTCGCGCAGTTGGCTCAGCAAGACGGCCACACGCTGGATCGGTGTTTTCAGATCATGGGCAATATCGGCAGACACCTGTTTCAGGGCCGAGATCTGCTGTTCCTGCGCGGCGGCCATCTTGTCGATACGTGCGCCTATGCGGGTGAGGTCGTCCGCCCTGCCATCCATTGGCGAAACGCGCGCGGCATAGTCGCCTGTTGTCAGCCGGTCCAGCGTCGCGTCGATCCGGTCCAGGCGTTTCACAGAGCGCCGGGCCAGCAGAACGCCGCCGCCCACGACAATCAAAGTGGTCGGGATCAGGCTGAACAGGAATACCGACAGGAATGCTTCCTGGATGCCATGCAAAGGCTCGGCGCTGCGCGCAATGGTCATTTGACCGCCATGTATCGGCCCACCCAAAGCGAAATAATCGCCTTCGAGGTCGCCGAACTCACCGTTGAGGGATACGGCGGCAAACCCATCGCCTTGCGAGACCAGCGCCCCGTTTCCGACAAGCAGCCCGCCGGGCAATACGAAGCTGAGTATGCGATCTTCGGGCGAGGCCGTTTCAGATTGAGAGCGCACGAAAGCGACGACCGCGGCGGTATTGGGCAACGCCCTGAAACTCGCCATCTCCTGTTCGAGGGTGGCGCGAAGCGATTGTTCGGTGTTGTCGCGCACTATCACATAGGTCGCCGCCAGGCTGACGAGGCTGACCAATGCAAAGAGCACCGCCATCGCCAGCGACTGGCGCAGCGGCGTGGACGTCCAAATGCGGCGCGCCTTGGTCACGGATCAGGCCTCGATCCGATAGCCGGACCCGCGCACGGTTTCGATCAATTCGGTGTCGAACGGCTTGTCCACCTTCGCCCGCAGGCGGCTGATATGGGTCTCCACCACATTGGTCTGCGGATCGAAACTGATGTCCCAGACCGCCTCCAGCAGCATGGTGCGGGTCTGCACCCTGCCCTTGCGCCGCAACAGATGTTCCAGCAGTGCAAATTCTCTTGGCAACAGCTCTATGTGCTGTCCCGCGCGCGTCACCTTACGCCGTACAAGATCCATTTCCAGGTCGCCCGCGCGCAATACCGTTTCCTCCTGGGTCGCGCGCGGACGACGGGCAAGTGCTGCAACGCGGGCCGACAGTTCGCCGAAGGCGAAGGGTTTCACAAGGTAGTCGTCGCCACCGGCGTTCAGCCCCTCGATCCGGTCATCGACACCACCCAGCGAGGTCAGAAACAGCACAGGCGTCTGGTTCTTCGCCCCCCGCAGGGTCTTGACCAGCGCCATCCCGTCAAGACCGGGCAGCATGCGGTCCACGATCAGAACTTCGTAATCGGTGGCACTGGCCTGCAACAGCGCATCGCGGCCATTTTCCAGCAGGTCAACGACATGACCCTCTTCACGCAGCCCATCGGCGATATATGCGCCGGTCGTCCTGTCGTCCTCGATGACAAGAATTTTCATCACTTGCTCCATCTCGTGCTGATGACCCCGGAAGGGGCCACCAGTGTTTTGCCACGGATTTCAGAACTTTGCGACTTACTTGTCGTCGTCGGCTTCGTTCTCGCCGTCGCTGTCGCCGTCATTGTCGTGATCGTTGTCGTTGTCGCCATCGTGATCGTCTTCGTCGGCTTCGACGGTCATCGAACCGTCAGCCATCGTGTAGAGCATATCCTGCTCGTTTCCGTCGGCCATCATGACCTCGAATTCCACGATGCCGTTGCCTTGGGTTTCATCATCGAATTCGGCCCCGACGACCTTGCCGCCCGTCTTGGTTTCGACGTCTGCCACGACAGCCGCCACTTTGGGGTTGGCGCTCAGGAACTGCGCCAGTTCTTCGACGTCTTTTGCGGTTGAATCGGTCGAGGCGTAGGCCAGCGAACCGGCGAGAACCGACAGGCCAACCAGGCCGGACGTTGCAGCGAGTGCGATCTTGTTGCGTTTCATGTTGTAGTCTCCTTGGTTTCTGGCCGGGATCATCCCGTCCGATGAGACTGATTTATGGGGCGCGTATTCATTTCGCCTGACGCACGGATTACATCTGTGTTATTTTTATAAAATACTGATTTTACGAAAGAAAACGGCGGGTTACCCCGCCGTTGTCGTGCATGTTATTCGGTGGTCTTCAGGCCGTTGCAGGCTCAGCCTCAGCAGTGTCCACGGGCACCTCTGCAGCGCGTTTTTCGGCTTCTGCCATCAAGCTGGGACCTGCAAGCCGCAAGGCCAGGGCGAAAGTACCGCCCAGGACGATGGCAAAGCCGACGGCCATGATGCCGAAACCGAATCCAGCAAATACGATCAGAGCGATCAGGGCGCTGGCGACAAATGATTTGATCCGTTCCATGTGAAGTCTCCTTGTTCCTTCTGAAACAAGAAATAAGCCACCAATTGACCATTCGCCTGACCACCGCGTTACAACTGTGTAATGTCGCCCTTCTTGCGTCGCGAGCGCCAGTAGAGCAAGGCAATGGAAATCAGCAGCACAGGAATGACCACCATCGCGACAAGCGCGAGATGGTTCCAGATCCAGGGCACGATGGAGACATCCCGGCCCAATCGATAGGCCAGGGTGGTCCACCCCCCGACCCAAAGCGCCGCGCCGAACAGATTGGCCCCAAGAAACGCCGCCCAGTGCATTTCGGTCGATCCAGCAACAAGCCCGTTGATTTGCCGCAAGAGCGGTACAAAGCGTGCTGCGATGACCATGAGCGGCCCGTATTTCGCGGTAACCGCTTCGGCCTTTGCATATTTCTCGTGTGTGATCCCGATGCGACCGCCATAGCGAAGAATGACGGCTTTGCCGTATCTACGGCCCAACAAATAGCCGATATTGTCGCCCAGCACCGCTGCGACATAGGCCGCGATCACGACGTGCCAGATATTAAGTTTGCCTGCGCCCGCAGCGGCCGAAGACGCAATCAACGCGCTTTCCCCCGGCAAGGGAAGGCCCAGTGTTTCCAAGGTGATCGAGAGGAATAGCGCGATGACCCCATATTGCTCGACAAGCGTGAGCAGATGATCCTTGATCCACAGCATCAGGCATTCGCATCCGCTACGGTACCGCGCTCCGCACGCGGCAGGCCGCCTTCGCCGTCCTCGGGCATCAGCGCCCCGAGCGAGAAATAGATTTTCATCAGATCATCGGCGTCCATTCCGGGGACAGGGCGCACCGCGTCCTCGGCCACGAATACCAGACCGCCCGACATCGGCACCGGCGAGGTGGGCAGATAAACCAGCTGCCGCCGCTTGCCCTCGACAATATACACCTCGCGCGTGGTCAGAAGCGCCAGCACCTCCGCCCCTTCTTCGCCACCAAAGCGGCACATGACCACCGACATGCTCTTGAACTCGTCCTTGTTGTCCGCGTTCAGCATACGCACGACCTGGCTGACAGGTTTGTAGATCGAGCGCACAAGCGGCACGCGCGAAAACAGCGCGTCGATCCACGTGTCAAGCTGGCGTTTCGCCTGTGCCTTGACCAGAACGCCGAGCGTCCAGACACCCACAAGCGCGATGGCAAGGCCAAGCCAGAAGGCGATTGTCTGGTGGCCGGGCCCGATCAGGCTCGATCCCCCGGACGTCAGAATATCTCCCAAAACACTGCCCGGACCCAGCGCGCCGCGCAGCTTTGCCACGATCCACTCGATGATGAGAAAGGTCAGGATGACCGGAAGCAAGACGAAAAGGCCCGTCAGAAACGCGCTCGCGATGCCTTTTTGCCAAACGTAGCGTAATGGATTCATATCTTTTGCCCGTTCCTCATCCTGGCGCCTGCCCAAATATCCCCCACGATTGAGCCGCCTTGCTCTCTTGATGGAACCCTAAAGGCGGGTGGCGCTCGACACCACCCGCCTTGAAGACACGATGAGGGCTGTTACTTGTCGTCGTCCAGGATCGGCCAATTGTATTGCCAGTGACAGACATTGGCTCTGCGTCTCGCGGCGGCATTTCGCGCCGGTTAAATCGGTGTATGATAAAGACGAGCAGCAAGGAAATCCGACGGGAACCGAGAGATGATCGACAAATTTCAAGACCATGCCTCGAACGAGCGCACCTATTTGTCGTGGATCCGAACGGCCATCGCCATCGCCATTGCCGGTTTCGGCATACTGATCGAAAAGCTCCCCTCTACACCAAGCAATACCTGGGCCGGTCTATCACTGGTTGTTCTGAGCGCCGCGCTCGTTCTTCTCGCCTCTCTGCGGTTTCTGGTGATCCGCAACCAGATAACGCAGGAACATCTGGATCGCACCTCTTTCGGTCGAATCGAGGTACTGTTCGCCGCAACGCTGGCGCTTTTATTGCTGACCGTCTTTGTCTTTCTTCTGGGCCTTGTCAGAACCGGGTAGCGCAGGAAGCGATTTCACGATGACGTTCTGATAGGCGAACGGGATTTCGATCCCCTCGGCGTCGAAGCGTTTCTTGATGGCTTCGGTGAGGTCGTATTTCACGTCGAACGCAATCGCGGGATCGGCACACCAGACCCGCAAACTCAGGTCGACGCTGGATGTATTGAGCAGCAGAACAGGGCAACCGACGATCTCCTCGACGTCCGCATGCGCCTCGGCCAGTTCAAGGGCGATGGCCCGCGCCCTGTCGATATCCGCATCATAGCTGATCGAGAACGGCACAATCGCCATCACGCGCGGATGCACCGCTGTCAGGTTGACCATGACCGTGTTGGAAATCACCGAGTTGGAAATGATCACGCGCCGGTTGTCGAAAGTCTGCAACACCGTGTAGCCCAGCGACACATCCTCGACGATCCCGGTCTCAAGCCCCGTCGGCGCGTTGATCTGGATCCGGTCGCCCAAGCGAAAGGGGCGGTAGAAGATCAGGCTGAACCCCGCGACGAAATTGGCCAGTGTCGATTGCGCGGCCAGCCCGATGACGATCGAGGCCACCGAAACACTGGCCAGAAGCGCGGTGCCGAGGCGCGAAAGTGCCGGGATCATGTGCGCATAAAGCATCAGAACCAAAATCCAGACGAAGACGCTTGCAACCTTGGACAGGAATGACGCGGCCATACGGTCGATCCGCTGATCTCGGTCGCGCTCCACGATAAGACGGATCGCGCGGCGAAATATTCTGGACAGGATCGACCCGCCGACCCAGAACAGGACCGCAAGGATCAACGCCCCGGACCAGGTATCGGGTTGAATTTTCGCCACCCAGGACTGCAACGTCTGCCAATTCATGCGGCACCTCCACCTGCACTATTGACCAAATACAGGCTTTTGAAAACACTGGTGAAATGAAAACACCTTTCAATAGGAACAAACTGTTCAGCGCGCTTCGCGACGTTCAGGACCGCAGAAATTCAAGGCGATCGTCTGGAATCGGGACCTCACCGGTGGCTATCGAGCCGCCAAAAGATGCGGCCGAGACCACTGTTGCGTGGCACAGCTACGGGACGGACAGCTATGGCGTCGAGGCTACCGAACTTGCATCGGGTGGCGACCGGTTGTTGTGGATCGACATTTGCGGGCTGCGGGATTACGGGCGGGTCGCGGAAATTGCTGCGTCCTGTGGTCTGAGCGACCTTGCCATTGCCGACCTGTTCCACGTCGATCAAAGAGCCCACACCGACAGCGACGGCGATCTGGTCCTGACGGTGCTGCGGATGCCGGTCGCCGGGCCGCCGTTTGAGGCGGACCAGATCACGCTGGTACTTGGCCCCGGCTTCGTTCTGACGATCCGTGAAGGCCCCCGCGACTGTTTGGGCAGTGTCCGCAAGCGGCTTGCCGGCGGCACCGGACGCATCCGTACCTCGAGCGGCTATCTGTTCTATGCCCTGATCGACGCCATCGTGGACACGTATTTTCCGATCCTGGAACGCTACGGCGATCTGGTCGAAGGGCTGGAAGAGCGGATCCTCGCGTCGCCGGGCGACGACGCCATGCGCGATATCCATCTGCTGAAACGCGAGCTTCTGGACATACGGCACGCGCTCTGGCCGATGCGCGAGGCGCTGGCGGCGCTGCAACGGGACGACACACCGCAGATTGACGAGCCACTGCTCCCCTTCTTCAGGGATTGTTCGGATCATGCCTTTCAGCTTCTCGACATGGTCGAAGTCTATCGGGAAACGGCGCAGGGTCTTGTGGATCTGCAACTGTCATCGCTTTCCAACCGCATGAACGAGGTGATGAAAGTGCTGACAATGATCGCCACGATCTTCATCCCGATGACGTTCATCGCGGGACTCTATGGCATGAATTTCGACCGGGCCTCGCCCTACAACCTGCCGGAACTCGGCTGGCGGTTCGGCTATGTCTATGCGATTGGCCTGATGGTTGTATCGGCCTCCACGATGCTGTTCGTCTTCTGGCGGCTGGGCTGGATATTCGGCAAAAAACGGCGGTCACGATCCGATGACTGAAAAGTGACGTTACAAATCTGTATAGTCGCCGCGAAGTCAATTTCATCTGCCGACCCGACCTTTGCTCCGTAACGCAAGATACGGAGCTTTCCTCATGACACATCCACGATCACCCAAACGGCGCACCAGGCTGACGGCAGCACTGCTTGCGGCGACCATCGCATCGACCGGTCTCGTCTCACTCGTGCCTTCCGCCGCACTTGCGGTTCCCGCAGGCGGCTATGCCGATCTGATCGAACAATTCAGCCCGGCCGTTGTTTTGGTCGAGGTCACAGCCAGCGCCGCGCCGGCAGGTGCTTCAAACTCAATGCCTAGCGACGAATTTCTCAAGGAATTTCAACGTCGATTCGGCGACCGCATGCCGCAAATGCCAGACAGACCTGACCGTAAAGGTCTGGGTTCGGGCTTCATCATCTCGTCCGACGGTCTGATCGTCACCAACAACCATGTGATTGGCGGCGCCTCAACCATCACCATCAAATTCGCGGACGGAACGGAATATGACGCCAAGGTTGTTGGCGCCGACCCACTGACCGATATTGCCCTGCTGGACATCGAAGGTTCAAACCTGCCGACCGTCGCTTTTGGCTCGTCAGACGCGATGCGTGTGGGCGACGAAGTCATCGCCATGGGCAACCCCTTTGGCCTGGGCGGCACGGTCACGACCGGGATCATTTCGGCCAAGGACCGCAACATCAATGCAGGTCCGTTTGATGAATTCCTTCAGACAGATGCGGCCATCAACCGCGGCAATTCCGGTGGTCCTCTGTTCAATAACGAAGGTCAGGTGATCGGCGTCAATACCGCGATATTCTCGCCAGATGGCGCCAGCGCTGGTATCGGTTTTGCAGTTCCTTCCGACCTGGTTTCGAAAATCGTCGCGGACCTGCAGGATGACGGCCAGATCGACCGCGGCTGGCTGGGCGTCCAGATCAAACCCGTGAGCGAGGAAGTCGCAACAGTCCTGGGGCTTTCAGACGGTGAAGGCACGCAGATCGAAAGGGTCATGGAGGGCACGCCTGCGCAAAAAGCCGGGCTGAAAGCCGGTGACATCATCCTCAGCTTCGGCGGCGCAGACATCGCCGAAGCCCGCGACCTGACCCGCGCCGTGGCAAGCACCCCGCCAGACACGGCCTCCAAGATCGAAGTGCTGCGCAAAGGCGAACGCCTGATGCTGGATGTCACGCTGGCAAACCGGGCCACCGCGCAGGACGCGTGACAAAGGCTTCGCTGCGCCTCCAGTCCCCTCGGGGTGCATCGGAGGTCGCCACTCACGGCAGACCACCCGCCCTGGTGCCATTTGCGCCGGGGCGGGTTACACACTGATAAAAAGACACGAATCGAGGGGCCGACGTGACGATTTCCGATACCTCACCACCTTCCGGCATTTGGGCGCGGATCAAGCCGGTCGCCCCCTATCTTCTGACGGCCGGATTATTCGCGCTTGGGGCTTTTGCGCTCTACCAGTTGCTGAAACCGGTGAATTTCCGGGACGTCATGGATCAGGTCCGCAGCACGCCCTGGCACATCATCGCCCTGTCGTTGCTCGCGATGTTCGCAGGCTACGCCGCGCTGATCGGATATGACTGGTCGGCCCTGCGATATCTCGGCAAGAAGCTTCCGTTCCCTGTCATCATGACGGGCGGGTTTCTGGGCTACGCGCTCGGCAACACCATCGGGGCAGGTCCGGTCACCGGCGGCGCCGTGCGCTATCGCATCTATTCGTCCCTGGGACTGACCGCTTACGACATCGCCGCGATCGCCATATTCGGGTCCCTTGCCTTCGGGCTCGGGGCGACCATCGTCGGGTTCGGCGCGCTGGCCTATCACCCCTATGCCCTTCAATCGCTGACCTCCATCAGCCCACAAATCCTGCGATGGATCGGAATTGTCGCGCTGGTCCTCTCTTTGGGTTTCCTCGCGGCCCTCGCCCTCAGGAAATCCGAAATCACCCTGCGCGGCCACAGGTTCCGCACGCCCTCGCTCGGCTTGCTCAGCGGGCAACTGCTGTTCACGGCGACCGACATCCTGATGGCGGCGACCGTTCTCTATCTTTTGCTGCCGCCCAACGACATGGGATTTGCCACCTTTCTGGCGGTTTTTGCGGCTGCGATCTTTGCAGGCGTCGCCAGTCATGTGCCAGGCGGGGTCGGGGTATTCGAGACGATCATCATCGCCGCCCTGCCCGCCTCGGTCCCCGTCGATCAGGCCGCTGCCGGCCTGCTGCTCTACCGGCTGATCTACTATCTTGTGCCTTTCGCGCTCGCTCTTGTGCTTCTGGCGCTCAGCGAATTGCGGATGGCCAGCACCAAGGTCCAGTCGCCCCGGATGCAGGCCCTGGCACCGGTCTTCGGCGCTGTCAGTTCCGTCGTGCCGCTGGCCATGTCGGCAATGATCTTCGCATCCGGGGTCTTCATGCTGCTTTCGGCGGTCATTCCCGCTTCCAGCGAGGTTGCAGAGGAAATGGAACTGCTCCTTCCCCTGGGCTTCGTGGAAGGTGGCGCACTGTTTTCCAGCGCCATCGGTGCGGCCCTGTTGATCATTGCCCATGGCATGCTGCGTCGCGTCGAAGGCGCGTGGTGGCTTGCTGTCGGGGCACTTGCCGCCGGGGTCGTGGCCTCGCTCGCCCAGGGGCTGGATTATGAGCGTGCAATCATCCTGCTGCTGATGGTTCTCATCCTGCTGCCCTGCCGACGCGAATTCTACCGAAGCGCGCGGTTGACGCGAAACCCCCTGTCGCTCCGGTGGGTCCTGCTGTTGAACTCGATCATCATCGCAGGCATTGGCGTCTATTTCTTCGCCCACAAGGCCACGCCCTACAGCAATGAATTGTGGTGGCAATTCGCCGCCGACCAATCCGCGCCGCGGGCCACGCGCGCCGGTCTGGTCGGGGCTCTGCTCATCGGCTTGTTCGCGCTGGTGACGGCCCTGCGCCCGCCACGGGTTGTGGCCGATCTGGCGACTTCCGAGGAATTGGCGCAGGCCCGTGCAATCATTGCAACGCAGGCCAATCCGGATGCAAACTTTGCGCTGACGGGCGATAAATCGCTGCTGTTTTCCGACAGTGGCCGATCATTCCTGATGTATCGGGTTCAAGGGCGGTCCTGGATCGCGCTTGGCGATCCTGTGGGTGATCCGGACGAGGCGGCTCAGCTCGCATGGGAGTTCGTCGATGCCGCCAATGCCGCCTGTCGCGTTGCCCTTAAATCGGTTCTGCCTCAATCTGTGTGGCGCAGTGGCAGCATTCGGGCTCTGAGGAGTTCTGGTCCGGCGCGACCGTACATGG
>NZ_JAECRZ010000002.1 GCF_016019955.1 Thiosulfatihalobacter marinus
CGTTTCGCCATCTCGTATCCCTCCAAAAAGTTCGGGATACACCTTAGCTAACTGTCCGGATTTCCGGGACCACTTCAGCAGGGCATTTCGCGAGTGGGACGCCCCTGTACCGGGTTTGTGTCGTGAGGTGATCTCTCCATTCTCACCAATGCATGATGCTCTGCATCATGCACGCGCCCGACCCGCCCCCATGGGCGGGCGCGTTCCGCACCCACCCCCGGGTCGGGCGCGTGGATACAACACTTGGCGGAAATTTACGAAAGAAGATCAGCTACGGATACGTCTTTGACAAAAAGACTCTTCAAGCGTCCTGTCGCACTCTCGTTTCTAAATCCTTCAAGAACGACGTCTCCCTCACCTGCGATTTGCCCGGCTCTACGAGCGACCGCGTTGTCTCCGAGGCTTGAAGTCAATATTCTAATCGAACTCACGCTGATTGCCGTATCTGACAATTTGAATGGAATTGTCCTGTTTTCTTGGGGAAGGTACAACCTGCCACCATAGGTGTTGGAGTTGTAGCTTGAAATGTAACCCTGAAACTTGCTCTGGTCATCAGACGTTATTGTTTTGTTCAAATAACTGAATGTATCCGCATTGAAATAACCGTCAAACTGCCCGTTGCGGTCACCGACTTTCCAGTTAATTGCCGCTCTATCAGCAGATTCTGAAAAAGCAATTGGGCGGTGAATGTTCTTAATTCCAGTTTCACATTTCTCGATCACCGCGTCAAATCTGGACTGCGATAGGTCTTTGGCTACGGGTGTCTTGATTTCGCTTTCACGATATTTTTCGATTTGTTTACCAAGGGTTTCATCGAAGTTAGGCGCAAACCCCAATGTCTCCTCAACGACGTATTCCACCGCCGATTTGGCCAACCAGCCAAACATAGTATCTGGCGGTGCTAAGCCGAATGCTCCGACAGTAGAGCCAAGTGCAAGCACAGTCTTCCACTTCCAGCTTCCCGGCTCAGCAGGCGGCACGAGCAGGTAAAAACCTTTTGCGCTGGGAGACTGAGTTATTACTTCGCCATTAAGTAGTAGATGGGTGGTCAGTGAAATTGAGCGTTCCAACCCCCACAAAGCATGCGAAACATCGTAGAATTGAATTAAGTTATCGTCCGTTAGTCTTCCAGAAAAACTTAGTTCGAAAGTGCATTCCATTAGGATCTCCACTTTTTTGGAGAGAAAGTGCACTTTGTAACTGTGCGTGTAAAGCCACTTTTGGAGTGCCTACCGCCCCCTTCTCCTAACATTCCCACCCCTTTGCCCGGCCCGGCCAGCCGTTGAGCGGCCCTTGGACTTGACCGCCTTCTCCGCTGCGGCCTCAACCGCGTACTGACGCGCCATGGGGTCGTCGGCGACGGCCAGATCGACCGCTTCCAGACGTTTGACCTCGTCGCGCAGGCGGGCAGCTTCTTCGAACTCTAAATTCTCGGCGGCCTTGCGCATGTCGCTGCGCAACCCGTCCAGAACGGCCTCCAGATTGCCGCCATGCAGGGGCTTGTCGATCCTGGCGGTGACGCGGGACTGATCCGTGTCGCCTTTGTAAAGCCCGGCCAGCACGTCCTCGACGTTTTTCTTCACGGTCTCGGGCGTGATGCCGTTTTCCTGATTATAGGCGATCTGTTTGGCGCGGCGGCGGTTGGTTTCGCCAAGGGCGCGTTCCATCGAGCCGGTGATGCGGTCGGCATACATGATGACGCGGCCTTCGGCGTTGCGGGCGGCGCGGCCGATGGTTTGCACGAGCGAGGTTTCGGAGCGCAGAAAGCCCTCTTTATCCGCGTCCAGAATAGCGACGAGGCCGCATTCGGGAATATCCAGCCCCTCGCGCAAGAGGTTGATGCCGATCAGCACGTCAAACGCGCCAAGCCGCAGGTCGCGCAGGATTTCGATACGTTCCAGCGTGTCGATGTCGGAATGCATGTAGCGCACCCGGATACCCTGTTCGTGCATGTATTCGGTGAGATCCTCGGCCATGCGTTTGGTGAGCGTGGTGACAAGGGTGCGGAACCCGTCTGCCGAGACCTTGCGCACCTCGTCCAGAAGGTCATCGACCTGCATCTCCACGGGGCGGATTTCGACCTCGGGATCCAGCAGGCCGGTGGGGCGGATCACCTGTTCGGTGAACACGCCGCCGGCCTGATCGATCTCCCAGGAGGCGGGGGTGGCCGAGACAAAGACGGATTGCGGGCGCATGGCGTCCCATTCCTCGAATTTGAGGGGGCGGTTGTCCATGCAGGAGGGCAGGCGAAAGCCGTGTTCGGCCAGGGTGAACTTGCGCCGGTAGTCGCCTTTGTACATGCCGCCGATCTGGGGAACCGAGACATGGGATTCATCGGCAAAGACGATGGCGTTGTCGGGGATGAATTCAAACAGGGTGGGGGGCGGCTCGCCGGGGGCGCGGCCGGTGAGATAGCGGGAATAATTCTCGATACCGTTGCACACGCCGGTGGCCTCGAGCATCTCCAGATCGAAATTGGTGCGCTGTTCAAGGCGCTGCGCCTCGAGCAGCTTGCCGTCGCCGACCAGTTGATCCAGGCGCTGGCGCAGCTCTTTTTTGATGCTGATGATGGCCTGCTGCATGGTGGGTTTGGGCGTGACATAGTGCGAATTGGCGTAGACGCGGATCTGGTCGAACGTGTCGGTCTTTTCGCCGGTCAGGGGATCGAATTCGGTGATGCTTTCCAGTTCCTCGCCAAAGAAAGACAGCCTCCAGGCGCGGTCTTCCAGGTGGGCGGGGAAGATTTCAAGGCTGTCGCCGCGCACCCGGAAGGAACCACGCTGAAACGCCTGGTCGTTGCGTTTGTATTGCTGGGCGACAAGATCGGCCATGACCTTGCGCTGGTCGTAGTCTTCGCCGGTCTTGAGATCGAGCGTCATGGCGCCATAGGTTTCGACCGAGCCGATGCCGTAGATACAGGAGACCGAGGCGACGATGATCACGTCATCGCGTTCCAGAAGCGCGCGGGTGGCCGAATGGCGCATCCGGTCGATCTGTTCGTTGATCTGGGATTCCTTTTCTATGTAGGTATCGCTGCGCGGGACATAGGCCTCGGGCTGGTAGTAGTCATAGAAGCTGACGAAATATTCCACGGCGTTTTCGGGGAAGAAGCCCTTCATCTCGCCGTAAAGCTGTGCCGCCAATGTCTTGTTGGGGGCCAGGATGATGGCGGGGCGCTGGGTTTCCTCGATCACCTTGGCCATGGTGAATGTCTTGCCCGTGCCGGTGGCGCCAAGCAGCACCTGGTTGCGTTCGCCTTCGGTGATCCCTGCGGTCAGTTCGGTGATCGCGGTGGGCTGATCGCCCGCCGGTTGGAAATCGGTGTGCATCACGATGCGCTTGCCGCCTTCCAGCTTGGGGCGGGTTTTCACATCCGGGGCGGGGGTGTTCAGGATCGGGGCGTCGGCGGCGTCCATCATGGGGTTTCCTTTTGCTTGGCCCTAGAGTTGATCACTTTTTGTTCACCTTCAAGAGGCGGGGCGCAAGGAATGCTTGGCAATAGTTACTTCACGTGTATAGCTATTGACCTTGACGCCTGACGATACTGGAATTTTGCTTGAGAAACGCCCAGGCACCTGACGCGTGCCTTGAGTGAAAGATACCGAAAAAGTGAGCGTCAACAGAATGTTCGCGCGGGGCTGTGCGCGATACGTCAGGTATTCGTCGGTAGGGCCGCAGCCGTTTTTCCTTGCCTGACTTGATAAAGGAAAAGCAATGTCGGTCTATACTTCCTCTCCCACAACCTTCGCGTCATCAACGGGTTATTTCATCGAACGGGTCACCAGAATCTTCGGCGATATCGGAGGCGAATACACGTTTGGTGTCAGCAGTGGCACCGCACTCTCCAATGTGAACTTCGTGCATTCGGGGCAAATCTATTCAGCGGCCACGACCGGGATCAAGATGTCGTCTTCCACCGGGACCAGTTCTGGTTCGGCAAACAATACAGTAACCGTGACCCAGGATGGTTTGATCAGCAACTTCGCGACAACCGCGATTAGCTTTCTCGGGTATGGCAACTACCTCAGCAACGCCGGAGAGATCACCGCTGTCACCGATGCCATCGTCTTCACGAGCAGCGGCGCAGGTAGCAACCAAGTTTCCAACACCGGAACGATCAATGCGACAAACGGAGCTGCCCTACAGTTTGTTGGAACGTCGAGTTTGAACACTTACGGTGAACTGTTCAACAGCGGGACGATCACATCCCGCCAGGTCGCGGTTGAGTTCGGCGATCGTGTCTATGCCAACTTCTACAATACCGGCACTATCACCAGCCTGGACAACTGGGCGGTTGTGGCGAACCTTGGATACGGCACCAATAACTACTTTTACAATTCCGGCGAAATCATGGGCCAACGCGGACTCGCCCTTGGTGCCAACAGCACCTATGCCCATGTCGTCAACACCGGAACCATCGCAGTGTGGCGGCCCGCCGACGGATACCAGGCGATCGAAAGTGCATCCGGGTTTGTCAGGCTCACCAATTCCGGCGAGATCATCGGCGACGTCAATCTGAACAGCGCCAGCGATGTCGTGACCAATAGCGGCACGATCCAGGGTATACTTCGCCTTGGCAGCGGCAACGACACCTATGATGGCATCGGCGGTTCGGTCCCGGGCGGGGTTCGTGGCGGCGCCGGTGACGACACATATACGGTGTCCGACTCGTTGACAGAACTGGTCGAAAATGCTGGTGAAGGGACCGATCTCGTGATCGCGCACAGCAACTGGAAGCTTGGGGCGAATTTCGAAAACCTGACACTGGCCGGTGACCAGGATATCCGGGGCATCGGTAATTCGGATGCCAACACCCTGATCGGGAACGAGGGCGACAACCGTCTGGTAGGATGGTCTGGTGATGACGAACTTTACGGGCAAGGGGGCGATGACTTTCTGAAAGGCCAAATCGGCGCCGACACTCTGGACGGCGGATTGGGCAACGACACGTTGTACGGCGGCAAGAATTCGGACAGGCTGTTCGGGGACGATGGAAATGACATTCTGTTTGGCCAGATCGGTTGGGACACCCTAAATGGCATGGACGGAGACGACACCCTGATCGGAGGAAATGGCGCGGATGTAATGAGAGGTGGCAGGGGATCGGATGTGTTCGTGTTTCTTCGTGCGAGCGATAGCCGAATCGGTGCCCAGGCCGACAAGATCGGGGGTTTTGCACCGGGTGACGATCTTGTCGACCTAACAGAAGTCTTCGCGGGAGAGTTGTCCTTCATAGGCAGCTCCGCGTTTGGCGGTGCCGGGCAGGCGGAACTGCGCATCGCCACGGCCGGTCCGAATTCGAACGTTTTCGTGGATATCGACGGAAACGGGACTGCCGATATGCAGATCAAGGTCCTGGGAACGACCGGTCTAACCGAGTTGGATTTCCTGCTCTGACAAAAAGTATCGCGGTGCGGGCGGCGAAAAGCCGCCCGCGTCCTTGGCATGGCACTATTGGTATGGCCGAGCCTGGCCGAAACGATGCCCGGTTCGAAGCAAGCGACTCGGTTGGGGAGGGAGGAAACGCAGGAGTCGTTCCCGCATTTGACCCGCCGATTTCGTATATGCGACATTTCGGCAACATCACACGCCGACGTATGGGGCGGTGCGGACCTAAATTGACGCTGGGTAAGGTCAGTTTGCGCAAAATTGGTCAAGATTTCTGGCAAGTCTTGTACTTTTTGAAAAGAATTGGGTTTCGGCGTGTAATTTATGGCAGGTGGCCTTGCCTCTCCTTTGGGGAAATGGGTAGTCTTGGCCTTGCAAGCAGCGAAACATGATGGCCGGGACAGGCCGCACTTACACCCCTCGCTCCCCGTGGTTTGGCCGACATCATGCGCTGCTTGCAAGCTCTGCCCGAAAACCTGTTCGCCGGATGCCGCCTTGCGGCAATGCGACCCGCAAACTGCCCCTTGCCGGGGCGCGTGGAATCCGGGATAAAGCGCGGGCAGCAAGGAGATTTGCGATGAGAGCGCGTATCTATCAGCCAGCCCGCACCGCCATGTCGTCGGGCACCGCCAAGACCAAAAACTGGGTTCTGGAATATGCGCCCGCCGAGGCGCGCGAGATTGACCCGTTGATGGGCTGGACCGGATCGGGCGATACGCAAAGCCAGGTGCGCATGACATTCGACAGCAAGGATGCCGCGCTGGAATACGCCCGCGAAAAAGGGATTGATGCGCTGGTGGTCGAGCCGCACAAGCGCAAGCCCAATATCCGCGCGGGCGGCTATGGCGAGAATTTTGCCACCAGCCGCAAGGGGCCGTGGACGCACTGAGCCACCGGACGTGTTGCAATCGGGCCTGCCTGGAAGGGCGGGCCTTTTGTCTTTTTGACTTGGGTGCGGGCTTGCCGTAGATTCGGACCATGAGCCCCGGAGCAACCGGGGCCGGCAGGTAGACAGAGCAGATGTCGCACCACGGCGCAGACCAGTCCGTCGGTCCCACCGACGCAGAGCTGCTTTCCATCGGGAAGCTGCATTTTCTGGCGAGCTTTTGCCCGTTGCACCAGCGTATGCCGGAAGCGGCGCTGGCGCGGATTTTCTATCCGGCGCTGAACAACGGCTGTGTGCGGTTTTTCGAGAATGAACAGGGGCGCACGGCGGCGGCGCTGATCTGGGCGCGGCTGAGCGACGAGGTGGCCGGGCGGATGACCCGCGACGGTCGATTGCCCACGCAAGGCGAGTGGACCGGCGGATCGCGGCTGTGGTTTCTGGATTTGCTGGCGCCGTTTGGCCATGGGCGGATCGTGGCGCGTTCGATCGCGCGCAATCCGCCACCCGAGCCATTCTGGTTTGCACGGCTGGATGACAGCGGCGCCCTTCGCAAGGTGGTGCGCGGCGATGCCACGGCGCCTGCCGGGCGGCGGGTGCTGGCGCGGATGGGCGGGGGGCTGTAGATGGGAATTCCCCAGCCCGGCAGTGGATCTGTCACGGAAGATAGTGGCGTTGTCGGTGGCTATCTGAGCACCGGCGGCGATGTGGATTACTGGATTGGCAATGACAGCGGACAATGGACGGCCGAAACCATTGCCGGGGCCTATGGCGGGGCGCTGGTGATCGATGCGGACGGGGTGTGGACCTATACCGCGTTGAACGATCATCCGGCGATTGATGCGCTGGATGACGGGGATACGCTGAACGAAGTGTTCACCGTGACTTCGGCCAATGGCACGACCACGATCACGATCACCATCAACGGCGCAACGGACCCGCCCTGTTTCGTGCGCGGGACGCTGATCGATACCCCGGCCGGGGCGCGGGCGGTGGAAAGCCTGAAGGCGGGGGACTGGGTGTTGACGCGCGATCACGGGCCGCAGCGGATCCGGTGGAGCGGGGCCAGTGCCGTGGATACGCGCGATGCGGCGCGTGCCGCGCAGTTGCGCCCGGTGCGGATCGTTGCGGGCGCGTTCGGGCCGGGTGTGCCCGCGCGGGATTTGCTGGTGTCGCCGCAGCACCGGGTTCTGATCGACGGGCCGGACATGGATTTGCTGTTCGGTCAGGCGGAAGTGCTGGTGGCGGCGCGGCATCTGGTGAACGATTTCAGCATTCTGCAGGAGCCGGGCGGGTTGGTGATCTATTACCATCTGCTGTTTGACGACCATCAGGTGGTGATGGCGCAGGGCTGTGCCAGCGAGAGTTTCTTTCCCGGACATGTGGGGTTGGAGCGGTTTCAGGAGGGGCCGCGCGAGGAGCTTTTTGCGTTGTTCCCGGAATTGCGGGCGATACCGGAAAGTTATGGCCCGCCGGCCCGGCAGGTGTTGCGCGGCTATGAGGCGCGGCTGGTGCGGGACCGGTTGCTGCCCGACCCGTGCGTGACGCCGGAAGGGCGGTTGCGGCGGTAGCACCGAAGCGCGCCCGTGCCGCCCGTGCCGCCCGGCGCGCGCGCGGGAGCCTCCGGCGGGGATATTTGGGGCCAAAAGAAGCCGGGGCGGTGCGCCTGCGCCGCGGGGCGGGTCAGTCGAGGATGGCGGGCAGGTTGAGGCCGTGGCGGCGGGCGCAGTCGCGCGCGCTTTCGTAGCCGGCATCGGCGTGGCGCCAGACACCGGAGGCGGGATCGTTCCAGAGCACGCGTTCGAGCTTTGTGGCCGCCGCGTCGGTGCCGTCGGCGCAGATCACCACCCCGGCATGTTGGGAAAAGCCCATGCCGACGCCGCCGCCATGGTGCAGCGACACCCAGGTGGCGCCCGAGGCGGTGTTGATCAGGGCGTTCAGGAGAGGCCAGTCGCTGACCGCGTCCGAGCCGTCGCGCATGGCTTCGGTTTCGCGGTTTGGCGAGGCGACGGAGCCGGAATCGAGGTGGTCGCGGCCGATCACCACCGGCGCCTTGAGGTCGCCGTTGCGCACCATTTCGTTGAAGGCGAGGCCGAGGCGGTGGCGATCGCCCAGGCCGACCCAGCAGATCCGGGCGGGCAGGCCCTGGAAGGCGATGCGGTCGCGTGCCATGTCGAGCCAGTTGTGCAGGTGGGTGTTGTCGGGCAGCAGTTCCTTGACCTTTGCGTCTGTCTTGTAGATGTCTTCCGGGTCGCCCGAGAGGGCCGCCCAGCGGAAGGGGCCGATGCCCTGGCAGAAGAGCGGGCGGATATAGGCCGGCACGAAGCCGGGGAAGGCAAAGGCGCGCTCCAGCCCTTCTTCGAGCGCCATCTGGCGGATGTTGTTGCCGTAATCCACGGTTGGCACGCCGTCGTCGTGGAAGGCGACCATGGCCGCGACCTGGACTTTCATCGAGGCGCGGGCGGCGCGTTCCACGGCGCCCGGATCGGTCTCGGCGCGGGCGCGCCATTGTGCGACGCTCCAGCCCTGGGGCAGGTAGCCATTGAGCGGGTCATGGGCCGAGGTCTGATCGGTGACGATGTCGGGGCGGATGCCGCGCGCGTGGATCTCGGGGAAGATGTCGGCGGCGTTGCCGATCAGGGCGACGGATTTGGCCTCGCCCGCCCTGGTCCATTTGTCGATCATGGCGAGGGCCTCGTCCAGCGAATGGGTCTTGGCATCGACATAGCGGGTACGCAGGCGGAAATCGGCGCGGGTTTCATCGCATTCGACGGCGAGGCAGCAGGCGCCGGCCATGACGGCGGCGAGCGGCTGGGCGCCGCCCATGCCGCCCAGCCCGCCGGTGAGGATCCAGCGGCCCGCGAGGCTGCCGCCGTAATGCTGGCGCCCGGCTTCCATGAAGGTTTCATAGGTGCCCTGCACGATGCCTTGCGAGCCGATATAGATCCAGGATCCGGCGGTCATCTGGCCGTACATCATCAGGCCCTTGCGATCCAGTTCGTTGAAATGATCCCAGGTGGCCCAGTGCGGCACCAGGTTGGAATTGGCGATCAGGACGCGGGGTGCGTCGGCATGGGTGCGGATCACGGCGACGGGTTTGCCCGACTGCACGATCAGGGTTTCGTCGGTTTCAAGCTGCCGGAGGCTGTCGCAGATCAGATCGAAGTCGCGCCAGGTGCGCGCGGCGCGGCCGATGCCGCCATAGACCACCAGTTCATGCGGGTTTTCGGCCACGTCCGGGTGCAGGTTGTTCATCAGCATCCGCAGCGCGGCTTCGGCCTGCCAGTGTTTGGCGGTCAGCTCGGGGCCAGTGGGCGGGAAGATGTCGCGCTGGTTCTTGCGGGGGTCGGTCATGTCAGGTCTCCGGTGAGGGCGAGGTCGGACAAGGCGTGCAGCATGTCCGAGAGCGTGGTGCGCAGGCGGGCGGCGCGGGTTTGGGCGTAGGTCCAGGGCGGGGATTCCAGCATGTAGGCGGATTGGGCGATCTCCAGCTGGATGGCATGGATGCCGGTGTCCGGCCGGCCATAGTGGCGTGTGGTCCAGCCGCCGCGGAACCGGCCATTGGTGACATGGGTAAAGCCGGAGCCGGCGGCGATACCGGCGATGGCGTGCTCGATGGGCGCGGCGCAGGTGGTGCCCCAGTTGGTGCCGATATTGAGGGTGGGCAGGGTGCCGTCGAAAAGGAACGGGATATGCGCGCGGATCGAGTGGCAATCGAACAGGATGGCAATGCCGTGGCGGGCGCGGGTGCGTTCGAGCGCGGCCTTCAGGGCGGCATGGTAGGGCGCGTGGAACGTCGCGCACCGGTGGTTGATGTCGTGCGGTGTGGGTTGCGTGGTCCAGATCGGCGTGCCGTCGAAATCAGTGAGCGGCACGAGAGAGGTGGTATTCTGGCCGGGATAGAGCGACGCGCCGGAGGGATCGCGATTGGCGTCGATCACGTAGCGGTGGGTCCTGGCGCGCACGGTGGTGGCCTGTGGCAGAAGACCTTCGAACAGACGTGCGATATGCCAGTCGGTGTCGGACAGCGCACGCCCGGTTTCATTGAGATGCGCGCGGATATCCGGGGGCACATATGTGCCGCCATGGGGCTGGCCCAGCACAATGGGGCCGTCGCCGGGAATGGTTTGCACCGGATCCATCAGCCCAGCTCCGGCATGTCGGTCGCGCAGGCCGCGAGCAGGGCGCCGGAGCGCACCAGCGCGCGGGCGGTTTCCAGATCGGGGGCAAGGTAGCGATCCTGGGTCAGCGGGGCGATATCGGCGCGCAGGCGGGCGAGGCCGCGCCGGATCGGGGGGCTGGAGACAAGGGGGGCGCGGAACTCGATCCCCTGGGCGGCACAAAGCAGCTCGACCCCGAGAATGCGTTCGAGATTTTCGATCATGCGCATGAGGCGGCGCGCGCCATGAGCGGCCATGGAAACGTGATCTTCCTGGTTGGCGGAGGTTGGGGTGCTGTCGGTGACGCAGGGATTGGCGAGGTGCTTGTTCTCGCTCATCAGCGCGGCGGTGGTGACTTCGGCGATCATCAGCCCCGAGTTCAGCCCCGGATTGGGGGTGAGGAATGGCGGCAGATCGAAGGACAGGGTGGGATCGACCATCAGGGCAATGCGGCGCTGGGCGATGGCGCCGATCTCGGACGTGGCCAGCGCGATCATGTCGGCGGCAAAGCCGACCGGCTCGGCGTGAAAATTGCCACCCGACACGATCAGGCCGGACCGGGCCAGGACCAGCGGGTTATCCGTGGCGGCGTTGGCCTCGATCAGCAGGGTGTGCGCGGCCTGGCGCAGCACGTCGATGGCGGCGCCCGTCACCTGGGGCTGGCAGCGGATGCAGTATGGGTCCTGGACGCGGGAATCGCCGTCGCGGTGGCTTTCGCGGATTTCGGAGCCGGAGAGGATGGCGCGCATGGCGGCGGCGGCGTCGATCTGGCCGCGATGGCCGCGCAGGGCGTGAATCTCGGGTTGAAGCGGGGCGGTGGAGCCCATGATCGCGTCGGTCGACATGGCCGAGATCACCAGCGTGTTGAGCGCCGCCTGCCAGGCACCGAACAGCCCGGCCAGCGCATAGGCGGTGGAGAATTGCGTGCCGTTGATGCAGGCCAGCCCCTCTTTGGGGCCAAGGGTGATCGGCGCCAGCCCGGCGCGGGACAGGGCCGTGGCGCCGGGCAGGGTTTCACCCTGAAAGCTGGCCTGGCCGGCACCGATCATCACCGCCGTCATATGGGCCAGCGGGGCCAGATCGCCGGAGGCGCCGACAGAGCCCTGGGCCGGGATCACGGGAATCACGCCGCGCGCCAGCATCTGTTCCAGAAGGTCGACCAGTTCCCAGCGCACACCCGAGGCGCCGCGCCCGAAAGACAGCAGTTTGAGTGTCATCATCAGGCGGGTGATGTCGGGTGGGGTGGGCTCGCCCACGCCGCAGCAATGGCTGAGGATCAGGTTGCGTTGCAGGGTGGCGGTATCGGCGGGGGCGATCTTGTGGCTGGCGAGTTTGCCAAAGCCGGTATTGACGCCATAGACAGCCCGGTCCCCGGCGGCGGCCCGGGCCAGCTGGGCGGCGGCGGCTTCGACCGCAGGGCGGCAGGCCGGATCGAGAGCTGCGGGGGATTGCGTGCGGTAGAGGGTTTCAAGCTGGGCCAGGGTGGTGGCGCCGGGCGTGAGTGTCAGCATGGGTGGCCTGCGAATATGCGCTGGTGGAGCGGGTTGAAGCCGATGCGATAGGCAAGTTCGGCCGGATGGGTGACATCCCAGATCGCCAGATCGGCGCGTTGACCGGCGGCAAGGGTGCCGGCATCGGCCAGGCCAAGCGCGCGGGCGGCGTTGGTGGTGGTGGCGTGCAGGGCCTCGGCCGGGGTGAGGCCAAACAGGGTGCAGCCCATGTTCATGGCCAGCAAAAGCGACGTGAGCGGCGAAGAGCCGGGATTGCAATCGGTGGCGAGCGCGATGGGCACATTGTTCTGACGCAGAAGATCGACCGGCGGTTTGCGGGTTTCGTTGAGCGTATAGAAGGCGCCGGGCAACAGCATGGCGACGGTGCCCGCGCGGGCCATGGCCAGGACGCCGGGCGCGTCGAGATATTCGAGGTGATCGGCGGACAGGGCGCCAAAGCCGGCGGCCAGCGCCGCGCCACCAAGATTGGAGAGCTGTTCGGCGTGCAGCTTGACCGGCAGGTTCAGCGCGGCGGCGGTTTCGAAGACGCGGGCGATCTGATCGGGGGAGAAGGCGATGGATTCGCAGAACCCGTCAACCGCGTCGACCAGCCCTTCGGCCCGGGCGGCGCGCAGGGTGGGCAGGCAGATTTCGTCAAGATAGGCGTCGGCGCGGCCGGCATATTCGGGTGGGATGGCGTGGGCGCCAAGATAGGTGGTGCGGATGCGCACCGGGCGTTCGGCCCCGATCCGGCGCGCGGCGCGCAGCATATCGAGTTCGGTCGCGGCCTCCAGCCCGTAGCCGGACTTGATCTCCAGCGTGGTGATGCCCTCGGCCAGAAGCGCGTCAACGCGGGGCAGGGCCTGTGCCACAAGCGCGTCGGGCGTGGCGGCGCGGGTGGCGGTGACGGTCGAGAGGATGCCCCCCCCGGCGCGCGCGATTTCCGCGTAGCTGGCGCCGCCAAGGCGCATTTCGAACTCGCGCGCCCGGTCCCCGGCAAAAACGATATGGGTGTGGGCGTCGATCAGGCCGGGCGTCACCAGCCGGCCGGCCAGATCCCGGACCGGGCCGTCGAAATGCGCGGGCAGTTCGGGGGCGGGGCCGACCCAGGCAATGCGATCGCCCGACAGGACAAGGGCGCCGTTTTCGATCAGGCCATAATCGTCGCCCGTAACCATCGTTGCCAGGCGCGCGCCGGTCAGGATCTTGTGATGTCCCATGGCGAATCTCCGGTCGAGGTTGAATTGACAGATCGTAACGTATACCGGTAAGATTATTAAGTATAGACATAAGGTGCAAGATGCAAATCCATGCGAAGCGGGCGCTGATCGGACATACCTGGCGGGAGGACGTGCGGATCTCGGTGGCCGGGGGCAGGATTTCCCGCGTCATGCCGGGCGCGAACGCGGCGCCGGGGGATGTGGTGGTGGACACGGTTTTGCCCGCGCTTGGCAATGTGCACAGCCACGCCTTTCAGCGCGCCATGGCCGGAATGACCGAGCGGCGCGCGGCGGGGCGGGAAAGCTTCTGGACGTGGCGTGACCTGATGTACCGGTTTCTGGAGCAACTGACGCCCGAGCATGTGCAGGCGATCGCGGCCATGGTGCAGGTCGAGATGCTGGAGGCGGGCTATGCCTCGGTCGGAGAGTTCCACTATCTGCATCATGCGCCCGGCGGCGTGCCGTATGGCGACCCGGCGGAAATGAGTGTGCGGATCATGGCGGCGGCTGAGGAAACCGGGATCGGGCTGTGCCACCTGCCGGTTCTGTACAGCCGGGGCGGGGTGGATGGCAGGGCGCTGGAAGGCGGACAGCGGCGGTTCGGCAATGATCCCGACCGGTTTCTGCGCCTGCTGGACAGTTGCCGCGCGGCGCTGTCTGTCCTGCCGCCGGATGCGCGGCTTGGGGGGGCGCCGCATTCGCTGCGCGCGGTGGACGCGGAAGGGCTGGCGGTGGCTGTATCGGCACAGGACGGCCCGATCCATATCCATATTGCCGAGCAAATGCAGGAGGTTGATGACATTCTGGCCGCCTGCGGCGCGCGGCCTGTCGAGTGGTTGCTGGCGCAGCACGCGGTGGATGCGCGCTGGTGCCTGATCCATGCCACCCATATGAGCGCGACGGAAACGGCGGCGCTTGCGGCCAGCGGCGCGGTGGCGGGGCTATGCCCGATCACCGAGGCCAATCTGGGCGACGGGATATTCAACGCTGCGGCCTATCTGGAGGCTGGCGGGCGGTTTGGCATCGGCTCGGATTCCAACCTGCGGATCGCGCTGGGCGAGGAGCTGCGGCTGCTGGAATACGGGCAGCGGCTGCGCGAGCGGCGGCGCGCGGTGCTGGCGCCCGAGGGGGCTTCGGTCGGGCGCACGCTATATGAAGGGGCGGCGCGGGGCGGCGCGCTGGCGCTGGGGCGTGACGCGGGCGAAATTGCGCCGGGGCGGCTGGCCGATCTGGTGGCGTTGCGCTGCGACGGCCCGGCGCTGTGCGCGCTGGAGGGGGATGCGCTGTTGGACGGGATGGTTTTCGCCGCGCCCGAAACGGTTGTGTCGGATGTCTGGGCCGCGGGGCGGCACGTGGTGCGGGACGGGCGGCATAAGCGCCGAGAGGTGGTTGCGCGGCGCTATTGTGGTGTGATCGCGCAACTGCGGGACAGGTTGTGAGCGGCAGAGCGGCGCGCCGGGTGCCCTGCCCGATATGTACAGGTATAAGAGCGACATGAGCCGACAAAAAGACAACAAGAGCTTTCGCGATATCAAGGCGATCGTGTTGGAGCGCATTCAAAGCGGCACATGGGCGCCGGATGCGATCCTGCCCAGCGAATCCGCGCTTGTCACCGAGTTTGGCAGCACCCGCACCACAGTGAACCGGGCGCTGCGGGAACTGGCCGAGGAAGGCTATCTGGAGCGCAAGCGCAAGGCGGGCACGCGGGTTTTGCGTGCGCCGGTGCGCCATGCCCGGTTCGCGATTCCGTTGACGCGGGTAGAAATCGAGGGCACCGGGGCCAGGTATCGCTATGCGCTGATCGGGGCGGAGATGCGCGACATGCCGGATTGGCTGCGGGCGCGGCTGGACCTGCGAGGCGCGGCCCGCGCGGCGCATGTGCGGGCGCTGCATTATGCGGATGGCAAGCCGTTTCAATATGAGGATCGCTGGATCGTCGAGGCCAGCGTGCCGGAGGTGGCGGAGGCGGATTTCAGCGATACCGGGCCGAATGAATGGCTGATCGAGCGGATCCCGGTGTCCAATGTCGAACTGAGTTTCATGGCGACACGGGCGGATCAGACGGTGGCGGCGCTGATGGATGCGCCGCTGGGTGAACCGATCTTTACCGCCGAGCGGCTGACCTGGCTGCGGGGGCAGCCGGTGACATTTGCGCGGCTGCATTTTGCGCCCGGCTACCGGATGACGACCCGGATCTGAGGACGGCAATTTGGTTTTGATATCTGCGCACGGGTTCCTTATGCAGGGGCAGGCGAAGGCGTGATGATGAACCGAAACAGCGGCAAACCCGAAAATCCGACCAAAGGCACCCTTGTGGATGCGGCCTATCGGCGGCTTAAGGCCGCGATTCTGAGCAACGAACTGTTGCCCGGTTTTCAGGCCACCGAGCCTGAAATGGCCGCGCTGATGGAGATGAGCCGGACTCCCGTGCGCGAGGCGCTGATCCGGCTTCAGGGGGAAGGGCTGGTGGATCTGGTGCCGCGCCGGGGGATGCGGGTGCTGCCGGTGCGGGCCAGCGACATGCGCGAGATTTACGACATCCTGACCGTGCTGGAATCCAGCGCGGCGGAAAATATTGCCCGCATGGCGCCCGGCGACGCCGAGTTGTCGCCGCTGGACGAGGCCACCGCCGAGATGGAAGCGGCGCTTGAGGTCGAAGACCTGGACGCCTGGGCCGCGGCGGATGACCGGTTTCACCGGGCGTTGCTGGAGATCAACGGCAATACACGGTTGATTCGGATTGTGTCGGCGCTGATGGATCAGGCCCACCGGGCGCGGATGGTGACATTGCGTATGCGAGAGAAGCCGGAACGATCGACGCGGGATCATCGCGAGATCCTGATGAGTTTGCGCGCCGGCGATGCCGCGCGTGCCGGGGCGCTATTTCGCGAGCACCGTCGGCGCGCGGCGGAAGAATTGCTGGCGATTCTGGAGAACTACCGGTTGCCGGTGCTGTGATCCGCACCGGTTTCAGGAGCGCGTGCCACCAAGGGGGCGATTGCGCGGAGTCTGGCCGGGAAGGACGATGCGCGGGGTCAGCGAGACGCGCGCCAGGCTGACGGCGGGGGCGGCTGCCGCGATCATCTGTGCCGCGCGGCGTCCGATTTCGTGCCGGGGCGTCACGGTGGTGGCGATGCCGACGGGCAGGCTTTCGACCAGATCGAGGCCGTTGAAACCGGCGATCATCAGCTGCCCCGGCACGTCCAGACCGGCGGACTGGCAGTGGAACAGGCCACCTATCGCCATGTCGTCATTGGAATAGTAGATGCAATCGAGATCGGGGTGGTGTGACAGCAGCGTGGCCGTCAGATCCCGGCCCGAAGCGACGGAAGAGGGTGCGCCGGTAAGGCGGGAGGCCACCAGCGCCGTGCCGGCATCGGCGAGTGCCGCGCGAAACCCGGCGAGGCGTTTGGCGGCGCGGGTGTCATGGGCAAGATGCGCGCCCACATAGCCGATCCGGCGCCGTCCGGCCGCCAGCAGCGCGCGCGCCATGTCCGCCCCGGCCGCGTCATGCGAGATCCCGACACAGCCATCGACCGGGTCTCCGTCGATATCCATGATCTGCACCACCGGCACCCCGGCCTGTCGCAAAAGGGCGCGCGTGGCGTCTGGCTGGTCCAGCCCGGTTACGATCAGCCCGGCGGGGCGCCAGGACAGCATGTCGCGCAAGAGCGCGGCCTCGGTATCGCTGTCATAGCCGGTAATGCCGAACACAGGTTGCAGACCGCTGTCGGCGATGCCGTCCGAAATGCCCGCGAGCACCTGGGCAAAGACGATGTTGGAAAGGCTGGGCACCACAACGCCGATCAGGTTGGTGGTCTTGGCGGACAGCGCGGTGGCGACGCGGTCGCCGACATAGCCCAGCGTTTGCGCCGCCGCCTGAACCTTGTCGCGCGCCGAGGCCGAGACATCGCCCGCGTCGCGCAGCGCGCGCGAGGCGGTCATCTTGCTGACTCCGGCAAGGGCGGCGACCTGGGCAAGCGTGGGTTTGCGGGGCATGGACGTTTCCGGTTGGGTTTGACGGGGCGGGTGTTGGCTTGATGCGTGTCGGGTTGCCGGGTATTGACTGAATGGTACCGATACCGGTATCGATACCAATCATTAGATACATTTGGTGCGGATCACTCAAGAGGGATGTTCGGGCGACATGGAACGAATTGGCGTGATCGGGCTTGGCTCGATGGGATATGGCATGGCGCGGTCGGCCCTGGCGGCGGGGTTCGAGGTGATCGGCGAGGATTTGGACGCGGCGCGGGCGGCGCGGTTCCGCGCAGAGGGCGGCGCGGCGCAAACCCTTTCCGGCGCGGTCGGGAGCCTGGATGCGGTGGTGGTTGTGGTGCTGAACGCGGCGCAGACCGAGGCGGTGCTGTTCGGGCCGGACGGCGTGGTGGCGGGGATGCGCGCGGGCGCGGTGGTGATCGGCTGTGCCACGGTGGCGCCGGATTTCGCGCGCGAGATGGAGGCGCGGTGCCGGGCGCATGGGGTGCTGTATCTTGATGCACCGATTTCCGGCGGTGCGGCCAAAGCGGCGGACGGGCGGCTGACGGTGATGGCGGCGGGAACGCCGGACGCGTTCGCGGCGGCGCGGCCCGTGCTGGAGGCGGTGGCCGAGACCGTGTTCGCGCTGGGCGACGGCGCCGGGGCGGGCAGTGCGATGAAGGCGGTAAACCAGCTCCTGGCGGGGGTGCATATTGCGGCCATGGCCGAGGCGCTGACATTTGGCATGACCCAGGGGATCGCGCCGGAGCGGTTTGTCGAGGTGATCCGCCAATGTGCGGGGACAAGCTGGATGCTGGAAAACCGGGCGCCCCATATCGTTGCGGGCGATTATGCGCCGCGCAGCGCGGTAACGATCTGGCCCAAGGATCTGGGCATCGTTCTGGACATCGCGCGGGGGGCGAACTTCGCCGCCCCGGTCACGGCGGCGGCGTTGCAGCAATTCCTGGCGGCGGCGGGCATGGGGCTGGGACAGGAGGATGACGCCGCGGTGGCCAAGGTATATGCGCGCAATGCCGGGCTGGTATTGCCGGGAGAGGACGCGGCATGACAACGGTACTGGGCTGTATCGCGGATGATTTCACGGGGGCCACGGATATTGCCGGGCTGCTGGCGCGTTCGGGGGTGAAGGTCTCGCTGCGGATCGGGGTGCCGGACTCTGCGCCCGAAGACACGGCGGCGTTCGAGGTGATCGCGCTGAAATCGCGCACCGCGCCGGTGGCCGGGGCGGTGGCCGAGACACGCGCCGCGCTGCGCTGGCTGCGGGACGCGGGGGCCGGGCGGTTCTTCTGGAAATACTGTTCGACGTTCGATTCCACGCCCGAGGGCAATATCGGCCCTGTTGCCGAGGCGCTTATGGCGGATCTGGGGGTGGATCAGACGATCTATTGCCCGGCCTTTCCCGAGAACGGGCGCAGCATTTTCATGGGCAACCTGTTCGTGGGGCGGCAACCGCTGGCGGAAAGCCCGATGAAGGATCATCCGCTGACCCCGATGCGCGACAGCAACCTGATGCGCCTGTTGGCGCCCCAGGTGACGCGGCCGGTGGGGCTGGTGGATCGGCTGACCGTGGCGCAGGGCGCCGGGGCGTTGCGCGCCAGGCTGGCGGGGCTGCGCGGCGAAGGTGTGGCCCATGTGGTGGTGGATGCGGTGGCCAATGAAGACCTGGAGGTGATCGCCGAGGCCTGCCGGGACATGGTGCTGATGACCGGGGGCAGCGCCGTGGCGATGCCGCTGCCGGGCCTTTATCTGCGCGACGGTGTGCTGGCGGCGGATGCCGCACGCGGTGCGGTGCCGGAGTTGGGCGCGGGCGCGGTGGTGTTGTCGGGCAGTTGTTCGGCAATGACGCGGGCGCAGGTGGCGGCCTATCTGGCGCAGGGCGCGCCGGGGTATCGGCTGGATCCTCTGGCACTGGCCAAAGACGGGCCGCAGGGCGCGCTGGACTGGCTGGCGGCGCAGGATCCGGCCCGCGCGCCGCTGATCTATGCCACCGCCGAGCCGGACAATGTGCGGGCGGCGCAGGACCGGCTGGGCGTGGCGGCAGCGGGCGAGATCGTGGAGGCGACGCTGGCCGCCTGTGCGGTGGCGGCGCGGGACGCGGGCGCGCGCCGGTTCGTGGTGGCGGGGGGCGAAAGCTCGGGCGCGGTGACGCAGGCGCTGGGCGTGTCACGGCTTGATATCGGGGCAGAGATCGCGCCGGGTGTGCCCTGGACCTTTTGCCGGTCCGACGGCGCGGATATTGCGCTGGCGCTGAAATCGGGGAATTTTGGAACGGAAGACTTTTTTGCCGATGCGCTGGCAGGACTGGAGGCGATGTGAGTGAGGAAAGCAAGCTGCGCGAGCAGATATGCCTGTTGGCGGGATCGCTGTTTGATCGGGGGCTGACCGGGGGCAGCACGGGCAACATCTCGGCGCGTACCGGTGATGGCGGGCTGCTGGTATCGCCCACGGGGACAAGTTTCGGGCGGCTGGATCCGGCGCGGCTGAGCCGGTTTGACGCGGCGGGGCAATTGATCGGTGGCGACAGGCCGACCAAGGAGATGCCGCTTCACAGCGCGTTCTATGACACGCGCAGCACGGCCGGGGCGGTGGTGCACCTGCATTCCTGCCATTCGGTGGCGCTGTCGATGATGACGGATGTGGACGCGGATAATTTCCTGCCGCCCCTGACGCCTTATGCGATCATGAAGCTGGGCAAGGTCAAGCTGTTGCCATTCTTTCTGCCCGGCGACCCGGCGATGGGCGCGGCGCTGCGCGGGCTGGCGGGCAGGCGCAGCGCGGTGATGCTGGCCAATCACGGCCCGGTGGTGGCGGGCAAGGACGTGGAAGCGGCCTGTAACGCGATCGAGGAACTGGAAGACACGGCGCGGCTGGCGATGATGACACGCGGGATGAACCCGCGCGGTCTGAGCGAAGCGCAGGTGCGCGCCGTGGTCACGACATTCGACGTGGCGTGGGACGCGTGAGGTTTTCCGCAAATCTGGGGTTTTTGTGGGCGGAGCTGCCGTTGCCCGAGGCGATCCGCGCGGCCAGACGCGCCGGGTTTGACGCGGTGGAATGCCATTGGCCCTATGCGGTGCCGCCGGGCGAGGTGGCGGCGGCGCTGGCGGAAACCGGATTGGAGATGCTGGGGCTGAACACCCGGCGCGGCAATGTGGCTGCCGGCGACAATGGCCTGGCGGCGGTGCCGGGGCGCGCCGCCGAGGCGCGGGACGCGATTGACGAGGCGGTGGCGTATGGCGCGGCAATCGGCGCGCGCAGCGTGCATGTGATGGCCGGGGTCGCGGCTGGTGCGGCGGCACATGCGTGTTTCGTGGCCAACCTGGCCTATGCGTGCAAGGTGGCGGCGGCGCGGGGCATGTCGATCCTGATCGAGCCGCTGAACGGGCATGATGCGCCGGGCTATTTCCTGACCCATACCGATCAGGCCGCCGAGATCATTGCCGAGGTTGGCGCGGACAATCTGCGGCTGATGTTTGATTGTTACCATGTTCAGCGCACCGAGGGCGATGTGGACGGACGGATTGAGGCGCTGTTGCCGGTGATCGGGCATGTGCAGTTTGCCGGGGTGCCCGCGCGTGGCGTGCCGGACGAGGGCGATTTGGCGTATGGCCCGCTATTCGCGCTGCTGGACCGGTTGGGCTGGGACGTGCCGTTGGGGGCAGAGTATCGCCCCGGCGGGCCGACCGCGGACAGCCTGGGCTGGATGGCGCGGTTCAGAGCCTTGTCGTGAGATAGCGCAGGCAGCCCAGAAGTGCGGCGGCGTCATCGGTGATCATCGACACGGGGATTTCCGAAGGGCGGACCACGTCCATGCCGGGGGCGAGATAGGTGCGCGTGAATTCGGGCAGCGCGCGTGAAGACAGCACGCCACGCGCGACGCTGCCGGCAAAGATCAGGCCGTCGCGGGGCAGGTATTCACAGATCAGGGTGCGCGCCAACAGGCCCATGCCGCGCGCAAACAGGGTGATCGTGCGGTTGGCGTTGGTATCGGTTCCGGTGTCATAGGCGCTGACGATGGTTTCGCCGGAGGCGGTTTTGCCCGTCAGCGCGAGGTGCAGCTTTTCCAGGCCAAGGCCGCAGAACATGTCTTCGACCGTGGGGAAGGCGTCGGCGGCGTCGCCCAGTTCGCGCACCAGCAACCGGTAGACCGAGGCGGGGATTTCGGCATGTCCCTTTTCGGCTTCGAACACGGCAGAGCCACCGGCGGGCAATTGCCGGGCCGGGCTGACATTGAAGCCCGTGCCCAGACCGGCCACCAGCGCCTGTCCGTTGCTGAGCGCGCCATGCGCGCCGCAGATCGGGTGCAGGTTCTGGCCCGGAAGGGAATAGCCCAGCGCGGACAGATCGTTGATCAGCTCCACCCGGTCGGCGCCGACATGCGCCCCGACCTGGGGGGCGCTGATGGCCCAGTTGCGGTTGGTCAGTTCGCCCTGATCCTGATGGACGGGCCCCGCGATGGCGATGCAGACCGATGACACGTCCGAGCAATCGTGGCGGGCCATGTAGGCGGAAACCACATCGAGAAAGGCGGCATGATCCGCGTTGCGGGCGCGCAATACCGTGTCGGCGCGCAGGTCCGCCCCGTCCGCCAGGGCAAGCCGCGTGTTGGTACCGCCCACATCGCCGACAAGTGAGATCATGATAGTCCCCGTTGAACCAAGGTCAGCACGCTACGCCTTCAGGTTTCTTGCCAAGGATGATCATGCCCAGAAGGTCGTCATCGGTAACGTCGGACACGTCGACCGTGCCCACCAGCTTGCCGTTTTTCATGACGCTGGCCCTGTCGCAAAGCTGCATCACGTCATGGATGTCGTGGCTGATGAGGAAGATGCCGATGCCTTCGGATTTCAGCTGTTGGATCAGTTCGGCCACCATCTGGGTTTCATGCGGGCCAAGCGCGGCGGTGGGTTCGTCCATGATCAGGATGCGGGCGTTGAAATAGACCGCGCGGGCAATGGCCACCGACTGGCGCTGACCGCCCGAGAGGGCGGAAACCGGATCGTTGAACTTCTGGAAGTTCGGGTTCAGGCGGCCCATGATCTTGCGGCATTCGGCCTCCATCGCGTCGTCATCGACAAAGCCGACCGGCGTGACCAGCTCGCGGCCCAGGAACAGGTTGGAGGCGGCGTCGAGATTGTCGGCCAGCGCGAGGGTCTGATAGATGGTTTCGATATTGTAGCGACGCGCATCGCGGGGGTTGTGGATCTCGGCCTTTTCGCCGTTGACGAAAATCTCGCCACCATCGGCGCGATAGGCCCCCGACAGCATCTTGATCAGGGTCGATTTTCCGGCGCCGTTATGGCCCAAAAGGCCCACGACTTCGCCCGGGTAAAGATCGACGGACACGTGATCCACGGCCTTGATCCCGCCAAAGGCGATGTGCATGTCGCGCATTTCCACGAGAGGGGTTTGCGTGTTCATCTGTGTTCTCCTCGCTTAGCTGCCGGTGCGGCGGCGGTAGACGATATCGATATAGACGGCGAGCACCAGCACCATGCCGACGACGATGGATTGCAGGGGTGCGTCGATGCCGACCATGGCCATGCCCGATTGCAGCGACTGCATGATCAGCGCGCCGATCACGGCGCCGTAGATGGTGCCGAATCCGCCCGACAGGGCGGTGCCGCCGATCACGGCCGCGGCGATGACGCGCAGTTCGTCCAGCGTGCCAAGGTCATTGCCGACCGCGCCAAGGCGGGCCGAGGCGATGACCGAGGCGATGGCGGTCAGGCCCCCCATCAGGGCAAATATCTTGACCGTCAGCAGGCGGGTGTTGATGCCCGAAAGCTCTGCCGCTTCGGGGTTGCCGCCGGTGGCATAGACGTAGCGGCCAAAACGGGTGCGCCGCGAGATGATTGTCATGACGATGGCCACGGCGAGCAGGATCACTACGGGAATGGCGATGCCGTGATTCATGGTGAAATCGTCGGGCACATCCCAGCCGCGGGCCTCGGCGATGCGGGCGGCGGCGCGATCGGGCACCTTGTAGGAGTTCATCAGCCAGGTGAAGCCGACGATCAGCGCCACGACCAGGCCGATCAGCGTGCCCTCGGCCCAGCCCGGTTTGACACGGATGCCGTGGCGTTCCTTGGTCCGGCGGCTGAGCACCATGACGGCGACGGCGGCGATAGCGGCCAGGACACCAAGCGCCCAGCTGAGGGTTTCGCCCAGCGTGCCCTCGGCACCACCGCCAAGAAGCTTGTAGGTGGGATCAAGCGGGGCCACGGTTTGACCGGACGTGACCCACCAGGCCGCGCCGCGATAGACAAGGAAGCCGCCCAGCGTGACGATGAAGGCGGGCACCGTGAGATAGCCGATGACCCATCCCTGGAACGCGCCGATCAGAACGCCCAGGCCGATGCCGACAAACACCGTGATGATCCAGATCGACCAATGGCCAAGCCCCAGGTATTCGGGCAGGATCTTGGCCTGAACGGCGCCCATGACCATGCCCAGAAGCCCCAGAAGCGAGCCGACGGAAAGATCGATATGGCGGGTGACGATGATGAACACCATGCCGGTGGCCATGACCGCGACCGAAGCGGTCTGCACAGACAGGTTGAAGAGGTTGCGCGGTGTCAGGAAGCGGCCATCCGTGGTGATATGGAACATGATCCAGATCAGGACGAGGGCGCCGATCATCCCCATGAGGCGGAGATCAATCCCGAGATTGGCAAAGAACCTTTTTGCCGAGTTTTGCATGTGAACCTTCTCCCAAAGTCCATGATTTCGACGCGAACGGGCACGGCGGGGGGAAACGTGATGTCTCGCCCGCAGGAAACCTTAGCGCATTTTCGTGAAAAGTGTTGGTGTGTCCCCCCGCGCAAAGGGGCGGAGGGACAAATTGTTTACTGGCAGTAGGCGATCGTTGCGCCGGCGCACAGCGCCTCTTTGGTGATCCACTTGGCGTCCACGACCGCGTTCAGGTTGTCCTGCGTGACGGGAACCGGTGTCAGGAAACGGGCGTGCATCCGGGTGCCTGCGGGCGATGTCCAGATGGTGCGGCTGTCGACTTCGGACAGGGTTTTGCCATTGGCCAGCTGCACGGCGATTTCAGCCGCGGCCTTGCCCAGATCGCGCGCGTCTTTCCAGACCGAAACAGTTTGCGTGCCCAGCGCGATACGGTTCAGCGCGGCATGGTCGCCGTCCTGACCCGAAACCGGGATACCTTCCATGCCCTGGGCGGTCAGCGCCGCGACAACGCCACCGGCGGTGCCGTCATTGGAGGCCACCACGGCGTCGACCTTGTTGTCGGTCGCGGTCAGGATCTGTTCCATGTTGCGCTGTGCATTGGCCGGAACCCAGCCGTCGGTATAGGCTTCGCCGACGATGGTGATGTCGCCCTTGTCAATCGCCGCTTGCAGCACTTCCTGCTGACCGCCACGCAGGAAATCCGCGTTCGGGTCGGTGGGCGAGCCCTTGATCATGACATAGTTGCCGGTGGGCTGCGCCGCCAGGACGGCACGGGCCTGCATCCGGCCAACTTCAACATTGTCAAAGGTCAGGTAAAAGGCGCGGCTGTCTTCGATCAGGCGGTCATAGGCGACCACGCCGATGCCTTCATCCGCGGCGGCCTGCACGGCCGGACCAACGGCAGAGGCGTCCTGCGCCAGGATGATCAGCGCGTTCGCGCCCTGGGCGATCAGGCTTTCGATATCCGACAGCTGTTTGGCGGACGAGCTTTGTGCATCGGCCGAGATATAGGTGGCGCCGGCCTTGTCCAGAGCGGCCTTGATCGCGGCTTCGTCGGTTTTCCAGCGTTCCTCCTGGAAATTGGACCAGCTGACGCCGACCACGATTTCCTGGGCCAGCGCCGCGGTTCCGATGAATGCACCTGCGACGATGGCTGTCGCGGATTTCAGAATTCTCATTGTTTTCCTCCCAAAGTGTTGACCTGGGGGGCATGATGAGACGACTCCCCCCGGCTCGTGCAACGATCTTAGCCGATTAAATTTGAAAATCAAATTAAATCGGCTAAGGTTGCAAAAATCCCCGTGATCGACGTTTGTGGAACAGGTCGTGGACGGGGGGTTCACGGGAGGGGGATGGCGGAAATGTCGGTGAATCAAAGAGAAATCGGGCGACGCAGGCTTTTGGCCGAGATTCGCGCGCAAAAGAGCATTCCCCGGATCGATCTGGCCGAACGCACGGGAATCAGCCGTGCCACGGTGACGACGATCACTGCCGAACTGCTGCGTGAGGGGCTGATCGAGGAAGAGCAGCGCGACTCGCCCGACAAGGATACGCGGCGCGGGCGCCCGACCGTAAATCTGCGGATTCGTGGCGCGGCGCGGCTGATCGCGGGGGCCAAGATCTCGAACCGGGCGATATCGCTGGTGCTGCTGGACTTCGAGGGCGCGCACCTTGCCGATCACGAGGTCGCGCTGGACAAGAGCGTGTTCGCGCCCGCCGAACTGGCCGCGATCCTGGGCGCGCAGCTTGACGCGTTGGCGCGCAAGGTGGGGTGCGGTCGGGCGGATGTGTCCGGCTTTGGCATCGGAATTGCCGGGATCGTTGATGCGCCGCGCGGGTTCGTGCACTGGTCGCCGTCGCTGGATGCGCGCAATGTGGAATTCGCCGATGTCATCGGGCGCCAGCTGTCGGTGCCGACCTATGTGGACAATGACGCCAACCTTGTGGCCGTGGCGGAAAAGACCTTTGGCCTGGGGCAGGGGCATTCCGATTTCATCGTGGTGACGATTGAAAGCGGGGTGGGCATGGGCATCTATATCGGCGACGAGATCTACCGGGGTACGCGCGGCTGTGGCGCCGAGTTCGGCCACACCAAGGTGCACTTGGACGGCGCCCTGTGCCGCTGTGGGCAACGCGGGTGCCTGGAGGCTTATGTCGCCGATTACGCGCTGTTGCGGGAAGCGATGATCGCGAGCGGGGATCACGCGGGCATGGTGGTGGACAAGGTGCTGTCAGCGGCGGAGGCCGGGGATCCGGTGGCCAAATCCATCGTGGACCGGGCCGGGCGCATGTTCGCGATGGGGCTGGCGAACCTGGTCAATATCTTCGATCCCGAGCTGATTATCCTGGCTGGCGAGCAGATGTTGTCGAGCCATCTTTATGCCGAAGAGGTGATCGAGGCGATGCGCGGCTCGATCGTGCAGATCGACAAGGCGCCGCCCGAGGTTGTGATCCACAAATGGGACAACCTGATGTGGGCGCGCGGTGGGGCGGCCTATGCGCTGGACAAGGTGCAGGAGAGGGCATTGGCGGATATGGTGGATTATGCTGGGTAAGACGATTTTCATGTGGCTGGCGGGAGCGTCGGTGGCGCTGGCGCAGCCGGTATTCACACCGGTCGACATGCCGCGCCATGAATATGGCGGCGGCTGGGAGCATTTCGTGGGCGGGGGCGTGGCCGTGTTCGATTGCAACGGCGACCGCTTGCCCGAAGTTTTCGCCGCCGGTGGCGCGGGGCCGGCGGTGTTGCTGCGCAACCGGGGCGGCATGGTCTTTGACGACGCGACCCCGGAACCGCTGGCGCTGAGTGGCGTGACGGGGGCCTATCCGCTGGATATCGACAGTGATGGCGCGATGGACCTGGCGGTGATGCGGGTGGGGGAGAACGTGCTGTTGCGGGGCGACGGGGCCTGTGGTTTTGCCCGGTTCGATCCGGCGGGGTTCACGGGGGGCGACCGCTGGACCACGGCGTTTTCGGCAACCTGGGAGGCCGGTGCGCGCTGGCCGACGCTGGCCTTTGGCAATTACGTGGACCGGGACGATCCGGCGGGGCCGTTCGAAGCCTGTGACGTGAACGAGTTGTGGCGGCCCGAGGGCGCGGGCGGGGGCTATGCGCTGACGACGCTGGCGCCGGGGTTTTGCCCGTTGTCGATGCTGTTTTCCGATTGGGGCCGGCAGGGGCGCGCCGATCTGCGGATGAGCAATGACCGGCATTACTATGTGCGTGGCGGTGAAGAGCAGATGTGGGCCATGCAGGCGGAGCCGCGCCTTTTTGGCGCGCAGGACGGGTGGCGGTCACACAAGCTGTGGGGCATGGGGATCGCGTCGCGCGATCTGGATCTGGACGGGTTGCCCGAAGTGTATCTGACCTCGATGGGCGATCAGCGGATGCAGCGGCTGGTCGGTCCGGGGCCGGGCTATGAGGATGTTCCCTACGAGATGGGCACCACGGTGCAGCGCCCCTATGTGGGCGGGGACGGGCGGCCGTCGACCGGGTGGCATGTCAGCTTTGGCGATGTCGATCTGGACGGGCGTGACGATATTTTCGTGGCCAAGGGCAATGTGGAACAGATGCCGGTTGCGGCGATGGACGACCCCAACAACCTGTTGATGCAGCAGGCGGACGGCAGGTTTGCCGAGGCCGGTGATGTGGCCGGGGTGGCCAGCCTGGTGCGCAGCCGGGGCGCGGCGCTGGTGGATTTCGATCTGGACGGGCGGCTTGATCTGGTGGTGGTAAACCGGCGCGCGCCGCTGGAAATGTACCGCAACGAGACCGAAACGGCGGGCAATTGGGTGGCGCTGGACTTGCGCCAGGACGGGGCCAACCGCGATGCCGTGGGGGCGTGGATCGAGCTGCGCGCCGGGACGCGTGTTTATGCGCGCGAGATCACCGTGGGCGGCGGCCATGCCGGGGGCGTGGCCGGGCCGCAGCATTTCGGGCTGGGCAAGGTGGCGGCGGCGCAGGCGCGGGTGATCTGGCCGGATGGCACGGTCAGCGGCTGGGTGGAGGTGCCGGTGAACGCCGCCGCGCTGCTGACGCGCGAAGGCGATGCGGCGGTGGTGTCGGCCTACTGATCGACAGGCAGTCCGCTGGGCACGGAGGCCGGAACCCCCAGTCGCGACCCCGTTGCGCCGGGATCGTTCAAGGCGCGCAGGAAGGCCACAAGCTGATCGATCTCGGTGTCGGAGAGCGGGATTGGTTTCAGTTCGTTGGCTGCGGCGATTGCATCGACTTCGGCGGGATCGGACATCAGCGCGAAATCGCTGTCAAAACCGGGCGGCAGCAAAAGCGCCTGGGTGGGATCATAGGCGCGCAGGGCGGCGACCGGATCAAGGTGATGGCGCACCACGCCCTGGATGGTGGCATAGGCGCCGGAATGACCGTAGGGACCGGTCTCGGGCAGGTTGCGCAGGCTGGGGGTGCGGAACCGGTAAAGATCGGCGTCGTCGCCGGTGACACGGGCGCGGCCGGTATCGCGGTTGTGGCGTTCGAACCGGGCCGCCTTGCCCGGACCGATCTGGGGCATGGCGATGGCATAAAACTGGTGGTCGGTCTGGAACTGGCCGGCGTGGCAGCTGGCGCATTGCGCCTTGCCGTAAAACAGTGCCATGCCGGCAGCCGCGCTGGCGGGCAGGGGCGTGCTGTCGCGCAGAAAGCGGTCAAAGGGGCTGTTGTCGGCGCGCCATTCGTAGCGGATGAAATCGGCGATCACGTTGGCGATGTCGTGAAAACGGATTTCGGTACCCGCGCCAAGCACGGCATCGAACCGGCTGCGGTAGCCGGGGATGGCGGCGACGCGTCTGGCCAGAATGTCCCAGGCCCCGCCGGGGCCGGTGAGAAGGCCCTGGCGCACGGCCTGGGCGACATCGTTTTCCGAATAATGCCCGGCCATTTCATCGCCCGAGAGCACCGGAAACATGGCCTGGGCCGCCAGGGCGCTGTCGAACCCGGCCTCCATTTCCGCCCCGAGCGGGGTGCGGATGCCCGACGGGCGTGAGGGATCCTGTTGCAGGCGGCCGTCGTGAAAGAAGCTGGTGAATTCGGACGCGCCAAGATTGAACAGCGCCGGCGCATTGCGGGGGACGCGCTGTTCGGGCGGATTATCCGGATCGACACGGCGGTCGATGCCCAGACCGGTGGCGCCGTCGCCAAAGCCAAGCGACAGCCCGTCCGCCGTGCCCAGGCGCGGATGGTGGCAAGTGGCGCAGGACACGGTTTTGTTGCCCGACAGGATCGGGTCATAAAACAGCAGTTGGCCCAGTTCGACCCGGTTCATGTCGGGCCGGGGAAAGCTGGCGTCGGCCTTTGGCAGGAAGTCTTTGCCGCCCTGCGCGGCGAGCGGCGCGAGCAGCAGGGCAAGGACAAGCGCGGGCCATTTCATGAGGCGGCTCCGATGGTTACGCTCAGGCGCTGGCGATAGGGCGCGTCGGGCGTGGCGATGATGGAGGGGAAATGCGGGTGGTTGACGGCGTCGGGAAAATGTTGTGCCTCCAGGCAGATCGCGCTGTAGGGGGCGTGGGACTGATCCGCGAGCGGGGTGTGGCGCGGCGCCAGGTAGCGGGATGAATAAAGTTGCAGCCCCGGCTGATCGGTATGCAGCTTGAGGGTCAGCCCGTTGGGTGCGGCAAGTGTCGCGGCGTCGCCGGTCAGGACATGGTTTTCGTCATACCCTTCGGCCCGCGGGTCGGCCTCGGACAGGGCGCGGGGGCGGTTGAAGTCGTGGCGTGTGCCGGCCACCGGAAGCAACCGGCCGGTCGGGATCATGTCGGCGTCGACCTCGGTCACATGGTCCGAGGGGATATGCAGCACATGATCGCGCGCCGTGCCGTGCCCCATGAGATTGAAATAGTTGTGATGGGCCAGATTGATCGGGGTGGGGCGGTCGACCGTGGCCTGCATGTCGTGGGTCAGGGTTGTCCCGGACAGGGAGATCGTGACGGTGAAGTCCGCCCTGCCGGGAAAGCCCTGATCCCCGTCCGGGGAGGTCAGGCGCAGCTGTAGGGCGCGGGAGCCGTCGGTTTCCATGGTCCATAGCCGTTTGCCGATCCCGCCCGCCCCGCCATGCAGGACATGCGGCGGCGTATTGGCGGCCAGCCGATGGCTTGTGCCGTTCAGTGTGAAACCCGCCCCGGCGATGCGGTTGGCAACCCGACCGACAAGCGCCCCGAGGTAAAAGGGATTGTCGATATAGGCGGCGGGATCGTCATAGCCCAGAACCACGGGCACGCGCGCGCCCCGGTGGGGGACGCGCCAATCCTGCGTGATGCAGCCGAGATTGAGCACCGCGACCGAAACATCCCCGTCTGCGAGAACCTGACGGCGGATATCGGCGGGGGCAATCTCGTGTGGCATGTCAGACGAACCTGTTGACGTAGTTTTCCAGAATTTCCTGTCGGCCCGATCTGGGCGAAGGCGTGATCGCACCCGCGTTCACCTTGTCGAAGATGGTGTCAAGGTCGCTGTTCAGCATTGCCCGTGCCTCGGGGGTGTCCCAACCGGCGTAACGCTCTTTGAGCGCGTCCTCAAGCCCGCCGTCCTCGAGCATGGCGGCGGCGGCCTTCAGCCCGCGCGCGCAGACATCCATGGCCCCGACATGCGCCGCGATCAGATCGCGGGCGTCCAGCGACTGGCGGCGCAGCTTGGCGTCGAAATTGGTGCCGCCGGTGGCGAGGCCGCCGGCCTTGAGGATGTGGTAATAGGCCAGCGCCACTTCGGGGACGTTGTTGGGGAACTGATCGGTGTCCCAGCCGGATTGGTAATCGTTGCGGTTCATGTCGATCGAGCCGAGCACGCCCAGCGCGGCGGCGGTGGCGATTTCGTGTTCAAAGCTGTGGCCCGCAAGGATGGCGTGGCCCTGTTCCAGGTTCAGCTTGACCTCGTTTTCCAGCCCGTATTTTTGCAGGAAGCCATAGCAGGTGGCGGCGTCGTAATCGTATTGATGCTTGGAGGGTTCCTGGGGCTTGGGCTCTACAAGGATCGTGCCCTGAAAGCCGATCTTGTGCTTGTAATCGACCACCATGTTGAGGAAGCGGCCCATGTGATCCAGTTCGCGGCCCATATCGGTGTTGAGCAGGGTTTCGTACCCCTCGCGCCCGCCCCAGAGCACATAGTTTTCGCCACCCAGCTTCATGGTGGCATCCATGCAGGTTTTCACGGTGGCCGCGGAATAGGCGAACACGTCCGGGTCGGGGTTGGTCGAGGCGCCGCCCATCCAGCGGCGGTGCGAGAACATGTTGGCGGTGCCCCACAGAAGCCTGACCTTGCGGGTGCTCATCTTCTCTTCGAAACAGGCGATGATCTCTTCGAAATTCCTGAGGCTTTCGGCGAAAGTGTCGCCTTCGGGGCGGATATCGGCATCGTGCCAGCAGAAATAGGGCTGGCCAAGGATGTCGAACATCTCAAAGGCCGCGTCCGCCTTGATACGGGCGGTGGTCATCCGGTCCTGCGGATGCCAGGGGCGTTCGAAGGTCTGCCCGCCGAAGGGATCGTTGCCTTCCCAGGCAAAGGAATGCCAATAGGCCACGGCAAAGCGCAGGTGGTCTTCCATGCGTTTGCCCATGACGATTTCGTCGGGGTTGTAGTGATGGAAGGCCAGCGGGTTGGTGCTGTCTGGGCCTTCATGGGCGATGGGGGCGATACCTTGGAAGAACTCGGTCATGATTGCAGGGCCTTTATAGCGGGGTAGGATTGGGAAAAGGCGGCGTGGGCCGCCATGTAGGCGTCGCGCAGATCGCCGCGCGGGTGGATCGTGTGGGCGATGGCGGGGCGGGTCATTACCGTGTCCGGGTGCGCGCCTGTTGCGGCGCACAGGCCGAGGCGGGCGGCGCCAAGCGCGGCGCCGAACTCGCCCCTGGCCGGAAGCGAAACGGGGATGTCCAGCAAGGTGGCAATCAGTTCGACCCAATAGGGCGATTGCGCCCCGCCGCCGATGGCGATCAGGCTTTGCAGATCCGCCCCGGCGGAGTTGAGCGCATCGAGATTGTCGCGCAAGGCAAAGGACACGCCCTCGATCACGGCCTGGACGAGATCGCGCGGGCCGTGGGCGATATCCAGCCCGATCAGCGCGCCGCGCAAATCCGCATCATTGTGGGGCGTGCGTTCACCGGAGAGGTAGGGGAGGAAACGCAAGCGCCCCGGCCCGCCGATCGCGGGGCCGAGCGTGGCGGCCAGTTCGGCGGGCGATTGGTCAAGAGTACGGGCCAGCCAGTTGAGGCTGTCGGTGGCGGACAGGATCACGCCCATCTGGTACCAGCGCCCCGGAACGGCGTGACAGAACGTGTGCACGGCGCTGGCGGCGTTGGGGGTGTAGCTGTCGCGCCCGGTCAGAAGAACGCCCGAGGTGCCGAGGCTGACAAAGCCCTGCCCCTGGGACAGGGCGCCAATGCCACAGGCGGCGGCGGCGTTGTCACCGGCGCCGGCCGCGACGATCACGCCGGGCGACAGGCCAAGCCGGGCGGCGATGTCCGGGCGCAGCGTACCGATGGGGGCGGTGCCTTCGAACAGGTCCGGCATCTGGTCGCGGCGCATCCCGCTGGCATCCAGCAGGGCCGGCGACCAGTCGCGCGCGCCCACATCCAGCCAGCTTGTTCCGGCGCTGTCGGACATGTCCGAGGCATGGATGCCGGTCAGCCAGAAGTTCAGATAGTCCTTGGGCAAATGAACATGGGCGGTGCGGGCAAAGATGTCCGGCTCGTTTTCAGCCACCCAAAGCAGCTTGGGCGCGGTGAAGCCCGGAAACACGATATTGCCGGATATGTCGCGAAAGCCGGGGGTGGCATCCAGCCGCGCGGCCTGATCGGCGCTGCGGGTGTCGTTCCACATCATGCAGGGGCGCAGCACGGCGCCGGATTTGTCCAGCAGGGTTGCGCCGTGCATGTGGCCGGACACGCCGATGCCGCGGATGGCGGCGGCGAGATCGGGCCGGCCGGCGCGAAGCTGATCGAAGACCGCAATACAGGCGGCTGTCCAGTCCGCAGGGGCCTGTTCGCTCCACCCCGGATGCGGGCGGGCGGTATCATAGCTGGCTTCATAGGCGCAGATGACCTGTTGTGCGTCGTCGATGACGAGCGCGCGCAGGCCCGATGTGCCAAGGTCGAGTCCGACGAACATGGCAGTCCTCCCTGATGTCCTCCAATTTAGTTTGTGCCTCAAATTAATTGGAAGATCAAACAGGAAATTGCCGGATGTCCAAAGTTTGGCGCCGCGCGGTGCCTTGCCGACGGGCGGCGCGGCGGCTTGTATCGCGGGTTTTCCGGTCCAGAATGCCCTTGCAGAGCGGTTCCGGTTGGGAAAGTCTGGTGACTGGCCGGGGAATGGCGACAGGAGAGTCCGGATGAATATTGGCGAAGTGTCGAAACGGTCGGGTCTGCCGGCAAAAACCATCCGCTATTACGAGGATATCGGATTTATCACACCCCGGCGCAGCGAGAATGGCTATCGCGACTTTGACGAGAAAGACCTGCATCGGCTGGCCTTTATCGGGCGGTCGCGGTCGCTTGGGTTTACCATCGAGAATTGCCGGCAGCTGCTGGAGCTATATGGCGACCAGAGCCGCGCCAGCGCCGATGTAAAGCGGGTGGCCGAAGAGAACCTGCGCGAGATCGATGCCAAGATCGCGGATTTGCAGGCCATGCGGGGGACGCTGTCGCACCTGATTGGCACCTGTGCGGGCGATCAGAGGCCCGATTGTCCGATCCTGGAGGATCTGGGACGCACCCGCGCGACGTAAACGGCCCGCAATAGCATTTTTCAATACAGCTCCCGGTGATTTTATTTGCGGTTCCCCCCGTGGTTCCCGACACTGGGGCAGGAACGGAAGGCTGTGTCCGGTGTCGGGCGGCTGCGCGGGCACAAGGCCCGGACAAAGCCATTTTCGGGCCGGTATGTGACGAAATTCTTGACAGCTTCGCAGGATACTGTCGCAGTGGGGCCGGGCGCAACGCGCCGGGGCAGGACCGAAACCAGGGGGATGGAGTGCCGTTTGTCATGTATCAGGCATTGAACAGGGGCATAGGGTGGCTGGCCCGTGGCATCGCCACACTGGGCGGGCTGGTATTGATCGTTCTTATCGTGATGACGAGCCTTTCGATCACCGGGCGCGCCCTGATCTTTCTGGGGCTGGGGCCGGTAAAGGGCGATTTCGAGCTGGTCGAGGCCGGCGTGGCCTTTGCGGTCTTCGCCTTCATGCCCTGGTGCCAGTATAACCGGGGCCATGCCCGCGTGGACCTGTTCCAGCCGGTTTTCGGCGCATTCCTCAACAAGCTGATCGACCTGATTGCGGATGTCATGATGTTCGTGGCGGCCTATGTCATCGCGTGGCGGCTGTATCTGGGCATGATCGACAAGCTGAATTACCGCGAGACCACGTTCATCCTGCAATTCGAGATCTGGTGGTCCTATGCCGCCAGCTTTGTCGGCGCGGCGGCTTTTGTGCTGGTCTCGGCCTTCTGTATCCTGCGCAGCCTGCGCGCCCTTCTTGGCAAACCGACGGACGTGACCGCATGAGTAATATCGAAATCGGCCTTTGGTCCTTTCCTGTCCTGCTGTTGCTGATCTTTATCCGCATCCCGATCGGCCTTGCGATGATGGCGGTGGGCTTTGGCGGGACATGGATGGTGTTCGGATCGACCCTGATGACGATGGGGCAGCTGAAACACCTGACCTATGGCACATTTTCCAACTATTCGCTGTCAATCGTGCCGCTGTTCCTGTTGATGGGGCAGTTCGCGACGCTGTCGGGCATGTCCAAGGGGCTGTTCAAGGCGGCAGAGGCGTGGCTGGGCCACCGCAAGGGCGGGGTTGCGATGTCGGCGATCGGGGCCTGCGCCGGGTTCGGGGCGATTTGCGGTTCGTCGCTGGCCACGGCGGCCACGATGGGGCAGGTCGCGCTGCCGGAACTGCGCCGCTATGGGTATTCCGGGCCGCTGGCCACGGGGACGCTGGCGGCGGGGGGCACGCTGGGCATTTTGATCCCGCCAAGTGTGATCCTGGTGATCTATGCGATCCTGACGGAGCAGAATATCGCCAAGCTGTTCGTGGCGGCCTTTATCCCGGGCATTCTGGCGGCGATTGCCTATATGCTGGTGATCGCCATTTATGTGCGGGTGGTGCCCGGATCGGGCGACGCGCTGGAACCGGTGCCTTATCGCGAGCGGTTCAAGGCGCTGTTCCATGTGTGGCCGGTGATCCTGATCTTTCTGGCCGTGGTGGGCGGGATCTATGCCGGGATATTCACGCCGACCGAAGCCGCCGCCGTGGGCGCGGCGGGGACCGGGCTGGTGGCGCTGGCGTCGGGCGGGCTGAACTGGCACAAGATCGTCAACTCGGTGCTGACCACCGCCAATTCCACGGCGATGATTTTTCTGATCGTGTTGGGCGCGGGCATGTTCAACAGCTTTCTGGCGTTGACCCAGTTGCCGCAGACGGCGGCAGCCTGGGTGACGGAACAGGGATTTTCGCCGTGGTCCGTGCTGTTTTTCGTGCTGGTGCTGTACCTGGTGTTCGGCTGTGTGATGGACAGCCTGTCGATGGTTCTGCTGACGGTGCCGATCTTTTTCCCGATCATGACATCGCTGGATTTCGGCATGGGCACCGAGGAATTCGCGCTATGGTTCGGGATTATCGTGCTGATCGTTGTGGAGGTGGGGCTGATCACGCCACCGGTGGGGATGAATCTGTTCGTCATCAACACGATGGCGCGCGATATCCCGATCAGCCAGACATTCCGGGGCACGGCGCCTTTCGTGCTGGCCGATATCATCCGGGTGGCGATACTGGCCATGTTCCCGTCAATCACGCTGGCGCTGGTCTGGGCGATCTATTGACGCCTGTTTGCAAATCCTGCCGCTGAGCACGGCGGGAGTGCGTCAGGTGAACAGGACTTCGGCGATCAGCTTGAACGACACCAGCGCAAGGGCGATCTCGACAAGCAGGAAGAACACCTTTTCGGGCAGCATCCGCGACACGGTGGCCCCGCTCCATGCGCCAAGCAGGGCAAAGGGGGCCAGCCAGAGACCCCGGGACAGGGTGGCCGCGTTGATCTGGTCGGCCAGGACATAGGGCGGCACCTTGAGCAGGTTGACGATGGTGAAAAAGATCGTGGTGGTGCCCAGATAGACCAGTTTGTCGAGTTTTTGCGGCAGGACATAGGCCTGGTAGGGTGCCCCTCCGGCGTGGCTGATATAGCTGGTCAGCCCGGCCAGCGTGCCCCAGACGAGACCACGCGGCACGTCCGCCGGGCGCGCCGGCACCGGGGTTTTCGAGAGCCGGGTGCGCAGGGCGGTGGCAAGGTAGGACAGGCCGATCCCGGCCACCAGCAGTTTGATCAGATCGCCCGACACATAGGACACAGCGAAAAAGCCGGCGAGGATGCCGGCCACCGCGCCGGGCAGCAGGATCGCAAGGTTGCGCCGCGAGAACGCCTTGCGAAACAGGTAGACGGCATAGGCGTCGGCCACGAGATACATCGGCAGCAAGAGACCGGCGGCGAGGGCGGGATCCATGTAAAGCGACATCAGCGGCACGGCCAGCAGGGCGATCATCGGCAGGCCGCCCTTGGACAGGCCCATCAAGAACGTGGCCAGGCTTGCGACGATCCAGAAATCCAATGAAATGCTCCCTTGTTTCGTGTGGCATAGGGGTTGGATGCCGGGAAGGCAACGGGAATGGCCTGCGGCGACGGGGCGCTGGCGCCGACGCGGAAAATGGCGATGATGGTGGGGCCAGCGAAAGGACATACCGATGACACAAGCGCGCGAAGAGCCGTATCCAGGCATTCGTCATGGCGAAACCACGCTGGCATTCGATCCGGCAGAGCGGGTTGATGCGGGTGTGCGGTTCATTGGCCGTATTCGCACACCCTGGGCGCGGGGCGATTGCCCCAGGAACGTGACCTCGGCGCGCGAACGGGCCGCCGCGGAAGGGGGGCGATTCCGGGTGGAACTGGAAGACGGGTTTGCGCCCGGTCTGACCGGGCTGGATGTGGGGCGGGGCGTGTTCCTGATCTACTGGATGCATCAGGCGCGGCGCGATCTGATCACACAGGCGCCCCGGCATGTCGAGGGAACACGGGGCACGTTTGCGCTGCGTTCGCCCAACCGGCCCAACCCGCTGGCGATGTGTGCTGTCACTATTACCGCGATCGACCCTTTGGCGGGGTGGTTCGAGGTGGACGCGGTGGATTGTTTCGACGGCACACCGCTGGTGGATATCAAGCCGTGGACGGCGGCCGTTGATACGCCCGCCGAAGCCTTGAAACCCTAGGGTCAGGACCCGTTAATCCTGCGCCACTGGTTTAGCAGATTTGCTGCCTGACTACGTGCAATGCCGCAGGAATAGTGGTTCTATTTCAAGGCATTAAAAGGACGTCAGGCGGCAAATCCGTCAAATCCGCAGGACGCCAAATCCACTTCATCTCAGCGGCTTGGCACGCTTGGAAATAGAGCCACTATGTCCGGCGCGCGCCAAACCCCCGATATTTCGTGGATTTGGCGCCAGTGGTGCAGGATTAACGGGTCCTGACCCTAGCGCGCCAGAGGCGGTGACACCAGAAGATCGGCGGGCGGATCGCGCAGAAGATCGGCGGCAAAGCTGCCCAGTTTGTGAACCGCCATGCCGCGTTCATGGGTGCCGCAGACAATCAGGTCGGGCGAGACCTGGGTGATCTTGCTGGCCAATGTCTGGGGCACGCTGCCGACGATGATTTCCGGGCTGACATATCCGGCTGGCAGGTTGCCCGACTGCATCCAGATGTCTCGTTTGCGTTCGGTCTCGGCGCGCACCGCGCGCGACATTTCCGTTCCGTGGGTGCCGCCGGTCAGCCCGGCAAACGGAACGTGCAGCGCGTGAAAGGATGTGGTCTCAGCCTCGGGCGCGATGATCGCCGCGCTGCGCAGCGCGGCGGCACAGGCCAGTGAAAAACTGACCGGGGCGAGGATGCGCTCGTAGTCGCCATCCGCGAAGTCCTTGACGATCAGCACCGGGACAAGGCTGGCCGCGACAATGCGCTCCGAGGTGGATTCGCGCAGGCGATCCAGGAAGCCGCGTTTGCGGTGCACGCCCAGAACCAGCAGGCTGGCCTCCCTGGCGACGGCGAACTCGCTGACCAGTTCGACCGGATCGCCGGACAATACGCTGACCGACGCGCCCTGATCGGCGTCAAGCGCCGCCAGACGGGAGGTCAGGCGTTCGGTGACGCTTTCGCTGAGCTGGGCGACCATGTCTTCGGGCATGGCGTCATCCACGATGGAAATGACATGGGCATGGGCCCCCAGTTTGGCCGCAAGGCGCAGCCCGCGGCGCAGCGCCCGATCCGAGCGCGGGGACAAATCGGTGGCGATGACAATCGTTTTCAATGAAACCTCCTGAATTCTGATGAGCAATGGGAAAACCGCCCGTTGCGCTCAAGATAGGATAATCGCGCCAATTCGCAACGCGTACAGGGCAAATGATGCAGAAAAATCACCTGGCCGTCGCGCGCCCGGCCGAGCGCGGGCGACAGGCATACCGATCATGCGACATCGAACCGGTTGGCCTTTGTTGCGGGCAACGATAGGGTGCGCCACGAAGCCGGCTGCGCAGAGGTGGACCATGGAAGATCGGGGTGTTTTGGGATCACTGGTTGACCGGGCTGTCATTCGGATCGGGGCGCTGATCATCCTGATCTGGAAATGGCGGGCCAGCCTGTGGTTCCGGCGCGAGCATGGCCGGTTGCCGCAGCTATGCCCGCCCAAGGGTTTCAACGACAAGATTTTCTGGCGCAAGATCGTAGACCGCAATCCGCTGTTCGTTGTCTTGAATGACAAGATTGCCGTGCGCGACTGGGTGAGCCGTCAGGCACCTGGTTTGCAACTGACCAGGCTGCTTTGGACGGGTGCTGACCCGGAGGCGCTTCCTGCGTCGCTGTTGGACCAGCCGGTGATGATCAAGCACAACGCCTCGTCCGGGTTCAATATTCACTATGACGGGCAGACGCCGCGCCGCGACGACATGGTGGCCACGCTGAAGGCCTGGATGGCGCGTACCTATGGGACGCGGTTGTCGGAATGGGCCTATGGGCAGGTGACGCCGGCGATACTTGTCGAAGAGATGCTGGGTTATGACGATGGCAGCGCGCCGGACAATATCAACGTACATGCCAGCCGGGGCGCGGTGCTGTTTGCGTCGGTCTATCGTGGTGACAAACGGGGACGGCGCGAAATCGGGTTTTTCGATGACAGCGGCGCGCGGCTGGCGATGCAGATGATGGACGAAGTGGACCCGTTGCCGCAGGATTGGGTGCCTTCGGAGACGTTGTTCAAGGCGCTCGAAGGGGCCAGGGCGCTGTCGCGCGACGTGGATTACGCGCGCTGCGATTTCATGGCCACCGAGGCGGGTATCTGGTTCAACGAGATGACAACCTACACGGCAAGCGGTCATCTGAAGCTGGACAATCCGACACTGGTGGATCGGCTGACGGAAGGCTGGGACCTGCGGCAATCATGGTTCCTGACGACGCCGCAGACCGGGCTGCGCGAAATCTACCGCAAGGCGCTGGTGCGGGTGATGGACCGCCGCCAGGCGGTGTCTCAGTAACCTTCGAACAGCTCGGTCGACAGGTAGCGTTCGGCAAAGGAGGGCACGATCACCACGATCTGTTTGCCTGCCATGTCGGGGCGCCGGGCCAGTTGGGCACTTGCCCAGATGGCCGCGCCCGAGGAAATGCCCGCCGCGATCCCATCGACCCGCGCCAGGTGACGCGAGGTTTCCAGCGCGTCGTCTTCGCCGACGGCGATCACCTCGTCAACCAGGGTAACATCAAGGTTGTCGGGGACGAACCCGCCGCCGATGCCCTGGATCTTGTGCACTTCGTAATGCCCGCCCTTGATGGATTGCGCCTTTTCCGGTTCCACCGCGACCATTTTCAGGCCGGGCTTGAGCGGCTTGAGCGTGCGCGCCGTGCCGGTGAAGGTGCCGCCGGTGCCAATTCCGGCGACCACCACATCCACGCCGCCCCGGGTATCGTTCCAGATTTCGCGGGCGGTGGTGCGTTCATGCACCAGCGGATTGGCGGGATTGTCGAACTGGCTGGGCCAATAGGAATTGGGTATCTCTTCAAGCAATTGCCGGGTTTTTTCGATACTGGCGGAAATGCCCGGCGCCTTGGGTGTCAGCACCACTTCGGCCCCCAGAAACCGCAGCATCCGCTGACGCTCGACGGAAAAATGTTCGGGCATCACCAGGATCAGGCGATACCCGCGCGCCGCCGCGACAAAGGCAAGGCCGATCCCGGTATTGCCCGAGGTGGGTTCGATCAGCGTCATGCCGGGGCGGATCTCGCCGCGCCGCTCCAGATCGAGGATCATGTTGACGGCGGTGCGGTCCTTGACGCTGCAAAGCGGGTTGAAATATTCGAGTTTGAGCAGCAAATCGCCCACAAGCCCCTGTTCGCGCGTGAAATTCGGCGCGCGCACCAGCGGCGTGTTTCCAATGGCGTCCAGCAAGCTGTCATATATGCGTCCGCGTCCCTGGGTGGATGGCAGCATGTCGAGGTCGGAATCGTGCGAATTCATCAATGTCTCCGATCGGCGCGGCAGGGCCGGGCACGGTGCGTGAAAATGGACTGCGACGAGTGGAGCGGAGTTTCACGGGAGGGTCAAGGCAGACAACGCCGCAGGCCCTGGCCGCGTCGGACCCGTGCACGGGAATGTCACGGGGGAAGCGTGCCGAAAAGCGCCAAAAGCATTCGACCTTTGGCCTGCTTCTGGTGACCGGATGCCCCGGTTCAGCGGACAAAAATGGCGCGGGGCGGTCGGATGAACGCCCCGCGCGGATGGGTTACACCAGATCGAAGCGGTCCGCGTTCATGACCTTGGTCCAGGCGGCCACGAAGTCTGTGACAAACCGGCCCTCACCATCATTTGCACCATAGACTTCCCCAAGGGCGCGCAACTGAGAGTTGGAGCCGAAGACCAGATCGACCCGCGTGCCGGTCCAGACCTGATCGCCGGTTGCGCGATCATGCGCGGCGTAGACGCCGGGCTGATCCGGCAGGGGCTTCCACGCATTGTCCATGCTCAGCAGGTTGACGAAGAAATCGTTGCTCAGCGCGCCGACGCGATCGGTCAGAACCCCGTGCGACGATCCGCCGTGGTTGGCGCCGATCACCCGCAGCCCGCCAACAAGAACCGTCATTTCCGGCGCCGTCAGGGCCAAAAGCTGGGCGCGGTCCACGAGCAATTCTTCGGGCGAGACCGAGTATTGCGCCTTTTGGAAGTTGCGGAACCCGTCGGCCAAAGGTTCGAGCGGCGCGAAGCTGTCGACATCCGTCTGCGCGTCGGTGGCATCCGTGCGGCCCGGTGCGAAAGGCACCGTGACATCATGTCCTGCGGCCCTGGCGGCCATTTCCACGCCAACATTGCCCGCCAGAACGATCAGATCGGCCAGCGACACTTTCTTGCCGCCGGAAGTATCGGCGTTGAAGGCATTCCGGATGCTGTCCAGCACGTGGAGAACGCGGGCCAGCTTTTCTGGCTCGTTGGCTTCCCAGTCCTTTTGCGGGGCCAGCCGGATGCGCGCGCCATTCGCGCCGCCGCGTTTGTCCGAGCCACGGAAGGTAGAGGCCGATGCCCAGGCGGTTGACACCATCTCTGCCACCGACAGTCCGGATTGCGCGATGCGCGTCCTGAGGTTGGCGATATCCGCCTCGTCGACCAGCGGGTGATCGACAGCGGGCACATTGTCCTGCCAGATCAGTTCTTCCTCGGGCGCTTCCGGGCCAAGATAAAGGGCACGGGGGCCAAGATCGCGATGCAAGAGCTTGAACCAGGCGCGCGCAAAGGCGTCTGCAAAGGCATCCGGGTTTTCAAGGAAATGGCGCGAGATCGGTTCCAGTGTCGGGTGCATCCGCAGCGACAGGTCCGCCGTTGTCATCATCGGGGCGTGGCGCTTGTCCGGGTCGTGCGCATCGACAACCATGTGTTCCGGTTTCACGTCTTTTGCGACCCACTGATGCGCGCCTGCCGGGCTTTTGGTCAGTTCCCATTCATAGCCGAACAGCACTTTGAAATAGCCGTGATCCCATTGTGTCGGGTTCGGTTTCCACGCGCCTTCGATGCCCGAAGTGGTGGTGTCGCCACCCTTGCCCGAGCCGTAGGCGTTGATCCAGCCCAGCCCCATATGTTCGATCTCGGCAGCTTCCGGTTCGGCGCCAACAAGGTCCGGGTCGCCCGCGCCGTGGGCCTTGCCGAAAGTGTGGCCCCCCGCCACCAGTGCGACGGTTTCTTCCGGGCTCATCGCCATGCGGCCGAACGTATCGATCACGTCATCGCCCGAGGCAACCGGATCGGGATTGCCATCGGGGCCTTCGGGGTTCACGTAGATCAGGCCCATCTGGACGGCGGCCAGCGGATTGTCCAGATCGCGATCGCCCGAATAGCGGCTGTTGGGCTTGTCACTGGTGGCCAGCCATTCGGTTTCGGCCCCCCAATAGATATCTTCCTCGGGTTCCCAGACATCCGCACGGCCCCCGGCAAAGCCAAAGGTTTGGCCGCCCATGGATTCAATGGCGACATTGCCGGCCAGAAGCATCAGATCGGCCCAGGAGATATTGTCGCCGTATTTCTGCTTGATCGGCCAGAGCAGGCGGCGGGCCTTGTCAAGGTTGCCGTTGTCGGGCCAGCTGTTGAGCGGCGCGAAGCGCTGAGTGCCGGTCGAGCCGCCGCCGCGCCCGTCGCTGATACGGTAGGTGCCGGCGCTGTGCCAGGCCATGCGGATGAACAGGCCGCCATAGTGGCCATAATCCGCTGGCCACCAATCCTGGCTGTCGGTCATCAGCGCGTGCAGGTCTTTTTTCAGGGCGTCATAGTCCAGCGCTTTGAACGCCTCGCGGTAATCAAAATCCGGCCCCATCGGATCGGACAGCGCGGAATGCTGGTGCAGGATCCGAAGGTTGAGCTGATTGGGCCACCAGTCTCGGTTGGAATTCACGCCAAGCGTGGCCTGTGCGTGCATCACGGGGCATTTGCCCCCGCCGTTCATGTCATTTCCGTCCATGTGGTCCTCCTGTCGTGTTTCAGCATTGATTCGGACGGCGTGTTCCGTCCGTTCGGGCAGAGCCTAGCAAGGATTTAGGATTATTCTAAGTTGCATTTTTTCATCGTGATGATAGTTTTTTCTTATGATCAATATCACCCTGCGTCAGCTGCGCTATTTCGAGGCGCTCGCGCGGCATGGCCATTTCGGCCACGCCGCCGAGGCCTGTGCCATATCCCAGCCGGCCTTGTCCGTGCAGATCAGGGAACTGGAGGACACGCTGGGTATGCAGCTTTTCGAACGGTCCGCGCGCAAGGTGCGGCTGACCGGGTTTGGCGAAGAGTTTCACGGCCGGGCGCAGAACGTGCTGCGATCGGTCGAGGAACTGGGTGACATGGCCCGTGCGGCACGGGGCGGATTCACCGGGCGTCTGCGGCTGGGGGTGATCCCCACGATTGCGCCCTATCTCTTGCCCGACATCGTTGGCCGGCTGGCGCAGCGGTGGCCGGAACTGGATGTACATGTGCGCGAAACGCTTACGTCAACGCTTTTGCGGGAACTGGCGGGCGGGCGGCTGGACGCGGCGATCCTGGCGCTGCCGATCGACGATCCGGGGCTGAGCGAAGTCGAGTTGTTTTCGGAGGAATTCGTTCTTGTGCGGCCCGAAACGGACCGCGCCAAGCCGATGCCCGGCGCGGATGCGCTGCGCGAGATGCGGCTGTTGTTGCTGGAAGAGGGGCATTGTTTTCGCGATCAGGCGCTGGCCTTCTGCAATATCCGCCCGTCCGTCACCGGTGACGGGCTGGACGGCAGCAGCCTGTCGACGCTGGTACAGATGGTTGGCGCGGGGCTGGGTGTGACATTGATCCCGCAAATGGCGGTGCCGGTGGAAACCCGTTCGGCGCCGGTGGCGGTGGCGCGGTTCGCACCACCCGCGCCGCAGCGCCGGATTGGCATGGTCTGGCGCCGCACCAGCCCGCTGACCGCGCAACTCGGAGAAATCGCGGAGGTGGTGCGCCAGTCGGCGGAAAAATCAGCGCCCCAGCTTTGACGCGTCGCGCGCCAGGTCTTCGATCCGCGCCCAGTCACCTGAAATGAGCGCATCCGACGGCGCGACCCAGCTGCCTCCCGCGCAGATCACGTTGGGCAGGGACAGGTAGTCATTGGCGTTGCCGGGGTTCACGCCGCCGGTGGGGCAAAAGGTGATCCGGGACAGGGGGCTGGCCAGTGACCCCAGTGCCCGGGCGCCGCCCGCGGCCTCTGCCGGGAAGAACTTCAACATGTCATAGCCGCGTTCCAGAAGCCGCATCGCCTCGCTGGCGGTGGCCGCGCCGGGCAGGAGCGGCAGGCCTTCGGCCTCGCAGGCCGCAAGCAGCGTGTCGGTGGCGCCAGGCGAGACCCCAAAGGTCGCTCCGGCGGCCTTGGCGGCCTTGACATCATCCGGCGTCAGCAACGTGCCCGCACCCACCATGCCGCCGGGCACCTGGGCCATGCGGGCAATCACATCAAGCGCGGACGGGGTGCGCAGGGTGACTTCGAGCGCGGGAAGCCCCCCGGCGATCAACGCCTGCGCCAGCGGTACGGCATGATCGGCGTCGTGCACGACCAGTACCGGAACGATTGGCGCGGCCTGGCAGATGCGCCGCGCTTCGCGGCTGGCGTCCTGGGGGGTGATCGGCATCGGGTGGTGTCTCCTAAAAGATCGAGGCGCCGTCACTGGCGGCGCCCACGGCGTTGCGGAATGCGGTGAACAATTCACGCCCGGTTCCGGCCTGCGTGTCGCTGAGATCGGCGGTCGCAAGCGGGCGGGTATCGAGATCGTCCACCAGGATGTCAAGCGTTCCGGTACTGGCATCGACGCGCACCAGATCGCCGTCCCGTACCCTGGCGATCGGGCCACCATCCAGCGCCTCGGGGCTGACATGGATGGCCGCGGGCACCTTGCCGGATGCGCCGGACATGCGCCCGTCGGTGACAAGCGCCACTTTCTGGCCGCGCCCTTGCAGGATCGACAGGATGGGCGTGAGGCTGTGCAACTCTGGCATCCCGTTGGCGCGCGGGCCCTGAAAACGGACCACGACGATCACGTCGCCGGCCAGTTCACCGGCCTTGAACGCGTCCTTGACCGATTGCTGATCGTGGAACACGCGCGCCGGGGCCTCGATCACGTGATGTTCGGGCGCCACGGCGGACACTTTCATGACGGCGGTACCCATGCGGCCGGTCAGCCGCTTCAATCCGCCGGTGGGTTGGAACGGATCGTTGGCCGGGCGCAAAATTGCGGTGTTCAGGCTTTGGCCGCTGCCCGGTTCCCACGTCAGAACCCCGTCGATCAGCTTGGGTTCTGCGGTGTAATTGTGCAGCCCTTCACCGGCGACGGTCCTGGTGTCGGGGTGCAGCAACCCGGCGTCCAGCAGCTGACCGATCATGTAGCCAAGTCCGCCGGCGGCATGGAAATGGTTCACATCCGCAAGGCCGTTGGGATAGACCCGCGCCAGAAGTGGCGTGACCTCGGACAGTTCCGAAAAATCCTGCCAATCGAGGATGATCCCGCCCGCGCGCGCCATGGCGACAAGGTGAATGAGCAGGTTTGTCGATCCGCCCGTGGCGTTCAGGCCGACGATACCGTTTACAAACGCCTTTTCGTCCAGGATGTCGCATACCGGGGTATAGGTGTTGCCCAGGGCGCTGAGCGACAGGGCGCGGCGCGCGCCTTCGCGGGTCAGGGCCTCGCGCAGGTCGGTGTTTGGGGTGACAAAGCTGGCGCCCGGCAGGTGCAGGCCCATGAACTCCATCAGCATCTGGTTGGTGTTGGCGGTGCCGTAGAACGTGCAGGTGCCCGGCCCGTGATAGGCGGCCATTTCCGCCGCCATCAGGGCATCGCGCCCCACTTCGCCAGCGGCGAATTTCTGGCGCACCTTGGCCTTTTCGTCGTTTGGCAGGCCGCTGGTCATCGGTCCGGCGGGCAGGAACACGGCCGGAAGGTGGCCAAAGGCCTGGGCGCCGATCACCAGGCCCGGCACGATCTTGTCGCAGACCCCCAGAAACACGGCGGCGTCAAACGTGTTGTGGCTGAGCGCAACCCCGGTGGCCAGCGCGATCACGTCTCGCGAAAACAGGCTCAGCTCCATGCCGGCCTCGCCCTGAGTCACCCCGTCACACATCGCCGGAACCCCACCCGCAACCTGCGCGGTGCCCCCGGCGGCGCGCACGGCATCGCGGATCAGGGCGGGGTAGGTTTCAAACGGCTGATGGGCCGAGAGCATGTCGTTATAGGCGGTGACGATGCCCAGATTGCCGGCGCTTTGAGTGGCCAGTCTGGATTGATCCACCCCGGCCCCGGCATAGGCATGGGCCTGGTTGGAACAGCTCAGATGCGCGCGCGCCGGTCCTTTTGAGCGGGCGGTCGCCATCCTGTCGAGATGGGCGCGCCGGGTTGGTGCGCTGCGTTCGATGATCCGTTCAGTGACAGTCGCAATGGTTTGGTGGAGCGTCATTTTGCGCACCCTTTCCGATTGGTACAGTGTGCAGACCGGCGCCTAGGCGCCGATGGCCCGCCAACGTCTTCCATCCTGATGCATCAGCATCAGGGCTTCTTCCGGCCCCGATCCGCCCGAGTCATACGCCGCGGGCTGTTGATTGCCGTCTTCCCACGCGGCAATGATCGGATCGGCCCAGGCCCAGGCGGCCTCGACCTCGTCTCCGCGCATGAACAGGGTCTGGTCGCCCCGGATCACATCCATGATCAATCGTTCATATGCGTCCTGGGAATGCAAGTCGCTTCCCAGCGCGTCGGCAAAGGTCATGTCCATGGCCACCTCGGTCAGGCGCATCCCGCCGGGGCCGGGTTCCTTGATCGTGGTGCGCAGGGTGATGCCTTCGTCCGGTTGCAGCCGGATCACAAGCGCGTTGCCCTTGCGCCCTTCCATCTTGGGAAAGATCATGTGCGGTGGATCGCGGAACACAACCGCGATTTCCGAGGCCCGCGCCCGCAGGCGTTTGCCGGTGCGCAGATAAAACGGGGTGCCCGCCCACCGCCAGTTGGCGACGGCCAGTTTCATGGCGACGAAGCTTTCGGTCCGGCTGGCCGGGTTTCCGGCGTCGCCGCGATAGTCGTTCTTTCCGTTCCATGCGCGGTATTGCCCGCGCACGATGTTTTCCGGCGCCACCGTTTCAAGCGCCTCGATCACCTTGACCTTTTCGTCGCGCACCGCGTTCGGCTCGAACCGCGAGGGCGGTTCCATCGCGATCAGGCACAGCAATTGCATCAGGTGGTTCTGCACCATGTCCCGCATGGCGCCGGACTGGTCGTAATATTCACCCCGCCCCTGGACGCCGATGCTCTCGGCCACGGTGATCTGGACATGGTCGATATGTGTGGAATTCCACAGCGGTTCGAACAGCGAATTGGCAAAGCGCAGCGCCATCAGGTTCTGCACGGTTTCCTTGCCCAGATAATGATCGATCCGGTAAATTTGTGTTTCGTCGAAAGCCTGCAACAGGTCGGCGTTCAGCGCTTTGGCCGTTTCAAGATCGTGGCCAAAAGGTTTTTCCACGACAATCCGGCTTTCGGCTGTTGCGATGCCGCGGGTGCTGAGCTGTTTCGAGATCGAACCGAACAGGCTTGGGGAAACCGAGAGATAGAAGGCCCGCGTGGTATCCGCGCGCAGGGCCGCCCCGAGTTCGTCCCAGCCCGCATCACCCTTGGCGTCGACATGCACATAGGTGAGGCGGCTCAGAAAGGCGGCGATCGTTTCCGGCGTGCGGTCGGGTTCCGCGACGAACTCTTCAAGCGCGGCGCCGACCAGAGCCCGGAATTCCCCTGAATCCATCTGCGAGCGCGCGGCGCCAATGATGGCTGCGTCCTCGGGCATCTGCCCCACGCGGAAACGGTGGAACAGACCGGGAAGGATCTTTCTGCGGGCAAGATCTCCGGTGGCCCCGAAGATCACCAGATCGAACGGAGAGACCGGAATAACGCGGGCAACCATGTCTAGCCAACCATCTTGAGCGGCGCGCCGTTGCTGTCACGCAGCAGGGCGCCCATGCGGCGTGCATTGTCCAGCATGCGGTTGGAAAAGCCCCATTCATTGTCATACCAGCTGACCACACGCACCAGACCGTCACGGGTGACGTTTGTTTGCGGCGCGGCAAAGACGGACGAATGAGGATCGTGGTTGAAATCGATCGAAACGCAGGGATCCTCTTCGTATCCCAGCACACCGGCAAGCGGACCTTCGGCGGCGGCCTTGATCGCGGCGTTCACCGCGTCGCGCGTGGCGGGGCGTTCCGGCGTGAATACCAGATCGACCATCGACACGTTGGGCGTGGGAACGCGCACGGCCGAGCCTTCAAGCCGGCCTTCCAGTTGCGGCAGCACCAGCGAAATGGCGCGCGCCGCCCCTGTGGAGGTGGGGATCATCGACATCGATGCGGCGCGGGCGCGGTAAAGATCCTTGTGATCCGTGTCATGGCTGGGCTGGTCGCCGGTAAAGGCATGGATCGTGGTCATGTACCCGGTCTTGATGCCAAAGGCGTCGTCCAGAACCTTGGCCACCGGCGCGAGGCAGTTGGTGGTGCAGGAGGCGTTGGACACGATCAGGTCGTCGGCGGTCAGCTCGTCGTGGTTGACGCCGTAGACCACTGTCCGGTCCACATCCTTGCCCGGGGCCGAGATCAGCACGCGGCGCGCGCCGTTTTCGAGGTGCTTGCCGGCGCTTTCACGGGTCGTGAACAACCCTGTGCATTCCATCGCAATGTCGACATCGCCCCAGGGCAGATCCTGAGGGGCACGGATGGCGGTGAGCCGGATTTCCTGACCCGCGACGCGCAACGTGTCGCCGTCGAGCGTGACGGGGGCGTTCAGGCGGCCATGCACGCTGTCGTATTTCAGCAGATGCGCCAGACGCTCTGGCGGGGCCAGGTCATTGATGGCCACGACTTCGATATCCGTGGCCTTGCTTTCGATCAGGGCCCGCAGAACACCGCGGCCAATGCGGCCAAATCCGTTGATGGCGATTTTTGTGGTCATTCCAGCTTTCTCCTGTCATCCACCAGCGCCATAAGGATATCGGTGGCGCTACCGTTAGCGCTATCGGTAGTCGGAATACACCCAAAAATCAACCAAAATATGCGTGTGAAGTGCCGCAGCTATTCAGGCTTGCGGATCGGCGCGATCTGGCCGACCATCGCGCCATGGGAAAAAGGCTTTTGCTGAAAGACATTGCCCGGCTGGCCGGTGTCAGTGAAATGACGGCCTCGCGGGCCTTGCGCGGGGCGCCGGATGTGTCCGAGGCGACGCGGCGCAAGGTGGAAGAGATCGCGCGGCGGGTGGGATATGTGCCGAATCGCATTGCGGGCGCGCTGGCTTCAAACAAGGTCAATCTTGTCGGGGTCGTGGTGCCCAGCCTGAGTTCGTCCGTATTCCCGGAGGTGCTTTCGGGTATTTCGGCCACACTGAAAACGACGCCGCTCAAGCCGGTGATCGGCGTCACGGGCTATGATCTTCTGGAAGAGGAGGAGGTCATTCGCGAAATGCTGAGCTGGCGCCCGACCGGTCTGGTGGTGGCGGGGCTGGAACATTCCGAGGCCGGACGCCGCATGTTGGCGGCCGCGGATTGCCCGGTTGTCGAAATCATGGATGTTGACGGCGATCCGGTGGCGCATTGCGTGGGAATTTCGCATCTGGAGGCGGGTCGGGCCATGGCGCGGCTGATGCTGGAACGCGGCTATCGGCGGATCGGTTTCATCGGGACCAAGATGCCCCAGGATTTCCGGGCCGAAAAACGTCTGCGCGGGTTTCTGGAGGCGTTGAGCGAAGAGGGAGTGGCGTTGTATGACAAGGAGTTGTACGCGGGCGGGTCGTCGATCGAGAACGGGCGGCTGCTGACCGCCAAAGTTCTGGAGCGAACTCCCGATATCGAGTGTCTCTACTTCTCCAGCGATACCATGTCGGTTGGTGCCTACATGCATTGTTTGGCCAATGGTTTGGCGGTTCCCGGTGATCTGGCCATTGCGGGGTTCAACAATCTCGATCTGTTGCGGGGACTCCCAATGGCGTTGGCGACAACCGATGCGCACCGTTTCGAGATCGGAGAGCATGCCGCCCGGATCGTCCTTGAGGCGGGAACGACAGCGGACAGGCGACGAAAGATCAGGCTGGACCCGCAGATCACCACGGGGCAATCGCTTTAGCCGGGCTGGGCGCGGGACCGTTCCAGCGCGCGGGCGATCAGGGCCGGGATCGCGCCAGTCTCGCCTAACGGCGGAAGGGTTTCCCCTTGAAATCCTGCTTTTTCAAGCGCTTCGGGGATGTCTTTGCGGCAATGGTCGCCCTCGAGCGCGAAATACGGCAGGCAGACCGCCCGAGGCCCAAGCCCGCGCGCGGCGTCTTGGACAAAGGGGGCCTCTTCAACGAAGCCTGTCACGATGGCGAGGCCGGGCATCAGGGTGGACAATTGGTCCGCGAATGCGCGGGCGGATTGTGCGGCGCGGGGGCCGCGGGCCGATCCATGGGCGGCCAGCAGCAGTGTGGAGCCGGCCTCGGGCCAGCTCGCGCTGGCAAGATGCGTGCGCACAAGCCCGGCCGCCAATGCGGGCAAGTCAGGGTCAAATCCCAGCGGCGGCAGAATCTCGACGCGGGCATCCCCAAGCCGTTTTGGCAGGACGCGGCCAACGAACCAGCCATCGGCCATGAACATCGGAAACAGGGCGGAGCCCGGTGGCAAGGCGGCAACCTCTTTTTCCAGGCGACCGGGCGCGGCAATGGTCGCCGAGCGGAGTTCCCACCCCTCCAGATGCGTGGCGACCTGCCGGGCCAAAGCGGCCAGCCTGATTTCGGGCGGCTGTGGGTCCGAGGGCTGGCCGTGGGCGACGATCAGGGCCGATTTCGGTGTGGCAATGCTCACGCGGCGGTCTCGACGGCGGCGCGCAGGTCGTCGGGCAAGTCAAACTCTTCCAAGGCGCGCGCCCGGGCGTTGGAAGACATTTTCCGCGCTGTTTTATGAACGATATCAATAACTTTTTCGTGTGTATGCTTGGCGGCAAAAGGGGCGAAATACCACTTGAGAAACACGAAGCAGATCACATCTTCGAGCGCCTGCACATCGGCGTTGCGCTTGATGCCCTCCTTGCGCAGCATTTGCCCGACCGTGGCGATGTCTTCTGCGCCATATCCCGCATCGGCCATGATCTCGCCGGTTCTTGCGGCGTGATGCGCTGCCAGATCGCGGCGCCATGTCAGATAGCCGACGCGGCCCTGGGGATAGTCGGCCCGTTTCAGCACCCAGCGCTCGATATGCTGGCCGCGCGCGGCGATGCGCAGCGTGTCCGGCGCGTTGGGGAAAAGCCGATCGAGTTCGGCGCTCATCCGATGGCCGTAAAGCTGTGCCTCGGGCTGGCCGTCATCCTGTCGCGGGTCTTGCGCGTTGGCGGCATCGATGGCGGCAAGGACGGTATCGAGTTGTCTCATGTCTGTCTGGCTCCACGGGCTGGATCGGGGTGCGGCAAATCTATGGGCGGCGCGGGAGCGGGGCAAGGCGAACCGCCCCGATGGGGCAAAAAACCGGCATCGGCGGCACGTCGGTATCACGTCGGTATTGTGTCGGCGTGATTTTCGACAAAACGGCGCAGGTTTTCCGTGTCGAGCGGTTTGGTCAGGAGATGGACGCCGGCCCGGGCGCAGGTCTCTGGCAGGGCGGCATCGCGGGTGGCGGTGATCACACAGGCGGGTATGGTGCCGTGGCGCGCGCGCAACGCGGCAATGGCCTCAAGCCCGGTGGCGCCGCCGTCCAGCTGATAATCGGCGAGAATCGCGTCCGGGGCGATGTCGATTTCGTCGAGCAGCGCCAGCGCCTCGCCGCCGTCGGCGCAGGCCAGCACATCCGCGCCCCAGCCTTCGAGAGTCAGCGTCAAGGCTCCGCGCAGATCGGTATCGTTTTCGATCAGCAGCACGATTCTTTGGGCAAGGTGTTGCGGCGTGGCAGGTGGTGCGGCGACGGGCGGGCGCGAAAAGGAGTCGGGCGCCAGGGCCATCGGCAGTTCTATCGTGAACCCGGTGCCCTGTCCCGGGGTGCTTTGCATGTTCAGCGGGTGGTTCAGCAGGCGGCAGGCGCGATCGACAATGGCCAGGCCCAATCCAAGCCCTTCGGCCGCGCTGGCACCGGCCTCGACCCGATGGAATTCGTCAAACACTTTCTCTTGCTGGTCCTCGGCGATGCCCGGCCCGGAATCGCGGATCTCGACGATCACGCGGCCAGATTGCAGATGCGTCGATACCGCGACGTGGCCGCGATCGGTATAGCGCAGTGCGTTGGATATCAGGTTTTGCAGGATGCGCCGCAGATAGGTGGCATCGCTTTGAACCGTGACGGGCGCGGTATCCACGGTGAAATTCAGACTCTTGTCGCGGGCCAGCGGGGCCATTTCGTCCTGCAACTGGTGCAGCATGTCCGCCAGCGCGATATCGGACACATCCACCGCCGCGGCGCCGCTGTCCAGGCGCGAGATGTCCAGCAGCGCGCCAAGGATGTTTTCCACGCTTTGCAGAGCGCCGCCGGTCTTGGCCATGCGTGCGCGCAGTGCGGGATCCGTCAGGTCGCTTTCCAGAGAGGCCACGTAAAGCTTGGCGGCGGACAGGGGTTGCAAAAGGTCGTGGCTGGCGGCGGCGACAAAACGGGATTTGGACGCATTGGCCCGTTCGGCCTCGGCCAGGGCGTCTTCCAGTTCCAGAGTGCGTTCCGTCACCCGGCGTTCCAGGGTTTCGTTGGCCTCGGAAATGGCGCGCACGGCAGCGCGTTCGGCGGAAATGTCCGTAAAGCTGATAACAAAGCCGCCATCCGGCATCTGTTGGGCAAAAACGGCCAGCGTACGGTCAGAACCCACGCCGATTTCAAAGCTGAGCGGTGCGCGCCGGGTCTGGCTGGCCGCCCAGTCTGCCAGGGTTGTGGCGCCGACATCGGGTGGGAAGCGCATATCGCGGGCCAGCCTGTCGTGGATCGCGCCGAAGGGCGCTCCGATGCGGAACCTGCCCAGCGGAATCGACAGCAATTCGCCCACGCGCCGGTTCCAGCCCACCAGGCGCGCGGCGCCGTCGAAGATGCAAACCCCCTGGTTGAGATGCTCCAGAGTTGCCTTGATCAGCCGGGCCTGATCATCCAGCAACCGCTCGCGCTCCTGGCGTTCCAGCATCACCATGTCCGTGACATCGGTTTGCAGCACCACGGTACCGCCATCGGGCGTGCGGTGTTCGCTGACCTGCAACCAGCGGCTGCCGGCCATGCGGGCATTGAATACCACGTGATCGTCCTTGTGGCGGGCCATGCGCCGCGCCGCCCAGTTCAGGGGTGTCATGCCCTCCGGAAGCGACAGATAGGGGCTTTGCGACACGAGTGCGACGTAGTCGCGAAACGGCAGGCCCGGTCTGAACAGGTGGTGGATATCGCGCATGTGCTTGCCAAACCGGCTGTTGCACATGACCAGCATTTCGTCGGCATCGAACAGGGCAAAGCCTTCCTGCACGGTTTCGATCGCGTTGGCGAGATTGGCGCGGGCGGATTCGGCGGCGGCATTTGCCTGTGCCAGCTGGGCATTCGATTCGTTGAGAAGATCCAGCGCGCGTTCCAGTTCACGGGTGCGGCTGCGCACCTCGTCCTCAAGCATCACGGCGCGTTCGAACTGTGCGTAGGCCATGCCGGCGGAATCCGTGCTTTGTTCGGCCCGGCGCATCAGGGTGCCGACAATCCTGAGCAATTTGGCGTTCTGCCGCTCGATGCTGTCGGTCGGGTTGATCAGGCTATGGGGCATCGGTCAGCGTGTTTTCGGCGGGTAGATCGCCATGCCGGTCAGGGTTTGGTTGACATGCATCGAGTTGACCTGTTCGCCATAGGTGGAAAAGCCAACCGCGCGATGCCGGGACAGCAGGCGCGAAATGTCGCCGGTAAGTTGTTTCTGTTCTGCCTCGACCCGGCGCAACAGGCAATCGCAGGCCAGGATCATGTCGGGCGGGCCGTCATCGGAAAGCGCGCGCAATTCGCGATCAAGATGGGCGACCATGTCTTCGGGTTCGGCAAGCCGCAATACCACGCCTTCGTCGATGGCCGAAAAGAACACGAGGTCGCCGTTTTCGGCAACTCTCTGGATGGCGCGCACATGGGTCTGGTCGCCGATGCGCACGACCACGGGATGTGCGGCGAAGGTGAAGGTCGAGAGATGCTCGGGGTCTTTGCCGAGCAGGCGGGCATATTCGCGCGCGGCGGGTTCGGCGTTGATCTCGTGCACAAGCCGGCGCGCCGGATCGGCGCCGGTGACGACCATGCGTCGGTCGGTGGGTTGCAGGTGGTCGGTCTTGAACACGCGGATCGGGCAATCCGACCGCATCTGGATCAGCACGGCGGCATTGGTGTGGCGTTGTCCGTCATGCAAGATCCACGTTGTGCCAAATGTTTCGCCATCCCCGGCGGAACCGCCAAACAGCGGCACCGGACCAAGCCCCAGCGCCAGTTCCGAGGCCAGTGCATCCTCGCGCGTTGACAGCCCGTCGACCAGCAGAAAGGCACATTCCGACGACCAGTCGGGATGGGTGCTGGCCAGCGCATTGCGGTTGCGGATCATCGCGGCGGTCAGATCCTGGGGGTGAAGTGTGGTCAGATCGTCTATCAGCATTGTCGCGGCCGCAAAATGCGCGTCGGGCAGGCCGATGGCGACGATCTGGCCTTCGGTGTAGCCTGACTGGCCGATCTCGCCAGCCGTGGTACAGCCGACCACGCGGGCCGGGGCAAGTGCCGAAGTGGCGTCTGGCAGGAAGCGGTCGAGATCGGTGGCAGGCGAGACAAACAGGATGACCATCGCCAGATCGGCGGGGCGCAGGGTATTGGCCAGGCGCAGGGCGGCATCGGGTGCGTGGCAATCGACAAAAGCGGTGCGCAGTATTCCGCCATCCCTGTCGTTTGCCGGGCGGATGGTGTCCGCGCCGGGCAGGTCGCCGATGCGGCTCATTCCCATTTCCTCCCTGTATGCGGGTGCCAGGATAGAGGCACTATCCGCCGCCGCGCAAGACTTGCTCGAAGCTGGCCTGCTGGGCGATAAGCACCGCTTGCGTGCGGCTGTGAACCCCCAGCTTGCGCATGATCGCGGTGACGTGGGCCTTGACCGTGGTTTCGGCGATCGACAGGTCAAAGGCGATCTGTTTGTTCAGCTTGCCTTCGCAGATCAGGTGAAGGATACGCGCCTGCTGGTTGGTCAGAGAAGCCAGCCGCGCCACCGCGTCATCCCGTGATGCGGCCTCGGGATTTTCCAGAAGGACACATCCGTCCGGCAGGTAGGTTTTGCCGCGTTCCAGTGTTTCGAAGGCGCGCCGGAAAATTTCGCGCTGTGAATGTTTGGGGACAAATCCGTTGGCCCCGGCGTGGATCGCGGAGCTGACCACCCGGTTATCGGCCATCGACGAGACGACGACGATCCGGGCGGTGGTGGCGTTGCGCAGCCGCACCAGCCCGTCAAGACCGCTGACATCCGGCAGGTTGAGATCCAGCACGACGATATCGGGCGCGGGTCCGTTTTCCAGCAATGCCAGCGCATCCCGGAGGCATGCTGCCGTTGTGATGTCGCGCACATCGGATACGGCCTGAAGTGTCATCGACAGGGCGTCGCAGAACAGCGGGTGATCATCAATCACCAGCGCAGAGCGCAGCGGAACGGGAGGAGGGGCGGGTTGCGATGTGATCATCGGGAAAGTCTGCACTTTTCTCGCAGCCTAGCAAAGCATGCGCAGGTGACAAATGCGCCAAAGGTCGTAGCGCTTGCGGGCGGCGGAGGTTTGCCCGGACCGCGCCTTGTCCCTTGAAAGGTGCCAGAGCCGGGTTAGGTTCTGTGGGCAGTGATCAGCCATGAAGGACAAACCATGCCCAAGTTTCCATGTCGCACCGCGCTGGCGGGGGTCTTGTGCCTTGTGGCCTTGCCCGTCTTGGCCGATTTTCAGACGCTGGACGGTACTGTTGCCTATCGCGCGCGGATCGCGTTGCCGCCCGAGGCGATGGTCGCGGTCAGGCTGGTGGATATCTCGCGGGCGGATGCGCCATCGATCACGCTGGGCGCGGTGACGGTGCGCCCCGGCGGGCAGGTGCCGATCCCCTGGCGGCTGACATATGACGATGCGATGATCGCGCCGGGGCATCGGTTTGCGGTACAGGCGGAGATCACGTTGAAGGACGAGACCCTGTTCCGCACAACCCGTGTCTTTTCGGCACTGGGCGAAGGGGATCCGGACAAGGTGGATGTCGTGGTTGAAATGATGCCGCAGGCCGTGCCCGCGCCATTGGCGGGAACGTCGTGGATCGCGACCGAGGTGCCCGGTGCCACGCTGGACGGCGCGCGCCCGGCGCAGGTGCGGTTCGGACCGGAGGGTCAGGTCAGCGGGACCAGCGGGTGCAACCGGTTTACCGGTGCCTTCGAGACCGGACAGGGCGGGCTGAAGCTGGGGCCGCTGGCCAGCACGCGCATGGCCTGTATCGGAGAGCTGGACGCGCAGGAGCGGGCGGTATTTCAGGCGCTTGGAAATGTCGCCGGTTACGAGATCGAGGGTGATATGTTGATCCTCAGGGATGCCAGCGGCGCAACGGTCATGCGGCTGACGCGGGGCTGATCTGGATCAAGGACGCATCGCGTGTGCGGTATGTATTTCGGGCGCAACGCAACTCAGAGGACGCATCAGTCATGCTTCGCCTTGCTTTCATCCTGCATCTTTTCATCGGGTCCACCCTTGCCGGGGTTGGTGTCATCGCCGTACTGGTCGCCGGCACGAGCGCGCCGTTGCTGATCCTGACAGTGGCCGCGATCGGGTTTGTGCTGGCGTTCCCGGTCACCTGGATGGTTGCGCGCAGGCTTTATGAAGCGTGATCCAGCCAGGCCTGCACCGAGGCGATGAATTCATGCGGCTTTTCCGCATGAAGCCAGTGTCCCGCGCCGGTGATTTTGGCAAAACGTGCCTTGGGAAACAGGGCGCGGATCGTGGGGCGGTGATCGGGCAGGACATAGTCCGAGGTTGAGCCGGACAGAAACAGGGTTGGGCCGTCATAGGTTGCGTTCAGCCGGGGAAAGGCCAGGATTTTCGGCATCTCGCGTTCCAGCGTATCCAGGTTCAGGCGCCAGCGTTTTTCGGTCAGGTCAAGCGACTGGGTGAAAAAGCTGCGCAATGCCGGATCCTCCACCGTTTGGGCGAGTTGATCCATCGCCTCAGAGCGTTTGGACACGCGCGACAGATCTACGCGGCGCATCGACTGGATATGCTGGCTTTGGTCATGCGCGTAATCCACCGGTGCGATATCGGCCACGATCAGGCGATTGACCAGCTCGGGCCGTGTCAGGGCCAGAACCATGGCTGCCTTGCCCCCCATCGAATGGCCCAGCACATCCATCGGTTTGCCCTGCGCGGCGATCACCTCGGCCAGATCGGCGGCCATGTCTTCGTAGGAATGGCTGTCGAACCATGGGCTGTGGCCGTGATTGCGCTGGTCCACGGAAATCACCCGACGGCTGAGGCCGAGGCGTTTGCCGATGGCGCTCCAGTTGCGGCCCGAGCCATAAAGCCCGTGCACGATCATCAGGTCGGGGGCATCGCCGGGCGTGCCGTATTCGATAAGGTTCAACATGGCGCCGTGATAGCCCGGTCGGCGCGCCAGTTCCAGAGTGGTTGAGCCGCGTGCGCGACAGGTCTAGGGTGCCGCCATGATCGACCCCGCCGATATCGACCGCAAGATTGCCCAGTTGTTGATGCTGGCGCGCGACCACTATGGTGTGCGCGCCAAGTCATTGGATGGGGCGATGCGCAAGATCGGGCGGCGGGTGCCGTCGCATATCCATGCCCAGGCGCAGATTCTTGTGGATGCGGCGCAGATGGCGGGTCATCCCAAGTTGATGTTGCAGGCAGACGCCGCGCGCGTTCAGGCCGCGTTCGAGGCGGTTCGGGCGCAGTTCGCGGCCGAAGACCGGGCAGACCGGCGCAAGGGCGCGATCCTGGGCACGTTGGGGGCGCTGAGTTTCAACCTGATTGTGCTTGTGGTGCTGCTGATCCTGTTTTTGCGCTGGCAGGGCTTTGTATAGGGCGCCACCGCGCAGAACTTCGGCCCGTCCGGCAGATGTTTTCGGCAAAGCCGATCGCCGCCATCATGCGGTTGATCCGGTTGTTTTCCTGACGCGGTTTCGCCGGACACGTGGGCAGGCTCACGAAGTGAGCCACGCCCAACGCTTTGGGGCGCAGCTTGCTGCGGACGCAACGCGGCGGGAGCGCCCGGCAAATCGCAAACGCCGCCCCCGGGGGATCGGGGGCGGCTGTCAAGACCGCGCCATTTGCGCGGATCAGAGGTTCGGGTAAAGCGGGAAGCGGGCGCAGAGATCGGCGACCTTGGCCTTGACGGCCTGTTCGACGGCCCCGTTGCCGTCTTCGCCATTTGCCGCCAGCCCGTCGACCACTTCGACGATCATGTCGGCGATCTGGCGGAACTCTGCCGCGCCAAAGCCGCGCGTGGTGCCCGCCGGGGTGCCCAGGCGGATGCCGGATGTCACCATCGGCTTTTCCGGGTCAAACGGGATGCCGTTCTTGTTGCAGGTGATATGGGCGCGGCCCAGTGCCTTTTCGGTGGCATTGCCCTTGACGCCCTTGGGACGCAGATCCACCAGCATCACATGGGTGTCGGTGCCGCCGGTGACAATATCCAGACCGCCCTTCATCAACTGGTCGGCCAATGCCACGGCATTGGCGCGCACCTGTTTCTGATAGTCCTTGAATTCGGGTCGCAGAGCCTCGCCAAAGGCCACCGCCTTGGCGGCGATCACATGCATCAGCGGGCCGCCTTGCAGGCCGGGGAAGATGGCCGAGTTCACCTTTTTGGCGATGGCCTCGTCATTGGTGAGGATCATGCCGCCGCGCGGGCCGCGCAATGTCTTGTGGGTGGTGGTGGTGGCCACATCGGCATAAGGGAAGGGCGAGGGGTGCTCGCCCGCCGCCACGAGGCCGGCAAAATGGGCCATGTCGACCATCAGGTAGGCGCCAACCGCGTCGGCAATCTCGCGGAACCTGGCAAAATCGATCTGGCGGGGAATGGCCGAGCCACCGGCAATGATCAGTTTGGGCTGATGCTCCATGGCCAGCGCGGCCACTTCGTCATAGTCGATCAGATTGTCCTGCTTGCGCACGCCGTACTGGATGGCATTGAACCACTTGCCCGACTGGTTGGGCGCGGCGCCGTGGGTCAGGTGCCCGCCCGAGGCGAGGTTCATGCCCAGAATGGTGTCGCCGGGCTGGATCAGCGCCATGAAGGCGCCCTGGTTGGCCTGGCTGCCCGAATTCGGCTGAACATTGGCGAAGTCGCAGCCAAACAACTCCCTGGCGCGGTCGATGGCCAGTTGTTCGGCCACGTCCACATACTGGCAGCCGCCGTAATAGCGGCGTCCGGGATAGCCTTCGGCGTATTTGTTGGTCATCACCGAACCCTGCGCTTCCATCACGGCGGCGGATACGATGTTTTCGGAAGCGATCAGTTCGATCTCGTCGCGCTGACGGCCCAGTTCCCTGGTGATCGAGCTGAACAATTCGGGATCGCGGCTGGAAAGCGCCTCGGTGAAAAAGCCGGTGTCGCGCGTTTCGGTCATGGGGGTGCTCCGGTGCAGGTGGTGACGTTGGCGCAGTTCGTAGCGGAAAGCACATGCGGTTAAAAGGTCTCAAAGCGACGCAAATGCTTGTCACTGCGCCCTTGATGGTGCAGGTCATAAACATATGCCCCGATCGGAAACCTGTGTCGGGGCCGGGAAACCCGACGCGAGGCTGCCATGCCACAGAGAATCGCCTTTCTCGCCAGCGACGCCCCCGTGGCGCAAACCGCCCGCGCGGCCCTGGTCGGGCGCTATGGGAATTGCGATGTGGACAAGGCCGAGGTGATCGTGGCGCTGGGCGGCGACGGGTTCATGTTGCAGACAATGCACGCGACACAGGCGCTGGACGTGCCGGTTTATGGCATGAACCGGGGCACGGTCGGGTTCCTGATGAACCGATACAGCGAAGGCGATTTGCCCGATCGGCTGGCCGCGGCGGAGGAAGAGGTGCTGAACCCGCTGGCCATGCGCGCGACCTGCGTTGACGGCTCGGTGCATGAGGCGCTGGCGATCAACGAGGTGTCGCTGCTGCGGGCCGGGCCGCAGGCGGCAAAGTTGCGGGTGACGGTGGATGGCCGGTTGCGCATGGAAGAACTGGTCTGCGACGGCGCGTTGGTCTGTACCCCGGCGGGATCGACCGCCTATAACTACTCGGCGCATGGCCCGATCCTGCCGATCGGCTCGGATGTGCTGGCGCTGACCGCGATCGCGCCGTTTCGACCGCGCCGCTGGCGGGGCGCGCTGGTGCCGAAATCCGCGGTGGTGCGGTTCGAGATCCTGAACCCCGAAAAACGCCCCGTGATGGCCGAAGCAGACAGCCGCGCGGTGCGAAATGTGCGTTCCGTGGAAATCCGTTCGGAAATGGCGGTGCAGCATCATATCCTGTTTGACCCGGGTCATGGGCTGGAAGAGCGGCTGATCCGCGAACAGTTCGTCTAGCCGCCCGCCGTCAGTCGAGCGTGAACAGTTCGACGCGTTCGGCAACCCCGCGTAGCCGGTACTGGCCCAGCGAAACCAGCGCAGGGCGCCTGTCGAGATGCGGGCGTGCGACGTGGGCGGAGATCACCACGGGCTGATCCACCTGGGCGCACATGCCCGACAGGCGCGCGGTCGTGTTCACGGCGGGGCCGATCACGGTGAAATCAAGCCGGTTGCGCCCGCCGATATTGCCATAGGCCACTTCCCCTGCATGAAGCGCCATCGTGGCATCTGTGATCGGCAGCTTTTCGGACAGGCGCCTGGCGTTCACTTCGGCCATACCGGCACGCAGGGCCTCGACCGTGTCCAGCGCGGCGCTGCCGGCCTCGGCTTCGTCATCGTCGGTGAACACTGCCAGCAGTCCGTCGCCGATGAACTTCAGAACGTTGCCGCCGCGTTCCTCGATCCGCTCTACCACCATGCCGTAATAGTCGTTCAGCATATTGATCAGCGCATCGCTTTCCAGGGTTTCCGAGAGTCGGGTAAAGCCCGCGAGGTCGAACATCAGGATCACCGCGCCAATCCGTTCGGTGGTGCCACGCAGGATCTCGCCGCGCAAAACGCGGCGGCTGGCATCGTCGCCGAGATAGGCGCCCAGAAGGTCGCGCGCCATGCGGTAGTTCGCGTTGGACTTCAGCGCCAGACCAAGCACGGGAAGGATGGTGCGCAGGTCGTCGATATCGGTTTCTGAAAACCCGCCGGGGTGATCCGTTGTCCATGAGGCCAGCACCCCCACCGCGCTGGCCAGCGGGTCGGTCACGTCGCCGGGGCGGTTGCGCGTCTGGTCGGTGAAGCTGAGCTGCTGGGCGAAATACTCGGTCGCCCCCTGCGCCAGCATTTCCTCGAACATCGGGAATTCAAAGGGGCGCAATGCGGGCGAGATCGGGCGGCGCAGTTCGTCGGCGTCGCCCTCGACCAAAGCCTTGAGCGGGCTGTCGTCCCAGCCGGTGGTGACATCGAGATCACGGACATACTGTTCGTGCAGGAAACCGCCCTTGCGCTTCCAGCGATAGGCGACCCCGCCGACCGTTGGGTGCTGGGCGCGCATCGAAAGGTTGGCTCGCAGGATCGGAAGGCCCGCCGCAATCAGGCGTTCGCAGAAGTCTTCGGTCAGCGTATCAAACGTGGTGCCGATCACCCCGTGGTGGGTGATCCACTCGCAGATCTCGCGAATCTGATGCTTGCGACGGGGCGGTGTCATGCCGCCCCGTACAAGGCGTTTGTGTCAATCCCTGGCATAGCCAATTGTTTGCAGTGCTTCCTTGATTTCGTCAAGGATTGCCGGATCGTCGATTGTGGCCGGCATCTTGTACGGCGTGCAATCTGCGATATTCACCATGGTCCCGCGCAAGATCTTGCCCGACCGTGTCTTGGGCAGGCGGTCCACCACCACGGCCAGCTTGAACGCCGCCACCGGGCCGATCTTTTCGCGCACCAGTTTGACAACCTCTTTCACCACGTCGCCATGATCCCGATCGACCCCGGCATTCAGGCACAGGAACCCCAACGGCATCTGGCCTTTGAGCTGATCGGTCACGCCGATCACGGCGCATTCCGCCACCTCGGGATGGCTGGCGAGAACCTCTTCCATCGCGCCGGTCGACAGGCGGTGCCCGGCGACATTGATCACGTCGTCGGTGCGCGCCATGATGTAGACATAGCCGTCTTCGTCCATCATGCCCGCGTCGCCGGTTTCGTAATAGCCGGGAAAAGTGTTGAGGTAGGATTTCTTGAATCGCTCTTCGGCGTTCCAAAGGTTGGGCAGCGTGCCGGGCGGCAGCGGCAGTTTCACGGCAATGGCACCCAGCGTTCCGGGCTCAACCGGGTGTCCGGCGTCGTCCAGAATGGTCACCTCATACCCCGGCATCGGGACCGTCGGGGACCCAAGCTTGGTGGGCAGTTCCTCGATCCCAAGCGGATTCGCGGCGATGGCCCAGCCGGTTTCGGTTTGCCACCAGTGATCAACCACCGGCACCTTGAGCTGGTCCTGCGCCCAGACGATGGTATCCGGGTCCGCGCGTTCCCCGGCAAGATACACCTGCTTGAGACAGGAAAGATCATATTTTCCGACATATTCACCGGTCGGATCCTCGCGCTTTACCGCGCGGAACGCGGTCGGGGCGGTAAAGAACGACTTGACGTTATGCTCGGAAATCACCCGCCAGAAAGTGCCCGCATCCGGCGTGCCGACAGGTTTGCCCTCGAACACGATGGTGGTGTTGCCATGGATCAGCGGACCGTAACAGATATAGGAGTGGCCCACGACCCAGCCCACGTCGGACGCGGCCCAGAACACGTCGCCCGGATCGACATTGTAGATATTCTTCATGGTCCAGTTCAGCGCCACAAGCTGCCCGGCGGTGTGCCGGATCACGCCCTTGGGCTGGCCCGTGGTGCCCGACGTATAAAGGATATAGGCCGGGTGGTTGCCCTCGACCGGTACGCATTCGGCCGGCTCCACACCATACTGGAACCCATGCCAGTTGTAATCGCGCCCCTCGATCAGCTTGGCAACTTCCTGTTCGCGCTGGAAAATGACGGTGAAATCCGGCTTGTGATCGGCCAGGTCGATAGCCCCGTCCAGCAGCGGTTTGTAATGCACCACGCGGCCCGGCTCCAATCCGCAGGAGGCGGCGATGATCGCCTTGGGCCTGGCATCATTGATACGCACGGCCAGCTCGTTGGCGGCAAATCCCCCGAACACGACCGAATGAATGGCGCCCAGACGGGCACAGGCCAGCATAGCTTCCAATGCCTCGGGGATCATCGGCATGTAGATGATGACGCGGTCGCCCTTTTCCACACCCTTGGCGCGCAGCGCACCGGCCAGGTTGGCGACACGGTTGCGCAGTTCGACAAAAGAGATTTCGCGCTTGGTATGGGTAATGGGCGAGTCATAGATGATGGCGGTCTGTTCGCCGCGCCCGGCCTCGACATGACGATCCACCGCGTTCCAGCAGGTGTTGACCCTGGCATCCGCAAACCATTCAAACAGGTTGCCGCCCTTGTCAAACAGCGCCTTGCTGGGCGGCTTGTCCCAGTCGATCGCCTGCGCTGCCTGCATCCAGAACCCTTCGGGGTCGTTCTTCCAGCTTTGGTAAACGTCTTGATAGCCCATGGCATTCTCCTCCGAACTCGTTGCAAATGTGTTACGCAAGCCAACGGCTTTGCGGCAAGATACTTTGGCGACGCCGCGTCAGATTACCGCAAAATATTTGCAGGAAAAGCGGATAATAGCTTGCAAATTTTTGCAAACATGGCGATATTCGCGATTTTCTTGGGTGTGACGCGAGTTTTTGCAAAACTGCAAATTTTCCGTGTGCAAAACTTGCAGCTCAGAGGCCGCGGGATTCGCCGCCCCTTCATTTTGCCGAAAATACTCCGGGGGGTGTGGGGGGCTGGCCCCCCACTGCGACCTAGCCGTAATGCGCCACAGGCGTTCCGGCGATTGCCGCCACGTTCAGCAAGCCGCGTGCGGTGATGGACGGGCTGACGATATGGGCCTTGTTGCCCATCCCCATCAGGATCGGTCCCACCTCAAGCCCGTCCGAGCGCATCTTGAGGATATTGCGCACGCCCGAGGCCGCATCGGCATGGGCGAAGATCAGGCAGTTGGCCTCGCCCTTGAGGCGCGAACGCGGGAAGATGCGCGCGCAAAGATCCGGGTCCAGCGCGGTGTCGACATTCATCTCCCCCTCGTAGACGAAATCGCATCCCCTCTGGTTGAGCAGGGCAATCGCCTCGCGCAGGCGTTTGCCCGAGCCTTCACGATGGTTGCCGAATTGCGATTGCGAGCACAGCGCGATCCTGGGTTCCAGGCCGAAGCGCCGGATATGGCGCGCCGCGCCTTCGGTGATCCGCGCGATCTGGTCGGGGGTCGGGAGTTCCAGAACCTGGGTGTCGGCAACGAACAGCGGCCCGTCTTCCAGGATCATCAGCGACAAGGCACCATGCGGGCTGCGCCCGTCGCGGCCCAGCACCTGCGTGACATAATTCAGGTGCCAGCGGTATTCGCCAAATGTGCCACAGATCAGCGCGTCGGCATCGCCGCGCTGCACGGCCACCGCGCCAATCGCGGTGGTGTTGGTGCGCATCACGGCGCGCGCGATGTCGGGTGTCACGCCGTCCCGCTCCATCAACTCGTGATAGGTGGTCCAGTAGTCGCGATAGCGCGGGTCGTTTTCCGGGTTCACGATCTCGAAATCCCGCCCGGGCCGGACCGACAATCCGTGGCGCTCGCAGCGCACCTCGATCACCTCGGGGCGACCGATCAGGATCGGGGTCTCGGTGGTTTCTTCCAGCACGGCCTGCGCGGCGCGCAGCACGCGCTCATCTTCGCCCTCGGCAAAGACGACACGGCGGCTCGAGGCGCGGGCGGTTTCGAACAGCGGGCGCATCAACAGCGCCGACTTGAATACGGACTGGTTCAATTTCTGCTTGTAGGCGGTCAGATCGTCGATGGGGCGCGTGGCCACGCCGCTGTCCATCGCGGCCTGGGCCACGGCGGCCGACACCACACCCACAAGACGCGGATCGAACGGTTTCGGGATCAGGTAGTCGCGCCCGAAATTCAGCTGTTCGCCCTTGTAGGCGGCCGCCGCCTCTGCCGATGTGGTGGCGCGCGCCAGTTCCGCGATGCCGGACACACAGGCGATGGCCATGTCGTCATTGATCTCGGTCGCGCCCACGTCCAGCGCGCCCCGGAAGATGAACGGAAAGCACAGCACATTGTTGACTTGGTTGGGAAAGTCGCTGCGCCCGGTGGCCATGATCGCATCCGGTTTTACCGCGCGCACCGCATCGGGCATGATTTCCGGCGTGGGATTGGCCAGGGCAAAGATGATCGGGGTGTCGCTCATCCGGGCCGCCATTTCAGGCTTGAGCACGCCGGGGCCGGACAGGCCCAGGAACATATCTGCGCCGCCGATCACGTCATCCAGCGTGCGTAGCCCGGTATCCTGAGCGAATTCGGCCTTTTGCGGGTTCATGTCCTCGGTACGGCCCTTGTAGACCAGACCGTGAATGTCGCACAGCCAGACGTTTTCACGCCGGACGCCCAGTTTCAGAAGCATGTTGAGGCAAGCGATGCCCGCCGCACCGCCCCCCGTGGACACGATCTTGATGTCTTCAAAGGATTTTCCGGCCACGCGCAGCGCGTTGGTGGCCGCCGCGCCCACCACGATGGCGGTGCCGTGCTGATCGTCGTGGAACACGGGGATGCTCATGCGCTCGCGGCACAGTTTTTCCACGATGAAGCAATCCGGCGCCTTGATGTCTTCGAGGTTGATCGCGCCAAAGGTCGGCCCCATGGCGCAAACGATATCGGCCAGCTTTTCGGGGTCGGGTTCGTCCAGTTCTATATCGAAACAGTCGATATTGGCGAATTTCTTGAACAGAACCGCCTTGCCTTCCATCACCGGCTTGGAGGCCAGCGCACCAATATTGCCAAGGCCCAGCACCGCCGATCCGTTGGACACCACCGCGACAAGGTTCTGGCGCGCGGTATACAGCGCGGCATTGGCCGGGTCGTCCTTGATCTCTAGGCAGGCTTCGGCCACGCCGGGCGAATAGGCGCGCGACAGGTCGCGGCCATTGGCCAGCGGCTTGGTCGCGCGCACCTCCAGCTTGCCCGGTTTGGGATTGGCGTGATAGAAAAGCGCCGCCTGGCGCAGGGTTTCGTTGCTGTTGTCGGACATGTCAGGACTCGATTTCCAAATTTGGTTTAGCCTTAAACTAGTTTTCGCGCCGGGAAAATGGGCAATCCTGACGCAACGGCATCCTCTTGCAAATCATCCATGGGCGCTCCACAGTTTCCCGATAGCGAGGGAAGACATATGCCGGAAGCTCGGGCCGAGATACGCCTGCCGACACGGGAATTGCGCATCGATGTCCCGTACTACACCAAAACGCCGGGAATGCGCATGGATAAGATATGTCCGGTTGGCGCCCCGTTGATCATGGTGGCGTTTGGTCCAACCGGCGCGATCCGCGTTGCGCGGGGTATGGCGCCCCGTTATGGCGAACCCGAATGGCCGTGGACAGCTTGCCCGGTGCAATCAAACCTTCCGTGGAGGAAACATGAGTCTGGAAAAAGCCGCCTTTGGTGTGCGTGAAAACGCTTATGCGCCCTATTCCCAATTCAAGGTGGGCGCGGCGATCCGCGCGGCCAATGGTACCGTATTCGCGGGCTGCAATGTCGAGAATATCGCCTATCCCGAAGGCACCTGTGCCGAGGCCGGGGCGATTGCCGCCATGGTCGCGGCGGGCGAGACGCGCCTGACCGAAGTGTTCGTGGTGGCCGACAGCCCGGTGCCCGTGACGCCATGCGGCGGGTGCCGGCAGAAGCTGGCCGAGTTCGGGGCGGGCGATGTGCCGGTGACGCTGTGCAATCTTGACGGGGTGCGGCAGGAAATGACATTGGCCGACCTTTTGCCGGGCGCCTTTGGCAAGGATCATCTGGCCGAGGGCCACGGGGATCGCGACTGAGATGGATGCGCGCGCGATCATAGCAAAGCTGCGCCGGGGCGATGCGCCCGGGCGCGAGGAACTGACGTGGTTTGCCCAGGGGTTGGCCGATGGCGTGGTGAGCGATGCCCAGGCCGGGGCCTTTGCCATGGGCGTGTGCCTGCGCGGGCTGGGAGACGAAGGGCGTGTGGCGCTGACGCTGGCGATGCGCGACAGTGGCGATACGCTGACGTGGGATTTGCCGGGACCGGTATTGGACAAGCATTCCACCGGCGGCGTGGGCGATTGCGTGTCGCTGGTGCTTGCGCCCGCGCTGGCGGCCTGTGGGGCATATGTGCCGATGATCTCGGGGCGCGGGTTGGGCCATACCGGGGGCACGCTGGACAAGATGGAGGCAATCCCCGGGCTGTCGACCGGGCTGAGCGAAGACCGGTTTGCCGGGGTTGTGCGGGAAACCGGGTGCGCGATTGTCAGCGCAACGGCGGAAATCGCGCCGGCGGACAAGCGGCTTTACGCGGTGCGCGACGTGACGGGGACGGTGGAAAGCCTGGATCTGATCACCGCCTCGATCCTGTCCAAGAAACTGGCGGCTGGTCTGGAAGGTCTGGTGCTGGATGTGAAATGCGGCTCGGGCGCGTTCATGAAATCGGTGGACGACGCACGCGGGCTGGCGGGGGCGCTGGTGGAGACCGCAAACCTGGCCGGGTGCCGGACCAGCGCGGTGATTTCGGACATGAACCAGCCTTTGGCGGCGTCGCTGGGCAATGCGCTGGAAGTGGCCGAGGTGATGGACGTGCTGTGCAACGGGGCTGGCGGGCCGCTGGCGGAATTGTCGGTGTCGTTGGGGGGTGTTCTGCTGGCCGATGCAGGGCTGGCGGATGATCTGGATGACGGTATCGCGCGGATGCTGGCCGCCCTGACGGACGGGCACGCGGCAGAGCGGTTTGGCCAGATGGTGGCGGCCATGGGCGGACCAGTGCAATTCACTGAAAACTGGCAGCGGTTCCTGCCCGAGGCGATTGTGATCCGTGAGGTGCCTGCGCCCCGGTCGGGCTTTGTGACGGCAATCGATGGCGAGGCGCTGGGCCTGGCCGTGGTGGCGCTGGGCGGCGGGCGGCAGGTGGAAAGCGACGTGGTGGATCCGGCGGTGGGCTTTTCCGAAGTGGTGCGGCTGGGACAGCATGTCGAAAAGGGGCAGCCATTGCTGCGCCTTCATGCGGCGCGCGAGGACAGCGCCCAGGCTGCGGCCAGAGCGGCGCAGGCGGCGATCACGATTGGCGGCACGGCGCCTGCATTGCCGCCGCTCATTCACGAGAGGATACGCTGATGGCGCGCGCCTTTTTGGTTGTGATGGATTCGGCGGGATGTGGCGGTGCGCCGGATGCCGATCGGTTTTTCAACGGCGACCTGCCCGATACCGGAGCCAATACGCTGGGCCACATCGCGCAGGCCTGCGCCGCGGGGCAGGCCGAAGAGGGCCGCAGCGGCGCGTTGCGCCTGCCGCATATGGACGCGTTGGGGCTGGGCGCGGCGATCCGGCTGTCCTCGGGCGATGACACGCCGGGGCTGGAGGCGAAGGCGACCGGGCTGTGGGGCGCGGCGACCGAGCAGTCCAACGGCAAGGACACGCCGTCCGGTCATTGGGAGCTGGCGGGGGTGCCGGTGCCGTGGGACTGGACCTATTTTCCCAAGGCCGAGCCGTGTTTCCCGCCCGATCTTGTGGACCGGGTGTGCGCGATTGCCGGAACCGACGGTATTCTGGGAAATTGTCATGCGTCGGGAACGCTGATCATCGAGGAACTGGCCGAGGCGCATATCCGCACCGGGCGGCCAATCTGTTACACCTCGGTTGACAGCGTGTTCCAGATCGCCGCGCATGAAGACCATTTCGGGCTGGAGCGGCTTTTGCATTTGTGTCGCGAACTGGCGCCGGTACTGCACGAAATGCGTATTGGCCGGGTGATCGCGCGCCCGTTTGTGGGTGACGGCGAAACCGGGTATCTGCGCACTCCCAACCGCAAGGATTTTGCCATTGCGCCGCCTGAAAAGGTGCTGACCAACTGGGTGCAGGCGGGTGGTGGCGCGGTGCATGGCGTGGGAAAGATCGGCGATATCTTCTCGATGTCGGGCATTGACGACTGCGTCAAGGGCAGCGATGCCGACCTGATGGCGCATCTGCACGGTTTGGGGAAAACAGCAGGAGATGGCAGCCTGACCTTCGCCAATTTCGTCGAGTTCGACAGCGTCTATGGCCACCGCCGCGACGTGTCGGGCTATGCGCGCGCGCTGGAGTGGTTCGATACGGAAATCGGCAGGTTCATGGGCGAAATGCGCGCCGATGATCTGTTGATCCTGACGGCGGATCATGGCAATGACCCGACCTGGAGCGGCACCGATCATACGCGCGAACGGGTGCCTGTTCTGTGTGCCGGAGTTGGAACGGGGCAGGCGGGGATTGTCGATTTTGTCGATGTCGCGGCCAGCGTGGCCACCCATCTTGGGCTGACCCCGCCGCGCGGAAGGAGCTTTCTGTGAGCGTTTCGGACCTGCCCAAGGTCGAATTGCACCTGCATTTCGAGGGCGCCGCCCCCCCTGAATTCATTCGCCAACTGGCGTTTGAGAAAAAGATTGATCTGAGCCGGATTTTCGCGCCTGACGGCAGCTATGCGTTCGAAAACTTCGTGCATTTCCTGCAAGTCTACGAGGCCGCGACCAGCGTGTTGCAGACGCCCGAGGATTTCGCGCGCCTGACCCGCGCGGTGCTGGAGGAAAGTGCGACGAATGGCGTGGTTTATACCGAAACCTTTCTGAGCCCTGATTTCTGTGGTGGCGGCGAAGTGGCGGCGTGGCGCGAATACCTGCACGCCATCCGCGAAACCGCCGACCGGGCCGAGGCGGATCTGGGGATCGTCATGCGCGGCATCGTCACGCCGGTGCGCCATTTCGGCCCGCAACAGGCCCGGCGCACGGCGCTGTGTGCGGCGGAAACGGCGGGCGACTGGATCGTGGGCCTTGGCATGGGCGGTGATGAGGGCAAGGGCAAACAGGGCGATTTTGCCTATGCGTTTGACATGGCGCGCGAGGCGGGGCTGCGCCTGACGACCCATGCGGGCGAGTTTGGCGGGCCCGACAGCGTGCGCGACGCGATCCGCGATCTGCGCGTTGAACGGATCGGCCATGGTGTGCGCGCCATCGAAGATCCGGCGCTGGTCGAGGAGCTGGCGGCGCGCAAGATCACGCTGGAGGTGTGCCCCGGATCAAATGTGGTGCTGGGCCTGTACCCGGATATGCCCAGCCATCCGATCGCCCGGCTGCGCGATGCCGGTGTGCCGGTCACGGTGTCCACCGACGATCCACCGTTTTTCCACACCACGATGCGGCGTGAGTATGACATGCTGGCCGCGGCGTTCGGCTGGGAAGAGGATGATTTTCTGGCGCTGAACCAGACGGCTCTGGCGGCGGCATTCTGTGACGAGGATACCCGCGCGCGGGTCAAGACAAAACTGGAGAAAACCTGATGGATCACCTGACCGTCGTCGATCACCCGCTGGTACAGCACAAGCTGACATTGATGCGGCGCAAGGAAACCTCGACGGGCGAGTTTCGCCGGCTGCTGCGCGAGATCAGCCAGCTTCTGGCCTATGAGGTGACGCGCGAATTGCCCATGACCACGCGGCGGATCGAAACGCCGATGCAGGAGATGGACGCGCCCGTGCTGGACGGGCGCAAGCTGGCGCTGGTGTCGATCCTGCGCGCCGGGAACGGGTTGCTGGACGGGATGCTGGAACTGGTGCCTTCGGCGCGCGTGGGGTTTGTGGGTCTGTATCGCGACGAGGAGACACTCAAGCCGGTGCAGTATTATTTCAAGGCGCCGTCCGAGCTGAATGAACGGCTGGTGATCGCTGTTGACCCGATGCTGGCCACGGGCAATTCTTCGGCGGCCGCCATCGATCTTTTGAAGGCGCAGGGCGCCACCGACATCCGCTTTCTGTGCCTGCTGGCCGCGCCCGAAGGTGTGGCGCGCATGAAGGAGGCGCACCCGGACGTTCCCATCGTGACCGCGTCCCTGGATGAACGCCTGAACGAGAAAGGCTATATCCTGCCGGGGCTTGGCGATGCGGGCGACCGTATGTTCGGGACGAAATAGACGATTTTGTGGCAACTCTGCGGTTTACTCAAATAGGTTTGTACGTCTAGACTACCCCTACATCTTGTGGGGGCAAAATGAGAGTGACCAGAGTAATCGCGATCGGTGTGATCGCGGCGTCTTTGGGGTTGGGCGTGGTGCACGCCCAGTCCCTTAGTGCAATGGATTCTCCGGCGGAATTCCCGCCGTCGGATTACAAGGGCAAGCAATATGTCGACAGCCGGGGCTGTGTGTATATTCGCGCCGGAATCGATGGCAACACCACCTGGGTGCCGCGCGTGTCCCGTGACCGCAAGGTGATCTGCGGGTTCAAGCCGACCTTTGACGAGCCCGTGGCGGGAACGGTCAAGCCTCCCAAGCTGGACAGGAATGTGGTGACGATCGCGCCGGCCGCCACGCCGACCGAGTCGCCTGCGATCTTTGGCACGAGCAAGCCGAAAACCGCGGCGCCGGCCGCCACGGCCACGGCTGCCAAGCCGAAGGCGGCGCAACCGGCCCCCAAGACAGTGGCAAAGACCACTCCCAAGCCGAAAACAGCGACAGCCACCACCACGGCGGTGGTCGCGACCAAGCCAAAGACCGCAACGGGGCGCACGACGACATCCAGCGGTCAGCCGCTCTATACCACGCCCGTCGCCGTGCCTCCGACCGCCACGACGACGCCGAAACCAGCCGCGACGACAACCACGACCGCGCCACGCCGCACGACGACGCAACCGGCCCGTGCCGCCGGAAGCCTGTCGCCCTGTCGGGGCGGTGCCAGCACCTATAAGGGGATGAAAGTGCGCTGTGGTCCGCAAAGCGAAAGCCCGGTTACGCCCGGTTCGGGCAACCCGACGGCCGCATCGCCAAAGATGCAGTTTGACCGGCAAAGCTCGTTGCGGCGGGGAACGCCGGGGCAGATCGTGCGTGAAGGCGAGGTCAGCCCGGACACTCGTGTCTTGCCGCGTCATGTGTATGAAACGAACCTTGCCACCCTGGTCAAGACCGATGTCCCCGAGGGGTATCGCCGGGTTTTTGACGATGGCCGTCTGAATCCGCGCCGCGCCGAGATGACCTTTGCCGGAAAGGCCCAGTCTGACCAGATATGGACCCGCAAGACACCGCGCCGGCTTATCCAGCGCAAAGTGGGTGATACGGTGGTGGTGTCGTCCAAATCGTCATCCTGGGCGGCGCCGTACGAACCCGAGCCCGAGCCCGCGCCAGTTGTGTCCTCGCGATCGGGTGCGGCCGAAAAAACGTTGCGGTTGAGCGGCACGCCATATGTTCAGGTCGGCACTTATGCCGACAGCGACACGGCGCAGGCGGTGGCCAGGCAGGTGCGTGAGCTGGGCCTGCCGGTGCGGATTGGCAAGTATCAACGAGGTCAGGACGTGCGGCGTATCGTGCTGGCCGGGCCGTTCAGCGGCACGACAAGCGCCGAGGCCGCGCTGGACAAGGCGCAAGGCGCGGGATTTGCCGGAGCGTTCCTGCGATAGCCGGGTTGGTCAGCTGTCGCAAATCCCCTGAAGCGCAACCCAGTCGCCATCCCCGAGCACCGGTTTGGGGGTGGTCGTGAACGGATCGGCCTCGATCAGGGCGAGCGTGGTTTCGCCCGAGGCATCCAGCGCATAGGCATAAGGGCTGATGCGCAGTTTGGCGGTTTCGAAGGCAAGGATCAGCGCCTCGTCATCCGGGCGCTGCCGGTCGGTCAGGATCAGGTCTTCGGCATGGGCGCGCAGGATGTCTTGGCTGAGGTCGCCGGTGGTGAGCAGGCGAAAACTGGCTGAAATTCCGGCCGCTTGGAGCAATTCGCCGAGGGCATCGCCTGCGCGCAACCGCTCGGCAACGACAAAGCCGGCGGTTACGTCCGGCTCTTCGAAGTCTTCGATCGTGGCGCGATTGAGCAGGACGATCCCGCCGGGCAGGGCCGCCGCGCCCTGCACACCGCCGGGAACAACCACGAGGCGGCGTACGCCCAGCCGCCGTTCCAGCTTGCGCAGCGCCGGGCGGGCGAGAAACCCGTCGCATGGCGCTCCGGTGAGCCTTAGACTTTGGGCGAGCAACGCATCGCCGATATCCTGGCGCTTGGCCTGGGGCACCACCGAGAGCGCGTGGTTTCGCAGCGCGCCGGGCAACCAGAACAGGGCCAGCGCGGCAATCGCCAGCGCTGTCGCCCCGGCGATGGCCCAGCGCAACCGTCCGGGTTTGGGTTTGCTCCGTGCCACGGCGGCGCAGAGTTTTTCGATTGCCTGGATCATGTCGGCTTCGTCTGCGCCGATCTCCAGCGTTTCGCCGGGGTCGCCATCTGGAAAATAGATGGCCGGGCGGGTTCCGGGGTTTTGCCGGCGTACGGCGGGCAGGGACCAGTGGGCCAAGGCCCGGTCCTGCATGTCGGTGATGACCAGTGTGGCATCGCCGATCGACACGATCACGTCGCGGCGTTGTTCGTTCGGTGCGGGCCGCCAGAGGGCGGTTGCCTCGAGCCGTTGGTATTTCTGGAGTGCCGTGGTCATTGGGGGCTGCTCTGCCTCTGATTTGGGCACAGAGTACACGGGGACGGCGCGTTGGGCAACGCGCCGCGAAAGGGGGCCAGCCCCCTCCTGGCCCTTTGGGCCAGTTCACCCCCGGGATATTTCCGGCCAAAAGAAGTGCGGGGGCCGGACCTAGGGTCAGGACCCATTAATCCTGCGCCACTGGTTTAACAGATTTGCTGTCTGACTACGTACAATGCCGCAGGAATAGTGGTTCTATTTCAAGGCATTGAAAGGACGTCAGGCGGCAAATCCGTCAAATCCGTAGGACGCCAAATCCACTTCATCCCAGCGGCTTGGCACGCTTGGAAATAGAGCCACTATGTCCGGCGCGCGCCAAACCCCCGATATTTCGTGGATTTGGCGCCAGTGGTGCAGGATTAATGGGTCCTGACCCTAGAGGGATCTGGCCAGTTTGCGCAGTGCGAATTTCTGGATTTTGCCAGTCGATGTTTTAGGCAATTCCTGGAAAACCACCTGTTTCGGGGTCTTGAACCCGGCAAGGCCTTGGCGTGCGAAGGCGATGATTTCGGCCTCGTCGGCCGTGGCGCCGTCAAGCAGTTCGACGAAGGCGCACGGCACCTCGCCCCATTTTTCATCGGGTCTGGCGACCACGGCGGCAAGATTGACGGCCGGGTGGTGCATCAGCACGCCTTCCACCTCGACCGAGGATATGTTTTCGCCACCCGAGATGATGATGTCCTTGGCACGGTCTGTGATCTGGACATAGGTGTCGGGGTGCTGGATGGCGATGTCGCCCGAGTGGAAATAGCCGCCCTTGAAGGCTTCGGCGGTGGCGTCGGGATTCTTCAGGTAGCCTTTCATCACGCCATTGCCACGGATCATGATTTCCCCCTGGGTTTCGCCGTCCATCGGGATCCGGGCCATGGTTTCATCCATGACGGTGACATGTTCGTTGAAGGGCATGGCCACGCCCTGACGTGCCTTGATCGCGGCGCGTTCGCTGCCTTGCAGGCCGTCCCAGCGGGCGTGATCCCAGAGGCATTCGGTGGCGGGGCCGTAGACCTCGGTCAGGCCGTAGACCTGTGTGACGTTGAACCCCATCGGTTCGATCCTGGCCAGCGTGGCCGGGGCGGGGGGGGCGCCGGCGGTGAAGACTTGGACCGTGTGGTCAAAGGCGCGGCGTTCGCGTTCGGGCGCGTTGACCAGCATGTTGAGCACGATCGGGGCGCCGCCGAAATGGGTGACACCTCCGTCGGCGATGGCGTTGAAGATGTTGGGGGCGGTGATGTCGCGGCAGCACACGAGCGTGCCGCCGATCATGGGCATCATCCAGGTGTGGCACCAGCCGTTGCAGTGAAACAGCGGCACGATGGTGAGGTAGACCGGGTGCAGCACCATGCGCCAGCTGAGCACCTGGCCCATGGCGTTGAGATAGGCGCCGCGATGATGGTAGACCACGCCCTTGGGATGTCCCGTGGTGCCCGAGGTATAGTTCAGCGCAATGCTTTCCCATTCATCCTCGGGCAGGATCCAGGCAAATGTTGCATCGGCCCCGGCCAGCAGGGTTTCATATTCGGTGTGACGCCCGGTTGCGGGATGGCCGTGCGCCGGGTCGGCGACTTCGATGATCGCGGGAGCGGTCCCTTCCATCGTTTCGCAGGCCGCTTTGGCCAGGGGCAGGAATTCGGTATCGACAAGCAGCACCTTTGCCTCGGCGTGATCAAGAATGTAGGCCACGGTGTGCACGTCCAGCCGGGTATTGATGCTGTTGAGCACGGCGCCGCAGGCGGGTACGCCGAAATGCGCCTCGGCGGCGGCGGGGATGTTGGGCAGCAGGGTTGAGACCACATCGCCGGGTTGCACCCCGATCGCGGCCAGCGCCGAGGCCAGCCGGGTGACGCGGTCGTGGTATTCGCGATAGGTTTTGCGATGCGGGCCATGGGCCACGGCAAGGTGATCGGGAAAGACATCGCGCGCGCGGTTCAACCCGGACAGCGGTGTCAGCGGTACGTAATTGGCGGCGCATTTGCCCAGCCCGGTTTCATCTTTCATCCAGCCCATCCGACCCTCCCTTGATTCTTCTGGTACATGTCGGTTTTACGACAGACGATATGGCGGGCGGTAGCGCGTATTATTCCCCGGGGGGACAGCATGACCACATCGCAGCAGGATCATCCGATGGCGGCGGCGCTTTTGATGTTGGGCGCAATGGCGTTGATCGGGCTGATTGACAATTTCATAGCACGGATCGCCGAAAGCATCGGGCTTTGGCAATTCGTGATGCTGCGTTCGGCGCTGATGGCGCCATTCCTTGTGGTGATGGCGCGGATTGGGCTGGGGCGGTTGCGCCCTTTGCGCTGGCGCCGGGTGCTGGCGCGGGGCGTGATGCTGTCGGTATCGATGTTCCTGTATTTCGGGGCGCTGGGGCTGATGCCGATCGCCGAGGCGCTGGCCGGGCTTTTCACGTCTCCGATTTTTGTATTGTTGATCAATGCGTTGATCCAGCGGGAAAGGATCGGACCCCGGCGTATCCTGGCGGTGGCGGTGGGGTTTGTCGGTATTGTGCTGGTGTTGCAGCCCGGCGCGCGCGGAGTCAGCCTGGTGATGCTGATGCCGGTGGCCGCGGGGTTCTTCTATGCGATCAGCTCGATTGCGACGCGCAGCTGGTGCGCCGGGGAAAGCGCTTTGTCGCTATTGGGGGCGAACATGCTGTTGCTTGGGGGGCTGTCCGGGCTGGTGCAACTGGGGATTGGTGTGCTGGGGTCTGAGAACGGGACATATCTGGCGCGCGGCTGGGTTTGGCCGGTCTGGGATGTGGCGCCGTGGCTGCTGGTGCAGGCGGTGGGATCTTTGGCCGGCGTTTACGGCATCATTCGGGCCTATCAGCTTGACGTGCCGTCGAATGTTGCGGTGTTCGAATACTCGGCCCTGATCTGGGCGCCGCTGTTCGGTTTTTTGTTGTTTGGTCAGGGTGTTGGCCCCTGGCAGATCCTGGGGGTCGCGCTGATTGCATTGGCTGGAGTGATCATTGCGTTGCGCTCGCGCCCGTCTCGGAAAGCGCGATCCGGGCTCGCGCGGTGAGGCCCGCCGGGGCGATGCCGCAAAACCACCCAATTCGCGGCTAACTTGTTTCGAAGTTTACACACCTAATGAGAACGGCGGAATTGACCGCCTTTCAGTTGAGGTTTGCGATGTTTGGGGCCAAGCGTGGATCAGGGCGCCGGGATATGGTGGCGCGGCGGCGTCAAAGCCTGGATGATCCGGTGATGACCGGTGCGGGATGCGGCCTGATCGAGGGCACGCTGGTGGCCGGGCGCGCGGGCTGGGTGCCGGTAGAGACGCTGGCGCCGGGCGATGAGGTGCTGACCTTTGACAACGGTTTCCAGCCCCTGACGGCGTTGATCCGCGATGACGCATGGTGTGAGGACATGCTGTTGCCCCGGGTTCTGTGGCCGCTGGTTGTTCCGGCGGGAACGCTGGACAATCGCGAACCGTTTTGGGTGCTGCCCCATCAAGGCGTGCTGATCGAATGCGAGGACGTGACGGACGCGCATGGCGATCCTTATGCCGTCGCGCCCGGCGCGGCGCTGGAGGCGTTGCCGGGTGTCGTGCGCCAGCAACCGGGCGGCAGCGCGGCGGCATTGTTGCCGGTTTTCGCTGGGGACGAGATGGTGTTTGTCAATCATGGTGCGTTGTTGTTCTGCCCAAGCCACTGGGGCTTGCGGGAAGGCATCCTGCCACGCAATGGCGGGGCGACCAGCTATCGGATGCTGACCGTGGGCGCGGCCAGTGCATTGATAGAGGAGATGCTGGCGGACCCGGACGACAGCGCCGTTGCCTGACGAGGCGCGCCAGAAACGAAAACGCCCGGCTGCCAAGGCAACCGGGCGCATCATGTGGCGTGGTGCGCAGGGTTACGCGGCTTCAGCCCTGGGGCCGAAGCGGCCATAGAAACTCTGGCCCTTTTCGGCCATTTCGCGCAGCAGCGGCGGGCAGGCAAACCGTTCGCCAAACCTGGCGGCCAGTTCGTCGCAACGCTCGGCGGCCCAGGGTGCGCCGACGATGTCGAGCCAGCTGAACGGGCCACCCGACCACGGCATGAAGCCCCAGCCAAGGATCGCGCCCACGTCGCCTTCGCGGATGTCTTCCAGAACACCGGCCTCCAGCGCACGCACGGCTTCCAGCACCTGGGCAAAGATCAGGCGATGCTGCACTTCGGTTAGTTCGGGCTGATCGTCCAGCAACGGGAACTTGTCGTTGAAGCCCTTCCAGTATCCCAGGCGCTTGCCGGTCTCGTCATAGTCAAAGAACCCGGCCTTGGCCTTGCGGCCAAAGCGGCCCTCGTCGACCATCCAGAAGGTCACGTCATCGGCGATGGATTTCGGATAGGCATCGCCCATCGCGGCCATGGTTGCCTTGGCGATCTTGGCGCCGAGGTCCAGCGAGGTTTCATCGACCAGCTGGATCGGCCCCACCGGGAAGCCCAGAAGCTGTGCAGCGTGATCCAGCAGCGGGCGCGCCACGCCTTCACCGGCCATCATCACACCTTCGTTTATGTAGGGGATGATGCAGCGGTTGGCATAGAAGAAGCGTTCGTCATTGACGACAATCGGGGTTTTCCTGATCTGGCGCACATAGTCCAGCGCCTTGGCCACGGCGCGCGGGCCGGTTTCCTTACCTTTGATGATCTCAACCAGCGCCATCTTCTCGACCGGCGAGAAGAAGTGGATACCGATGAACTGATCCTTGCGCACGCTCGCCTCGGCCAGACCGGTGATTGGCAGGGTCGAGGTGTTGGAGGCAAAGATCGCATCCTCGGGGATGATCGCCTCGACCTTCCTGGTCATCTCGGCCTTGACGCCCGGATCTTCGAACACGGCTTCGATGATCAGGTCCACGTCCGACAGAGCGGTCAGATCCGTGGTGGCGTTGATTTTCGCCAGCATCGCGTCTTTCTGCTCGGGCGTTGCCTTCTTGCGCTTGATACCCTTGTCCATGAAGCTTTCGGAATAGGCCTTGCCCCGGTCAGCGGCGTCCTGCGTGGTGTCGATCAGGACAACATCCATGCCCGCCCTGGCCGACACCAGCGCAATGCCCGCGCCCATCATGCCAGCACCCAGAACGCCAACCTTTCTGACGGTCTGGTCCGGTACGTCGGGACGGTTGGCACCTTTTTCCAGCGCCTCCTTGTTGATGAACAGGGACTGGATCATCGCCGAGGAGGACGGGTTCATCAGAACGTTGACGAACCAGCGCGCCTCGATCTTCAGCGCCGTATCAAACGGCACCATGGCGCCTTCGTACACGGCGCTCAGCAGGGCCTTGGCGGCGGGGTAAACCCCCCATGTGTTGCCGTTGACCATGGCCGAGGCGCCCACGAAGGTCATGAAACCGGCGGGGTGATAGGGTTCGCCGCCGGGCATTTTATAGCCCTTGGCATCCCACGGCTTGACCAGATCGGCGTCTTTTGCGTTCAGCACCCAGTCTCGCGCGGCGGCAACCGGATCGTCCACCACTTCGTCGATGATGCCGGCGGCCTTGGCTTTCCCGGGATCGACCATCTTGCCCTGCAACAGGAAGGGCGAGGCAGCCATGGCGCCCATCTTGCGCACGAAACGGGTGGTGCCGCCCATGCCCGGGAAGATGCCGACCATGATTTCGGGCAGGCCGATCTTGGCCTTGGGGTTGTCGGCACAGAAAATGCGGTGGCAGGCCAGCGGCAGTTCCAGGCCGATGCCAAGCGCGGTGCCGGGCAGGGCGGCGGCAATCGGCTTGCCGCCCTTGTTGGTCTTGGGATCCATACCCGCGCGTTCGATCTTGCGCAGGAAGGTGTGGCCCTGCATCGTGAAGTCGAACAGCGCCTTCGCGGGCTCGTCACCGGCGTTTTCGCGGATCGTGCCCAGCACGTTCAGGTCCATGCCACCGGCGAAGGTATCCTTGCCGCTGGTGATCACGGCGCCCTTGATGGCGTCATTGGCCAGCACTTCGTCGATGCAGGCTTCCAGTTCGCCAAAGGCTTCCTGGCGCAGGACGTTCATCGACTTGTCAGCCACGTCCCAGGTGATGATGGCAACGCCGTCGTCGCCCACGTTCATTGTGAAATCGGTCATGTTCTCTGTCTCCCTGAAGGATGCAATTCTGTCAGGCCGCAAGGCCATGTATTAGGTCAGGCCGTCTTTCCAGAAACCGGCGGTGATCGGGTTGATGATGGCGGCATAGCGAAACCCTTGCGGTGCAACCCGCAACACCAGAGTCTGGCGCTGGGGGTCAACCGGATGGGCATCCAGTGTGATACGATGCACATCCACCGTCGCCACAAGCAGATCGGGACCGGGGCGGATCACGTCGATCACTTCCTGGTACCAGACCGGACCCGCCGCACCGTCCGAAAGACGGTTCAGCGTTTCCAGATGCGTGCGCAGCTGGTCGGCATCTTGCAGCACCTTGGTCCTGTCGCCGTAGATCAGGGAGACCGGGAAATCGTAATAGGTCTCCATCTGCGCAAAGTCGCCTCGCGCTCCGGTTCGCCGCGCGGTGTCGAGAAACGCCCGCACCTGCGCCACGACAGGCCCGATCTGATCACGTGTTTCCGGCATCTCCTGGCCCTCCGGTCTGGCTTAGACGCGTTCGATGATGGTGGCGGCCCCCATTCCAGAGGCGATACAAAGCGTCGCCAGGCCCACTTCCTTGTCCGAGCGTTCCAGCTCGTCCAGAAGGGTGCCGATGATGATCGCGCCCGTGGCCCCCAGCGGGTGGCCCATGGCGATAGAACCACCGTTGACGTTGACGAGTTCGGGGTCCACGTCGAACGCCTGTTGAAAACGCAACACGACCGAGGCGAAGGCTTCGTTGACCTCGAACAGGTCAATGTCGCCAATGGTCATGCCGCTATCGGCCAGGATCTTCTGCGTGGCCGGAACCGGACCGGTCAGCATGATCGTGGGATCGGTGCCGATCTTGCAGGTCTGGCGAATGCGGGCGCGCGGTTTCAGGCCGTATTTCTTGCCGAATTCCGCGTTGCCGACCAGCACACCCGCGGACCCGTCCACGATGCCCGAGGAGTTGCCGGCGTGGTGGATGTGATTGATCTCTTCCAGATGCGGATATTTCATCAGCGCGATCTTGTCGAAACCGGGCATGACCTTGCCCATATCCTCGAACGAGGCCTTGAGGCTGCCGAGGCTTTGCATATCGGTGCCGGGGCGCATGTATTCGTCGTGCGCCAGGACAGGCAGGCCGTTGATGTCCCGCACGGTGATGATTGACCTTGCAAAACGGTTGTCATCCCAGGCTGCCTTGGCACGGCGCTGGGATTCCACCGCCAGCGCATCGGCCTGATCACGGGTGAATCCGTATTCGGTGGCGATGATGTCCGCCGAGATGCCTTGCGGGACAAAATAGCTGTCCATGGCCACCGACGGGTCAACCGCGACCGCCGCGCCGTCCGAGCCCATGGGCACGCGGCCCATCATTTCCACGCCACCGGCGATATAGGCATCGCCCGCGCCGCCCTTGACCTGGTTCGCGGCCAGGTTCACCGCTTCCATTCCGCTTGCACAGAACCGGTTGATCGCCAGCCCCGGAATCGATTCATCCAGATCGGAGGCCATCACGGCAGTGCGCGCAAGGCAGCCACCCTGTTCCTTGACCTGGGTTACATTTCCCCAGATCACGTCCTCGACAGCATGGCCGTCAAGCCCGTTGCGTTCTTTCAGCGCGTTCAGCACATTGGCCGACAGGCGCACCGATGTGACTTCGTGCAGGGCGCCATCCTTGCGGCCTTTGCCGCGCGGGGTGCGCACGGCGTCATAGATATATGCTTCGGTCATTTGCATCTCCTTGATCAGGCGCGGTCCGCTGGGGAGCCGGGCATCAGGTCATAGGGGTGTTTCCACCCCGGCGTTTCTTGAATGTTGGTCAGCCAACGGTCGATATTGGGCCAGTCGGCGCGATTGAACCCGAAGGGTTCGTCATAGAACAGATATCCGCAGCAGGTCAGGTCGGCGTTGGTCATGCCATCGCCCACGATCCAGTCACGTCCCTGAAGATGCTTGTCCAGAATTGCATATGCGCCCTTCAGTCGTCCGAGATTGAACGCGATAACCTCTTGGGGCTGCTTGTCCTCGGGAAGGAAATTCATCAGGAACCGCGTCATACCGGCCATGGAGCTGAGTTTGTGGTTATCCCACAATTGCCAGCGCAGAATTTCGCGCGCCTCGGCCTTGTCCTTGCCGCCGAACCTGCCGGATTTTTCGGACACGTAACCCTGGATGATCGCCGATTGCGTCAAGGTGATGTTGCCATCGACAAGCACCGGGGCCTCGCCCATTTCGTTGACGGTTTCGCGGTATTCCGGGCTGCGGGTCTGGCCGGCGAAGAAATCGACCTTGACCGGCGTCCAGTCCAGTCCGCTGAGTTCAAGCGCCAATGCGGCCTTGTATGAATGGCCGGATTCCCCAAAGCAGTAGAGTTTGATCGTCATCGTTGCCTCCCTGTGGCTGATGTCGGAGCGGGGGTTTCACACCCCCGCACCCCCGTGGAGTATTTTTGGCAAAATGAAGCCATTTAGCCTTTACGCCCCATTAAGGTTGATGTGCTTCCATCTCCTGTACGGTACAGGCTGGAGAGCCGATGGCCGCGCAAGGTGAAGCTCTGCCGTCCCGCCCTGTATCCACTTGGAAACCGGGCCGGATGGCAGAGTGGACCTGTCTCTTCATTTTGCCGGAAATACTCTCGCCGAAGGCATCCAGCTCTCTCGCAAGGCGCGTCCAGTTGCGATGAATGGCTGCCTGTGATTTCAATCACCGTTTCCGTTCCTCGAGTTCCGAGTTGAAGCGGCGCAGCCGATTCCCGAGCTTTTCCGTGTCTGTCACTCCGTCGAAATTCTCGAACAGAAAAGAGAGAGCCTCGCCTTCGTCGAGACCTGCCGCCGACGCAAATTTGCGCAATCCGCGATAACCGTCCTCGGTCATGGCGATCTGAAAGCGTCGGGTCAGGCGGAAACGTTTGGGCATCGGTCCTCCGGTAACGGTATCCGGGAAGGCGGGGCACACCCCGCCACCCCCTTTAGAATGCGTTGGCCTCCAGAGCCATCACTGTGTCCGCGCCCGTCTGGATGCGCGCCAGGTGCATGGCCGTCGCCGGAAGGCGGCGGGCCATGTAATAGCGCCCGGTTGCCAGCTTGGTCTCGTAGAACGCGGCGTCAGAGGTGCCATTGTCAAGCGCGGACGTGGCGGCCCGGGCCATCTGCGCCCACATCAGGCCCAGGCAGACATGCCCGAACAGATGCATGAAGTCATACGAGCCAGACAGCGCGTTATTGGGGTTCTTCATCCCGTTTTGCATGAAATACATACCCGCTGCCTGAAGATCCTTGGAGGCGGTTTTCAGTGGTTCGACGAAGTCTTTCAGCGCCTCGTTGTCACCATTTTCCTTGCAGAATGTCTTGACCACATCGAAAAAGGCCATGACGTGCTTGCCGCCATCCTGAGCCAGCTTGCGGCCTACGAGGTCGAGCGCCTGGACGCCATTCGCGCCTTCGTAGATCATCGCGATGCGGGCGTCGCGGGTGAACTGGCTCATGCCGTGTTCTTCGATATAGCCGTGGCCGCCATAGACCTGCTGGGCCTGAACGGTCATGTCATAGCCTTCGTCGGTCAGAAAGCCCTTGATGACCGGGGTCATCAGCGAGATCAGCCCGTCGGCATCCTTGTCGCCCTTGCGATGGGCGGCGTCGATCAGCGTTGCCCCCCAAAGGATAAAGGCGCGTGCGCCTTCGGCAAAGCTCTTCTGGTCCATCAGGGAACGACGGATATCGGGATGCACGATCAAAGGATCGGCTGGCCCGTCCGGGTTTTCGGTGCCGGTTACGGCGCGGCCTTGCAGGCGGTCCCTGGCATAGGCGGCGGCGTTCTGATACGCGACTTCGGCGGCCGCCAGCCCCTGCATTCCCACGCCGATACGCGCTTCGTTCATCATGGTGAACATGGCGCGCATGCCTTTGTGTTCTTCACCCAGAAGATAGCCTTCGGCCTCGTCATAGTTCAGCACGCAGGTCGAGTTGCCGTGGATGCCCATCTTTTTCTCGATATTGCCCACCGATACGCCGTTGCGCGCGCCGATATTGCCATCGTCATCCACCTTGAACTTGGGCACGATGAACAGCGACACCCCCTTGATGCCCTCGGGGCCGCCGGGGATCTTGGCGAGCACCAGATGGACGATATTGTCGGCCATGTCGTGATCGCCCGCCGAGATAAAGATCTTCTGGCCGGAAACCTTGTAGGTGCCGTTGGCCTGCGGCTCGGCCTTGGTGCGCATCAGCCCCAGATCCGTGCCGCAATGCGGTTCGGTCAGGTTCATGGTGCCGGTCCACTCGCAGGACACCATCTTCGGCAGCCATTTGTTTTTCTGGTCTTCGGTTCCGTGCGCCAGGATGGCCGACGCGGCGCCGTGGGTCAGACCCTGGTACATGGTGAAGGCCTGGTTGGCCGAAGAGAACATCTCGCCCACGGCGGTGCCGAGTACATAGGGCATGTTCTGACCGCCATATTCTTCGGGCATGTCCAGCCCCGTCCAGCCGCCGTCCTTGACTTGCTCGAATGCCTCTTTGAAGCCGGTCGGCGTGTAGACGACACCGTTTTCCAGGCGGCAGCCTTCGCGATCGCCGATTTCGTTCAGCGGGGCCAGGACTTCGCCGGTCAGCTTGCCGGCCTCTTCCAGTACGGCATTGGTGAAATCGGCTTCCAGTTCATCATATCCGGGAATATCGGATCCCGAAATGTTCAGCACGTCGTGCAACACGAACTGCATGTCCTTGACGGGGGCGGTATAGGTGGGCATCAGGTCTCTTCCCTTGACTTGGTCTGAATTACTCGGCGGCTTTTTTCTCGTCGGTCAGCGAGGTGAGAATCTTTTCTCCCCATTTGAGTTGTTCGCGCAGATCGTCGATCGCCTCGTTCAACTCGTCCCGCTGTTCCTCCATGTCTTGCAGGCGCTGCTGGGCCACCTCGTAGGTGCGTTGCAGCTGGGTCGCTTGCTGGTCTCCCATGTCGTAGAGATCGAGAAGCTGGCGGATCTCTTCGAGCGAGAAACCGAACCGTTTGCCGCGCAGGATCAGCTTGAGCCGGGCGCGGTCGCGTTTCGTGAACAGCCGTTTCTGGCCCTCTCGAACCGGGAACAGAAGTTCCTTGGATTCGTAAAACCGCAGCGTGCGTGGCGTCACATCATAGGTGTCGCACATCTCGCGGATGGTCAGCATTGTGTCGCTCATCGTCGTGTCCTCGATCTCGTCTGTTGAAAGACAAATTGGGAGATGCCCCGAGGGTTACAATAGTGCTTGACGTTGACGTAAGTAAGACGTTGCGTCACTTTCCGGGCGGATCCCAAGGCAGCGGATCATCGCCGATTTTCGGCCGGGATACCGCCCCAGGCCCTTGAAAACCGGGGCGTATCGCAAAAGCGGCACGGCCGGGGGCATGTCCCGGGTGCAGGATCAAAGTTTCGTGACGCTGCGTATTTTTTCGTCAGCCGCGGTTCAGCTGGTGCCCGAAAGCACGCTGACGGTTTCGTCGCGCAGCTTTTTCAATTCGGCCATGGCCTCGTCAAGTTGGGTGCGCTGTTCGACCAGTTCGGCATATTGCCGGTCCGCCATTTCGACAAAGGCGCGCATCTGGGCCTCGGTGCCTTCGTTCTCGTAGATCAAAAGCCATTGGCGGATGTCTTCCAGCTTGATCCCGAATTTGCGTCCGCGCATGACCAGCGTCATGCGCGCCACTTCGCGCGGGCCGAAATACCTGGATCTGCCTTCGCGGTCAGGTTGCAGGAGTTCGATATATTCGTAGTAACGCAACGTCCTGGGCGTGACATCGAATCGCGCGCACATTTCCTTGAAAGACAGGCGAGTGTCGGACATCTGGCAGTTCTCCCTTGTCCTGAAAACTTATGTCGCATCCGCAGCAAGGGCAACCGCCCCCTTGCCCCCGAGACAATTTGGCGATCATAAATACCGTTGAACCATAGCGGAGCGGAACATGACCCCCGACAAGTCCCGGATTGCGGAGCAATTCATCAATGCGATTCCGCACTGCAAGGCGCTGAACATGAAGCTGACGCATATCGGTGACGGTGTGGCGGAGATGAAGTTGCCCTATGATCTGCGCATCGTCGGCGATCCGGAAACCGGCGTTGTGCATGGCGGCGCCGTGTCGGCGCTGATGGACACGTGTTGTGGCGCGGCGGCGATGAGCCACCCGTCTTCCCCTTCGGGCACCGCCACGATCGATCTGCGCATCGATTATATGCGCGCGGCCACACCCGGCCAAGCCATTCGCACCCGTGCCGAGTGTTATCACATCACGCGCAGCGTCGCTTTCGTGCGGGCCACCGCGCTGGACGACGATACCAACGCGCCGGTGGCCACGGCCACAGGGGCCTTTACGGTGGAGGGGTTGTGATGGCGCGCAAACGTCCCGAGCCCGTGCAGGTTGTCAAACAGCGGCGCGATGCCGCGTTGAATGCGCTGGTGCATGGCGTGCCCTACATTCAGTTCCTGGGGATCGACTTCGAAAGGCGCGGGGACGAGTTGACCGCGACATTGCCCTTTGACAACAAACTGATCGGAAACCCCATCCTGCCCGCCATCCACGGGGGTGTCACGGCGGGGTTTCTGGAAACGACGGCCGTGATCGGGCTGGCATGGTCGGTGCTGTGGGACGATATCGAGACCGGACGTGTCGACTCGGAAGAGTTGGCTGTCGGGTATCTGCCGCGTTTGCCCAAAACCATTGATTTCACGGTGGACTACCTGCGATCGGGATTGCCGCGCGATGCCTATGCGCGCGCGCGGGTGAACCGGTCGGGGCGGCGCTATGCGTCGGTGCATGTCGAGGCCTGGCAGGATCAGCGCGCCGTGCTGTTTGCCCAGGCGACGGGCCATTTCCTGATGCCCCGGCGCGACGACGGCGCGGATGGCTGAGGTCAGCGCCGTCACGCATCGCCGCGTGTTGGGCAATGCGTTGCCGATTGTTCTGTCCAATGCCACCGTGCCGATTCTGGGCGCGGTGGATACCGGGGTTGTCGGCCAGTTGGGCGAGGCCGCGCCGATAGGTGCCGTGGGTATCGGCGCGATCATCCTGTCCGCGCTTTACTGGATCTTCGGTTTTCTGCGCATGGGCACGACCGGGATGACCAGCCAGGCGCATGGCGCGGGGCTCAGAGGCGAGGTCGCGGCGCTTCTGGTGCGCGCACTGATAGTGGGATTGGCCGCCGGCATTGTGGTCATCGCGCTTCAGGCGGTGTTGTTTCGCGGTGCGTTCCTTTTGTCCCCGGCAAGCGCCGAAGTCGAGGGGATGGCGCGTGACTACCTGGCCGTTCGGGTCTGGTCCGCCCCTGCCGCTATCGGGCTGTATGGCCTGACCGGCTGGTTGATCGCGCTGGAGCGGGCCCGCGCGGTTCTGGTGGTGCAGGTCTGGATGAACGGGCTCAATATCCTGCTGGACCTGTGGTTCGTTCTGGGGCTGGGCTGGGGCGTGGAGGGCGTGGCCCTGGCCACATTCCTTGCGGAATGGAGCGGGTTTGCGCTGGCCTTGTGGTTGTGCCGCGGCGCGTTTGCACAGCCCGCCTGGCGGGACTGGCCGCGCATGTTCGACAAGCGGCGGCTGAAGCGAATGGCCGCTGTCAACGGCGATATCCTGCTGCGTTCTTTGATGTTGCAGGCCATTTTCGTGTCGTTTCTGTTCCTGGGGGCGGATTTTGGCGATGTTGCGCTGGCCGCAAACCAGGTGCTGTTGCAGTTCCTGCATATCACCGCCTATGCGCTGGACGGGTTTGCCTTTGCGGTCGAGGCGCTTGTCGGGCAGGCGCTGGGCGCGCGCGACCGGGCCGGATTGCGGCGTGCGGCGGTGCTGTCCAGCCTTTGGTCGCTGGCGTGTGTTGTAATCCTGTCGCTGGGATTTGCGCTGGCGGGCGGGGCGATCATTGATCTGATGACCACGGCGCCGGACGTGCGCCTTTCGGCGCGCGATTACCTGCCCTATATGGTTGCCGCGCCGGTGTTGGGGGTGGCCAGCTGGATGCTGGACGGGATTTTCATCGGGGCCACACAGAGCCGCGAGATGCGCAACATGATGGGCCTGTCGCTTCTGGTGTATGTGGTGGCGGTGGCTGTCCTGGTGCCTGTATTTGGCAATCACGGGCTTTGGGCGGCGTTGCTGATCAGTTTTGTCGCGCGTGGGGTGACGCTTGGCTGGCGCTATCCCCGTCTGGAGGCGCTGGCGGACAGGGCGTGAGGGGGCGCTGCCCCCGCCGCCTGCGGCGACTCCCCCGGGATATTTGGGGCCAAAAGAAGAGAGGGCGGGGGTCAGAGGATTTCGAGCACCGCGTCCGGGGGGCGTCCGATCGCGGCCTTGCCATTGGCCAGGACGATCGGGCGTTCGATCAGGATCGGGTTGTCGACCATTGCCGCAAGCAGGGTGGCCTCGTCATCGGATAGGGAGAGCCCAAGTTCGCGAAAGCGCGCGTCCTTGGGGCGCATCATCCGGATCAGCGGAACACTCAACAGGGCCTGAACTTTCTTGATCTCGTCCGCGCGGGGCGCGTCTTCGAGGTACTTGCGGATTGTCACCGCGCCTTTTTCCTGAAGCAGGGCGAGGGTTTGGCGGGACTTTGAGCAGCGCGGATTGTGCCAGATGGTGATCAAAGCCAGTCATCCCTTTTGCTGCCCACGGCCTGGGACACGTTTGCGAACCCGTCTTGCGCCAGCAGGCGATCCAGACCGGTGAGGATGTCGGTGGCCAGAGACAGGCCGCCATAGACAAGCGCCGTGTAAAGCTGCACAGCCGTTGCCCCGGCGCAGATCTTGGCATAGGCGTCCTCGGCGGAGCCGATCCCGCCAACGCCGATCAGGGGCAGGCGGGTTTCGGTCAGCTGGCTCATCCGGGCCAGCACCCTGGTTGACCTGGCAAAGAGCGGTTTGCCCGACAATCCGCCGGGCTCGTCCCGGTGCGGGCTGGCCAGCCCTTCGCGTGAAAGGGTGGTGTTGGTGGCGATGAGTCCATCGATGCCGGTTTCCAGCGCCACTTCGGCAATGTCGCCCAGTTCGGTATCGGTGAGATCGGGGGCGATTTTCAGAAAGACCGGGATTGGTTTGGCCAATGTGTTGCGCGTGTCCATCACCCCGTTGAGCAGAGCTGTCAGGGCCGATTTTCCCTGTAAGTCCCGCAGTTTTTCAGTGTTTGGTGAACTGACGTTGACCGTGGCGAAATCCAGCGAGGCGCCACAATGGGCCAGCACACGAGCAAAATCGGCGGCCCGGTCCGTGCTGTCCTTGTTGGCGCCGAGGTTCAGGCCGATCACCGCGTGGGGGGGGCGGTTTGCAAGGCGCGCGCCGATTGTCTCCATACCGTCATTGTTGAACCCGAACCGGTTGATTGCCGCGCCGTCCTGGCTCAGCCGGAACAGGCGCGGCCTGGGGTTGCCGGGCTGGGGACGCGGCGTGGCGGCGCCTGTTTCGAGGAAGCCGAAACCGGCGCGCGACAAGCCCTTGAGCGCGGTGGCGTTCTTGTCAAAGCCGGCGGCCAGGCCAACCGGGTTGGGCAGGGCGATCCCGGCCAGCGTGGTTTTGAGGCGCGCTGAGGTGATCGTGCCGGGCGCGGGGGCCAGCCCCAATTGCAGGGCCCGGATTGCCAGGCCATGCGCGGTCTCCGGATCGAGGTTGCGCAGGGCCTTCATGCCAAGGGTTTCGAGCGCCCTCATATGCCCAGCCCTGCCGGGAAGCGATGCACGCCGTCAATCAGCGGCAGGGGCTGTGCCCACTGGACGTCGGACAGGCGCAACTCTCTGTAAAGGTGCGGGAACAGCGCGCCGCCCCGCGACGGCTCCCATTTGAGCGCATCGCCCAGGGGCGCGTCGTCAAGGCCCAGCAGGAACAGATCGTCCTGGCCCGCGAAATGCCTGGCGGCGGTTTCGGCCACCTGCCCGGCGGTCGAAAGATGCACATACCCATCGGTCACATCTATCGGAGCGCCTTCGATGCGCCCCTCGGCGCGCAAAGTGGCCCATTCATGCGCCTGTAATATTTTAAAAACAGTCATAAAAGTGAAATGCATCGCGGGCGGTGCGAGGTCAAGCGGCTTAGGCTTTGACAGCCGGCCACTTTGAGGGGCACCATTTCGCAATAATAAATCAACAGAGAGGGGATTCTCATGAAAGCTCGTTTGATGACGGGTGCAGCGGCCCTGGCCGTTTCGGCGGGTATGGCTGCGGCCGACTATTCGCTGACCATTCTGCACACCAATGATTTTCACGCCCGGTTCGAACCGATTTCCAAATACGATTCGGGATGCGGAGAAGAGGACAACGCCGAGGGCAAGTGTTTCGGGGGGTCCGCTCGCCTGATGACAGCCGTGACCGAGGCGCGGGCGCGCAACGAGAACACGATTCTCGTTGATGGTGGCGACCAGTTCCAGGGCACGCTGTTTTACACCTATTACAAGGGTAAGCTGGCTGCGGAAATGATGAACAAGTTGGGCTATGACGCGATGACCGTGGGCAACCACGAATTCGACGACGGCCCCGAGGTTCTGCGCGGCTTCACGGACGCGCTGAAATTTCCGGTGCTGATGTCAAACGCGGATGTCAGCGGCGAGGGCTTGCTGAGCGATGCGATCCAAAAATCCACGGTGATCGAGAAGGGCGGCGAGAAGATCGGCCTGATCGGTCTGACGCCGCAGGATACCGATGAGCTGGCCAGCCCCGGCCCCAACGTGATCTTCACTGATCCGGTGGATGCGGTGCAGGGCGAGGTGGACAAGCTGACCGCGATGGGCGTGAACAAGATCATCGTGATCAGCCATTCAGGCTATGGTGTGGATCAGCGCGTTGCGGCGGAAACCACCGGAGTTGACGTGATCGTCGGCGGCCACTCCAACACCTTGTTGTCCAACACATCGGATCGCGCCGTCGGGCCTTATCCCACAATGGTGAACAGCACCGCGATTGTTTCGGCTTATGCCTATGGGAAATTCCTGGGCGAGCTGAACGTGACGTTCAATGACGCGGGTGACATTATCGAGGCGAAAGGCGAGCCGATCATCATGGACGGTGCGGTGGCCGAAGATGCCGACACCAAGGCGCGCGTCATGGAAGCCGCAGTGCCGCTGGAAGAAATCCGCAAGCGTGTCGTGGCCCAGACCTCCGAGGCCATCGACGGAGAGCGCGATTCGTGCCGGGCGCGGGAATGCGCCATGGGGTCTTTGATTGCTGATGCGATGCTGGACCGGGTCAAGGATCAGGGTATCCAGATCGCGCTTCAGAATGGCGGCGGAATCCGCGCCTCGATCGATGCGGGCGATGTGACCATGGGCGAAGTATTGACGGTGCTGCCGTTCCAGAACACGCTGTCCACCTTTCAGGTCACGGGGGCCACGATTGTCGAGGCGCTGGAAAACGGCGTCAGCCAGCATGAAGAGGGCGCCGGGCGATTCCCGCAGGTGGCAGGCATGTCCTTTGCCTTTGATGTCAGCCAGCCCGCTGGCAGCCGGATCAGCGACGTGATGGTGGGCGGTGCCCCCATCGTGATGGACAAGGTCTATGGCGTGGTGTCCAACAACTATGTGCGTAATGGCGGCGACGGGTACAAGATGCTTCGCGATGCGATGAACGCGTATGATTTTGGGCCTGATCTGGCCGAGGTCACGGCGGAATTCCTTGCCTCCAAGGGGGCGTTTCAGCCCTATACCGATGGGCGCATCGTCGCAAAGTGAGCGGATTGCTCTCGAAAACCGGGGCGGCTGTCAGAGAGGCGGCCGCCCTTGTTCCTGCGCGAGTTCCGGCCAGAGGGCCGGGTCCAGCGCGGAGACAAGTGGCGCCATGAGTGCGGGATGGGCGCGCCATTTGCCCAATGAGCGATCGTGCACCGGTTCGCGGACCTGTTTGATCGAAGCGGTACTGACAGCACCTTTTGTCTTGTCGGGTGCGGCCATGTCGGCCACCCAGTCCAGCCCGCAGGCCAGGGCAAGCTTTTGGCTGCTGCCCACCGGATCGGTGACAAGATCGCGGTAGGAAATGGTCAGGATGTCGCCGGGAAAGCGGCTGTGCCACAGGGCCATGTAACGGCGGTAGAGGTTGGCGGCATGGGCGATCCAGTCCATGCGCGACGTATAGCGCGTCATGTCCCCCTGAAGATGCACCTGCCACATGGAAAACGCCACTTCGCGCGGGTCGCGATCGATATTGATGAATACGGCGTGTGGGAATGCGAGGCGCAGATAGCCCATGTACATGTAATTGCCCGGCATCTTGTCGACAAATGCCGAAATTGTTTCGGGAAGGTCCGGCACGTCCCTGCCGTAGGCCAGGGCGATTTGCGCGGGGGTCAATGTGGCGCCACCGAGTATGGCGGCCATGGCGTTTTCGATCGCCCCAAGCTCGCCCAGGCCCTGCACCGCCGGATGGGCCGCGAGCATTCTTTCCACCAGCGTGGTGCCGGAGCGCGGCAGCCCCATGACGATGACCGGGCGTTTGTCCGGTGTTTTCTGCGCGGGCGGCGCGGGCGCATTTTCCGGGAACTGCGCCGCGATGGCCGCAAGCTGTGCCTCGGCGGCGGGCGGATCGTAGGGGGCGGCGCGCGCGCGCAGCGCGTTGGCACGCTCGAACGCCGCAAGCGCGGGTTCGGTGGCACCCGCCTGAAGGTGCAGACGCCCCAGCGCGTTCCGGATCAGCGCCACGGTCGCGGCTTCGCGCCGGTGAAGGCGTGCGGCGGCCTCCAGCCCGGCGATCACGTCCGCCGCCGCGCCGTCCTCGATCTCGGCCAGGCCCAGCAGGGCCGCGACGGTATCGGGCGCCTGATCGAGGATGGCGCGGTATTCGGCCCGTGCCGCCGTCAACTGGCCGGTGCGCGCCAGCATGGCGGCAAGATTCTGGCGCGCCTCGATGTTGCCGGGGGCCAGTTCGGTGGCCTTGCGAAAACTGCTCAGCGCGTCGTCGTGCCGGTGCAGTTCGTTCTGCGCGGCGCCGATATTGAGCAGGTGCTGCGGGTTTGCCGATTCGGCCCGGAAGGCGGTGCGAAAATCCTCCAGCGCCGCCGCAAAGCGGTGCTGTTCGAACTGCGCCAGTCCACGCAAGGCGCGGGCAGGCACATGCGACGGCTGTTGCGACAGCGCCTTGTCGGCGGCGGCGATCGCGTCTTCGGGACGCGACAGTTGCAACAGACAACCCGCGTGAAGATGGTGCAGTTCCGCCGAACCGGGGCTGGCCGCCAGCCATTTTTCCAGCGCGGCGCAAGCCTTTGCGGGCTTGCCAAGGGCCAGAAGCGCGGCAACCAGGTAGCGTTTGATATCCTCGTCATCCGGGGCCAGGCGTAATGCGCGGGCCAGTTGGCTGGCCGCTTCGGCGCTTTGACCACTGTCGTGAAGCGCGATGCCGTAAAGCTTGGCGATGTCCGGGTGCCCGGGATTCTTGCGGGCCAGCACCCGCGCCGGTTTCACCGCCGCCCTGGCCTGTCCGGCGCGCAGCTTGTCCACGATATTGGCGATCTGGTCCTGCATGTGACGTGCCTTGTTGCTGTGGCCCTGAATAGGTGGATGCGGGAGGGCTGCCAAGATGTCATGGGCAAATTGCATGTCGCAGCCGGCAAAACCAGCTAATGTGCTTTTCATGTGCGGTCGCTTTGCCATTACCCTGCCCAATGACGCCATGGCGCGGCTTTTCACCGCCGCGCCCGCCAATGATCTGCCCGACGGGCCGAATTACAACGTGTGCCCGACCACGCGAATCCATGTTGTTGCCGGGTCCGAAGGCGGGCGGCGGCTGGTGGGGATGCGCTGGGGGTTTGTGCCGCGCTGGTACACGTCGATGAGCGACGGCCCGTTGCTGATCAATGCCCGCGCGGAAACAATCGCACAAAAGCCTGCCTTTCGCGAGGCCTGCCGGGAACGGCGCTGCCTGATCCCGGTCAGCGGGTTCTACGAATGGACCAGGGACAGCAGCGGCGTGCGCTGGCCGTGGTATATCAAGGGGCCCGATACCCTGGCGCTGGCGGGGGTGTGGCAAAACTGGGGCCGGGGTGGGGAAAGCGTGGAAAGCTGCGCCATCGTCACCACGGCGGCCAACGCCGCCATGTCGCCTATCCATCACCGAATGCCCGTGGTTGTGGATCGCGCGGATTGGGGGCTGTGGCTGGGCGAGGAGGGGCACGGCGCGGCGCGCCTCATGCGGGCGCCCGACGAGGGGCTTTTGCGCTTTCATCCGGTGGATCGGGCGGTGAATTCCAACCGCGCCTCCGGCCCGGATCTGATTGCCCCGGTCAGCCGCGACAATCCGGAACCGTCGCAATAGACGCGCGGGATTTTCAAGAAAACCGGAATAATGCTTCAGCCCGTGACGCCACGCTTTGTGGTTGGCCCGGGCGCACGGACGCGGTTTGATGGGGCAACCCGAAGGAAAGGTGCCGCCCATGTCCACGCCCCCGTATTATGTTCCCCAGGGTGGGTTGCCGCCGCAAACGCAGCTTTTGACGGACCGGGCCATGTTCACCGAGGCCTATGCCGTGATCCCGCGCGGAACGATGAGCGATATCGTGACATCCAACCTGCCCTTGTGGGAGGGCACGCGGGCCTGGGTTCTGGCCCGGCCGCTCAGCGGTTTTGCCGAGACATTTTCGCATTACATCACCGAAGTGGCGCCCGGCGGGGGCAGCGACCGGCCAGAGCCGGACCCCCAGGCGCAGGGCGTCTTGTTCGTGGTGGAAGGGCAATGCGACCTGACCATCGCAGGCGTGGATCACAGGATGGGCGCGGGCGGCTATGCCTATCTGCCCGCCGCGTGTGACTGGCAGTTGCGCAACCGATCGGATGCGCCGGTGCGCTTTCACTGGGTGCGCAAAGCATATGAGGCCGTCCCGGGAATCGACGCGCCTGAGCCTTTTGTGACCAACGAAAACGACGTTGCCGCCCAGGCAATGCCGGGGACGGATGGCAAATGGGCCACCGCCAGGTTTGTCGATCCGGACGACATGCGCCACGACATGCATGTCAATATCGTGAATTTCGAGCCGGGCGCAGTGATCCCCTTTGCCGAGACCCATGTGATGGAACACGGGCTATACGTGCTGGAGGGCAAGGCGGTGTACCGGCTCAATCAGGATTGGGTCGAGGTCGAAGCCGGTGATTACATGTGGCTGCGTGCCTTTTGCCCGCAAGCCTGTTACGCTGGGGGGCCGGGGCGGTTCCGCTATCTGCTGTACAAGGATGTCAACCGCCACATGAAACTGCGCTGAGCCCCGCGCGGTCAGGCCGGGGCGCCCTGTGCCCGGCTCAGAGCTCCGGCGGCGTCGCGGACTAGCGCGCCAACCGTTTCCACGCGCGCAGGTGTCAGGCGCGTTGTCGGGCCGGAAACCGAGATCCCGGCCACGGCCTCGCCATGCAGGTTCAGAACCGGCGCCGCCAGACATCGCATTCCAAGGGTACGTTCCTCGTTGTCATGGGCAAAGCCGCGGGCGCGGCTTTGTGCCAGGTCGGACAGCATCGTATCGACATCGATGATGGTGTTGGCGGTGAAACGTTCGGGCGCGCGCGCCATCAGGCGGGCCACACGTTCGTTCGGAGCCACGCAAAGCAACGCCTTGCCAATCCCTGAGCTGTGCAGCGGTGACAGGGTGCCGGGGGCAAAGAAGGCGCGGATGGTTTCGTGGGTTTCGACCTGGCTGAGAAACAACACCTGATCGCCGCGCTCGATACCAAGATTGGCGGTTTCGCCGGTTTTCTCCATGAGCATCCGCATGATCGGTCTTGCGCGTTCGACCACGCTGGAGCGGCGCAGGAAGGCCGACCCAATACGGAACGCAGCGGGGCCGACATGCCATGTCTGATCGGCCGGATCTGTTTCGACAATGCCTCTCAGGCCCAGCGTGGTGAGCACGCGATAGATTGTCGCCGGACTTTGATCCAGGCCGGACGCTATCTCTGACAAGGTCTGGCCGCCCTGCGATGCCAGCGCCTCAAGAACATCCAGCGCCCGGTCAAGGGCCTGAATGCGGGTTTTGTCGCTTGAATCGTGAAACCCCTTGGGGCGGCCGCGTTGGCGGATCGGGTGGCTCATTGGTGCATCCGGGCATGAAATGAAACTGTTGCACAACTATTTTGAAAAACAGTTTTGATCAATGAAAAATACTAACTTTTTGATAAAGAACAGAAAACTTACATTTTTTGCACAGAAAAATGCTTTTTCAAAAAAATTGAGCCCAGGAATTCCCCACCCTATGGTGCCTTGGAACCATGCCATGGAGGGCGTCTCATGAGTTTTCAGAACCCGGTTTTCATCCCCGGCCCGACCAACATGCCCGAGTCCCTGCGCCGTGCCGTCGACATGCCGACGCTGGACCATCGCTCGTCGTTGTTTGCCGAGATGCTGCACCCGGCGCGGGCCGGTGTGAAGCAGGTGCTCAAGAGCCTGGACGCCGAAGTGTTCCTGTTCCCGTCTACCGGCACCGGCGGTTGGGAGATTGCGTTGACCAATACGCTGTCGCCCGGCGATACGGTGCTGGCGGCGCGCAACGGCATGTTCAGCCATCGCTGGATCGACATGTGCCAGCGCCACGGGCTGAACGTGGAGATTGTTGAAACGGAATGGGGGCAGCGTATCCCCGCCGGGCGGTTCGAAGAGATACTGACCGCGGATCGCACCCATCGGATCAGGGCGGTTCTGGCCACCCATAACGAGACCGCCACAGGCGTGAAATCCGATATAGCGGCGGTGCGCGGCGCGATGGACGCCGCCGGGCATCCGGCGTTGCTGTTCGTGGACGGGGTCAGCTCGATCGCGTCGATGGATTTCCGCATGGATGAATGGGGCGTGGATATTGCCGTGACCGGATCGCAAAAGGGGTTCATGCTGCCTGCCGGTCTGGCCATTGTCGGATTTTCGCCCAGGGCCATGGCGGCTGTCGACACGGCGCGATTGCCGCGCACGTTTTTTGACATTCGCGACATGGGCCGCAGCTATGCGGCGAACGGCTATCCCTATACGCCCGCCGTGGGATTGCTGAACGGCCTGCGCCAAAGCTGTGACATGCTGTTGGGCGAAGGGCTGGACAATGTCTTTGCCCGCCACCGCCGGATTGCCGATGGGGTGCGGGCCGCTGTCAAGGCCTGGGGGCTGGAGTTGTGCGCCGCGTCGCCGGATCTGTATTCGGACAGCGTCAGCGCCATTCGCACGCCGGACGGGTTCAATGCGACCAGCATTGTGACCCATGCCGCCGACACCTATGGCGTTGCCTTTGGCGTCGGGCTGGGCGAGGTGGCGGGCAAGGTGTTCCGTATCGGCCATCTGGGGATGCTGACCGATGTGCTGGCCCTGTCGGGCATCGCCACTGCCGAGATGTGCATGGCCGATCTGGGGCTGGATATCCGGCTGGGGTCTGGGGTTGCGGCGGCGCAGGAGGTCTATCGCGCCAGCGCGCCCGCCCTGAAGGATGCTGCGTGATGAAGGATATGACCATGGCCTTGCCGACCTATGACGACGTGCTGAAAGCGCGGGACCGCATCGCGCCACACGTCCGGCGCACGCCGGTGATGACTTCGGATTACCTGAATGACCTGACCGGGGCGCAGTTGTTCTTCAAGTGCGAGAACTTTCAGGAAGCGGGCGCATTCAAGGTGCGCGGGGCCTCGAACGCGGTGTTCGGTCTGGACGACGTGCAGGCACGCAGCGGCGTGTGCACCCATTCCTCGGGCAACCACGCGCTGTCGCTGAGCTATGCCGCCGGGCGGCGGGGTATTCCGTGCAACGTGGTGATGCCGCGCACCGCGCCCCAGGCCAAGAAGGACGCGGTGCGCCGCTATGGCGGCACGATCACCGAATGCGAGCCCTCCACCAGTTCACGCGAGGCGGTGTTTGCGCAGGTGCAGGCTGCGACGGGGGGGGATTTTGTACACCCTTACAACGATCCGCGCGTGATTGCTGGGCAGGGCACATGCTCGGCGGAGATGATGGAACAGACCGACGGGCTTGACGCCGTAATTGCGCCGATTGGCGGCGGCGGCATGATTTCGGGCACCTGTCTGACGCTCTCGACCCTGGCGCCGGAGGTGGTGGTCTATGCGGCGGAGCCGGAGCAGGCCGACGATGCCTGTCGCAGCTTCAGGGCCGGGCATATCATCGCCGACGACGCGCCGGTGACGATTGCCGATGGGCTGAAGGTGCCCTTGAAGGAAAACACCTGGCATTTCGTGTCCACCCATGTGCGCGACATCTTCACCGCCTCTGAGGAAGAGATTGTCGAGGCGATGAAGATCACATGGAAATATCTGCGGGTGGTGATGGAACCGTCCAGCGCGGTGCCGCTGGCGACCATCCTCAAGAACCGCGAGGTGTTCGCGGGCAAGCGCGTAGGCGTGATTGTCACCGGAGGCAATGTCGATCTGGATCACCTGCCCTGGATGGCGGGCTGACGCCAGGCTGACCCAAAAGGATCAAGGAAATGAAAGATATGACCAATCTGGACCAATTCGACGTGGGTTTCGACATTCCGGCCAAGCCGGGCATGGCCGAGGCCGATATACAGACCCCGGCGCTGGTGCTGGACCTGGATGCGCTGGAGCGTAACATCAGGAAGATGGGGGATTACGCCAAGGCGCATGGGATGCGCCATCGCGTGCATGGCAAGATGCACAAATCCGTGGATGTCGCCAAATTGCAGGAACGCCTGGGCGGCGCGGTGGGGGTGTGCTGTCAGAAGGTGAGCGAAGCGGAAGTTTTTGCACGTGGCGGGATCAGGGACATTCTGGTCAGCAATCAGGTGCGCGATCCGGCCAAGCTGGACCGGCTGGCGCGGATGCCCGGGCTGGGTGCGCGGGTGATTGTCTGTGTGGATGATATCGACAACGTCGCCGAATTGTCGGCGGCGGCAACCAGGCACGGCACCATGCTGGAATGCCTGGTCGAGATCGACTGTGGCGCGGGGCGTTGCGGGGTGACGACCGCGGCAGAGGTGGTGGCGATCGCCGGCGCCATAGGGCCTGCCGGGGGGCTGAAATTCACCGGCATCCAGGCCTATCAGGGCGCGATGCAGCATCTTGACAGATATGACGACCGCAAGGCGAAGCTGGATATCGCGATTGCGCAGGTCAAAGAGGCTGTGGACGCGTTGAAGGCAGAGGGGATCGGATGCGATCTGGTTTCCGGCGGCGGCACGGGATCCTATTATTTCGAAAGCAATTCAGGAGTTTACAACGAGCTGCAATGTGGCTCCTACGCCTTTATGGACGCCGATTACGGCCGCATTCTGGACAAGGATGGCAATCGCATCGACCGGGGAGAATGGGAAAACGCGTTCTTCATTCTGACCCAGGTGATGAGCCACGCGAAGGCGGACAAGGCCATCGTGGATGCCGGGCTGAAGGCGCAATCGGTGGATAGCGGGTTGCCGGTGATTTTCGGGCGCGCTGATGTCGAATATGTCAAATGTTCGGATGAACATGGCGTGGTGGCCGATCCGGGCGGGGCTTTGAAGGTGGGCGACAAGCTGCGGCTGGTGCCGGGGCACTGTGATCCGACCGCGAATGTGCATGACTGGTATGTCGGGGTTCGCAACGGCGTTGTGGAATGTGTCTGGCCGGTCTCGGCCCGCGGGCGGGCATATTGAGGATCGGATCGCAAGCGATCCGACCGGGCGGGGGTTTCACCCCCGCACCCCCAGGATATTTTCAGCCAAAAGAAGGAACGGATCATGTGGATTGTGCCGGAGCGTGAGGTCGCGGCGTTGGTGACGCGCAAGGCGGCGTTTGACGCCGTGGAGCAGGTGTTCGCGGCCATGGCAGCGGGAGAGGCGCGCAATTTTCCGGTGGTGCGCGAGGCCCTTGGCCATGAGGAGGCGCTGTATGGTTTCAAGGGCGGGTTTGACGGTGTCGGGGGGGCGCTTGGGCTGAAGGCGGGGGGATACTGGCCTCACAACATGGCGCGGCGCAGGGTGATCAACCACCAGTCGACCGTGTTTCTTTTCGATCCTGATACCGGACGGGTGCGGGCGATGGTGGGGGGAAACCTTTTGACCGCGTTGCGCACGGCGGCGGCGTCGGCCGTGTCGATCGCGCATCTGGCGCGCGGGGACGCCCGGGTTCTGGGGATGGTTGGTGCGGGGCATCAATCGGTGTTTCAGTTGCGCGCGGCGTTGGAACAGCGGGATTTTGACAGGGTGATCGGCTGGAACCTGCATCCCGGGAACCTGAAGCGCCTGGAAGTGGTGGCGCGCGAAAAAGGCGTGCCATTTGAAGCGGTTGCGCTTGAGGGGATGCGCGCGGCGGATGTAATCATCACGATCACGTCGAGTTTTGATGCGATCCTGACCCGTGATCATGTCAGCCCTGGTACGCATATCGCGGCCATGGGGACGGACACGAAGGGCAAACAGGAGCTAAGCGCGGACCTGGTGGGGGCGGCGTCTGTGTTTACGGACGAGGTGGCGCAATCGGTGTCCATCGGCGAGGCGCAGCACGCGGTTGCCTTGGGGGAACTGGAGGCCGGGAATATTGTCGAGCTGGGGGCGGTGATCAACGGGACCCATCCGGGGCGGGGGGCGGCCGAGGAGATCACGCTGTTTGATGGCACCGGTGTGGGGTTGCAGGATCTGGCCGTGGCGGGCGCGGTGGTGGCGCGCGCGATCGAAGCCGGGGTCGCGACCGAAGTGGATATCTGAGGCTTTTCAGGCTGGTGTTTCGTGGCCAAACCCGTTCAATTGGCGCAAGTATGGCGGGGGGATGACCATGTCAGATCGCACAATCCGGGTCTTCATCAACGGGTTCGGCCGAATTGGGCGCACCTTGTTGCGGATCCTGGCTCGGGGGCAGCATCCCGGTATCGAGATTGTCGGGATCAATGATATCGAGCCTTTGGAAACCTGTGCCTATCTCTTTGAATACGATAGCGTTTTCGGTGCCTATTCGGGGCAGGTGGCGGTGGCCGACGGGCGGTTGGTGATCGATGGGAGGCCGATTGCGTTCCATGATGCGCATGATCTGACGGCGCTGGATCTGGGATCGGTGGATGTGGTGCTGGAATGCACTGGCATGGCTGGTACACGGGCAATGGCCGAACGCGGGCTGTCGGCGGGGGCGCGCTCGGTCCTGATTTCGGGGCCGTCGGAGGAGGCCGATGTCACGCTGGTGATGGGGGCGAATGCGCATCTGCTGGCGGATCAGCGCATCGTGTCGAATGCCTCCTGCACGACCAACGCGCTGGCGCCGCTGTTGCGGGTGCTGGATGCGGAATACGGCCTGACCAGCGGTCATATGACGACGGTGCATTGCTATACCGGCAGCCAGCCGACGGTTGACAAGCCGCGCGGCGATTTGGCGCGCAGCCGGGCGGCGGCGCTGTCGATGGTGCCCACGACGACTTCGGCGCAGCGGCTGATAGACCGGGTTCTGCCACATCTGGCCGGGCGGGTCGAGGCGCGCGCCATTCGTGTGCCCACCGCCAGTGTTTCGGCAATTGATCTGACAATTCAGACAGTTAGGCCAACGGAGCGCGAGGTTGTGAATGCCGTTTTGCGGGCCGAGGCGGCGCGCGGCGCGCTGATCGGGTGGACCGAGACGCCGCTGGTGTCCACCGACCTTCGAGCGCGGCCTGAATCGCTGATCATAAGCGGGCGCGAGACCTCGGTTTCGGTTGGGGGGTTGTTACGGGTCTTCGGGTGGTACGATAATGAATGGGGCTTTTCCAACCGCATGTTGGACATGGCGACGTTAATGGGGCGGCGGAACGCCGTTTGAGGGGACATCGGAGAACAAGATGACGGAACAAAAAGAGGCGCAGGAAACTGCGCGCAAGGCGGCGCTGGATTATCACGAATTTCCCAAGCCCGGGAAGCTGGAGATTCGCGCCACCAAACCGATGACCACCGGGCGCGATCTGAGCCGCGCCTACAGCCCCGGCGTGGCCGAAGCCTGCCTTGAGATCGAGAAAAACCCCGCGGATGCGGCGCGTTACACGTCCAAGGGCAATCTGGTGGCGGTGATTTCCAACGGCACCGCCGTTCTGGGCCTTGGCAATATCGGCGCGCAGGCCAGCAAGCCGGTGATGGAAGGCAAGGCCGTGCTGTTCAAGAAATTCGCCGGCATCGACTGTTTCGATATCGAGGTGAACGAGCCCGATCCCGAAAAGCTGGCCGATCTGGTTTGCCGGCTGGAGCCGACATTCGGCGCCGTGAACCTTGAAGACATCAAGGCACCCGACTGTTTCCTTGTAGAGCGTATTTGTAAAGAACGGATGAATATCCCGGTCTTTCACGATGACCAGCATGGCACCGCCATCGTGGCGGCCGCGGCGGCCTATAACGCCTTGATCGTGGCCGATAAACAGGTGGACCGGATCAAGGTTGTGGCGCTGGGCGCGGGGGCGGCGGGGATCGCCTGTCTCAAGATGCTGATGACGATGGGGGTGCGGCACGAAAACATCCTGATGCTGGACAGCAAGGGCGTGGTGCACAAGCAGCGCAACGACCTGACGCCGGAGAAGGCCGAATTCGCGCAGGACACCGACAAGCGCACCACGATGGAGGCAATGGCGGGGGCAGACCTGTTCCTGGGGGTGTCCGGGCCGGGGCTGTTGACGCGGGAGATGGTTGCGCAGATGGCGGAGGACCCGATCATCTTTGCCCTGGCCAATCCCACGCCGGAAATCATGCCCGAAGAGGCCCGCGCGGCGGCGCCGGGGGCCCTGATCGCGACAGGGCGCAGCGACTATCCCAACCAGGTCAACAACGTGCTGTGTTTCCCGTTCATCTTTCGTGGCGCGCTGGATGTGGGCGCGACCGAGATCAACGACGAGATGAAGCTGGCCTGTGTCGAGGCGATTGCCTCGCTGGCGCGGGAAACGACCAGCGCCGAAGTGGGGGTGGCCTATCGCGGCGAAGAGCTGTCTTTTGGGCCCAACTATCTGATTCCCAAGCCGTTTGACCCTCGTTTGCTGCCAACGATCGCGGTGGCGGTGGCCAGGGCGGCGATGGAGAGCGGCGTGGCAACGCGCGAGTTGGATCTGTTCGAATATGAGGACAGGTTGCAGGCCCAGGTGTTCCGTTCGTCGATGATCATGCGCCCTGTCTTCGAGGCGGCCAGCCGCACAAGGCGGCGGATCATCTTTGCAGAGGGCGAGGATGAACGGGTTCTGCGTACCGCGCAGGCGATGATCGAGGAAACCGTGGATACGCCGGTTCTGATCGGGCGGCCGGAGGTTGTGGAGCATCGCCTGAAGCGGACAGGGCTGAAGATCAAGCCCGGCGTGGATTTCGATCTGGTAAACCCGGAGCAGGACGAGCGGTTCCGGGATTACTGGACCCATTACCATGTCAAGATGCGGCGGCGCGGCGTGACGCCGGAATCGGCCAAGACAATCCTGCGCACCAACACCACCGCGATTGCGGCGATTGCCGTGGATCGCGGGGACGCCGACAGCATGATCTGTGGCACGTTTGGCGAGTATCGCTGGCACCTGCGTTACGTGACAGAAGTGCTTGCAAACAAGGAGTTGCATCCGATTGCGTCCTTGTCGCTGATCCTGCTGGACAAGGGGGCGCTGTTCCTGGCCGACACACATATCCATATCGAGCCGACCTCGGAACAGGTGGCCGAAACCGTGATTGCGGCGGCGCGGCATGTGCGCCGGTTCGGGGTGGATCCCAAGATCGCCCTGTGCTCGGGCAGCCAGTTCGGCAACCTTGACAGCCATTCGGGACGCGTGATGCGCGGCGCGTTGGAATTGCTGGACCTGAACGAACTGGAATTCGAGTATGAAGGCGAGATGCACACCGATGCGGCGCTGGACCCGGACCTGCGTGACCGGCTGTTCCCGGACGGGCGCCTGACGGGCAAGGCCAATGTGCTGGTCTATTCCAATACGGATGCGGCGGGCGCGACGCGCAACGTGTTGAAATCGGTGGCGGACGGGCTGGAAGTGGGGCCGATCCTGATGGGGATGGGCAACCGGGCGCATATCGTGACGCCATCGATCACGGTGCGTGGATTGCTGAACACGGCCGCGCTGGCGGGGACGGATGTGTCGTCTTACGGCTGAGCGCGGCGAATCGGGGTTAACGTGTTGACAGGGCTGAGAAAGGCCCTGTCGGCGGCGCGTCGGTATCACGTCGGTATTGCGTGGGTGCCGGCCTGTCGAAAACCCGTGGTCAAGGCTGCGTGCGGTGCTGTTACCGGATGGACATCCGATATGTGAAAAAGACCGTGCCTGACATGCGATTCGTGCTAGCCTGCACGGGCAGCAAGGGAGAGTGGCATGACAGTGGATGTTAACGCGGCCCGGGACATGGCCCGCGCCTATACGGCGGCGTGGAATTCGGGCGATCCGGAAAACGTGGCGGGATTTTTTGCCGAGGATGGTGAAATCATCATCAATCGCGGCGATCCGTGGACCGGACGGTCAAGGATCGGCGAAATGGCGGCGGGATTTTTTGCCGACGTGCCGGATCTGAGCCTGACATGCGATGACTTCCGCCTGTCGGGCACCCATGCGGTTTTTGTCTGGACATTCACCGGACACGACGCGGGCACCAAAAATCCGCTGAATGTGCGCGGCTGGGAAGAATGGGACCTGGGCGAGGATCTGAAAGTGCGGGAATCGCGCGGATGGTTTGATGCCGAAGAGTATGCGCGGCAGGTCGAAGGCGGCTGAGGCACACGGAATGCAATCTGCATTCCGGCCCTGAAAAGCGGGCTTTTCAGAGCTGTTTCCCGTGTCGGGAAACTCCGGCCACTCAGAGCGGCCAGAAGACCAGGATGGCGGGAACCGAGACCGCCACAACGATCAGTTCCAGCGGCAGGCCCATGCGCCAGTAATCCGCGAAACGGTAGCCGCCGGGGCCCAGGATCAGGGTGTTGTTCTTGTGTCCGATGGGCGTAAGGAAGGCACAGCTTGCGGCCACGGCCACGACCATCAGGAAGGGATCGGGCGAGACATTCAGCGTTTGTGCCATCTGGATGCCCACCGGGGCGGCCACGATGGTGGTGGCGGTATTGTTGAGCAGGTCCGAAAGTGTCATGGTCACGATCATCAGCACCGTCAGCACGGCCCAGGCGGGAAATCCCTGGGTCAGCGAGACCAGACTGCCCGCGATCAGGGCGGTGCCGCCCGAGCTTTCCAGTGCGGTGCCAAGCGGGATCATCGACCCCAGCAACACCACCACCGGCCATTCGATCTGGTTGTAGATTTCCGAGATCGGCATGATCCTGGTGAGCACATAGCCGATGGCAACAAGGCCAAGCGCCACAGGCAGATAGATCAGTTCCAGCGAGGCGGCGATCACGGCGGCCAGAAACAGGCCGATGGCCAGCCATGTCTTGGAATTTGCGGTCACGACAAGGCCCCGGTCGGCCAGCGGCAGGCAGCCCAGCCAATCGGTGATGTCGGCTCCCCGCCCTTTGGGGACCAGAACAAGCAGGATATCGCCGGGCAGCACAACTGTCTTGCGGATCTGGCTGCGCACGCGCTGACCCTGACGGGAAATGCCCATCAGCACCGCGCCTTGCCGCCAGGCGAGCCCCAGCGCCTGTGCCGTCTTGCCGGCGATGCGGGCGGTTTCGGGCACGACGATTTCGATCACGTCCAGCCCGTCGCCCGCGGCCTTGAGCCGCTCTTCACGTTTTTCGTCGGAGAAGTTCAGCGCCAGGGCGGCGCGGAATTCGTCCAGCGCGTCGGGCGCGGCTTCGAGCACCAGCGCGTCGCCGTCGCGCAGGATATTGTTGCGGCCCGAGCCGTAGACGCGTTTGCCGCCGCGCAACAGGCCAAGGATGGCGACATCGCTTTCCTCGGCCTGGGGATCCAGTTCGCCCAGGCGCTGGCCGATCAGCTTGCTGTCGGCCGGGATGGTCAGTTCCGCGATATATTGCCCAAGGTCGGATACCTTCCTGCCCGCATCCTCGCGTTCGGGGATCAGGCGCCAGCCGATCAGCGCCACGAAGGCGAGGCCGGCAATTGCGGTCAGCCCGCCGACCGGGGCGAAATCGAACATGCGGAACGGGGCGCCCAGCGTATCCTCGCGGATCGCGGCGATGATGATGTTGGGGGGCGTGCCGATGGCGGTGATCATGCCGCCCAGGATGGTGGCAAAGGAAAGGGGCATCAGCGAGCGTGCCGGGCTGCGTCCGGCCTTGCGCGCGGTCTGGATATCAACCGGCATCAGCAGGGCCAGCGCGGCGACGTTGTTCATGAAGGCTGACAGCACGGCGCCGATACTTCCCATCAGCGCGATATGGCCGCCCAGACCACGGGCGCTGTCCACCAGCGTGCGGGTGATCAGGAGCACCGCGCCCGACCGCACCAGCCCGGCCGAGACCACCAGCACCAGCGCCACGATGATCGTGGCCGGGTGGCCAAAGCCGGAAAACGCGTCCTTGGTGGGCACCACGCCCAGCACCACGCCGGTCATCAGGGCGGCGAAGGCCACGAGATCATAGCGGAATTTGCCCCAGAGCAGCATCACGAAGACGCCGCCGAAGAGGCTGAACAGGATAATCTGGTCGATGGTCATGTGCGCGCCCCGGTTTTGGTTGATCCAACCGCAGGCGCAAACGGAAAGCAAGCCGCTTGCGGGTTGTGGCCTGACTGCCGTATAGAAGCGCCGACATCACGGACACGTGCAGGAATAACCGGAGGCGAAACATGGCCGGCCATAGTAAATGGGCGAATATTCAGCATCGCAAGGGGCGCCAGGACGCCGCGCGCAGCAAGCTGTTTTCGAAACTGTCGAAAGAGATCACCGTTGCAGCCAAGATGGGCGATCCCGACCCGGACAAGAACCCGCGGCTGCGCCTGGCGGTCAAGGAGGCCAAGACGCAATCGGTCCCCAAGGACGTGATCGAGCGCGCGATCAAGAAATCGACCGCCGGGGAAGGCGACGAATACGAGGAAATCCGCTATGAGGGCTATGGCCCCAATGGCGTGGCGGTGATTGTCGAGGCGATGACCGACAACCGCAACCGCACGGCTTCGACGGTGCGGTCGACCTTTTCCAAGAACGGCGGCAACCTGGGCGAGACCGGCTCGGTCGGGTTCATGTTCGAGCGCAAGGGCGAAGTGACCTATCCGGTGGAAGCCGGCGATGCGGACGCGATTTTCGAGGCGGCGATCGAGGCGGGCGCCGAGGATGTGGAAAGCAGCGAGGATGGCCATGTCATCTGGTGCGCGGATACGGATCTGAACGACGTATCCAACGCGCTGGAGGCGGCGCTGGGCGAGAGCGATTCGACCAAGCTGGTGTGGCGGCCGACCACCACGACCGAGATGGACCTGGACGGTATGCAGAAGCTGATGAAGCTGATCGACGCGCTGGAGGATGATGACGATGTGCAGCGCGTGACCACGAATTTCGAGGCCAGCGACGCGGTCATGGAACAGCTCTGAGGCGGTGCATCCGTTGGCAATGAGAGGGCGCGTCCGGGGGGCGCGCCCTTTTTCATGCGCCGCTGGGCTGGGTGGACAGTTTTCGGGCGCGCTGTTTGTCCAGCGGCAGGCCGAGGAACAGAAAGCCGGCCAGGGGGGAGCGCAGGATCAGGTTTTGCAGCAGAATTGGCCCGCCCATGCCGAACACGATCCCCACACCGACAATGCCAAGCAGGGGGATGGGTTCGCCCAGGGCGTGCCAGACCTGTGTCGCGAAGGCGGAGAAGAACACGTGGAACAGGTAGATCGCAAAGGAATATCTGCCGATGCGCGCCAGAAGGTTTGACGACGGGCGCAGCATGATCAGGCCGAAAATGGCGGAGAAGCCAAGGTAGATGGCGATCAGGCGGCGCGGCAGATCGGACAGGAGCAGGCTGCCGTCGGCGATGCGCCAGCCGATCACCAGCCCGACAATCAGCAGCGCCGCGCCCACGGGGCGGGCCTGCGGATGGGTGCGCAGACGCCGGCGCAGCGCCGGGGTCTGGTTGAGCAGATAGCCCGACATGAAGAACGGCAGAAGAAAGGCGGCGTTGGCGATCGAGAACCAGTTGACCAGCGGCAGCGGAAACAGCGCCAGCCCCCACCACAGGATGCCCAGAACGCCCAGCCCCATGGCCAGTTGCCTGTGGCCCGCGCCACCGGTCAGGCAGGCGAGCAGGGCAAAGGCCGACATGATCAGGAACGTGGCCTGAAGGAACCAGAAATGCGCATAGGAGGTGATCAGGATCATGCCCCAGGGCGTGGTTTCGTTGCCCACGCCCGAGCGTGCCAGCCAGAACAGCGTGCCCACTGTGGCCATCGGGATCAGCAGGCGGCGCGCTTTTTTGCGGACCACGGTGCGCGCGTCGGGCAGCAATCCCGTCACCTGGGCGAACACCATACCGGACACGAAGCTGAAGATCGGCATCCGCATGTCCTGGGTCGTGTGGCTGATCACGCTGACGATGTTGTCATAGGGCAGTTCCAGCCCCTGTTCGGGCGAAATGCCCACGACATGGTGCAGCACCAGCACGAAACATACGATCGCGCGGATGGTGTCGATTTCGGTGCGCATGGCGGCGGTCGTGGCTATGGCTGTGGTCATCGGGGCGCTCCGGCGCGGTCAGGGAGGTTTGCGGATGGTCTGATTGAAGAGGGTTAACCACGCAGGCGGGCGATTTACGGGCCGATCAGTGCCGATTTTGTGGCCGCGCGCACGGCGCGGGTGAGGGGGGCAAGGGCCGGGGCCAGCAGGCGCGAGGTTTGCCAGAAAAGCGCCACGTCGCGGGCGGCGTCGGGCAGCAGCGGCACCAGCCGCCCGGCGGCGATATGATCGCGTACCAGCGGTTCGGGATTCATGCCCCAGCCCAGTCCCAGCAGACAGGCCCGGACAAAGCCCTGCGACGAGGGCAGCCGGTGGCTGGGCGGGGTGGGTGCCTGACCCAGATGCGTCATCATCCAGTGATGTTGCAACCGGTCCTTGGCGTCGAAATGCAGCATCGGCGCGCGGGCGATGGCGGTGGCGGTCACGCCGTTCCCAAACCAGCGCGCCACATAGGCCGGGCTGGCGGTGGCCAGATAGCGCAGCGCCCCAAGCGGCGTGCTGTCGCAACCCGCCACCGGAGTTTCGTGGGCGGTGACGGCGGCCCCGACCTCGCCCCGGCGCAGCCAGTCGGCCGAAAAATCCTGATCATCGACAACAAGGTCAAACAGCAGGTCCGGCTGGGTGGCGGCGGCGGAAAGGAACCACGTGGCAAGGCTGTCGGCAGTCACGGCGATACGCAGCCGCGCGGGGCGGGGGGCTTCGCTGCCCAGATCGCGGGCCAGGGCCTGTTCCAGCAGCCCGACCTGATCCAGATGCGCCACCAGCCGCCGCCCGGTTTCGGTGCCGGTGCAGGGCTGGCCGCGCCGCACCAGCGGCGTGCCGACCCGCTCTTCCAGCGCCTTGATGCGCTGCGAGATCGCAGATTGCGTGACCCCCAGCGCGGCGGCGGCGGAGTCAAAGCTGCCGCTGCGCAGAATGGCGGCCAGGGCAGAGAGCTGGGCGTGGTCGAAGTGCATTAGCAAATCTAATCCGAGGTCAGGTTTCTTCATTTGTGTAAATCCATTGGTGTCTCTAGACAAGCCGCAAGGCAGAACGATGGAGAGGGCAGATGTTGGAGGCAGGGCTTGCGGGATTCGCGCTTGGGTTCTCGTTGATCATGGCGATCGGGGCGCAAAATGCCTTTGTGCTGCGGCAGGGGCTGCGCGGGGAGTATGTGCTGCCGCTGGTGCTGACCTGCGCGGTTTCGGATGCGGTGCTGATCACCGCCGGGGTGGCCGGGTTCGGCGCGCTGGTGGCGGCCAATCCATGGGCGCTGGGGTTCGTGCGCTGGGGCGGGGCGGCATTTCTGTTCGTGTATGGCGCGATGAATTTCCGGGCCGCCGTGCAGGGCGGCGGCAGGCTGGAAGACAAGGGCCGCACCGCCGGGAGCCTGCGCGGTGCGCTGACCACATGTTTGTTGCTGACCTGGGCCAATCCGCATGTCTATCTGGATACGGTTGTGCTGCTGGGCGGGATATCGGCGCAATATGAACAGGCCTGGGCCTTTGGCGTGGGGGCGGCGCTGAGCAGTTTTGCGTTCTTCTTCACGCTGGGCTTTGGCGCGCGGCTGTTGCGCCCGGTTTTCACAAGCGCGCGGGCGTGGCGGGGGCTGGACGTGGTGGTGGGCGTCACCATGTGGGCCATCGCGGCAAAGCTGATCTTTGGCACATAAGCCCGGGACAGACCCCGCATGCCGGGCCGCCCCGACAGGCGCCTGTGCGCCTTGGGCGTGGCGCCGGGATGGTTAACCTGTTCGCTATCTCGACACCGGTTGGCAAACATGGTCATGTGCACCCATGACGACAGACTCTCAGCAAAAGCCGGTCGCGGGCGTGTTCTGGATGTTGGTCACGGGCCTGTGTTTCGTGGCCGTGACCGCGCTGGTCAAGCTGGTGGGCACGCGGGTGCCTGCCGCCGAGGCGGCGTTTCTGCGCTATGCGCTGGGGCTGGTGTTCCTGTTGCCGATGATCCGCCCGATCCTGCGCGCCCGGCTGACCCGGCGCCAGCTGGGCCTGTTCGGCCTGCGCGGGCTATTGCATACGGGGGCGGTGATCCTGTGGTTCTTTGCCATGGCGCGCATCCCGCTGGCCGAGGTCACGGCGATGAATTACCTGTCGCCGGTCTATGTGACGCTGGGCGCGGCGCTGTTTCTGGGGGAAAAGCTGGCATTGCGGCGCATCCTGGCGGTGGCGATGGCGCTGGTGGGCGCGCTGATCATATTGCGCCCCGGATTTCGCGCGCTGGATCCGGGCCATGTGGCGATGTTGTTCACCGCGTTCCTGTTCGCGGGCGGCTATCTGGTGGCCAAGATACTGAGCGACGAAGTCAGCCCGGCGACGGTGGTGGGGATGCTGTCGATCACGGTGACGATCGGGCTGGCCCCGGCGGCCTGGGCGGTGTGGGTGACACCCGGCTGGTACGATCTGGCGATCCTGTTCGGCGTCGCCTGTTTCGCCACGGCGGGGCATTACGCGATGACGCTGGCCTTTGCCGCCGCGCCGGTGACGGTGACGCAGCCGGTCAGCTTTCTGCAATTGATCTGGGCGGTGCTGCTGGGCTGGGTGGCGTTCAGCGAGGCGCCCGATATCTGGGTGATCCTGGGCGGGCTGGTGATCATCGGCGCGATCAGTTTCATCACCTGGCGCGAGGCGGTGCTGAAGCGGCGCCAGATCACGCCCCTTGTGGGACAGACCAAGCTGTGAGCTTTGCGCTTTGCCGGCGGCGATGCGCGCGCTAGGCTGATCTCGTCAAGGGAGGAAAGACATGCGGCTGGCAGTATTGATTTTCGCGATTGCAATGGGATCTGGCGGCATGGCGCGGGCCGGGCTGGAGCTGTGCAATTCCAGCGGTTTCAGCCAAAGCGTTGCGGTGGGTTACAAGGACGGCGAAGACTGGGTGTCCAGAGGTTGGTGGAACCTGGACCCGGGCGAATGCAAGGAGCCGGTCAAGGGCGATCTGAAACAGCGCTATTACTATATCTTTGCCAGCGCCAGGGGGCGCGCGTTTACCCCAGAGAAGAAATACACGTTCTGCACGCAATCCGCCGCCTTCACGATCACCGGGGACACGGCGTGCAAGTCGCGCGGCTATGACATCAACAGCTTTGCACGTATCGACACGGGCAAGACCGCGAAACAGTTTTCGGTGTCGGTGGGGGCGGGCTATTTCACGCAGACCGCGCCGCCGCCCAAACCGCCGCATGTGGAAATGCAGGAGATCGCCGCCGGCATGTTGCCGATACGCCAGAATGCGCGCCCCGGACAGCTGGGCGAGCCGTTTTCGCAGACCGGCATCTTTCAGGGCTGCGAGCAGGGCGAAGAGGGGGCCTGGTGCGCCGTACATAGCGACGGATGGAAGTTCTATGCCTATTACGGTGGCGGCACGCCGGACTGGATGCTGGACAAGCTGGAGTTTTTGCCGGTGGGCACGCCGGTCGGGATTTCGGGTGACATGATCTATTTCGGGGATATCACGGTTGAGGTGGCGCTGCGCGAAGTGACGCATTTTCCCGGGCTGGACCCGTGGCAGGCGCAGCGCATCGCCATGCAGGGGATGTGGCGCAGCGCGGATGATCCCAGTTCCGAGATTTATATCGAAGGGGCGGAGTTGCAGGAGATTTACGGCGGGGAATGGATGAGCCGCCTGTTCTTGCAGATCGCACCGCGTTGCGAGGACGCGCCGGATGTCGGGCCGGTGCTGATCCAGACCGACCCGGAAAGCCGGGACAGCTATTGCTACCTGATCGAGGATGTCTCGGACGATCGGCTGGAGCTGATCTATTTTGGCAATCCCGATCCGCTGGTCTATCGCCGCTAGGGTTCTGTCCTTAGCCCTGGCTGTTGGAGCGCAGCAACAGCGCGGCCACTTCGCGCGCCTCGGCGCGGGCGCGGGCCGGTTGCAGCGGCGCGGCGGCCTGCGCGGCCTCCAGCCAGACCCCATCCATGTAGGATTGCAGGGCCACGCGCACGGTTTCGCGGCGCGCGGGGCTCAGGAGCGCGCCCAGTTCGGCGCGAAAATGCGACGTGACGCGCGCGCGGTTGATCTGATGCAGCCGCGCCAGCGTGGGCACATAGGGCGCGCTGCTCCAGAACTGGACCCAGACCGAACATTGTTCGATCGTGTATAACCGGTCGGAGAAATTGGCATCCAGCACGGCGTTCAGCCGGTCGAGCGGTGTCTGGGCGGTGGCGTAACGTTCCAGCATGGCCTGTTTCAAAAGCGTCATGAGGTGGCGCATCGTGGCCTCCATCAGCTTTTCCTTGGAGCCGAAATAATAGTTGATCGAGGCCGCCGAGGCCCCGGCCAGAGATGCGATTTCCGCCATGGTGACAACGGCATAGCCGCGTTGATGCACCGCCGAAACAGTGGCGTCGATCAGTTCGCGATGGCGGATATCCCGGATACGTGTACGGCCCATTGGCGCACTTTGGCCGGATGCGTGCGGGGGTGCAATATTCATGTTCAAATAAAAAATGAAATGGTCATTCAAAAAATTGAAATCCGGTGCTAGGCTCGCCGGATCGCCGGGGGAATCCCCCGTCCCATTTCCGCAGGAGCGCACCCCATGCAATTGCAACCCACCGCCAGCCATTTCATCGACGGCGCCTATGTCGAGGATACCGAAGGCGCCCCGATCGACATCATTTACCCGGCGACCGGCCAGGTGATCGGGCGGGTTCATGCCGCCACGCCCGCCATCGTGGATCGGGCGCTGGCCAGTGCCGAGGCGGCGCAGCGGGACTGGGCCAGGAGGACGGGGCGCGAGCGGGGGCGTATCCTGACCCGCGCGGCGGCGATCATCCGCGAACGCAATCACGAATTGTCAGTGCTGGAAACCCACGACACCGGCAAACCCTTGCAGGAGACATTGGCCGTGGATGCCACCAGCGCGGCGGATGCGCTGGAGTATTTCGGCGGGCTGGCCGCCAGCCTGACGGGCGAGCATATCGCGTTGGGCGAAGACTGGGTCTACACGGTCCGCGAACCGCTGGGCGTGTGCGTGGGCATCGGCGCGTGGAACTATCCCACGCAGATCGCCGCCTGGAAGGGCGCCCCGGCGCTGGCCTGTGGCAATGCGATGGTGTTCAAACCGTCGGAAACCACGCCGATCTGTGCGCTGAAACTGGCGGAAATCCTGGTTGAGGCGGGCTTGCCCAAAGGTGTGTACAACGTGGTGCAGGGCATGGGCGAGGTGGGCGCCGCGCTGGTGGGGGATCCGCGTGTCGCCAAAGTGTCGCTGACCGGATCGGTGCCGACCGGGCGTAAGGTATACGCGGCGGCGGCGGCGCAGATGAAGCATGTCACGATGGAGCTGGGGGGCAAATCGCCGCTGATCATCTTTGACGACGCGGATCTGGACAATGCCGTGGGCGGCGCGATCAACGGCAATTTCTATTCCTCGGGGCAGGTCTGTTCCAACGGCACGCGGGTGTTCGTGCAGAAGGGCATCAAGGAGGCGTTCCTGGCGCGGCTGGCCGAACGGCTGGGCGACGCGGTGATCGGCGATCCGCTGGACGAGGCCACCAGCTTTGGCCCGATGGTGAGCGCGGCGCAGATGAATATCGTGCTGGGCTATGTTGACAAGGGCAAGGCGGAAGGCGCGCGGCTGATCTGTGGCGGGCAACGGCTGGCGCGCGACGGGTTTTATGTTGCGCCCACGGTGTTCGCCGATGTGAGCGACGACATGACGATCGCGCGCGAAGAGATCTTTGGCCCGGTGATGTCGGTGCTGGATTTCGAGGACGAGGCCGAGGCGGTGGCGCGTGCCAACGCGACGGAGTTCGGCCTGTCGGCGGGGGTGTTTACCCGCGACCTGAGCCGGGCGCACCGGGTGATCGGGCAGATGCAGGCGGGAAGCTGTTTCATCAATTCCTACAATGACGCCCCGGTCGAGGCGCCCTTTGGCGGGGTGAAGGCCAGCGGTGTGGGCCGCGAGAATTCCAAGGAGGCCATCCAGCATTACAGCCAGGTGAAATCGGTCTATGTGCGCATGGGCGACGTGGAGGCCCCGTTTTGAGCGCGCGCATCGCCCTTTTGCCACGCGCCCACCCGCCCACCCCGCCCGCCAAAAGGGCGATGGTTTGGGAGCGCGGATAATGCAGGCGGATTATGTGATTGTCGGGGCGGGCAGCGCGGGCTGTGCGCTGGCCTATCGGCTGAGCGAGGCCGGCAAATCGGTTCTGGTGATCGAGCATGGCGGCAGCGATGCCGGGCCGCTGATCCAGATGCCGGCGGCGCTGAGCTATCCGATGAACATGTCGATGTATGACTGGGGCTATCGCACCGCGCCCGAGCCGCATCTTGGCGGGCGGCGGCTGGCCTGTCCGCGCGGCAAGGTGATCGGGGGGTCAAGCTCGATCAACGGGATGGTTTATGTGCGCGGCCATGCCGGGGATTATGACCATTGGGCGGAAAGCGGCGCGACCGGCTGGGGCTATGCCGATGTGCTGCCCTATTTCAAGCGCATGGAAAGCTGGCATGGCGGCGATAATGCCGACGGGTTTCGCGGCACGGACGGGCCGCTGCATGTCACGCGCGGACCGCGCGACAACCCGCTGCACACCGCGTTTGTCGAATCGGGGCGGCAGGCGGGCTATCCGGTGACAGAGGATTACAACGGGCGCCGGCAAGAGGGTTTCGGCGCCATGGAGATGACCGTGTGGAAGGGGCGGCGCTGGTCGGCGGCCAATGCCTATCTGAAACCGGCGCTGAAGCGCGAGAACTGCGATCTGGTCCGCGGGCTGGCCCGGCGCGTGGTGATCGAGGACGGCCGTGCCATAGGGGTGGAAATCGAGCGCGGCGGCAAGGTGCAGGTGATCGGTGCGCGCGCCGAAGTGATCCTGGCGGCCAGTTCGCTGAACTCGCCCAAGCTGTTGATGCTGTCTGGGATCGGACCGGCGGCGCATCTGGCCGAACACGGTATCGACGTGCTGGCCGACCGCCCCGGCGTGGGGCAGAACCTTCAGGATCACCTGGAGCTGTATATCCAGATGGCCAGCAAACAGCCGATCACGCTGTTCAAGTATTGGAACCTGTTCGGCAAGGCGCTGATCGGCGCGCAATGGCTGTTTGCCAAGACCGGGCTGGGGGCGTCCAACCAGTTTGAAAGCGCGGCATTCATTCGCTCGAAGCCGGGGGTGCGCTATCCGGATATCCAGTACCATTTCCTGCCTATCGCGGTGCGTTATGACGGGCAGGCCGCGGCCGAAGGGCACGGGTTCCAGGCGCATGTCGGCCCGATGCGCTCGGCGTCGCGCGGGGCGGTTTCGTTGCAATCGGGCGATCCGAAAGCCGCGCCGCATATCCTGTTCAACTATATGAGCGCAGCCGAGGATTGGGAGGATTTCCGCACCTGCATCCGCCTGACCCGCGAGATCTTTGCTCAGGACGCGTTTGCGCCCTTCGTCAAACACGAGATTCAGCCCGGCGTCGCGTTGCAATCGGATGACGATCTGGACGGGTTCATCCGCGAGCACGTGGAAAGCGCCTATCACCCCTGCGGCACCTGCCGGATGGGGCGGGCGGACGATCCGCACGCGGTGGTGGATCCCGAATGCCGCGTGATCGGCGTGGACGCGCTGCGCGTGGCCGACAGCTCGATCTTTCCGCGCATCACCAATGGCAATCTGAACGGTCCGTCGATCATGACCGGCGAAAAGGCCGCCGACCACATCCTGGGCCGCCGCCTGGCCGCATCGAACGAGACCCCCTGGTTTGCGCCGGGCTGGCAGGCGGAACAGCGCTGAAAAATGCGATTTCGCGCGCCGGTTTGATCCCTGTCAAGGCGGGGCGCGTTTTGCTGTCTGTAGGCTCTGTCCGACACGACGATAAAGGAGCGCACGACATGTCCCACACCCCCCATGAGCTGGCCGAAGAATTCCCCGAATTTGTCGAGAAAATGAGCGCGCTCAAGGTGAATGATGCGCATTTCGCCAAGCTGTTCGACGACTATCACGAATTGAACCGCAAGGTGCATCGTGCCGAAACCAACGTGGAACCGCGCGAGGAATTGTCCGAGGTGGATCTGCGCAAGCGGCGCGGCGCGCTGAAAGACGAGATCTACGCCTATCTCAAGGCGAACTGATCGACAAAGCGCCACAGGCGCGGCAAGGTGTCAGAGCGCCACAGATCGGTGTGACCGGCGCCCTGGACGCCAAGAAATTGCTTTTCTTCCGAACGGGCAGCGGCCAATACCCGCTGCCCCATTTCATAGGGAATCAGATCGTCCTGGGTGCCGTGCATGACCAGCAAGGGCAGAGTCAGGGCGGCGGCGCGGCGCAGGCTGGGCCACTGGTTGTCCAGCGACAGCGCGATCTCTTTGGTGCCCGGATAATGGTACTCGGCCAGATCGGCGATCGAGGTAAACGGCGCCTCCAGAACCAGTGCGGAAAAGCGCTGCGGCGCCGTGGCCACCAGCGCGATGCCCAAGGCGGCGCCAAGGCTTTCCCCATAGACTATGACAGGGGCCTCCATCCGGGCCAGCAGCGGCCAGAGCGCCACGGCATCGCCGATCAGGGCAGGCTCGACCGGTGTTCCGCCGCTGCCCGAGGAGCCGCGATAGGCGGGGGCGACCACCCCGTAGCCACGCGCCAGAAAGCGCCGGAATCGGCCGGCCCGCGCGGCAAGATTGCCGGCATTGCCATGAAAATACAGGATGACCGGCTGCCCGGGCCGGGGCGGCGCCGTCCAGACAATCAGGGTTTCGCCGTCCCGCTCAAGACGCTGTTCCACCACCCCGTCCAGCCCGGCCTCGGCGGGGGACTGGCGGGCCGGGTCAAACGGGTAGATGACCATCCGTTCGGCCACCCCGGACAAGGCGATCATTCCATAGGCGGTGACCACGACAATCGTAAGCAGCTTGAACAGAAGGCGCATCTTCTTTTGGCTCCAAATATCCCCGCCGGAGGCCTGAAATCTGTCTTACTCCACCTCATAGGGTAGCACGCCGCGGGTGTTCTGATTGATCGTCAAGCGGCGTTCCAGAGGCGGTACCGAGCGTTGATGACAATGGGTGCGCTCGCAAATCCGGCAAGAAATGCCTATCGGTTCAAAGGCTTGCGGGTTTGAAATGTCCATGTGATCGGCATAGACCAGCGCATCGGCATGGCGGATTTCGCAGCCCAGCGCAATCGCGTAGCGCCGCACCGGGGCACCAAAATGCCCGCCCGATTTGGACACGTCCCGCGCCAGCGAGATATAGCGCACACCATCAGGTGTTTCGGCCAGCTGACGCAGGAAACGGCCCGGGGTTTCAAAAGCGCGGTGTACGTTCCACAGGGGGCAGGCGCCGCCAAAGCGGGCGAATTGCAGGCGCGTGGCCGAATGGCGCTTGGTGATGGTTCCGGCCTGGTCGACACGCACGAAAAAGAACGGGATGCCCTTGGCGCCGGGGCGCTGCATGGTCGAAAGGCGGTGGGCAACCTGTTCGACCGAGGCGCCAAAGCGGTTGGCCAGCAGTTCCAGATCGTGGCGGGTTTCGCGCGCCGCCTGAAGAAAGCCGGTATAGGGCATCAGCGCCGCGCCGGCGAAATAGTTGGCCAGCCCGATCTTGGCAATGGCGCGGGCGGCTTCGGTCTGGAAGCGGGCAAGATCGAGCGTGGCCTCCAGCAACTTGTCGCTTTGCATCAGCGCCACCTGCAACAGCAACTGGAAGGTTTGCGTTTCCGGCTGGGCGTAGCGCGAGATTTGCAGGCGCGCCGCATCTGGATCGAACAGACGCTGGTCTTCGATATCGGTGAATTCCACCGTGATGCCCCGCGCCCGCAACGCCGCGAGGGCGGTTGCGCGGATGCCGCCCTGGTCGGGCGCGGGCGCGGCGAAATGTTCGGCGGCCCGGTCGACGGCGTCTATGTAGTTGTCACAATAGTGAAAAAAGTCGCGCACCTCGTCCCAGGGGCTGGCCTGCATCTGCACGTCCTGCCGCCCCAGCGCCTCGTCCAGCGAGGCCAGCCGTTCATGGGTCTGGCGATAGGCGCGGTGCAGTTCCAGAAAGGCGCGGGCCAGTGCGGGCGCGTTGGACGCGGTCAGGCGCAAGTCGGCCAGCGGGGCGGAGGCTTCGGCCAGGACCGGGTCGGCCAGGGCCTCGCGCATATCCGACACAAGCCGCTCGCTGTCGCCGGTGGACAGCTCGGTCACGTCCAGGCCAAATTCCTGTGCCAAAGCCAGGACCACGGTGGTCGACACCGGACGGTTGTTGTTTTCCATCTGGTTGAGATAGGGCAGCGACACGCCGAGCTTCTGGGCAAAATCCTTTTGGGTCAGCGCAAGCCGGGTGCGGATCTCGCGCAGTTTGGCACCGGCATAGAGTTTCTGGGTGGGCAAGGGGGCCTCCGGCACTGGGGTTGCGTAGCTGCAAAGATAGCTTTGCAAAGCCGCGGGGGCCAGTGGGGATTTCCGGGGGGGCTCGTCGGCCCTGCGGGCCTGCCTCGCGCCTCTCAGAGGCCAAGCCGGTTTTCGCGGTGAATCACCAGGAGGATCACGACGACGCCGCCCAGCGAGGTGGCCAGCATCAGCCACAAGAGCGGGAACGGGCCGGAGCCGGGGCCGAGCAGCGCGCCCGCCAGCGCCGACAGCCCGGCGCCGCCGCCGATCATCATCGCCCCGGACAGGCCCGAGGCGGTGCCGGCCAGATGCGGGCGCACCGACAGCGCGCCGGCGGTGGCATTGGGGATGGTCAGGCCGTTTCCGACCCCGACAAGCGACAGCAGGCCAAAGAAGGTTTCCGCCGAGCCGACCCCCAGCGGGAACATCAGCAGCGACAGCGCCACGCCGCTGGCCGCAACGCTACAGCCCGCCATCACCATCGGGTTGATGCCAAAGCGCACGGAATACCGCCCGGACAGGAAATTGCCCAGAAAATAGCCCACGGCGGGCGCGCCGAAATACAGGCCCATCTTGCTGGGACTCATCCCGAAAATCTCGGTCGCGACAAACGGGGCGCCGCCCAGATAGGCAAAGAACGCGCCCGAACTGAGGGCGCAGGCCATGGAATAGCCCCAAAAGCGCGGGCTGCGCAGGAGTTCGGGATATTCGTGGAACTGGCGGCCCAGGGACAGGCCGCTGGACTGTTTGGTTTCGCCCAGATCCGCCCAGGCCATCACAAGGATCACAAGGCCCGCCGCGAACAGTACCCAGAAGCTGGCCTGCCAGCCAAAGATCTGGTCCAGCGCGCCGCCCAGTACCGGCCCGAGCATCGGCACCACGGTCATGCCCATGGTCACATAGCCGATCATCGAGGCGGCCTGGTCGGCGGGCACCATGTCACGCACCACGGCGCGGCTGAGCACCATCGCCACGACCACCGCGGCCTGCATCATGCGAAAGGTCAGGAACAGGGCGGCGTTGGGCGCGAGGATACAGCCCAGCGTGGCCACGAGGAAAATCGCCATCCCGCCCAGGATCACCGGGCGGCGCCCCAGCTTGTCCGAGATCGGACCGATCAGCACCTGCAAGACCGCGTTCACCGCCAGGTAGACCGCTACCGAAAGCTGCATCACGGCGTAGTCGGTTTCGAAATACGCGGCCATGCTGGGCAGGCTGGGCAGAAAGATGTTCATGCTCAGGGCCGAAACCCCGGCCAGCAGGATCAGCGTGAAGATGTTTGGTGGTGTTGTGCGGTCGAGAAATCGACTGCCCGTACGTGATTTCATGAAACAGAGGTAGGGCGGGGGCGCGAAATTGTCCACGGGCGGGATGGTTGATTTGTGTAGTATTTGCAGTTTTTCAATATACACATTCCAATTTTTCCAAAGTTTGCAAATTTGCCGAAATTGGCTTTGTTGTTACGCAATGCTTGGCTATGTTGGCGCTCAAACCATAGGGGACCAGCCATGAAAGATATCCTCCAGCAACTGGAAGAGCGCCGGGATGTGGCCCGGCTGGGCGGCGGGCAGCGCCGGATCGACAGCCAGCACGCCAAGGGCAAGCTGACCGCGCGCGAGCGGATCGAACTGCTTGTGGACGAGGACTCGTTTGAAGAGTTCGACATGTTCAAAACCCATCGCTGCACCGATTTCGGGATGGAAAGGGACAAGCCCGCGGGCGATGGCGTGATCACCGGCTGGGGCACGATCAATGGCCGCATGGTGTATGTGTTCAGCCAGGATTTCACCGTGTTCGGGGGATCGCTTTCGGAAACCCATGCCGAGAAGATCTGCAAGATCATGGATATGGCGGTGCAGAACGGCGCGCCGGTGATCGGGATCAACGATTCGGGGGGCGCGCGCATTCAGGAGGGCGTGGCCAGCCTTGCGGGTTATGCCGAGGTGTTCCAGCGCAATATCATGGCGTCCGGTGTCGTGCCGCAGATCAGCGTGATCATGGGCCCATGCGCCGGTGGCGCGGTGTACAGCCCGGCGATGACCGACTTTATCTTCATGGTCAAGGACACGTCCTATATGTTCGTGACCGGCCCGGATGTAGTGAAGACCGTCACCAACGAGGTGGTGACGGCCGAGGAGCTGGGCGGCGCATCGACCCATACGAAAAAGTCGAGCGTGGCCGACGGGGCGTTTGAAAACGATGTCGAGGCGCTGGCCGAAGTGCGCCGCCTGGTCGATTTCCTGCCGCTCAACAACCGCGAAAAGCCGCCAGTGCGTCCGTTCTTTGACGAGCCGGGGCGCATCGAAGACTCGCTCGATACGTTGGTGCCCGAGAACGCCAACACCCCATATGACATGAAGGAACTGATCGTGAAGATCGCCGACGAGGGCGATTTCTACGAGATTCAGGAAGATTTCGCCAAGAACATCATCACCGGCTTCGTGCGTCTGGAGGGGCAGACCGTGGGTGTGGTGGCCAACCAGCCGATGGTGCTGGCGGGGTGTCTGGATATCGACAGCTCTCGCAAGGCGGCGCGGTTCGTGCGGTTCTGCGACGCGTTCGAAATCCCGATCCTGACGCTGGTGGATGTGCCGGGCTTCCTGCCGGGAACCAGCCAGGAATATGGCGGGGTGATCAAGCATGGTGCGAAACTGCTTTTTGCCTATGGCGAGGCGACTGTGCCGAAAGTGACGGTGATCACGCGCAAGGCCTATGGGGGCGCCTATGACGTGATGGCGTCCAAACATCTGCGCGGCGATTTCAACTATGCCTGGCCCACGGCGGAGATCGCCGTGATGGGCGCCAAGGGGGCGACCGAGATCATTCACCGCGCCGATCTGGGCGATGCCGAAAAGATCGCGCAGCATACGGCCGATTACGAGGATCGCTTTGCCAACCCGTTCGTGGCCGCCGAGCGCGGGTTCATCGACGAGGTGATTCAGCCGCGCGGCACGCGCAAGCGGGTGGCCCGGGCCTTTGCCAGCTTGCGCAACAAGCAAGTCAAGAACCCGTGGAAGAAGCACGACAACATTCCGTTGTGATCGCAAAGGGGCGGGCGGGGTTTGGCCCCGCCTTATGCAAAGGCCGAAAGGAACGTGACCCGATGACCCGGCTTTGGAAAAACCAGTCCTTTATGCTGTCGCAGGCCGAAGGCCCGCGCGTTGCGGGCGCGGGACATATCGGGATCATCGGCGCCGACGGGGCCCCGACGCCTGACGCGGGCGTGCCGGCATGAGCCGGGGGCGCTGGCATATCCGGAACGACGGGGACACCCTGACGCTGGCGCGGCGCAATCGCGCGCGGCTGGATGTGGCGGCGCGCACCGACTTGCCCGATGCGGGACGGCTGCGGATCGCGCATCAGGTGCGCCAGGACATGTGGCGCGCGCTTCAGCATCTGCGCGGGTTTTCCCCCGTGGTGCGGGTGCGGCGCGAGGCCGGCCGGTTGCTTGTCACCGCCGGGGGCGAGATCAGCGGACCGGTGGCGCGCGCCCATATCGAGGAGATCATCCGCGATGTGCTGGAATGCCCGGGACGCCGGGCGCGCTGGCTGCGATATGCGCGCCACACCGGAGAGGCGTCGTGATGCGCTGGTTTCTGGCTGCCATGACATTTGCCGCGATCGGAGGGCCCATCGGGGCCGCGGCCACGACCGGGGTGCAGGAGGAAGCCCCGGCCGTGCCCTCCGGCAATGACATCTACTTGCAGGAAATCCTGCTGGAGACACGTGACGACAATTCGCGCGTGGCCCGGTTCCGCTATGTCATGCCGCTGATCCGGCAGGGTGTGGAGTTTGGCGAGATCGAGGCGGATTTCTTTCACCTTTGCATTGGCGTGGCGGTGCCGTATCTGGCCGTCGAGGGTGAAGAGGTGGATCAGGTGATCATCTCGATGGCCGACCGTGACACCGAATTCGGCGTGATCAACACGCTGGCCACGCAATTTTTCGAGGCTTTTTCGGTGCAGGACGGCACCTGTATCTGGGAGGGTTTCTGATGATACCACTATATCTTGCGCGCGCGACTCGGGGTGCCGCCGCGACTGCGGCATTGCGGCCACAACACATTAGCTTGGCGCCCTATTCGTATCTTTTTGCACGGGATTCCGCTATTCTCCGGTCACGTCGTGGTGACACGAACGTGGGGCAGGCAGGGTTGAACGGCCCTGTTTCGAATGAAAACAAGAACTGGAGAAACGGATGTCAAAGAGCATCAAAGCAGTGCTGGCACTTGGCCTTGTGGCCTTTGTCGCGGCCTGTGCGGATACCGCGCCGGTCGAGGAATATGTCGTGGTCGATCCCGAGCCCATCTCGGAAGAGCCGACCTACACCGGCAAGTACAAGTAAACCTGGCGATACGCTTTTCGGGCAGGCCTGCGGGCCTGTCCGCCACGATGCCTGCCACGAGTCCCGTCACCATGCCGGGAGGATGAACGGCGGGGGCCACGTTCCCATGATCCGGGGGCGCGCGGCATGATCAAGCATCGCGGCTTTCCTGGCCGGCTGACCGGGACGGATTTCCAATTCACCATTCGCAGGGCCAATCCCAAAGGTGTCACGCCGATCACGCGGCGCGAACGCTTCAAGGATCGCCGCCCCGCCGACCGGCGCGCCGACGCGGCCTTTATGGCCGCGCTGTGGACGCATTTCGGCGATCAGCCGTTTGAGCGGGGCAATCTGGACGCCGGGCGTCTGAGCTGGCTGTTCGGGCGCGAGGTGATCGCCGCCGAAGACCCGTTCGATCCCGAGAGCTATGAGGCGCTTCTGGTCATTGATGCGGACGTGGCGCGGGTGTCCTTTCCCGAGGCATTTGAAGAGGATTGGGCATGAACTTGCCGATGCGGCCAGCGATTGGGCAAGATGCGGCCTACAGCGGGGAAAACGCTGTCAGGGCAGTTGTTTCGCCGCGCCGCCGTGCCAATATAGCGGATATGGAGACAGGGCTTGTTCGGGTCCGCTCCTGTAACTGTGTATTCCGTTACCCTTCCCCTAACGGGCGGTCCTGTCCTGTCCCTTCAGGATCGCCCGGTTTTTCCGTTCAGAGTGATCCGGGTACACGGCAACGCAGATTGCGGGCCGGTTCGGTTGCCACGCTGGCCTTTGACGCGGCGCGGTGCGGGTTTTCCCGGACAATACGCCCTGCCTGTCAGCGACAGAACAAGGATGGAGACACGCTATGTATCGCCTTTTCGACAAACGCCTCCCGCGGCTGCTTGGCATCGTTGCGCTTGGCGGTGTTGCGGCCTGTGGATCGACCACGGGAGAGCAGGCCCTTATCGGGGCCGGCGTTGGCACCGCGACAGCCGCGGTTGTCAACGGCAACCTGGCCGCAGGCGCCCTTGTGGGGGGCGCGGCCAATGTCATCTATTGCCGGGAAAACCCCGGCAAATGTAACTGATCCGGTTGTCCCGTCCGCGCCCGCGCGGGCGGACCAACAGACGAGAGCCGCCCGCCCCGATCCGGGGCGGGGGGCTTTTTTATTGCCATAACGGCCCCGGCATCGGGCCAAGACCAAGAAGGGACATGACATGTTCGACAAGATCCTGATCGCCAACCGGGGCGAGATTGCCTGCCGCGTGATCAAGACCGCCCGCAAGATGGGCATCAAGACCGTGGCGATCTATTCGGATGCGGACAAGCAGGCGCTGCATGTGAAGATGGCGGATGAGGCGGTGCATATCGGCCCGCCCCCGGCCAACCAGTCTTATATCGTGATCGACAAGGTGATGGACGCGATCCGCCAGACCGGTGCGCAGGCCGTGCATCCGGGCTATGGGTTCCTGTCGGAGAATTCAAAATTCGCCGAGGCGCTGGAGGCCGAGGGCGTTGCGTTTGTCGGCCCGCCGGTGGGGGCGATCGAGGCGATGGGCGACAAGATCACCTCCAAGAAGATCGCGCAGGAGGCCAACGTGTCGACGGTGCCCGGCTATATGGGCCTGATCGAGAATGCGGACGAGGCGGTGAAGATCTCTAACCAGATCGGCTATCCGGTGATGATCAAGGCGTCTGCCGGGGGCGGCGGCAAGGGAATGCGGATCGCCTGGAATGACGAAGAGGCGCGGGAAGGCTTTCAATCGTCGAAGAACGAAGCGGCGAACAGCTTTGGCGATGATCGGATTTTCATCGAGAAATTCGTGACCCAGCCGCGCCATATCGAAATTCAGGTTCTGTGCGACGCGCATGGCAACGGCATTTATCTGAACGAGCGGGAATGTTCGATCCAACGCCGCAACCAGAAGGTTGTGGAAGAGGCGCCCAGCCCGTTCCTGGACGAGGCCACCCGCAAGGCGATGGGCGAACAGTCGGTCGCGCTGGCCAGGGCGGTGGGCTATGCCAGTGCCGGGACGGTGGAATTCATCGTCGATGGCGACAAGAATTTCTATTTCCTGGAGATGAACACCCGTTTGCAGGTGGAACATCCCGTGACCGAGCTGATCACCGGGGTGGACCTGGTGGAGCAGATGATCCGGGTCGCAAGCGGCGAGAAGCTGTCGATCACGCAGGACGATGTGCAGCTGAACGGCTGGGCGATCGAGAACCGGCTTTATGCCGAAGATCCCTATCGCGGGTTCCTGCCGTCGATCGGCCGCCTGACCCGGTATCGCCCGCCTGCCGAGCTGGCCGGTGGTCTGTTGCACGAGAACGGCAAGTGGCAGGGCGATGCCCCGGCCGGTGACGGCATTGCGGTGCGCAACGACACCGGCGTTTACGAGGGCGGCGAGATCAGCATGTATTACGATCCGATGATCGCCAAGCTGTGCACCTGGGCGCCGACACGGGGCGCGGCAATCGAAGCGATGCGCAATGCGCTGGACGGGTTCGAGGTGGAGGGGATCGGGCACAATCTGCCGTTCCTGAGCGCGGTCATGGATCATGCGAAATTCATCAGCGGCGACATGACCACGGCCTTTATCGAAGAGGAATACCCGGACGGGTTCCAGGGGGTCGAGCTGGCCAGCGAAACGCTGCGCAGGATCGCGGCGGCGACGGCGGCGATGCATCGCGTGGCCGAGATCCGGCGCACGCGGGTTTCGGGCCGGATGGACAATCACGAGCGCCGCGTGGGAACGAATTGGGTGGTCACGCTTCAGGGCGAAGAGTTCCCGCTGAAGGTGAAGGCGGACAAGAAGGGATCGACCATCAAGTTTGCCGATGGCGGCAAGCTGCGCGTGACCTCGGACTGGACGCCGGGGGATCAGCTGGCCAGGGTGAAGGTGGGCGATGACCTTCTGGTGCTGAAGGTTGGCAAGATCCCGGGCGGGTTCCGCATCCGCAGCCGGGGCGCGGATCTGAAAGTGCATGTGCGCACCCCGCGCCAGACCGAGCTGGCCAGGCTGATGCCCGAGAAGGTGGCGCCGGACACGTCCAGGCTGTTGTTGTGCCCGATGCCGGGACTGATCGTGAAGGTCAACGTGGAAGTGGGCCAGGAAGTGCAGGAAGGCCAGGCGCTGTGCACGGTCGAGGCGATGAAGATGGAGAACATCCTGCGCGCCGAGAGGACCGGCACCGTGTCCAGGATCAACGCCGGAGCGGGCGACAGCCTGGCGGTGGACGACGTGATCATGGAGTTCGAATAGGGTGGATCGGGCGCGGCCATATTGCAGGGCGGAGCGCGGGCACATGTCCGCGCCACACCTTGTGGGCCGCGCCTATCGCCCGTGGCTGTCGCGGATTTCCTGTTGGCGCAGGGGCATCTTGTCGATGCTGGCCGAGATGGTGCGCACGTCCCAGGGGAAGGGTTTGCGCAGATACGGATTGCCGTCCTTGCCGATCAGCACCAGCATGAAGCCGCGCGGGCGCAGTTCCTGGCGCAGGGCCGATCGGGCGGCCGGGTTGGTATCCGTCAGCACCACCACGTCGCGTTCCGCCAGTTCGTCGGGCAGGGCGCGCAGCAGATCCATCTGCTGGGCAAAGCGCGGGTCGCGGTCGGTATCGGCAAAGATCACCAGCGGACGCTTGATCCACTGGAATTCTTCCAGCGTGGCGGTTTCGCCGCTGCGGAACAGCGCGTCGGCGCCGGATTGGGCATCGTTTTCGGCCGCGACAACGGGCGCGGAAATGGTGGCCAGAAATAGTGAAAGAACAAGGGTCAAGCGGTGGGTCATCTTCTCTCCTGTTGGGCCCAATATATGTGGCCGGGCCGGTATTGCGACAGGCAAATGCAAAAGCCACGGGAAATTTATGCCGCCAAGCGCGGGACTTGTGATGCCGCCGGCGCCCCTGGGCGCGGCGGCGTGAGACACTGACGAGGAACTGGACATGAGCGACACCAAGAAATGGGCCGAACTGGCCGCCAAGGAACTGCGTGGGCGGCCGCTGGAAGATCTGACCTGGAAGACGCTGGAAGGCATTGATGTCAAGCCGCTTTATACCGAGGAAGACACGCAGGGGTTGAGCCATATGGGCAGCCTGCCGGGATTCGGCCCGTTCACGCGCGGCCCCAAGGCAACAATGTATGCCGGGCGCCCCTGGACGATCCGGCAATATGCCGGGTTTTCGACCGCCGAGGAGTCCAATGCCTTTTACCGGCGCAACCTGGCCGCCGGTCAGCAGGGCGTATCGGTGGCCTTTGATCTGGCCACGCATCGCGGCTATGACAGCGACCATCCGCGCGTGGTGGGCGATGTGGGCAAGGCGGGCGTGGCGATCGACAGTGTCGAGGACATGAAGATCCTGTTCGACGGCATCCCGCTGGACAAGGTCAGCGTGTCGATGACGATGAATGGCGCGGTGATCCCGATCCTGGCCAGTTTCATCGTGGCGGGCGAAGAACAGGGCCATGACAAGGCGCTGCTGGCGGGCACCATTCAGAATGACATTCTCAAGGAATTCATGGTGCGCAACACGTATATCTATCCGCCCGAGCCGTCGATGCGGATCATTTCGGACATCATCGAATACACCAGCAACGAGATGCCCAAATTCAACTCGATCAGCATCTCGGGCTATCACATGCAGGAGGCGGGCGCGAACCTTGTGCAGGAGCTGGCCTACACGCTGGCGGACGGGCGGGAATATGTGCGCGCGGCGATGAATGCGGGCATGGATGTTGACAAGTTCGCCGGGCGGCTGAGCTTTTTCTTTGCGATCGGCATGAATTTCTTCATGGAGGCGGCCAAGCTGCGCGCGGCGCGGTTCCTGTGGCACCGGATCATGACCGAGTTCGGCGCCCGGTCGGAGCGTTCCAAGATGCTGCGCACCCATTGCCAGACATCGGGCGTGAGTTTGCAGGAGCAGGATCCCTATAACAACGTCATCCGCACCGCTTATGAGGCGATGTCGGCGGTGTTGGGCGGCACCCAGTCGCTGCACACCAATGCGCTGGACGAGGCGATTGCGCTGCCCACGGATTTCTCGGCCCGGATCGCGCGCAACACGCAGCTTGTCTTGCAGGAGGAGACCGGTGTGACCAATGTGGTGGATCCGCTGGCCGGGTCCTATTACGTGGAGGCGCTGACCGACGAGCTGATCCAGAAGGCCTGGGCGCTGATGGAAGAGGTCGAGGAGATGGGCGGCATGACCAGGGCGGTGGCCTCGGGGATGCCGAAGCTGCGTATCGAGGAAAGCGCGGCGATGCGCCAGGCGATGATCGACAAGGGCGACGAGGTGATCGTCGGGGTCAACAAGTATCGCAAGGACAAGGAAGACCCGATCGACATTCTGGACGTGGACAATGTGGCGGTGCGCGAGAGTCAGATCGCGCGGCTGGAAAAGATCCGGGCAGAGCGGGACGGCGACGCCTGCGAGGCGGCGCTGAGCGCGTTGACGCGGGTTGCCCGGGAGGGCGGCAACCTTTTGGCGGCGGCTGTGGAAGCGGCGCGGGCGCGGGCATCTGTTGGGGAAATCAGCATGGCGATGGAAAAGGAATTCGGGCGGCATCGCGCCGAGGTCAAGACTTTGGCCGGGGTGTATGGGGCGGCTTATGAAGGCGACGAGGGCTTTGCGGCGATCCAGAAATCGGTGGAGGATTTCGCCGCCGACGAGGGGCGGCGGCCGCGGATGCTGGTGGTCAAGATGGGGCAGGACGGTCATGACCGGGGCGCCAAGGTGATCGCCACGGCCTTTGCCGATATCGGGTTCGACGTGGATGTCGGTCCGCTGTTCCAGACGCCGGACGAGGCGGCGCAGGACGCGGTGGACAATGACGTGCATGTGGTGGGGATTTCCAGCCAGGCGGCGGGTCACAAGACACTGGCGCCGCAGTTGATCGAGGCGCTGAAGGCCAGGGATGCCGGGGATATCCTGGTGATCTGTGGCGGGGTGATCCCGCAGCAGGATTACGAATTTCTGAAAAAGGCCGGGGTCAAGGCGATCTTTGGGCCGGGCACCAATATTCCGGCGGCGGCGCAGGATATTCTGCGTCTGATCCGCGAAGCGCGCGGGTAAGGCAGGCGGGGGGCCAGCCCCCCGCACCCCCCGGAGTATTTTCGGAACAATGAAGGGTGGGGCCGGCTCGGAAGCTGTGCCGCGCCGGGCGGGACATTCGCGTTGCCTTTGGGCTTTGGTGGTTCGGGGATCTGAGGGCTGCGCCCGGCCTGAAAAAGGCCGGGGCGCATGGTTCAGAGCATGAGCTGGTAGGTGGCGGGCATGTAGCGGTATCCGCCGTCACGCGATTCGACATAGCCGACGCCGGGCCAGGGCATGTGGTAGCCCACGAAGGGCAGGTTGTCGGCGGTCATCATGTCGAGCATCATGCGCCGTGTGGCGGCGGCGGCGGCCTTGTCCATGTCGAATTTCACCTGCCAGTCGGGATAGGCCAGCGACCAGACATAGTGGTTGGCGAAATCGGCGGCGATGACCAGTTGTTTGCCGTCGCTTTCCAGCATGTAGGCCATGTGGCCCGGCGTGTGGCCGAAGGCCGCGATCGCGGTGATGCCCGAGGCGACCGAGGCGCCGGGGGCGATCATGTCAAAGCGGTCGGCATTGGGGCGGACCTTGCTTTCGAACGCCTTGTTGGCGCCCGACGCGTCCCAGGCGTTGAATTCGGTGGTTCCGGTGACATGGCGGGCATTGGCGAAGGTGACGCCGGCCTCGTCGGCGACGCCGCCGATATGATCGCCGTGCATGTGGGTGATCACGACCACGTCGATCTGATCGGGGCTGTAGCCGGCGGCGGCCAGAGCCGAGGTGATGCCGTCGGGATTGAGGCCGGTGTCGAACAGCACCAGTTCGTTGCCGGTGTTCACGACCGTTGGGGTGAAGAAGAACTGCGCCTTGTCAGAGGGAATATTGGCGGCGCTGGACGCGGTGTCGAATTCGGACTGGGACACGTTCTGGCCGAAGATGGCGTGCGGGCCGTCGACGGTGCGGGTGCCGGCCAGCAGGGTGGTGACTTCGAACCCGCCCAGTTTCATGCGGTTGAAGCGGGTGGTGGCGACGCCCATCATTTCCGCCTTGGCAAAGGCCGGGCGGGCGACGGTGGCGGCAAGCGGCAAGGCGGCGGCGCCGGCGAGCATGTGGCGGCGGGTGATGGCAGGTTTTTTCAGCATGGGTGTCTCCGAATGCGATTGAGGCGAATATCGTTATTTTTGCAACATAGGTAATATACATGATATTTTCTCAAATTGGCCACCCATCACGCGGGTGTGATGAAAAACCGGCGGGATCGGCGGGAACAAGCCGGTGGCGGGGCGGGGGAAACCAGCGGCGGGGCGCGCGGAGAGTGGACAAGCCGCGTGCTTTGTGGAAAGGGAGGCGGCAACAGGAGACCGACATGATCACCACCCGTTTCGCCCCGTCGCCCACCGGATATATCCATGTGGGCAACCTGCGCACCGCGCTGATGAATTACCTGATTGCCCGCAAGGCCGGCGGCACATTCATCCTGCGGATCGATGATACCGACCCTGACCGCAGCAAGCAGGAATATGTTGATGCGATCCAGCAGGATCTGGAGTGGCTGGGCCTGACCTGGGACCGGATCGAGAAACAGTCGGACCGGCTGGCGCGCTATGAAGAGGCGGCGCAAAACCTGCGCGACATGGGGCGGTTCTATGAATGTTTCGAGACACCGACCGAGCTTGACCTGAAGCGCAAGAAACAGCTGAACATGGGCAAGCCGCCGGTGTATGACCGCAGTGCGCTGGCGCTGAGTGATGCGGACAAGGACAGGTTGCGCGCCGAGCGTGGCAACGGGCATTGGCGTTTCAGGCTGGATCACGAGCGGATCGAGTGGGAAGACGGCATTCTGGGGCATCGCTCGATCGATGCGGCAAGCGTGTCGGACCCGGTGCTGATCCGGGGCGACGGGCAGTTTCTGTATACGCTGGCCTCGGTGTGCGACGACATCGATTATGGCATCACGGATGTGGTGCGCGGCGCGGATCATGTGACCAACACGGCCACGCAGATCCAGATCATTGCGGCGCTGGGCGGGGCGGTGCCGCGGTTTGCGCATCATTCGCTTCTGACCGGGCCGCAGGGCGAGGCGTTGTCCAAGCGGCTGGGCACGCTGGCGCTGCGCGATCTGCGTGAGGCGGGCGTGGAGCCGATGGCGCTTTTGAGCCTGATGGCGCGGCTGGGGTCATCCGACCCGGTGGAGCTGTGTACCAGTCTGGACGAGATCGCGGACGGGTTCGAGATCGGGCATTTCGGCGCCGCGCCGACCAAGTTCGATGTGGACGACCTGTATCCGCTGACGGCCAGGCTGTTGCATGATCTGCCGCTTGCGGCGGTGGCCGAAGATGTGCGTGCGGCGGGGGTGCCGGATGCTCTGGCACAGCGGTTCTGGGACGTGACGCGCGAGAATATCACCACGCGCAGGGATCTGGCCGCCTGGTGGACGCTGTTCGCGCAAGGCGCCGAGCCGGAGATCGCCGAGGAAGACCGCGCGTTTGTCGCCGAGGCGATGAGGCTGTTGCCCGAAGGCCCGTTTGACGACGAGACATGGGGCACGTGGACGGCCGAGGTGAAAGCCGCGACCGGGCGCAAGGGGCGGGGGCTGTTCATGCCGCTGCGCAAGGCGCTGACCGGGCAGAGCCACGGTCCGGACATGTCGGCGCTGATGCCGCTGTTGCAGGTGATCAGGGCGCGCGGCTGAGGCGGCAGCCCCGGACCGGTGCGAAAAAGGCGTGACTTGAACGGCCCGTTGACCGACCCTGCCCGAAAAGAGAGGCGCAATGGCGGATACGTTTGATCGTTTGGCGGAGTGGCTGCAACGGGCGGCGCTGTACGACATTGGTCTGGATGATCTGGTGGAAGAAACCTGCCGGCGTCTGGTTGATGGCGGTGTGCCGGTGACGCGCATATCCATAGGCTGCTTGTTGCTGCATCCGGTGCTGGCGATGCTGGATGCGACCTGGGACATGGAAAGCGGGCGCTCCTCGTGGAACACGCTGCGCCGCGCGGACATGGATGAAACGGTGCACGGGCGCGGGCCTTTCGGGGAAATCAATCCGTTTGCCCGTCAGCGCCTGAAGGAATTGCGGCATCTGGCGGGGCCGCAACTGGCCGATGAACTGACCGACTTCGCATCCTTGCGCCAGGACCTGACCGACCCGGACGTGGCGGCGAAATACCCTTTGTTCCAGCGGCTGGCGGACAAGGGGACCACCGATTACGTGGTGTTTGCGGTGCCGTTCGGCAACCGTTGGTTCGAGTTCGACAGCGGAATGGAGGCAACGACAGGCGCCACGGTTTCGCTGACAACCAATCGCAGATCGGGGTTTCAGGACCACGAGATTGCCGGGTTCCGGGGTATCCTTGTGCCATTCATGGTTGCCGCGCGCGCGGCAACCGAACGGTTTTTCGTGACCGAGCTGACCGAGACCTATCTGGGGCGGATCTCGGCGCAGGCGGTTCTGAGCGGGCAGATCGCGCGCGGCGATGTGCGCCGGATCGATTGTGCCCTGCTTTACAGCGACATGCGCGAATCGACACTGGTCAGTCAGCAGATGGCGCCCGAAGACTATCTGGCCACGGTGAACCGCTATTTCGAATGCGTCGCGGGGGCGGTACTGGATCATGGCGGTGAAGTGCTGAAGTTCATGGGCGACGGATTGCTGGCGATCTTCCCGTTCGACAACCGCCGCCGGTTTCCCGAGGACATGTGCGCGGCGGCGCTGTCGGCGGCGCGCGAGGCGTTTCACCGGCGTGCGGACCTGCCGGAAGACGCGCAGATGGCGTTTGGTGTGGGGCTGCATGTGGGCGAGGCGGTTTACGGCAATGTCGGCACCGAGAAGCGGCTGGATTTCACGGTGACGGGGGCGTCCGTGGCGTTGGCGGGCCGGGTCGAGAGCATGACGAAGACGCTGGATGCGCCGCTATTGGCAACTGCGGATTTCGCCGCGATGGTAGCGCCCCGCGAGGGGCGCGACATGGGGCGGCATGCGCTGCGCGGATTTGACGACGAGGTGGGAATCGTGGCCTTCGATCCGCTGGGCTGAACCGGGTCGCGCGGGATCAGGCGCGCGGCGGGGCGGTTGGCGCTGGATCGCGCTGGCCGACGAACACGGTGGCGCCAAGGGCATCGAGATGGGCGTTGACCAGTGCCAGCGCGGTTGGCGAGACCGGCCGGTGGCGCGGATACCGTGGCGCGGCGCGATCGTTCAGCACCGGGGCGGACCAGCCTGCGGTGGTGGCAAAGAACCGCGCCACGCCGTGGGCGCCGAATTCGCGCAGATAGCCCTGCACCACCACGTCGATATAGCTGAGCAGCACGGGATGTTCGACATTGGGCGCGCCGTGTTTGCCATGGGGCACGGTATAGACCGCCACATCCAGCTGTTCGGGCGCGCTGTGCGTAACGGCATGGCTGGCGGCGACGCGGTCATAGGCGTGTTCGCGTGCGTCCAGCGCCGTCCAGTCTCCGCCGGGCACCGGGGCGATCAGCCCGTCGATCTCGCAGGTGGCATCGGGGACCACTGTCAGATAGGCCACCGGACGCAGGGTGGTGTGCCGCCACGCGCGCCGCCAGCCCGCGAGCCGGGCAGGTTGCGCATCGCCATACTGGTGCGTATCGCGGTTCACCAGACTGCCATAGCCAAAGAAACAGGGGGCTTTCACGCGTTCTTGGCCGTCATGCTCTTGATCCATGTCAAGTCCGTTTTCATCACCATGCGTCATAAAGACCGTCATCCGACACAACGGTGGGGGACGTGCGGGTGCGCATCACCAAGAGAACCAATATCGCGATCCGGTTGCTGATGTTCTGCACCGCCCACCAGGGTCGTCTGGTTACGAAACACGAAATCGCCGCGCGCTGCAATGCTTCGGAAAACCACCTGGCGCAGGTCATCAACCAACTGGCGCAGCTGGGCGTGATCCACACCCAGCGCGGGCGCAATGGCGGGCTGGAGCTGGCGCGTCCGCCCGAAGAGATCAGAATTGGCGAGATATTCCGCATTCTGGAGGCGCCGGTTCCGTTGACCGAGTGCTTTGCCGATGTGGACAATACCTGCCCGCTGACCGATGCCTGCCGGTTGCGCTTTGCGTTGCAGGATGCGGCGGAGGCGTTTTATCTGCGGCTGGACGACGTGACGCTGGACGCGCTGGTGTGCAACAATACCGCGCTGCTGGCGATCCTGGCGCCAGAGCCCTGCCATAGCTGACGCAGGCTGCGTTTTGCCGCTTGTCAGCGGGATTTCGGCACACTACGGTATGCGCAACAGATGACTCGGGAGAACCGGATGTGAACCGGTGCCGAAGGAGCAACCGCCCCGGAAACTCTCAGGCCGCAGGGACCGCGTTATCTGAACAGACTCTGGAGAGAGGCGCGTGGGCGCCCGCCGAAGGGATAACGATCTCAGGCGAAAGGACAGAGGGGGCATCGCACGCGCAGGTCTTGCGCGGATTTGGGATGCCGGATGTGACCAGACCCATGGACGCGCCGGAAGAGGACGGGGGCGAAAGCCATGGGAGAACTGAAGCGCACACCGCTTTATGATCTGCATGTCGAACAGGGCGCCAGGATGGTGCCCTTTGCCGGCTACGAGATGCCGGTGCAATACGGGATGGGCGTGATGAAGGAGCATCTGCACACCCGCGCCGCCGCCGGGCTGTTCGATGTCAGCCATATGGGGCAGGTGATCCTGCGCGGCGGAAGCCACGCGGAAGTGGCGCTGGCCTTTGAAAAAATGGTGCCGATGGATGTGCTGGGCCTGGGCGAAGGTCGTCAGCGTTATGGGCTGTTCACCAATGCCGCCGGGGGGATCGAGGACGATCTGATGTTCGCAAACCGGGGCGATCATCTGTTCGTGGTGGTCAACGCGGCCTGCAAGGACGGCGATATCGCCCGGATGCGCAGCGCGCTGGAGCCCAATGTCAGCGTGACCGAGATCACCGACCGCGCGCTGATCGCGCTTCAGGGACCGGCAGCCGAGGCCGCGCTGGCGCGGCTGAGCGGTGCGGTGGCGGACATGGCGTTCATGGATGTGGCGACGGTGGAGTTGAACGGGACCGAATGCTGGGTGTCGCGTTCGGGCTATACCGGCGAGGACGGGTACGAGATTTCGGTTCCCGCCGCCGCCGCAGAGGCGCTGTGCCGGGTGTTGTTGGATATGGAGGAGGTCGAGGCCATCGGGCTGGGCGCGCGCGACAGCCTGCGGCTGGAGGCTGGGCTGTGCCTGTATGGCAATGACATCAGCGCGGGCACATCGCCTGTGGAAGCCGGTCTGAACTGGGCGATCCAGAAGGTGCGCCGCGCGGGCGGCGATCGCGCCGGGGGCTTTCCGGGAGCGGAGCGGATTTTCGGAGACATGGCCGAGGGCGTGGCACGCAAGCGTGTGGGGCTGGCGCCGCAGGGGCGGGCGCCGATGCGCGCCGGGACGGTGCTTTATGCCGGGGCAGAGGGTGGCGATCCGATTGGCGAGGTCACGTCGGGCGGCTTTGGCCCGACGCTGGAAGCGCCGGTCGCCATGGGCTATGTCGGAAGCGCGCAAGCCGCCGTGGGTACAGAGATTTTCGGGGAGGTGCGGGGCAAGCGGTTGCCCCTGACAGTGGCGAAGATGCCGCTTGTGCCGGCCCGGTTCAAACGCTGATCAACAGGAGAGCATTGATGAAATACACCGAAGAACATGAATGGCTGCGCGTCGAGGGGGATGTGGTGGTTGTGGGCATCACCGAACATGCCAGCGAACAGCTGGGCGACGTGGTGTTCATCGAACTGCCCGAGCCGGGCACCGAAGTGACGAAGGATGAAGAGGTCTGCGTGATCGAGAGCGTCAAGGCCGCCAGCGATATTCTGGCCCCGCTGGATGGCGAGATCGTCGAGGTGAACGAACCGCTGGTGGACGCGCCGGGCAAGGTGAATGACGATCCGCTGGGCGATGCGTGGTTCTTCAAGATCAAGGCCGCCGACCTGAGCCAGATGGACGATTACATGGATGAAGCCGAATACAAGGATTTCATCGGCTAGGCTGGGCGTTGGCCCGGACCTGTGCCGGGGCGCCGAGAGTCACACCCCCCGGAGACGCGGCCCGATGGCGGCCCTCCGGGGGGAGTATTTGGGGCAAAATGAAGCCCTTTCCTGTGCCAGATGCGTGCGGATGCGCGCGCCTGTGGCCTTTGTTCAATACGTGCACGGAGAGCTTTGATGTCCTTCACGCCAACCGACTATTTGCCTTATGATTTCGCCAATCGGCGCCACATTGGCCCCTCGCCCGAGGAAATGGCCGAGATGTTGAAGGTGGTGGGCGCGCCCGATCTGGACGCGCTGATCGACGATACGGTCCCTGCGAGCATTCGCCAGAAAGAGCCGCTGGATTTCGGCAGGCCCATGTCGGAACGCGAATTGCTGCATCATATGCGGGTGACGGCGGGCAAGAACAAGGTGTTCACCTCGCTGATCGGGCAGGGCTATCACGGCACGGTGACGCCGCCCGCGATCCAGCGCAATATTCTGGAAAACCCGGCCTGGTACACGGCCTATACGCCCTATCAGCCCGAGATTTCGCAGGGCCGGCTTGAGGCGTTGCTGAATTTTCAGACGATGATTTCCGACCTGACCGGGCTGGAGATCGCCAACGCGTCGCTGCTGGACGAGGCGACCGCCTGCGCCGAGGCGATGACCATGGCGCAGCGGGTGTCGAAATCCAGGGCGATGGCGTTTTTCGTGGATCGTGATTGTCATCCGCAGAATATCGCCGTGGTGAAAACCCGCGCCGCGCCGCTGGGCATCGAGGTGATCGTGGGCAACCCCGACAAGATGGAGCCAGAAAAGGTGTTCGGTGCGCTGTTCCAGTATCCGGGCACCTATGGCCATGTGCGCGATTTTACCGATCAGATCGCGGCGCTGCATGAGCACAAGGCGATCGGCATTGTGGCAGCCGATCCGCTGTCGCTGACCCTGCTGAAGGAGCCGGGCGCAATGGGGGCGGATATTGCCGTGGGATCGACCCAGCGGTTTGGCGTGCCGGTAGGCTATGGCGGGCCGCACGCGGCCTATATGGCGACCAAGGATGCCTATAAGCGCGCCATGCCGGGCCGTATCATCGGCGTGTCGATCGACAGCCACGGCAACCGGGCCTATCGCCTGTCATTGCAGACGCGCGAGCAGCATATCCGTCGCGAGAAGGCCAATTCCAACGTCTGCACGGCGCAGGCGCTGTTGGCGGTGATGGCATCGATGTATGCGGTGTTTCACGGGCCCAAGGGGCTGAAGGCGATTGCACAGCGTATTCACCGCAAGACCGTGCGGCTTGCGCGTGGGTTGGAAGAGGCCGGGTTCAGGGTGGATCCGCAGGCGTTTTTCGACACGATCACGGTGGATGTGGGGCCGTTGCAGGCGGCGGTTCTGAAATCGGCCCGCGACGAACAGATCAATCTGCGCGCGGTGGGGGAAACGCGGGTCGGTATCACGCTGGACGAGGCAACCCGTCCCGAGGTGATCGAAAAGGTCTGGCGGGCCTTTGGTGTCGAGCGCAGGGACGACGATTATACGCCGACCTATCGCGTGCCCGAGAACATGCACCGGCAAAGCGCGTATCTGACCCATCCTATTTTTCACATGAACCGGGCCGAGACCGAGATGATGCGCTACATGCGCCGTCTGGCGGATCGCGATCTGGCGCTGGACCGGGCGATGATTCCGTTGGGCTCGTGCACGATGAAGCTTAATTCGGCGGCCGAGATGATGCCGCTGAGCTGGCCGGAATATGCCTATCTGCACCCGTTCGCACCGCTGGATCAGGCCGAGGGCTATGCCGAGATGATTGCGGACCTGTCGGACAAGCTGTGCCGGATCACCGGGTATGACGCGATTTCCATGCAGCCCAATTCGGGCGCGCAGGGGGAATATGCGGGGCTGTTGACCATTGCCGCTTATCACAAGGCGCGCGGGCAGGGGCATCGCAACATTTGCCTCATTCCGATGAGCGCGCATGGCACCAATCCGGCCAGCGCCATGATGGTGGGCTGGAAGGTGGTGCCGGTGAAATCGGCGGAAAACGGCGATATCGATCTGGATGATTTCCGCGAAAAGGCTGAGAAACATTCGGAAAATCTTGCCGGCTGCATGATCACCTACCCGTCCACGCATGGCGTGTTTGAGGAAACGGTGATGGATGTCTGCGCGATCACACATGACCATGGCGGGCAGGTCTATATCGACGGCGCCAACATGAACGCCATGGTGGGATTGTCGCGTCCCGGCGATCTGGGTGGGGACGTGAGCCACCTGAATCTGCACAAGACCTTTGCCATTCCGCACGGCGGAGGCGGACCCGGCATGGGGCCGATCGGGGTAAAGGCGCATCTGACAGCGCATCTGCCGGGCCACCCTGAAACCGGGGACGCGCAAGGGCCGGTTTCGGCGGCGCCATATGGCTCGGCCTCGATCCTGACGATCAGCTGGGCCTATTGCCTGATGATGGGCGGCGCCGGGCTGACACAGGCGACGCGGGTGGCGATCCTGAACGCCAACTACATCGCCAAACGCCTGGAAGGTGCGTTCGATGTGCTTTATCGCGGGCCGACGGGCCGGGTGGCGCATGAATGCATCATCGACACGCGCCCGTTTGCAGACAGTGCGGGGGTGACGGTGGACGATATTGCCAAGCGCCTGATGGATGCCGGGTTCCATGCGCCGACCATGAGCTGGCCGGTTGCCGGAACACTGATGATCGAGCCGACCGAAAGCGAGACCAAGGCCGAGCTGGACCGCTTTGTCGATGCGATGCTGTCGATCCGCGAGGAAATCCGCGAGATCGAAGAAGGACGCATGGATGTGGAAAACAATCCGCTGAAGAACGCGCCCCACACGATGGAAGACCTTGTGCGCGAATGGGACAGGCCCTACAGCCGCGAACAGGGGTGTTTTCCGCCCGGCGCGTTCCGGGTCGACAAGTACTGGCCGCCGGTGAACCGGGTGGACAATGCCTGGGGCGACCGCAACCTTGTCTGTATCTGCCCTCCAATGGAGGACTACGCCGACGCGGCGGAATAGGGGGGCCAGCCCCCCACATTGAAAATTGAAATTTTCAATGCTCCCCCCGGGATATTTGGGGCCAAAAGAAGTATGGGTGCTCCCTGTCTTCTTTTGGCTTCAAATATCCCGGGGAGTCCCGGCTTGCCGGGACGGGGCAGCGCCCCTTTCAGGCTCAGCTGTGCTGAGCCTGGCCCAACATCTGGCAGCCGCCTTCGGGCGGCGAAGATGGCGGGAGCGCTTTAGTCGCGGGCGCGAAGAACGCGGGCAGGCCGCGCGGCGAGGGCAGGGAGCGCAAAGAAAAGCCCGGCCAGCAGGTTGGCCAGGAGCCCGGCAGCGACGACAGTCAGGGCGTTGGGCCAGATCAGTTCGAAGTCGCTTTCCATCACGAAGGTCATCACGGCCCATGCGCCGGTTGCGCCCACAGCCAGGGCCACCAGTCCCGCCGCGCCGCCCAGCAGAGCGGCTCGGGCGGCAAGACTTGTCAGGATCTGGCGGCGTTGGGCGCCCAGGGTCTTGAGCACGGCGGCCTCATACGTGCGCCCCTGTTGTCCGGCGGCGGCCGCGCCGATGATCACCAGCAACCCTGTCAGCAGGATCGCCGTGGCGCCGTAGGTGGTGGCGTTGGCCAACTGTGCCACCAGCCCCGAGACACGCCCTACCGCTTCGCGCACGTGGATGGCGGTGATGTTGGGCAGGGTGCCGGAGAGGTCTCTTAGGATTGCAGCCTCGGCGGATTGCTCGGCATAGACAGTGGCGATGAAGCTGTGAGGCGCTCCGGCCAGCGCGCCGGGGTTCATGGCGATGACAAAGCCCATGCCGGCAGTTGAGAAATCCACCTCGCGAAAGCTGGTCACGGTGGCGGTGATGTCGCGGCCCAGCACGTTGACCGTCATTTCATCGCCCAGTTTGATGCCCATTTCCTGCGCCTCCTCGGCGGCAAAGCTGATCTGGGGCGGGCCATTGTAATCCTCGGGCCACCAACTGCCGGCGGTCAGTCTGGTATTGGCCGGCAGGCCGGCGGAATAGGTCACGCCCCGGTCGCCGTGAAGCACCCAGTGGTCTCCGGCCACGTCCCGCGCCGGTCGCCCGTTGATCCGGGTGATGATGCCGCGCAGCATGGGCGCGGTTTCGACCTTGGAGACCGCGGTATCCGTGTCCAGCCGGGCGCGAAAATCCGGCATCTGGTCCTGTTGGATGTCGACGAAGAAGAAGCTGGGGGCGACATCCGGCAGGTCCCGCGCGATGGCGTTGCGCAGGTTGCCGTCGACCTGTCCAACCGTGGCCAGTACCGCCAGGCCCAGGCCCAGGGAGAGCACAACCGGTGTGGTGGCCTCGCGCGAGTGGGCCACGGCGGTGAGTGCCCAGCGCAGGGCCGGTCCGGGGCGAATCTTGCGCGACAGGCCCCGCACCAGCGCGCGCAGGCCGATTGCGGCAAGTGACAGGAAACCCATCGCGGCCACGACGCCGCCCGCGAACCAGAGCGTCAGCATTGCCGAGCCCGAAAGCCAGGAGGCCAGTCCCACGAGCAGCACCAGCAGCCCGCCCACCGCCGCGAGGTAGCGTGGCGCGGGCAACAGGGCGGCGCGCGCGCCTAGTGCGTCGCGGAACAGCGCGGTGGGGCGCACCTCCTCGATCCGCGCCAGCGGCCAGAGGGTGAAGATGGCCGCTGTCAGGGCGCCGTAAAGCGCGGCCTCGATCAGCGGCAGCGGGTAAAGCGTAAAGACCGCCGGAAAGGGCAGAGCCGACAGGATCAGCGGCGCAAGCAGGATCGGGGCCAGCGCGCCAATCAGCAGGCCAAGCGCGATGCCCAAGCCGGCGACCATGCCGATTTGCAGGAAATAGGTAAGAAAGATCGTGCCGCGTGTCGCGCCCAGGCTGCGCAGGGTGGCGATGACCTCGGTCTTGCGGGCAAGATAGGCGCGGATCGCGGTTGACACGCCCACGCCACCCACTGCCAGCCCGGCCAGCCCGACCAGGATCAGGAAGGCGCCGAACCGCTCGACAAAGCGCGCCAGCCCCGGCGCACCGTTGCGGCTGTCGCGCCAGCGCAGGCCGGTGCTTTCGAACCGCGCGCGCGCCGCCGCAGAGAGCGCGGCCAGGTCCGCGCCTTCGGCCAGATCCAGCCGGTAATGGGCGCTGAACAGCGTGCCCGGCGCCAGCAGGCCGGAATTTTCCAACCCTGCCAGGGTGACAATCGAGCGCGGCGCGAGACCGAAGCCGCCGGAACTGTCCGGTTCGCGCAGCAGGCGGGCCATGAAGACAAACTCTTGCTGGCCGAATTTGAACCGGTCGCCCGGCGCAAGGCCAAGCCGGTCTGCCAGCAGGCCCTGCATCACGGCGCCGGGCAGGCCGTTCTGCCCGGCCATGGCGCGGGCCAGCGGCATCGACGGATCCAGCGCGACGCTGCCCAGCAGGGGATAGGCGCCGTCAATGGCCTTGACCTGTGTCAGCGCGCGGTCCGCCTCCGCGCCGCTGCCGACCACGGCCATTGAGCGGAAATCGATGATTTCCGACATGGCCAGCGCGGTGTCGGCCATAAAGGCGCGTTCATCGGCGTTGGCGCGGCGATAGGTAAAGCTCATTTCCGCATCACCGCCAAGAAGGGCGGCGCCCTCGGCGGCAAGACCGGCCTCGATCGCGGCCCGGACCGAGCCGATGGCGGCGATGGTGGCCACGCCCAGCGCGAGACAGGTCAGAAACACACCAAAGCCGCGCAATCCGCCCCGGATTTCGCGACGCGCAAGGCGGGCGGCCTGGGCCAGGCTCATGCCGCGGCGTCCGTTTGCGGGGCAATGCGCCCGTCGCGCAGGCGGATCACGCGCGAACAGCGCCGGGCCAGCGCGTTGGAATGGGTGACAAGCACCAGCGTGGTGCCGCGTTTGGCGTGCAGGTCGAACAGCAGGTCCATGATGATTTCGCCCGTGGCCTGATCCAGGTTGCCGGTGGGTTCGTCGGCCAGCAGGATCTGCGGCGAGGGGGCAGAGGCGCGGGCCAGTGCCACGCGCTGCTGTTCGCCGCCCGAAAGCTGGTTGGGATAATGATCGGCGCGGTGGTCCAGGCCCACGGCTTCAAGCTCGGCGCGCGCGCGCGCCATTGCATCGCGGTGCCCGGCCAGTTCCAGCGGCGTGGCGACGTTTTCCAGCGCGGTCATGGTGGGGATCAGGTGAAAGTTCTGGAAAACGATCCCCATCGAACTGCGCCGGAACCGCGCCAGCGCGTCTTCGGACAGGTCTGTCAGTTTCTGTCCCAGTGCCGAAACCTCGCCCCCCGTGGCGCGTTCCAGCCCGCCCATCAGCATCAGCAACGACGACTTGCCCGAACCGGAGGGGCCGACAAGGGCCAGGGTCTCGCCTTTGTGAACGTCCAGTGTCACGCCATGCAGGATTTCGACCCGCCCGGCATTGCTATCGAGCGCCAAAGCGGCATCTTGGAGGGAGATAATGGTTGTCATGAAGGAGGCTGCCTGTTGCCGGGGGTTTCAGAACTATATGGGCACGTGAAAAGGATGGGCAAGGCGCTGGTGCTGGTGATCTGTCTTGCCGGTCCGGCCTGGGCCGCGCCGGTGGCGTTGGTGGCGCTGGGCGACAGCCTGACCCACGGGTACGGATTGCCGCCCGAAGACGGGTTTGTGCCGCGGTTGCAGGCCTGGCTGACGGCGAAGGGCGCGGACGTGGCGGTGCAGAATGCGGGCGTGTCGGGCGACACGACCCAGGGCGGGCTGGCGCGGGTGGGCTGGACGCTGAGCGGCGGTGCCGAGGCGATGATCGTGGCGCTGGGCGGCAATGACGTGCTGCGCGGGATCGATCCGGCGGTCAGCAGGGCCAACCTGGCCGGGATCATCGAGGCAGCGCAGGCCGAGGGGGTGCGGGTGTTGCTGGTGGGCATGACGGCTCCGCTGAACTATGGTGCCGAATACAAGGCCGCGTTCGACGACATGTATGGTGACCTGTCCAGGGAATACGGAGTGGCGCTGGCCCCGGATTTCTTTGCCGGCCTGCGCGACGTGCCGCCCGAGGAGATGGGCAGCGTGATGCAGGGCGACGGGCTGCATCCCAATGCCGACGGCGTTTTGCGCATTGTCGAGGCGCTGGGTCCGTATGTGCTTGACCTGATCGCACGGACGGACTGAGCCGCGCCGCCGGGCGCGCAAGGATCTGGCAACAAAAAGGGGGCGGGGCCATTGTGGCCACCGCCCCGCATTCTAGCCGGACGCGCGGATTACAGCGCGGCCAGATCCACGGCGCTTTCGCGGCCGTCACGGCCGGCTTGCAGCTCGTAGCTGACTTTCTGGTTGTCGGCGAGGCCGGTGAGGCCCGAACGCTCGACTGCCGAGATGTGAACGAAAATGTCCTTGCCGCCGTCATCGGGGGCAATGAACCCATAACCTTTGGTGGTGTTGAACCATTTTACGGTGCCAGTGGCCATAACCGTAGTCTCCTGATTGTTGCTGTCCGCAACATGCGACAGCCTGGCCGTGTCACTTGTTCGAATGACTGAGCCGAAAAGGAGCAGATGGTCGAAGGTAGTAACTCGCGCCGTCAATCTGGCAATTGTTTCCACCGTTTTCAAGCCGGGAGTGCGCAGGATTTACGCTTTCCCGCCGAAAACGGGCTGTGATTTTCGGCAGGTCGCAGGGAGTTTGCATCTTGGAAATTTTACCAGTTGATAAAAAAATGAACCTGTGACAGCCTGATTGCATAGCCAACAAGGTGTGTGGGGAGGTCATATGTCCAAAACACCGTATAGCGAAGGTATCCAGGCCGGACGATTGAGCCCGGCGGAACTTGCCGAGAATTTCGGGGATCTGCATCCCCGGCTTGACGATCACGAGGCATTGGTGGCGGCGGACCGCTGCTATTTCTGCCATGACGCGCCGTGCATGACGGCCTGTCCGACCGATATCGACATCCCGCTGTTCATCCGCCAGATCGCCACGGGCACGCCCGAAGCGGCCGCGAAAACGATTCTGAGCCAGAACATCCTGGGCGGTATGTGCGCCCGAGTGTGCCCCACGGAAACCCTTTGTGAAGAGGTTTGTGTGCGCGAGGTGGCCGAGGGCAAGCCGGTGATCATCGGTCAGTTGCAGCGCTACGCCACTGACAGGCTGATGGCGGCGGGGGACCATCCCTTTGAGCGTGCCGCGCCAACGGGCAAGACAGTTGCCGTTGTCGGGGCCGGGCCGGCCGGGCTGGCCTGTGCGCATCGTCTGGCGATGCACGGGCATGACGTGACGGTATATGATGCCCGCGCAAAGGCCGGTGGCCTGAACGAATACGGGATTGCGGCCTACAAGGCGGTCGATGGCTTTGCCCGGGCCGAGGTGGACTGGCTGCTGAAGATCGGTGGCATCACGGTCGAGACCGGCCGCAAGCTGGGCGACGGGCTGACGCTGGACGGGCTGAAGGCCGATTTCGACGCGGTGTTCCTTGGCGTCGGGCTTGGCGGCGTGAACGCGCTGCGGCTGGAGGGCGAGGACAGGGACGGCGTGCTGGATGCGGTGGATTTCATCGCCGACCTGCGTCAGGCCGACGATCTGGCGGCGCTGGGTGTTGGGCGCGACGTGGTGGTGATCGGCGGCGGCATGACGGCCATCGACGCCGCGGTGCAGGCGAAACTTCTGGGCGCGCTGAACGTGACGCTGGCCTATCGCCGGGGCCGCGACCGGATGAACGCGAGCCGGTTCGAACAGGATCTGGCGACATCGAAAGGAGTGCGGATCATCACCAACGCGTCGCCCGTGGCGATCCACGGCAACGGCGCGGTGCGCGAGATCGAGTTCGCGTATTCCGACGACGATCTGAACCCCACGGGCCAGTCCGTGCGCATCCCCGCCGATCAGGTGCTGAAGGCCATCGGGCAGTCGCTGCAAGGCGATGGGCTGCCCGAGCTGGAAGGGGGCAAGATCAAGGTGTCGGACACGGGGCGCACATCGGTCGCAGGTGTCTGGGCCGGGGGCGATTGTGCCCTGGGCGGCGATGACCTGACGGTGACGGCGGTGGCCGAAGGGCGCGACGCCGCCGAAGACATTCACGCCACGTTGACGGCGTAAGGGAGGCAATCAGTATGGCTGATCTGACAAGTGATTTCATCGGGATCAAATCCCCCAATCCGTTCTGGCTGGCCTCGGCGCCACCCACGGACAAGGAATACAACGTGCGCCGCGCCTTCGAAGCGGGCTGGGGCGGGGTTGTCTGGAAGACGCTGGGCGAGGCGGGCCCGCCCGTTGTCAACGTCAACGGGCCGCGTTACGGCGCGATCCACGGGGCCGACCGTCGGCTGTTGGGGCTGAACAATATCGAATTGATTACCGACCGCCCGCTGGAGGTGAATCTGGAGGAAATGGCGCGGGTCAAGCGCGACTATCCGGACCATGCGCTGATCGCCTCTGTCATGGTGCCTTGCGAGGAAAAGGCCTGGAAGGACATCCTGCCGGTGATCGCGGAAACCGGCTGTGACGGGTTCGAGCTGAACTTTGGCTGCCCGCATGGCATGGCCGAGCGCGGCATGGGTTCGGCCGTGGGGCAGGTGCCGGAATATATCGAAATGGTGACGCGCTGGGCCAAGGAGGCGACGCCGCTGCCGGTGATCGTCAAGCTGACGCCCAACATCACCAACATCCTTTACCCCGCGACAGCGGCGTTCAATGGCGGCGCGGATGCGGTGAGCCTGATCAACACGATCAACTCGATCACCAACGTCAATCTGGACGCGATGTGCCCCGAGCCGATGATTGATGGCAAGGGCACCCATGGCGGCTATTGCGGCCCGGCGGTCAAGCCGATCGCGATGAACATGGTGGCCGAGATCGCGCGCAACCCGGAAACCGCGACCCTGCCGATCAGCGGCATCGGCGGCATCACCACATGGCGCGATGCGGCCGAGTTCATGGCGCTGGGCGCGGGCAATGTGCAGGTGTGCACGGCGGCGATGACCTATGGGTTCAAGATCGTGCAGGAGATGATTTCCGGCCTCAGCCAGTGGATGGACGAGAAGGGCTATGAAAGCACCGCCGATTTTGTCGGCATGGCGACGCCCAATGTGACCGACTGGCAGTACCTCAACCTCAACCACATAACCAAGGCCGAGATCAACCAGGACGATTGTATCAAATGCGGGCGCTGTTATGCGGCCTGCGAGGATACCAGCCATCAGGCCATCGCGATGTCAGAGGATCGTGTGTTCACGGTCAAGGATGACGAATGCGTGGCCTGCAACCTGTGTGTGAATGTGTGCCCGGTGGACGGTTGTATCACCATGCGCACGCTGGCGCCGGGCGAGATGGACGAGCGCACCGGCCAACCCGTATCGGGCGACTATGGCAACTGGCTTGCCCATCCCAACAACCCGTCGGTCACGGCGGCGGAGTAGCGACGAGACCAATGGCAGACGCGTATTGTCGCGGCTGTCAGGAGAAGGCCCGCCGGTGTCCTCCCGCGGCGGGCCTCTTTTTTGGCTTGTGGGTCTGCGCCGTGTGCTCAGGCGGCCCCGGCTGGGTCGTCCGCCGCACTCTCGGCCGTGGCCTTGCGCACAGGGCTGCCCGCGCGCGACAGAACCAGGTAGCCGACGATCGCCGAAACGATCGAGCCGGTCAGCACGCCCACGCGCACATCGTTCATCAGCGCCGGGTCGCCAAAGCTGAGCCCGCCGATGAAGAGCGACATGGTAAAGCCGATCCCGGCCAGGCAGGCGACGCCGTAGATCTGCAACCAGGTCACGCCCTCGGGCAGGCGCGCGGCGCCCAGTTTCACAATCGCCCAAGTGGTGGCGAAAACGCCCACCTGCTTGCCCAGAATCAGACCCAGCGCGATACCCATCGGCACCGGCTTGAGCAGGTCGGCGGGGGACATGCCATCCAGCACCACACCGGCATTGGCAAAGGCAAAGAGCGGCACGATCACGAAGCTGACATAGGGCGCAAGCCCATGTTCCAGCGCATGGAGCGGCGAGCCGCCTTTCTTGTCGTGGATCGGGATCAGGAAGGCGGTGACAACACCGGCCAGCGTTGCGTGCACGCCCGATTTCAGCACCAATACCCACATCACCACGCCCAGCATCAGTGCCGGGGCCACGCGGTGCGACCGGCGTCCGTGCAGCCATATCAGCGCGGCCAGGGGTACCAGCGCCATGAGCAGGTAGTTGACCTTGAGCTCGGCCGTATAGAACAGGGCGATCACAAGGATCGCGCCCAGGTCGTCCAGAATTGCCAGCGTCAGCAGAAACACCTTGAGCGCGATGGGCGCGCGGCTGCCCACCAGCGCCAGAATCCCCAGCGCAAAGGCAATGTCGGTGGCCGCCGGAATGGCCCATCCGCTGATGGTTTCGGGGTTGCCCCAGTTGATGGTGGCATAGACGATGGCGGGCAGCGCCATGCCGCCTACGGCGGCCGCGCCGGGCAGGATCACGTCACGCGGATTGCGCAGACGGCCTTCGACCATTTCGTATTTCAGTTCCAGACCGATCAGGAAGAAAAAGATCGCCATCAACCCGTCGTTGATCCACAGGATCAGCGGTTTTTCCAGACCGTTGCCGTTGACCTTGACGGTCAGGACGCTGTCAAGAAAGGCGTTATAGCCTCCTGACAGGCCGGTATTGGCCACGATCAGCGCAAGCGCCGCCGAGACCATAAGGGCGACACCGCCCGCCGCTTCGTGCTTAAAAAGCTTTTCAATTGCGCGCAAAACCATTTTTCTTCCCTGTAGAATATTCTGCTTCGTCACATGGGGCGGAATTCCGCCTGATCAATACCAAGAACTGGGGACTTAGCGTGAAACTGGATCATATTGCCGTTGCTGGCGAAAACTTGCACGACGCGGTGGCGCATGTCGAGGACGCTTTGGGGGTGGAAATGCGCCCCGGCGGGGTGCACAGCCATTTCGGCACCCATAACCGGCTGCTTGGGCTGGCGGACGGGCTGTATCTGGAGGCGATTGCGATTGACCCGGACGCGCCGGAACTGGCCTGGCCGCGCTGGTTCGATCTGGACCGGTTCAGCGGAGCGCCCCGGCTGCACAACTGGATCTGCCGGGTTGACGATCTGGATGATGCCCTGGCCGGGCTGGATGTGGATGCGGGGCAGCCGGTGTCGCTGGCGCGTGGCGATCTGCGCTGGCGCATGGCGGTGCCGGGATCGGGGGTGTTGCCGTTTGACAATGCCTTTCCGGCGCTGATCCAGTGGGACGTGACGCTGACGCCGGGGGACATGCTGACGGCATCGGGCTGTGCCCTGCGGCGGCTGGAGATTTCCCACCCGGAGGCCGGGGCGCTGGCCCGAGCCGTGGGGCTGAACGATCCGCGCGTGGCGATCACGCCGGGCGCGCCGGGCATGGAGGCCAGTTTCGATACGCCCCACGGGGTGCGGGTTCTGTCGTGAAGATCAGGGAGGCACGGGGCGGGGATGCCGGGGCCATTGCGCGGATCTGGAACCGCGAGATTCGCGAGGGCGTGAGCACGTTCAACAGTGTGGAAAAGGACGAGGCCGCGATTGCCGCGCTGATGGCGGCGCGGCCGACGGCGCTGCTGGTGGCCGAAGCGGAGGGCGCGGTGCTGGGCTTTGCCACATGGGATCAGTTTCGCGCCGGTGTGGGCTATCGCCGCACGTTCGAGCACACGATTCACCTGGACCAGACCATACGCGGGCGTGGCGCGGGGCGGGCGCTGATGGGGGCTGTCGAGGCCGGTGCAAGGCGCGAGGGCGCGCATGTGCTGGTGGCGGGGATCGCCGGGGAAAACGCGGCCGGCGTCGCATTTCATGCGCGCATGGGGTTTGCCCATGTCGGTCGGATGCCGCAGGTGGGGCGCAAGTTCGGCCGCTGGATGGATTTGATCCTGATGCAAAAAATGCTGTGATGCGGCGCTGACATCTGAAATTGCCGGGGGTATGGTCGGGCCATGTCGATCTGGACCCGCATATCCGACGCGCTGAGCGCGCTGACCAGTGGCGAGAGCCTTTCCACGGTATTTGAACGGCTGAGCGCGCCGCCGGAACGGTCGGTGGCGTTCACCATCGCCGTGATCGCGCTGGGCGCGAAGATGGCCAAGGCCGACGGGCTGGTGACGCGCGACGAGGTGACGGCGTTTCGCGAGGTGTTCCAGATCGCGCGCGAAGACGAGGGCCAGGCGGCGCGGGTGTTCAACCTGGCGCGCCAGGACGTGGCCGGGTTCGAGGAATATGCGCATCGGCTGCGGGGGCTGTTCGGGGCCTCCAATCGCGGGTTCTGCGACCTGATGGAAGGGCTGTTCCACATTGCGGTGGCGGATGGCGAATACCACCCGGCCGAGGACGACTTTCTGGCGCGCGTGGCCGAAATTCTGGGAATGCCCGAGCCGGAATTCCAGGCGATGCGGGCGCGGTTTGTGCCCAATGCCGAGCCGGACCCATACAGCGTGCTGGGGGTGTCGCCGGATATGCCGGTGGCCGAGATTCGCAAGGCCTGGCGTCAGCTTGTGCGCGAAACCCATCCCGACAGCATGATGGCGCGCGGCGTGCCCGAAGAGGCGATCCGCCTGGCCGAGAAGCGGATGATCGACATCAACCGCGCCTGGGACAAGATCAACGAGGCCGCGTAATGCGCATCGCCACCTATAACGTGGAGTGGTTCAACAACCTGTTTGACGCGCGCGACCGGCTGTTGGCCGATGATGGCTGGTCGGGGCGGCAGGACGTCACCCGCGCCGGGCAGATCGAGGCGCTGGGCATCGTGTTCACGGCGATGGACGCGGATGCGATCATGATCATCGAGGCGCCGGATCAGAACGGGCGGCGCGACGCGGTGGCGGCGCTGGAAGATTTCGCCCGTGCCTTCGATCTGCGTACGCGCCGGGCGGTGATGGGGTTCATGAACGACACCCAGCAGGAAATCGCGTTGCTTTACGATCCCGATCGCCTGAGTGCGGTGCATGATCCGCGCGGCGCGGAGACCGGCAAGAAGGGGGCGGAGGGCGCGCCGCGCTTTGACGGGGTGTTCCGGATCGATCTGGACATTGACGCAACCGAAGACCTTGTGCGCTTTTCCAAGCCACCGCTGGAATTGCAGGTGACAACGGCACAGGGCACAAAGCTGCGGATGATCGGTGCGCATCTGAAATCCAAGGCGCCGCATGGCGCGCGCACCCGCGATCAGGTGATGCGGCTGAGCATTGCCAACCGGCGCAAACAACTGGCCCAGGCGATCTGGCTGCGCGCCCGGATCGAGGCGCATCTGGCGCAGGGCGAGCCACTGATACTGTTGGGTGATCTGAACGACGGTCCCGGCCTTGACGAGTATGAAGACCTTTTCGGGCGGTCCTCGGTCGAGATTGTCATGGGCGACGAGGGGGATATGGGGCTGCTTGATCCCCACGCCCGGATGGCGCTGAAACGGCGGCTGGGGCCGGTGCCCACGTCAGCCCGGTTTTTCCTGCCCAAACAGGGGCGATATTTGCAGGCTTTGCTGGATTATGTGATGATTTCCGGCGATCTGCGCGCGCGCAACCCGCGCTGGCGGATCTGGCATCCGTTTGACGATCACGATTGCTGGAAAGTGCCCGAGCTGCGCGAGGCGTTGCTGACCGCGTCGGATCATTTCCCGGTGGTGTTGGATATCGACATTTGAAATGGCGGCTGGAGAGACCCATATCTTGCCCATGAAACCAAACATGATCCTGTTATGTGCGGCGCTGGCCGCGCCGGTGGCGGCGCAGGCGCAATCCGAAAGCGAAGGCGGGCAGGGGCGGAGCCTGATGGAAGAAGGCGCGCGGCTGTTCCTGAAGGGCCTGCAACAGCAGATGGAACCGGCGCTGGAAGAATTCGAGGGGTTTGCCCGCGAGATCGGGCCACAGATGCAATCGTTTTTCCTGGAGATGGGCCCGGCGTTCAAATCGCTGATGGACGAGGTGCAGGACTGGAGCGCCTATCACCCGCCCGAGATGCTGCCCAACGGTGATATCATCCTGCGGCGCAAGGTCGAGGAGGCGCCACTGGACAGCGCGCCGGACCTTAAGAACGAAACCGATCTGTAAGCGGGGGCGCGGGGCGTGGGGCTATCCGTTGCGACGCCCGATCGTGACGGTTGATGCCGCCCCCAGTGCGGCAACGAGCGACTGGAAACGGGCCTCGGCCACCTCGCCGAAAAGCGCCTCGGCGTTGGGGGGCAGAATAAGGTGCAGATCGCGTTTCTTGGGGTACCAGTCCAGCCGGCCCATATCGTCGGTGTTCTGCATCCAGAGCATGGCGCCAAAGCGCATGGCCTTGCCCAGTATCTCCGCCTGAAGCCGGGCCTTTTCGTCGATCATTTCGGACATGGCTTCGAATCCGGTGCCTTCGCGCTTGTTGCGATAGCGGTGCAGCAGGGCCAGGCCCAGAAAGACGCGTTCGGAATGTTTCAACCCGCCCAGGTTGGCGCGGGTGGCGTTGTCGAAACAGGTTTGCGCGCGGTAATCGGGATGGGCGCGCCAGCTGACATCGTGCAACAGGCAGGCGGCCTTGACCAGCCGCAGCCGGTCGGGGCCGGCATTGCGGAACAGCGGGTGCACGAAATCATAGAGCACCTTGCCAAAGCCGGGCAGGCGGGCGTCCTTGGCCTCGGCAAAGCGGCAGGCCTCGACCAGCGGATCGCGGGCGCGCAGGTTGTCGGGCATCTGTTCATATAGCAGCCCCTCGCGGATGCCATAGCTGGACACCGCGATGTCATGCGGCTTGAACCGGCGCACGACGCCCTTGAGCACCTCGATGGCCAGCGGCACCAGCTCCATCCGGCTGGACGAGATGCCGCAGCGGGCGCGCAGCTCTTCCAGATCGTTTTCGGCGATGAACCGGGCGGTGGCGCGGACCGATTTGCCGCTCATCCGGTATTCGTGCAGCACGTGCAGCGGGTAGGCGCGCCGCTCCATGTCGATGCGGGCAATGGCACGCCACGAGCCGCCGACAAGGAACAGGCGGTTCTGCTGGACCCCCATTTGTGTCTGCAACCGGTCCAGCGTGTCATTGATGAACGTCTTGCGGCCCTTCTTGCCGCCCTTGATGTCGCGCAGTTTTAACGGGCCAAGGGGCGACGTGACGCGGCGCCCGACCTCGCCGTCATTGATCTCGGCCAGTTCCATGGACGAGCCGCCGATATCGCAGACCAGCCCGTAAGAGCCGGGCCAGCCCAGCAGCACGCCCTGGGCGGACAGGCGCGCCTCTTCGGCGCCGTCGATCACATGGATCGTCACGCCGGTTTCGCGCAGCACCTCGGCGCAGAAATCCGGCCCGTCTTCGGCCTCGCGCACGGCGGCGGTGGCCACGGCGGACAGCCCGTCCAGCCCCATGCCCTCGGCCAGGCGCTGAAAGCGGCGGATGGCGGACAGGGCGCGGCGCCGCCCGAGCGGATTGAGCCGCCCGGTTTCGGACAGCCCGGCACCCAGGGCGCACATGATCTTTTCGTTGTAGAAATAGGCCGGGCTGCGGGCCGCGCCGTCAAACACCACAAGGCGCACCGAGTTCGACCCCACATCCACCACGCCGACACGCGACAGGGCGCGGGCCTCGGGATCGTTGAAAAGCGGGCGCCCGAAGGGCCCCCAATCCTGTGCGGGTTCGGAATTTCCGTCCATGTCATGCGCCCCGGGTCGTTTGGTGTTCAATGTGCGCCAGAGGCGGGGGGTGGGTCAATCTTCGGTATGGGTCAGTTTGGGCACATCCGACGCCCCGGCAGAGCCACGCCCCGACAGGGAAGGGTTTTCCATGAAGAACCTGTGGCAATTGAACGCAAATTCGCCCTCGGGCACCGGCGTGCGTTCAAAGCTGCCATCGGGCTTCATCACCCAGCTTTGCGCAACATCGGCCAGGTTGGCGGCCATGATCTGGCTGACGATCTGGGCCTTGACCGTGGCGTTGTTGATCTCGACCAGGGTTTCCACCCGGCGGTTGAGGTTGCGCCCCATCCAGTCGGCGGAGGAGATGAACACGCGCGCCTTCTTGTGCGGCAGCCCATAGCCGTTGCCGAAACAGACGATGCGGGAATGTTCCAGGAACCGGCCGACAATGGATTTCACGCGGATATTGTCCGACAGCCCCCGGATGCCGGGGCGGATGCCGCAGATACCACGGATCACCAGGTTGATTTTCACCCCGGCCTGGCTGGCGGCATAAAGCGCGTCAATCACCTCGGCATCGATCAGCGCGTTCATCTTGGCCCAGATTTCCGCCGGCTTGCCGGCGCGGGCGTGTTCGGCCTCGGCGGCGATCATTTCGATCAGGCGCGGTTTCAGCGAGATCGGCGAAATCGCCAGGTTGTCGAGCTTTTCCGGTTCGACATAGCCGGACAGATAGTTGAACACCTTGGTGGCGTCGCGGCCCAGATCCACATCGCAGGTGAAAAAGCTGAGATCGGTGTAAATCTTGGCGGTGATCGGGTGATAATTGCCGGTGCCGTAATGGGTATAGGTCACAAGCTGGTCGCCCTCGCGCCGCACCACGGTGGAAATCTTGGCATGGGTTTTCAGGTCGAGAAAGCCATAGACAACATGTGCCCCGGCACGCTCCAGGCGGCGGGACTGACGGATATTGGCGGCCTCGTCGAACCGCGCCTTGAGTTCCACCAGCGCGGTGACGGATTTGCCGTCTTCGGCGGCCTCGCACAATGCCTCGACAATCGGGGAATTCTTGGACGTACGGTACAGCGTCTGTTTGATGGCCACCACATTGGGATCGGTCGCGGCCTGTTTCAGGAAGCGCACCACCATGTCGAAGGTTTCGTAAGGGTGGTGCAGCAGCATGTCCTTCTGGCGGATGGCGGCGAACATGTCGCCGTCGAAATCCTGCACCCGTTCCGGTACGCGCGGGGTGAAGTTGGGCCAGAGCAGATCGGGGCGGTCTTCGAGCACCAGCTCCTTGAGATCGGCCAGCCCGATCATGCCGTCGATATCCACCACCTCGTCATCGGTGACGTGCAGCTCCTGCATGATCAGCGCCCGCAGCCTGGCCGGGGCATCGGTGGAGATCTTCATACGCACCACTTCGCCGCGCCGCCGCCGTTTCAGCGCCACCTCGAATTCGCGCACCAGGTCTTCGGCCTCGTCCTCGACCTCCAGATCGCTGTCGCGCAGCACACGAAAGGCGCAATGGCCCTTGGCCTTGTAGCCGGGGAACAGGCTTTCGAGATGCAGCAGCAACAGTTCTTCGAGCGGCAGGGCGCGCACGGTGCCGTCCTCGGCGGGCAGGAAGATGAACCGGTCGATCTGATGCGGGATCGGCAACAGCGCGTGCAGGGCGCGCTTGTCCCGGTTGCGCTCCAGTTGCAGCGCCAGCGAATAACCGGTGTTGGGGATGAAGGGGAACGGGTGCGCCGGATCGATCGCCAGGGGCGAGAGCACCGGGAAGACCCGGTTCAGGAACACCGATTCCAGGTGGGTCTTGTCAGTGTCGGTCAGCGACTTGTGATCGAGGATGAGAATGTTCTCGTCCTCCATCCTGGCGCGGAGCGCGATGAACATGCGCTGTTGGGCCTGAAGCAGGTTGCGGGCGTCTTCGTTGATCAGAACAAGCTGTTCGGCGGCGGTCAGCCCGTCCTGCGCCGGGGTGGTATTGCCCTCGCGCACCAGTTCGCGCAGCCCTGCGACGCGCACGGTGTAGAATTCGTCAAGGTTGGTGGCCGAAATCGACAGAAAGCGCAGCCGTTCCAGCAGCGGCACGCGCGGGTTTTCGGCCTCTTCCAGCACTCGCCAGTTGAAATTCAGCCAGCTGAGTTCGCGATTGTGGAACCGGCCCGGCCCGGTTGGATCGAAATCGGGCAGGTCGACAGGCGCGGGAAAGTCGGATTTCAGAAAGTCGGTCTGGGTCATGATACGGTCAATATGGGGATGGGATAACGGACAGGGTACACTAGGGGGGAATTGCAAGGAGGTCCAGCGGGTTGCACCGGTTTGCGCAGGTCTCAGCCGGTCCCGATCAGCTGCCGCGCCAGCGCCCGCGTGATCGGGCGTTTATCGCGCAGCGACTGCGCGTCCAGCGCCGCAACCAGCCGGGTGGCTTCGGCAAAAGAGCGGTCCATATGCCGGAGGAGATAGGGGATCGTGTCGGCAGAGGGCACCAGTTGGCGGTCGGCGAACTGTTTGGCCATGACCGCCATCAGCAGCATGTCGTCAGGCTGCTCCAGCGCGGCCACGGTGGTGCCTTGCAGTCGGCTGACCAGATCGGGAAGCGTCAGGCCCCAGCGACCGGGTTCGCCCGCGCCGGTGAACAGCAGGCCGTGGCCTTCGGCCAGCGTCAGGTTGTGCAGGTGAAACAGCGCGGTTTGTGCCGCCGGATTGCCGGCGATGGCGGGCACGTCCTCGACCGCGACAGGGCCGCGCGCGAGGCTGGGGATAGCTTCCCGGGTCAGGTCGGGCGCGGCGATGATCCGTGCGCCCGACAGCGCCGCCCAGACATGGACAAGGTGGGTCTTGCCCGCGCCGGTCGGGCCGGACAGGATCAGCTTGTTGCCAGCCCAGGCGGGCCAGCTTTCAACCATCCCCAGCGCCACGGCATTGGCCGGGCTGACGAAGAAATCATCACGCCCCAGGGCTGCCCGGGCGGGCAGATCGAAATGCAGTTGCTCGCTCATGGTGTCAGTCTTTGTCTTTTTGGGTGGCCGACAGGCCAAGGTAAAGCCGCGATCCCCGGTACTGGCCGATGAAAAAGCGTGTCAGGACGCCGATCGCGGCGGCGACGGGCACGGCGACCAGCATGCCGACAAATCCGAACAGCGCCGCGAACACCGACAAGGCCAGGATCAGCCAGACCGGGTGCAAACCCACGGAACTGCCCACCAGCTTGGGCGTCAGTACGTTGCCCTCGGCAACCTGGCCGATCACGAAAATGCCGCCGACCAGCCCGATCGACAGCCAGTCGCCCCAGAACTGGAACAGCGCCAGTCCAATGGCCAGCGCGCCGCCGATCAGCGCGCCAAGATAGGGAATGAAGGTGACTAGCCCGGCGATGAACCCGACCACCAGGCCAAATTGCAGCCCCACGATCATCAGGGCCACCGCGTAATAGGTGCCCAGGATCAGGCAGACCGTGCCCATGCCGCGCACGAACGAGGCCAGCGTGGCGTCGATTTCGCTGGCCAACTGACGGATCACCGGGGCGTGGTCCAGCGGCAGGAGCCGGTCGATCTCTGCCACCATATTGTCCCAGTCCAGAAGCAGGTAGAAGGCCACCACCGGCACGATCACCAGCAGCATGATCACGTTGATCACCGAAAGGGCGGAAACCAGCACGCCTTCGAGCAACTGGCCGCCGTTCTGCTGAACCGTCTGGGCCAGCGACATGAGCGACTTGTAGACCACGCTGTCGGGGGTTGAAACCGAGGGAAACTGTGTGGTGACAAAGGTTTGCAGATCGCGGAACAGTTGAGGGATGGTGTCGATCAGGGCCAGGGCCTGGTTGATCAGCGTCGGGACAACAGCGACCACGGCGACAATGAAGATCAGGATGCCGCAGATCGTGATCACCACTGTCGCGGCGGTCCGGCTGAGCCCCATGGTTTCCAGCCGGTCGGCCACCGGATCAAGAAAATAGGCAATCGCGCCGCCCAGAATGAAGGGCAGCATGATATTGCCCAGATACCAAAGCGCCACAAAAAACAGGACGGCGGCAAGTCCCCAGTATTTAAGCTGATCTCGGGCGGGCAGGGCCATGCGGGGTTCCTTGTTGGTCTGCCTCAGAGATTGACCAATCGGCGCGCAGTTTCAAGGGCGGGTTAGCGATTGGCGGGAATTGTGCCGCTGATCGCTCCGGTGATCGCGGGCACAAACAGGTCGAGCCCGGGCAGCGACGGGTGGTTGCCGTCGCTGAACAGAAGCCGGCCATCGCGGATGGTGTCACATTGCGCCGTGTCGCAGAAGATCGAGGCGGGATCGACGAGTGTCAGCGTGCCTTCGGGCAGGTCGGCGGCGGCAATGGCGCGTTCGAAAAGCGCGCGCATGGGGGTGCCCAGCGTGTCATAGATGGCGCGGTCATAGCCTGCCCGCTCCGGAAGATTACCGCCCCACCAAAGCCGGGTGGCGAAATGGCGCGGAATGTCGACATCCGGGCGCGGCACCGGCAGCACCAGCGTGATGCGCCGCCCCGGCGCAATGGCGCGCAACTGTCGGGCCAGCGCCTGGACAAAGCCCGCTTCGCGCCCGGCCCGGTCGCGCATATCCGGGCGGCCTTCGGGCACGGCAAAGAACCCGTCTTCGCCCCACCTTCCCAGCATGTCCGGCCCGGTTACGTCGAAAAGGTAGCTCTTCCAGGTGGCGAACAGAACGACATCGGTGATTTCGGGGTGGTCGGCCAGGTAGGTCAGAACCCGCGCATTGAAGACCGGGCACTGGCGGGCGCGGTTCTGGCCCGGGATGATCAGCCCCGGCACCGGCAGGCAGCTGGACAGGGTCAGCTGGCGCATGCCGCGCCCCTGTTCGGCCAGCGCCTTGCCCAGTGGCTCGGCCAGGCGCGCGCCGTGGCTGTCGCCCCAAAGCAGGACCGAGGGAGCGGGATCGGGGCCGAAGGTGCAGGAGCTGTCGGGGTCAAAGCCGGGCACCTGGGCACGCACATAGATGCAGCGCCGATAGCTGGGGCTGAAGGACTGGCGCATGTCCAGCACCGCCAGCACCTCGGACGGCATCCGGGCGGGATAGCCTTCGGTAATGCCGCCGCCGATGGCGATGGCCAGCGTGGTCAGCGCGCCCGCCAGCGCCAGGCGGGGCTTGAATTTCGGCAGCGGGCCGGGGCGGCGGAAGGGCTGTTCGACAAAGCGCCAGCTGAGTGTCGCCAGCGCCACCATCAGCGCCAGGACAAGGGCCAGCCCGGCCAGCGTATCGGGCCAGATATTGGCCGCCCTGGACAGGGTGATGACCGGCTGTTGCCACAGGTAGAGCGAATAGGAGATCAGCCCGATGAAGCGCATCGGCGGGTTGATCAGGGGCATTTGCAGCGCGCGCGGCGCCTGGGGCGCGGCCAGGATCAGGGCGGTGCCCAGCACGGCGGGCAAGGTCCAGATGCCCGGCCAGGGGGCCGCCGGGGGAACCAGCCACAGGCCCGTCAGGATCAGGATCAGCCCGGCGCCATAAAGCGGCGCGTGCAGGGCGCGCGGCAGCGGGCGGTTGCGTTCGGCCCAGGCGACGATCACCCCGGCCAGAAGCTCCCAGGCGCGGGTGTGCAACAGGTAGAACGCCTGCATCCGGTATTCGCCGCTGGTCAGCAGGGCGACTGCCAGGCTGAGCCCGATCAGGCCCAGCAGGACCGGCAGGATCAGCGCCGGACGCCATCGCCAAAGCAGCAACAGCAAAAGCGGGATAACAAGATAGAACTGCTCCTCGACCCCCAGCGACCAGGTATGAATCAGCGGATCCTGGCTGGCGTCGGGATTGAAATAGTCGATCCGGGTGAGAAACCAGACATTGGACAATGACAACAGCGCGGTGACGGCGGCGCCGCCCATATAACGATAGGTGTCCGGCATCAGCGTGACCCAGCCCAACCCCATCACCGCCAGAACCATGACAATCAGGGCGGGCAGGATACGGCGGGCACGGCGGGTATAGAATTTGCGAAAAGTGAACCGTTTGGCGGCCAGATCGTCAAGAATATTGCCGCCGATCAGGTAGCCGGAGATGACAAAGAACACATCCACCCCGGCATAGCCGCCCGACATCTGTTTCAGCCCGGCGTGGTAGAGCACGACGCCCAGGATGGCGATGGCGCGGAGTCCGTCGATATCGGTTCTGTACTGCCGTGCCATGAGTGTCGGGCGCCGTTTGCTGTTGGTGCGCAGCTTTTAGCACGGTGGCGCGGGTTGGCAACGGGGCGGGCTCACGTGGCTGTGAATGGCTTGTGGTGTTTCGTGATGTCGAATGGCGGATTTGAATGTCATACAATTGAGGTTCCGTGAGTCGAAGCCGGTGCGCCGGTTTCGTGGTGGTATGTGGTGCGGTCAATTTTCAGGCCGGTCATCGCCGCATATGGCGCTGCCGTCCCCATCCCCAGTGGGGCGGCAGCGCGCTTTGTCCGGGCGTGGTGGTTTCGCGGACAATTGCTGCTCTTGTGCGTGCGCGTGCAAAGCCATAAACGAACGGGCAACACCGACCCGTCCTTTGAGGAGCCCCCATGCGTCTGTCCCGCTATTTCCTGCCCGTGCTCAAGGAAACCCCGGCCGAGGCCCAGATCGTCAGCCACCGCTACATGCTGCGCGCCGGCATGATCAAACAAGCCAGCGCCGGGATCTATTCCTGGCTGCCGCTGGGCTTCAAGGTGCTGCGCAAGCTGGAAAACATCGTGCACGAAGAGCAGGTGCGCGCGGGTCATATCCCGATGCTGATGCCGACACTGCAATCGGCGGATCTGTGGCGCGAGAGCGGGCGGTATGACGGCTATGGCGAGGAAATGCTGAGGATGCAGGACCGGCACGGGCGCGACATGCTGTTTTCGCCCACCGCCGAGGAGATGTTTACCGATGTGTTCCGCAGCCATGTGAAGAGCTACAAGGATCTGCCTCTGACGCTGTATCAGATCCAGTGGAAATTCCGCGACGAGATCCGCCCGCGCTTTGGCGTGATGCGGGGGCGCGAGTTCCTGATGAAGGACGGGTATAATTTCGACCAGAGCAAGGAAGACGCGCTGCACGCCTATAACCGCCATCTGGTAAGCTATCTGCGCACTTACGAGCGCATGGGGCTTCAGGCGATCCCGATGCGCGCGGATAGCGGGCCGATCGGCGGGGATTATACCCATGAATTCCTGGTGCTGGCAGAGACCGGCGAGAGCGAGGTGTTCTATGACAGCGAGATCACTGACCTGAAGTTTGGCGATCGCGAGATCGATTTTGACAGTGTGGAGCAGTGTCAGGCGGTGCTGGAAGAGTTCACCAGCCGCTATGCGCGCACCGATGAGACCCATGACGAGGCGGTGTTCAACGCGCTGCCCGAAGAGCGCCGCCGCGTGGCGCGGGGGATCGAGGTGGGGCAGATCTTCTATTTCGGAACGCAGTATTCCGAGGCGCTGGGCGCGACGGTGCAGACACCGGATGGTACCAGCGTGCCGGTACATATGGGCAGCCACGGGATCGGTGTGAGCCGCCTGCTGGGCGCGATCATCGAGGCCAGCCATGACGACAAGGGTATCATCTGGCCCGAGGGTGTGACGCCGTTCCATTGCGGGATCGTGAACCTGAAACAGGGCGACGAGGCGGCGGATGGCGCCTGTGAGGCGTTGTACGGATCGCTGACCGCATTGGGGCTGGAACCGCTTTATGATGATCGCAACGAGCGCGCGGGCGGCAAGTTTGCCACAATGGACCTGATCGGGCTGCCCTGGCGGATCACGGTGGGGCCGCGCGGGTTGAAGAACGGCGTGGTGGAGCTGACCTGCCGGCGCACCGGCGAGAGCGAGGAATTGCCGCCCGAACAGGCCGTCGCGAAGGTGGCCGAGATCTACGCCGGGATCTGATTGAGCGCCCGTTCCGGGCGCGCTGTTTTGCCGGCCCTGATGGGGCCGGGGGGCCTCCGGCGGGAGTATTTTTGGCAAAATGAAGTGCGGGGTGTGATGCTTGACCGTTGTCGGGCGCGCGCCTAGGGTCGCGCGCAACGAGAACCGGAGCAGACATGACGGCGCCTTTTGCCCCTTTTGAATGGATGATTGCCTGGCGGTATCTGCGCGCGCGGCGTGCCGAGGGCGGTGTGAGCGTGATGACCTGGATCAGCCTGATCGGGATCACGCTGGCGGTGTTTGCGCTGATAGCGACCTTGGCCGTAAGGAGCGGATTTCGTGCGGAATTTGTCGATACGATCCTGGGCGCCAATGCGCATGTCACGATCTACCAGACCGGCGTTGTGAATGAGGCCGGGCAGATCGACCGCACGATCGGTGATTTTGAGGCCATGGCCGCGCGGTTGCGGGCTGTTGCGGGGGTGACGCGGGCGGCACCGCTGATCAAGGGGCAGGTGATGGCCAACCTGCGCAACCGCAACGCCGGGGTGGAAGTGTTTGGACTCCGGGCGGAAAACCTGGCCGAGCTTCCCCGGATCGCTGACCCGGAAACCGGGCAGGGCGACATTGCGCGCTTTGATCAGGGGATCGCCATTGGCGCGGGTGTGGCGCGGGAACTGGGGGCCGTGGTGGGCGACCGGATCAAGCTGATCTCGCCCAATGGCGTGAAGACTGCCTTTGGCACGTCGCCGCGGGTCAATGCCTATGAGGTGGTTTATATCTTTTCCGCCGGTCGGTACGACATTGACCGCACGCGGGTGTATCTGCCTTTTGCCGAGGCGCAGAACTTCTTTGCCCGGGACGGGGTGGCCGACGAAATTGAAGTGATGGTTGAAGCGCCCGAGGCGGTGGCGGCAATGACCGGAGCGCTGATGCGGGCGGCGGGCGAGCGGGCGCTGGTCTGGACGTGGCAGGATGCTTCGGGTGGTTTCCTGCGGGCGCTGGAGGTGGAAGACAACGTGATGTTCATCATCCTGTCCATCCTGGTGCTGATCGCGGCGATGAATATCGTGTCTGGCCTGATAATGTTGGTAAAGAACAAGGGGCGTGACATCGGAATCCTGCGAACCATGGGGCTGACCGAAGGATCTGTTCTAAGAATATTCTTTATTTGCGGCGCATTCACGGGGCTTCTTGGCACATTTTTTGGGGTGGTTTTGGGAAGCCTTTTCGCGATCTATATTGATCCGGTGTTCGGATTTGTAAACATGATGATGGGTGGCGGAACCTGGGACCCGGCCATTCGGGGGATATACCAACTTCCGGCCAGGCTTGAACCGGGGGATGTTCTGAGTGCGGTTTTCCTGTCTCTGGGGTTGAGTTTCGTGGTGACGATCTTTCCCGCGCGGCGGGCGGCACGGATGAACCCGGTGGAGGCGTTGCGGTATGAGTGAGGCCGTGTTGAAGCTGAGCGGGATTACCAAGCGCTATAACAAGGGGTTGCCGGGCGAAGTGCAGGTGTTGCGCGGGGTTGATCTGGCCCTGCGCCCGGGCGAGATGGTGGCGCTGGTAGCGCCTTCCGGGGCGGGAAAATCCACCCTGCTGCATATTGCCGGATTGCTGGACCGCCCCGATCAGGGGGATGTGGAAATCGGGGGTGAGTTGCTGAGCGCGCGGTCTGACCGCAAGCGCACGGTGGCTCGGCGGCGCGATGTGGGATTTGTTTATCAATTCCACCACTTGTTGCCCGAATTTGATGCGGTGGAAAACGTGGTTCTGCCACAGTTGGCCAATGGGGTTGCGCGTGATTTGGCCCAGGTGCGGGCGATGGATCTGCTGCGGCAGGTGGGTGTGGCGGAGCGGGCCAAGCACCGCCCGGCGGCGCTGTCGGGCGGGGAGCAGCAGCGGGTGGCGTTTTGCCGGGCCCTGGCCAACGCGCCCCGCGTTTTGCTGGCGGACGAGCCGACGGGAAATCTTGATCCCGGCACGTCCGAGCAGGTGTTTGCCACGCTTGAGGAGTTGGTGCGCGACAGCGGTCTTGCGGCGCTGATCGCGACACATAACATGGATCTGGCCGCCCGGATGGATCGGATTTTGCGGTTGCAGGACGGGGTTCTACAGGCGGATTAAGCCTGTTGCGTCAGCCAGACCCCGGCGGCCATCAATCCGATGCCTCCCGCGCGGGCGAGCGAGAGCGGCGAGACCTGCGCGCCGAACAGGCCGAAATGGTCGATCGCCGCGGCGGATATCAACTGGCCCAGCAACACAAAGAACACGGCATTGCCGACGCCGAATTTTGGCGCGACCCAGGTGATGGAAAGCACGTAGAACGCCACCAGGGCGCCGGCCAGAAACAGGTGCCGGGGCGCGGCGGCGGCGGCGGCGATGCGCGGCAGGTGGCCGCTGATCCCGGCGACGATCAGGGCGCAGGTCAGGGCGACGACAAACAGAATGACCCCGGCCGCCAGCGGCGAGGCGATGCGCTGGCCCAGCGCGGCGTTGAGCGCGGCCAGCAGCGGGATGCCGATCCCGGCGGCAAGCATGGTCAGGGCGTAGGCAGCGGTTGAAGGCATGGTGCTAAACTCTTGTCAGGAAGGTAGAAAAAATGTGGCTGTCGCGGTGGCCACGGGTTTGTCCGAAGGCAGGGCCGTCAGAGTGGCGCGGGCAAAGATCAGCGCCTTGCCTGCGCGCAGAATCTCGGCGTCACAGCGGATCAGGTCGCCGGTGCCCGGGCGCAGGAAGACGGTGTCCAGATTGGTGGTGGCCACCGGTGCCGGGGCGCCCAGATGCCCCATTGCGGCAAATACCATGGCGGTGTCGGCCATGGCGGCCAGGGCCTGGCCCGACACGATGCCGCCGATCCGTACCAGATCCGGGGTGATTGGCATGGTCAGGGTTGCGCCCCTGGGGGATATGTCGGTTATGGTGAGGTCAAGCGCCCGAACCCAGGGGGCAAAGGCGCGGTTGAGCACGGTTTGGGCATCTGCCGGGGTCATGGGCGCTCCTGTTGCTGTGGTCGGGGCGAGAATGGCGCGCGCGGGCGGGCTTGTCACGTACCATGATCGGGATCAAGGCAAAGGCCGTGGCGGGCTGTCAGGCTGAAAGGGGACGCAGCAAGGAGAAGGCGGGTATGAGGACGCGGGCTTGGGGCGTGTTGGCGGTGATGATCGCACCGCTTGTCGTGGCGGGCTGCCAGATTTCCGAACAGCAAGGACGCCGGACATATCAAGCGAATTGTGTTCAGTGTCATGGGGTTACGGGGCTTGGCGACGGGCCGTTCGCGGACAAGCTGCTCAAACCGCCATCCGATCTGACGGTGTTGGCGCGCAACAATGGCGGCGCGTTTCCGGGGCAGTATGTGACCGATATTATTGATGGGCACACGCGGTCCGAGGCGTTTAGCGGTGCGATGCCGGAATTTGCGCAAACCCTGGGCGGGGAAGAATTGCAGCTGGGGCCGCTGGTGGATTACCTGGCGAGCCTTCAGCGTTGACCAAGGAGGGTCTTGAACCATGAGAAAGTTGATTTGTGCGTTTTTTATCATGGGGTTGGGCGGAGCCAGTCTTGCCGCTGACGCCGAGGAAGGAGGCGAGATCTACAGGGAAAACTGTGCCACCTGCCATGGTCTGGACCTGGACGGGAAGGGGCCGATGGCGGGGGTGATGGTGATCAAGCCGGCGGATCTGACGACGCTGAGTGCGCGCAATGACGGTAAGTTCCCGCTGGTGCGGGTGATAAAGCGGATTGACGGGCGTGATCCGCTGGTCAGCCATGGCAGCCCGATGCCGGTATATGGCGACTTTTTCGAAGGACGGGACGTTGCGATGAAGACCGATGCGGGCCAGCCGATCATGACCTCGAAACCGGTGGCGGCGCTTGTGGCCTATATCGAGAGCGTGCAGAAATGAGACTGGCCGCCGTGGCGTTGACAGGTGGTCTGGTGCTGGTGGGTTGTGTTGAGGCGGAGATGCCGGAGGCGCCGGAAGGGGCTGAAATATATGCGGAAAACTGCGCGTTGTGCCATGGGGCGAGCGGCCGGGGCGACGGCGCGATCGCGCCGGGATTGCGCCCGGGGCCGGCGGATCTGACGGTGATCGCGCGCAACAGTGGCGGGGTGTTTCCCGTGGCGGAGGTGCTGAGCCAGATCGACGGGTATCAGCGCGATCCGGTGGCCGGGGTGGACATGCCCGAGTTTGGTGCCTTGCTGGAGGGCGAACTGGTGCCGGTGGCCACGGGGGATGGCGTGTTCACGCCCACGCCGCGCCGGTTGGCGGCGCTGTTGGCCTATCTGGAGGCGATTCAGCGCTAGGTGGGGCGAATCACGGTTAATGCCTTGATTTTCCGCGACAACGGCGATCGGCAGACCATCGGTATTGCGTCGGTATTGCGGCGGTGCCGTGATCGCGATGGCACGGGATTAAGGCACCGGGCGCGGCGGGCACCGTTTTCTTACCAAGAAAACGGGCCGGAATTCGGCGCGAATTCCGGTTTGGCGGCTGGAACGATCCGGGGCAGGGTTACGGGGCAGGGGACGCATTAGGGCTGAGGTGCATATGCCGGACATCTATTCGCTGTATTATTGGCCGATCCCGTTTCGGGGCCATTTCATCCGCATGATCCTGGCGCATGTCGGGGCGCGATGGGACGAACAGGATTTTGCGGGTATGAGCGCGTTCAAGGATCGCGCGGTGTCCGAATTGCCGTATCCGTTCATGGCGCCGCCGGTGGTGCACGATCATGGTGCCGACCGATGGCTTTGCCAGTTGCCGGCAATCGTGATGTATCTGGGGCGCAAACATGGGCTGAGCCGGGATCCGGACAGCGAATTGCGGCTGATCTGCGATGCGTCCGATATCCTGTTGGAGATCACCCGCGGCCATGGGGCACAGATGTGGGACCGGGCGGCCTGGGCCGTATTTCGCGATGAGCGCCTGGTGCGCTGGATGATGCTGCATGAACGTCTGGTGGGGGATGAGGATTTGGACCGGGGCGACGGGGTGACGCTGGCGGGGCTTGTGCTGAGCGGCTTGTGGCATACGATGGTGCGCGCGTTGCCCGAATTGCGCCCTGTGCTGGAAGGACAGGCGCCGCGTGTGGCGGCGCTGGCGGATCGGGTGGCGGCGACGCCGCGGATTGCGCGGATGCTGGCCACGTGGGATGACGGCGGATGGCGGTATTGTGCCGGTGAGATCGAGCAATCGGTCCTGGACATGTTGAGAGAGGATGAGCGCGGGTGAGCATTTTTGACGAAGACCTGTTCCTGAAGGGGCTGGAGCAGCGCAAGGGCACGCTGGGGGCGGCCTATGTGGAAAAGAACCTGTCGGGGGCCGATGCGTTTTCCCGCCCGTTCCAGGAGGCGATGACCGCCTGGTGCTGGGGATTTGGCTGGGGCGATGAGGTGATCGAGCCCAAGACGCGGTCGATGATGAACCTGGCGATGCTGGGGGCGTTGGGCAAGATGCACGAGTGGGAGATCCACTGTAACGGGGCGCTCAACAACGGGGTCAGCGCCGAGGAGATCCGCGCCATCGTGCATGTGGTGGCGATCTATTGCGGGGTGCCGCAGGGGCTGGAGTGTTTTCGGGTTGCGCGCAAGGTTCTGACCGAACGCGGCGAATTGTAGGGCGGGCGGAATTTCCCAAATTCCGGCCAAAATTCTTCGAAGAATTTTGCCGCCTGTGGTGCATGTCGCGCCAGTGCGGTATCGCAGGCGCGGTTTTCAAGGGAAGTGCCGTGATGATGTCCTCGCCTGTTCAGTTGAGTCGTGACCTTGTGCTGATCGGGGGCGGTCATGCCCATGCGCTGGTATTGCGCATGTGGGGGATGCGGCCCTTGCCGGGGGTGCGGCTGACGCTGATCAACCCGGGGCCGACCGCGCCGTATTCGGGCATGTTGCCGGGCCATATCGCCGGACATTACGCGCGCGACGAACTGGATATCGATCTGGTGCGGTTGGCGCGGTTTGCCGGGGCGCGGCTGATCATGGCGCCGGCCGAGGCGATCGATCCGGTGGCGCGCACCGTCAGCGTGCAGGGGCGGGGCGAGATCGGCTATGACGTGGCCTCGATCGATGTCGGCATTCATGCCGAAATGCCGGGCATTGCCGGGTTTGGCGCGCATGGCATTGGCGCCAAGCCGCTGGATATCTATGCCGACCGCTGGGCGATGTTCCTGTCAGAGGCCGAGGCCGGGCGTGTCCCGCCCGAGGTGGCGGTGATTGGCGGTGGCGTGGCGGGCTGTGAGCTGGCGTTGGCGATGGCCCATGCATTGCGGACACGGGTGGGCGCGGCGCGGGTGAGCGTGATCGAGGCGGGCCCGCGTTTGACCGGGCGCACGCGTGCTGCCGAGCGGCATCTGCGCCGGGCCATGGCGGGGCTGGATGTGGCGGCGCGGACCGGTTCCGGGGTGGCGCGGGTGACTGCGGAGGCGGTGGTGCTGGCGGATGGCAGCGAGGTGCCCAGCCGGTTCACGGTGGGCGCGGCGGGCGCCTTTGCACATGGGTGGCTGGCCGGATGTGATCTGCCGCTGACCGAGGACGGGTTCGTGCGGGTGCGTGACAGTTTGCAGGTCGAGGGGTATGACGATCTGTTCGCGGTGGGCGATTGTGCCCATCTGGGAGGCAGCCCGCGCCCCAAGGCGGGGGTGTTCGCGGTGCGCAGCGGGCCGGTATTGTACGCCAACCTTCGCGCGGTGCTGAGCGGCGGGCGGGTGCGCGCCTTTCGGCCTCAGAAGGATTATCTGAAGCTGATTTCGCTGGGCGGCAAGGGGGCGGTGGCCGAGAAATGGGGACATGCGGTGGCCGGGCGGGTGCTGTGGCGCTGGAAGGACCGGATTGACCGCAAGTTCATGGACAGGTTCCGGGAATTGCCGGCGATGGCGACCGGGGTGGCCCCGCGCGTGGTGGCGTTGGGGGCGGTGCCGCAGAGGCCTTTGTGCGGGGGGTGTGGCGCGAAGGTGGGGCCGGGCACGCTGGCCGCGGCGCTGGCGGATGTGACGCGGCCGGGGCGGGTGGATGTGCTTTCGGGCCCGGGCGACGATGCGGCGGTGATGCGGGTGGGGGGCGCTGTTCAGGTGGTGACGACGGATCACCTGCGTGGCTTTACCGAGGATTTCGGACTGATGGCGCGGATTGCGGCTGTACATGCGCTGGGCGATGTCTGGGCGATGGGCGCGGCGCCGCAGGGGGCGCTTTTGTCGGTGACGCTGCCACGGATGGACGCGGCGATGCAGGCGCGCAGCCTGGCCGAGATCCTGCGCGAGGCGGGGGCGGTGCTGAACGCGGCGGGGGCGGAGATCGTGGGCGGGCATACGACGATGGGCAGCGAGATGACCATCGGGCTGACCTTGACCGGGCTGGTGGAGGGGGCGCCGCTGACCGTGGGCGGTGCGCGGCCCGGCGATGTGCTGATCCTGACGCGGCCCATCGGATCGGGCACGGTTCTGGCGGCAGAGATGCAGGGCAAGGCGCGCGGTGCGGATGTGGCGGCGGTGCTGGCCGAGATGGCGCGCCCGCAGGGGGACGCGGCGAAGGTGTTGCGCGCGGCCCGCGCGTTGACGGATGTGACCGGGTTCGGGCTGGCCGGGCATCTGATGGCGATTTGCCGGGCGTCGGGCGTGGCGGCGGAACTGGATGTGGCGGCGGTGCCGGTATATGCCGGGGCGCTGGATCTGGCCGAGGCGGGGCATCGGTCGACCATCTGGGAGGAGAATGCCGCACGCGCGCCGGTCCCTGGCGCGACCGGCGCGCGGGGCCTATTGCTGCACGATCCGCAGACGGCGGGGGGCTTGCTGGCGGCGGTGGACGAGGCCGGGGCGGGGGCGATGCTGGAGGCGTTGCAGGCGGCCGGGCATCGTGCGGCGGCGATCGGGCGGATTGTTGCGGGTGTGCCGGGGATCAGTGTGTTGCGATGATGCGGGCGGCGGTGGCGGCGAGCGTGGAGTCGGAGAGGTCGGGCAGGTCGAGGACACGGGCATCGGGCGCGTGGGCGCGGCTGATGCGGGCATAGCGCGGATCGTAATGGGTTGCGATCAGCCCCGCGGCCAGGTTCCGTAAATCGCCCGCCTGCGCCAGCGCGCGCCATGCCGAGACCTGATCATGGCCGTGATAGCGCGTCAGTTTCTGCAAGGTGTCATCCAGCCGGTCCGGATCCCGGATCATGTCGGGATAGGCGGTCAGCAGGTGATCCGCGCGGGCCGCGAGCGGCGCGGTCAGCCGCAGATTGGGCGCGCCGATCATGGCTTTCCACAGGGATGGCGGGATGATCAGGCGCCCGATCCTGGAACTTTCGGCCTCGACAAAGACCGGGCGGGAGGGATCGAGCCGGGCAAGATCCATGGCGAGGCGGCTTTCAAAGGCTTTCTGGCTGGGTTGGTCGGTGCCCAACGGGCCAAAAAGCGACCCGCGATGATTGGCCATGGCTTCGAGATCGAGGGTTTGCGCGCCCTGCGCGGCGAGATGGCCCAGAAGGCGGGTCTTGGCGGTTCCGGTGCCGCCGTCGATCACCACGACGGGGCCGGGCATGGGGGCGTCATAAAGGGCGGCGGCGACAAGGCGGCGATAGCTTTGGTAGCCCCCGGCAATGGTGTCGGCGCGCCAGCCGATCTGTTTGAGGATGATCGCAACCGATCCCGAACGCTGGCCGCCGCGCCAGCAATAGACCAGCGGGCGCCAGCCGCCGGGGCGGTTTGCCAGCGGGCCTTCGAGATGGGCCGCGACATTGCGTGAAACCAGCGCGGCGCCGATCTTGCGCGCCTTGAACGGGTCGTCCTGGACGTAGATCGTGCCGACGCGGGCGCGTTCTTCGTTGGACAGCGCGGGCAGGCTGATGGCGCCGGGGATATGATCGGTCGCGTATTCGGCCGGCGAGCGGACATCGATGATCTCGTCAAAGGAGAGACTGGCGAGGTCGGAGAGGGTGGTCAGCTCTTGCGGCATGGGGCGTCCGGTGGTTGGGCAGACCGGTGATAGCTTGGGGCGGGGGGAAAGGCCAGAACCCCGCCCGGACTCAAGGCGTGCTTGCACGCCGCCGGGCAGCGATGCCCGACAGCCCCATGGGCGGGCGCTGCCCGGCTCCGATCAGTACGCGTTCATCGTCAGAAGCTCGTATTCCGCGACCATCTCGTCATCCTGATTGGTCAGGGACACGTGCCAGCGCACTTCGCCATAATCGTCGTTGCGTCTGGTCTTTTTGCGGACCGTCAGCCGCACCTTGATGCTGTCGCCTGCCGACACCGGCTTCATGAAGCGCAGCCCGTCCAGCCCGGTATTGGCCAGAACCGGGCCTTCGTCCGGTTCCACGAACAGCCCGGCGGCAAAGCTGAGCAGCAGGTAGCCATGCGCCACGCGGCCCGGAAAGAACGGGTTCCGGCGCGCGGCGGCGTCGTCCATATGGGCATAGAACGTGTCGCCGGTGAATTCGGCGAAATGTTCGATATCCTCCAGCGTAACGGTACGCGGCGCGGTGTGCAGGGTTTCGCCGATCGACAAGTCGCCAAAGCGGCGGGTGAAAGGGTGCGCCGCGTTGGTGATCTCGGTCGCGCCGGGCACCCAGGTGCCGCCAATGGCCGTAAGAATGTCGGGGCTGCCCTGGATGGCGGTGCGCTGCATGTAATGTTTCACGCCGCGAATGCCGCCCAGTTCCTCGCCCCCTCCGGCGCGGCCGGGACCGCCATGCACCATGTGGGGCAGGGGCGAGCCGTGGCCGGTGCTTTCCTTCATCGAGTCGCGGTTGTTGAAATAGATGCGCCCATGGAAGGCGCCCGCGCCCATGGCAACGCTGCGCGCCACGGATGGGTCACGGGTGATGCAGGAGGTGACAAGCGAGCCCTGGCCCTTGTTGGCCAGTTCGATGGCGTGATCGAGATCCCGGTAGCCCATGATCGTGGAGACCGGGCCAAACGCCTCGGTGTCATGCACGCGGGTGGCGCTGTCGGGATTGGCGCAATGAAACAGCATGGGCGGCACGAAGGCGCCTTTTTCCGCATCGGCCCCGTCCACGGTGAAATTGTCGGGATCGCCAAAGACGCGCTCGGCCTCGGTGCCGATCAGCGCCGCCTTGTCCAGCACGTCGCGTTTCTGCGCGGCGCAGACCAGCGCGCCCATGCGGGTGGTGTCCAGCCGGGGATCGCCGATCACGATCTTGGAGAGCCGATCAGAGAGCGCGCTGATCAGCGGCTGGATAGTGGTTTCCGGCGCGATGATGCGGCGGATGGCGGTGCATTTCTGGCCCGCCTTGGCGGTCATTTCGCGGCTGACCTCTTTGATGAACAGGTCGAATTCCGGCGTTCCGGGCGCGGCGTCCGGGCCCAGGATCGAGGCATTCAGGCTGTCGGCCTCGCAGGTGAAGCGGGTGTTGTTTTGCAGGATCAGCGGATTGGAGCGCAGTTTCAGCGCGGTGTCGGCAGAGCCGGTAAAGGCGACCGCGTCCTGGCAGGTGAGGTGGTCGAGCATATCGCCAAGCCCGCCCGACACCAGTTGCAGCGCACCGGGGGGCAGGAGGCCGGAGTCGAGCATGAGGCGCACGCAAAGTTCGGTCACGTAGCAGCTGTTGGTGGCGGGTTTCACGATGGCCGGAACGCCTGCAAGCAGGGTGGGGGCAAGTTTTTCCAACATGCCCCAGACCGGGAAGTTGAAGGCGTTGATATGGATGGCGGCGCCTTGTAGCGGGGTGCAGATATGCAGGCCCTGGAAAGTGCCGTTGCGCGACAGCTGTTCGACCTCGCCGTCGAGATAGACGTGCGAATCGGGCATTTCCTTGCGGCCCTTGGAGGCAAAGACCAGCATCGTGCCGATGCCGCCGTCGATATCGATCAGGTGGTCGGACTGGGTGGCGCCGGTGTCAAAGGACAGATCATACAGCGCCTGACGGTGATCACGCAGATGCAGGGCCAGCGCCTTGAGCATCCGGGCGCGGTCATGAAAGGTGAGGGCGCGCAGCGCGGGGCCGCCGACTGTGCGGGCATGATCCAGCATGGCCTCAACGTCGAGCGCGTCATTGCCGGCGGTGGCGATCACCTTGCCGGTGATGGCGCTGGCGATGTTGCGCGCCCCGGCGCCGGGGGCGATCCATTGGCCGGCGGCAAAGCTGGAGATGGTGTGAACGGTCATGGGTTTGGTCCTCAGGTCAGTGTGGCGGGCAGGCGGGCGTAGCCGCGAAAGCGGATGCGGCCCCCGCGCCGGGCGCCAGCGGTCAGGGTGTAATTCGGGTAGCGTTGCAGAAAGCGGCCCACGGCGATGCGCCCCTCCATGCGGGCCAGCGTCAGGCCGACACAGGTATGGGGGCCACCGGCAAAGGCCAGGTGCTTGTTGGGGCGGCGATCCAGCTGCATTTCGTCGGGGGTGTCGAACTGGCGCGGATCGCGGTTGGCGCCGCCCATGCACAGATGCAGGTCGGTGCCCGCCGGGATAGTGACGCCGTGCAGGGCAACGGGCCGGGTGGTCAGGCGGTTGCCGAATTGGTTGGGGCTTTCCAGGCGCAGGAATTCATCGACGGCGGTGGTGATGAGATCCGGATTGGCCAGAAGCGCGGCGCGTTTGTCCGGGTGCTGATCCAGAAGCGCCAGCGCGTTGCCGATCAGGTTGGTGGTGGTTTCGTGGCCGGCGTTCAGGATGAAGATGCAGTTCTGGTAAAGCTCCACCTCGGTCAGGTGATCGCCTGTCGTCTGCATCAGGCGGGTGAGCACATCGGTTTCCGGATCGCCCGGATGCGCGCGGCGGTCCTGGATGATGTCGCGCAGGAAGGTCTTGAAATCGGTGACTGCGGCGTTGCCGCGTTCCAGCTGTTCCGGTGTCAGCGCCGGTTCCAGCGCGCCCAGAATGGCCAGCGACCAGTCGCGCAGCGGGCCACGCCTGTCGCGGGGGATGCCGAGAAGATTGCCGATCACCTCGATCGGGATGGCACCGGCGAAGGCGGTGATCAGTTCCACCCCGGCCATTCCGGCCATGTCGTCCAGGAGCGAGTCGACCAGCGTGATCAGCCCCGGCTCCATCCGGGCCAGCGCGCGCGGGTTCATCGCGCCCACCATCACCTTGCGCACGCGGGTGTGCAGCGGCGGGTCGTTGAAGACAAGCGAATTGGTGTGGTGTTCGAATAGCGGCGAGTCGGGGCCGAATTTCGGGGCGAAGATCGCTTTCTTGTCCGAGATGAACGTATCGGTGTCGCGGTAGACCATATCCAGATCGTCGTAGCGCGACAGGATGAACGACCCGTCCGGCTGGGCACAGACGGGGGCCTCTTCGCACAGGCGTGCGTAAACCGGATAGGGATTGTCGTGAAACCCTTCGGGCAGGGCTGTCAGCGTCAGGATGTCAGACATGTGCGCGCGCCTCCCCGGGTGCGGAATCGTCGGTGGGTTATTTATTGACCAACCGTTCGGTTTATGCAAGAAAAAGGTCAACGCTGTGACGGGGGAGGCATCATGAGCGAGACGATTCTGGCGACGGACCATGGCACCTGGGTGGAGGTGACGCTGAACCGGCCCGAGCGGCTGAACAGTTTTACCGACGAGATGCACCTGGCGTTGCGGGCCACCCTGGAAGGGGCCTGGGACAATGGTGCACGCGCGATCCTGTTGACAGGCGCGGGGCGCGGTTTCTGCGCCGGGCAGGATCTGGGCGATGTCGATCCGGCCCAGGCGGCGGAACCGGTGGATCTGAGCGACACGATCCGCACCTATTACGCCCCGCTGATCCGGCTGTTGCGCGATATGGACATGCCGGTGGTCTGCGCGGTGAATGGCGTGGCGGCGGGCGCGGGAGCGAATATCGCGCTGGCCTGTGACATTGTGCTGGCCGGGCAAAGCGCGAAATTCATCCAGTCTTTCGTGAATGTCGGGCTGGTGCCGGATGCCGGGGGCACCTGGGCGCTGACCCGGCTTTTGGGCGAGGCACGCGCCAAGGCACTGGCGATGACCGGCGCGCCGGTGACGGCGGCGCAGGCGGCGGACTGGGGCATGATCTGGCAGGCGTTGCCGGATGACGAATTGATGGACGCGGCGCGCGGGCTGACGGCGCAACTGGCCAATGGGCCGACCGTGGGGTTGGGGCTGACCAAGGCCGCGATCCAGGCGGCCAGCACCAACCCGCTGGAGGCGCAGCTGGAGCTGGAAGCCGAGTGTCAGAAGCAATGCGGGTACAGCGCGGATTACGCCGAGGGCGTTTCGGCCTTTCTGAACAAACGCAAACCGAATTATCAGGGCCGCTGAGAGCATGACGCCGAAACGACGCGCCGAAAAAGCCGCCGCCGCAATGTGGGCCACCGACCGCGCCAGCCAGCACATGGGCATGGCGATCACCGCCATGGACGAGGGGCGGGCGACGCTGACGATGACGGTGCGCCCCGAGCATTGCAACGGCCATGGCATCTGTCATGGCGGCGTGACCTTTATGTTGGCCGACAGCGCCTTTGCCTTTGCGTGCAACAGCCGCAACCTGTCCACGGTCGCCCAGCACAACATGATCAGTTATCTTGCGCCGGGGCGCGCGGGCGACGTGCTGACCGCCGAGGCGCATGAGGTCACACAGACCGGGCGCAGCGGAATTTACGATGTAACCGTGACCAATCAGGAGGGCACCCTGATCGCCGAGTTCCGTGGGTTCTCGCGCCAGATCAAGGGTCAGTTGTTCGACGAATAGTCGAGGAGGAGAGACATGCAGGATTTGACACCCCCCCGGGAGATTCTGGACCCGATCGAGATTGCCTCGATCGACGAGATCCGCGCGTTGCAGCTTGGGCGGCTGAAATGGTCGCTGCGTCACGCCTATGACAATGTGCCGATGTACAGGGCGCGGTTTGACGAGGCCGGGGTGCACCCGGATGACCTGCAAACCCTGGGCGATCTGGCGAAGTTTCCGTTCACCTACAAGAACGATCTGCGCGACAATTACCCGTTTGGCCTGTTTGCCGTGCCGCGCTCGGACATCATCCGGCTGCACGCCTCGTCAGGCACCACGGGCAAGCCGACGGTGGTGGGCTATACCGCCAATGACATCAGCAACTGGGCCGATCTGGTGGCGCGCAGTTTGCGCGCGTCGGGGCTGCGCAAGGGCGATATGGTGCACAATGCCTATGGCTATGGGTTGTTCACCGGCGGGCTGGGCGCGCATTACGGGATCGAGCGGCTGGGCGCGACGGTGGTGCCTATGTCGGGCGGGCAAACCGAAAAGCAGGTCGGGCTGATCACCGATTTCAAACCCGACGGGATCATGGTGACGCCGTCCTATATGCTTAACATTCTTGAACAATATCACAAGGTTGGCATGGATCCGCGCGCCTGTTCGCTGAAGGTGGGAGTGTTTGGCGCCGAGCCCTGGACCGATGCGATGCGCAAGGAGGTCGAGGCGGCGTTCGATATGCACGCGGTCGACATCTATGGTCTGTCGGAAATCATGGGGCCGGGCGTGGCCAATGAATGTGTGGAAACCAAGGATGGCCCGGTGATCTGGGAAGACCATTTCCTGCCCGAGATCATTGATCCGGCCACCGGAGAGGTGCTGCCCGATGGCGAAATGGGCGAGCTGGTCTTTACCACGCTGACCAAGGAAGGGTTGCCGATGATCCGCTATCGCACCCGCGACCTGACCCGGCTGTTGCCCGGCACCGCGCGGTCCATGCGGCGGATGGAAAAGATCACCGGGCGCAGTGACGACATGATCATCCTGCGCGGCGTGAACGTGTTCCCGAGCCAGGTGGAAGAGCAGGTTCTGGCCACCGGCGGCCTGGCGCCTTATTACCAGATCGAGCTGTACAAATCGGGCCGGATGGACGCGATGCGCGTTTATGTCGAGGCCAACCCGGATGCGGCGGACAACCTGTCCAAGACCGCCTCGGCGCGGATGCTGACCAAGCGGATCAAGGATATCGTTGGCGTTTCCACCGAGATCATCGTAGGCGATCCCGGCGAGGTGGAACGCAGCCAGGGCAAGGCCAAGCGCGTTGTCGACAACCGCCAAAAGGAGTGAGCCGTGGCCCGGACAATTGCAAAAGACCACGATCAGAAGCGTGACAATATCCTGACAGCCGCCGCCAGGGTGTTTGCCAACGAGGGGTTCGACCGGGCGTCGATGGCGATGCTGGCGCGCGATTGCGGGATTTCGAAGGCCAATATCTATCACTATTACGACAGCAAGGATGCCATTCTGTATGACATTCTGGAGACCTATCTGAGCGCGCTGCGCGACCGGATTTGTGGCATTGATCTTGGGGGGCTGACGCCGCAGGACAAGGTGCATCGTGTGATCCGGGAAATCCTGATGGCCTATCAGGGCGCGGATGACGAACACCGGGTACAGATCAACGGGGTGGCGATGCTGCCGCCGGAGCAGCAAAAGGTGCTGCGTGGCTATCAGCGCGATATGGTGGTGTTTCTGGGGGATGTGCTGCGCGAGGCCGCGCCCGAGGTGTTTGCCGGGGATGCCGCCAAGTTGCGCGGGGCGGTGATGTCGGTCTACGGGATGCTGAACTGGTACTACATGTGGCAATCCGGGGCGGGCAAGCAGGCGCGCGAGGATTATGCGCGGCTGGTCAGCGATCTGACGCTGAAAGGTGTTGGCGGTTTGTGACGGGCACCAGGCGATTTCGAAATCGCCTGGCCGCGTTGTTTGCAACCGCCCTGGCCGGGCGCCGCGCGGGTCAGCCCGCCTTCAGGCCCATATTTTCCAGAACGGCCCCGGTTTCCGCCGCCCAACGGGATTTCAGATCCATATTGGGTGTGCGGCGCAGGCCCATCTTTTTCAGGCTGTCGAACCTGGCCGATTCCGCCGACCCGAACGAGGCCGCCACGCGGGGCCACCAGTAATTGATGCTGGCCTGCGCGCCCGTGGTGCCGGCTTCGGCCAGTTTCACAAGCCCTTCTTCGGCCAGTTCGGAGTGGCGCGCCTCGATCGGGGCGATGGCGCGGAAGGCTTCGGCCAGCGGCTGATAGGAGACCATGGCGAATTCCGCCAGTTGCACCGTCACGGCGCGCCCCATCAGCAGGTTCATGACCACCGCGTCGGTCCAGCCCTCAAGCGGGTAGTTGAACACCGCCAGGCGCATGTCGTGATCGCCGCGGCTGGCGCCGATATCGGCGTTGCGCTCCAGCCGGGCCGTCCAGGGATGGTGGTTGGCATAGCGATCGCTGTCCACGCCGAACTCGGCCATGATTTTCAGCACGCGGTTGGCGTTGTCGGTTTTCTCCAGCACGATCTTGGCGGCGGCGATGCGTTCCTTGATGCCGGGGCCGGCGTTGATCACATCGGCAAATCCGGCGGCACCGGCCAGTTCGCTGTCGACAAAGGTTGTCATCAGCTTCATCAGTTCGGCGCGATAACGCGGCGGCACGTTCATCGGGTTGGTCAGCACGCCGCCCTGGGCGAGGTAGCTGTCGAGGCTCATCTCTTGGGTCATTGTCGTTCCTCCCTTACTGGTCGTAGTCGACAACGACGTTGTCGGTGACGGGATAGGACTGGCAGGAGAGGACATAGCCCTTTTCCACCTCGTAATCCTCCAGCGCGTGGTTGGCGACCATGTCCACTTCGCCTTCCAGCACGCGGCAGCGGCAGGTCGAACAGACCCCGGCCTTGCAGGCATAGGGCGCGTCCATGTTGTTGGAGAGCGCCGCGTCAAGGAGGGATTCGTCCTTGGGCATCCGGATGGTCTGGGTTGCGCCGTCCAGCGTGATGGCGGCGGTGGCCTGATTGGCGCCCGAGGCGGCGTCCTTGCTGATTGCCTTCTTTCGGGCGCGGCCAGGCTGGGACGAGGCGAACAGCTCGAACTTGATCTGTGCGTCGGTCAGCCCGTGCGCGCGCAGCGCGGCGGCGATGCCCAGCATCATCGGCTCGGGGCCGCAGATGAAGGCGGTGTCGACAGTGTCGATGTCGATCCAGCCGGTCCGGAACAGCTGGCCGCATTTGTCCTCGGTGACAAGGCCGGTGAAAAGATCGATTTCCTGGGCGTCGGTTTCCAGCACATGGATCACGTTGAAACGGCCCATATAGATGTTTTTCAGGTCTTCCAGTTCCTCGCGGAACATGATCGTGTTCACGCCCTTGTTGGCATAGACCAGCGTGAAGGTGCTGTTTGGTTCGCGCGCCAGCGTGGTTTTCAAGATCGACAGGACCGGGGTGATGCCGGACCCGCCGGCAAAGCCGAGATATTGTTTCTCGTTGGCGGGATCGAGATCGGCAAAGAAGCTGCCCATCGGGGGCATGGCCTGTACCGTGTCGCCGACATTCAGCTGTTCATTGGCCCAGGTCGAAAACGCGCCGCCATCGACGCGCTTGATGCCCACCTGAAGGATACCATCGTCCCGGCCCGCGCAGATCGAGTAAGAGCGGCGCAGTTCCTCGCCGTCGAACTCGCGGCGGAAGGTCAGGTACTGGCCCTGGGTAAAGTCAAACGCGGCGGCAGAGCCGTTGGCCGGTTTCAGGGTGACGACAACGGCGTCGCGGATGGTCTTGCGGATGTCGGTGACTTCCAGATCGTGAAAACGTGCCATGGGGCTCCTCCCTCAGATGCACTTGAAATATTCAAAGGGTTCAAGGCAGTCGCGGCAGCGCCACTGGGCCTTGCACGGGGTCGAGCCGAACTGGCTCAGTTTTTCCAGGTGATCGCCGCCGCAGCGGGGGCAGCGCTGGGGGCCGCCCGCCGGTTGGGGCGGGGCGATGCCGTAATCCTCCAGAGCGGCGCGCGCCTTTTGCGACATCCAGTCGGTGGTCCAGGCCGGGCTGATCTGTTGCGTCAGCCTGATCTTGTCCAGCCCGTGATCGCGCAGGCAGGTCTCGATATCCATGTTGATCATCGAGGTCGCCGGGCAGCCGGAATAGGTGGGGGTGACGGCGACCACACAGGTGTCGCCGTCAAAAGTCACGTCGCGCACGATGCCCAGATCGACAATCGTGATCACCGGGATTTCCGGGTCGGGGATGGTTTCCAGCCATTCCCAGACCTGTTTGACACTTGGCCGGGTCATATTGTTGCTCCTTGCGCGGTTGGGCGGGGGCGGAATTTTTACAAAAATTCCGGGCCGTTTTCTTTGAAAGAAAACGGTGCCCCCATCAGCGCGCTACCATTCACAGCCCGGATAGGCGCGTTGCAGCCATTGCATATTGGCCAGCATGTGGCCCAGATGTTCGGTATGCATCCGACCCGTGCGCCCCCCCTTGTGGGTGAACGGGCTGTCGGGACGTGTCAGCGTGGCCTCGGCCAGGACCCGGCCCACCAGCGCGTCAAAATCGGCGCGCAGGGATGCCGGATCGGGCGCGATGCCGGCTTCGGCCATGGCGGTGTCCACCGCATCGCTTTCGAACATCTCGCCCACATAGGGCCAGAGATAATCGAGCGCGACCTGCATCCGTTTGTGGCTTTCGGCGGTTCCGTCGCCCAGTCCCACAACCGTGTCGGCCGAGCGTTCCACGTGATAGGCCACTTCCTTGGAGGCCTTGGCGGCGATGCCGGCCACGGTTTCGTCCGACGATTTGATCAGCCGGCCCATCAGAACGGACTGGTAGGCATCGAACAGGAACTGGCGCAGCAGGGTGCGGCCGAAATCGCCGTTGGGCAATTCGCAGAGCAGCACGTTGCGGAAATCCCAGGCATCGCGCAGAAAGGCGAGGTCATCCGCGCTCTTGCCATCGCCCTGAACCTGCGCCGCATAGCCCAGCCACATCTGCGCCTGGCCGATCAGGTCCAGCGCGGTGTTGGCCAGGGCGATGTCTTCTTCCAGGATCGGCGAGTGGCCGCACCATTCGGACACGCGGTGGCTGAGGACGAGGGTGTTGTCCCCCGTACGAAGCAGGAATTGCAGCAGTTTTTCGGTATCGGCGGCCATCACATATGCCCCACTTCTTCGGGGATGTCGAAAAAGGTCGGGTGGCGGTAGACCTTTGATTCCGAGGGTTCAAACAGCGGGCCCTTGTCGCCGGGCGCGGTGGCGGCGATGTGTCTGGCCTCGACCACCCAGATCGACACGCCTTCGTTGCGGCGGGTGTACACGTCGCGGGCGTTCTTGATCGCCATTTCGGCGTCCGGCGCGTGCAGGCTGCCAACGTGCCGGTGGCTCATGCCATGCTGGCCGCGGATGAAGATTTCCCAGAGGGGCCATTCGTTTTTCATGTCGCTTTCCCTTCCTGACAGGTGGGTTTTCTCCTCCGCCCTTGCGGGTGTCGTCGCGGGGACGCCCGCAAGGGCGGATGAGCGGATTTCGTGATTATTCTGCCGCAACCTTGCGGGCGGCCTTCTTGCGGGCATGTTCCATCAGCCCGTCGCGCACCCATTGGCCGTCTTCCCAGGCTTTCACACGGGCATTCATCCGGTCCACGTTGCAGGGGCCGTTGCCCTTGATCACGTTGAAGAACTCGCTCCAGTCGGGATCGGAGAAATCATAGTGGCCGCGCTCCTGGTTCCACTTTATACCGGGATCGGGCAGGTCCAGCCCAAGATATTCGATCTGCGGCACGGTCTGATCCACGAATTGCTGGCGCAGTTCGTCGTTGGACTTGACCTTGATCTTCCAGGCCATCGACTGTTCCGAGTGGGTGGAGTCACTGTCATTGGGGCCGAACATCATGATCGCGGGGAACCACAGGCGATTGACCGCGTCCTGGGCCTGGCGTTTTTGTTCCGGCGTGCCAAAGGCCATTTTCATGATCGCGTGATAGCCTTGGCGGGCGTGAAAGCTCTCTTCCTTGCAGATGCGGATCATGGCGCGCGAATAGGGGCCATAGGAGGTGCGTTGCAGCGCCACCTGGTTGACGATCGCCGCCCCGTCCACCAGCCAGCCCACGGCGCCTATATCGGCCCAGTTCAGCGTGGGATAGTTGAAGATCGAGGAATATTTCATGCGGCCGGCGTGCAGCATTTCGACCATGTCGTCGCGGGTCACGCCCAGGGTTTCGGCGGCGGAATACAGGTAAAGCCCGTGGCCGGCCTCGTCCTGGACCTTGGCCAGCAGGATCATCTTGCGTTCCAGCGTGGGCGCGCGGGTGATCCAGTTGCCTTCGGGCAGCTGGCCGACCACTTCGGAATGGGCGTGCTGGCCGATCTGGCGGATCAGCGTCTTGCGGTAGTCGTCCGGCATCCAGTCGCGCGGTTCGATCTTGATGTCATTGTCGATCTTGTCCTGGAACGCGCGTTCCTCGGGCGACATCTCGTCCCGCGATTTCACACCGTTCGAGGCGGTCTTGATCATCTGTGCATACATTGGGGTCTCCTCCCATTATGACTTCGTGCAGCCCGCTTTGAAAACCGGAGCCCGGTTTTCGGGCCGCACCCTTACACACGTTCCAGGATCAGGGCGGTGCCCTGACCAACACCGACGCACATGGTGCAAAGCGCATAGCGCCCGCCGGTGCGTTGCAACTGATAGGCGGCTGTCAGCACCAGGCGGGCGCCCGACATGCCCAGCGGGTGGCCGATCGCGATCGCGCCGCCGTTGGGATTCACATGGGGTGCGTCATCGGCCACGCCAAGGTCGCGCAGCGTCGCCAGGCCCTGGCTGGCAAATGCCTCGTTCAATTCTATCACATCCATCTGATCGATGCTCAGCCCGGTGCGGGCCAGCACCTTGCGGGTTGCCGGGACCGGGCCGATGCCCATCACGCGGGGTTCCACGCCGGCGGCGGCCATGGCCACCACGCGGGCCATCGGTGTCAGGCCGTTCTGCGCGGCGGCGGCTTCGGTGGCCATGAGGATCGCGGCGGCGCCGTCGTTGACACCCGAGGCATTGCCCGCCGTTACTGTCAGGTCGGGGCCGTTCACCCCCTTGAGTTTGCTTAGCTTTTCGGCGTCGGTGCCGGGGCGGGGATGTTCGTCGGTGTCGACGACGATGGGATCGCCCTTGCGCTGGGGCACGGCGACCGGGGTGATCTCGTCCGCGAAGACACCCGCCGCGTGCGCAGCGGCCCAGCGGGCCTGGCTGCGGGCGGCGAAGGCGTCCTGGTCTTCGCGGCTGATGTTGAACTCGGCGGCGACGTTGTCGGCGGTTTGGGGCATGGAATCAGTGCCATACATCGCCTGCATCTTCTTGTTCACGAAACGCCAGCCGATGGTGGTGTCATAGACCGCGTTGGCACGGGAAAAGGCGCTGGTCGCCTTGGGCATGACAAAGGGCGCGCGGCTCATGCTTTCGACACCGCCGGCGATCGCCATGTCATAGTCACCCGCCTTCAGCGCGCGCGCGGCCATGCCCACGGCATCCATGCCCGAGGCGCACAGCCGGTTGATCGTGGTGCCGGGCACGTCGGTGGGCAGCCCGGCCAGCAGCGCGGCCATGCGCGCCACGTTGCGGTTGCTTTCCCCGGCCTGGTTGGCATCGCCATAGATCACATCGTCGATGCGGGCCCAGTCCACTTGCGGGTTGCGCGCGATCAGCGCGGCGATCGGCAGCGCGGCCAGATCGTCGGTGCGGATCGACGAAAGCGCGCCACCGTAGCGCCCGATCGGGGTGCGTGTGGCGTCGCAGATGAATGCGTCCCCGGACTCTGCCATGAATACTCCTCCTCGCCGGTCCCGCTTGATAATCCGACCGCACGGTTGGGATATCGCGGAAAGCGATTCGGTGCAATAGAGAAGTTACAGTTGTTAAGTAGTTTTGCGGAATGCGTAACGTATCCCTGCGTGCCGCCGCGCCGGTCCGGCGCGGCGTTTCCTTGTCAGAGCTGGCGCGCCAGATCCAGCAGGCCAGGATTGTCTGGCACACGGGCCAACGCTTCGGCCAGAACCTTGCGGGCCTCGGTTGGCCCGCCCCGCGCGGCAGCGAGCCGCACCAACATGACCCAGGCGTCGGCCTGTTGCGGGTCAAGTCTTACCACGGTGCGGAACGCGGCTTCGGCGGCGGGGAAATTGCGCTGCGTCAGCGAAATTCCGGCGATCTGGATATGCGCTTCGGGAAAATCCAGCTGTTCGCCCAGAACGCGGCTCAGCGTGCCGGACGCGGCGCGATAGGCGGGGCGCAAGGCGGCGGGGGCGGTGTTGGCCGGAATTGTCAGGATGGTTCTGGCCGCCGCCAGGCGCACGTTGCGCGTGGGGTCCTCCAGCGCGGCAACAAGATAAGGCGCTGACAGGCTGGGCGGCACCGCACGCAGCGCCTGTACCGCGCTGGCCCGGATCAGCGGGTCGGGATCGTTCAGCTGGGGCGTAATGTCGTCAACGGACACCGCCTCGCCGGCGCTGGCCATGAGCCACAGGGCCGTGGCCCGTGCCAGGCTGTTCTGGTCGGCGTTGCGCGCGAGCGAGATCAGATCCGGGGCCGCCGCGGCGCTGTCATGCAGGCCCTGGGCGATGATCGTGCCGGAATGCGGCTGGGTCCAGGCGCCCTGCGGGTACCAGCCTGCGATCGTGTCGGCCGCCCATTCCGGGGATTTGTCGACATGGCAGGTGGTGCAGGCATCGGGTGCGCCGGTCTCTCTGAAGAGATCGGGGCGCGGAATGCGGAAGCTGTGATCGCGCCGCCCGTCTGTTCCCATATACGTTCGCTCGATCATGTGGCAGTTCACACATTGCGCCCCCTCGGTATTCTCGGGATGGCGGGTGTGGGCGGGGCTGTCGTATTCGGCCAGGGGCAGCGACGGGAAATCCGGGTTGCCGGCGGGAGAGTGGCATTGCGCGCACAAGGCGTTGTCGGTCGCGATCCGCTTTGTGCTGTGGGGGTTGTGGCAATCAACGCAATTCACACCCTTGGCGTACATCTTCGACTGCAGGAACGAGCCGTAGACATAAACTTCGTCCCGGATCTGTCCGTCCGGAAAATACGTGCCGTCCCTGAGCAGCGAGAGGTTGTAGGAATCGTGAAAGCCGGTGCCGGGGCGGGGGCTTTTGCTGTTCAGGGCTTCGCGGCGCGAATGGCAGGTGGCGCATTGCTCCAGCCCGCTGGAGCGGTCCGAGAAATCGACGGTAAAGCCATAGGTGTCTGATGCCGGGGCGCCGGAATTCACCTGCTCCAGATGCGTCCTGCCGGGGCCGTGGCAGGCCTCGCAGCCGACACCGATTTCGGACTGGGTTGAGGCATAGCTGTCGGTTTCAAGCTCGTAGTTCTTGGAGAAATTGGTGGCATGGCATTCGGCGCAGCGCGCGTTCCAGTTCTTGTAGGGGCCGGTCCAGTGCAGCCCGTCATCGGGGGGCAGATCCTGATCGGGGTATAGGTGATACCATTCACGTTTTTCGACATCCCAGACCACATCAAAGCTTTGCAGCCGGCCGGGTTCGGTTTGCAGGATCAGCTGTTCCAGCGGCGCCACCCCGCCGACCGAATGCACGGGATATTCGGTGGTCACGCCGTCCTTTTCGGTGACGCGCACCAGGCGGGTATCGCCATCCATCAGGAATTCGGCCCGCATCCCGTCCAGTTCGAACACTTCGCCCTGAAACGCCCCGCGCAGCATGTCCGGCCCCGGCATGCGCCAGGCGTTGGCATGATCCGAATTGGACCAGTCGTCGGTTTCGGCGACATGGCAATCGGCGCAGGCGGATGACCCGACATACCCGTCCTTCTGGGCCAGGGCGGCCATTGGCGTAAGGACCAAGAGAAGCAGGGTGGCGCAAAATCTGGAGAAGGGTGCAAGGAATTGAGTCATAATGGGTGTCCGTGAAATCTGCGGGTGTTCCGCCGGGTTTGGCCGGGGCCTGCGACGGGCTTTGCCCGGCATTGGCGGAGGGTGGTGTTGCCCGCCACGTTAGGCCGGTGGCGCGGACCTTGCCAAGCGGCGAATTCCCAACCAGCGCCGGATCGGACTGAAACGTGTCAATTGCGCCCGACAGATGCGCCCGACAGATGCGCCAGGACCAAGGTGTGGCCCGGGCCGGGCTATTGCGGCGCCCCGGGGAATACCCTGAACCAGTCGGCGGCCATGTCGACCAGCAGCCAGCCGCGCGCGCCCGCCTCGTCCTGACCCCGGTTCAGCACGCCGATATGGCCCTCGCGGTCATAGGCGAACTCGCGCTCTGCGTCGGTGTGGTGCACGAGCAGCCCAAGGCGCGCGCCGGTGCCGGCGGTGGTGAATTCCAGCATCTGGAAATCGCCGTCCGAGTTGCCCGCGGCCAGGATCGGGCGGCGCCCGATATTTTGCATGATGCCCACGGGTTTGCCCTCTTTGTCGTCGACAAAGAACAACGCGCCGCCCTTGACGATCGTCGGCACACCGTCAACCACCTCGTAGCGCGAGGTCGTGGACGAGCCGATCACCTGTTCGGGCGGGATGCCGTAAACCTCTTGGGCAAAGACCCGGATGAACTGAACACCGCCGCCGGACACGATATAGGTGGCAAAGCCTTCGTCGCGCAGATAGCGGAGCAGTTCCAGCATGGGCTGATAGACCATTTCGTCATAGCGCATCCCGGTGGTGGGGTGGCGCGCCTCGTTCAGCCAGGCGGCCACGTCGGCCCGGAACCGATCCAGCGGCATGTCGGCATGAGAGGCGCGCAGCACCTCGATCAAACCGTCCTTGCCGGTGGCCAGTAACGCCTTGTAATCCCGGGCGGCGGCGGCCCGAAGTGCGTCGGTGGTCAGGATCGACGGATCGGCGGCGCCAAGTTTGGCGACCTGATCCACGGCAAATATCAGCTGGAAATAGACCGGCTGTTCGGCCCAGAGCGTGCCGTCATTGTCAAAGGTCGCGACACGTTCGGCGGGGGTGACGTAATCGGGGCTGTCCGGATTGGTCACGGTTTCAACAAACGAGATGATACGCGCCTTGGCGTTTGTGTCGTTCCACGAGGGCAGCGGATCGGCAAGGGCAAGGGCCGGGGCGGCGGCCAGCGCAAGGGCCAGAAGAAATGGTTTCATGGCGGTTGATCCTGAAATCTGGATTGGACGACGGTGAAACGGGGCGGGCTTTGGCGCCCGCCCCGTAAGGTTCGTGATCGGCTGACAGGCCGGTTTACGGCGCGCCCGGAGGGGAAGTCAGCTTCTCCATGACCTTGTCCAGGCTGAACGACGCGGCCTCTTGCCGGGGCGGGTAATCCTTGAAGGATTCAAGGAACTGAGCCACGAAGGCCTGGGCCGGCACCAGCATGTAGGCGCGGTCGATCATCCAGTCATAATAGGTGTTGGACGTGCGATAGCCTCGCTCGTATGGGTCACGACGCAGGTTGGCGATCAGCGGAACGCGCAGCTCGGTCAGGGGCTCCATCCAGGCCCGGAACGTGGCCCATTCCTTTTGCTCCAGGAAGGTGATCTTCCAGTCGCCAAAGCGCAACGCGGCCAGGTCGCCATCATCCGTGAAGTAGAAGATTTCCTTGCGCGGGCTTTCATCGGTTTCGCCGGTCAGCATCGGCAGGATGTTGTAACCGTCCAGATGCACCTTGTAGTCGCGACCGCCGCCCACTTCGGCCACGGTGACGCCATCCAGCAGATCCTGCTTGATGGTGTCATTCCCGGCCGCCGCCAGGAAGGTTGGCAGCCAGTCCATATGGTGCACGATCTCGTTGGAGACAGCGCCCTGGGCAATCTTGCCGGGCCAGCGCACCATGGCGGGCACGCGCCAGCCGCCTTCCCACTGGGTGTTCTTTTCGCCCCAGAACGGGGTCATGCCGGCATCGGGCCAGGTGTTCATATGCGGGCCGTTGTCGGTGGAATAGAACACGATGGTGTTGTCGGCGATGCCCAGTTCGTCAAGCACGGCCAGAAATTCGCCGATATGCATGTCATGTTCGATCATCCCGGCGGTATATTCATCCACCTGCTTGCCGACGATTTCATTGGCCTTGGCCCATTTCTCTTCCGAGACATGGGTGCGGAAATGCATCCGGGTGCCGGACCACCAGACAAACCAGGGCGTGCCCTCGGCCTCTTTGCGTTTGATGAAATCGACAGCGGCGGCGACGGTTTCGTCATCCACGGTTTCCATCCGCTTCTTGGTCAGCGGACCGGTATCCTCGATCATGCCATCCGCCGACGAGCGGATCACGCCACGCGGGCCGAACCGTTCGCGGAACGTGCTGCCATCGGGCATGAGCGCATCGCCGGGATAATCGATATTCTCGGGTTCTTCCTCGGCGTTGAGGTGGTAGAGATTGCCGAAGAATTCGTCAAAGCCGTTATTGGTGGGCAGGTGTTCGTCGCGGTCGCCCAAATGGTTCTTGCCAAACTGACCCGTGGCATAGCCTTCGGCCTTGAGAAGCCCGGCGATGGTGGGATCCTCGATCTGCATCCCTTCCTTGGCGCCGGGCAGGCCCACTTTGGACAGGCCGGTGCGGAACACGGACTGACCGGTGATAAAGGACGAGCGGCCCGCGGTGCAGGATTGTTCGCCGTAATAGTCTGTGAACATCATGCCTTCTTCGGCGATCCGGTCGATATTCGGGGTCTCGTAGCCCATCATGCCGCGCGTGTAGGCGGAAATATTGGACTGGCCGACATCGTCGCCCCAGATCACAAGAATATTAGGCTTTTCCTGGGCCAGCGCGGTGGATGCCGCGCCCCCCGCAATCAGCGCCGCGGCCAGGACCGGGCGCCTCAGTTTTTGCCAATTGAACATGCAAATCTCCCTGTAAAAAACGCACCCTTTCGCGAATATCGGGTCGGGTGCCGACAAAATATGTACCATCATGGGGCAGAATCGGATCAAAAACAAACCCTGTCGTGAAACTGCGCGGCGCCCGGGTGGCGGCGCCAGGGTCGGCCTGCGCCACAACGGCAGGGTGGCCAAGGGCATCCGCGGGCGTTTCAGGCTGGACCGCGCCCGGTTTCATGGCAAGGTTGCACAGTCAGAGAGAGGGCAGGATGCGCGCACAGGACGAACCGGACGGCATGAACATTCTGTTCATCATGTATGACCAGTTGCGGTTCGACTATCTGAGCTGCGCGGGGCATCCCCATTTGCATACGCCCAATTTCGACCGGGTCGCGGCACGGGGCGTGCGCTTTACCAACGCCTATGTGCAATCCCCGATCTGCGGCGCCTCGCGCATGAGTTTCTATACCGGGCGCTATACCTCGTCCCACGGGGCGCAGTGGAACGGGTTTCCCCTGCGGGTGGGCGAACAGACACTGGGCGATCACCTGCGCCGCGCGGGCATGGCGTGCTGGCTGGTGGGCAAGACCCACATGAAGGCCGATGCCGAGGGCATGGCGCGGCTGGGGCTGAGCCCGGACAGCGTGATCGGCGCGCGCCAGGCGGAATGCGGCTTTGACAGCTGGGTGCGCGATGACGGGCTGTGGGCCGAAGGGCCGGACGGGTTTTATGACGGGAAACGCTCGCCCTATAACGAATATCTGAAATCCAGGGGCTATCCGTCGCACAACCCTTGGGCGGATTTTGCCAATGCCGGGGTGCACGCGAATGGCGACAAGGCGTCGGGCTGGATGTTCATGAACGCCGACAAGCCCGCCAATATCCGCGAGGAAGACAGCGAAACGCCGTGGCTGACCCGCAAGACCATCGAGTTCATCCAACAGGCGCGGGGGCGCTGGTGTGCGCATGTCAGTTTCATCAAGCCGCACTGGCCCTATATCGTGCCCGCGCCCTATCACGCGATGTACGGGCCCGATCACGTGCCCGCGCCCGTGCGCCATGTCAGCGAACGCGACGATCCGCACCCCGTGTTCGGCGCCTATATGGAAAACCGGATCGCACAGGCGTTTCAGCGCGACGACGTGCGCCAAAAGGTGATCCCGGCCTATATGGGGCTGATCAGGCAGTGCGACGACCAGCTGGGCGTGTTGCTGGACTATCTTGAAACCACCGGGCGCATGGACAGCACGATGATCGTGCTGACCTCGGATCACGGCGATTACCTGGGGGATCACTGGCTGGGCGAGAAAGACCTGTTTCACGACCCGTCGGTCAAGGTGCCGATGATCGTGTATGATCCGCGCCCCGGGGCAGACGCCACCCGGGGCACCACCTGCGATGCGCTTGTCGAGGCGATCGACCTGGCGGCGACCTTTGTGGATTTTGCCGGCGCAGAGGTGCCCGATCACATCATCGAGGGGCGGTCGCTGTTGCCCTGGCTGGAGGGGGGCACGCCCGCGTGGCGCGATTTTGTGGTGTCGGAATACGATTATTCCGCCACCCCGCAAGCGGTGAAGCTAAAGGTGGCGCCGCGCGATGCGCGCCTGTTCATGGTGTTTGACGGGCGGTTCAAGCTGATCCATGCCGAGGGCGGCTTTCGCCCGATGTTGTTCGATTTGCGCCTGGACCCGCAGGAATTCACCGATCTGGCAAAGGGCGACAGCCATAATGCCGAGATTGACCGGCTGTATGCTTGCCTGGCCCGGTGGGGGCGGCGCATGTCGCAGCGGGTGACACGCTCGGACGCGGATATCAACGCCGCGCGGGGGCAATCCCTGCGGCGGGGCATCCTGCCGTTTCTGGTGGATGGCAGCGAAGTGCCCGAGGATATGATCCGGGCCTATCGCGGACCGGCGCCGCGCGATTACACGAAACCCCAAAGCGACCCGCCTGATACCTGAGGCAGGGCTTTGGCGGGCCGGGGCGCAAGTTTCAGTCCGCGCCGCGCGCCGCCGGAAGCCGGTGGTTCAGCTGTTTGGCGGACCGCTTTGGCCAGGCGCCCGCCAGCCGCAGAGCGCGCCTATCGGCGCAGCTTGCGCAGCAGCCTTTCCTTTTTCGGGGTAAACGGCGCATAGCGGGCGGCGAAATCGAACATCCAGGACCGTTTCAGAACCGGTTTCCAATGGGTGAACGTATCAAACCCCGCCTTGCCGGAATAGCTGCCCGAGCCGGAGGCGCCAACCCCGCCAAAGGGCAGGTTGGGGCAGACCATGAACATCAGCACGTCGTTGACACAGACCTGCCCGGCGCTGATCGCGCCCAGCATCTGATCGGTAAAGCCCGTGTCGTTGGAAAACAGGTACAGCGCCAGCGGCTTGTCCCGGCTGGTGACATGCCCGATCACCTCGTCGCGGGAAGTCCAGCCGCGTACCGGCAGGATCGGGCCAAAGATTTCCTCGGTCATCAGGCGTGACGTGTCCGCGGCATCGGTGACAATGGTGGGCGCGAGATACAGATCGTCGCGGTCGCTGTCGCCGCCATGCAGGATGGTGGCTTCGTCCAGATAGCCCGCCAACCGATCGAAATGGCGCGTGTTCACGATGCGGCCATAGCTGTCCGAAGCGCGCGGATCGGCCCCGTACATCGCCGTGATTTCACGTTTGAGCGCGGCGATGAACGCGTCCTTGATGCTGTCATGCACCAGCACGTAATCGGGCGAGATGCAGATCTGCCCGGCATTCTGCCACTTGCCCCAGGCGATGCGGCGGGCGGTCAGGTCAAGATTGGTGCTCTGGTCGATGATGGCGGGGCTTTTGCCGCCCAGTTCCAGCGTCACCGGCGTAAGGTGGCGGGCCGCGGCGGTGGCGACGATACGGCCCACATGGCCGTTGCCGGTGTACAGGATGTGGTCGAACCGTTCTTCCAGCAGCGCGCCGGTTTCGGCCGGGCCGCCCTGATAGACGGCGACGCATTCGGGATCGACATAGGCGGGCAGCAGCTCCTGGAGCACCCGCGCCGTGGCGGGGGCCATTTCAGAGGGTTTCAGCACCACGCAATTGCCCGCCGCCAGTGCGCTGGCCATCGGGGTCAGCCCTTCCTGGATGGGATAGTTCCACGCGGCGATGTTCAGCACCACGCCCAGCGGTTCGGGCATCAGCCAGCTTTTGCCCGGCATGGCCAGCATCGCGGTGCGCACTTTTCGGGGCGCGGTCCACCTGGTCAGGGATTTCAGCGCCACCCGGATCTCGTCCTTCACCGAGGCGATCTCGGTTGTCCAGCCCTCGGTGGGGTGTTTGCGCAGATCGGCGTGCAGCGCCTCGAGGATGGGCTTTTCCTGCTCGATCAGCATCCGGCGCAAACCTTCCAGCTGGGCGCGGCGCCAGGCCAGAGGGCGGGTCTTGCCCGAGTGAAAGGCGGCGCGCAGGCGCGCCACGACGCCAGTGTCGGTGGCAAATTCCGGCCGGGGAACGGTCATGTCGGTATCCTTGTCGCAAGGTCGGCCCCCGAAAAAGGGGCCAACCGGATGCGTGGCGGCGTGTCAGCCCGCCACCATGCCTTCGGCCCGGGCGTAGGCCAGCGTGTCGTCCAGCGTTGCCGCGAACCGGGACACCATTTCGCGCACCTGATCCTCGGTGATGATCAGCGGCGGGCAAAAGGCGATGGCGTCCTTGATATTGCGGATGATCAGCCCGTGATCATGGGCACGTTCGAATACATAGGCGCCCAGCTTGCCCTCGGGGTCAAAGCGGGTGCGGGTGGCCTTGTCGGCGACCAGCTGAACCGCGGCGATCAGCCCTTCGCCGCGAATTTCGCCAACCAGCGGGTGATCGGCGAACCGGGCCAGTTCGGCGCGCAGCACACGGCCCATGGCGGCGGCGTTCTCCACCAGGTTCTGTTCCTCGATGATGGCGAGATTCTCCAGCCCGACGGCGGTGGCGACAGGGTGGCCGGTGCCGGTAAACCCATGTCCCAGCGTGCCCAGCTTTTCCGAATGGTCGGCGATGGTCTGATATATCGCGTCGGTCATCATGATTGCCGCCAGCGGCTGATAGGACGAGGTGAGCTGTTTGGACAGAACCATGAAATCCGGCGTGATGCCAAAAGTTTCGCAGGCAAACATCTTGCCGGTGCGGCCAAAGCCGGTGATCACCTCGTCGGCGATCAGCAGGATGTCGTGCTTCTTGCAGATCGCCTGGACCTTTTCCCAATACCCGGCGGGCGGCACCAGAACGCCGCCAGCACCGATCAGCGGTTCGCCGATGAAAGCGGCGATGGTATCGGGGCCTTCTTCCTGGATCACCGCCTCGATCTCGTCAGCCAGGCGCTGGGCGAACTGCTCTTCGCTTTCGCCGTCATTTGCAAAGAAATAGGCGTGCGGCGTGGTCACGTGGCGCACAGGAATTGCGGGCAGATCGAAACCGGCATGGTTCCAGGGCAGGCCGGTCAGCGACCCCGACGCGATGGTGATGCCGTGATAACCGCCGGTCCGGGCGATGAATTTCTTTTTCCCGGGCCGGCCCAGCGCGTTGTTGAGGAACCAGATCAGCTTGATCACCGTGTCATTGGCCTCGGAGCCGGAATTGGTGAAGAACACCTTGGTCAGATGTTCGGGCGTCATTTCCACCAGCTTGTCGGCCAGGCGCGCGGCGGGGCCATGGGTTTTCTGGGCAAACACGTGGTAATAGGGCAGCTGGGCCATCTGTTGCGCGGCGGCATCCACCAGCCGCTGCTGGCCAAAGCCCACCGCGACCGACCACAACCCGGCGAGCCCCTCGATATATTCGTTGCCCTGCGCGTCACGCACATAGACACCATCGCCTTGGGCCATCACGCGCGGGCCTTCGGCCTCCAGCTTGCGGGCATTGGTGTAGGGGTGCAGATGCGCGGCCTTGTCCAGCTCTGCCGTGGAATTGTGAATGGTCATGTGTTTGCCTCCTGTTTCGGCGCGTCCGGGGCGCCGATGCAAAATGGTTCCCGGTCCGGTGCCACTCCCCTCATTTGGGCGGTCGTGTTCCGGGCCGCTATACTTGGCACCGCCAAAGGGAAGGGTTTTGTCGGGAAATGCAACCGTGTTGCAGCCGGTCAGCCGCATTTCGGCCGTTGGTCGGGCGGATCGTCGCGAAGATGTGGCAGGCCGCCGGACCTGTGACAAGTCCCGACGGGGCGTAAGGGCGCCGGGAGGCCGCTGTTTTGTCCGGGTCGGGCGCAAGGCCTCCGGGCGCCACGCCGATCCCGGCAAGCCGCCGCCCCCGTGGGGCGACGGCGTTCAGGTTCGGTGGGCTCAGGCCAGGGTGGCGGGATAGCCGGCCTCGTTCAGCGCAGCCTGAAGCGCGGGCGCGGCTTGGGCCGAGACCACGGAAACGGTCTTGGCCTTGATATCCGCATCGACCCGGGCGGTGGGGTCGATGGCCTTGACCGCCTTGTCGATCGCGGCGCTGCAATGACCGCAGCTCATGTCCGGTACGTGGAATTTCATTTTTGTCTTCTCCTTTTGAAGTAACCTTGTCGCAGACGTCTGGCTGTGGAAGGATGCTTGCGATCCAGCGACCGCGCGGGCCGGGTGCAACCATTCGAATCCTCTCAGGTCAGGATAGATAAGGCTTCCAGTCGATGGAGGGTCAAGGGGTGTCCGCAACTTTGTGGCCAATGGCGGCCGCGCGCGATCAGGGCGCGGGCGGCGGGGCTGCCTTGTCGCCGGAATGGCGTGCCACGCCCGAGGCGCGGGCCGACCAGCACATGTCGCAGACCGGATCGCCATGCGACAGCGTGCGGGCGCGGCGATAATGGCCCCGTTGCCCGTCGCTGGCGATCAGATCGGCGCCCGGCCAGTCATAAAGGCACCAGCTTTGCCGGAATGCCGCAAGCACGTCCGGGTCGTTGTCTTGTTCGGAAATGGCCCGCGCCAGGCTTTGCGGCGGGCAATGGGTGAAATAGGTGCGCACCATGCCGGGTTCGTGCAGGATTTCGGCGGCGTAGCCGGGCGCGCCGACCGGGCGAAACGGGAACACCAGCAGCGTGCGCAGCGTCCAGCGCAGGCGCCGCTCCGGGTTTCGGGTGACGGCGCGGTAGGGCAGGGAGGTCAGCAACAGCATCTGCCGATACAGTTTCCAGCCGATATCGGCAATGATCTCGCGGCTGCATTCGGGGGTGATGCTCATCTTGCGCAGGGCGGTGTCGGCGGCCACCGTCACAAGTGCAAGCTCTGCCATCAAGCGCCCGCCACCGGTCACACCCGCCGCCGGGAAGCCCCGTGCGTGAAGCGCGGCGATTTCGGCGGTCCACAAGCTGTGAAAGGCGTCCGTCTCGGGCCGGAGCCAGCGCAGGCGGTCGCCGGAGCGCAGCCGGATTACCCGGTGACGCAGGGACCGGCGGGCGATCCTCCAGATCACCACCCGGATCAGACGGCGCAGCACACGCCATCGCAGGGGCGTTGTTCCGGTCATGTCACATCCGGCCCGCGCCGTGCGGCGGGCCCGGCAATGCGGGTCACGCCAGTTCTTGGGGCAGCGACGCCAGTGCGCTGTCCATCGGTGTTACCGGCAATCCGGCGGCGATCCAGCCGGGACCGCTGCCCGATCCCAACATGCCTTCGGAGATATCGGCGAATCCGGTGTCGTAACCGGCCTGCCGCAGCGCGCGTATCACCGACCCCGAGCGCCCGCCCGTGGCACAGATCAGGCCGACCTGTCGGCCCTCGGCCAGTTCCCTGGCGCGGAACAGGCGTCTGGCAAAATCGGGTTCATGCATGCTGATCGGCCAGATCCCGGCGCCCACGCCGGTTTCACGCCATTCGTCGCGGGTCCGCACATCGACGACACGCGCCGTATCGTTCAGCAGCGCGTCAAAGGCTTCATCCACCGACCAGACACGACGTGCCTGCGCGGCGCCGGGAGATGCCGTGAGTGTGGCGGGCAGGGCCGCGATGCCCAGCAGGAATAAGCGGCGGTCAACGTGTTGTCCCATGTCTGATTCCCCCCGCTCAGGCGGCGTCGACGGCACGGGCCAGCATGTCGCGAACCTGTCCGGCGACCTTGTGCAGATCGGAGTTTTGCACGGCGGCCATGGAGGCGACCGGATCGATCGCGCTGATCTCGGTGCCGCCCTCGACCGCGCGCAGGATCACGTTGCAGGGCAGCATTGCGCCAATGCGCGGTTCCAGCCCGATCGCTTCCCAGGCCATTTTGGGATTGCAGGCGCCCAGGATGCGGTATTCGTCCATTTCGGCGCCAATCTTGTTCTTCATGGTTGTCTTCACGTCGATTTCCGTCAGAACACCGAACCCCTGATCCCCCAGTGCGGCGCGCACGCGCGCCTCGGCGTCGTCGATCCGGCTGTCTTCCAGCAAGCGATCATATGTGTAGCCCATGGCATATGTCCTTTCACAGTGTTCCTGACCGTGCCGCGCAAAGATCCGCGACCGGCATGAGTGTTTCAGGGCGCGGGCCTGATCACAAGCATGGTTCTTCCTGTCGGCACGTCGCCGCGCGCCTTGTGCCGATGGTGGCGCGCCGCGCCGTCTGCCGCCGTCTGCCGCCGTTTACAATGGGCGCGCCGGGGCACAGATCGTATACTGTCATATGAAGGCCGATCGGCGGAATTTGCATCTGACGAAATGTATCTGTGTGTCGCAGCGGCAGGGGCTGATACAATCGGCGACAAAAATGCGGCTGCTGACGGCGCCAGACTCGATTAAGAAGGAGCCCATGCCGCACGCGCCCCATATCCTTGTCGTCGACGACCATCAGCAGATTCGCGACAGCGTTACGCGCTATCTGGAAAAGAACGGAATGCGCGCGACGGCGGCGAAGGACGCGATGGACATGGATGCCAAGCTGTCCAGAGGGCATTTCGACCTGTTGGTGCTGGATGTGATGATGCCCGGCGAAAGCGGTCTGTCCGTGTGTCAGCGGCTGTCGGTCAACAAGACGATCCCGATCATCATGCTGACGGCGCTGGGGGAAGAGACCGACCGGATCGTGGGGCTGGAAATCGGTGCCGATGACTACCTGGCGAAACCGTTCAACCCGCGCGAATTGCTGGCCCGGATCAAGGCCGTGCTGCGCCGCGCCCCGCAATCGGAGACGGTGGCGGGGGAACTTGCCGGAAAACGGGTGGCGTTCGGGCATCTTGTTCTGGATGTGGACCGGCAGGTTCTGCTTGGCCCTGACGGTGCCGAGACGTTGCTGACCTATGCGGATTTCAAGCTTTTGTCGGTTCTTCTGGAAAGACCGCGCGTGGTTTTGAGCCGCGAGCAGCTTCTGGATCTGACCCAGGGCCGGGCGGCAGGGCCACTTGACCGGACGATCGACAACCAGATCAGCCGGTTGCGGCGCAAGGTCGAGCCGGACATCCTGCGCCCGAAAACCATCAAGACAATCCGCAACGGCGGGTATTGCCTGTCGGTCGATGTTGAAGTGAGCGACTGATGTCCGGGTTCCTGCGCAGCTTGAGGGTTCAGCTTGTCCTGCTTGTCGTTGCCGCGCTGACGGCGGCCCAGCTGGTCAGCCTGTGGCTGTTTGCGGATGAACGCAGCCTGGCGGTGCAGGCCGCGCTGGGATATGAGGCGGCCGGGCGCGCGGCAAACGTCGCGCGGCTGATCGAGGAGGCCCCCGACAATCTTGATCCGTCCATCCTGCGTGCCGCGAATTCGCCGCTGGTCCGGTTCGATCTTTCGGACAAGCCGGCAATCGAGCATTCGGATCATTCCGACGGGGGCGGGATCGAGACGCGCATCAGGGCCTTGCTGGACGACAATTTCAGCCGCGATATCCGGGTCGAACTGCACGAGATCGAGGGGCAGATCGTGCCGCTGAGCCATTTGTCGCCGGAGATGGCGGAAATGCACATGGCGACAATGGGGCGCGACATGTCGGCGATCGAGATGAACCTGTCGATCGCCGTCGAGGGAAGCCGCTGGCTGAATGTCGGTACGCGGTTCGAGCGCCCTCCGATCCAGTGGCCGTTCTATTCCATGCTGACCTTCGCGCTGTCAGCGGCGGCAATCCTGATCGCCGTTTGCTGGTTTGTGATGACCGGTCTGCTGGGGCCGTTGCGGCGCCTGGTCGGCGCGGCGGACCGGCTGGGGCGGGGCGAGGATGTCCAGGAACTGCCCGTGGCGGGGCCAACCGAAGTGCGGGATCTGACACTGACATTCAACCGGATGCAGGACCGGCTGACCCGGTTCGTGGCGGACCGGACCCGGCTTCTGGCGGCGCTGGGGCATGATCTGCGCTCGCCGCTCACGGCAATGCGGGTGCGGGCCGAACTGGTGGACGAAGACGAAACCCGCGACAGCCTTGTGGCGTCGATCGAAGAGATGCAGTCCATGGTGGATGCCACCCTGACCTTCGCGCGCGGGCTGGCGGGCTCGGAAGAGCCCGAAGTCGTCAATGTCGGAGACTTCCTGGAGGAATTGCGGGCGAACATGGTGACACGGTTCGACCTTGACGGCGATCCCAGCTACGAAGCCCGGATCCGCCCCCACGCAATGCGGCGCGCGCTGCGCAACGTGATCGAGAACGCGGTGCGCTATGGCGGCGGCGCCCGTGTTCGCCACGGGGTCCGGGACGGCGACATGATGATCACGGTAGACGATGACGGGCCCGGAATCCCCACGACCGAGCTGGAACGGGTGTTCGATCCGTTTTTCCGGCTGGAGCAATCACGCTCGCTTGAGACCGGCGGGCACGGCCTGGGCCTGTCCATCGCCCGGACGATCATACGCGCCCATGGCGGCGACATCATGCTGTCCAATCGTGACGAAGGCGGCCTGCGGGCGACCATTGTCATTCCACTTGCGTCCTTCACCTGAGGAAAGGGAACTGATATGAAACTGACACTTGCAACGACCGGGATCGCACTCCCGGTCTGGTCGACAACAGCAATCGCGGATATTTCCTCGCAACGGGGATCGGAGTGGGGATCGGAGTATGGGCATATGATGTATTGGGGTGGCGGACACGGATTGTTCGGAGGTCTCATGATGATTGTTTTCTGGGGCGCCATCATCGCGTTGATCGTTTTTGCGGTGCGCTGGTTCGCCAGGACCGACCAGGCCGGCAAAGACCAGGGCGGCCAGGGGGCGTCGGATGCGATCGAAATCCTGAAAACCCGTTTTGCCAATGGCGAACTGGACGAAGAAGAATACAAGCGGCGCAAATCGGTTCTTGAGAGCTGAGGCGCCTGACCACCCGGCAGAGCCGTCGAAGGCTCCTGCCACGAACCATTACTGAGGGACCGATACATGATACCTGAAATCGGACATTTCGCCCTTGCTCTGGCGCTGGGGCTTGCCCTGGTTCAGAGCATCTTGCCGCTGATCGGCGCAAACCGGGGCAAACTTTTGTGGATGCGTTCCGCAAAAGCCACCGCGATCGGACAGCTTGTCCTTGTCGGGCTTGCCTTTGCCGCCCTGATGCGGAGCTTCATCGTCAGCGACTTCACCGTGTACAACGTGGCGGCCAACTCGCATTCGCTCAAACCGATGCTGTTCAAGGTCGCGGGCACATGGGGCAGCCATGAAGGCTCGCTGCTGTTGTGGACCCTGATCCTGACATTGTTTGGCGCCGGCGTTGCGTTTTTCGGGAACAACATTACCGAGACGCTGAAGGCCAGAACGCTTTCGGTCCAGGCCTGGATCAGCACCGGTTTCTTGTCCTTCATGCTGCTGACATCGAACCCGTTCGACCGGATTTTTCCGCCCCCCGCGGACGGAAACGACCTTAACCCTCTGTTGCAGGATGTCGGTCTCGCGATGCACCCTCCGCTCCTGTATCTTGGCTATGTCGGGTTTTCGATCGTGTTTTCCTTTGCCGTCGCGGCCCTTCTGGAAGGGCGCGTGGACGCGGCCTGGGCGCGCTGGGTACGGCCGTGGACTTTGGCGGCCTGGACATTCCTGACCGGCGGTATCGTGCTGGGATCCTGGTGGGCCTATTACGAGCTTGGCTGGGGCGGCTGGTGGTTCTGGGATCCGGTGGAGAACTCGAGCTTCATGCCCTGGCTTCTGGGCACCGCGCTGTTGCATTCGGCAATCGTCACCGAAAAACGCGACTCCTTCAAAAGCTGGACCATTCTTCTGGCGATCCTGACCTTCTCGCTGTCGCTTCTGGGCACATTCGTGGTGCGCTCGGGGCTTTTGACCTCGGTTCACGCCTTTGCCGTCGATCCCGAGCGCGGGTTGTATATCCTGTTCCTGCTGACCCTGACGATTGGCGGCTCGCTGACGCTCTATGCCTGGCGGGCGCCTGCCCTGGAGGCAGGGGGCGTATTCAAACCCATCAGCCGCGAGGCGGGACTGCTGGTCAACAACCTGTTCCTGGGCGTGGCCACGGGCACGGTGCTGTTTGGCACGCTTTATCCGTTGTTCATGGAGGCGGTGACGGGCGAGAAAATCTCGGTCGGGGCACCATTCTTTAACGCCACCTTCATTCCCCTGATGTTGCCATTGGTGTTGCTGATGGGAATCGGGCCATTCCTGAGCTGGAAGCGCGCCGATATCCCGGGCGTGTGGCAGCGTCTGAAGTTTGTGGCTTTGCTTTCGGTATTGCTGACCCTGCTCGTTGGTTATCTGACGAGGGGCGGCCCGCTTCTGGCGTATATCGCGATGCTTCTGGCGATCTGGCTCTTGATGGCGACGCTCAAGGAGTGGGCGATGCGCATCCGGTTGTTCGACGTGCCTTTCGCCGATGCGATGCGCCGGGCGCGCAACCTGCCGCGCGCCGCGTATGGTATGACTCTTGCGCATTCAGGGCTTGCGGTGGTCATGTTCGGCATGATCGGTTCGAGCGCCTGGAAATCGGAGGAAGTGAGGTTCGTCACGCCGGGAACTACCGTGGCGATTGCGGGGTTCGACGTGACCTATGAAGGTGTCGAGCGCGTGCGCGGGCCAAACTATTTCTCTGATCGCGGTACGCTGGATGTCAAGCGCGACGGCGAACAGGTGACGGTTCTGTACCCCGAGCGGCGGTTCTATCCGATCGCGGAAAGCTCGACCACCGAAAGCGCCATCCGATCGACACTGGCGGGGGATATCTATGCTTCGATCCAGGAGCCTGCCGCGGACTCTGCGGATGAAAGCGGCGCCTGGATCCTGCGCATCCTCTACGAACCGCTGGTCTTTCTGATCTGGATCGGCTCGGGAATGCTGATCCTCGGAGGAACCGTGTCGATCTCGGATCGGCGCTTGCGGGTCGGGGCACCGCGCCGCAAGGCGGCCGTCCCCACCAACGCGACACCGGCGGAGTAGGCATGAAACGTATATTTGCCTTTCTTCCGCTCGTGGTTGCGGTCGTGTTCGGGGGATTCTTCCTTTGGGGGCTGAACCCGGACCGGGATCCGAACGCGATACCATCGGTGCTGATCTCGCAACCCGCGCCGCAATTCGATCTGGACCCGATCCCGGACATCGGCACGCCGGGCCTGGCGCGTAACGACCTTGTCGGCAATGGCGGACCGGTGGTGGTGAATGTCTTTGCCTCCTGGTGTGTGCCATGCCGGGCCGAACACGCGGTTCTGACCGGGCTGGTTGAACGGGACGGCATCACGCTGTTCGGCATCAACTACAAGGACAAGCAGGAAGATGCGCGCCGGTGGCTTGAGGAACTCGGCAACCCCTACGCGCGGATCGGCTCGGACCTGTCGGGGCGGGCCGGGATCGAATGGGGCATCTCCGGGGTGCCGGAAACCTTTATCGTCGGCAATGACGGGACGGTCCTGTACCGCTATGTCGGGCCCGTGGTGGGCGAGGATGCGATATCCAAGTTCCGCGAGGCCCTGATTCAGGCCGGCGCTTTGAAACGGGAGAACTCATGATGAGGTTGCTGATCGCTCTTGTTCTGGCCCTGTCGCTGCCAAGCCTTGTGGCGGCGGTTGAGCCGGACGAAATGCTGGACGATCCGGTGCTGGAGGCGCGGGCCCGCGTGATATCAAAAGGGCTGCGGTGCGTGGTGTGTCAGAACCAGGATATTGACAGCTCGAACGCCGGGGTGGCGCGTGATCTGCGTATCCTGTTGCGCGAACGGCTGGTGGCGGGGGACAGCGACGAAGAGGCGGTTGCCTTCATCGTCGCTCGCTACGGCGACTATGTCCTTCTCAAACCGCCGTTCAACGGAAAAACCATCATCTTATGGTTCGCGCCGCTGATCCTGTTGGGTGGCGGCGTTGCGGTAGGCGTGACAACCCTTCGCCGTAGGCAAAAAACAGACAAACCGAATGGGCTGAGCGCGTCCGAGGAGCTTGAGATCAAGCAGTTCATGGATGCGCAGAAAGCAGGAGCACAAGAATGATCTTTTTTTGGATGGGCCTGAGTGCGGTGATTGCCGTCGTATTCGTGATCCTGCCGTTGATCGCGTCGCGAGGCCGCGAGCCGGAAGAGGCCGACGATTCCACACCGGCGGTTCTGATGGACCAATTGGATGAGGTTCAGCGCGATTTCGACCGCAACCTCATCTCCCAGGCCGAGGCAGACGCCGCGACGGTTGAAATCAAGCGCCGCATTCTGGCCGCTGCGCGCAAGGCCGGGCCGGAGAGGTCCACAAGCAGCTCTTCGGGGCGCGCTGCCCTGTTGATCGCGGCCGTGTTCGTACCGGCGTTTTCGATCGGTTATTACACGCTGATGGGGAACCCCGATGTGTCAAGCCTGGCCTATGCCGATCGTCAGGCGGAACGGGCCGAGCAGCAGAAAATTCAGGAATTGACGGACAAACTTTTCGCGCGGCTGCAAGCCGAACCGGATGGGGGGGCTTCCGAGGGCTGGATGCTGCTGGGCCAGACCTATTATCGCATGGGGAGTTACTCAAAGGCTGTAGAGGCGTTTGAAACGGTCGCGCAGCGGGACGACGCGACTTCGGCGGTGTTCTCGATGCTGGCCGAGGCGCTGATCCAGGCGGAAGACGGCATCGTGACACCACGGGCCGAAGCCGCTGCGGACCGGGCGATCGCGATGGATGACGGCAACCCGGCCGGAACATTCTACAAGGCGATGGCGCTGGAGCAGAAGGGCAGCGAATTCGAAGCGCATGATCTGCTTCTGGCGCGCCTCAACGGTGCCGACGGCTTTGCCCCCTGGATGGAGGCGTTTGTCGGTCTGGCAAACAACATCGGCGAAAGGATCGGAAAAGAACCGATCTCGTTGACGGATTTCGCGCCCGCCATGGCCGCGGCGCCGGGACCGACGCAAGAGGATGTTGCCGCCGCGGGAGAAATGAGCGAAGCGGACCGGTCGGATTTCATTCGTTCGATGGTGGATCGCCTGGCAACGCGGCTGGAAGACGAGCCTGACGACCTTGACGGCTGGCTGCGGCTGGCCAATGCCTATAAGGTTCTTGGTGAAACCGATCAGGCCAAGGAGGCGCTTGCTCGTGCGTCCACCCTGGTGGCCGGCCTAAGCCCGGACGACCCGCGCCGCGACGCGGTGAACCAGGCGATGCAGGAACTGAACTGAATCGGGTCCGGCCGGGGCATTCCGGCCGGACCACCAAAAGGGATCACCAAAAGGGGCCACGAACAGGGGCCAGGAACAGGGAGACATTCATGAAGCTATCAATCGGTCTGGCAGGGGGCGCGGTATTGCTGTTGGCGTCCTGCGCGGCAGGAGTCAATGATGGAAGCGGCACCGCCGCGCCGGGGCATATCACCAAGCTGTCGGATTATGTGTTATCGGTTGCAGCGCCCTACCAGGATTTGACCGCCGTGCGCATTGATCCCACGGACGGGTGTTATGTCTACAGGTATCAGGGACCGGTGGAGACCACGTATCTGCCGCTGCGCACCACAGGTGGCAACCCGATCTGCACGCGCGCGCCCGACGCCTGATGCGGGTGCCGGACTGGTCTGCTGCCTGATCAGGCAGTGCAGGAAACCCACGGAAAGACAGGGCCGCCCCCGCAAGGAGGGCGGCCTGATCTGTTTTGGGGATCGGTCCTATGACGGGTTCCGTCAAAACCGGACTCACCGGATATTGGCGGAGCGCGCAAAACGCTGGTATTTTGCGCGGCACCCGCCTCAGGGATGACGCGGAACGCCTTAGCTGCTTGCGACACCCAGTTCTTCGGGCGGATAAAGAAAAGCGGTGACACCCAGATCGACGTTTTCGTAAAGATCGTTGATATGCGGCATGACCATGCGCACACAGCCAGAGCTGGCCCGGCCGCCAATCGACTCGGGCGCGGGAGAGCCGTGAATCCGCAGATAGGTGTCGCGATTGCCAACATATAGGTACAGCGCGCGGGAACCCAGCGGGTTGGTCGGCCCGCCATCGACACCGCCTGCCAACTCCGAGTAGACATCGGGCTCGCGCCGGATCATCGCCGCAGTCGGCGTCCAGGTCGGCCATTTCGTCTTGCGCCTGACCGTGTAGGTCCCGGGTTCGTAAAGATCGCCCTTGGCAATCGCGACGCCGTAGCGCATCGCGGTTCCGTCATCCTGGATGTGGTAGAGATATCTGGCCACGGCGTCGACATGGATATCGCCAGGTTTGAGGCCGGGGTTGGCCTCGACCACGCGCGGCAGGAACCGCTCGCCGATCCCCCAGGGGTTGGAGGTTGCCGGATCGTAATTGGCGGGCGTGACCTGGGCATCCCACGCATCCCACATGGCTCTGTTCGATGTCGGCGCAGCATAGGCCTGACTTGCGGCGATCGGCGCGGAAAACATGGCGGCCGTCGTTACAACGAAATGGCGTCTTGTCAGCTTGGTCATCGTCTTGTCCTTCTGTTATCGGGAGCCGCAACGGCGTTTGGGGCAGGATAAAGCGTATGGAGCCGGGCTCTATTCACAATCACGTGTGCCTTGTGGGTGGCAGGTGGCGCCATTCCGACAGCTTCGCCGAAAACGCCAGACCTGTCGCTCAGGCCCGCTCTGGCGGGCAGATGCACGCCGGTTCAATTCGCGACCTCGAGAACGCTCGACAGCGCGCCCTTGCCGCGCGCCGCGTCAAACGCGGCCATAACATCCTGTGACGACAGGATTTCCGACAGGATAATGCCTTCGGGCGCGGCGGGGCCGTATACCGCATTGAACGGAATGCCAAATCGGTTGTGGGCTTCCAGAAAGCGCGCGATGCGATCGTCCGGGCGGGTCCAGTCGGCCTGCATCGGGATGATATCCCCGCTGGTAAGGGCCGTCACAACCGGCTCGCGTTCAAGCACCAGTGCCTTGTTGGCCTTGCAGGTCAGACACCATTCCGCCGTGATATCCAGAAAGACCACCTCGCCGCGCGACACGCGTTTGGCGATGTCGGTGCGGTCAAAGGGCACCCAGGCAATCTGTTCACCGGCAAGCGACTGGCTGGCGGGCTGGGCCTGGCGCGCCAGCGGCGCGGCGGCGACCAGTGGCAGGATGGCCAGCACAATGATGGCGGCGCTGCGCGGGACCGGGGGCAGGACGCGGAACGTCACAACCAGTATCAGCGCCACGGACAGGCCCGCGACCGTGGCGGCGGCCAGCATCCCGGCGACCGAGGCCAGCACCCACAGCAGCCAAAGCGCGGTGCCCAGAAGCAATATCCCCAGTACGACCTTCAGCCAGACCATCCAGGGGCCGGGTTTGGGCAGCACTCGAACCAGGCCGGGCAATGCCGCCACCACAAGATAGGGCAGGGCAAGCCCCAGCCCCAGCGCGGTGAAGACGATCACGATGTCGATCCCGCGCCCGGCCAGCGCAAAGGCAACAGCCGTGCCCAGGAACGGGGCCGAACAGGGGGTCGCAAGCACCGCCCCAAAGAACCCGGTGGCAAAATCCGCGCCATATCCCGTTGTGCCCCCGGCCCCCGCCAGCCGCGTTTGCAGCGATGCGGGCAGGCGGAATTCGAACAGGCCGAACAGATTGGCGGAAAACACTGCCAGCACCACGAACAGCACGGCCAGGAAGGTCGGGTTCTGGAACTGGAGACCCCAGCCAACCGTCACCCCGAATGTCTGCAACAGGTACAGCACCGCCGCCAGCGCCCACATGAAGGCCATGACACCCGCCGCCGCCAGAAGAAAGCCGGTGCGCACCGCGCGGGTACCACGCCCGCTTGTCTTGATGGCAGAGGACAGCTTGATCGACAGAACCGGCAGAACGCAGGGCATCACATTCAGGATCAGGCCGCCCAGAAATGCGACCAGCGCGATCCAGGCCATCTGATCCAGCCCGGGCACCAGCTGATCGATGCTGAACGGCGGCGCTGGCGGGGTGGCGACCAGATCGGGCGACAGCGTGAAGGCGCGCGTGCCGTCCGTCACCGTCACCAGGGGATCCCGATAAGTGCTTTCCTCCAGACGCAGGATCGGAATCTGTGCCCAGAGATAGCTGCCCGCCTTGCCCAGCCGGATGTCGGGCTTGCCCAATGCGGTGCCTTCGCCCAGCTCCACGAACACGTCCGGGGTTTGAAAGGCGGTTGCGCTTTCCATTTCGACCGTAAGCGCGGTGCCGGCCTCGTCAAGCGAGGCGTTGGCCAGCGATACGCCGGTCTTGTCGCCTTCGACCGGGATCCGCGCCAGGTAGGTGCCGATCCGCGCGGCCGAGTCCTGGTCGATCGTTGATCCCGTGGCCAGCGGCAGCGACAGGTCGAAGATTTCCGGCACGCAGACTTCCGAGCAGACCAGAAGATTGACCGACCCGTTCAGAACGGCGGGCGCGCCGGGATTTTCCAGCGTGACGTTCAGCGGAAAGACAACGCTTTTGCTGTATCCGAAATTCTCGATGCCGAATGCCGTGAACCGCTTGGGTGCGGGCCACAGCATTTCGACCTCGGCAACATTGACCGACCCGCTCCAGTCGATCTCGGGCGGGATGCCAACCTCGCCGGGAGAGCGCCAATAGGTCTTCCAGCCGTCGTTCAGGATCAGGTCCAGCCCGGCCGACAGGGTTGCGCTGCCCGCGGGCACCCCGTTCTGAGCGGTGATCAGCTTGGCCGTGACCGGCGTGGACACATAGGTTTCGGACGTGGCCGCCAGCGAAGGCTGCGCAATGGCAAGGACAAGCGGCAACGCGCAAAACAGCCGCTTGAGGCGGTGCACAGCTCTCGGGAAACGGATCATCGGTTGCTCCTTGCGTTATCGGTCATGTCGGGTCAGGTGCCCGCCCCGGTGACCACCTGCGCCCCGCCAACAATTGCCATGCCCTGGCGGCCGTCGTCACAGACCAGCGACTGAACGCCTCCGTTCAGGCCACCGGTGAATTCGCATCCTTTCGGGGCCAGGATCGTTTGTCCGTCAACCGACAGGGTGTTTCGGGTTGGCCGCTCACATTGCTGCACCTGGGTGGTGCAGGCGCTTACCACAACTGCGGTAAGAACAAGCCAGTACGGTGTCAATCGAACTTGCATCACAGTTGTATGACCTGTGGACTGGTGGGACAGGCATCGGGCGCGGGTGCCTGTCCGGACCCGGATCCACGCAAACGCGCACCGGCGCGCGGCGGCGACAGCACACGCCAAATGACCGGCACCGCCGGTTTCGGCCCTTTGCGCCCCCGGATCGATGCGGTCCTGGGGTGGATATTTGTCTGTTTGGACACAAGCCACCATGAAAAGCGTTGTTTCACCCCTTATGCAGGCTTCTTCATAGTAAAGGTCAAGGATACATTTCGATACAAAATTCGAGACATCAAACGGTTGAGATAGGCGCCGCTTCGGGCGAAAAGCGGCCAGCGACGCGATACCGGTATTTGGAGGCGACATGGCAGGGCAATCAAAATTCGGGCGGCGGACCTTCACGGCGGGTCTGGCGACGTTTCTCGCGACGCCGGCGATCCTTCGGGCGCAGCAGTTACCTTCGAACATCGATGGCGAGGCCGAGGGCGTAAGCCGCAACATCTCGTCTTTCGCCTTGCATGACTGGCGGGATCACTTTGATCGGATCGGCAAGGGGATCCTGCTGTCGGACACGACGCGGCGCGTGCTTCAGCACTGGACGGCGGATGGTGAGATGCGGATCTATCCGACATCGGTTCCCCTGACCGACGAACTGACGCGGCGCGGCTATACCGAAGTGGTGGAGAAGCGCAAGAATCCGGGATGGGCGCCGACACCGTCCATGCGCAAGCGCAACCCGGAATGGCCTGCATATATCAAGGGCGGCGATCCCCTCAATCCGTTGGGCACGCGCGCGCTTTACCTGTCGTGGACATATTACCGCATTCATGGAAGTCAGGATTCCCGCAAGATCGGGCGGCGGTCCTCCAACGGCTGCATTGGCCTGTATAACGAGCAGATCGAAGAAGTGTACGACCGCGTTCCGCTGGGCACGCAGGTAAAGCTGATCTGAGTGCCCGTGCTAAGAACCCCGGAAGGAAAATAGAGAATGAACAAGTTGGGAATTCTGGTTGGCGGCGTCGCACTGGCGGGCGCCGCTGTTTTCGTGTGGCAGGCCATCGCGCCGGCACCGGCAACGCAGGGCCACTCGATGGAGCCGCCCGATACCAGCACGATAGAAGACGGAGATCCGATCGCGAATGTGCGTGTGCCCGCGCAATTATCCCCCGAGGGAGAGATCGGCAAACGTGTGTTCGAAGCGAAATGCGCAGTCTGCCATGGCAAGAATGCTGCCGGGCAAAACGGCATAGCGCCGCCGTTGGTGAACAAGATCTATGAGCCGGGGCACCACGCCGACGAAGCCTTCCAGCGGGCAGCTTTCAACGGTGTCACCGCCCACCACTGGAACTTTGGCAACATGCCGCCGATCGAGGGCCTGACCCGCGCCGATGTCCAATACGTCGCCCGTTATGTACGGGAATTGCAGCGCGAGAACGGGATCAACTGATGCGCGCGCGGTATGCAGCACAGCCCTGGTTGGCGATCGGGTGCTCCATACTTCTGGTGATCTACGCGGTGTTGGCTACCTCCGCGGCCGACGCCTACCCAGGCGCGACCGACGAACATGGCGCTGTTGCGCGCCAGGTCGGCGCCGACCGTGCGGCAACCACCGGGCATGATCTGGCGGATCAGCCCTGTCACGCCGATGTCGAATGTATCGCGACGGGATTCATGCTGCTTGCCGATGAACAGGCGCAGATTGTCATGCCGCACCTGATACAGCGGGAATGGCCGATACTGTGGTTCCATTCCATCAATACGATTCCACGATTGCCGCCTCCCCGCGGACGGGAGGGGCCTCAAGGAGGGCTCATCCTGACATGAAATCGAAAAATGATCGCATAGGACGATCGCATATTCTGGAATCGAAAAATGCAAACCAAGACAACACTCCTGACCACCCTGGCCGCCGGTTTCCTGGCCATGTCTTCCACCGTCGCCCTGGCCGACATCGGGCATGGTGAACCGCCGACCTACGGTACACCGGGGGAAGCCCACCACGTATCCCGCACGATCGAGGTGCGCATGGGCGAAATGTTCTTTGACCCCAAGTCCATCGACGTTGCACCCGGTGAGACCATTCGCTTTGTGGTCATCAACGAAGGCGACGTGGTGCACGAATTCAACCTGGGCACCGAAAACGACTGGGTCTCGCATATCAACGAGATGGAACGCATGACCGCGGAAGGCATGATCGACTATGACCGGATCGATCACGAAAAAATGCGCGCGATGGGGATGATGCATTCCGACCCGAACTCGACTTTGCTTGAACCGGGCGAGCGCGCCGAAGTCATCTGGCGCTTCCCGGATGAAGCGACCGAGGTTGGCTTTGCCTGCAATGTGCCCGGACATCGTGAGGCCGGCATGGTCGGGAACATCGTCTTCAGGGGCGAAAGCTAAGACTGAACGGAACCGGAAGGGCGGTGTCAGCCGCCCTTCCACGATCGACAGGAGTAACAACGTTTGACAACACGGCGCGCCTTTCTCGGGCAGGCAACGGCAACCCTGGCCCTTTCGGGCCTCGCGCGGCCGGCATTTGCCGCCTCTCATGACCCTCAGGCGCTTGTCGCGCGCGAGGCAGTGGTGCAACTGGCCCCCGAGGGCTATCCCGCGACATCCATCTGGGGATATGACGGCACGCTTCCGGGGACATTGATCCGCGTGCGGCAGGGGGAACGGATCCGCCGCCGGCTTGTCAACGAGTTGCCACAGCCCAGTTCGGTGCATTGGCACGGTCTGCGCATCGAGAACGCCATGGACGGCGTGGCCGGCCTGACCCAGGACCCCGTGCCCCCGGGCGAGAGTTTTGACTATGATTTTGTGGCCCCAGACGCGGGCACGTTCTGGTATCATTCACACTACAATTCGGTCGAACAGGTGGCCCGCGGCCTGTATGGCGCCCTGATCGTTGACGAAGCCGAACCGGTGGATGTCGATCACGACGAGATTTTGATGCTGGACGATTGGTTGCTTGATACCGAAACGGCGCAGCTCGACCCGGATTTCGCGGCCCCCCATTCCCTTAGCCATGCCGGCCGGCGCGGAAATTTTGTGGCCACGAATGGCGCAGCGCTGACCGAACTGCCGGTCAAGCCAAATGAACGTATTCGCCTGCGGCTGATCAACGCCGCCAATGCCCGGATTTTCCCGCTGACCCTTTCGGGGCTGGACGGATGGGTCATGGCCTATGACGGAATGCCGCTGGACACGCCGGAGAAACTCGAAGGTGAGTTTCTTCTGGGGCCGGGACAGCGCGTGGATCTGTTTGTGGACGTGACCGCCGCCGCGGGCGAGTCCGCCCATCTTGTGCGGCTGAACGATGAAGAAGGCTTTTCGCAGGTGGCCTTTCCGGTCGCGGGCGACGGTGTATCGCGGACCCGCCGCGACGCCCCTGCCGCGCTGCCGCCCAACCCGGGCATGGACGTGCCGGGTGTCGAGGGCGCGCCGGTCACGGATCTCCTTATGGAAGGTGGGGCCATGGGAGGGCTTCAGGAGGCGGTGTATAACGGCGAGACATTGGGGTTTCGCGCCCTGGTGGATGCCAATCAGTTCTGGGCGTTCAACGGCGTGGTCGGCATGACCGACACGCCGCTCATGAACGTGGCCCGGGGCGAGACCGCGCGCGTGAAGATGCGCAACGAGACAGCGTTTCCACATGCGATGCACCTGCATGGAATGCACTTTCGGGAAGTTCTGGAAAACGGAGATCTGGGGCCGCTCAGGGATACGTTACTGGTATTCCGCGGCGAAACGCGTGAAATTGCCTTTGTCGGAGGCGCTCCGGGGAAATGGCTTTTCCATTGTCACATGCTGGGTCATACCGCATCCGGCATGGCGACCTGGGTTCAAGTCACATGAAACAAACCGCGAAAAGGAAAATGAAATGAAATTGAAAAATTTTTTGCTTGCCGTGACGCTCGGCCTGGCGCTGCCGTTCGCGGCGTTTGCCAGCGAGCCGGTGGACGAGGGACGGGTCAAGGAACTTGTGCTGGAAACGATCCGGGAAAACCCGGAAATCGTGATGGAAGCCGTGGCCATACTGGAACAAAAACAGGCGGCCGAGGCGGAACTGGCCCGGGTGAACGTGCTGGAGACAGAGCGTGACCGGATCGAGCGCGACCCGAACGCGCCGGTTCTGGGCAACCCGGACGGCGACGTGACGGTTGTCGAATTCTTTGATTACAACTGTCCCTATTGCCGTCGCGCCATGCCAGAGGTTCAGGGCCTGCTGGACGCTGATCCCAATGTCCGGCTTGTCTATCGAGAATGGCCCATTCTGGGCGAAGGCTCGGTTTTTGCGGCCCGGGCAGCGCTGGCTTCGCGCAAACAGGGCAAATACGAGGAATTCCACTGGGCGATGATGGGCATGAACGGGCGCGCCGAAGAGGCAAGCGTCCTGCGTATCGCGGCCGAGGTCGGTCTGGACGTTGAGCAACTGAAACGGGACATGAACGGCCCCGAAATCCAGGAACATATCGACACGTCCATGGAACTGTCCAAGTCGCTGGGTTTCAACGGAACCCCGTCCTTCGTGATCGGCGAAGAACTGGTGCCGGGGCTGATCCAGAAGGATCAGATGATTGAACTGGTTGAGGCGGCGCGGGCGAGCGAATGACGCCATTGCGGTCAATACTTGTCGTTTCGGCGCTGGTTGCGGCCATGGGCGGTTCCGCCCTGGCCAACCCGATCGACTTTGACCGAAGCTGGCGCGAGCAGGGCTTCTTCCGGTTCTGGAGCAATGACTATGCGTTCCTGGGGGATCGGCTGGATGTCGTTTCGGACGGCACGGTTTCGCTGGTTTGGCGTGCCGTCGAGCCCGGATTGGGAAATGCCACCCGCGCGCGCTGGAACTGGAACGTGCGCGAAAGCGTCATCGCGACGGATTTGCAGCGCAAAGGCGGAGATGACCGAAATCTTGCGGTCTATTTCGTGTTCGTCGATCCCGAAACCGCCCGCGGACTGACCCGGAACACCGCGCGCCGCCTGCTGCGCAATCCCAACACCCGGGCGCTTGTCTATGTGTGGGGCGGGGAAAGGGCATCGAACGACTTCCTGCAAAGCCCGTACCACCCGAAACTTGCCACCCATGTCCTGCGCCCGGCAGGCACAGGCAACTTCATGGAAGGTGTCGATCTGGCAGCCGATTTCCGCAGTGCATTTGGCGAGCAAAGGGGGGTTCTCGTGGGCCTGGGCATATCGGCGGACAGCGATGACACGGATGGTCGCATCGTGGCGTCGGTGGACAGCTTTGAACTCCTGAACAGATGACCATGTCCCACCCTCCAGGCCATGATCCGGGCTGTGACGGCAGCGGCGCCCGGTGCCTTCGGCCAGAGCCTGCCGCGCCGCCATAGCGGGACCGGTGCGAGAGAAAACAGCGCCCCCCAACTTGCCACATTCAGCAGGAGCCCAACCCGTGTCCAGAACCAACCTTTTCATTGTCCTTGCCGCTGTTGTTCTGACGGTGCTGGGGGCGTTTTATTATCTTGGCCAAAAGCCGGTGCAATCGGCGTCGTTGCGGCAACCGGAGGCGTCAGACCCCATTGCCGGGGCCGCGTTGTATGCCGACAATTGTTCGGCCTGTCATGGTGCGAACCTGGAAGGGCAGGAGAATTGGCAAAGCCCGAATGAGGACGGCACGCTACCCGCCCCGCCGCATGATGAAACCGGCCATACCTGGCACCACGGCGACGCGCTGTTGTTCAACTACACCAAGCAGGGTGGAGAAGCCTTGCTGACGCAAATGGGCGTGACCGATGTCAAGAGCGGGATGCCGGCCTTCGGCGATCAACTGAGCGATGCGGAAATCTGGGATATTCTGGCCTATATCAAGTCCAGCTGGCCGGATCGGACCCGCGACATCCAGCAGCAGCGTTCACAAGCAGAGCAAATGCGCAACGGGGGGTAATCGCCCGCCGGGCACGGCTTTGCGGGCCCCTAAAGGAAAAGCCTTGCCACGATGGTGATGGCCAGCGCAAAGGCAGCGCATGTCAGCGCCGCCGCCAGCCATGGCCGCAGGTTGTGCCCCCTGTCGCGGTGCGCGGCGGCGCGTGGCCAGACGGTATTGAACACCGTGGCGTAAACCGGAAGTGCCGCCAGCAGCGTTGCATACAGATAGACACCGGAAATATTCCCGAACAGCGCCGACCGCGCGAGGGTCGGCGCGACCACCCTCAGCGCGGTAGCCCTGCTGCCGCCGAAAGACCCGAACCAATCGGCCGACAACACATAGATCACCGCGTGCAACAGCACGAACACCGCAACCCGCAGCGGCAGGTCGACGGCGATCAGCATCCGGTAGGAACGCGCTGCCATGGGCTTGTCCATAATTGCCGCGAAGACGAAAAACCCGACATAGTTGACCGCGAACACCACAGGCAGCCCGTTGGTCAGAACCTGTCTCAGAAACCGGGTCAACGCCGGTCCGCCGCCTGCCAGATGCGCCGCGAAGCCGGGAGACAGCGCAATATACAGAACCAGAAGCGGAACCAGCCCCAGCACACTGGCGATCAGCGTGTTGCGGGCAAACAGCAGCCCGGGCATGTCGGTCGAGAAATAGCGGTCCATATCTCGCAGCTTGTCACAAATGTTCCGGGGCAGCGACCAAAACAAGTGGCGGCCCCCCGGACCCGGCCCGATTTGGCCTGTGTAACGGCGGCCTGCGGGCACCGTGATGCAGGAATTTGACCAATGTGTAAAAAAGTTCGAGTTTCGCCTTGACCCTCCTGTAACTGGAAGCCTTATGTGCTCTACTACATTAATTCCGAGGGTACGTGATGACAGACCAACAAACAGTTCAGTTCCAGATCGAAGGCATGAGCTGTGCCTCTTGCGTGGGCCGTGTCGAACGGGCGCTTGGCGCCGTTCCCGGCGTGTCCGGCGCCGCGGTGAACCTGGCCGGCGAAAGCGCCATGGTCACGCATGACGAAACGGTTTCGGCCGCGGATCTGGTTGGCGTGCTGAAAGAGGCGGGATACCCGGCGGTGGTGGACGAGGTGACGCTGGAGATCGAGCAGATGTCCTGTGCCTCTTGCGTGGGTCGCGTCGAGCGCGCGTTCCTGAAGGCCGACGGGGTGCTGACGGCGTCGGTGAACCTGGCGGCGGAAACGGCCACGGTGCGGTATGCGACGGGCGCAATCTCTCCGGCGCAGATTGCCGCCCTGTCCACAGAGGCGGGCTATCCGGCAAAGGTCAAATCGGCGGACACTTCTGACAAGGAAGAGCGCAAGGCGCATGAAATCAGGTCACTGGCGCGCCGGACCCTTCTGGGGGCGGTGCTGACGCTGCCGGTCTTTGTGCTGGAGATGGGCACCCATGTCATTCCCGGGATGCATGATGCAATCGTCGCGACGATCGGGATCCAGACCAGCTATTACATCCAGTTCTTTCTGGCCTCGATCGTTCTGTTCGGGCCGGGCCTGCAATTTTATACCAAGGGCTTTCCGGCGCTGTTCAAGGGCGCGCCCGACATGAACTCGCTGGTGGCGCTGGGAACCTCGGCCGCCTATGGGTTCTCGCTGGTCTCCACCTTCCTGCCCGGCCTTCTCCCGGAGGGCACGGTCAATGTGTATTACGAGGCGGCCGCCGTCATCGTGGTGCTGATCCTGCTGGGCCGCTTTCTGGAGGCCAGGGCCAAAGGGCGCACAGGCGAGACGATTCACAAACTTGTCGGCTTGCAGGCCAAGACGGCGCGGGTGGAACGTGACGGCGAGGTTGTCGAGCGTCCGATCGACGATATCGTTGCCGGCGACATCGTGCATGTGCGGCCGGGCGAAAAGATCGCGGTCGACGGCGTTGTGCTGTCGGGGTCGTCCTATGTGGACGAAAGCATGATCACCGGCGAGCCGGTGCCGGTGGAAAAATCCGAGGGCATCGAAGTGGTCGGCGCGACGATCAATGGCACCGGGGCGCTGACCTTCCGAGCCGAAAAGGTGGGCAGCGATACGATGCTGTCGCAGATCATCCGCATGGTTGAACAGGCACAGGGGGCAAAGCTGCCGATCCAGGGGCTGGTGGACCAGATCACGCGCTGGTTCGTGCCGGCGGTCATGGTGATCGCAACGCTTACGGTTGCGGCCTGGTTCCTGTTCGGGCCGGATCCGGCGCTTAGCTTTGCGCTGATCGCGGGTGTTGCCGTGCTGATCATCGCCTGCCCCTGCGCCATGGGTCTGGCCACGCCGACCTCGATCATGGTGGGCACGGGATCGGCGGCCGAGATGGGCGTGCTGTTCCGCAAGGGCGATGCCTTGCAGATGTTGCAGGAAAGCGCGGTTGTGGCGCTGGACAAGACCGGCACGCTGACCGCCGGGCGCCCGGCGCTGACCGATCTGATCCTGGCCGACGGCCTGGACGAAGACGAGGTTCTGGGCCTCGTGGCATCGGTCGAGCAGAATTCGGAACACCCGATCGCCGAGGCGATTGTCGCCGCCGCCCATGAGCGCGGGATCGCGTTGTCGGCCATCGACACGTTCGAATCCGTTACCGGTTTCGGGGTCCGCGCACAGGTAGGGGGCCGTACCGTGCTGGTGGGGGCCGACCGTTTCATGACCCATGAGGGTCTGGAGCTTGGCGCCCTGTCCGACCACAGCGAGAGCCTGGCGAAAAAGGGCAAGTCTCCGCTTTATGCCGCCATAGACGGCAAGGTTGCCGCCGTCATCGCGGTTGCGGACCCGATCAAGGCAAGCACGCCACAGGCCATCGATGCGCTGCACCGTCTGGGGCTGAAAGTGGCGATGATCACCGGCGACAACCAGGTCACGGCAAATGCCATCGCCGCCGAACTGGGGATCGACCATGTCGTTGCCGAAGTGCTGCCGGAAGGCAAGGTGGAGGCGCTGAAAGGGCTGCGCGAGCAGAACGGCAAGCTGGCCTTCGTCGGTGACGGCATCAATGATGCGCCCGCCCTGGCCGAAGCCGATGTCGGGATCGCCATCGGCACCGGCACCGATGTGGCCATCGAAGCCGCCGATGTGGTGCTGATGTCGGGCGACCTGCTTGGGGTGGTGAATGCGATGGATGTCTCGCAGCGCACCATGCGCAATATCCGCCAGAACCTGTTCTGGGCCTTCAGCTATAACACCTTGCTCATCCCGGTTGCGGCGGGTGTCCTGTACCCGTTCGGCGGCCCGCTTCTGTCGCCGGTCCTGGCCGCGGGGGCCATGGCCTTGTCCAGCGTGTTCGTGCTGACCAACGCGCTGCGCCTGAAATGGGTGCGCCCCACTGTCAAAGTGTCGCTTGCGCCTGCGCAACCGGCAACCCCGGGCCTGCAATCGGCCCCCGCAGAATAGGAAAGGAGACAGGTCATGAATATCAGCGACGTGGCCGAAAAATCCGGCTTGCCCGCGAAGACCATTCGCTATTACGAGGATATCGGCTTTATCAAGCCCCGGCGTTTGCCCAACGGGTATCGCGACTTTCAGGAGACCGAGCTGCACAAGCTGGCCTTTATCGGTCGCGCCCGCTCTCTGGGGTTCACGATTGATGACTGCCGCCGGCTTCTGGGTTTGTATAATGACCAGTCCAGGGCAAGCGCCGATGTCAAGCGGGTGGCGGAATACAATCTTCGCGAGATTGACGCCAAGATCGCCAACCTTCAGGCCATGCGGGCCACATTGTCCCACCTGATCGACAAATGCGCCGGCGATCATCGCCCGGATTGCCCGATCCTGGAAACCCTTGGCTCCGAGGATCGCCCGCACGCTGTGTCGTGATACCGGTGGCATCGCAACCGGCGGCCGGGCAGCCCGGCCGCCAATCATTCCGAAGGTGCGCGGCACGCCTTCGGCACGCGCGTCAGTCCTCGAAACTGCCCCGCTCCGCGCCACGGTGACAGGCGGCGCAGTTGGATATGGAACCTGCCTTTCTAAGCCGGTGCGCGGACACTTCGCCGTCATGTTCCGCGCGAAACCACGGCATGTCGGAGATGCGCAACGGCGTATCCGTGGCGGCCACCCCGTAGAGCAGACCCGAAGATCGCCCACCCGCGTCGGCGGCGTTTCCGGTCAGGTAGGTTTCGATCCGCGCGCTGGTGTCCGCATCCAGCGATGCGTCTTCACCGAAATGGTCCTCCAGCGTGGCCATGATCCGGCTCCAGGACCGCTGCGGCAGGAAACCGGCCGGATAGGCCATGTGGCATTCACTGCACTCGGCCAGGGCGACAGGATCGGACACCGGCGGCATGTATTCGCTCTCGTCGGCAAAGGCCGGTAGCGCGGTCAGCGCAAGGGCGGTCAGGGACAATGTGTGTTTCATGAAAAATCCTTTCATCAGAGAGAGTTAAGCCAGGAAATGATGTCTGCCTTTTCCTGGGCGGTGCAGGGGCGCCCCAGCACCGAGTTGCAGTTGCGCCCGAACCATTTTTCGACAAACTTCTGGTCGGTGAACCGCTCGGGGGCCACGCGCGGGGCCATGGGCGCTATCGCTTTGCCGGTGCGGGCCTGTCCGGCGCGCGTCGGATCGGCGGAATGGCAGGTGGTGCAGGACGGGGTATCGGGCTTGCCGCCGGTCTGGTCGGACAGGAACAGCGCCCGGCCGGCATCCGGGGCGGGCGGCGCGCCCGACTGGGCGCCATAAAGCGCGATCAGGTCTTGCGGCGAGGTGTCTTGCGCCAGCGCGGGCTGGGCCAGCAACAGGGCGGTCAGGGTCAGGACGTGTTTCACGGGGTCGGCTCCTTTGGAAGGGTTATCCGGAACGGGCTGAACCAGCCGGTTTCGGCATCCGCATGACAGGCTACGCAGTTTGATCGGCTGTAGACCGGGGCGCGCCGGAACGTGTCTGCATCGACAGAGTCATGCAGGCGTTTCCATTGCGCGGTGTCGGGCAGGGCGACCGGGGTGGTGTCGCGAAGGCCCGCCCAAAGCGTTGCGGGTTTGCTGTCTGTCGTGTCAGCGGCGTGCCGGCGCAGCCAGGTCGAAATCTGCGCGGCTGTTTCTTGCGGCAGGCTGGCATCCTCGCCGAAATGGTCTTGCAGCCCGGTCATCATCACCTGCCAGGACGCCGCCGGGCGCGTGGCGGGGTGATAGGCCATGTGGCACGCGGCGCATTCGGCGCTGTAAACCGGCGGGATCACGGCAACCGGCGGATTGGAAAGCGGGCGTTGCGACAGGTCGGTAACGGCCAGGGCGGACACAAGCAGGAGGCCGGACACCGACAGCACCGCAACGATCGGGTGCGCGGTTCGGGCAGGCGCCGCGATATCGCCCATGCGGCGCGCCTTGCGCCCTGTGATCATGGCGCGCGGCAGGTTTTCACCGCTGCGGCGGCTTTCGAATATCACGCCGCCCAGATGCAGAACGATCAGGCCCAGCAGGGCAAGGGCGGCGGTTTCATGGATCTCGCTCCACACGCCGCCCTGCGACGCGGGCAGGATCGCGGCCAGCGGTCCCGTTTTCAGCCCGCTGCCCAAGGCGGCCAGCCCGGTCGCGCCCAGACCAAGGATCAGCGCCAGCAATGCCAGCACCATCAGCGCCCCCAGCGGGTTGTGACCCAGGTGGCGCATATGGCCGGTGCCGCGTTTCAGATAGGCGACAACCTGTTGGCGGCTGGGCACGAACCCGGAAAACCGCGCATATGCCGGGCCGGTGAACCCCCAGACGATCCTGGCCGACACCAGCGCAACGGCAAACGTGCCAGAGACCAGATGCAGGCGGCTCCATGTGGCATCCAGGGCAAGGCCGGAAATCAGAGCGATGGTGACACTGGCCACCAGGCTCCAGTGAAACACGCGGATGAACCGATCCCACACAAGATGTCCTTCGCGGGGATTTGCTTGCAGGTACTCATCGGGTGGTGCGGAAAACGCGCTCATTGGGTCTGCCTTTTGTCAAACATGGTGGCAGTTTGACAAAAGCGCCCTGATGCGGGGCTGATGGGGGCTGTCAGGAAAGTGTCAGATTGCCGAAAGCGGCAGGGTGATGCGAACCACCAGCCCCGGATCGGCAGGCGCCAGATCCACCGAACCGCCCAGCGATTCGGCCAGATCGCGGGCAATCGCCAGGCCCAGCCCCGTGCCGCTTTCATCCGCGCGCGCGCCGCGCCGCTGGAGGGTTGCGATCTTGTCCTGCGCAATGCCCGCGCCGTCATCCTGAATGGTGACGGTGACCGCCTTGCCCTGTTTGCGCGCGCCCACGCGCACCGACTGGCGCGCATGGCGGGCGGCGTTTTCCAGAATCGCGCCCAGGATTTCGAAAAGATCCGCCATGTCCACTGCAACCATGATGTCGTCAGGCGTGTCGATCTCCCAGGTCAGCTTGTGCGGGGTGCTGGCCTTTTGCACGACGGTGACAACCCGGCCGACCGCCGCGGCCAGATCGGTGCGCGCCGCCGCCGCACGCGCCGCGATCCTGACCCGGTTCAGTTCGCGTTCCACATGCCGGCGCATTGTGTCGGCGGTTTTTTCGATCGAGTCCGCTGTGTCCGGCAGACCGGCCTCGCGGACCTGGCGGGCTTCGGCCAGCAGGGCCTGAAGCGGGGTCTTCAGCCCGTGCGCCAGATCCCCGGCCCGGTGGCGGGCCTGCTCGATATCCTTCTCGCGCTGGTCCAGCAGGGCATCCACCTCGCGGGCCAGCGGCCGGATCTCGGTCGGAAAATCGTCGCCGACACGCAGGCTGTCCCCGGCCCGGATGCTGGCCACCCGCTGTCCCACAGAGTTGAGCGGGCGCAGCCCCACAAAGATCTGGGCCACCCCGGCCAGAACAAGGAACAGCGCCAGCACAAGCGTAAACGGGAGCAGGTCTTCGCGGAAATCCTCGGTGCTCTCCTCCAGCTCAGAGGCGTCCATGGCGACAGCCACCCGGATGGCAGAGCCGCCAAGCCGCGCCGCAAGCTGCACCTTGCGTTCCATGACAAGCAATGTGCTGTCGCCCGGTCCGGGCAGGTCATGAACGTGAACGGCCCCGTCCGCGAGATGGTCGGCGGGCAGATCCAGCGCGAAATCCCACAGCGACCGGGACCGCAACTGCTGTGTGTCTGTTTCGATCTGCCAGTAAAGCCCGCCAAAGGGCGTGATGAAACGCGCATCCGCAGGTGCCGATCCGATTTGCAGATCGCCTGTTTCACCTCTTTCGACACCGGCGAGAATCTGGTCGAACTGAACCGCGAGCGAGTCAATGGCACGCCGTTCCACATGCGATGCGAACAACAGGCCCAGCCCCCAGAAGGCCAGCATCAGCGCCACCGATACCGACAGCGCGGAAGCCGCGAAAAGCCGAAGGCGCAGCGAGCCTGTTTTCACCCGCTCTCCTCCGCCGCCTCCAGGAAATATCCAAATCCGCGCCTTGTGCCGATGATGCCCGCCCCCAGTTTGCGGCGCAGCCGTGTCAGGATCGCTTCCAGCGCGTTGGCCTCGCGCGCGTCATCGTCCCCGTAAAGATGTTCCAGCAATTCGCCGGGCGGCACGATTCGGGCGCGATGCAGCATGAGATAGGACAGCAGCCGGTATTCCAGCGCCGTCACCGGCACCGGCACGCCGCGCACGGATACCGCCATCCTGTTCGTGTCGATCGCCAGATCGCCGCATGTCTGAACCGGCGCGCCGTGACCGGCAGACCGGCGCACCAGCGCGCGCGCGCGCGCCACAAGTTCCTCCATGCGAAAGGGCTTGGGCAGGTAATCGTCGGCCCCGGCCTCGATCCCCTCGACCCGTTCATGCCAGGCGCCGCGCGCGGTCAGCACCAGAACCGGCATTTCGCGGCCATTGGCTCGCCAGCGTTTCAACACGCTCAGCCCGTCCATGCCGGGCAGACCCAGGTCCAGCACCACAAGATCGAAATCTTCGGTGTCGCCCAGAAACCAGGCATCTTCGCCGTCTTCGGCGGTTTCCACATGAAACCCCGAAGCCTCAAGCGTGGCCTGAATGTCCTTGCGGATGATGGCATCGTCCTCGACCGCGAGAAGCCGCATCAGTCGTCCCTTTCCGGCCCGTTCGCTTGCCAGCCTTCCTGATCAACCCCAAGGATTTCGCCCGAAGCCGCATCCACCATGACCTCGATCATGCGGCCAGAGCCGGTGATCAGTTCCAGCTCATAGATGAACTGGCCGTCCTCGCGTTCGAATTCCACTTCCAGCAATCGCGCGTCAAATCGTTGCAAAACGTCCGGGATGATATCGGACAGCGGAATCACCTGGTTGCGGCGCACCGCGTCGCGGGCCGCGTCATGATCCTCGGCTGCCCAAAGCGGGCCGGCAAGGACACATAGAAGAAGGATTACGGCATGTTTCATAGGCGCAATCTATTGCTTTCCTGCTGACAGTTCCCTGACACGCCCCGTCAGACCGGCATCAGGGGCGGTATGAGAAAAGAGGGCATCCACAGGGCAATCCTGCCCGATTTCACAAGGAGAACACCATGAAAAAGACTCTTCTCGCCACCTCGATCATCGCAATTGCCGCCACGGCGGTCGTGGTCAATGCCGCCACCGACAAGATCGCCGCGCCCGCGCCAGCGAGCGTGACATGGATGCCGGTCGCCGAGCTTGTGACCAAGCTGGAAACCCAGGGCTATCAGGTTCTGGAGATCGAGCGCGAAGACGGCCGGTATTACGAGGTCGACATGCGCGACGCCAACGGATTCAAGGTTGAGGCCTATCTTGATCCCGCGACAGGCGAACCGCTGGCGTACAAGCCCGACGATGATGACCGCCGGTCGGGCATGAAGCGCGAATATGGCGAAAGGGACGACGACTGATCCCCGGCCCACTTGCCAATGCCACAGCCCCCCACGACAATTTTCCGCCGTGGGGGGCTTGCCCGTCATTTCACCAGAATGCCGTTCTTGAATGCTTCGTTCAGATCCACCAGCCAGCTTGCCGGCGGCCATCCCAGCAGGGTCAGCGCAACCAGCCCAATCACAAGGCAAAGACCTGCCAACGCCTCGCGCCGATACCCGCGCGGGCGCATGCGGTTGCCAAGGATCATGGTCTTGAAGCTTCGCCAATGTAGCGCCGCGTGCCATAGCGCGACCGCGACAAACAGCGCCGTCATTACGATGTGGATATCGCTCCACAACTGGCGGTGGATGCCCATCACCTGCCAGTCAAGCGAGTTGGCCAGCTTGCCCCTGGGCGCCAGAAACAGCACCAGCCCGCTGATCAGCATGACCATGGACGAAAAGGTCACGCCGAACAGCGACAGCGCGCGGCTGTTCACCTTGGGACGGGTGTGAGATACGGGGCTTGTTCCGGACATTGTCGCCTCCATTCCTGCCGCGCCCATGATGGCACGACCATGCGCCGCGCGCCTTGATCCAGATGAAATGCGGCGCCCCGAAAAGCGCGGGAGGGCGCGCGAAACTCTTTCGGCCAAACCGGAACGTATGCGCGAGTTGGCATGAGGTACCCCTAGAATAGTAGACACTTGCCTGTTTCAGTTTGAGCTGTCCTTCTTCGATTTCGACGGGCGATCGAATGCCGTTGTTCGTGTGTTTGCGTTTCGGGGCGTAGAGCATCTCGAAGTAGTCGATCACGTCCCGTCTTGCGTCGTCGCGCGCCGGGTATGCGCGCCGTCTGATCCGCTCCCGTTTCAAAAGCTGGAAGAAGCTCTCGGCAACGGCGTTGTCGTGACAATCTCCGCGCCGGCTTTTGCTGGGTTCGAGATTGCGTTGGCGCTGGAATGCCTGCCACTCACGGTCGGTGAACCAAGATCCCTGATCGGAATGCTGAACCACGCCGGTTTTGCCGGAGCCGCCAACTCATGAGTAGGATGGAGCATCCAGACAAATACAACGAGCAAGTATCCACCAGACCTGCACGAACGTGCTGTGCGGAAAGTAGCGAGCGAGCAGGGTTGAGATTGAGGTTGTTGTTGATCACCTTGCCACAATGGGGATTGTCGGCGTACCACCTGCCATGCAACTGAAAACAGCCGCCTGAATTCGAAGGCTGGACTCCATCAATTATGGGGGGATTACCATCAAATCCGCGTTTCGTTGATTGCTCGAATTCGGGGTTGGGGTTAGAAATACAATCTGACCGCATAATGAGCGGATGTGCGTTTCTCTCAGATCCACGCAAAAGGAAATTCAATATGAATAATTGGAATTCCAACCTTTTGTCGCTTGCGATGGCTCTTTTCATACCGGTTGCAGCGAACGCCCAAGATCGAACACCTATCGAAGATTTCATGGACGGATTTCCGATTGAGCTCGCGGAACGCACCAAATCGGCGAGTCTATTGACTTGGCTGGCGGGCGGAGACGAGTCCGTTTACTGGAACATGCGCACCTCGGAAATCGTACCGACCGCGATCTTGCCGCGCCGGCTGCCGACCATGCAGTTCGGCGAGCAGCTGATCCCGCAGATCGGTGCCATCGAGGCCGAGACAGAGAACTGGGGCACCATGACGCTGAACCAGTTCCTTGCCCGGCCCGACAGCTATTCGCAGGCCTTCATGGTCGTGTACAAGGGCAATGTGGTTTTCGAATCCTATCCGCGGATGCGACCGTCTGATGCCCACGTCTGGATGTCGAATTCGAAGCCGACCGCGTCCTTGTTGGTGGACATCCTTATCAGCGAGGGCTTGATCGATGACAGCGCTTCGATTGCCGAGTATGTCGATGAATTCAAGGGGACCGCGTGGGAAGGTGTCACGGTCAACCACGTGATGAACATGGCCAGCGGGCTGGATATTGACGACACGGCCGCGACCCGCGCCGACCCGAACTCGCACGCGCACCGGCTCTATCTTGCCGAGTTCGGATTTCCGGTAAACGGTAAAGTCTAAAAGCTGATCGATGTCATGGCCGATGCCCAGCCGGGCAGCGAACCGGGGCAGAAATTTGTCTATGCCTCGGCCCATACACAGGCGCTGGTTTATCTGGTCGAAGCGGTGACCGGTGAACGCTGGGCGCAGACATTTGACCGGCTGGTCTGGTCCAAGATCGGCTCTGAAGGTCCGCTTCAGGTCCACACCACGCCGGACGGTGTCGCGCTTGCACACGGCGTGATCTCCAGCCGCCTCGGCGATATGGCGCGCTATGGCATGCTCTACACGCCAAGCTGGGAGAAAATTGCGACCGAGCAGGTCGTCACCGATGAAATCCTGACCCGCATACGCGAAGACGTGCAGTCGCACGAATTCCTGATGGCCGGCGTCAATGGCCCCGTTTTCGCCAGCATGCTGGAAAACACCGACAAGCCAAGCTTTGTCTCCAGCTCGCGCCAGTGGGATGTACTGTGGCCCGATGGCGATATGTGGAAAGGCGGGATGCAAAGCCAGGGGATGTATGTCTCGCCCGACAAGGATCTGGTGATCGTATATGTCTCCACCAACACGAAGGACCACTCGATCCATCGCTGGGCGCGCAGGATCGCGACGTCGGGGTATTTCGACTAGGGTGTGTCAGCACCGAGACTAAAACCACTTGGAGCGTGTTCCCGAATGCGTCAGCACCGGGAACACGCACTGTTTTTCCCACCGGCAATTCCGCCCGGCCCCATTTACAACAGTTGACTTTCCTTGATCAGAGTTGTCGCTTTCACATTTTGCGCCGCGTTGGCTTTGCCAGCCCTCGCGCAAGATTTCGATCTGGTCATCCGGAACGGACGCGTCATGGATCCAGAGACCAATCTGGATGCCATCCGCAATGTCGGGATCAATGGCAGGCGTATCGAGGTCGAGATCGATGCCGATATCTCTGGCGCAGAGGTGATCGACACCACCGGCCGCGTGGTCGCGCTGAGGTTCATCGACCCGCATTGTCGCAGGCAGAACCCATTCGGGATCAATTTGGCTTTGCAGGGCGGGGTTACGACGGCGCTTGAACCAAAGCTTGGCGCCTATCCCGTGCCAGCCTAACACGAGCCCAAGGCAGGCAAGATGCAGGCCAATTACGGAACCTCGGCCAGCCACCTTGGCGCCCGTTTGCAATGGCTCTACGGCATTGGCAGCAACGTGAGCGGACAGCCGCTTTTTTCCGATGTGGCATGCAGGGCTGCGCATATCGGCACACTCCTTCTGGTGCCAGAAATATGCCCAAAATTTCGCACTCAATTCGGACCAGATTCAGGGGGCTAGACCAAGAAGTCGCACAAATTACCGTAACCTGCCTTGGTCTGCGTCGCTCAAGAAAACGCTTGCAAACAAGAGCCGCTCACAAATGGCTATGGCTGATCGGGTGTCTGACCGGCGGTCAGTCGAACGCGTGACCTAGCCGCCAAAGACGTGCGATCGCGTACCCCTGCCTCCTGTTTGTACAGAAACAAGCGCGCCTTCGTTGGGGTTGTCGCGAAGATGGGCCGCGTTCATCGTGAACCGGGCCGATGTGACAAACAACTGATCGAGATTGGTACCCCCAAAGGCACAGCTGGTTGGCCAAGAGACTGGCAGTTCGGCAAGGCCCAGCTGGGCGCCCGCAGGGGACAGGTGCAACAGACAGGATCCGCCGACCACTCGGCAATTCCAGATCATGCCGTCGCTGTCCTGCGCCGAGCCATCCGGCAAACCGCGTGCGAACCCTTCAAGGATGGTTTTGCGATCACTGAGCCGACCAGTGGCGGGATCCACGGCAAAAGAATAAAGCGCGTTTTCCATTGTATCGGCTGTGATCAGGCGGTCACCGCTCCAGATCAGCGTGTTGGTGATGCCGAATGTCGGCTCGGACAGGCGGTTCACCGTGCCATCGGTGGTGATCCGGTAGAGCGCGCCAGTCGATTCCGTGATGTCTTTCGGCTCTCCATTGGGAAAGATGTTATTCTGCATGGTGCCCACCCAGAAGGCGCCGTCCGGCCCCACCACACCTTCGTTCAGGCGGTTTTCCGGCAAGTCAGGTTCAGGAACAGCCAACGGTTCAAAAACGCCGCCGGGCCGCCACAGAACCACGTCGCGGCACAGACCCACGACAAATCCGTTTTCACTGGCAAGTCCGATTGAGGTCACGAAATCAGGGGTTTGCCAATGATCGTGGGCCCCGTTCTCTGGGTCGAACGCGTGAATGTGTTTGCCGATAATATCCACCCAGAAGAACGTGTTCCGACGGTGATCCCAGATCAGGCTTTCTCCGACAATGTTCTGCGCGTCGAGGGCTATTTGTGCGTCGTGTTTCATGTCTGCTTCCGCTTTTTCGAGAAATATATTGACATATAGGTTTACGTGAAGTTAGACACAAATCAATACAAACCTGTATGATAGGTTTGGGTAGCATGATGATGGGAAGCGGATGCAACAAACGGTGGACAACGCAAAAGGTGGCGCAGGGCTGGTGGGGTCGACCATCGGCGCAATCACGGCTCATATTCGTGAAAACGAGTTGTCACCGGGGGACCGCCTGCCCAGCGAAAGCGTGTTCAGCCGCGAATTGTCCGTCAGCCGAACCGTAGTGCGCGAAGCGTTTCGAAGCCTTGCTGCGATGCGGCTGATTGAAGTGCGTACCGGAAAGCGCGCCATCGTGGCGCGCCTGGATCACACAACACTGTCGCCGCTAATTGAACATGGCGTCCACACCGAGCAAATCTCGATCCTCCAAGTTTATGACGTGCGCCGCACCATCGAAACCCGCACCGCCACGCTGGCCGCACTGCATCGCACCTCGGCACAGGCCAAGGAAATCCGCGATCTGGCCAAGTCGATGCAAGACAGCTTCGAGGCGCCGGAAGAGATGATGGAGGCCGATGTGGCCTTTCATCTGGCCATTGCGCGGGCGTCCAGGAACCCGATCTATGCGCTTATCGTGGGCGCCTTCGAAGGGGTCACTCGTCAGACATGGCCCGTAGGGTGGCGCAGTCGCAGCGACGTGGCCGAACAGAAAGCCATGCTTGATATCCACACCGATCTGGCCGCAGCGATTGCTGACGGCAATCCGGAACGGGCCAGCGAACTGATGGCCCTGCATTTTGACGCAAGTGTGCGGGCGTTGCTCGCTGCCGGAATATCCTGAGAGATCCCATGAAAATTACCAAGCTGGAAACCATTCGTATCGAAGAGCGTCCTAACCTTCTGTGGGTGCAAGTGCACACGGACGAAGGATTGGTCGGTCTGGGCGAGACATTTTTTATCGCAGAAACCGTCGAAACCTACATCCATGAATATGTTGCCCCGCGCGTCATGGGGCGCGATCCGCTGCAGATCGACCTTCTGGCCAACGAGCTGAATGGCTATCTTGGGTTCCGCTCATCCGGTGCCGAGGTGCGCGGTAACTCGGCTTTTGACATCGCGCTGTGGGATCTGTTTGGCAAGGCGACGAGGCAGCCCATCGCGCAGCTCTTGGGAGGGTTCAGCCGCAATGAAATCCGCACCTACAACACATGTGCGGGCACCGAATACATCAAGAAGGCCACCGGTCAGCAATCGGACAATTACGGGCTGTCCGAAGGCAACGATTACGACGATCTGAACGGTTTTCTGCATCACGCGGACGAGTTGGCCCTGTCGCTCTATGAAGAGGGCATCACCGCAATGAAGATCTGGCCGTTTGACATGGCGGCCGAGAAAACGCGCGGTCAGTATATCTCGGGACCGGACCTTGACCGCGCGCTTGAGCCGTTCCAGAAAATTCGCGACTCGCTTGGCAACAAGATGGACATCATGGTCGAGTTTCACTCGATGTGGCAATTGCTGCCGGCCATCCAGATCGCGCGGGAATTGCAGCCCTACAAAACCTTCTGGCACGAAGACCCGATCAAGATGGACAGCCTCAGCAGCCTGAAACGCTATGCCGAGGTCAGCCATGCGCCGATTTCCGCGTCCGAGACTTTGGGCACGCGCTGGGCGTTCCGTGATCTTCTGGAAACCGGCGCGGCCGGTGTCGTGATGTTGGATATCTCGTGGTGTGGCGGCCTGTCCGAAGCCCGCAAAATCGCCGCGATGGCCGAAGCGTGGCACCTGCCGATCGCCCCGCACGACTGCACCGGGCCGGTGGTTTTGGGAGCGTCGACTCATCTGTCGCTGAATGCGCCGAATGCGTTGGTGCAGGAAAGCGTGCGCGCCTTTTACAAGACCTGGTATCGCGACCTCGTTACAGCGCTGCCCACCGTCACCAATGGCATGATTACCGTTCCGCCTGGCCCTGGCCTTGGCATGGAGCTGAACCCCGACATGGACAAGGCCTTTACCGTTCTGCGTCGGGAAACAACCGCGTCTGACGTTTGAAGGACGCATCACTCTGGGAGGAGATGAACCTATGAAGAAACTACTGAGTGCAACTGCGCTGACCTGGGCCCTGATCAGCGGTCCCGCAGCGGCAGAAGACCCGATGAACATCGTGTTCACGCACCATTCGTCGGCGTCCAACCCGTTCTGGCAAGCGGTCAAGAAAGGTTTTGACGATGCCTGCGGCAAGATTCAGGCAAACTGTCAGATGATCTTTACTCAGACCGAGGGCGCGATTGATCAACAGGCTGCGAACATGATGGCGGCGCTGGCCGGCAGCCCTGACGCGATCCTGACATCGATCGTCGACAACAACGCGTTTGACGACATCCTGCAACGGGCCGTGGACAATGGCGTTATCACCATCGCTGTGAACGTCGATGACACCGAAGGTGCCGACGGCAACCCGCGCGCCGCTTTCGTCGGTCAGGGCTTCATTCCCGCCGGGTACAGCCTGGGCAAGAAAATGTCCGAGTTCTTCCCCGCCGAAGGGCCGATCAAGGCCGTTGTCGGAATCTCGGCCCCCGGTCAGAACTGGTCGGAACAGCGTGGCGCGGGTGTGATGCAATTCCTTGAGGAATATGCCGCCGCCAACCCGGACCGTTCGGTCGAAATCATTCGTCTGGACACTGGTACGGATGGTGCCGTTGTCGCTGAACGTGTCGGGGCGTACCTGAACGCAAACCCCGACACGACCGCGTATTTCGACACTGGTCTTTGGCATGCCTACGTCGCTCAAGTCCTGGCAGACCGCGGCGTAAAGCCTGGAACCGTGCTGATGGGCGGTTTCGACATCGTAGCCGAAGTGCTGCAACAGATGGAAGCAGGTTATATCCAGGTGCAGGTTGACCAGCAGCCCTACATGCAGGGCTTTATTCCTGTGATGCAGGCCTATCTGGCGCATACCGTTGGTCTGTCACCAGCGGATGTCGACACGGGCCAAGGCCTTGTTGTTGCCGAAGATGTGCCGGATCTCTGGGAGCTGGCCAAGCAGGGTCTGCGCTAAGCGACTCATCAGGGGCTGCCATCTCCACTCCCCGGGCGGCGGCCCCGCCTACAATCCCCGAAAGATTGACCACTCCATGAAACGATTTCTCAAAACCTATCTGGAGAAGCCCGAGCTGGCCGGTGTGGCCTTTCTGGTGCTTCTTACAATCGCGTTCCAGATACGCTCTGGCGGCGTGTTTCTGAACGCTGCGAACCTGCAAGGCATCCTCGGGCTTCTGCCCGAAGTCGCGCTTGTCGCGATTGGCGTGACCTTGCTGATGATCTGTGGCGAGTTCGACCTGTCGGTAGGTTCCGTGTTCGCCCTGACGCCGATGTCGATGGCCGTTCTGCTTGAGGCGGGCTGGCCCTTTGTTCCCGCGATTGCTGTCGGCCTTTGCGTGGCCATGGCCATTGGCTTTGTGAACGGCGTCCTAACCGTCAAATTTGCGATCCCCAGCTTTATCACCACTCTCGGAATGCTGTTTGTCGCACGCTCGATCACAGTTGTGATTTCGGGCGGATTCCCGCCGCTGTTGCCAACCGGCGCAATCCCCAAATGGCTGTTTGTGACCTATGTCGGCCCTGGCGACATGTTCCGCGTGTCCTTCCTGTGGTTCGTTGCCATCGCGATCGGCGTCAGCCTTCTGTTGTCGCGTACGAATTTCGGCAACTGGGTGCGGGCCACCGGTGGGTTCCTGCCCGCCGCCGAATCGATGGGCATCCCCACCAAGCGGGTCAAGATTGCCTGTTTCATGTTGTGTTCGCTGTTGGCCGGGTTTGCCGGAACGCTGCAAGTGATGCGCCTTGGCGCGCCGCTGCCGTCGATCGGCGAAGGTCTGGAGCTTCAGGCCGTGGCTGCCGCCGTGATTGGGGGAACCGCATTGACCGGTGGGATCGGCACGATCCTGGGCGGCATTATCGGTGCCACTCTGATCCGGGTGATCGACAATGGGCTGGTGCTGTCCCAGGTCGACGCCAACTGGTTCAAGATGGCGCTGGGCGCATTGACCGTGTTCGCCGTGATCCTGAACGCGTGGCTTCGCAAGAAAGCAAAATCCATCAAAGTGGAGACCGGCAAATGACAGCGCAGCCGATCATTCAGGTCAAAGACCTGCATAAATGGTATTCCGGTGTGCACGCGCTGAAAGGCGTAACGCTGGACTTCCACCCGAACGAAACCGTCGGCCTTGTGGGCGACAATGGGGCCGGGAAATCGACCCTGATCAACATCCTGTCGGGCATTCAGGCGCCGTCGGGTGGCGGGATTACCTTCGAAGGCCGCCCTGTATCTTTCAAGGGCCCGCGGGACGCGATGGAAGCCGGGATCGAGACGATCTACCAGTATAACTCGATGGTGCCGACGATGAGCATCGCACGCAACATGTTCATTGGCCGTGAACCGCTTAGGTGGGGCATTGGTGGCATCGGCGTTCTGGACACCAAGAAGATGGCCGAGGAAAGCGTGCGGGCCATTGCCGATGTAGATCTGCATCTGCGCAGCCCCGATGCGCTGGTGGGCGAATTGTCCGGTGGTCAGCGTCAAGGTGTTGCGATTGCCCGCGCGATGCATTTCAAGTCCAAGGTGATGATCCTCGACGAACCGACCAACCATCTGGCCGTCAAGGAAACCCAGAAAGTGCTGGGCTTTGTTCAGTCGTTGAAAGGGCTTGGTATCACCGGCATCTTTATCAGCCACAACATCCACCACGTGTTTGAATGTTGTGACCGTATGGTCGCGATGGCGCGGGGCGAAGTGGTCTTGGACAAACGTGTCGAGGATACCAACATGGACGAAATTCTCGACGTTCTCTGAGGGGGAAAACATGGCAAAACACAAAGGGAAACAGGTGCTTCTGACGGGTGGGCTTGGCTCGCTTGGTCGGGCTCAGGCGGCCAGGCTGATCGCGGGCGGGGCCGCGGTCACGATCCTTGAACATCCCGGCGTCGAAAATGGTGCGGCGCGCGCCGCCGATATTGGCGCGTCGTTTCTGGCATGTGATCTTAACGATCTCGAGGCGGCCAAGACCACGGTTGCGGACGCGGCCAATGCGGCGGGCGGGTTCGATATCCTGATCAACAATGCTGCCCTGATCATCAACCGGCCCTACGAGGCCTTCAGCCTGACCGAATACGAGGACCAGATCCGCGTGAACTCGTCGGCGGCTTTCGCGCTGACCACCGTCTGCGCTGAGCACATGAAGGCGAAAGGCTGGGGCCGGGTGATCAATTTCACCTCGGTCACACTGAAGGGGATAATCGATGGTTACGTACCTTATGTCGCCTCGAAGGGGGCGATGCTGGGCCTGACTGTCAGCCTTGCGCGCGAGCTGGGTCGTCACGGCATCACCGTCAACGCGGTGGCACCAGGGGCGGTTGTGTCCGAGGCCGAGGCGCGTGTCTTTGCCGACAAGGCGCAGGAATACTCGGACTGGGTGCAGGAGCAACAATGCCTCAAGACCCGCATTCAGCCCGATGACGTGGCCGATCTGGTGTCGTTCCTTGTATCGGAAGAGGCGCGCGTTATCACGGGTCAAAACGTTGGCATTGATGGTGGGTGGCAAGGTGGCAAAGCGCCTGGAACTGACTGACGGTCGCAGCCGTGTTTCGCTGGCTCCCGACATGGGCGGCGGTATCGCGGGCATGTGGACAAAGGATGGCGTACCGGTGCTTCGACCGCTTGTGGCCGGTGTCGGGCCATTCGGTTTGGCGTCAAACGTTCTGGTGCCGTTTTCCAACCGAATTTCAGGCGGCGGGTTCACCTTTGAGGGTGCCCACAACGTAGTGCCCTTAAACCTTGAGGGCCAAAAGTTCCCGATTCACGGCGACGGGTTCCAGAAACCTTGGGCCGTCACAAACCAAACCAGCATCAACGCGGAAATCTATCTTTCAGATGGCGGTATGGGGCCGTGGGCCTACGAGGCGCGGCAACGTTTTGCGCTGGAAAACGGGAGGCTGACGGTCACGCTGTCGATGACCAACACCGGGCCGCGCCTGCCATTTGGTGGTGGGTTTCACCCGTGGTTTCCCCGACTTGCTGACACACGCCTGCGGTTCGCCGCGCACTCCGTCTGGCTCGAGGATGCGGATCACCTTCCAACCGAAAAGATCGCTCTTGCCGACAACCCCGACTGGGACGTTGGCACTTCCGGCGCGTTACCCCAAGGATTGATCAATAACGCCTTTGTCGGTTGGGATGGGCGGGCCGGGTTTGACCAGCCAAGCCTTGGCATTACGGTTGATCTTTGCGCCCAAGCGCCGTTGGATACCGCAATTGTCTATTCGCCGGATGCTCAGGCGGATTTCTTTTGTTTCGAACCCGTGAGCCATGCCGTTGACGCCCACAATCAGCCCGAGCAACCAGGACTTGCCGTGCTTGAGACCGGTGAAACCCTGACGCTTGAAATGCAGATCGGCTGGCGAAACTACGAGAATCCGGCATGAAGGAAAGTTGGCGTTGGTTCGGACCGCTTGATACGATCTCCTTAGGTGAGGTTGCACAAACAGGCGCACGCGGGGTTGTCACGTCCCTGCATGACATCCCTTATGGCGAAGTCTGGACCGTCGAGGCGATCCGGGAACGGCAGGCCCAGATCGAGGGCAACGCGTCACTAGGGTTGACTTGGAATGTAGTCGAAAGCCTGCCAGTCCATGAAGATATCAAGCGTGGGCGTGGCGATCTGAGTCGGTTGTTCGCCAATTACCGGCAGTCGTTGGTCAATCTGGCGTCCTGCGGGATTCACACCGTCTGTTACAACTTTATGCCGGTGCTGGACTGGCTGCGCACCCATCATGATACGCCGGTGCGCGGTGGTGGGCGGGCGCTGTACTTTGATGAAGCAACCATGGCTGGGTTCGAACTGGGCATTCTCGGGCGTGAAAGCGCGGCCGAGGATTATGCGCCGGACGCCATAGAGCGCGGGCTCGAGTGGGTGGCGCAGGCGACGGACGCCGACAAGGATGCGCTTTTGGATCGCTTGATGGCTGGTTTGCCGGGCGCCTATGACCGGTTCACGGTAAACGGGTTGCGCGATGTACTGACCACATATGCTGGATTCACCAACACCGATCTGCGCGCCAGTTTCTCCCGCTTTCTGGCCGAGATCGTGCCCGTGGCTGAAGAGCTCGGCATCCGCATGTGCGTGCATCCGGACGACCCGCCGCGCCCAGTGTTCGGGTTGCCGCGCGTGGTTTCGACTGCCGGGGATGTCGATTGGATTCTGGCGCAAGATGACAGCCTCGCAAACGGGGTAACTTTCTGCTCCGGCGCCTTGGGCGCGCGGGCGGACAATGACATTCTGAAGATGGCGCGCCGTTTCGCGCCGCGCACCCATTTCCTGCATCTTCGCAATGTCGCAAAAGCGCCCGATGGCTCGTTCGGCGAGGCGGCACATCTGGAAGGCGACACCGACATGGTGGCGCTGTTGCGGATCTGGCTGGGCGAGGAAGCCCGCCGTCGTGACGAGGGGCGCGTAGACTGGGATTTGCCGTTCCGCCCTGATCACGGGCATGAGCTGGGCCCCGATGTCGGGCGCGCGGCGCATCCCGGATATCCGTTTGTGGGACGATTGCGAGGACTGGCGGAATTGCGGGGCGTGCTGGCAGCGCTTGAGGCGCCGCGGCATCATAGGCCATAGGGGACCACTCGACTTAGCACTCAGCGTGTAGTTGGATGGGGATCACACTAATATGTGATATGATTCGGCAAAGAGTGATCGAAATCCAATATGGCAGATCAGCGCCACGAATATGGTCATGCGACCAATGACGTAACCAACCAGTTGCGCAAAGAGGTCCTGTCCGGTCAATATGCGGCCGGGGATCGCATCAAGATTGCCGAATTCGCGGCCCAGTTCAATGTCAGCGCAATGCCGGTCCGCGAAGCGCTTCGGACTCTTGAAGCCGAGGGCTTATTGCAGATCGTCCCAAACAAAGGTGCAATCGTTCGGCTGGTGGACGAGGATTTCGTGCGCAACATCTATGACATCCGCGCTGCGCTCGAGGTGCTGTTGGCCGAACGAGCCTGCCTGAACATGACCTTTGATACGCGACGGGTGCTTGAGGAAATCCAGGCCGAGATCGAAGCGGCTGCCAGTGCGGGTGACGCCGATGGCATGATGCAGTTGAACGCAAAATTTCATAGCGAAATAAATGTGTTGGGCAGGAATCCTGAAGCGGAACGCCTGCTGGCGCTGAACCAGAACATCATTGTCGCCTTTCGCCGTCAGTTTGGCTTTGCCGAAGGACGCCTGAACTCTATCGCCGAGGAACACAGGGCCATCCTGAACGCGATGTTCCGGCGCGATTTGGCTGAGGCGACGTCCCTTGTCAGAATGCATGTGGTCAGCGCGCGGGACGACATGATTGGCTGTATGCGACGTGGTCATAAGACCGGCTAAGCCCCCAGGAACTTCTCACGGTAGTGCTGCACGGTTTGCCGTGCGGTCCTTGCATCGATTGCCACATGGTCGGCTCTGGACGGATTTTGCCGGCGGAAAAGTATGTAATCGTTGCCGCGAACTCTTATATAATATCAAAAAATAGTTGAAAAAGTTAAAATGTGATGTGATAAGGAGATCGATCCATAGGGAGGAATGTCATGGTCACTCTAAACACAGTTCTCGTCGGCGGCTTCGCGGTCGCATCTATTGCACTCTCAGGCGTGGCGGTCGCCGAAACCCAGATCACGTTGGCGCATCACAGCGCGGTTGGTTCGATCAACAGTCAGTTGGCGGAGGACTTCAAAGCCTGCGTCGAAGCTGCCGATGGTGTTGAAATGTCCGTTGCGCATTTCCCGGCCGGCCAGCTTGGCACGGCGCGCGAGGTTGTCGAGCAGGTCAAGATTGGCGCGATCGACATGACCATCACCGATACCGCCTATATGTCCAACGTTCAGCCCCAGTTGACGGTCTGGCAGTTGCCCTTCCTGTTCTCGGGCTGGGACCATGCCGAGCGTGCGATGGACGGTGCCGCTGGCGACATGACTCGCGATCTGCTGCTGGAGAACCAGAACGTGCGGGTTCTGTCTTTCATGCACAACGGTTTCCGCGATTTCATGACCATAGACAAGAAGGTCGAGTCGATGGACGACTTCAAAGGCATGAAGTTCCGCTCGCCGCCGATCCCGATCTGGCTGAAGATGTTCGAGGCGCTTGAGGCGACTCCGGTGTCGGTAGACTGGAGCGAGGTTTATACCGCGATGCAATCGGGCCTTGTCGAAGGCATGGAAAGCACACCCGAAGGGTTCCTGTCCTCGAAATCCTACGAGGTCGCCAAATACATCACCCGTTCGGGGCACATGTACAACCTGATGATGATGGTGATTTCTGATCAGATCTATGGAAGGTTGTCGGATGCCGAAAAGGCCATCGTGGACGAATGCGCCGCCAACTTCAACACCAAGGGCAACCCGATGTCTGTCGAGGCGAATGAGGGCGGATATGCTCAGCTTGAAGGCCTTGGCCTGACCATGCTTGAGATCGACAAGGCCCCCTTGGCCGAGCGTTTGTCGACCGCGTGGCCCGTCATCCTCGACGGAATCGACGGGGCTGATAGTCTGGTGGAAGCCGTCCAATCGGTGCGGTGATCCACCACCTGTGGCCCGGCAACTCCCCGTCGGGCCACGCAATCGGGAACAGACCCATGATCAAGACCTATTCCGCGCTTGTGCGTGTATTGACCAATATTGCCGGAATTCTGGTGGCGCTTATTTTCCTGGGCGTTTTTGCCGAGGTCGTCGGGCGCAACCTGTTCAATGTCTCAATTCCGGCGATGTTTGAACTCAGTGTTTTCCTTTTGGTGTTCACGGCCTTCGTCGCGGCGGCAGCCGCCTTCGGGCAAGGCACCCATTTCAAGGTCTTCGATCTTGCCGGGCGACTGAATGGAACGCCGCATCGCATCACCCGTCTGGTTGCGGATCTGTGTTCGGTTTCGTTCCTGATCGTGCTCGGATGGTTCGGCATCAAGCTGGCGCTCAGCCAGATGGATCAGCCCAGTGCGGCGCTGAAGATACCTTACGGGCTCATCTACATGTCACTGCCAATATTTGCGGTTCTGTCGGTCGTCTTGCTGGTCATGCGCAACCTCGCACCGGTTGAAGAGATCGATGCCGTGCTGGCCGATTTTGCCAGCGAAGGAGAATAGTCAGATGATCATGACCCTCCTTGGCAGCGCCTCGTTTCTGGCCATTCTCGGCGTGCCTCTTGCGGTGGCACTGGGGCTTGCCGCACTGGTGGCACTTTCGATCTTTCTGCCGCACATTCCGACGGAGATCGTCGCCCAACGCATGATTTCTTCGGTCGACAAGTTTCCGCTGGTTGCCGTGCCGCTGTTCATTCTTGCCGGAGAGCTGATGAATTCGGGCGGGATCACCGCGCGATTGATTGCACTGTCCAAGGCGCTGGTGGGCTGGATCAAGGGCGGGCTAGGGCTGGTCAATGTCGCGACATCTGTGTTCTTTGCAGGGATATCGGGGTCGTCCACGGCTGACGCAGCCGGCATCGGCCGCGTTCTGATCCCTGCGATGAAGAAAGAAGGCTATGACGGCGATTTCGCGGTTGCCGTGACTGCGGCCTCGTCCACCATCGGGCCGATCCTGCCGCCCAGCATCGTCATGGTGATCTATGCCGCCATGACCAACCTGTCGATCGGCAAGCTGTTCCTGGCTGGCGTGGTGCCTGGGCTTCTCATGGGCGCAGTCCTAATGGCGCTTGTGTTGGCCTACGCCACCGCTCGGAACTATCCGCGCGATACATGGGTGGGTTTCCCGGCGTTGTTACGCACGATTGTGGCCGCTCTTGGCCCGCTGGGGGCACCCGCGATTATCCTGATCGGCGTCGTCGGCGGCTATTTCGGGGCGACCGAAGCAGGGGCCATTGTCGTGGCGTATTCTATCCTGCTCGGCTTTATCTACCGCGAACTCAGCCTCAAGCGCATCGTGAAGGCCTGTCAACGGACCGCGCTGAATGTCGGGGTTATCCTTTTTGCCATTACTGCCGCTTCGATCGTCGGCTGGACGCTTGCCGTTGGGCGCGTGCCGCAGCAATTGGCGATGCTGATATCTCAGTATGGAGACAGCCAGGTGACGGTGCTTCTCATCGTTATTTCGGTGCTTCTGGTCATGGGTCTTTTCCTCGATGGGCTTGCTGCGATGGTCATCATGGTGCCGGTCTTTATCCCGATCACCTCGGCGCTTGGGGTCGACCCGATCCATTTCGCCATGGTTGTGATCCTCTGCATCATGGTCGGAGCCGTCACGCCGCCGGTCGGAATCCTGTTGCTGATCTCGTGCCAGGTGGGGGACGTCCCGTATCGCGAGGCGATGCGGATGATCTGGCCCTTCGTCGCCGCGATGCTGGCCGTGGTTCTGGCGGTGACATTCATTCCGTCGCTGACAACCTGGTTGCCAGAGGCGCTTTACTGATGGCGGGCGCGTTTCAACTGACCGGAAAACGGGCGCTTGTGACGGGCGCGGCGGGCGGCATCGGGCAGGCGATTGCCCGGCGATTGGCGCAGGCTGGCGCACAGGTGGCGCTGCTGGACATCGACGCCTCTGTCGCCGCACTGACGGAACTGGCGAGGGAAATTGGCGCGGGGGCGATGGTCCTGTCCGCCGATATCACCGACCCGGCCTCGGTCGATGCGGCCTTCAGCTCGGTGAAGGACAGGTTCGGAGGGCTGGATATTCTGGTCAACAATGCCGGGATTACCCGCGACGAGGATATCTTCGAGATCACTCTGGACAGCTGGAAGTCGGTGATCGACGTCAACATGACCGGTGCCTTCCTGTGCGCGAAGGCCGCGATGGAAGTGTTCCGTGATCAGGGCACCGGTGGACGCATTGTTCAGATGGGGTCAATCGTCGGGCACCAAGGGGCGCTAAAAGGACACCTGCATTACTCGGCGTCGAAATCCGCCATTCACGGCATGACAAAGACGCTTGCACGCACCGGTGCCACTCTTGGCGTCACGGCCAATACCGTCGCACCGGGGCTGGTGCGCACACCGATGATTGCCACGGCACATGGCGACGATCCATCACTCACGGAAAAGGTGCCAATAGGCCGCCTGGCCGACCCGGACGAAATCGCGGCGTCGGTGCAGTTCCTGGCCTCGGACCAGGCGGGATATATCACGGGCAGCGTTCTGGACATCAATGGTGGGATGTTGATGCGATGACCGCGCTTTCGCAACTTCTCCAGGTGGCCCACTATTCTGCCGAACTGCTGATAGATGCCCGGGCGACGGCAGCCGAAGCTCCCTTGTGGGACGACAGCCGCGACGGGCTTTGGTGGTGTGATATTCGTCGACCCAGTTTGCATTTCTGGTCGATGTCCCGGCCGGCAAAGATGTGGGACATGCCGTCGGTAATCGGGTTCGTTGCGCTGGACGAAAACAACGCGGTAGTGGTTGGCCTCGCAGACGGCCTGCACCTGTTTGAACCCGAAAGTGGTGCAATGACATTCCTGTTCCACCCAGAGCCCGAACTGCCTGACTCTCGTCTGAACGAAGGTCGGGTCGACCATCAAGGGCGCTTGTGGTTCGGCACAATGCAGGACAAAGGGCTGACGACCATCGGAAGCCTGTGGTGCTGGGCGCCCGGCAGTGACGCGACGCGAGTGTTCTCGAATGTGCAAATTCCCAATGGATTGAGTTTCGACAAGTCCACCGGTCACGCCACATTCGCTGACAACGGGGACCGGCGGATCTTGCGGTTTCCGGTCGATGATCCCGCAGAAGCGACAACATTTCTTGCGCCGGACGGTGCGCCGGGTGAACCGGATGGATGCGCCATCGACGCCGCAGGCAACGTCTGGAACGCCCGCTTCGGTGCCGGTTGCGTGGTGCGGATCACACCAGATGGTGAGGTCGACCAGATCGTCGATGTGCCTGCTGCCAATGTCGCCGGTATCTGCTTTGGCGGACCGAAACGGGACAACCTGGTGATCACAACTCTGCGCGTCCGGATGAGTGCGGCCGACCTCGTGCAAATGCCGCTCTCGGGTGGTCTGTTTACCCATCGACCGGATATCGCCGGCGCTCCCGAGCCGAGAATGAAACCAATTTCTGTCAACCAACCGACAGGGGAGCCAGATACATGAAGATCACGGACGTAAATCCTATTGTGGTCGACGCCTTCCGCGCCAATTTCGTGTTCGTGCGCATCGAGACTGACGAGGGCGTGCATGGGATCGGCGAGGGCACGCTTGAGGTCAAGGAGCTAGCACTGGCGGCGGCCATCGACATGCTGAAGTCTTATCTTGTCGGCAAGGATCCATTTGCGATAGAGCACCATATAGAGACGATGCATCGCGACAGCTATTGGCGCACCGGCCCGGTTCTGCGCAGTGCCCTGTCAGCTGTCGAGGCCGCGCTTTTCGACATCAAGGGCAAGGCTCTTGGCGTGCCGGTCTACGACCTTCTGGGCGGTGCCCATCGCGATGCAATCCGGTGTTATGCCAATGGCTGGTTCGCTGGCGCACGCACGCCCGAGCAATTCGCGGCATTGGCCAGGAACACAGTGGCCAAGGGTTTCACCGCATTGAAATGGGATCCGTTCGGCGCGGCCTACATGCAGATCGACAGGGCGCAGCGGAACCTTTCGATGGACATCATGGCCGCCGTGCGTGACGCGGTCGGTCCTGATATCGGGTTGATGATCGAAGGGCACGGGCGGTTCGACGTTCCAACATCGATCGCACTCGCCCAGGATATCGCGCGGTTCGAACCGATCTGGTTCGAGGAACCCACACCACCCGACAGCATCGACGCGCTGGCCGAGGTGCGCCGCAAATCCCCGGTTGCCATCGCCGCCGGGGAACGGTTCTTTGACCTCGCCACCTTCCAGACCGCGATAGAGCAGGGCGCGGCGGACTATCTGCAACCGGATGTCAGCCATGTCGGCGGCATGTTGGCCGCGAAACAGATCGCCGGTCAGGCCAACGCCAGGTTCTTGCCGGTCTGTCCGCACAATCCGATCGGCCCAGTTGCAAATGCCATGACCTTGCAGATTGCAGCCGCTTGTTCGAATGTCGTTTGGCTTGAGACTATGACAACGGACGTGCCTTGGCGGGCCGAGATTGCGAGCGAGATGGCGTCGGTTGAGAATGGAGAGATGAGTATTCCGGCAACGCCCGGACTTGGTGTGGATATCGATACCACCGCGTGCGATCGCTATCCCTATCAGCGCCATGATCTTCGGCATTATTCAGGCGCGCTGACTGATATTCGGCCCGCGGATGCCACGGATTGGGGCAAAGCCGCCGAAGCGTGATCGGATGACAGTGTATCTGCTGTGCGAGTTGGGTCACGTGGACGTGCTGGCGCAGTTGCCCGCGGCCCGGAACACGGCACGAGCCGTACCGCCTATTCAAATGCCAGCCGTGCGGATTCTCTTTCGATGGGTTCCGGGGCCAGAAGGCCAACCCGTTCGGGTACGCCAGCGATACAATGTCCGACCGCAGCGTATCCCAATTCGCGGGTCGGCAGGCGGACCGTTGTCAGCGAGGGGACGATCGAGGCTGAAATCGGCGAGTCGCCGAACCCGCAGATGGCAAGGTCTAGCGGCGCGGCCAGCCCAAGCCGGTGACATTCGAAAATGGCTCCAGCGGCCAAGACATCACCGGCCAGAAACAGGGCGTCCGGGCGGGAGGTCAGGTCAAGCGCCTGGCGCAGGATCATCGCGCCTGCTTTGTAGTGCTCTCCGGGATCGGCGATGTCTACGACAAGAGGGGTCCGGCCTGCGGAGGAAACGGCGTCCAGATATCCATCCAGACGCTCCACTTCGACGCGATAGCCAAGCCGTCTGACCCCGAAGGCGACCGTTTGATAGCCCGCGCCGATCAAAGCGCCGGTCATCTGCGCGGCAATGGCCCGGTGGGACAGGCCGATGTCGACGCCCACAGGGGTATCCGACGCAGCCCATGCTTCGACAAACGGGATGCCGGATGCCGTGATCTGCCGGCGTGACCGGTCCGACACGGTGTCACCGACAAAAATGATCCCGTCCGGACGCCAGCCTATTGCGGCTTCGATGCGTTTTTCTTGCATCTCAAGGCTGAACCGTGTCTCGAACACCATGAGCGCGGCATTCACCGTATCGGCGGCCTCGGACACGCCTTCGATGATTTCCGGTACATAAGGAAGATCAAGCGACGGGGCCACAATCGCCAGCATCGGTCGTGACTTACCGGCAAGTCGGGACGCGGTGCTGTCGGCGACATAACCAAGTTTTTCAATGGCTTGAGATATTCTTTCGCGCGTGCCTTGAGATACTTTCTGAGGGGTTCTGAAAAACCGCGATATGGTCATCGGGGTCACGCCGGCCGCTTGGGCGACGTGCTCGAGCGTGATGTGGGTTCTCGGGTTCGTCATTCTGGCTGAATAAGGTGTTGTGCGGGCAACATCAATTATGTTATGCGCATAACATGGCAATTTGTTGCCCGCATAACATTGCGGTGAATCTGTGTGCCTCGCGTAGGAGGATGATGACGTGATCAAGTGGAAGAACTATGCCCTGCGCGCCGAACGTGATCCACGTATCGAAAACGCCATTGACGGCATTGGTTGGTACACCAGCCCGATCCCGCGCAAGCGGCTGAAAGAACTGGTCAGGCGCGACAATGGCAGGGCGGCCCGTCATTTTCTTTTGTGGCTCGCGCTGCTGGTTGCCAGTGGAGCGGTGGCCTATGCGACATGGCCGACCCTGTGGGCAATACCGGCGTTTCTGGTCTATGGCGTGATCTATAATTCCGCCGACAGCAAATGGCACGAGCTGTCTCATGGCACGCCATTTCGCAGCCATTGGGTGAACGAGTCGCTTTATCGGCTGGTGTCGCTGATGACTTTTCGCGAGCCGATCCGATGGCGCTGGAGCCATTCACGCCATCACACACACACCATCCTTGTCGGTCATGACCCCGAAATCGCGTCTCCGCGCCCCCCGCACATCGCGCTTGCGCTTCTGGGGTTGTGGTACCTGCGCGGCGCCTTGGGCGAGGTCAGGACTACGTCGGCCGTGGTCCGGGGCAGAATACCCGCGGATGTGGCGTCCTTTGTCCCCGAAAGCCAATGGCCCGAGATGGTCTACTGGAGTCGGATTTTCGTCGCGTTTATCGCCGCAATCGTTTTGGCATGTGTGATTGCCGGGTCAATCCTGCCTGCCATGTTTGTCGGGTTGCCGCGGCTCTACGGCTCGTTCCTCCACTACACACAGGCGTTTACGCAACATGCCGGTCTGGACGAGGATATTCTTGATCATCGACTCAGTTCTCGGACAGTTCTGATGAATCCGGTATTCCGGTTCCTCTACACAAACATGAACTATCACATCGAGCATCACATGTTCCCGATGGTGCCGTTCTACAACCTGCCCGAACTACACGCCGAAATTCAGAGCGATTGCCCCGCGCCCTATGCAGGGCTGGGGGCCACCTATACCGAGATTTTCACGACCCTTTGGCGTCAGCGCCTCGATCCCACCTATTACGCCCGTCGGGTTCTGCCCGAAACGGCAGGTGCCAGCGGTGATCAGCGTGTCATGGACCCCGACTTTAGAAAGGTAGCGTAATGAGCGACTGGATTGATATCTGTGCACTGGGCGAGATCGAGGAAGAGGATGTTCATCGCTTTGAACATGGCGGCGCGGTCTATCTTGCGGCGCGCGATGACTGCGATGGTGTCTTTGTGGTCGACGGCCTGTGCACCCACGAAAAGGTCGAACTGGCGAACGGGTTTGTCTTTGGATGCGTGCTGGAATGTCCGCGTCATCAAGGGCGGTTTGACCTGCGCGACGGGCGTCCCTGCGGCGGGCCGGTGACCGAGGGACTCAAAACCTATCCGACCCGTGTTCAAGCGGGGCGCGTTCAGGTGCAGTTGATCGCGTGAGGCGGGTTGCCATCATCGGGTCCGGATTGGCCGGCATGGCGTGTGCTGCCAAGCTGCGCGCGGAAGGGTTTGCCGGTGAAATCCGGATGTTCAACGCAGAACCTTGTCCGCCATACGAAAAACCCGGCCTGTCGAAAGGCCGCATCGGTCTGGATGTGCCTGTGTCTTTGGTTGCGCCTGATCTGATGTACGAAGCGGCGGCACGCAGCATTTCTGTGACCGAACGGACGGTGGGAACGCGGTCCCGGATTGTCGGGCCGTTTGACCATATCGTGCTTGCTACAGGCCGCGCGGTCGTGCGCTTGCCGGGGTTCGACGACGCGGTGACTCTGCGGACCTTGGCCGACGCCCAAAGGCTGCGTCTTCGTCTGGGCGGGCAGGGCCGGGTAGCCATTGTGGGAGCGGGCCTGATCGGTATGGAACTGGCCGCAGCCCTGTCCCAAGAGGGCGTGCCGGTGACCTTGGTCGAAGCGGGGCCTCGCGCCATGATGCGGGTGGTGCCGGCAGCCATTTCGGATAACGCCACAGCCCGAATGCGTGACGCGAATGTCGATGTGCGGTTTGCAACGCAACTGTCGCGGCAAGTGGCCGGCGAGCTTGTCCTGAGCGACGGGACTTCGATACCGGCAGATGTGGTTGTCGCCGCAATTGGTACGCACCCCGACACCGACCTCGCGCGCAGGGCAGGGGTGGCGGTTTCGAAAACGGGGATCATCGTGTCGCCCGACATGCGCGCCAGCTTTCCGGGCATTTGGGCGGTAGGGGACTGTGCGACGGTGCAAATGGCAGATGAAACCTTCGAGTGTCAGAATTACGCTGCCGCCCGCGACATGGGTGAAGCGGCAGCCCTTGGTATTCTGGGGCATCGACCGGATTGGCAGCCAAACACGTGGTTGTGGTCGGATCAGGGAGAGACCCGGATCGAGGGTGTCGGCCAGGCTGATGGCACGCACGACGTCACCGATTATCCGGACGGGGGATGCTCGGTCTCTGTTTCGCGCGCGGGGCGGCTTGTCGGCCAGTTTGCCATAGGCAGCCGCAAGGCGCTGCGCACTGTTCGAAAGGCGCAAAGCCAGATCATGAACAGAGCAAATGAACAGGAAGCCGTCTGAACGTCGGGGATGACCGTAGCCGAGATGCGCGCCTGCAAGGGTGTGTGCAAGCCTACCAAGATGACGCTGTAAAAAATCGCCGAACAGGCCCGCTCAAGCCGCCGATACCGAAGTGGCAACCGCGCGCATGACCGACGGGATCCATGACATCCGAGCGGCAGCGCTGTCACTGTTCCTTGTCTCTGGTCTGCGCCACGGCGAGACCCTCAGAAAAATGGCCGAACTGGCCCGCTCTTCTGATGCGCTGGATTGCGGTGCGGACGCGGTCTATCGTCCGATGAGGCCCAAGGCTCGGCGCCTTCTGGAGAACGAGGGCGTGCGTGTGGTGGGCCATGTTGGTCTTGTTCCGCGCCGTTCCACGTGGTTCTTTCCCGCGCCCGCCGAAACCGCGTCGATTGCTGAGAACGAGTTTGCCAAGTTCTTGCGGTGTTTGGACCGTGATCTGGATGATCCTCAATAAGACGGTTTCAGCGGGAACCAACCGGGGCGGGCGGGGTTCAGATAGGCGCCGTCGATCGACGTGACATGATAGTGTTCCAGCAGGTCCTCATCGACTTCGACACCCAGTCCTGGTCCCTCGGGCAAAGCAAAATGCCCGTCCGAGATTTTCGGGGGATTGCGACAGATATCCGCTGACAAATAAACACTTTCAGTGTCAATCGCGATGCTCAGGTTCGGCGTCGCGGCGGCGAGGTGCAGATAGGCCGCCTGACTGGGGCCAAGCTCTGCGCCCGAGTGCAGACCTACCGGCAGGCTGGCCGCTTCCGCTGCTCCGGCGGCTTTGCGGGCCTGCCACAACCCTCCGGCCTGATGCGGGTCCAGTAGCAGCACGTCGGCAGCTTTAGCTCGCAGAATGTTTCCGACGTCTTGCAGGGTGTAGGCGCTTTCATCCAGCGCGATCGGAACGGGCGACCATTGGCGCAGATAGGCATGGCCTTGCAGGTCGTCCAGCTCTAGCGGTTGCTCGACATAAGCGGGATCAAAGGGTGCCAGACGTGACATTTGCCGCTTGGCCGTGCCGGGGGTCCAGGCGCCGTTCACATCCAGCCGAAGCGTGGCGGCTCCGATGGTTTCCCGCGCGATTTCTGCCAGCGTGATATCGCTTGCGGCGTCGAATCCGATCTTGACCTTGAAGGTCAGATAGCCCGCATCGAGAAAACCGGTCAGGCGGTCGCGCAATGTGTCGGTATCGGCGGAAAACAAATAGGCGGCGGCTTCGATCTTGTCACGGAAAGCACCGCCCCAAAGCGCATAAAGCGGCAGGTCTGCGCGTTTGCCAAGCGCGTCCCACATGGCCATTTCCATTGCGGCGGCGGCCATGACAGCCGCGCGTTTGTGGTGATAGTAACCGGCCCCCAAGACATTGCGCCAGAACCGCTCGACCTGGCTGATGTCATAGCCAACGGCCATCGGTGCCACCAGTTTCTCAAAAACGGCAGGGACGGCATCGATCAGACACAACGTTTCGCCCCAGCCGGTGATTCCGTCTTCCGTTTCGATCTTGCACACCAGCCGCGTGGTGCCGATTCGCGTCCCCGACCCCCACTCAATCGTTTCTTTGAAGGGGACGCGCACCATGGCGTGATGAACCGACTTGATCCGCATTCAGGCAATCTCCGGCGAATGATCTGTTGACTTGGAACTTAGTTTCAAAATATAGAAGTCGCAGCGAATGGCAAGTCTCGGATCGCCGTGACACACCATAAGGAAGGATATGTAACGTGGCGAAATCCGCGTCCAAAAAAGACCGCGAAGATGCTGCCCAGCCCGGGATGCAGGCCCTGACGCGCGGGCTTGCGGTGGTCGATATGGTTGCTTCGGCGGAGAAGCCGCAGCGCTTTACCACCCTGCTGGATCAGTCGGGATTGCCCAAGGGCACTCTGCACCGGCTTCTGCAAACGCTGGTCGATGCGCGCTATCTTGCGTTGGACGAGCAGTTGCAAACCTATCGCCTGGGGTCGCGCCCGTTTGAGTTGGCGCATCGCGTTTGGGACCAGTTTGACCTGCGCGGCGCTGCCGAGCCTGAATTGGTGCGTTTGCGCGACGTGACAGGCGAAACGATCCGGTTGGGTACGTTGAGCGAAGGCGAGGTTTTATACGTCGACCAGCGCTCGAATCCACAGCCGTTGCGGATTGCCAACGGTGTCGGCAGCCGGGCCGCCTTGCATGCCACCGCGATGGGCAAGGCGATTGCCGCGCATCTTGGCGTAGCAGAGCGGCATCGGCTGGTCGAGGCAGACAAGCTGACCGCCTTTACTGGCCGCACGGTGGTGTCGGGGGGCGATCTGGATCAGCAGTTGAACATCATCAAGGCGCGGGGCTATGCGATTTCGGTCGAAGAGATGCATGAGGGTATTTCCGGTGTTGCCGCTGCCATTCTGGATCATCAGGCCGAACCGCTGGGTGCTGTCGGCATCGTCGGGCCGTCCTTCCGCTTGCCTGAAGAAAAGCTGCATGAACTGGGCCGCGAAGTGATCGAGGCAGCGCGGCGCATCGCCGGAAACATCGGAGAGTTGGCCATGTCGATCTCTGTGAATCCGCGCCCCGAGACCGCGGACGACGTGCGGGTCGCTGTGCCGGGCGCAGATTTTCTGGCCGAGGGGCCGCATTGGTCCGAAAACCGCCAGCGTTTGCATTTCGTCGACATTCTTGCGCCGGCCGTGATTACTTCGGACCCTGAAACAGGGCGCCGCGATGAAACCGAATTGCCCGAACTGGTGGGCTGTGTTGTGCCGCGCGCCTCGGGCGGGTTTGTCGTTGCGACCGAAACCGGCGTCAAGACGCTCTCGGAAGACGGTGCGCTGTCGGTGATCTGCGAGCCCGAGGCCGACATGCCGGGCAACCGGTTCAATGACGGAAAATGCGACCGTCAGGGACGCTTCTGGGTGGGGTCACTGGCGATCAACACCGCACCCGGACAGGGCAATCTGTGGCGGGTGGATGCCGATGGGTCGGCGCATTTGATGGATCGCGGCTTTCATATCTCGAATGGCTTGGGCTGGAGCCCGGATGATCGCACCATGTATTTCACCGACTCCGGCACCCGCGAAATACTGGCCTATGATTTTGATGCCGCATCGGGGGGCATTTCCAACCGCCGGACGTTCGTCTCGTTTGATGAGGGCAAAGGCGTGCCCGACGGGTTGGCGGTTGATGCCGACGGATTTGTTTGGGTGGCGTGCTGGGATGGGTGGTCGGTTGTTCGGTTTGATCCCGACGGCAAGGTCGACCGAGTGCTGAACCTGCCGGTGCCGCGCCCGACAAGCTGTGCCTTCGGCGGGGCCGACCTGAGTACACTTTTCATCACCACCGCCCGCATCCGCCTGTCCAGCCAGGTGCTGGCCGAGGCGCCGATGTCGGGCAGTGTTCTGGCCATCAATGCCGGCGTCAAAGGACAAAACGAAACCTGCTTTGCGGGCTAAGGAGGAGAACGCGCATGACTGAACTGGTCATTCAAAACCTGTACAAACGCTATGGTGAGGTCGAAGTCCTCAAGGACATCAACCTTACCGTCAAAACCGGAGAGTTTACCGTTTTTGTCGGCCCGTCGGGCTGTGGCAAGTCGACATTGCTGCGGATGATTTGCGGTCTGGACGAAGTGTCTTCGGGCGAGATCGCCATTGACGGAGAGTTGATGAACGCCGTGCCTCCGTCCAAGCGCGGTATTGCGATGGTGTTTCAGTCCTACGCGCTTTATCCGCATATGTCGGTGGCGCAGAACATGGGCTATGCGCTGCGTCTGGCAGGCGAAAGCAAGGAACTGATCGCCGAGCGCGTCACGCGGGCGTCCGAGATCCTCAAGATCGACGATTATCTGGACCGCAAGCCCCGCCAACTGTCCGGCGGCCAGCGTCAGCGGGTGGCGATTGGCAGGGCGATTGTGCGCGAGCCCAAGATCTTCCTGTTTGACGAGCCGCTGTCGAATCTTGATGCGGCCCTGCGTGTGGATATGCGGATGGAGTTTGCCCGTCTCAAGGACCGTCTGGGTACGACGATGATCTATGTCACCCACGATCAGGTCGAGGCGATGACGCTGGCTGACAAGATCGTGGTCATGCGCGACGGGCGGATCGAGCAGGTCGGCAGCCCGCTGGATTTGTATCACCATCCGGAAAACCGTTTTGTCGCCGGGTTCATCGGCAGCCCCAAGATGAACTTTTTGCCCGTCACCGGCGGTGATGGTGCGCGGCTGCGGCTGCCCGGTGGCTCTGTCGCAGCCCCGCGGATCGGGAAACCTTTTGAAATCGGCGTGCGTCCCGAGCATATGGAAATCACTGACGGTGCCGAAAACACCCTTACTGGCAATGTGCTGACTTCCGAGCATCTAGGCAGCGACACGTTCGCCTATGTTCAGATTGAAGGCGTCGAGCGTCCGGCAATGGTGCGTCTGGACGGCGAGCGCCAGATCACCCACGGCGAAGACGTGTCGATCGGCTTTGCGGACTCGGCGGTTCACTACTTTGGCTCCGACGGTCTGACCATTTCGCAAGCGCAGGTTCCGGCGGCGGCATGACCGATCTATATGACGAACACCCAGAGCTGCGCCCGGTAAATGTGGACGCGGCCCGCTACCCCTCGCTGGTCGGGCGGGGGGTGCTGATCACCGGCGGCGGATCGGGGATCGGCGCGGGATTGGTAGAGGCGTTCTGCGCGCAGGGTGCCAGGGTCGGATTCGTCGAGCTGTCAACGGATTTTGCACAGGCCACCGTCGACGCGGTTGAGTCCGCTACCGGCAACCGTCCCGCCTATGCGACTGTTGATTTGCGTGACATTGATGCACTCAAGGCGGCTGTGGCCGATCTGCGCGTGAAAACAGGGCCGTTTTCGGTGTTGGTCAACAATGCCGGAAATGACGATCGCGTTCCGGCGATGGACGTGACGCCTGACTATTGGGACGAGCGTTTCCAGACTAACCTCCGCCACCATTTCTTTGCCGCTCAGGCGGTTCAGGGCGACATGATTGCGCAAGGTGGCGGGTCGATCATCAACATGGGATCGAACAGCTGGATGCAGGGCGCGCCTGGGCTTATCGCCTATACCACCGCCAAATCGGCCGTGCAGGGCATGACAAAATCGCTGGCACGCGAATGGGGCGTGCACAGGATCCGGGTGAACAGCATCGTGCCCGGCTGGATACTGACTGAACGGCAGGTCGTGCGCGCCAAGGCGATCTATCAGGACAAGTTCGACGATTATCTGACGCGCCAGTGCCTTAAAGAGTTCCTGTTGCCGCCTGATGTCGCGCGCATGGCGCTGTGGCTGGCGGCGGACGACAGCCGTCTGGTCACCTCGCAAAGTTTTATCGTAGACGGGGGTGTGGTGTGATGCAGCCTAACATATTGTTTCTGTTGCCAGATCAGCTGCGGCCCGATTTTCTGGGCTGTTATGGCGCGGATTTTCTGCAGACCTCGGCGATTGACGGGCTTGCCGGGCGGGGCGTGCGTTATGACACAGTGATCTCGCCCAGTCCGATCTGTGTGCCGGCCCGCGCCTCGATGCTGACCGGGCAAAGTGCCGCCAGCAACGGCGTGATTGACAACATCGCTTGGCTGCGCCCTGACAAGGGCGAGATGGGCATTCGTACCTGGCCCGAGCGGCTGGCGCAGGGCGGTTATCATACGGCGGCGATCGGCAAGATGCATTTCTATCCGTGGGACATTTCCGAAGGGTTCGAGACCCGCATCATCGCCGAAGACAAGCGCCATATCCACGTCGAGGATGACTATCACGACTGGCTGCGCGCGCGCGGGCTTCGCAGACAGCATGGCAACGAGCAGCGTGGGTACCAGGAAAACAAGGGGGCCTCACTCAACGATCTGCCGGACGCGGCGCAGGTGGATCGCTGGGTCGCGAACCAAACCGCCGATTGGCTGCGCAACTATGGCGGGGACCGCCCCTTTGCGCTGATGGTCGGTTTTCCGGGCCCGCATTGCCCTTATGACCCGCCCGAGGCGGCGCTTGCGCGGATCAATGCGCAGAACATGCCAGATCCGCTGCCGCGCACCGGAGAATCCGTCAGCCACCGCGACACCTTTGTTGCTTCATACAAGCGAGCCTGGGCGGATCTGGACTACTCGACGCTGGAGCGCGACGAAATCCGCCGCATCCGCCATCACTATGCCGCGCTGGTCGAGCGGCTGGACGAGGATGTCGCAACTATTTTGGCGGCGCTTGAACTGTCCGGCCAACTGGACAACACCATCGTTGTTTTTGCATCGGATCACGGCGACTATCTTGGGGACTACGGGCTGGTCGGCAAAACCTATTTCCACGAACCAGCTATTCGCGTGCCCCTGATCGTGACGGATTTCCGCGCCCCGGGTGCGGCGACGGATACGGTTCCGCGCAGCCTGTTGGACCTTTTTCCCAGCTTTCTGGAGTGGGGTGGCCTTGATCCTGTGACGCAGGCGCAAGGGACGGCTTTGTCCGAAGCCCCTTCGGGGCGCGTGATCACTGGCATGACCACACATGGTGTCATGGCACGCAGCGCCACACACAAGCTGATGCGCTATCGCAACGGGACGCAGGCGCTGTTCGATCTCGTCAACGACCCGGGCGAGTTGGACAACAGAATCAGTGACCTGGCGCTGTCAGAAATTCGTGACACATTAGAGTTGGAACTGGCCCGCCAGCTCATCGAAGACACAATCGCCGGTCATGCGGACAAGAAAGTGCCTGCCGCTCAAGCATCTGTACCACACGGCTTTTTCGGGCGCGACTGGCGGCGACCCTACCCAGTCATCCAAAGATAGTTGGAACTCTGTTTCAATTGGCTGGACGGACGAGGTCTTTCCCGCTAAAAGAAAACTTGGAACTCTGTTTCAAATAATTCACGGGAGGAAAGACGTGAGACACTTCTTCAAGAAAGCCGCCGGCGTTGTAACCGCTGCCGCACTGACCGCCGGGGCGGCTTCGGCCGATACGGTCGAGTTCATGAACTGGCTCGGTGCCGAGGAAACCGGCAAGGACACGCTGGCCCAAATGGTCGCCAGCTTCGACGGCGAAGTTGACATCCAGCCCTATGCCTGGGGCGATCTGCCCAAGAACCTGTTCCTGCGCGCGCGTTCGAAAACGCTGCCCGATGTCAGCCAGATCCAGGGCCGCATGCTGCCCACCTTCGCCTCGATCGGCGAGATGGTCGACCTGAACGAGGTCATCGGCAAAGAGAAACTGCAAGAGATCTTCCCGGCAAGCTTCCTTGCTATGGGCGACATCGACGGCAAACAGCTGGCACTGCCGTGGATCGGCGGAACCATCGGCTGGGTTGCCAACATGGAAGTGCTGGAAGCCGCCGGTGTTGCGGAAATTCCGACCACAGTGGATGAATTCAAGGCCGCCCTGATCGCCGTGCGCGACAATGTCCCGAACTCGGTGCCCTACGCTCTGGCGACCAAGAACAACAACTCGATCCTGCTGGACTATCTGATCTGGAGCTGGACCTTCGGGTCCGACGTGATCGTCGATGGCAAACCGATGGTGAATGGCCCCGAAGGCAAGGCGACGCTCGCTTTCCTGACAGAGCTGGTTCAGGAACGTATGGCCGCGCCTGAAATCGACCGTCCGGACTCGCGCCGTCTGTTCGCACAAGGCGCATCGGCCTTCTATCTTGATGCTCCGGTTGCGCGCACATTTGCCCGCAAGTTCTCGGGTCGTGACATGGAAATTGATCCGGCCGTCAAGCCAATCCAGGGTCCGGTCCTGAACGCAGGCGACACGCCGCAGTCGATCCAGTGGGGCCACGTGATCGCCATCTTCGGCGAGGAAAACGCCACGCCCGACAGCGACGCGGTCAAGTTCGTGATGCATCTTCTGTCGGATGATGTGCTGGTGGATTACGCTTCGAACCAGGGTGTTCTGCCGACCACCAAGAACGGTCTGGCTTCGGATGCCATCAACGGCGACGCCTACCTGAAAGACTGGGCCGCCGCGTCCGTCGCGCCGCGCCGCAATACCATCGCCTCGCTTGAAAACGGCGGCGAAGTGGCTGGCATCATCGGCGAAGAAGTCCAGTCCGCGATCCTGGGTCAGAAGACACCGGATCAGGCTGCCGACGACATGCAGGCCCGGCTCGAGGCGGCAATGGCCAACTAAGACAAGCTCCCCGTCGGCTCCGCCCTTCCTTGCGGGGCCGACAAACTGGCGGTCTTCTTTGCGAGACCGCCTCTCTTTCCCGGTAGTAAAGAAATGCGGACAAAGATGCCGACTGATCTCTCACAAGCTGCGGATGCGCGAACCTTTCGCCCCTCTCCCCACGCCAAGCGCGGCGGGTTGAGAGCCGGACAGGGCCGGTTTGGCGTCATGCTGCTGCTGCCGGCGCTGATCGCCTTTTCCCTGATCGTGCTGTCGCCCTTCGTACAGGCGCTGGGCCTGTCACTCTATAAATACACGATCTCGACCCCCGAGCCGATCTTTGTCGGGCTGGCCAACTTCAAGAAGCTGCTGGCCGACCCCACCGTGCGCGGATCGTTTGTGACCACGGCGGTCTATGTCTTCTTTACCACGTTCTTTTCGATCACGCTGGGCCTTGCCTGGGCGATCATCCTGAACGAGCCGTTCAAGGGCCGTAACGCGCTGCGGGGCATCTCGCTTTTGCCGTGGATCATGCCCGCCACTGTTTCGGCCTTTATCTTTGGCTGGATCTTCAATTCCCGCTATGGCGTGCTGAACGCGGTGGCGATGGAATTTGGCTTTATCGAACATCCCCAAGCGTGGCTGTCGACCACATCCGGCGCGATGACCGCCATCGTCATGGTCAAGGTCTGGCTGTCGATCCCGCTGTTCATGTCCTTCTTTCTGGCGGGTCTTGCCAGCATGGACCGCGAACAGATCGAAGCCGCGCGGGTCGATGGCGCGGGCAACTATAACGTCCTGAAGGATCACATCCTGCCGCACCTGCGCCCCGTCATTCTGGTGGTCGTGGTGCTGGGCATGATCGGAAACCTGCAACAGTTCGACTCGATCTATGCTCTGACCGGCGGCGGGCCAGTACGCGCCACATCCGTCCTGTCGGTCGAGGTCTATCGCCGCGCGTTCGAACAATGGGACATCGGCATGGCCGCCACCATTGGCGTGCTCTGGGTCGCCACGATCCTGCCACCCGCGTATTTCTATCTCCGCCAGCTGATGAAAGGGGCCGAATGATGCTCGACCTTTCCACCACCAAGGCCAAGCTGGTGTTCTTCGCCGTGGCCGCCGCGATCGGGTTCTTCCTGTTCTTCCCCGTCTACTGGACCGTTATTTCGGCGCTCAAGTCGGACAACGAGCTTTACCAGATCGTGCCCACCGCCTATCCGCATGCCCCGACCCTGGATCACTTCAAGACCGCACTCACGGAAGGGCAGCTGCCGAAGCTGCTGGGGAATTCCCTCTTCGTTTCCCTCAGCTCGGCAGCGTTCAACGCGACGCTGGCCACCTATGCCGGGTACAGCTTTGCCAAGTACCGCTATTTCGGTCGCAAACCGGTGATGATGTTCATGTTGTCGGCTCAAATGTTCCCGTTCGGCCTGCTTTTGATCACCATCTACCCGATGTATGTCGAATGGGGCCTTCTGGACACGCGGCTGGGTCTGATCCTGTCCTACATCGTCTTTGCCCTGCCGGTCGCGACCTACATGATATACAGCTATTTCAGCCAGGTCCCGAACGAGCTGATCGAGGCCGCCCGCGCCGATGGCGCAAGCGACCTGAGGATCTTTCACACGATCGTTCTGCCGATCTCGATCCCGCCGATCGTGACCGTGTTCCTCTACTCCTTCATGTGGTCGTGGAATGACCTGCTGTATTCGCTCACTCTGATTGTGTCGGACGACAAACGCACCGTCGCGCCGGGCCTTTTGCTCACCTATCTCAATGAAACCAACGCCGATTGGGGCGGAGCCATGGCGGCGAGTTTGATGGCGGCAACGCCGGTCATCCTCGGCTTCATGTTCCTGCAACGGTTCTTCATCCAGGGCGTCACCGCGGGAGCCGTGAAATGAGCCAGCTTGCCGGAACTTTCCCAGTGCTTTGCACGCCATTCGACGATCAAGGCGTGGTGAACGAGGCCGACTTCCTGTCACTGATCGAGTTCGTGATCGACAGCGGCGCGGATGGCTGTGTCTTTCCCGGTGTCGCCTCGGAAGTGGATACTTTGACGGCCGAGGAGCGCGCCCGTCTGACCGCACTGTTGGGTAAGGCGCTAAAGGGCCGTATCCCGTTTATCTGCGGCGCCTCCGCTGCGACACCGGACGAGGTGATCGCCTTTGCCAAGGCCGGCCACGCGGCAGGGGCCTCTGCGGCTATGGTCATGGCTCCCGGGGCGATCGGCAAGGACCTCGACGCGCAAAAGGCGTTCTTTGCAGCCGCCTGCGCGGGCTCTCCCATCCCGATCCTGCTACAGAACGCACCGGTGCCTATCGGCGCCGGGCTTGCGCCCGAGGACACAGCCGCGCTGGCGGCCTCTCAGGACATGATCCATTTCGTCAAGGAAGAGACGATGCCATGCGGCCAGAACCTGACGCGCATCCTTGCCGCCGCTGGCGATAGGATCACGGGCGTGTTTGGCGGCGCGGGAGGACGTTACATCACCGACGAGCTTGCCCGAGGCAGTCTTGGCACCATGCCGGCGGCCGAGTTCGCCGACCTGCATGTCCGGCTGGTAAACGCATGGCGGGCAGGGGATCAGGCCGAGGCGCGGCGGTTGTTCATGGTCTCGATGCCCTTGCTCAGCTTTCAGGCGATTTTCCGCATGCACATGACCAAGGCCACGTTGAAACGGCGCGGGGTGTTGCAACACACATTCGTGCGCGGTGCGGGGCCGAAAATGGACGCTGGCGACCAGGCCGAGCTGAACACGCTCTTGGACCTGATCGCCGATGAATTGACCACCTATCAACTAGAGCCCAGCAAGGGCCAAGAAGGACAGAAAGATGCCTCGAGCGCCGCTTGACGCGATCTCCAAGATCGAAAGCTTCATCATCTCCATCCCCCGCGGCACGCCATATCTTGGGCCGCTCAAGGATGGCGAGTTCATCAACGAAAAGGGCTATCTGATCCGCAAGGGCAATCGGTCAATCTATCCCTCGTCGGATCTGTCGGTGGTGGTTAAAGTCACTGCGGAAAGCGGCAAGGTCGGCTGGGGCGAGACCTATGGCATTGCTGCGCCCGAGGCGGTGAAGACGATCATCGACAACCTGCTTGCGCCGACCCTGATCGGGCGTGACCCTGGCCAGCCCGCCGTGATGTTCGAGGACATGTACGACCTGATGCGCGTGCGCGGGTTCTTCGGCGGTTATTACGTGGACGCCATTGCTGGTATCGACATCGCGATATGGGACCTGTTCGGCAAATGCACCAACCTGTCGGTTTCGGAGCTGCTTGGCGGTCGCCGTCACGACACGTTGCCGGGCTATGTTTCGGGCCTGCCTGCGGCGACGCTGCAGGGCAAATGCGACATGGCGCAGGACTTTATCTCGAAGGGGTATCGCGCGATCAAATTCGCAGCGGCCGTCAGCGACGACGGCATCGTGCAGGAAATGGCTGCCCTGCGCGAGGCGGTTGGCCCGGATGTCGATCTGATGGTCGACCTGCACTGGAAGTTCGAGGCATCTGAGGCGATCCGCCTGATCCGCCGGCTTGAGGAATACAACCTCTATTTCGCCGAAGCCCCCTGTCAGCCCGAGGATATCGAAGGTCAGGCCCGTGTCGCGCGCGGCATCGGCGTGCCGCTGGCACTTGGCGAGGAATGGCGCACGGTTTACGAAGTCCGCCCGCGTCTGACCGCCGGAACCTGCGGCATCATCCAGCCCGAGATTGGCCACACTGGCATCACCTCGTTCATGCAGATCGGACATATGGCGCAGGCGTTCCACGTCAAGATCATCCCGCATGCGTCGATCTCGGTCGGCATCTTCATGGCCGCCAGCCTTCAGGCCACCGCGGCCCTGCAACGGGTGCCGTATCACGAGTACCAGCACTCGATCTTCGACCGAAACCTGAAATACGTGACCGGCGACATGGCCTGCGAGAACGGCCATTACACCATCCCGACCGGCCCGGGCCTTGGGGTGGAGCCGACCGACGAACTATTCAACTATGTTGTGAAAGGGTAAGGGCATGGCACGCGACTACAAAGGCATCTACCCCGTCCTTTATGCCTATTTCGACAAGAATGACCGGCTGGACCGCGCCGCGATGGCACGGCAGGTCGAGCATGTGATCGAGGCCGGCGCACATGGCATCACCGTGCTGGGCCTTGTAACCGAAGTTCACAAGATGGACGTCAACGAACGCCTGTATCTGGTCGAAATGGTGGGCGAGATGATCAAGGGGCGCGTCCCCTATGCCGTCACAGTCGGTGAGCCCTCGTTGCGCGGGCAGGTCGAGTTCAGCCAGGCCGCCGCGCGTTGCGGTGCCGATTGGGTGATCCTGCAACCGCCCGCGATCAAGGGCACATCCGAACGCGATCTGATCCGCTTCTTCGGTGCGGTCGCCAATGCCGTGGATATCGACGTTGCGGTGCAGAACAACCCGGTCAATCTGGATGTTTCGTTGTCAGTCAAGGGGCTGGTCGATCTGAACAGTCAGCACCCGAATATATCGATCCTCAAGGGCGAGGGCTATTCCGTGGACATCGCCCGCGTGATCGACCAATCGGGCGGCGCGTTCAAGGTATTCGGCGGGCATGGCGGGATCGAGTTCATGTCCTTGCTGCGTTCCGGCGGGGTCGGGCTGATCCCCGCTCCGGATTTCATCCATGCGCAGGTGCGTCTTTTCGAACTTTGGCAAGAGGGCACCGATGGGGCCCGCGCCGAGGCCGAGCGTATCCACCGCGAGATCCTGCCCGCAATTGCGTTCATGTCCCGCTCGGTTCCCGGCATGCTGTGCTATGGCAAGCGGCTGTTTGCCCAGCAGGCCGGCATCGCGGATATCCATGACCGCGCACCCGCGCTGGCCCCGACAGATTTTGGGCTGGCTGAAGTCATGCGTTTCAAAAGCGACATTGCAGAGGCTGCAGGTCAGGCAAAAACGGTAGCGGCCGAATAGCAAACTGGGCGGCGGCCCCTGGACGAGGTGTTGGCGAGTATCAATGGCGAACAACACGTTTGCCGGGCCATGGATCAACTAAATGAAGTTCTGTAGAATTTTGTCACGAAGGCCAGAGACATGCGACAGCTTTTCGGTTCTGACCTACCGCCGGGAACTTTGGACCTGTCGCGTATTTGATGCCGCCCCAAGTGCTCGTTTAAGCCACCTTCCGTTCAAAAGCGACCGGGCTTTTCCAGCCCGATGCTGAGTGGCGTCGGCGCGGGTTATAGAAGCCGTTGATGTATGCGAAGATTGCCACCTCCGCCTGACGCCGGGTTGCCCAAGGTCTGCGTCAGATCAGCTCGGCCTTGATGGTTTTGATGAACGTCTCGACGGCCGCATCGTCATAACAATTACCTTTGCCGCTCATGGAGGCCTTGAAGCCATGCCGGCGCAGGATCTTCTGGTAGTCATGCGAACAGTATTGGCTGCCCCTGTCGCTGTGGAAGATGCAGCCCTTGGGTGGCGCTCGGAAGGCAATGGCCATTTTCAGGGCTCGGATCGCCAAGTCACGCTTCATGCGGTTGCTGACAGCCCAGCCAATGACGCGCCGGGAATGCAGGTCAAGGATGACAGCCAGATAGAGCCAGCCTTCGCGGGTCCAGATATAGCTGATGTCCATTGCCTGACAGTGCATTCCGAAGGAATGTCACGAGAAGGGCCCGCCCATTTCTGGTTTGGCCCGACCGCACTGAAGTCGCGGTCCAGCAGGTTCGGGGCAATGTTGAACCTATGATCGCTGTCTGTGGTCGCCTTGAACTTGCGCGTTCTTTCAACGGTGATCCCGTTTTCGCGCATCAGGCGACCGACGCGCCGATGACCTACATCGACACTGACCTCCTTCAGTTCCTCGGTCATTCGTGGCCTGCCGTAGCTGCCCAGGCTCAGACGAGACTGTTCCTCCCCTCTCGGGACATTGCTGCGCAATGCCCTGCCGGACAATGCATAAATGCCAAACCGGCTCGTCAGCTCGAAGACTGTCTGCTCACCCTTCAGCGCCTCAAGCGCCACCTTCGCCTTGAACTCAGGCGAGTGGTTCTTCCGTTTCAACATCTCTGATCTCCTTCTCGTCGAAGACCAGCAGACAACAAATCGTAGCTTGCGTCAGTGTCCGATTTTCAGGGGATAGCTCATCAAGGGGGTCAACCGATTTGCCGGCAACCGCACAGGCATCCATCATGCCTTTTGATCGGCGCGCACTTGTATCTGACGACTGCGGGCCATGAATGAAAGCGACGCTATGGCCATACAGTCGCAGGATAGACGATCTCAGATTGGCTGGCCTGATCCTTAAGATACAGGTTTCTTGACGGCAAGATGTGGCGTTCAACCAGGCGATCCAATTCCTCGCGATCGCCAACCCTTGCCGCCTCGATCATGGCCCTGTGTTCAGAGGCGGCCTGTTTTAACAGGTTGGGGTCGGCGATGCGATAAGATCTGATCGAGTTCGCGGCGGCGCCAACCTGTCGAATTGTTGTCGCAAGGAAGGGATTGCCGCATCGATCAAACAGGCAATCGTGGAAAGCGTTATTGTGTTCGATCACATCCGCCAACCGCCCATCGGCGCAGGCGGCCTCGTGAGCATCCGCAAGGTCGGCCATCCTTGCAACTGTCTCGTCATCAAGCGGCAAGTTGATCTTTGAGATTGCAAGCCGGTGCAGTTCGGCACGAAACTCGTAGAGCGCCTTGACCTCGTCGCGAGTGTATTCCCGCACACGCGCGCCTTTGTTCTGACGGCGTTCGATCAGTCCGCGCTGTTCCAACTCATTCAGGGCCGAGCGCACGACATGACGCTTGGCTCTGAATTTTGCCATTAGCTCATCTTCGACCAGCCGTTCGCGTGGACGAATGCGCCCCAGAACGATCTCAAGTTCCAGATCATGTGTCACCTCGGCGAGGTTTGCGCTTGGTGCGTGTCGGGCCGTTTGCTTGGGCACGGATCAGATCTCCAGGTTGAACGTCGAAATCAATTGCGCGGTCTGCGTCCCTGTCAGCACACGACTATTGACCGATGTGGTGTCGAGAGCAAGCCGGGCTGTCGCTTCCAGTTCTTCTATTGCATAAACAGCCTTTTCCAGCGTGGTCCCGGCCACGATCGGACCGTGGCTTGCCGGAATGGCGGCCGAGGTCGTGCTGGGCAGATCTGCCAGTGCCTTACCCAATCCGGGGATGTCAACAGAACCGGTTCAGAGCCCAGACGGGCGATGACCTCGGCAATCAGATCTTCGTCTCCAGCTGTGGTCCGCGCCAGCGGGTCAAGCCGGATCACTGCGCCGCCGGATTGCTCGTTCTGCGCCACTTGCGCCTGAGTCGCGCTGGAACAACTGCCGGAAATGATCAGGGCGGGCCCGTCCGATACGGTCCGAGGCACAGGCGTGCGCCGGGCCGGTTTCCTGTCCGACGCACCATAGGCCGCGGCCGCAAAGGCACTTCCGCCTGTCAGGAACGGCAGGTCGCCATAGTCCTGCCCAAGCCGGATCAGGTCATCCCAATCGGCCGCATCGGCGATGAAATGCGCGATGCCACTGGCGGCCTCGGCGCCGGTTTCGGCGCGACTGGCGGCAAGCCGTGCCACGGGTCTGGTGACTTGCGGCGTCAGAACGTTGACCAGATCGCCGTCGCGCATCGGGGGCAGCGGGTGATCCTTCATCGGGCTTTCCGCCAAGGGCACACCGTTTACAAACAGGGTGCTATCACGCACAACGCGCCCGTTTTCGGGAAACGCCGGACAATACAACGTATAGGGCGCGGTTAGGACCGCCATGAGAGCCTCGGCCACGGGGCCAATATTGCCGCGATCCGTACTGTCAAAGGTCGAACAGTACTTCCAATAGATGCGCGTGGCACCGGCGGCTTGCAAGCGGGACAGGGCATCGCGGGCTTGATCGCAGGCTTCGGTAACGGGAATTGTGCGGATTTTCAGGGCGATAACGTGAACTCCGTCACCAGCCAAAGCGTCAGGCCCGGGTGGTCCGGTATGCAAGGTCACATCCGCGCGGGTGCGGGCCAGAAGACCGCCGATGTCCGTAGCTCCGGTAAAATCATCGGCAATGATGCCGACCTTGTCGCTGGTCACGTGTCGTTCCTTTCCAGATGGTTTGAGATGGCCTCGATGGCCGACATGGCCTGTGGCAAATCGGGGAGATAGTGCAAAAACCCGTGTGTCATGCCTGCCCAGTCATGCCGGTCGACTGAGACTCCCAGATCGTGCAATTGCGCCTCGATATCGAGGCTGTCATCCCGCAATGGATCCAGCGCCGCGATATGAAGCTGCGTCGGTGGCAGGTTGATGTTTGGCAGGGTCGCAAAGTCGGCAAATGGTTGACCGGTTCCACCGTAGAAGCTCCAGAACTGTCGCATCTTCGCGGTCGACAGGCTGACCGGGCTGGACCCGAAAGCGACGTGGCTCTCGGTATCAAACCGCGCCTGAAAGCAACCGTAGGCAAGTGTCAGACTTCGCGGAAAAACCGGTTGGCCATTCGCATGCAAACAGGCAAGGCCACCCAGCGCCAGATTGGCCCCAGCGCTATCCCCGCCAAGGTGAAAGGGGCCGCGAAGCGCCACAAGCAACGCGGCGACATTCTTAACCGGGGCGGGATATGGGTGTTCGGGCGCCTGGCGCGGGTGCAATGCGATCACATCGCGGCGACAAAACTGTGAGAGTTCAGCAAACACGGCATGGTGCGTGGAGATAGAACCGATTGACCAGCCACCGCCGTGCATCCAGACCAGCGGCGGCGCGTCGGAATGGCACGACCGAAAGCGCTTCACTGGTCGCCCCACAAGGCGGGAAAGCGTGCTATCCTCGGCCAGATCAAGCCACGGGCGAGGGGCATCGTTCCAGTACCGTTTGCCATCGATGGCATGCGCGCGCATGGCGCTTAGCTCCATGCTCCGCAAGGGTGGGGCTGCCGCTAGAATCTTCTGCAACTTGGGGTCAAGTGCATGTTCTGTTTTAGATTTTTCGCTCAAAGCGGTCACGCAAGTTTCGTGGAAAACGTATGTATGACAGGAAGTTAAGCAGAGGTTCTCCATATTATCAATAATTTTATTGACAGAATCCGAATTGCAAATCATCAATAATCGGGAAATCTGTCATCAGGGAGGTCGACATGACATTTCGCAACACGACGGCCGCAATTGCGGTTGCAGCGGGGCTGGCAGCGGGTGCTGTTCATGCACAGGAACTGACGCTTTGGTCCCATTGGGCGGATCAGGCTGCCAAGGTTGAATTCGTAGAAAGTGCCGCCAAGGCATTCGAAGAGGCCAACCCCGGCGTTACGGTCAAAATCAACTGGTATCAAAAAGAGCCGCTTTATGCCGCGTTGAAAACCGCGCTGACGGCGGGGCAGGGGCCGGACATTTTCTATGCCGAAACCAGCCAGACCGAGTACATGGCCAATGGCCTGGTGCTGGATCTCAAGGACAAGCTGAACTGGGACGCCATTGAACCCTGGGCCACCGAGGTTTGGGGCTATGAAGGCGGCGTTTACGGGTTCCCTCTGGAGGCCTGGACCGTCGAAACCTATGTGAATACGGCTCTGGCCGAGAAGGCCGGCGTCGAAATTCCGGTTGAGGGTCTGGTTGGCGCTGCATTCGTTGATGTGGTCAAGACAATCAAGGCCGCAGACATCACGCCGATGTCGCAAGGCGTGGGCGACCGACCCTATCCCGGCGCGTTCCTGACGCATGATATTCTGCTCAAAAAATTGGGCGCCGAAGATTACGCCAGCCTGCTGAAGGGCGGCGACGTAAAGTGGGATGACCCGCGTGTTCGTGAGGGGCTGGAATACGCCAAAGAGATCATCGATGCAGGGGCCTTCCCCGCGTCGTTCTCGTCGATCAAGCTGGGCGAGGCGCATCGTTACTTCCACACCTCACCGGGTGCGGTCATGCTGCAAATGGGTTCTTTCTATCCCAGCCGCGCCTTTGCTGCGCCGGATGCCGGTGGTCAGCCTGACGGGTTTGATATCTCGATCAGCCACGGCCCGATCCCCGAAGGCGCTGCCTGTCCCAAGTGCAAGACCATCGCGGTTGGTGGCTCTTACGTGATCAATGCCGGCTCTGAACATGGCGATTTGGCGGCGGCGTTCCTGAACTCGATGGCGACGCCGGAAATGGGCAACAAATGGCTTGAGGCCAATCTGGTGCAGACCGGTATCAAGGCGGATCCGTCCAAGATCACGGGCGACAAAGCGGCCTATCTCCAAAAGCTCGCCGCTGCCAACGAAGGTGCAAGCTATACCTATGGTATCCCGGTGCAACAGATGCAGGGCACGCCGCGCGAAACCTTCACCCAGACCGTCAACCAAGCTTTCCCGGCTGGCCTGATCGGTGTGGATGAGGTGATCGACATGATGAGCAGCGCATACTAAGCGCGCCAATCAATGCGGGCCGGGCATCCTCTCGTCCGGCCCGCATCTACGGGACACCCCAGACAAGGGCCGCTGCCCTTGCCCAGTCACCATTCACAAACCGGAATTCGCCCCGTGACCAACTCATCACCACCCGCGAAAAAGGAAAAGGATCACGCCAATCCGCTTGGTGCGATCACCACGTTCCTTTTGCCCGCACTTCTGATCTATGCCGCGTTTACCGCGCTGCCGGTTCTGCGGACCTTCTACAACTCGACCCACCTGATCGTGCCCAACCGGCCGGCAGAATGGGTTGGCTTCACCCACTATGTCGAGCTATGGACTGACCGGATTTTCTGGAAGGCGGTCTGGAACACCCTGACCTGGGCGGCCGTGGCGCCGATCCTCGAGGTCACAATCGCGATCCTTCTGGCCTTGTGTCTTTATGCCAAGGTGCCGTTTTCACGTGTCCTGCGCGTGGCGTGGTTCACGCCGGTTCTGATGTCCTATGTCGTGGTCGGTATCCTTTGGATGTGGATCTACAACTATGAATGGGGCGCGCTGAACACGATGCTGCGCGGGCTGGGGCTGGAGAGCTGGGCGCAACCCTGGCTCGGCCATCCTGATACCGCGTTGGCGTCACTGATTGCTGTCACCACATGGATGTGGACCGGGTTCAATATGGTCGTGATCCTTGCCGCCATGTCCTCGCTCCCCTCGGAGGTTCTGGAAGCTGCGGAACTCGACAATTGCGGCTGGTTCTCCAAGCTGTGGTTCGTCATCCTGCCGCTGATCCGTCCGACACTCCTCAACCTGATCGTGCTGAGTTTCATCGGCAAGATGAAGGTCTTCGACCTTGTTTGGGTCACGACACAAGGCAATCCCCTCTGGGCGACCGAGACCGTGTCCACCTATGTCTACAAACGTGCCTTTCAGTGGTCGACCTTCGACCTTGGATATCCCTCGACGATTGCGGTTGTCTGGTTCTTCATCGTCCTGTCCGGGGTGTTGGGGCTGACCTTCCTGTTCCGCCAAAAAGACAAGTTGGAATACTGATGAGCGCCGCATCCCAATCCCCCCGCATCAGCGCTTCGGGCCTGCGTATGGCCGCGTTGCTTCTGTTCATCGTGATCTACACCGCGTATTCGGCCGGACCCTTTGTCTGGGTTGCGTCGATGTCGCTGCGCACCACAACCGAGATCGCGGCCAATCCATATGCGCTGCCCTGGCCATGGCATTTCGACAAGTTCGCGAGCGCCTGGCTTGACAGCAACTATGACACTTACTTTTTCAACTCGGTGAGCATCGTTCTATCTGCGGTGGCCCTTTTGACCATCATCGGCGGCATGGCGGCACATTGCTTTGCGCGCTACAGGTTCCGGTTCAAGGGGGTTGTCTATTTCCTGATCTTCTCGACCATCATCTTTCCGCCACAGGTGACAGTGATCGGTCTGTTCCAGATCATGGTGGACTATGGGCTATACAACAGCCGGATCGGGCTTGTTCTGGTCTATGTCTCGATCCAGCTGCCAGTGACGATCTATATCCTCGAAGCATTTTTCGCACGCATTCCCAAGGACTTGTTCGAAGCGGCGCGGATTGACGGATATTCGGAATGGGCGATTTTCTGGAAGATATCTCTGCCCGTCGCGCTGCCTGCAATCTCGACCACGGTGATCCTGAACACGATCCTTTTGTGGAACGAGTTCCTCTATGCCGTCGTGCTGATCACCGAAGACGACAAACGCACCCTGCCTTTGGGCGTTTTGCGTTTCCTGGGCGATCAGCTCGAGGATGTCGGCATGATCGCCACCGGCCTGATGATCGCGATCGTACCGGTGGTGCTGATCTACGTGTTTTTCTCCGAGCGTCTCATCCAGGGGATGACCGCCGGAGCCGTGAAATAGAAAGACCAAACACATGGCAATTGTGAAACTAGACAAGGTTGGCAAAAGCTACGGGAACGGCGCCGTCATGGCGGTTCAGGATGTCAACATCATCATCGAAGATGGCGAGTTCATGGTCCTGCTCGGGCCCTCGGGTTGTGGCAAATCCACCACCTTGCGGATGATCGCAGGGCTGGAGAGCATCACCGAGGGCGAGTTGTCCATCGACGGCGAGCGCATGAATGCGGTGCCCGCCAAGAACCGCGACATTGCGATGGTGTTCCAATCCTATGCGCTTTATCCGCACATGACGGTGCGCGACAACCTGGGCTTTGGCCTCAAGCGACGGCAGGCAGACAAGGCGCTGGTGAAAAAGCGCGTCGACGAGGTCGCCGCCTCGATCGGATTGACCGAGTATCTGGATCGCAAGCCGCACGCCCTGTCCGGTGGTCAGCGTCAACGGGTGGCCCTTGGCCGCGCCATTGTCCGCGACCCCAAAGTGTTCCTGTTTGACGAGCCATTGTCGAACCTTGATGCGGCGCTGCGGGTGTCGACCCGTGCAGAACTGGTGCGGCTGCATCAGGAATTGCAGGCGACGATGATCTACGTGACCCACGATCAGGTCGAAGCGATGACCATGGGCGACCGCGTCTGCATCATGAGCCACGGCAAGGTCGCACAGATCGGTAAGCCGATGGATGTCTATCTGAACCCGGCCTCGACCTTTGTGGCGTCTTTCCTTGGCAATCCGCCGATGAACCTGATGCCGGCCACAGCGTCCGAAACCGGCATCGAAACCGGCACAGGCCGGATTGCCGGCACCGGCTTTGCGCCTGGAACGAAGGTCACGCTTGGCCTGCGTCCCGAGGATCTGCGCCCCACCGATAATGCCGCCGAAGCGGTCGTTTCAGGGCGTGTGGTGTCTCTGGAAAGCCTTGGCGCGGAAACGCTGGTGCATGTCGAAGCCGGCAATGACAAGCCTGTCATTCTGCGCGGCGGGCGCGAAACGCCTGCACGGCTTGATGACACGATCCACCTGACATGTGACCCGGACATGGCCCGGTTCTTTGACCCCGAAACCGGCCTTGCCATCCCCACAAACACCTTCACCGGAGACAAAAAATGAGCTTTGCAGACAAACTGACAGCCGCCCGTACCATCGCCCGCGCCAATCCGGATGACGTGGCTCATTTTGCCGACGCTCCGGTGGGCAATATCGTTGACGCGATTGGACGCACCGGCGCGATGGATCTGGCCATCAAACCGACCACTCAAGCGCAGACGTTTTCCGGCTCGGCACTCACCGTGAATGCCGGACCGCGTGACAATCTTGCGCCGTGGGCGGCGCTGCGACTGGCCCAGCCGGGTGACGTGATGGTCATCGCGACCGGCGGCCACAAAGAGGCATCGGTGCTGGGTGATCTTCTGATCGGCATGGCCAAAAACGCCGGGATCGTTGCCATTGTGACCGATGGGGTGATCCGCGACATATCCGGCGCAAACGCGGTGGGTATCCCCGTCTTTGCCGCAGGTGTCAGTCCGAACTCGCCGCAGAAAAACGGCCCGGGCGCGGTCGGCCTGCCGATGGTAGCGGGCGGTGTTGCGATCAGTTCCGGCGACATTCTGTGCGGCGACGAAGACGGCGTTGTCGTGATCCCGTCGGGCCAGATCGCACAGGCCAAATCCGCTCTGGCAGCCGTGCGCGAGAAAGAAGCCGCCATGGAGAAGGCCGTCGCCGCGGGTGCCACAGCGCCCGGCTGGATTGCCGACCTGCCGCTGGATCAAGTGTTCACTTTCGTTGACTGAGGCCGCCATGACCCGAAATCTACGCGTGTTCTATAACTCGCTCGGCACACCCGAGATGTATGACCTTATCCGCTCGCGGATGGGGGCAGGGCTGGAGCTTGTCACGCTGGACAGCGACGACGACGCCGAACGGTTTGCCAAGATCGCCGATTGCGAGGTTGCCATTGTCGCCGCCAAGCCGTTGACGGCTGAGGCGGTTGCGGCGGCGAAAAAGCTGGAACTCGTGCATCATCAGGGTGTTGGCTATCATGACACGGTTGCGACCGACGCCCTGACCGCGCGCGATATCCGTTTGGCATTGACACCCGAAGGGACAACGATTGGCGTGGCCGAACACACGCTTCTGCTGGCCTTGGGCGCGGCACGGCGCGCAGCGTTTGCCGATGCCGAGCTGCGGCAGGGCCGCTGGCACGTCAACGCCCTGCGCCCCGTGTCGGTCGAGCTGTTTGACAAGACCGTCGGCCTGATCGGGTTTGGCCGGATCGGGCAGGAAGCGGCCAAGCGGTTCAACGCGTTTGGCTGTCATTGTATTTCCTTTGATCCTGCGATGACGCCATCGCCCGACCTGCCCGCAAAAGCCGCGAGTTTTGAAGAGGTGGTTGAAACCTCGGACATCCTGACCCTGCATGTGCCCCTGTCTGCCAAGACCCAGCATCTGATCGGCGCGGACGAGATTGCCCGAATGAAACAGGATGCGATCCTTGTGAACACCGCCCGTGGCGGCATCGTCGATGATGCGGCGCTTGCGTCTGCCCTGGCTTCGGGCAAATTGCTTGCCGCAGGGCTGGATGTGTTCGAGGGCGAACCCATCAGCGCAGATCACGCGTTTTGCGGCTTGCCCAATGTCATGCTGACCCCGCATATTTCCGCCGGAACGCGCGACGCGATGGGGCATAAGATGACCGCCCTGTTCGCCAATCTGGCCCGCTTTCGGGCCGGAGAAGCGCTGAACAACGAAGTGGCTCTGGTGCCTGCATGATCGACACACATGTACATCTCTTGGACCCCTGGCGATATCCATATCCGTCGGGCAGCAAGGGCTATGCGCCGGGGCCAGATGAGGCAGGCTCGCTCGATGACCTGATAAGGGTCATGGATCGCCATGGCGTGGATCACGCCGTTCTGGTCGCGGCAAGTGTCTACGGACCCGACAACCAATCCATGCTCGACGCTTACGCGTCTTTTTCGGACCGGTTCCGGATCATCGCTGGCATTGATATCCATGACTTGGCGGCAATTGACGCCCTTGCATCGACACCCGGAATCGTAGGCATCCGCCTGAACCTGACGGACGACAGGGCACAAAGTGATGCCACACAGTTGGCGAAGTTCCTCAACGCGGCATTGGCTTCGGGTTTGTGCGTAACAATCCAAGCTTCGCCGATGGCTGCTCAACATGCGCTTCGGGACGCCGGTGAAGGACCGGTAATCCTTGATCATCTGGGCCGCCCTGATCTTGAGGGCGGAATGGACACTTTAAGTGATATTGCCAAACGCCCGAACACATGGCTCAAGCTGTCCGGTGGGTTCCGCATCGCCGGTTCCAACTGGCCGGATGAATCTGATTTGACGAGACGCGTTGTCGGCATGTTTCCGTCCGAGCGTCTGATCTGGGGGTCCGACTGGCCGTTTATCAATACAAGCGATGATCGCCCCGCGTATGCGCAATGCCTTGCGTGGGCGTCGACCCTGTCGACCGCGGATTTTGCGAACAACGCGCGCAACCTGTTTTGGGGATCACCATGAACCGGCCCTTGCGAGTTGGTCTGGTTGGCGCTGGTATGGTGTCACAATACCATGTGGCGGGTTGGCGGGAATGTCCCGATGCCCAGCTGGTGGCAATCGCCGACCCTGACCTCTCCAAAGCCAAGGCTCGTGCCGTTCTGGTGCCCGGCGCGCATGTTTTCGAGACACTTGGCGAAATGATTTCTGTCTGTGATCTGGATGCCATAGACATCGTGACCCCGCCCGCGACCCACGCCGAACTTATTGCCGAGGCACAAGCGGCAGGGCTGCATGTCATCTGCCAGAAGCCACTGGCCCCGAATGCGGCCGAAGCGGCGGCCATCGTCGAAAACCAATCCCTACATCTGCGGGCGATGGTGCACGAGAACTGGCGGTGGCGACATCCTTACCGTGCATTGAAGTCGGCGCTTGAGGCCGGAGAGATCAACCGCCCGAAACAGTTCGAATTCCGGGTCGAAAGCTCTGGCTTGTTGCCCGATCATACCGGCCAGCTGCCAGCCCTCGTGCGCCAGCCGTTTTTCGCCGACATGCCGCAGCTATTGGTGTTTGAACTTCTGGTCCATCACCTCGACACATTGACCTTCCTTTTTGGCGATCTCGAAATTGCAAAGGCGCGATTGTCCTACCGCTGCGACGCGGTGAGAGGAGAAGATCGGGCGGTGGTCGACCTTGTCGCGGGGGGCATTTCCGGTCGCTTGATCGGTGATTTCTGCGTAACCGATGCGCCTCAAATGCCAAGAGATCGCTTGTTTCTGGATTCTGGCGATCAACCAGTCGTGGATGGATGGTCCATCACATTGCCGGATACTGGCGCTCATGCCTGGGATCCGGTCTCGGCATATGAGGTAAGCTACGCAGAAACGATCAGACATTTCCGAGACAACGTCAAAACAGGGGAAAGGTTCGACACCGAGTTCAAAGATGCTTTGGTGCTGCAAACGATCGTGGGGCATATCTATCAGCTTTCGGAACATAATTGGGCGATCCCTTTGTAAAAAGTTGTGCCGAAAAGAGTTGGGAGGTCATTGGATTGGGGGCGATAGTTCCGGTTCACCGTTCGGATCAAAGCATCATCTCTTCGCTGTGCGACGGCGCAGATTGCCTGCCCTTGTAGGGTCCAGTTAAAATTATTCCCACAGCATTTTCCATTGGCCTTGACCTCGATTTTTCATTCACATAGGAAGTGGATTTGTTGAGCGGGCGTTGTGTAGTGGTAAGACCTTAGCCTTCCAAGCTAATGACGCGGGTTCGATTCCCGCCGCCCGCTCCAGTTTCTTCCCTGTCCCCGTTGACAAAATTCGGCACCCGGTCCGGCCGGCCCGTGGCAACTCGCGGGTTGACGCCCCCGCGCCGGAACGCCACTAACGCGGGAACACGCATCCGGGGTACAGACATGGCCAGACGACCACAGCCGCAAAACGGGGAACAGGAGCGCGAAAAGTCCAGGCGCGTTGGCGCATTGCGTGGTCTGGCGCCGTTTCTGCGGCCCTATCGCGGGCTTGTTGTTCTCGCACTTCTCGCGCTCACGCTGACAGCAACCGTGTCGCTGATGCTGCCCATGGCCGTGCGCCGCGTGATCGACAATTTCGGCACCAAGAGCGAGGCGCTTCTGGACCGGTATTTCCTTGTCGCGCTGGGCTTTGCCGCGTTGCTCGCGGTGGGGACGGCACTGCGCTACATGCTGGTCACGCGGCTTGGCGAACGGGTGGTGGCCGATATCCGCAAGGCTGTGTTTGACCGGGTCATTGGCCTGAGCCCGGCCTTTTTCGAGAACATCATGACCGGCGAGGTGCTGAGCCGCATCACCACCGATACCACCGTGATCCAGTCGGTGATCGGCTCGTCGGTGTCAATCGCGCTGCGCAACATCCTGCTGTTTCTGGGCGGGCTGGTGCTGATGCTTTATACCTCGGCCAAACTGACGCTGCTGGTGCTGCTGATCGTGCCGCTGGTGATTGTGCCGATCCTTGTGCTGGGCCGCCGCCTGCGCAAGCTCAGCCGCGAGAATCAGGACTGGATCGCGGAAAGCTCGGGCAACGCCTCCGAGGCACTCTTGTCGGTGCAGACGGTTCAGGCCTTTACCAACGAGGCCCGCGCCCGCGCCACATTCGGCCGCGTGACGGACCTGTCGCTGCTTGCCGCCATGCGGCGCATCAATACCCGCGCGCTGCTGACGATGATCGTGATCTTCCTGATTTTCACCGGCGTTGTCGTTGTGCTGTGGATCGGCGCGCGCGACGTGCGTGCCGGGGGCATGAGCGTGGGCGTGCTGGTGCAGTTCGTGATCTATTCGGTGATGGTGGCCGGGGCCGTGGGCGCGCTCTCGGAAATCTGGAGCGAGTTGCAACGCGCCGCCGGGGCCACCGAGCGGCTTGTCGAGCTGTTGCAGTCACATGACGACATCACCGATCCCGCGCAGCCCGCCGCCCTGCCGGACGCGGTGCGCGGCGAGATCACCTTTGACGGTGTGAGTTTCCATTACCCGTCGCGCCCCGGCATCTCGGCGCTGGACGGGATCGACCTGACCATCCGGCCAGGCGAAACCGTGGCGCTTGTGGGGCCGTCGGGCGCGGGCAAGACCACGATTATCCAGATGCTTCTGCGCTTTTACGATCCCCAGGCGGGGCGTGTCCTGCTGGACGGGGTGGCGCTGCCGGACATGGCGCGCGACGGGTTCCGCCGGCATATCGCGCTGGTGCCGCAGGATCCGGTGATCTTTGCCGACAGCGCGCGCGAGAATATCCGCTTTGGCCGGCTTCAGGCCACCGATGCCGAGGTCGAGGCCGCGGCCCGCGCTGCCGCCGCGCATGATTTCATCGCGGCCCTGCCCGAGGGCTATGAAAGCCCGCTGGGCGAACGCGGCGTGATGCTGTCGGGCGGGCAGAAACAGCGTATCGCCATCGCCCGCGCCATTCTGCGTGACGCGCCGGTCCTGTTGCTGGACGAGGCCACGTCGGCGCTGGATGCCGAAAGCGAACGGCTGGTGCAACAGGCGGTGGACGAACTGGCGCAGACCCGCACCACCATCATCGTCGCGCACCGTCTGGCCACGGTGAAAAAGGCCGACCGCATCATCGTCATGGAAGACGGGCGCATCGTGGCCCAGGGCAAACATGACGACCTGGTGGCCCAGGGTGGTCTTTATGCGCGCCTGGCGCGGTTGCAGTTCACCCATGGGGCTGCCGCCGAATAGGCCGCTCTGACGGGTGCGCCCCGCGCGGTGCCGAACCGGCCTGGCTCTGCTTGCTCCGAAGGGCCCGGCAGGGCTGCGCGGTTTTACGCCACGTCCCGAAAGACCTGACTTTAGGTCAGGGCTGGTCAAAAGCTTGCGGGATGCGGAATTAGCCTGCATCCTTGATGCAAAGACCGCGCGGGCCATCCGGGATCCGCCGGAACACCATAAATGGGGGGAGACCGGATATGAGCTTCGCATCGCTCGATGACCTGAAGAAAATTGAACAGGAAATGGCCTGGGAGGCGCGTGACCTTCCGGTGACGCTGTATGACATGATCGCGCGGACACGGGACAGGTTCGGGAACCGTCCGGCGCTGTCCTATCAGCTTTTGTCCGGCCCCAAAGACAAGGCCGAGACCCTGACCTGGTCCGAGTTGCACGACAAGGTATGTCAGGCCGCCAACCTGTTCCGGTCGCTGGGCGTGAAGGAAGACGATACCATCGCCTATATCCTGCCCAATGCCAACGAGACCCTGATCACCATGCTGGGCGGGGCGATCGCCGGGATCGTCAACCCGATCAACCCGTTGCTGGAGCCGGAACAGATCGCCGCGATCCTGCGCGAAACCAACGCCAAGGTGGTGGTCACGCTGAAATCCTTTGTCAAGACGGACGTGGCCCAGAAAGTGGCCGAGGCGGTTCGCCATGCGCCCAAGGTGCACACGGTTCTGGAAGTGGATCTTGTGCGCTACCTGACCCCGCCCAAAAGCTGGATCGTGCCGCTGATCCGGCCCAAGAACCCGGATGCCGTGGCGCATCACGCGGACCTGAAGAATTTCAACAGGGAACTGGCCCGGCAGAACACGACGCTGGATTTTGAAGACCGCAAGATTGATCGCGTTGCCGCCTATTTCCACACCGGTGGCACCACCGGGATGCCCAAGGTGGCCCAGCACAAATATTCCGGCATCATCTACAATGGCTGGCTGGGGCATCGTCTGTTGTTCACCGAACAAGACAACATCATGTGCCCGCTGCCGCTGTTTCATGTGTTTGCGGTGCATGTGATCGTGATGGCGGCGATCTCGGCGGGGTCTCACGTGATCTTCCCGACCCCCGCGGGCTATCGCGGCGACGGGGTGTTCGACAATTTCTGGAAGCTGATCGAACGCTGGAAAATCTCGTTCATCATCACCGTGCCCACCGCCGTATCGGCGTTGATGCAGCGCCCGGTGGATGCCGATCTGTCAACGGTGAAGACCGCGTTTTCCGGCTCTGCGCCGATGCCGATGGAACTGTTCAAGCGGTTCGAGGAAACCTGCGGTGTGGATGTGGTCGAAGGTTATGGCCTGACCGAAGCGACCTGTCTGGTGTCGTGCAACCCGCCCACGGGCGCCAAGAAGGTCGGCTCGGTCGGCCTGCCGTTCCCCCACACGGATGTGCGCATCGTCAAGGAGGGAGAGACCGGGCTGGAGGAGTGCGCCACGGACGAGGTGGGCGAGATCTGTGTGTCCAACCCCGGTGTTTTCGCCGGCCATACCTATACCGAGGCCGACAAGAACAAGGATCTGTTCTACAAGGAGAAATACCTGCGCACCGGCGATCTGGGCCGGGTGGACGCGGATGGCTATCTCTGGATCACCGGCCGCGCCAAGGATCTGATCATTCGCGGTGGCCACAATATCGATCCGGCCGAGATCGAAGAGGCCCTGCTGACCCATCCGGCCGTGGCCTTTGCCGGGGCGATCGGCCAGCCCGACGCCCATGCCGGTGAGGTGCCCTGTGCCTATGTCGAACTGGTTGCGGGCGGAAGCGTGACCGCCGAGGAACTGCGCGAACATTGCAAGGTGCATGTGCATGAACGTGCGGCGCAGCCCAAATATGTCGAGGTGTTGGCGGAACTTCCCAAGACGGCGGTGGGCAAGGTGTTCAAGCCCGATCTGCGCAAATCCGCGATCACGCGCATTTACAATGCCGAGCTGGAAAAGGCCGGTGTGCCCGCGCGCGTGACCTCGGTTCTGGATGACAAGAAGCGGGGATTGGTGGCGCAACTGGCCAACAATGGCGATGCGTCGGATGACGAGGTTGGCAAGGTGCTGGGGGCGTTCACACGCCCCTGGGAGTGGACCTGAGGCGCCGGAGTGGGGGCCAGCCCCCACACCCCCGGAGTATTTCCGGCAAAATGAAGACCAAGGGCGCGGGGGCGGTTGCCGCGCCCTTTGTCGTTGATGGTGTGGGGGGTGCGGATTAGGCTGGTGCAGGACGACGCAGGGAGAAGGTGACATGGGCCATATACTGGCGATCGATCAGGGCACGACATCCAGCCGGGCGATCCTGTTTGACGGCGATCTGCGCCCGGTGGCCAGCGCGCAGGAAGAGTTTGCGCAGCATTTCCCGCATTCGGGCTGGGTCGAGCACGATCCCGATGATCTGTGGCGCACAACGGTTGAAACCTGTCGCGAGGTGCTGGCGAGCACCGGAATCCCGGTGTCGCAGATTACCGGGATCGGCATCACCAATCAGCGCGAGACCACGTTGGTGTGGGATCGCGAGACCGGCGTGCCCATATACAAGGCGATCGTGTGGCAGGACCGGCGCACGGCGGACATGTGCCGGACCCTGAAGGACGCCGGGCACGAGGCGGAGGTTGCCGCGCGCACCGGTTTGCTTCTGGATCCGTATTTTTCCGGCACCAAGGTGGCCTGGCTGCTTGGCAATGTCGAGGGCGCGCGGGCACGGGCCGAGGCGGGGGATCTGCTGTTCGGGACGGTGGATTGCTTTCTGATCTGGAAGCTGACCGGCGGACGTGTTCATGCGACCGATGCCACCAATGCCGCGCGCAGTTTGCTGTATGATATTCATGCCGGATGCTGGTCGCGGGAAATCTGCGCGCTGCTGGATGTGCCGATGGCAATGCTGCCCGAGGTGCGCGATTGTGCGGCCGAATTCGGCACGACGGATCCGGCACTGTTTGGCGTGCCGGTCCCGATCCGGGGGGTGGCCGGCGATCAGCAGGCGGCCACGGTGGGGCAGGCCTGTTTTCGCCCTGGCATGATGAAGTCCACCTATGGCACGGGCTGTTTTGCGTTGCTCAATACCGGTGCCACGCCGGTAATGTCGCAAAACCGGCTGTTGACCACCATCGCCTACCAGTTGGATGGTACGCCGACCTATGCGCTGGAAGGCGCGATTTTCATTGCCGGGGCGGTGGTGCAGTGGCTGCGCGATGGTATGAAGCTGATTGCGGAAGCGGCGGAAACCGCCGTGCTGGCAGCGGCCGCCGACCCGGCGCAGGATCTGATCCTGGTGCCAGCCTTTACCGGGCTGGGCGCGCCCTATTGGGCGCCAGAGGCGCGTGGGGCGGTGTTTGGTCTGACTCGCAATTCCGGGCCGGCGGAATTTGCCCGTGCGGCGCTGGAAAGTGTCGGGTTTCAGACGCGCGATCTGCTGGAGGCGATGCGGGCCGATTTCGACCCTCCGGATGCGACTGTGTTGCGGGTGGATGGCGGCATGGCAGCCAGCGACTGGACCATGCAATTTCTGGCCGATGTCACCGGCGCCCCGGTGGATCGCCCGCAGATGTTGGAAAGCACCGCGCGCGGTGTCGCATGGCTGGCGGGGATGCAGGCGGGCATTTACCCGGACATCGACGGATTTGCCAAAACATGGGCCATTGAGCGGCAGTTCACCCCCGCACGCGACGACGCCTGGCGGGCGCGGCGCTATGGAGCCTGGAAACGGGCCGTGTCGGCGACGCTGACGGTTTAGACCTCCAGCCAGATCGTCACCGGGCCGTCATTGAGCAAACGAACCTTCATGTCGGCGCCGAACCGCCCGCGCGCCACGCCGATGCCCTGTGCGGCCAGTTGATCGGCGAAATAGGTGTACAGGCGCTCTCCTTCGCCAGGTGGGGCGGCGGCGGAGAATCCGGGCCGGTTGCCGCTGCGCGTGTCGGCGGCCAGGGTGAATTGCGATACCACCAGCGCTTCGCCGCCGGTATCCAGCAGCGATCTGTTCATTTTGCCGTTTTCGTCCTGGAATATCCGCAGCCTGGAGATTTTTGCCGCCAGCTTGTCCGCCTGGACCGTGCTGTCGCCTTGCATGGCGCAGACCAGAACCAACAGGCCGGCGCCAGTTTCTGCGAGGATGTCTTCATCCACTGTGACCGAGGCTTCGGATACGCGTTGCAACAGGGCCCTCATGGCAAGTCCTTTCGATAAGGGGGGGGGGCTCCGGCGCGTGTGACCGAGAGCGTGGCGGCCTGCACGCCCAGCGAGGCGGCGGCGTGGATCGTGTCTGGTCCGGCCAGTGCCAGGGCGCGCGGCCCAAGGCAGCCAGCCTGCGCCAATCCTGCCAGGAAGCCCGCATTGAACGTGTCGCCCGCGCCCACGGTGTCTGTCACTGTCACGCGGGGGGGCGGGATTGACTGACTGCCATGCCGGGTGAACACGGTCACGCCGCCGGCGCCGTGGCTGTGTACCACCACACAGGCGCGCCCGGTCAAAAGGGTGTTCGGCGGGTCGGGATGTAGCCAGGCGATGTCTTCGTCCGACAGTTTGAGTATGTCGGCCATGGCGATCATGCGTGCCAGCCTGGCGCGATACCCGGACGGGTCCCCCCCGACAAGCGCGGGGCGGATATTGGGATCCAGCAGCGTCAGCCGGTCTGGTCCGGCCAGTTGCATCACCGCTTCGAACGCGCCGGCTCCCGGGCGATGGATCAGGCTGAGCCCGCCCAGCACCAGCGCGGCAATGTCGTCCAGAGAAGGCAGACATGCGGCGTTGGTGTTGCTTGTGGCGTTGTCCGCGTCCTGGAACTCGAATTGCGGGTGGCCATTGACCAGGCGCACCGATGCTACGGGGGTAGGCGCGTTCAGCACCGGCGCGCGCGAAATGTCCACGCCCTCGCGGCGCAGGGCGTCTTGCAGCATCTCGCCGTGCGCATCGCTTGAAAGACCGCCCCAGAATCCCACTGGCCGGCCCAGCCGTGCCAGCGCGATAGCGGTGTTCACCGCCGCTCCACCGGTAAGCGTGCGCATCTGGCCTGTCCCATCGGGCGTGGGGATCATGTCGATCACGGCTTCGCCGCAGGTCAGGATCATGGGCGCCGCCTTTGCGCGGTATCAAGGACAATCAGTTGAGAATTTGCGACAATATCAGGGTGAAAACAACCAGACAAAGGAGGAAACAGATGGTTGAGAAATCACAAGCCGCCGGGCTCTGGCCCTCGTTGTATGAACCTTTTCGCGCGGCCGGGGCGCGGCTGGCTGATTGGCTTTCACCCGCCTCCGAGGCATCTTCGGATGATGGCGCTTACAGGATCAGCATGGAGTTGCCGGGCGTGGGCGAGGATGATCTGGAACTGACAGTGGATGGCGGGGTGGTGTCTGTGAAGGGCGAGAAACGCACAAGCCGCGAAGAGCAGGGCGAAACCTGGTTCTTTTCCGAACGCCAATACGGGGCGTTTTCGCGCTCGTTCCGGCTCCCGGCTGATGCGGATGAAGCGGCGGTGCGCGCTGATCTGAAGGATGGTGTGCTTTCTATCGTGGTACCGCGTCAAAAGCCTGAGACACGCGCTGCAAAGACAGTGAAGATCAACCGGGGATGATTGTGCCCGGGAAAAGGGGGCGCTGCCCCCTCCTGGCCGCGTGGCGGCCAGTTCACCCCCGGGATATTTGAGGCCAAAAGAAGAAATGATTGCTTAACCTTGTGAGATTAGCCTCAAGTTGCGGTACAGGCGGGGACGCCGATGGCCGCGCCATGAGAAGCTCCCCGGCTTTCGGGCTGGGGAGTACCACCGTCTTCTTTTGGCGAAAAATATCCCGGGGGAGTCGCCGTTTGCGGCGACGGGGGCAGCGCCCCCAACCAAGCTTTGCTCTTGTCTCGATGCTGGTAGATCAGGCGACGTTTTCCAACCGCACCTGCGGTACGACCCCGAGGGCATGGCACACATCGCGTGTCAGTTCGGGGCGGTTGAGCGTGTAGAAATGCAGCGCGTTCACGCCTTCGTCCAGTAGGTCCGAGCACAATTCGGTACAGATCGCCGTGGCCAGCAGATCCTCGCGTCCGTCGCGGGTGGCCTTGGCAAAGGCATCCTCCAGCCATGCCGGGATGGTGGTGCCGCAGCGGCGCGCGAAATTGCGCACGCCTTTCCAGTTTTCGATCGGCAGGATGCCCGGCACGATCGGGGCGTCGATTCCGGCGGCGGCACAATCGTCACGGAACCGCAGGAACGCGTCTGCCTCGAAGAAGAATTGTGTCAGCGCCTCGGTTGCGCCCGCGTCGATCTTGCGTTTCAACCAGTCGATATCGGCCTTGCGGTCTGCGGCTTCCGGGTGTTTCTCGGGATAGGCGCCCACGCGGATCGTGAACTTGCCGGTGTCCGCCAGCGCCTCGATCAGTTCCACCGAATGGGCGAACCCCTCGGGATGCGGGCGGAACCCGTCGCTGCCCTTGGGAGGATCGCCACGCAGCGCCACGATCTCGGACACTCCGGCGGCGGCGAAATCTTCGGCGATCTTCAGGGTTTCGGCGCGGGTCGCATCCACGCATGTCAGATGCGCGGCGACGTTCAGGCCGCTTGACTTGTGCAGCGTTGCCACCGCGTCGCGGGTCAGGTCACGGGTTGTGCCCCCGGCTCCATATGTCACCGACACGAACCGCGGGGTCAGTGGCGCCAGCGCCTGTACCGTATCCCACAGCCGAAACGACGCCTCCAGGTTTTGCGGCGGGAAGAATTCAAAAGAAATATCAGGTGAGGTCATGATCATGGGTCCAGAACTTGTGGTTGTCCTCATGTCCCACACGTGGCATCTTTAGGCAAATTCATAATATTCAAGAACGTCATGAGCCAAACATGAAGATGCACATCGAATTCCGTCATTTGCGCACCGTGCGCGCGATCCATGAATGTGGTGGGCTGGCGCGGGCCGCGGAACAACTCAACATCACGCAATCGGCGCTGTCGCACCAGATCAAGGGGCTGGAGGAACAGACCGGCGTAGAGCTTTTCGTGCGCCGGTCCAAACCGATGAAGCTGTCGGGCGCCGGGATGCGCCTGTTGCGGCTGGCCAACAAGATCCTGCCCGAGGTCGACGCGATCGAGGCCGAATTCAACGGGTTGCGCGATGGCAGTTCGGGGCGGCTGCATATCGCCATCGAATGCCACGCCTGTTTTGAATGGCTGTTTCCGGTGCTCGAGGCCTTCCGCAAGACATGGCCGGATGTGGATGTCGATATCCGCCCCGGCCTGGCCTTTGACGCGATGCCCGCGCTGCAAAAGGAAGAGGTGGATCTGGTGGTCTCTTCCGATCCGGAAAACCTGCCTGGCATCTCGTTTTCCCACCTCTTTGATTACAACCCGGTCTTCGTCGCCGCCGCCCAGCACCCGCTGGCGGGCAAGCCCTGGGTCGAGGCCGAGGATTTTCGTGGCCAGACTCTGATCACCTATCCGGTCGACCGGGCGCGGCTCGATATCTTTTCCCAGCTTCTGACCCCGGCCAAGGTGGAACCGGGCGCGATCCGGCAGGCCGAACTGACGGCGGTGATCCTGCTGCTTGTCGCTTCCAACCGGGGCGTATCCGTCTTGCCCGATTGGGTGGTGCGCGAGGTGAAATACTCGTCGGATTACGTCACCCGCCCGCTTACCGAAAACGGCATCACCCGCCAGCTTTTCGCCGCCACACGCGACGAGGATCTGGAAAAGCCCTACATGCGCGATCTGATCCGCCTTGCCGGGGAAGAGGCGCGACGGCTCCAGGCCGCGTGACTACTCAGCGCCCCAGCGCCATCTCCAGCCGCGCCCTGATCAGGCGAAAAAACAGCCGTGGCGGAAAGCGGCGATAGGCCGGGGCATCGCCGGGCAGGGGCGTGTCGGCGGCGCGATGACGGATATTGGTGCGCATCTCGATGGCGGGCAGGTCGGCGTCGTCAAACCGGTTGCGGAACAGCGACACCCAATGGCCGGGGCGGAATTTCAGATAGATCGCGCTGTTGCAGCAGGTGGCGACAAAGCGCTGGGTCGGGGCAGTGTCACGCAGCTTGTGGCCCTGCAACACTTCCGCGCCCCGGATCACCCGGAACCTGTCGTCGCGATAGGTCAGGTACGATGCACCGCCATCGCTCTCCAACACGTCGCCCGCGCCCGTCAGCGCCTCGAGCCGCCGCCCGCCCGCCTGGCAATCGGCGCAGTAACAGACCGCCGTCAGGATCGGCGCGCCCTCTGCCTCGCACAGGACGGAACCGCAGCGGCAGCGCAGGGTGCGGAGCAGGGCTGACATGGTGGCTGGCCTCTCTGACGGATGGGAACAATCCCACCATAGCGCGGCCCGGCAGGGGCGCCACCGGTTTTCGCCCTTCGCAAACGCCAGAAAACAGCGCCTGACCGCCGTTGCGATCTTGGTGCTGCAACCGAAACGGGGGGCGGGTCGGAGAATCCCTTGCGCGGGCCGCTTGCTCAAATGCATCAAAACTTTGTTACGCTGGCGCCCGGTGGCTTCAACGGACGGTTTCACGCAGCGATACCGACGCAATACCGACGTGATACCGACGTGCTGCCGATTGCAGTGCGGCCTTGTTAACCTGGGGTTTCGGGGTGATTCGCGTGGCCGCGCGCAGCCTTGGGCCGCGCGCCGCGTTCAGGTTCAGATCACCTTGACCAGCTGTTTGCCCTTGTTGCCGCCCTTCAGCATGGCACGGAACGCCGCCGGGGCGCTTTCCAGCCCCTCGGCGATATCCTCGACATATCTGATCCTGCCTGCCGCCAGCGCCGGACCGGCCTCGCGCAGGAAATCGGGATAGCGGTCATAGTGGTTGGAGATGATGAAACCGTTCACCGACAGGAAGTTGACCAGGATCGTGCGCCACAGGCGCGGGCCGGTGATGGCCTCGGTCGAGGCATCCGCCCCCAGTGCGCCGGCATTGTACCACGCGATCATGCCGCAAAGCGGGATACGGCCAAAGGGGTTCATCAGCGGCAGAACAGCATCCAGCACCTTGCCGCCGACATTCTCGAAATAGATATCCACGCCCTTGGGGCAATGCTCTTTCAGGGCGCCGCGCAGGTCGCGCGCGGTGTCAAAGGCGCGGTGATCGACACAGGCGTCAAAGCCGTAAACCTCTGTCGCCATTCGGCATTTTTCCGCCCCTCCGGCGATACCGACCACGTTCAGCCCGCGCAGCTTGGCGATCTGTCCCACCATCGAACCCACCGGCCCGGTGGCCGCCGCCACGACCAGCGTTTCGCCCGTCTTGGGCTTGCCCAGTTCGGTCAGCCCGTACCAGCCGGTAAAGCCAGGCATGCCCAGCACGCCCAGCGCCGTGGAGATCGGCGCCAGATTGGGATCGAGCTTTTGCAGGGCCGGTTCCCTGGCAATGCCGTGGGTGGCCCAGCCGGTCATGCAGAAGACAAAATCGCCCGGTTGGTAGGCAGGGTGTTGCGAGGCGATCACTTCGCCCACGGCGCCGCCTTCCATCAGCCCGTCAATCGGGACCGGGGCGGCATAGGATTTGGCATCGTCCATGCGTCCGCGCATATAGGGATCAAGCGAGAAATAGTGCGTTTTGACAAGGACTTCTCCCTCTTTGGGCGTCGGCATGTCAATGGTTTCCAGGCGAAAGTTCTCGTCAGTCGGCTCGCCCGTCGGGCGGCTGGCCAGCACGATGCGCTGCATCTTGTCGCTCATGGCGTGTCTCCTTGTTGTGACTGTTCCACAAGGTGTGGGTCGCCCGCGCGCTTGGCAAGCCCGACCGCGCCTGACCCAGGGGCATGTGACGTGGCGTTCCGCGCGGATGATCGCGGCCGGGCAAGGCCCTTGGCAAACGGGGATTTGCGGCGTATACGCGCGCTCTGAGCCAAAAGGAGCCCCAGCCATGCCAGGCAGCGCAAATCTGAATATCATGATGAAAGCCGCCCGCAAGGCGGCCCGTTCGCTGCTCAAGGACTTTCGCGAGGTCGAGAACCTTCAGGTTTCCATGAAGGGCGCGGGCGATTTTGTCAGCAAGGCCGATTTGCGGTCTGAGGAGATCCTGAAAGAGGCCTTGTTGGAGGCGCGCCCCACCTATGGCTGGCTGGCCGAGGAGAGCGAAGAGATCGCGGGCAAGGATCCGACGCGCCGCTGGATCGTCGATCCGCTGGACGGCACCACGAATTTTCTGCATGGCCTGCCGCATTGGGCCATTTCCATTGCCCTGGAGCACAAGGGCCAGATCGTCGCCGGTGTTGTTTATGACCCCTCCAAGGACGAGATGTTCTATGCGGAAAAGGGTGAGGGCGCCTGGCTGAACGATAGCCAGAGGCTGCGGGTGTCGGGCCGTACACGGATGATCGAGGCGATTTTTGCCACCGGTCTGCCCTTTGGCGGAAGGGCCGACCTGCCCGAAACGCTGCAAGACCTGGCGCGCCTTTTGCCCGCCACCGCCGGCGTGCGCCGGTTCGGCGCAGCGGCGCTGGATCTCGCCTATGTGGCGGCGGGGCGGTATGAAGGGTTCTGGGAGCGTTCGCTGAATGCCTGGGATCTGGCGGCGGGTATGCTGATCGTCAAGGAGGCCGGCGGCTTTGCCGAACCGATCAACCCCAAGGGTGACATTCTGGAAGATGGCGAGATTGTTTGTGCCAACGAGCCGATTTTTGGCCAGTTTGCCAAGGTGATCCGCAACGGCTGACGGTGCGGGGGCTTTGCCCCGTCACGAGGCAAGCTCGTGACTCCCCAGGATATTTTTGGCCAAAAGAAGGACCGGGTGCGCGCGGGTGTCAGCGGCGGCGGCGCACCGTGGGGATTGAGCTTTGCGTGAGCTTGTATCTGGCTTCGGGGTGAGGCGGCTGACCTGCGTTACGACGCCAGAAACGCGGCCCGCCCCGGCGCAACCAAAGCGGCAGCGCCAGGAGCGCGCCGGAAATGAACCCGCCTGAATGGGCCCAATAGGCCACGCCGCCGCTGGCGGTGTCCATGCCCGCGCTGCCGACCAGTTGCAGCGCGAACCACAGCCCCAGCATCAGCCAGGCCGGAACCGTGAAGATCTTGAAGAAGATGATGATGATCAGCAGCACATCCACCCGTGCCCTGGGAAACATCAGAAGATATCCACCCATCACCCCGGCGATCGCCCCGGATGCGCCCACCATGGGCACGTTGGAATAGGGGTTGGCCGCCATCTGGCCCAGCCCTGCCGCCAGCCCGGCCAGCAGGTAGAAGACCAGAAAGCCGACATGGCCCATCTCGTCTTCCAGGTTGTCACCAAAGATCCACAGAAACAGCATGTTGCCCGCCAGGTGCATGAGGCCGCCATGCAGGAACATGGAGGTGATCAGCGTATGCAGGTTGTAGCCGTAATACACCTCGCCCGGGATCAGCGCCCAGGTCTGAAATATCCGGGCGAGCGCATAGTCATCGCCCATAAGGTGCCAATAGCTGAGAAAGACCCCGGTATTCAGGAGGATCAGAGTATAGACGACAAAGGGTCTGCGCCCCGACGGGTTGTGATCGCGGATCGGAAACATGCGTCGAGCCTGCGATCAAACGGGAGGGGCGTCAAGCGGCCCCACCCAGCAGCGCGGCGTTTCCGCCCGCTGCGGTTGTATCCACGCAGACATGGCGTTCGCCGCGCACCCGCGCCACGTCGGGCATGCCTGTGATCACGGGCAGGATCGGGCCGGGACGCCGGGACAGGGCAATTTCGTATTCGCGGGCGAGTTCCGTATCGCCCCAGCACAACACGCCGGAGATACCGGTCAGCCGTTCCAGCGCCTCGGGCGCAACCGCGCCGGTTGCGGCCACGGCGCGGCCGCCAAGCGATTGCACGGTTTCGGCTTGCCGTCTTGCCGTATCGGCGCCGGGACCAAGGCACAATAGCGGGGGGCGGGCGAAGGTGGACAGGCGGTTGGATTCCCCGGTCGGTCCGGGCAGCACAATCGACTGGACAGCGTCACCCGGCGGGCATTTTGCGATCAGGTCGGTCAATGCGTCCATGGGCATCGGCGTGCGCCATGTGCCCCCGGTCTGTGGGGCGCGCGCCGAGAAGCGCGGCAGGTAGTGTGGCCCGCCCGCCTTGGGGCCGGTGCCCGACAGGCCCTCGCCGCCAAAGGGCTGGCTGCCGACAATGGCGCCGATCTGGTTGCGGTTGACGTAGATATTGCCCGCATGAATCCGGTCCGATACGTGCTGCACCCGGTCATCGATCCGGGTTTGCAGGCCAAAGGTGAGGCCATAGCCAGTGGCGTTGATCGCGTCGATCACCGTGTCCAGTTCCGCGGATTTGAATGTGGCGACATGCAGGACCGGGCCGAAGATTTCGCGTTCCAGATCGCCAATCCCGTTCACCCGGATCAGGGTGGGGGCAATGAACGTGCCGGTTTGCGGAGTGGGCAGTTGGAACAGCACCCGTCCTTGGATCTGGGCCTGTGCAATGTGATCGGCGATGCCCCGGCGCGCGGTTTCGTCGATCACCGGGCCGCTGTCGGTGGAAAGCGCCCAGGGATCACCAAGCGTTAACTCTTTCATGGCACCTTTCAGCATGGTCAGCAGCCCGTCGGCGATGTCGTCCTGCACGTAAAGACACCGCAGGGCCGAGCAGCGCTGACCAGCGGATTGAAACGCGCTTTCGATGATCGCGGCAACGGCCTGTTCGGGCAGGGCGGTCGAATCCACGATCATCGCGTTCAGCCCGCCGGTTTCCGCGATCAGCGGCGCGCCGGGGGCGAGATGGGTGGCCATGGCGGCGCGAATGCGTTGCGCAGTGGCGGTGGACCCGGTGAAGGCAACGCCGTTCACGCGCGGATCCGAGGTGAGCGCGGCACCCACGGTCGCGCCGGCACCGGGCAGGTATTGCAGCGCCGTGCGCGCAACACCTGCCTCGTGCAACAGCTGTATAGCGCGATGCGCGATCAGCGGCGTCTGGTCGGCGGGCTTGGCCAGAACCGCGTTGCCCGCCGCCAGGGCCGCCGCGATCTGGCCCGAGAAGATCGCAAGCGGGAAATTCCACGGGCTGATGCAGGTGAACACGCCGGCGGGGGGGGCTTCGGGCGCGTTCGCACCGTAGTACCGCAGGAAATCCACCGCTTCGCGCAATTCGGCGACGGCATCCAGCGGGGTCTTGCCTGCCTCGCGCGCCAGGAGGGCGAAGAATTCGCCGAAATGCGCCTCGTAAAGATCGGCGGCGCGGTTCAGGATAGTCTTGCGTTCTTGCGCCGAAACCGCCCAGGGCGTGGCCGCTGCCAGGGCGGTCTCGATATCGGCCGGGCTGGCATGGGCCACGGTGCCCGGTGAATCCGACGGCAGGTAAGGGTTTGTCACCGGTTCCGCCGCCTTGGGTGCGGTTTGCCCTGCAATCAGGGGAGTGGCCTGCCATTGGGCCGCACGGTAGGGCGCCCGCGCCTTTTCGAGCTGCTCAAGTGTGGGGACATCCGTCAGGTCAAACCCCTTGGAATTCACCCGCTCGGGCGCAAAAAGTTCGGGGCCGCGCGGCAGATGCGGCGCCGGATCGTCAAGCGCCTCGAACGGATCGCGGGCGACGGTTTCGGCGGGCACGTCCGCGTCGACAATCTGGTTCACAAACGAGCTGTTGGCGCCGTTTTCCAGCAGGCGGCGCACCAGATAGGCCAGCAGATCGCGATGCGCGCCAACCGGCGCATAAATGCGGCAGCGGGTGTCGCGCGTGGTCAGAACGATGTCGTGCAGCGCCTCGCCCATACCGTGCAAGCGTTGGAATTCAAAAGCGGATTTGTCGCTGGCCATGTCCAGGATCGCGGCCACCGTATGGGCGTTGTGGGTGGCAAATTGAGGGTAAATCCGGTCGGTCATGCCCAGCAGTTTGCGCGCGTTGGCGATATAGCTGACATCGGTCGCCGCCTTGCGGGTAAAGACGGGAAACCCGTCAATGCCCAGAACCTGCGCCCGCTTGATCTCGGTATCCCAATAAGCCCCCTTGACCAGACGCACCATGATCCTGCGGTCCAGCCTGTGCGACAGCTCGTAAAGGTAATCCAGCGTGGCCCCGGCGCGCTTGCCATAGGCCTGCACCACCACGCCGAACCCGTCCCATCCGGCCAGGGCGGGCTCTCCCAGAACCGCCTCGATCACGTCCATCGAAATGGACAGGCGGTCGGCCTCTTCCGCGTCGATATTCAGCCCCATTCCGGCGGATTTCGCCAGCAGCGCAAGCGAGCGCAGGCGTGGCACCAACTCGTCCATCACGCGGGCGCGCTGGGCGATTTCATAGCGCGGATGCAGGGCCGACAGCTTGACCGAGATGCCGGGATTGTTGCGGATGTCGTCGTCGCTACAGGCCGCGGCGATGGCCGTGATCGCGCGCGAATAGGCGAGGTGATAGCGCATGGCGTCAGCGTCGGTCCTGGCGGCTTCGCCTAGCATGTCATAGGAATAGGTGTATCCCTTTTTCTCCATGTTCGCAGCGCGTTGCATGGCCGATGTGATGCTTTCACCCAGCACGAACTGTCGCCCCATTTCCTTCATGGCGCGCGCCACGGCGGTGCGGATTACCGGCTCGCCCAGCCGCTTGACCGCACCGCGCAAGCTGCCGATCAGGCCGGGCTCGCGATCCTCCAGAACCTTGCCGGTCAGCATCAGCGCCCAGGTCGAAGCGTTGACCAATGACGAGGTGGAATGCCCCAGATGGCGCCCCCAATCGGACGGGGCGATCTTGTCCTCGATCAGCGCATCGATGGTTTCCGCGTCCGGCACACGCAACAACGCCTCGGCCAAGCACATCAGCGCGATGCCCTCGTCGGTCGACAGGCCGTATTCGGCCAGAAAAACCTCCATCAGCCCCGGCTGTGTCCGGTCGCGAATGGCGCGCACCAGATCGGCGGCCCGGGCGCTGATGCGGGCGCGGTCCTCGGGCGACAGGGCGGCCTCGGCCACCAGGCGATCCAGCAGCGCGGCCTCGTCGCAATAGGTGGTGGTATCGATCAGGGTGCGGGCTTGGGAACGGGGCATGGCGAACTCCATTGAATTGACATAGTATACGTGGCATTTGGCAGGCGGATTTGCCGAATTTTGGGATTTGGCGGGCGGAATGGCTGAAAATGGCGGGCGAAACGATGCAAATTGAACAGGTGGCTCTGGATCGGTTCGATCGCGCGATTCTGGAGGTTCTGGCGGCGGACGGGCGGGTTTCGATCACCGATCTGGCCCAGCAGATCGGCCTGTCCAAAAGCCCAACCCAGGCCCGGCTGCGCCGGCTGGAAAAGGAGGGCGTGATCACCGGGTACCGCGCCCTGCTGGATCCGGTGCGGCTGGGGCTGGACCATGTCGCCTTTGTCGAGGTCAAGCTGACCGACACGCGCGAAGCGGCGCTGCGGGCCTTCAACAAGGCCGTGGCACAGGTGCCCGAAATCGAGCAGGCGCATATGATCGCCAGCCATTTCGATTACCTGCTCAAGGTGCGCACCCGCGATATGGCGGCCTATCGCGCCGTGCTGGGCGAAAGGATTTCCGCACTGCCGCATGTGGCCAGCACGTCGACCTATGTGGCGATGGAGGCGGTCAAGGATACCGGCCTCGCAGAGATGTGACTTGGTTGAGGGCAGCCCTGCATGGCAGAATTTCAGGATGAAACCCGTATTTGTTGCCTTGCTGTTCTTGTCCACCCCGGCCTGGGCCTGTCCCGACGCCCCGGATCACAGCGCGCCGCTGAACGCACTGATCGCCCGGTTGCAAGCGGCGCCGGACGAGGCATCGGCGCAGGTGATTGCCAACCAGATGTGGGCGTATTGGGCCGATGCGCCTGACGACGCGGCTCAAGAGATCCTGGACCAGGGCATGACCCGGCGCGCGGCCTGGGATCTTCTGGGCGCGCGCGAGGATTTCGACAGGCTGGTGGACTATTGCCCGGATTACGCGGAAGGGTACAACCAGCGCGCCTTTGTCAATTTCCTGCGCGGTGATTTTGCGGCGGCACTACCCGATCTTGAAAAGGCACTGAGCCTGTCTCCCAATCACATCGGTGCCCTGTCCGGGCGGGCGCTGACACTGGTGGGGCTGGGGCGCGATGCCGAAGCACAGGATGCGCTGGCGCAGGCGCTGGAACTCAACCCATGGCTGCCGGAACGCAGCCTGTACCGCGCACCGGAAAGCCGACACAAATCCGGTCAGGAACTCTAGCCTTCCTCGCTTTACACCGAATTCGCATTGGGTATTGTCGCGCAACCGTCATCAGGCAGGCCCGCGTGGTGGAATGGTAGACACAGGGGACTTAAAATCCCCAGGCCGATGAGGCCGTGCCGGTTCGAGTCCGGCCGCGGGTACCACCATGAAATCGCAGGACAAAATTCGCGAATAGTGCCGGTCTGGTTGTATCAGTCGCGCCGGCCCGCAAAGCGGCCTTCCCATTCGGCGCGCTCTTCATCGGTGATCTTGCGGAACAGAACGTCAGGCACGCTGAATCCGTGTCCCGGCGCCAGGGTCTGCAATGCAGCGGGAACGTCGTCGGGCCAGGTCCGGTCGTCGCTGTGCATGGCCGCCATCATGGCTTGGCTGGCATCGGGAATGAAAGGGGCCGACAGCACCGCGTAAATCCGGATCAGGTTCAGCGCGAGCCGGATCTGCATGGCGGCGGTGTCGGGGTCTTCCTTGAAGGTCGACCAGGGGGCGGCGGTTTGCAGGTATTCGTTGCCCGCCACCCAGATTGCCCGCAATTCCTGGGCCGACTTGCGCACTTCGCGCGCGCCCATGTGATCCTGGTAGGCCCCGATGCGCGTGGTCAGCTCGTCGATCAGCGCGGTTTCCGTGGCGCCATGGCTGCCACCCGCGGGAACCACTTCGCCAAATTTCGACCGGCAGAATTTGGTCACGCGGCTGACGAAATTGCCCAGAACGTCAGCGAGATCCTTGTTCACCGATTGCTGGAAGTTTTCCCAGGTGAATTCGCTGTCAGAACTTTCCGGCGCGTGGCTGAGCAGCCACCAGCGCCAGTAATCCGGGGGCAGGATGTCCAGCGCCTGATCCATGAACACGCCGCGCCCGCGCGAGGTGGAGAACTGGCCGCCATCGTAATTGAGGTAGTTGAAGGACTTGATATAGTCGACGGCCTTCCAGGGTTCTTCGGAGCCCAGGATCGTGGCCGGGAAGGACAGGGTGTGGAAGGGCACGTTATCCTTGCCCATGAACTGGGTATAGGTCACGTCCCCGGCGCCCCTGTCGGTGCGCCACCAGCGTTCCCAATTGTCGCCCTTGCCCGCGTCCACCCATTCCTGGGCGCAGGCGATGTATTCGATCGGGGCGTCGAACCAGACGTAGAACACTTTGCCTTCCATGCCGGGCCAGTCTTCGGTGCCCTTTTTAACCGGGATGCCCCAATCCAGATCGCGGGTGATGCCGCGATCCTGCAAGCCGTCACCGTCGTTCAGCCACTTGTTGGCAATCGACGTGGTCAGAACCGGCCAGTCGGATTTGCTGTCGATCCAGTCCTGAAGTTTTTCCCGCATCTGCGACTGACGCAGGAACAGGTGTTTGGTTTCGCGCTCTTCCAGGTCGGTAGAGCCGGAGATGGTGGAATAGGGATTGATCAGGTCGGTCGGGTCAAGTTGTTTGGTGCAATTGTCGCACTGGTCGCCGCGCGCGCCTTCAAAGCCGCAATTGGGGCAGGTGCCCTCGATATAGCGATCCGGCAGAAAGCGGCCGTCGGCATTGGAATACATCTGTTTTTCAGTAACTTCGCTGATCAGGCCCAGCTCTGCCAGGCGCCCGGCGAAATGCTGGGTCAGACGGTGGTTGCGCGGCGAGGACGAGCGCCCGAAATGATCAAAGCTCACGCGGAATCCGTCCGCGATCCGTGCCTGTGCCTCGTGCAGTTCGGCGCAGTATTCCGCCACCGGCATACCGGCCTTTGCGGCGGCAAGTTCTGCGGGGGTGCCATGTTCGTCGGTGGCGCAAAGGAACAGCACCTCATGGCCGCGCGCGCGCAGGTAGCGGGCATACAGATCGGCGGGCAGCTGGCTGCCAACCAGATTGCCCAGATGCTTGATCCCGTTGATATACGGAAGGGCCGAAGTGATCAGGTGGCGCGCCATGTCAGGTTCCCTTGGTTGTGCGTGCGCATCGTCTAGACCAAAGTGGCGCGCTGTTCCAGAGGGGCAATCCTGCCCATCGGTACGGCCCCGGGATTTCATGGCTTACTCGTCGGGGTCGTTTTCATCCTTGGTGGTGCGTGGCGGGGTTTCGCGCTGACGGCGGGTCAGGCGCCCGATGGTGAAGGAGGTGCGCGGCGCATAGACGTAACGCGTCCGTTTTTCGGCCGTCGGGCGCGCGCGCATCCGGGTCAGGCCAAAGACGATCAGCACGACATGCCCGACGGCGATCATTACGAACAGGGCAGAGGGCCCGTACCGCTGGATGAGGCCCGAGGCGAAGAGCGGCGCGGCAATGGCGCCAAGGGCGTAAAAGAACATCAGCGCGGCCGAAAGCTCGACCCGCTCCTCCGAGGTGGCAAAGTCATTGGCATGGGCGGCGGCGACCGAGTAGATGGGAAAGGCGGTCAGGCCAAAGACAGTGGCGTTGAGCATCACAAGCGTCGTGTTGCCGCCCCCGATCAGGATGGTTGTGATACAGGAACCGACGGCGGCGGCGGACAGCCAGATCAGCACCCAACGCCTGTCATATTTGTCGGCCAGCCAGCCCACCGGATATTGCGCCAGCGCGCCGCCCAGCACGAAGGCGGCCAGGAACCAGGCGATCTGATTGGTCTGCAAGCCCACCTCTGTGCCATAGACCGGTCCGACCATGCGAAAGCTGGCCGAACTGAGTGCGGCGACGACCACGCCAGCGGCGGCCAGCGGCGAGCGCGAGACGGCCAGCATCGGGCGCAAGCGTGGGGCGTCCGGCGTGGCGGGCTGGGGAGATCTGGTCAGCGTGATCGGCAATAGCGCGGCGCAGAACAGGATGGCGAGGATGTTGTAGGAAACATAGGCTGCCGGTTCCAGAACGCTGATCACCAGCTGTGCGGCAAGCGATGCGCCCATGTCCACCACACGGTAAACGCCCATGGCGCGCCCGCGTGTCTCGTTTGTGACCTTGGCCTGCAACCATGCCTCGACAACGGTATAGCATCCCGCCACGCACAGGCCCGACCCGACGCGCATCAGCGCCCAGGCGATCGGGTCGACCACGACGAAATGCGCGATCATTGAAATGGCGCCCGTCGCGGTAAAGGCCGCGAAGGCGCGGGAATGGCCGACGTTGCCGATCAGGCGTGGCGCCCACCAGCAGCCGATGAAAAAGCCAAAGAAATGCGCCGAGCCGAGCAGGCCGATCTGAGACGTGGAAAAGCCCAGCACGATGCCTGAAAGCGCATCCAGCGGGCCGACTCCGCCGGAACTCAGCTGAAGCAGGATCACGGACAGGAACAGGGCGGAGAAGGAAATTATCATGCGCATAATTTCCCAGCATCGCGGCTGGGGCCGTGGCGGCAAGTGGTAATTCGACGATTAAGTGTCGTTTTTGTCGGTTTGAGGGATGTTGCCGCCGTGCCCTGTCACCCGCCTGATGTAGAGCGGGGCGTCACGCCGGGATATTGGGGATGCTGTCCGGGGTGGTCAGCCGGGGTTTGCCCGCAAGGTCCGTGACCCGCCAGCGTTTGACCGGGTCAGTACGGGCGCGCAGTCGTGTCAGGGTCCAGGCCTCGGTGTCGGGCGTATGGGCGGGGGCCATATGCCAGCGGCTTTCCACCCCCTGCGCGCCCCCATCTGCGGGGGTAAGGATCAGGCCCAGCGGCGGCTGCCCGGTATCGGCGGCGCCGGTTTCGGCTGCCAGGTGCAGGCGGCGCACCGGGGTCAGCCCCGGCAGGCCGGGCAGATCGGCCACCACCAATGGCACCAGCCCGGCGCGCAACGTTTCCTCCATGGTCCAGAGCACGTCCTCGGGGCGGCGCGGGGTAAGGAAGGTGAACCGCCCCGGATGCACGAAGCGGGCCATGCCATCGGGGTTGAGCGGCGCGGCACTCCATTCCGGGGCGATCCAGAACACAGGGCCGCGGCTGTGCCGGGCCAGCCACAGGGCAAAGCTGTGGCGCGCCGGGCCGCACCCCTCGTGCAGCCGGGCCAGCGCCAGCGCGATGCCGGGGGCGGGTTCGAGCATGAGGCGGGGGCGTTCGGGGCTGCGTGTGAGGAGGTGAGTCGGCATGTCGGAATTCTAGCGCGTTCCCGTATTGTTCTCAATATGGGATGCTTTACCCGGCACCGGGAATACGGCACCGTGACCGCAGGCAAGCGGAGGGTGACATGGCTGGGCACGGATATGAGAGCGGGCGGTTGAACCTGCCTTTCGTGGGAATAGCGACATTCGGCAAGCGGCCCTATGTCGAGGACTGGTCGGCCATCGCGGCGGATGTGGCGGTGCTTGGCGCGCCGTATGATTTTGGCACGCAATGGCGCAGCGGCGCGCGGTTTGGGCCCAGGGCGGTGCGTGAAGCCAGCACATTGTTCAGTTTCGGCCATGCCGGGGCATATGACCACGAGGATGACGCGAGCTATCTGGGGGGCGACGTGCGGATTGTCGATCTGGGCGACGCCGACATCGTGCATACCGACACCGCTCAAAGCCATGCCAATATCAAGGCCGGTGTGCGCGCGATACTGGATGCGGGGGCGTTGCCGGTGGTGATCGGCGGCGATCATTCGGTGAATATCCCCTGTATCAATGCGTTTGACACGCAAGGGGACATCCACGTCCTGCAAATCGACGCGCATCTGGATTTTGTCGATAAGCGCCACGGGGTGCGGTATGGCCATGGCAACCCGATGCGGCGTGCGGCAGAGCAGGCCCATGTCACCGGGCTGACACAGGTGGGCATTCGCAATGTCAGTTCGACAGCACGGGAAGGTTACGAGGATGCCCGCAGCATGGGCAGCGACATCCTGAGTGTGCGCCAGGCCCGTGCCCTGGGGCCAGAGGGCGTGATCGGGCGCATACCCGAAGGCGCCAGAGTGTACGTGACCATCGATATCGATGCGTTTTGTCCTTCGATCGCGCCGGGTACGGGCACGCCCAGCCATGGTGGTTTCCTGTATTACGACGTGTTGGAGATGTTGCAGGCGCTGGCGCGGCGGCACGAGGTGGTGGGCATCGATCTGGTCGAGGTGGCACCCGACTATGACCCGACCGGATCGACGGCGATCCTGGCGGCGCAGGTGCTGTTGAATTTTCTGGGTTTCATTTTCCACGCGCGCAAGGCGGGTTGAACTTGCCGCATCAGGCTCTACTCTGCGACCAACCGCGAATGAGACAGGATACCTGACATGAAAATGAACCCCTTGGGGCGGACCGGCATCAACGTGTCCGAGCTTTGCCTTGGCACGATGACATTCGGCACACAGACCGATGCGGCCGAAGCCCGCGCTCAGATGGATATGGCGTTGGATGGGGGGATCAATTTCTGGGACACCGCCGAGATGTACCCGGTGAACCCGATCAGCGCAAAGACCCAAGGTGACAGCGAAAGGATCGTCGGCAGCTGGTTCGAAAAGACCGGGCGCCGCAAGGACGTGGTGCTGGCGACCAAGCATTCCGGCAACGGCCTGCCCCATATTCGCGACGGGGCAGAGATCAGCGCGGCATCCATCCCCGAGGCGATTGACGGCTCGTTGAAGCGGCTGAACACCGACTATATCGACCTTTATCAGTTCCATTGGCCCAATCGCGGCTCTTACATGTTCCGCAAGAACTGGCGCTACGATCCGTCAGGGCAGGACCGGGCCAGCACCATCGCGCATATGGAAGAAACGCTTGATGCCTTGCAGCGCGAAGTAGAGCGCGGGCGCATCCGGGCCTTTGGCCTGTCCAACGAAAGCGCCTGGGGCACGTCTCAGTGGCTGCGCCTGTCCGAGGGGCGGGGCTTGCCGCGCGTGGCATCGGTGCAGAACGAATATTCGCTGTTGTGTCGGCTCTACGATACCGACATGGCGGAAATGAGCGCGAATGAAGATGTGGGGCTGATGGCGTTTTCACCGCTGGCCACGGGACTTTTGAGCGGAAAGTACCAGCACGGCGCGGTGCCGGACGGATCGCGTCTGGATGTGGCGCGGGCGCAGGGCGGCACGGCGGATCTGGGTGGGCGTCTGACCGCGCGGGCTTTTGAAGCGGTGGATGCCTATCTGGCAATCGCGCAGCGCCACGGGCTGGACCCGGTGCATATGGCGCTGGCCTTCACGGTGCAGCGCCCGTTTGTCTGTTCCGCGATTTTTGGCGCGACGCGGCTGGATCAGTTGGCGCATGTGCTGAAGATGGATGGGCTGCGACTGAGCGACGCGGTGCTGGCCGAAATAGACGAGGCACATCGCGATCATCCGATGCCCTACTAGGCGCATCGCGGCCGGTTTACCCGTATCAGGGCTTGCCAATCGGCCTGCCTCCGCGTTAGGGCGGTGCAGGCTGCGCCGGAGGACATATGCAGGACGAGATTTTGGCAGTCGTACGGGCTTCGGTCCTGCGCAGATGGTTCGGGATCGTTGTCATGGCGGCTTTGGGCGGATTGTTGATCTATCTGGCCATGTCCCGCCCGCCGGCCTTGCAGTGGCAGGTATTCCTGATCGGGATGGGCGTTTTTGCTTTGTGGCTTGCGGATGCCACGCGGCGGGCCACCGAAAACCAGATCGAGCTGACGCAAGACGGGCTGCGCAGCAGTTCGGGTGAAGTGATCGCCCTGATTGACGAGATCGAACGGGTCGAGCGCGGCATGTTTGCCATGAAGCCTTCCAATGGCTTCCTGTTAAGGCTGAAAAGCCGTCGGCAACGCAGCTGGCAGCCGGGGCTTTGGTGGGCGCTGGGCCGCCGCGTCGGGATTGGCGGCGTAACGCCCGGTTCTCAATCCAAGGTCATGGCGCAGATGCTGGAAGCGTTGCTGGTCGAGCGGGCTCAGGCCCCGGACCAGGCCAGCTGAGGTGCGAAACGGGGGCGGGTGAACACGAACGTATCCATGTCGACCGTCCCAAGCCCGATATTGATGGGCGGATCGTATTTGCCGAAGGTTTGCACGACAATCAGACGTTCGCCATTCACAAGCTCGGGCAGTTTGCTGGACATGTTGGCCAGGCTTTGCTCGGTCAGGCCCTCATCCAGCCCTGTGCCATAGCTCCAATCCAGGAAATAGTCTTCGTCGATGTCGCTCCAGGCCACAACGCTGACCCGCAAGGACGAGATCGAATCGAGGCTGGATATCGCCTTGAACAGATCAAGCGCGTTGTCGACATATTCTTCGTCCACCGCCGCCGTTTCCCGCGACAGCATGTCGGAAATGGTATAGGCCGCTTTTTCGGTGGTGCTGCGGGTCTGGTACATATCGAAAAAAAGCGCCATCGCCATGAACGCCCAGAACAGGACCGGCAGCATGATCGCCGCCTCGACCGCGACGGTGCCACGCGTGTCTTCTCGAAAGCGGTTCAGGAAGGATTTCAGGCTATGCAACATGTTGGATTACCTCGGTTCCTGAACAAATGCGGAGGTGGCCACGAGCGCATAATCCCCGGCGCTGTCCACATTAAAAGTGGCGCCCAGCCCGGTGGTTGGAAACAGCGGCTCGATCTTGGCACAGGCCCGCAACACCATGAGGGTGTTTTCGCCGCCGGCCTGGAACGATGTGAGCGGCTGCACCTCTTCGGCGCGGTTGGTGCAGACCGTGGTGGTCGGGATCCCCGTCCAGTCGCGCAGGTCAAGCGTGATCATTTCAAGTTTCAGATTGTTGGAGCAATCCGGGATCATTCCGGCCGCATCGCAGATCTGATCCCGTATCTCGTCATGTTCAAATTCGGCGCCTGTCGAAAGTCGGATGTCACGTACGACAATATCCAGCCCGCGTTCAAGAAAGGCATAGCGCATCGTCAACATGCCAAGCTCTACGGCAGATAGCATGATCACGAACAGGAAAGGCACCATGATCGCGAACTCGATTGTTGCGTGCCCGTCCTCGTTACGCCGGAACCGGGAGAGGAAGCTGCGTTTGTTCTGGGTCATTGCGTCAACCTCAGCTGGCGGATGGAGGTGGCAATCGCGGCAAAGGCATCGCGAATTTCCAACCCGTCCACGTCAAAATAGTGACTGTCGGAACTGGCGCAGTCCTTGAGCACCGCCTGCCCTTCGGAAGGGGCCTCGAAGCCGATGGTGAAGACGATGATGCCCTCGTCCTTGGCCGCATCGCAGACTGATTTGGCGCGCGAATTCTTTGTGCTGGTGCCGTACCATCCCTGAACTCCGTCATCCCAATAGGAGCGCGCGGAACTCTGGCCCATCCAGGGGGCATAAAGCTGATCGGCGACCCAGCGGGGCGAGGTGTAGGCCCAGAGATCGGGATATTTGACCACGACCGCCTCGCCGGGTTCGTCGACCTCGACGGTCGTTGTTGTCTTGACCCACTTGTAGCGCCTGCACGATCCGTTCCGGCGGTAGGATTTACAGACTTTTTCCTTTGTGGTTTCTTCTTCTTCGTAGACACCGTTGCCCCAGGCATGATCGAACCAGCCCTGGCGCCAGTTGCCATCGGGGTCAGTGTGGCCGGGCCAGTAGAACAGCGGCTCTTCGGTAACTCCGTCATTATCTTCGTCAAATTCATCCTGGCCGACATAGATCGAATAGATCTCTTCCTGTTCGTTCCACCAGATGTTGGAGGCACCTTCGGAGAACTCGTCCTTGATGTAGTATTGCGTGGTATTTTTGCCGTCCGTCATCAACACGATGACCTTGAGGGATTCGGCGTCGGCGTAAGAGAACGGGCGCCCGGAGAAATCCGCCGGTACCGTTCCGTCATCGACCATGTCTTCGATGGCGGGTTGCAGCGCCGGGTCCAGCAGCGCGGTACCCCATTTCATGCCGATGTCGATGGACGTGTTGCCGCCGCCCCACATGTCGTCGATGAAGTCTTTCAGCTCTTGGGTGTTATTTTGCAGCACGACCATCTGGCGCGAAGGATCGACCTCGCAGACCGGATCGCCATTATTGTAGCTGCCGGTCCTGCCGCCAACCGGGTAGCTGGGATCGTCGTCGCGCCAGTCGTTTTCGTTCCATGGGTCGAAATGGGCGGTTCGCTGAAGCTCTTGCGTAGGCGTAATGGCGGTTGTCGTGAAATCGTTGCTGTCGAAATCGACGCAGTTGGAATAGGTGTGTTCGGCGGTCACGTTCAGTTTGTCAAACAACGCCGTCGGCCCGGATACCTGGGTGGCATAGGGCACGATCGAGACAGACAGGGTGCCGTCCTCGGTGTTGTCGTCCATCGTCTGCACAAATTCCTTGGCCGCCACCTTCAGGTTGGTCAGGCGGCTGTTGCTGTTCATCGAGCCAGAAACGTCGAGCACCAGCGATATTTCGATATTGCCGATCCGTTCGACCGCGGTCCCGGATGCGGGCACCGAGAGCGTATCCACTCCGACCATCTTCATGAACATGGTTTTGGTTTCGGTCTTGGCCGAGGCCTCGACCTGACGATAATTCAGCCCCTCGCTGACGGTGACGTTGCTGAGATAGTCAGACATGCCGGCCTTGTTGAAATAATCTGCCACGACCTCGTCGGGTGAGCGGGTCTGATCCAGGTCGGCGGCGGCAAGAATGGCGCGATCCAGCGTGTGCTGCATCTTCGTGCGCTTCATTTCGGAATACATCACGTCGATGCCGACGCCGCCGATCATCAGGATGATGAGGAACAGGAACACCGCGAAACCGACGATGACACCGTCTTCCTCGCGCGCGAACCGCATCAGCCAGCCACGCATCCCCAGCCTGTTTTCACGGATCTTGCCCCGTAGAAAGTCTTGCTCGATCTCTCGCATCGGTCCTGTACCTCGCCTTGGCGCGAAAAGAATGCGGGCCGGATGCCGGATACTTTGCGCCACTGTCCTTTGTCTTTCATGAATCGGGCGAAAATGGGGCGAAACAGGGTTGCGATGGGGGATTTTGCCGGAAAATAACCTTTTGGATACATGTGCTTGATTACAGTGCCAGTGTTTTCGTCGGCTTTGTTGCGATGGGCGAAACAACCGCTAAAAATGTGCCTGTTTCTTAATCAGCCCTCGCTAAGGCTGACCAAACGGGCGTAGTGTGCCGAAAAGCCGCCTGTGGCGGCGAGTCGCAGTTTCGACGTAACGGGAGGATTGGATGAGCGCGATCAAGGAACCGAGTTTTCGTGAAAGTGTGGACCTGATGTTCAACAGGGCGGTGGCCCTGATGGACCTGCCGCCGGGGCTGGAAGAGAAGATCCGGGTCTGCAACGCCACGTATACGGTTCGGTTCGGTGTGCGCTTGCGGGGGCAGATCCAGACATTCACCGGATACCGCTCCGTCCATTCCGAACACATGGAACCGGTCAAGGGCGGAATCCGCTTTGCCATGGGGGTAAATCAGGATGAGGTCGAGGCGCTGGCCGCGCTGATGACCTATAAATGTGCGCTGGTCGAGGCGCCGTTTGGAGGTTCCAAGGGTGGGCTGAGGATCGATCCGCGTGAATATGACGAGCACGAGCTGGAACTGATCACCCGCCGGTTTGCCTATGAGCTGGCCAAGCGCGACCTGATCCATCCCAGCCAGAATGTGCCGGCTCCGGATATGGGCACGGGCGAACGCGAAATGGCCTGGATTGCGGATCAATATGCGCGGATGAACACGACCGACATCAATGCGCGAGCCTGTGTGACGGGCAAGCCGCTGAACGCGGGCGGGATTTCGGGGCGTGTCGAAGCCACGGGGCGCGGTGTACAATACGCGTTGCAAGAGTTTTTCCGGCATCCGGAGGATGTTGCAAAAACCGGCCTGACCGGCACGTTGGACGGAAAGCGCGTGATCGTGCAGGGGTTGGGCAATGTGGGCTACCACGCGGCCAAGTTTCTGAGCGACGAGGATGGCGCTTCGATTGTTGGCATCATCGAGCGCGACGGCGCCCTGTTCAACCCGGCCGGGCTGGATGTGGATGCTGTGTATCAATGGCTGGTCAAGCATGGCGGTGTAACCGGATACCCGGATGCAACGCACCTGCCCGAAGGCGCCGTTCTGTTGGAGGAAGAATGTGACATTCTGATCCCTGCGGCGCTGGAGGGAGTCATCAATCTGGGAAATGCCAAGCGCATTCAGGCCCCGCTGATCATAGAGGCCGCGAACGGGCCGATCACGGCCGGGGCGGATGACATCCTGCGCCAGAAGGGAACGGTAATCATTCCAGACATGTACGCCAACGCGGGCGGTGTAACGGTATCCTATTTCGAATGGGTCAAGAACCTGAGCCATATCCGGTTTGGCCGCATGCAGCGCCGCCAGGAAGAAGCGCGCCACCAACTGGTGGTGGATGAACTGGAAAAGCTGAGCAAGGCCGCTGCCATTCCTTACACGTTGTCGCCCGAGTTCAAGCTGAAATACCTTCGGGGGGCGGGCGAGCTGGAGTTGGTAAGATCCGGTCTGGATGACACGATGCGGATTGCCTATCAGTCCATGCGCGAGGTTTGGCACACGCGGGCCGATGTCGAGGATTTGCGAACGGCGGCCTATCTGGTGTCTATCAACAAGGTGGCCGCCAGTTATCGCGCCAAGGGGCTGTAGCTGGCGCAGGTCGGGGAGGGAGAACGCATTCCTGGAATGGGATCGTGGGCCTGTTGCGATTATTGGGGTTTGGACGCTGGACGAGCGTACATCCGTGACCCAGTGAGTAGACATCCGGGATGCCGGCACCGCGACACCGAGTTTTTGTCATCTGTTTGCCCAATCCGTTCGTAGGCATTTTGCCGGGCTGATCCGGCAGGATCAGGGATTGGGGCAGAATGACATCAGGAATTCGGAAATTGGGCGCTGTGGCATTGATCTCCTTGGGTGCCGCGAGCGCAGCCCGCGCGCAGGAGGCCGGGTGGACACCTGTTGTGGATGGGTTGGCCTTGTTTCAGTCCGACGCGGCGCTGAATGGTGGCGGGGGCTTTTCCGCGAACCGACAATATCTGCGGGCCGGCGCGCTGTATCGTAACCCCGAAGGCGCATCGTTCGGGTTTCTGCTGAGCTATGGGCAGGTGCAGTACGATTTCGCAACTCCGGGCGCCGCGCCGTGGGGCGACGTGAACGATGTCAGTTTCTCTGCGCCGTTCAGGTTTCGCGCCGGGGACCGGGCCAATGTACTGATCGCGCCTTCCGTGCGTTGGGATGGCGAGAACGGCACAGGCGCGGGCGCCATGACTTACGGTATTTTTGCCGGGGTCAGCTGGGAGATCAGCGAGCGGCTGGAAATCGGCCCGGCCTTTGGCGCGTTTTCGGAACTGGGGAACACGGATGTGAACGTGTTTCCGGCGCTGCTGGTCAACTGGCGGTTTGCCGACCGCTGGAGATTGAGCACCTCGACCGGATTGGGGGCGTCTCAGGGGCCTGGGCTGTCGCTGTCCTACAAGGCAAGCGATGTGGTTGATCTGTCACTGATCGCGCGGTCCGAGAGTAACCGGTTCCGCCTGGACAATGTCGGTCTGGCACCGGGTGGCGTGGGCGAGGACCGCAGTCTTCCGGTGGTGATGGCGTTACAATACCAGCCCAACCCCGGCATGACGCTGAGCGTTTTTGCGGGCGCGGAGCTTGACGGGCGCTTGCAGCTGGAGAACGCGGCGGGCGCTGTGATCAGCCGCCAATCCTATGACCCGGCCGGACTTGTGGGCGTGAGCTTTCGGTTGACGTTCTGATCCGGTCCGGCGCCTTGCGAATAATCGCGGCGAGTCGCGGGTTGACCAGCTTTTGTCGAATTCACTCTGGTTTTTTGGGGTTCAGTTTGTACTCATGGGCAAAGTGCGAATTGATGCTGCCGGGAGAGGATCATGCGGTTTTCAGGCTGGAAGGTTCTCAGGGAAGGGCTGACCGGGAACAAGGGTTGGCGCGCGCATTGGCGCGATGCCCATCCAAAGCCGGAATATGACCTGGTGATCATCGGCGGTGGCGGGCATGGCTTGTCGACCGCCTATTATCTGGCCAAGAACCACGGGCTGACCAATGTGGCCGTTCTGGAAAAGGGCTATCTTGGTGGTGGCAATGTCGGACGCAATACGACCATTGTGCGCGCCAACTATTTCTTGCAGGGCAATTCCGAGTTTTATTCCCATTCTCTGAAGCTGTGGGAAGGTCTGGAAGACGATCTGAATTACAATGTCATGCATTCCCAGCGCGGGCTGATCAACCTGTTTCACAGCGACGGACAGCGCGATGCCTTTGCGCGGCGCGGCAACATGATGGTCAATCAGGGCGATGACGCGATCCTGCTGGACCGCGAGGGGGTGCGCAGGCATCTGCCCTATCTGGATTTTGAACAGACGCGGTTTCCGATCTACGGCGGGCTGTATCACCCGCGCGGCGGCACGGCGCGGCATGACGCTGTGGCCTGGGGCTATGCGCGGGGGGCATCGGACCGGGGTGTGGATCTGGTGCAGAATTGCGAAGTGACCGGTATCGACATCGAGAGCGGCGTGGTCCGGGGCGTGCAAACCACAAAGGGGCCGATCCGCGCAAGGAAGGTGGGGATCATCGTGGCCGGCCGGTCCGGGCTGGTGGCGGGCATGGCCGGACGACGGCTGCCGATCGAAAGCCACGTGTTGCAGGCATTCGTGACCGAGGGGCTGAAACCGGTAATCAACCATGTCATCAGCTTTGGCATGGGGCATTTCTATATCAGCCAGTCCGACAAGGGGGGGCTGGTGTTCGGCGGCGACCTTGATTTTTATGCGTCTTATGCGCAGCGGGGCAATCTGCCGATGAAAGAACATGTGATGGAGGCGGGGATGACGCTGATGCCGATGATCGGCAAGGCGAAGGTGCTGCGCAGCTGGGGCGGGGTCATGGACATGACGCCGGATGGGTCGCCTGTCATCGACAAGATGGAAGGCATCGATGGGCTCTATATCGATTGCGGCTGGAACTATGGGGGCTTCAAGGCGGTTCCGGCGTCGGGCTGGTGCATGGCGCATCTGATGGCGACCGACACACCTCATGAGGTTGCCGCCGGATTCCGCCTGGACCGGTTCCGCACCGGTGTGGGCATCATGGACGAAGAGGGCACGGGCTCTCAGCACAATCTGCATTGAGGGCCGGGGCATGGGTATCGCGTTTCAACTTTTGACAACCGCAGAGAGGCCGAAATGAGACTGACCTGTCCGATTTGCGGCGAGCGTGACCGGCGCGAATTCTACTATGTCGGGGACGCGGTGCTGTTGCGAAGACCGGATCCCGAGGCCAGCGATGTGGTGTGGGACGACTATCTGCACAACCGCGACAACCCGGCGGGAGAGACGCGCGACCTGTGGTATCACGAAGCGGGCTGTGCCGGGTGGATTGTCGTGACGCGCAACACGCTCACTCATGAGGTGATCGCGACGGAACTGGCCTCGAAAGTGTCGGAGGCGCAGGCATGAGGGTGGCGGGCAAGGGGCTGGTGAACCGGTCGGCGCCGGTGACATTCCGTTTTGAGGGGCGCAGCTATCAGGGCTTTGAGGGCGATACGCTGGCCTCGGCCTTGTTGGCAAACGAGGTGCGCGTTTTGGCGCGATCCTTCAAGTACCACCGCCCTCGCGGGGTGATGGGCGCAGGCAGCGAAGAGGCGAATGCGCTGGTGACGGTTGGGCGTGGCGCAGCGCAGGAACCCAACCTGCGCGCCACGGTGCAGGAGATTTATGAGGGGCTTGAGGCGAGACCGCAGAATTGCTGGCCCAGCGTGAACCTGGACCTGTTGTCGGTCAACGATCTGGCGGCGCCGTTTCTGGGGGCCGGGTTTTATTACAAGACGTTCATGTGGCCGCGTGCGTTCTGGGAAAAAATCTATGAACCGATCATCCGGCGTTCGGCGGGGCTGGGCGCGTTGAGCGGTGCGCATAACCCGGACCGCTACGAAAAGGCCTTTGCGTTTTGCGACCTGCTTGTGATCGGCGCCGGGCCGGCGGGGCTGATGGCTGCATTGGTGGCGGGGCGGGCCGGAGCGGATGTGATCCTGGCCGATGAAGACAGCCTTTTGGGCGGGCGATTGAACAACGAGGTCGAGGACATCGACGGTCAGGCGGCATCGGACTGGGCCGCCGGGGTTGTGGCGGAGTTGCGCCAGATGCCGAATGTGCGGGTCATGAGCAGAACAACCGTGACCGGCGCCTATGATCAGGGAACTTACGGCGCGCTGGAGCGTGTAGCACATCATCTGGGCAACCGGGGCGGGCGGCCTTTGGAATGCTTCTGGCGGATCGTGGCCCGGCGCGCGATCCTGGCTGCGGGCGCGATTGAACGGCCCGTGGCCTTTCGCAACAATGACAGGCCGGGCATCATGACGGCCAGCGCCGTGCGCACCTATTTGAACCGGTATGGCGTGGCGCCGGGGCGGCGGGTGACGGTGTTTGGCAATAATGACGATGCGCATCGCACTGCCCGTGATCTGGTTGCGGCGGGTGTGCATGTTGCCGCCGTGATCGACAGCCGCCGGGACGTGCCCGAGAGCGATGCCTATCCGATCTTTCGCGGCGCCCAGGTGTGCAACAGCTCTGGGCGTAAGGGTCTGGAAAGCGTTACATTCCGGACCGCCAGCGGCGAAGACAAGGTGGAAACCGACTGTCTGGCCATGTCCGGCGGCTGGAACCCGACACTGCACCTGACCTGTCACATGAACGGGCGGCCAACCTGGAATGAGGAAATCCAGAGCTTTGTGCCCATAGCGGGCATGATCCCCGGATTGGAGGCCGCCGGAGCCTGCAACGGCGCGTTTTCCACCCATGGTGCGCTGCGCGAAGGGGCCGAGGCCGCGACGCGCGCTCTGGAGGCGTTGGGCATGAGGTCAGGCGAATTTGATCTGCCCGAGGCCGGGGACGCGCCCTATCGAATTGCACCGCTTTGGGCGGTGGGCGGAAAGGGGCGGGCCTGGCTGGATTTTCAGAACGACGTGACCGTCAAGGACGTGAAACAGGCCGCACAGGAAAACTTTGCCAGTGTCGAACACATGAAGCGGTATACGACGCAAGGCATGTCGCCCGATCAAGGCAAGAATTCGAACGTTGCGGCGCTGGCGGTTTTGGCCGACGCGACGGGACGCGGCATTCCCGAGACCGGGACAACAACATTCCGCCCGCCCTATGTGCCGGTGTCGATTGCGGCGCTGGGCGCCGGGGCGCAGGGCAGCGGTTTTGCGCCCCAACGTTACACCACCAGCCACAGGGCCAGCGTGGAACGCGGCGCACCGATGATCGAGGCCGGGCTGTGGTACCGCCCGGGCTATTTCCCGGTGCCGGGCGAAAAGACGTGGCGCCAGGCCTGCGATCGCGAGGTCAATATGGTGCGTAGCGCCGTCGGCGTGTGTGATGTTTCGACCCTTGGCAAGATCGACATTCAGGGACCGGATGCGGGGGTGTTTCTGGATTTTGTCTATACCAACATGTTCTCGACCCTGAAGGTGGGGCGCGTGCGCTATGGTCTGATGCTGCGCGAAGACGGAACGGTAATGGATGATGGCACCACGGCGCGGCTGGGGGAACACCACTATGTGATGACAACCACCACCGCCGCCGCCGGGCCGGTGATGCGGCACCTGGAATATGTACATCAGTGCCTGCGGCCCGATCTGGATGTGCAGATGATTTCTGTCACCGAGCAATGGGCGCAGTTCGCGGTGGCCGGGCCAAGGTCACGCGAGTTGCTCGATGCGCTGGTGGAAGAAGAAGTCAACGCCGGGACATGGCCGTTCATGGGCTGCGGCGAGATCACCGTTCAGGGTGTAGGGGGGCGGTTGTTCCGGATTTCGTTCAGCGGCGAACATGCCTATGAAATCGCGGTGCCGTCGCGCTATGGCGACAGCCTGTTCCGGCTTTTGACGGCACGCGCCGAGGCTTTGGGCGGGGGGCTGTACGGGATGGAGGCGTTGAACGTGTTGCGGATCGAAAAAGGGTTCATCACCCATGCCGAAATCCACGGGCGGGTGACAGCGTTCGATATTGGCATGGAGCGAATGGTGAGCGCCAGCAAGGACTGTATCGGCAAGACCATGAGCGAACGTCCCGGGCTGAACGGAGCCGAACGGGAGCAATTGGTGGGCCTGAAGCCGGTCGGGCCGGTCAAGCAGTTGACGGCCGGCGCGCATCTGTTCGAAAGGGATGCCGCGCCGGTACGACAGAACGCTCAGGGATACACGACATCTGTCGGGTTTTCCCCGACTTTGGAAAGTTTCCTGGGGCTTGGGTTTCTGAGAAACGGGCGCGCGCGCCATGGCGAAGAGGTGGTCATGGTGGATCACCTGCGCGGCGTGACAACCCGCTGCGTGGTGTGTGATCCGGTATTCCTTGATCCCGAAGGAGGGCGGGTGCGTGGCTGAGCTGATTGCGAAATCGCCTTGTGAGGGGCTGCTGCCGATTGAATGCGGTGGTGTGACGTTAAGCGAACTGCCCAGTATGCCGATTACCTCGGTCATGGCGCACAAGGGGCGGGAGAAGGCGCTGTCGCAGGCGTTGAAGGATGCGCATGGCATGGCGTTGCCTCAGCCTAACCGGATGACCGGCCGCGAAGGCGCCAGGGCGGTGTGGTTTGGCCAGGGGCAGGTCATGCTGATTGGACCCGTGCCCAACGCCGCATTGGCCGAACATGCGGCGGTAACGGATCAATCCGATGCCTGGGCGACCGTCCGGTTGGAGGGCGCGGGCTGTGAAGATGTGCTGGCGCGGCTTGTGCCCCTTGACCTGCGGCGGCACCGGTTCAAACGCGGTCATGCCGCCCGAAGCCAGTTGCAGCACATGAACGTGTCGCTTGCCCGTGTCGGTGACAATGCGTTCCTGATCATGGCATTCCGCTCCATGGCATCGACCCTGGTTCACGATTTGGAGACAGCGATGAAAGGGGTTGCAGCGCGCCTCTCATCCTGACATCACGGAAAGCACCTTTGTGAATTGGAGGATTCCGCAATGCGTCTGCTGCCTGTCTTTGCCCTTGTTGTCACTTCATTTGCGGCTGTGCCTGTCTTTGCCGACCAGAATGCGGAATGCGAGATGCAGGCCAGGATCGTGACTCGTGCCACGGAATTGCGCCTGGAACGCAAGAGTGAGAAAAAGGCGGTGGAAAGCATGATGTCCGGGCAGGATCCCGATGTCGCGGAAAAATACATTGCTGCCGTGCCGGCAATTGCCGACTGGGTTTATAACGGTCTGAAGCGCAAGCAGCTGAAGATGGATCCGGGTGCCGCCTACTTTCAAAGCTGCATGAGCCAGTAAAGAACCTGTCACGGGTTATGGACAGCGCCCATCGCGCGCTCCATATTACCTGACATGAGTCTGCCCCCCGGTTTCCTGGATGAATTGCGCACGCGCACCAGCCTGACACAGGTGGTGGGCCGCAAGGTCATGTGGGATGCCCGCAAGTCCAATCAGGGCAAGGGCGACATGTGGGCGCCTTGCCCGTTTCACCATGAAAAAACGGCTTCTTTTCATGTAGATGACCGCAAGGGATTCTATTATTGCTTTGGGTGTCATGCCAAGGGAGATGCGATTTCCTTTGTCCGGGAAACCGAGAATGTCGACTTCATGGAGGCGGTGAAGATCCTGGCCGAGGAGGCCGGGATGCAGATGCCCGCGCGCGATCCGAAGGCACAGGCAAAGGCCGACCGCCGCACCCAATTGGTAGAAGTGATGGAAATGGCTGTGCGCCATTACCGGATGATGCTGAGCACCTCTCAGGGGGCAACCGCGCGCGCCTATCTGGAACGAAGGGGGCTGGATGAGGGCGCGCGCGACCGGTTCGAGATCGGTTTTTCCCCCGAAGGGTGGCAGGGCTTGTGGGATCACCTGACGGCCAAGGGCGTGGCCCCCGATTTGATCGTCGGGGCGGGGTTGGCCAAACCCTCGAACAAGGGGGGCAAGCCCTATGATACGTTCCGCAATCGGATCATGTTTCCCATCCGGGATGCGCGCGGACGATGCATTGCCTTTGGCGGGAGGGCCATGGACCCGGACGACAATGCCAAGTACCTGAATTCACCGGAAACAGATCTGTTCGACAAGGGTCACAGCCTGTATCACCATGGACCCGCGCGCGAGGCGGCCGGAAAAGGCCAGCCGCTGATCGTGGCCGAAGGATACATGGATGTGATCGCGCTGGCCCAGGCAGGGTTTGGTGGGGCGGTGGCGCCGTTGGGAACCGCCATCACCGAAGGCCAGTTGCAGATGATGTGGCGCATTTCCGACGAGCCGATTATCGCAATGGACGGAGACACGGCAGGGCTTCGGGCCGCGATGCGGGTAATCGACCTTGCCTTGCCCCTTCTGGAAGCTGGCAAAAGCCTGCGGTTTGCGCTGATGCCGGAGGGGCAGGATCCGGATGACCTGATCCGCGCGCGAGGAGCGTCGGCGGTTCAGAAGGTTCTGGATGGGGCCATGCCGATGGTCCGGTTGCTGTGGCAGCGAGAGATTGAGGGCAAGGTGTTTGACAGCCCTGAACGGCGCGCGGCGCTGGACGCGGCGCTGCGCCAGAAGATCAAGCTGATCCGCGATCCGTCGATCCGGACACATTATGGCGAGGCGATCAAGGAACTGCGCTGGCAACTGTTTCGCCCACAGCGTACTGGTGGCGGGACGTTTCGCCCGGGCTGGAAGGTGGGCCCCAAGGTGCAGAGCCACACCAAGGCGTCTGTACTGGCCGCGAGTGTTGGACCGGTCGAGCACCGGTTGCGCGAGGCGGTGGTTCTGGGCGTTCTGCTGGTATCGCCGGAATTGCTGGACGATTTCGAATATGCCATCGAAAGCATGGAGTGTTTCGATGAGGATAATGCGCTGATCCGGGATGCGCTGTTGCGCAATGCCAACAGCCCGGACCCGAGAGAGGCGGTTGAAGCGGCGCTGGGGATCGAGGCTGTTGAAAAGCTTTTGCGCCAGCCCTATGTCGCCATCACCCCCGCCATCCGAAATCCCGGCGACGTGGACATCGCGCGACTGACGCTGACCGAGGAGTTGGCCAAGCTCAAGACGGAGCGGGGACTGAACGCCGAGATTGCCGAGGCCGAGGAGGATATCCAAGGCGTCGCAGACGAGGCTGTGACCTGGCGGCTGGGACAGGCCGCGGAGGCGCGCAACAACGCCGTGCGCAGCCAGAAGGAAGACAGCCGCGAATTCGAGGTAGGCCCGAACGGAGCGGCCATAGACAAGGATGAACGCGCGGCACTGGACGCGCTGACGGAAAGAATCGATTTCACCAGAGGTGGCAAGCCGCGGCGCGGATAACGTCTTTTGGTGAGGATTACGTAAAGAAAACAGGGTAAACAGGGTTGCGAATCACCCGACCGCAAGATTGATTCGGTACACGCGAATCACCCTCAGCCCGAATTTGCAGGAGCACCCGCATGGCCGCGAAGGACACCGACGACCAGAAGCCAGCCGATCAGGAAGACGTTACTTCGCTGGACATGAGCCAGACCGCTGTCAAGAAAATGATCGGTGAGGCCCGGGAAAAAGGGTATATCACCTATGATCAGCTGAACCAGGTCCTGCCGCCTGATCAGGTGAGTTCCGAGCAGATCGAGGATGTGATGTCGATGCTGTCGGAAATGGGCATCAACATTATCGAAGACGAGGAAGCCGAAGAGGAAGAACAGAAATCGACCGCCGTGGTCGATACGTCCTCGGCCAATCGCGGCGTGGCGCTGGCCTCTGGTACGGGCGAAAAGCTGGACCGGACGGACGATCCCGTGCGCATGTATCTGCGCGAGATGGGCTCTGTCGAGTTGTTGAGCCGCGAGGGCGAGATCGCGATCGCCAAACGGATCGAGGCCGGGCGCAACACGATGATTGCCGGGTTGTGCGAAAGCCCGCTGACATTCCAGGCAATTACGATCTGGCGCGACGAATTGCTGTCGGAAGAGATCCTTCTGCGCGATGTCATCGATCTGGAGACCACCTTTGGCAACCAGATGGGCGAGGAAGAAGAAACCGAAACGGTTGTTGATACCTCGAACGTGAATGCCGCGCCGAAGAAAGAAGATGACAGTCCCGAGCTTGACGCGGATGGCAATCCGATAGTCAAGGAAGACGACGACGATGATGACGAGCAGGCCAACATGTCGCTGGCCGCGATGGAGGCCGCGCTGAAGCCGCGCGTCCTTGAAACGCTCGACACGATCGCCCGCGACTTTGTGAATCTGAGCGATTTGCAGGATGCACGTATCTCGGCCACGTTGAACGAGGATGACAGCTTTTCCAAGAAGGAAGAAGCGACCTATCAGAAGCTGCGGTCGGAAATCGTGGAACTGGTGAACGAACTGCACCTGCACAACAACCGTATCGAGGCGCTGATCGACCAGCTTTACGGCATCAACCGGCGGGTGATGCAGATCGACAGCGCGATGGTGAAGCTGGCGGATCAGGCCCGTATCAACCGGCGCGAGTTTATCGATGCGTATCGCGGGCGCGAACTGGATCCGACCTGGCTGGACGACATGTCGCAAAAGCCGGGACGCGGCTGGCAGATGTTCATGGAGCGCTCTTCGGAAAAAGTGGAAGAGCTGCGCAACGACATGGCCCAGGTGGGCCAGTATGTTGGTCTGGATATCAGCGAATTCCGCCGCATCGTGCAGCAGGTCCAGAAGGGCGAGAAAGAGGCGCGTCAGGCCAAGAAGGAAATGGTCGAAGCCAACCTGCGGCTGGTGATCTCGATTGCCAAGAAATACACCAATCGTGGCCTGCAGTTCCTGGATCTGATCCAGGAAGGAAATATCGGCCTGATGAAGGCCGTCGACAAGTTCGAATACCGCCGGGGTTACAAGTTTTCCACCTATGCCACCTGGTGGATTCGGCAGGCGATCACCCGGTCCATCGCCGATCAGGCCCGCACGATCCGCATCCCGGTGCACATGATCGAGACCATCAACAAGCTGGTCCGCACGGGCCGCCAGATGCTGCACGAGATTGGCCGCGAACCGACACCAGAGGAATTGGCCGAAAAGCTCCAGATGCCGCTGGAGAAAGTGCGCAAGGTGATGAAAATCGCCAAAGAGCCGATCAGCCTTGAAACCCCGATCGGCGACGAGGAAGACAGCCAGCTTGGCGATTTCATCGAGGACAAGAACGCTGTCCTGCCTCTGGACTCGGCCATTCAGGAAAACCTGAAAGAGACCACGACAAGGGTTCTGGCCTCGCTCACGCCGCGTGAAGAGCGGGTTCTGAGGATGCGTTTCGGCATCGGTATGAATACCGACCACACGTTGGAAGAAGTTGGCCAGCAATTTAGCGTGACCCGCGAGCGGATCCGCCAGATCGAGGCCAAGGCGCTGCGCAAGCTCAAACATCCCAGCCGCAGTCGCAAGCTGCGCAGCTTCCTGGATCAGTAAGATAACAGCGGGGCCGGCAGGCCCCGTTTGTCTAGGTCACGAAGTTCTGATCGGCTTGCCATTGGTCGGCCGCCGCTTTGCCTGTAGCATCGCTCCAGTGCCCGGAGATTTTCATGTCGCGATTGAAGCTGAGTTTTTTTGTATTGGGGGTGCTTGTAATGGCCGGGCCGGCGGCAGCGCAGGCATTCGGAATCGCCGTTGGCGGATATCGGTTGCAAACCAACCCGTTGCCTGGAAACAGCAATTTTGAAGTGATTATCGAAAACGGGGCCGGGCCCAGGCTGATCTGGTGCGAGGCCGGAAACTATGCCACCGCGCGGCTGAGGTCTTCGGCGACGGCGCGGTTGTATCTGCTCAATCCGCGCGGTCCGGCCAAGACCAGGGCCAAGCGCAACTCTGTGGGCTTCACGCTTGACCCGTCCCCGGAGGTGTTGGAGCAGGCGTCGCGACCGGGGCAGGCGAACAATTACTCGGTCTCGATCACCGAGGTGGGGTATAATCTGTCCGTGGGTCACACCAAGAGCTTTTGTGATTTGGGCATCATGAACCGGTTTTGATCCGGCGGACGGGGCCGGGCGTATACCCTGCTGAGGGTGAAAAGGAGCATACCGATGAAAAGAATTCGTATGCTGGGCGTGGTCGGATTTGTCGGCGTGATGGCCACCGGTCCTGCTATGGCCCAGGAAGAAGTTTTTGACGCAGCGTGGTTTCGGCTGGAAGTGAATCCGCTGCCCGGAGATGGAAATTACGAAGTGATCGCCGAGCCGGGCTATGCGAACCACCATATCTGGTGTTGGGCGGGGAATTACGCGCAGGCCTATCTCAAGGTGCCCGCGACAACCCGGGTTTACCTGATGACACCGGTGGGCCCGGCCAAGACCAAGGCACGCCGTCGCGGTGTCGGGTTCACGGTAAACCCGTCGCCCGAAGTCAAGGCCAAGGACTCGAGGCCGGGGCAGGGTGGTAACTATTCCATCTCGATATCGAAGGTGGGATACAATCTTAGCATCGGCCATACGCGGAACTTTTGTGACATTGACCTTGGTAACTAAGGCTGATGCCGGTGCCGTCGATGATCCGCTTTGTGCCGGAACGCGTATCCTTTGAAAAAGGAGGACGCGATGAACGGAACATATGGACTTATCGTGGTGCTGGGCATCGCAATGGCAGGCGGGGTGTCCGCGAACACCAATGCGTTGAAGAATCCGGTTATCCAGCTGGGCAGGCCTGGCAGCTTTGAAGTGGTGAACAAGTGGAATGCCAAGGATCCATACATTTGGTGTTCCGCCGCGAAGACGGCCCGCTCCTTGGGCGTGCAAACGTCCGGGCGTTTATACGTCGCGCGTGCCTATGGTCCCAGCCTGACAGTTTCCGGAGAATACGGGGTGGTGTTTACCACCCGCCCGGATGAAAGCCTTCTGGTCCGATCCGGGGGCGCCTCGGGGGTGATGTCATTGCGCCATGTTGGCAGCAATATCAGCGTCGCGGCGGGATTGCGCAACTGCGTCAAGGAACTGGATCTCTGACCGGGCTTGAGCAACCGTCCTGACACAGACATCATGGCCCGATGCAGACAATGTTCGAAATACAAACGCGCGGCCAAGGCCTTTATGAATTCACCGACGAGGTCACGGCCTGGGTCGATGGGCAGGGTTCAGATATTGGACTGCTGACGCTTTTCGTGCGTCATACCAGTTGCAGTCTCCTGATCCAGGAGAACGCCGATCCCGAAGTTCAGACCGATTTGCGCAACTTTTTTTCCCGGTTGGTCCCGCCATCCACTGACCCGCGCATGGGATACCTGACCCACACTTATGAAGGCCCGGACGACATGCCGGCCCACATCAAGGCGGCCATGATGCCGGTCTCGCTGACGATCCCGGTGTCCCGGGGGCGGCCTGCGCTTGGCACCTGGCAGGGACTTTTTCTGTTCGAACATAGAAATGCGCCGCACACCCGTCAGGTGGCAGCGCATTTTTGTGCATGAATTGGCCCATTCCGAGCCCTCGAGCATGATATATGGCTTCTGGTCGCATTTTGAACGGGGAGGAAGAGGTATTTCTTCCCCTTCGCCTATGTAGCGGCGCGAATTGACCACTACCCAAAGATTTGTAGCTGCCCTATAGTACCTGTGGATAAGTGGGGGGCACACCCCATGCGCGGTGGAAAACAATAAGACTACGGACAGGGGGATGGCCCATGCGCTGCCCGTTTTGCGGAAATATCGACACCCAGGTAAAGGATTCACGCCCGGCTGAGGATCATGTTTCGATCCGTCGCCGGCGGTTCTGCCCGGCCTGTGGCGGGCGATTTACAACTTATGAGAGGGTGCAGTTGCGCGATCTTGTGGTGGTGAAATCGAACGGACGGCGCGAGGAATTCGACCGGGACAAGCTTGAACGGTCAATCCGGATCTCCATGCAGAAACGACCGGTCGAGCCGGAGCGGATCGACCAGATGATTTCGGGCATCGTGCGGCGTCTTGAAAGCATGGGTGAAACGGATATTCCGTCCAAGACGATTGGCGAAATCGTAATGGAGGCCTTGGCCCGTATCGATACCGTGGCTTATGTGCGGTTTGCGAGTGTCTACAAGAACTTCCAGGCCGCCGATGATTTCGACAAGTTCGTTTCCGAGCTTCGCCCGCACGCCCCGAACGAGGATTGATCCTGTCTGACAGTCGTTATATGGCGCTGGCCCTGCAACTGGGGCGGCGCGGTCTGGGACGTTGCTGGCCCAACCCCGCCGTGGGGTGCGTTATCGTGAAGGGAGGCAGGATTGTCGGGCGTGGCTGGACCCAGCCGGGCGGTCGGCCTCACGCGGAAACCGTGGCATTGCAGCAAGCCGGTGCCAGCGCGCGCGGTGCCACGGTCTATGTCTCGCTTGAGCCATGCGCCCATCACGGGCAGACCCCACCCTGCGCCAGGGCGCTGGTTGACGCGGGTGTGGCACGGGTGGTTGTGGCAGTCCAGGACAGTGATGCAAGAGTTTCCGGGCGAGGATTGGCGATGTTGCGAGATGCCGGCATCGCGGTGAAACTGGGTGTTTTGGAGGACGTGGCTGCGCGTGATTTGCAAGGGTTCTTTCTGAAAACCGATCTGGGTCGCCCGTTCTTGACGCTGAAGCTGGCAACAAGTCTGGACGGGCGCATTGCCACGGCCACCGGGGAAAGCCAGTGGATCACGGGGCCGGACTCTCGCCGGATGGTTCATGCGATGCGGATGCGCCATGACGCAGTGATGGTCGGCGGGGGAACAGCGCGCACGGATGATCCGATGCTGACCGTGCGCGGACTGGGTGCGAATGATCAGCCTGTACGGGTGGTGGTATCCCGTCGTCTGGACATGCCCCTGATGAGCAATCTTGCCCGTACGGCCCGTGACGCCCCGGTGTGGATTGCGCACGGCCCGGATGCCGACCCGGCCCTGTTGCGGGCATGGCGGGACCTGGGCGCAAAACTGTTGGCTTGCGACCTCGAAGGCGCGCATGTTTCCCCGGCTTCTGTGTTGGCCGCTCTGGGGGACAGGGGCCTGACACGCGTGTTCTGTGAGGGCGGCGGCGCGCTGGCGGCATCGTTGCTGGCGGCGGATCTTGTCGATGAACTGGTGACGTTTGCTGCTGGTGCGGTGTTGGGGGCCGAGGGCTATCCGGCCATTGGCGCATTGGGGGTCGAGCGCCTGCGAGATGCGCCACGGTTCGAATTGCAATCGCAGCGGGCGATGGGGGAAGACGTGATGGCAATCTGGCACCGCATCGAAGCCAGTTAGCGCCACATCCCCTGAAAACTGGCGAACTGCCCCTGAAGCTTGGACAGTAACCGATTGAACGTTCCAGGGTGGGGGATGTCGCCGTTGGCCAGCCTTTCGATGGCGGTCTCCACAGGGCAGGGCTGATTGCTGACCGGATCGAAATATCGCGGATAGTCGATCAGTGTGGCATGGACCAGTCCTGCCAACGTCGGCCTCGCCATGCGCCGCGCCGGTATCGTGCCGCGATCGTCTGTCAGACCCCAACCGGCATAGAACGGCGCCCCGAACGTGACAACGCGGCATCCCCGCAAAAGCGCTTCGAACCCGGTGAGCGAAGTCATTGTCCACACTTCGTCCACGTCTTGTAGCAAGGTGGCCATGTCAGCGTGGCGCACAACCATGTCAGCGATATCTCCGGCATCCGGCAGGGCGCCTGCCCGCAGTCCAGCCTCGACATCGGGGTGGGGCTTGTAGATCAGGACCGCATTCGGATTGGCCTGCCGCGCGGCCAGAAGCAATGCGCGATTGGTGCGGATCGTGTCGGCGCCGGTGAGGATCGAAGCGTCGTCCTCGACCTGCCCGGGCACCAGAATGCGGTGTCCCGGCATCAGATCGAACCTGTCGCCGTCAAGATTGTATTTGCTGATACCCATCTTGCATATGCGCCGCACCAATGCCTCTGCCCGCAAGGTTTGATCCGGGCGCAGGTTTTCTCGAGCGGCAATCAGCCGTTCCAGCCGGCTTGGCTGCTGCGGGTCATAGTAAATACCCAGGTCGTCACACACCAGTGACAAGGGGGGCACCAATTCCGCTCCCAGACCGCGAGAGCGCACAAACCCGTCCTCGACGCGCACAGACGCTTCCGGGCCCGGTTTGCTGGCCCAGACCATGGAGGGCCGGTCCGGCGCGGTTCTGTCAAATCTCAGCGGTTTGACGCTGCCAAAGAACTTCTGGAGGGGTTTGCGCTTCCACAGACGCATTCCATGGGCATTCCAGCCGCGCCGGTCCTCGCGCCAGGCGCGGGTTTGAGCCTCGAACTGGTTGATGGTCTCTTCCAGGGTGCAAAGCTGGTCCCGGCAGGGATCGTACCATGTCGGATACAGGAACATCGCCGCCGAAAACAACTGGGCGCGGGTCAGCTGCCTTTGTCGGCGGGCCACCGGAAACTCGTCTGTGGTTAATCCCCATCCGGCGTAGAACGGCTGCCCGAAAATGCGTGGTCTGTGTCCGGCGAAGATCGCCTCGAATCCCATTTGCGACGAAACGGTATAGACCCCAACTGCGCCCTCGAACAGTACCCATGGGCTAAGTGATTCTGTACAAACAGAAATTCTATCGTTTACATCCTCTGGGCCAAAATAGCCGGACCGCTGCCCGGCAGTGGTTTCCGGGTGGGTCTTGATGACGACGGGGCATCCGGGGTGTTCTTCCTGGGCCATGACAAGCATTTCACGAAACCGCGCGTGATCCGCGCCGCTGGCTGTGACGGACGCGTCGCCCCGTGTCTGATCGATGACCAGAACATATCCGGGCGGCGGCGGTGGCAGGGTGGGGTCGAGCCCGGCGTATTTGGTAAGATGGGCCTCGCGCAAACGTTCGATTGCGCCGCGTGCGCGGTTCAATAGCGCAGTGTCGTCAAGCGGATGGGTGGCGAGCAAGGTTTCGATGTCGCTGGGTCGGGACGGATCGAAATGCGGGGCTTTGGTGTCAAGGAACAGGCCCAGTGGCGCTTCCCTGGCGACGCGCCCCGGATGGAGAGACCGAAGAAAAGCGTCTTCGACATACAGCAGGCAGGCGCCGGTTTTCGCGGCGATGGCCTTGCCACGGTGCGCAGTTGGGCTTTGCCCCCAAACTGCAACCAGATCTTCCGCCTTGGGGCGCCCCAGCCGGATATCGTATCCGGCCAGAGACAGGATGCGACGCAAGCGGCGCTGGGTATAGAAGCCGCCATTGAATGCAAAAAGCCGCCGGGATGAGTTCCCGGCGGTTTTTTCGCCTGCCTGAGGTGTCACGGTCAGAGGCTGCCCAGACCGCTGAGCGTGTCGGCCGAGGTCAGAGTACCGGTGATGGCCGCGATGGTCTTGTTCCACGTTGTGATTGGCGCTTCGGTCACATAAAGCGTGTCACCGTCGCGGATCACGAAATCGCGGGCCATGAACATGCCGTTCGGCTTGGTGAGGTCCAGAACATAGACCATGCGTTGCGCGCCCTTGAGATCGGAGCGGCCCAATACCTGATTGGTTATCGCGTCGGCCTCGTTGCGCAAAATGAACACGCCGGTGGGATCGCCCGTGGTGGCGGACAGCCCGCCGACCTGGGCAATGGCTTCGATGGCTGACAGATCCTTGGTTGTGAAATTCACGCGGCTTTGCGTGCCGGTGGCACCCAAAGCGGTGAACGCGCGGGTATCTTCCTCGACCAGGATGCGATCGCCACCACGCAAAGCGATGTCCAGTTCCGGGTTGTCATAGAGATCCTGAAACCAGATTTGCCCGGATTGCTTGCCGCGCAAAACGGTGATCTGCGCAATTTCCGGCACGATGGTTACACCACCGGCATTTGCGAGCATGGTGGAAAGTGTCCGTGTCGGGCGTTCGATCGGATAGACGCCCTGGGCGCCGACCGAGCCGATCAACGACACAGTGGAGCCGTCCCCGGCTGCGCGACGCACTTCGACCTGGGGATCGGGTGTCTGTTCTTCGAGCTTGGCAGAAATGACGCGGCGGATACCTTCGGGTGTGTTGCCCGCTGCGCGGATTCGTCCGGCATAGGGCACGAAGATGAACCCGGCCCCGTCCACCTGTACTTCTTCCAGAATCGCCGCCACTTGGCCTTCGGGGCCAAGCAGGGGCTTGTCGACGTTTTCCCAGATTGTCAGCGAAAGGATATCACCGGGGCGGATCGTATCAGAGCCAAGTTGGCCAGCGTTCTTGAAATCTTCGGAAAATCCCAGAGCGGGGACCACGGCCGTGGCGCGGGTGACACGGTCATTTACAGCCACGACAAAGGCATCCCCTTCGCGCTGGACGGATCCGGCATAGATTTCGCGTTTGTTCGGACCGGGGCGTGGCACCAGCGAACAAGACGCCACGACGGCCCCAAAGGCCACGATGGTGGCGCACTTCGCCCATCGGGTTTGTAGGAGTTTCACTGCTCGGTCTCCTCGACCTTGTTATGTTCTGCCTCAGGTTTTTCCGACAACCTACCGGAATCCGTTCCAAAAATCCAGCGCTAGACCTTGTGTCGGTTACTTCACCAGACGCAACTGTTGCCTTGGCGCCGCTGTTCCCGTGCGCAGGGCGTCATAGGGATCATGGGGTGACAACATCATGTCGACCACATGGCGTAGCAACTGGCGGCGCCCACGCGCGGAATAGAACCCACCGGGCACCTGGCTGGTTTCAAGCAGAAAACGGCGATAGGTTTTATATGCCGCATTGTCAGGGCGGGTGGCCCCGGCAAAAAAATCCGTCAGGGGCTGCGTGCTGACGAATTCGGGCTGGTTGTAAACCGCATTGCCGAACACCTTGATCGGAATGCCGCGCCAAAGTACCTGCTGGGCTGCGGTGGAATTCACGGTAACAGCGCCCCGAGCATCGTTGAGAAGCTGTGCCAGCTTGCCCCCGCGCACGTAGTGGACTCTGTCGGCGATCCCGCTTTGTCGCGCCAGGCGCGAGATTTCGCGGCGCAGGGGAACGCGCCCGTCTTCGAGCGGATGCGCCTTGAAAACAAGGTGGTGATGGCGTGGCGCGCCTTTGGCGAAATTCGCGATCACAAGCTTCAGGAAATCTGTCATGCTGTCGAACGGAGAGTGCATTTGAAAGCTGCTGTCATGTTCAAGTTGCAACAGTGCGAGGTGATACGGAAAACCGCCATAACGAATGCGCAGCGTGGCGAGGCGACGCTCGATGGCCTGGAACGGCATCAGCACAAGCCTGCGCAGGTAAAGCTGAAACTCGCGTGTAACTGTCAGCGCCCTGTGGGGGCGGAAATTGCGGTAGTTGCGGTTCGCAAACATGACAAACCAGTGATAGAGCGCGCCATAAAACACATGCTGGCGCATGTCGCCCCAATGGCCCGGTGGCAGCGGCGCCTCCATGTCGGACCCTTCCAGCGCCTGCTCCATCTGCTGGACGGTCATGTTCATCAGGCGGGAATTGCCGTTGGAGCCGCCGCGTTCATAAGTCACCCAGTAAGGCCGCAGATAGCCCTCTTCGAAGACATGCACGGCGATCCCGGCTTGTCGGGCCCGGGCCACGGCCTGGGCATGGATCGGGCGGGTGTCGCCATAAAGGACAATGTCGGTGATGCCTTTTTCAGCCAGAATTTTGTCAAAGGTGGCGGGCCAGTCTTCCGGGGCATCGCGGTAGGGAATGTAGGTGGCGGCGTTACGCCAGAAGGCGCGGTCGCCGGCGTTGAAGCCCACGCGCCAGACCTGCGCGCCCGAGCGGCAAAGCATGCGCGCCAGCCCTGCAAAGAACGGGCCATGCGGCCCTTGCAGGAACAGGAATACCCGGTTATCGCCACTCGAATGGGTCATGTCAGCCTGTGCTCAAACGTTGTTTTCAAGTCAGATTAGCGGTTAGTTGCGGCAGAAATAAGGGGACATTTTGCCGAAGCGTGGCGGGTTGTCAGGCAGGGGTAGGGGCTGTAGGTCTGGAGCGAACAAGATATGGGGGTTGGCGGTGTTTACCGGGATCATCACGGATATTGGCGAAGTGCGCGCGCTGGAAAAGCGAGGCGATCTGCGGGCGCGGATCGCGACGGGGTATGACACGGGCGGGATCGAGCTTGGGGCGTCGATTGCCAGCGACGGGGTTTGTCTGACGGTGATCGACCTGGGGGCGGGCTGGTATGATGTGGAGATCAGCGCCGAAACCGTGTCCAGGACCAATCTTGGAGACTGGACGGTCGGCAAGCGGGTCAATCTGGAGCGCGCGCTGAAAGTGGGCGATGAACTTGGCGGTCATATCGTGTCGGGCCATGTCGATGGGGTGGCCGTGATCGTGGATATGAAGGACGAGGGGGACAGCACCCGGTTCACGTTCAAGACGCCGGAATCATTGGCGAAATTCATTGCGCCCAAAGGATCTGTGGCGTTGAACGGCACGTCGCTGACCGTGAACGAGGTGGATGGCTGCCAGTTCGGGATCAACGTGATCCCGCATACCAAGGAGGCCACGACCTGGGGGGACGCCCGGATCGGAGACAGGGTGAACCTGGAGATCGACACGTTGGCGCGCTATGTGGCGCGGCTGGCGGAGATGTCGGGTTAACGGCCATTCGGGGGTGAAATCGCCTGTCGGCGTCACGTCGGTATCATGTCGGTATTGTGTCGGTGCAAGACCTGCCTGTGTCAGGCAGATCCGTTCGTGTTGACGAGTGTTGCGAAAGCGTTGGCGGCGAGCGGCATCGCGTGCGGGGCAGGTTGGGGGGCCAGCCCCCCAAATGGGGAAATCGGAGATTTCCCCGCCCCCCGGAGTATTTCGGGCAAAATGAAGAGGCGGTGTTCCGTCGCGTCGGGGGCGAAGAACGCCGACCCGGCACTGGCATTCAAGCGGGTCATGGTCTATCTGAGCCACACCACTGGCCGGAGAGTATCCCATGACCTTTGAAACACCGGGTCCTGTCGAGCAGAGCCTGCGCGACGCGATCAGCCCGATCGAAGAGATCATCGACGACGCGCGCAACGGGCGCATGTACATTCTTGTCGATCACGAGGATCGCGAGAACGAGGGCGATCTTATCATTCCGGCCGAGTTTGCGGATGCGGCGGCGGTGAATTTCATGGCCACGCATGGGCGCGGGCTGATCTGTTTGCCGATGACGGCTGAACGGATCGACCGGCTGGGCCTGCCGATGATGGCGGTGAACAATTCGTCGCGCCACGAGACTGCCTTTACGGTGTCGATCGAAGCGCGCGAGGGGGTCAGCACCGGGATTTCGGCGCAGGACCGGGCGCTGACCATTGCCACGGCGATCAACGAACAGAACACGATGGCGTCGCTGGCCACGCCGGGCCATGTGTTTCCGCTGCGCGCCAAGCGGGGCGGCGTGCTGGTGCGGGCCGGGCATACCGAGGCTTCGGTGGATATTTCGCGCCTGGCGGGGCTGCATCCCAGCGCGGTCATCTGCGAGATCATGAACGCGGACGGCACCATGTCGCGCCTGCCGGAGCTGGTGACGTTCGCCAGGGCGCATGGGCTGAAGATCGGCACCATCAGCGACCTGATCGCCTATCGGTCGCGCAATGACAATCTTGTGGTGGAGACCAGGCGCGAACCTGTTGCCTCGGAATTTGGCGGCGATTGGGAGATGCGGATTTTTACCGACCAAATTCATGGCGTGGAACATGTGGTGCTGATCAAGGGCGACATCAGCACGTCCGAGCCGGTTCTGGTGCGCACCCATGCGTTGCACGAGGCCAGCGACGTTCTGGGGCTGGGGCCGAAGCCGGCAGACGAGCTGCCGCGCGCCATGCGGATCATTGCCGGGGCCGGGCGCGGGGTGGTGTGTCTGTTCCGCGAGCCGCGCCATAGCCTTTATGCTGACGAGGATGAAGGGCCGCGCACCATCAAGCATACCGGTTTGGGGGCGCAGATGCTGTCGAATATGGGGTTGAAGGAACTGGTGCTTTTGACGGATTCACCCCGGACGCGGTATCTGGGGCTGGACGCCTATGGGCTGAGTATCGTGGGCACGCGCCCGATTATGGCGGAGGACTAGACAATGGCGAGAGCGGAACAACATTACATTCTGCCGCGACCGGCGTTTGACAGGCCGGTCAAGCTGCTGATCGTGCGCGCGCCCTATTACAAGGATATCGCGGACAATTTGTTGGCGGGAGCGATTGCCGAGATCGAGGCCGTAGGTGGCCGCCATGACCTGGTGGATGTGCCTGGCGCGCTGGAGGTTCCCACCGCGATCGGGATTGCCGAGCGGATGAGCAATTTTGACGGCTATGTGGCGTTGGGATGCGTCATCCGCGGCGAGACCACCCATTATGAGACGGTGTGCAACGACAGCAGCCGCGCGCTTCAGATGCTGGGCTTGCAGGGGCTGTGCATCGGCAATGGTATCCTGACGGTGGAAAACCGCCCGCAGGCAGAAGTGCGTGCCGACCCGGAGGACCAGAACAAGGGTGGCGGCGCGGCGGCGGCGGCCTTGCATCTGATCGCGCTTGCCCGTAAGTGGGGCGGCCAGCGCAAGGGCGTGGGTTTTCTGCCCGAGTCCGAAGAGTACAGGATCGCTGGCGAGTTGAAGGACAACCCCACCGCATGACCCTTTCCGGCAATCAGAAACGCAAGATGAAATCCGCCGCGCGGCTTTATTCCGTGCAGGCATTGTTCCAGATGGAAAGCTCTGGCCAGACCGTGGATCAGGTACGGGTCGAGTTTCTGGACCACCGTTTTGGCGCGCAGGTCGATGAAGCCACCGACATGATCGAGGGAGATCAGGGCCATTTCATCAAGACGCTGGAAGATGCGGTGAATTATCAGGCGTCGATCGACCAGATGACGGATCGCGGCCTGGTGGCGAAATGGCCGATCAACCGGATCGATCCGACATTGCGCGCCTTGTTCCGGGCGGCGGGGGCCGAGCTTTTGCAATCCGGGACACCGCCCAAAGTGGTGATCAGCGAGTATGTGGCGATTGCCCGGGCATTTTTTCCGGAAGGCAAAGAGGCGAAATTTGTCAACGCCGTGTTGGATCACGTGGCGCGCGAGGCGAGGCCCGAGGCGTTCTGAAACCGCGGCGCGGCGGCTTGTCGCGTATGGCGGCGTTCAGCGGGACGTGACTTGCGATCTGCTGGCAAAGGCGTACATTCGAGGGGTCATTGGAGTTTGTTTCATGCCCAAGCTGGTCCGTCTTTATATCACACAAGTCATTGTCGGGTTCGGATTGTCGGCCGTGTTCGTGGGGCTGTTGCTTTACGCTAATGTCGGCAACCTGGGACATCTGGTGAAAAATTCATCGGGCGGCGGTCTCGCGCTGGTGATGTTGTGGGCGCTGAACGGGATTGTGTTTGCCGGGGCGCAGTTCGGCATCACGATCATGCGCATGAAGGACGATGGCGGGACAGGGGGCGGCGGCAAGCGCGACGACCTGCCAGTGATGCGGGCAGAGCCTGTGCCGGTGAAAGTGGCCGCGCGGCGCGGGTGAACGCCGGAGCGATTTTTCCTTTTTGAGTTGGAAGCTGGCGCAGTGTCAGGATGTGGCCCAGCCTGACGGGTCCAGTTGGAACAGCTGGCGCAACTGTTCGTAGATTGCGGGTTCGCCCTGTTTGAGGGCTTTGGGCCTTTCAAAGAAAGCTTCAACCGCGACCGCAAAAAATTCCTCGTGTCCTTCGGCGCCATAGGGATCGAGCACTGTTCGGTGCCCGGCCTGCACCATGGCGACATGATTTTCGTAGGCCGGCAGAAAGGCACGTTCCCAGGCGGCATAGCTTTGTGCGGGATCCAGGATGGGGACGCCGTCGGTTTGGCCGGACAGGTCATCGATCTGGTGGGCAAATTCGTGAAAGACGACGTTGTGTCCATCGCTGTCGTCAAGCGCGCCCTGTCGGGTGTGTGCCCAGGACAGCACCACCGGCCCGCGCGACCAGCTTTCTCCGGTGCGGATGATCTCGCGCTCGGTCACGACAAAGCCGCTTTGGCGGGCCTGGCGCGATTTGAAGGCGCCGGGATACACCAGAATTGTGGTGAGATGCGTGTACCAGGTGTTGGTGTTGGCAATCAGGAGGCAGGCCTGGGCGGATATCGAAAGGCGCATTTCCTCGGTGATTTCAAGCCCGTTGCAGCCGATGAAATCCACCTGGTCGAGAAAGGCATTGATCTTGCCTTCGAGCCTGTCCCGGAAATCTGCCGGAAGTTTGCGGATCAGGGGAACCTGTTGCAAAACGATGGCGCGTTCGCGATCGGTCAGGGGCGTTTCCAGAAGGCTTTGGCGGTGGTGTTTGTGGCTGATGTAGCGATACAGCAGCAGGCCGAGGGCGGGCAGCAGGGCCAGAAGAAGGAGGATGGTCGGCATGGAGGGGCCTTTGCTGTCTGGACAGGACAAAGTTAGGCGCTGGGGCGTGGAATGCAACGGGTGAGAGAAGTGGCGGGCCCGCAAACGCAGCCGTGGGGTTATCTCATTCCCGAGGACCTGTATATACAGGTGGGCGCCAGGTAATCAGGCCAGGGCCTGAACAGAGCCAGCTCCCTCGGAATTGCTTAAGGCCACCGGAATGCAACCGTATCACGAGAAGGGCAGAACCCGCCGTTCATGTATCTATGCGCGGGGCGCGGCGCGCACAAGGGGGGCGACCGGGAAACGCCGTACCGGTCAAGGGGAATTTCCAGGTACCTGTGCGGTGCGTCAATCGCCCCCACCGACACTGGCGGCTGGCGAAAAGGTCTTCAGGGCGCGCGCGCGCCGGGCCTGAATCTGACTTTCGGAGGCTTGTCATTTGTTCATGAATTGTTCACATTCGACGCATGGATGAAAACATGCAGCCCGGACAATTGCTGGCGCGTGGCGTGAGCCGTCATTTACGCGGCCACGGGTTCGTTTCAATCGAGGAATTTGTGCCCGCGCGCGGCCTGCGTGTGGACGTGGTGGCGCTTGGCCCAAAGGGGGAGATCTGGGTGGTGGAGTGCAAATCCAGCCGCGCCGATTTCCAGACCGATTCCAAGTGGCAGGGCTATCTGGAATGGTGCGACCGCTATTTCTGGGCAGTAGACAGCGCGTTTCCGACCGATCTGTTGCCCGACGATACAGGGTTGATCGTGGCCGATTCCTATGACGCGGAGATCATCCGCATGGCCCCCGAAGACAGGCTGGCGCCGGCGCGGCGCAAAAAGCTGATCCAGAAATTCGCGATGGATGCGGCGCGTCGCCTGCATCGGTACCGCGATCCGAAACTGCCCGCCTTGCCGGAAGACGAGCCCGGCATTTTCGGCAAGTAAAACACCGTATCAGGTGGCGCTCAGGTTGACAGCTTGCGCGCGGCGGCGGCGGCGGCCAGGATTTCCTCGGCGATTTCCTGGGCTTCGTCCGGGTCGAAATCCATCGGTATCTCGGCATCACCAGCTTCGATGAAAATGCGCACGAAACCCTGATCGGTGGGGCCGATTTGCAGATTGGCCTCGATATCGCGTTCGGTGTTGATACCCATTTCGGTTCTCCTGTGCTGCGGTTTCGGGTAGCCTGAAAGCCGTGGAAAGGCAAGCAGAGGCGAGGGCGGCACATGGCGGAGCACGGCATCATTCTTCGGGATTTCGGGGCGGGCGATCTTGAATGGCTGGTCGAGGCCCACGCCACGATCTATGCGCGCGACGAAGGGTTTGATGGCACGTTCGCCGCGCTGGTGGAGGAAATTCTGCTCGATTTTCTGAACAATCAGGACCGGACATGCGAACGCGGCTGGGTGGCCGAACACGAGGGGCGACGGCTGGGCAGTATCTTCTGCGCGCGCGGGCCGGGGCCGGGGCAGGCCAAGCTGCGCCTGTTTCTTGTGCTGCCCGAGGCGCGCGGGCTGGGGTTGGGCAAGCGGCTGCTGGACACCTGCATGAGCTTTGCGCGCGGGGTTGGCTATGACGGGATGACCCTGTGGACTCATGAAAGCCATGCCGCCGCCTGTGCCCTGTATGCGGCTTTCGGATGGCGTTTGACGGGATCGAAACCGGTGCACAGTTTCGGTGTCGATCTTGTCGAACAAACTTGGGAAATCACGTTTTAGGCGCTTGCAATCGAAGGCGCGGAGCGGTAAATCGCCCGGACAGTGCCGCCTTAGCTCAGTTGGTTAGAGCGCTGGATTGTGGATCCAGAGGTCCCCTGTTCAAGCCAGGGAGGCGGTACCATCTTTTTCTTATTTTCGGAAATTTGAACATATCGCACGCTAAATGGCCGGCGCATTGTTTCCTTTTTTATATCAAAGCCTTGTATTTAGGCGGTACTGTTTCCGCGGCGTGCCGGGCGGTGGGCCAGGCCGCTAAAAACCTTGCCAAATTGTCGCATATCGCCAACGATATGGGGTGGCGAACGAAACTTTTCAAATTCGCGGTTTTTTGAACGGGGGCGCAGGAATGATTGATCCTGCAATCGGCAAACGAGGGATGCGTCTTGCCCTGGGCCTGATATTGATGGCCCTGTCGGCGCTCGCGTTCAGCGCCCGGATCCCTGCGAGTGCGGAAATCGATCCCCTTTCAGCACCCTACGAGAAAGTTGCCTACACGGGTGATGAGACTTTGCGCGATTTTGTTGCCCGGCATCTGAACGACCCTGACCTGTGGCCAACCGTTCTGAAGATCAACCTGTTGGGCTCGCCGGCGGATCTGGTGCCGGGCGCGGTGCTGGACATGCCGGTGCGCCAGGTTGCATTGGCAGATGATGCGTTGATGGTGTCGCTGAACGCGATCCAGAAGGCCACCGCCGAGGGCGCTCGGCTGTTTGCACCCGAACAGATCGGCAGCGCGATCGACAGCCGGGATTCCGCGGTGGAGCAGCGCAGCCAGGGCGAATGGCGCGAGGTGGTTGTGTTGGCGGGGACGGCCACGGAATATGCCAACGAAGCCTTCGAGATCGCCGTGGCACAGCGCGACAAGTCGGCAGAGGCGCTGATTACGGACATCTATGGCGATGTCGAAGGCCGCGATCCGGCCGAGGCCAGCTGGACCGACCGGTCGCTGAACGACATTCTTGTCGAGTTTGAGCGATTGCGCACGTTGTCCAATTCCACGACGCAGGTCACGTTTCGCGATCTCAGCCGGTTGCGTTTGAATGCCAATTCCAACGCGACGATCCAGCGCATGAGATCGGATCCGCTGACCGGTAAGGAAGTGACCAAGGTCAGCCTGTCCAACGGGGATTTCTATGCGCTTTTGAACCAGCTGTCGGATCGTGACAGTTTCGAGATTGATGTTCCTGGGATCACGACGACCACGGAATCGGATGATTTCTGGATCAAGAACAACGACCAGAACGCGTTGTTCGTGAATTACGACACCGCGGCGCTGGACATTGCGTCGGGGCTGGAAAATGTGTCGCTGGGCAAGGATGAAGGTGTGGTGATCACCCGTGGCGGCGAAACCGCGCGCGCCACCGTGCTGGAGCGGGCGCTGTTGTCGCTGCCAGAGAACAAGGCGGATGTTTACGGCAGCGCGGTGGACCTGAGGTGGCAGGTTTTTCCCGAGGCCGCCGGATATTGGTTCGAAGTGGCCGCCGATCCTGGATTCAACCGGATGCTGGCGACGGAATGGGGTGTCAAGGAAACGGCGAACCGTGTCGAGAACCTTAAACCGGGGACGCATTACTGGCGCGTTGCGGCGCTGGACAAGCTGGGCCTGCCGGGGAAATGGAGCGAAGTGCGTCAGTTCGACCTGCGGGTGGACGCGACGCCCCCCTTCCTGACCCTGTTGGCCCCGCCCGAGAATACGCTTGTGGAGCGAGACAGGATCGAGGTGTTGGGCGCCTCTGAAAAGGACGTGACGCTGACGCTGAACGGCGATCCGGTGGAGGTGGCGGAAGATGGGTCGTTCCTGGTGGCCGCCACGCTGGTTCCGGGGAACAATTCGCTGTTGGTCGTGGCCACGGATGCGGCGGGCAACAGATCCGAAAAGCGCCGCCAGGTTTTGTTCGAGCCGCGCAGGGCTGTGGAGATCACCCTGGATGCGGATTTGCCGCGAACCGGCGAAGTTCTGGTCAGCCGGACCGCGGAAATGACGGTGCTGGCCACGAGTACTGCGGCGCCTGGAATGACGGTGATCTTGCGGGACGCGGCGGGCGCCGAGGTGGGCCGCACACGTGTGGGCGGCGGCGGCACCATTGGCATCAGCGTGCCGGTCACGACCGACGTGGTGCCGTATTCGCTGGAAATTCTGAGCCAGGGCGGCAGCCCGGCGGGGCAGATCGGCTTTGAGGTGCAGCGCGACAGCGAAGCGCCCGAGATCGTTCTGGATGTGCCGCCCCCGCGGGCCACATCGGATGATCTGCTGGACCTGACCGGGCTGGTGGGCGATGCGGTTTCGGCCACGCTGAACGGTGCGCCGATGGAAATCTTTGACGGCTTTTTCGTGATGCAAGTGACCTTGCAGCCGGGGCGGAACGTGTTCGAGTTCCGGGCCGAAGACGCGGCAGGCAATGCCGGTGTGTTGGTGGTGGAAACGGTTCTGGACCTTGATCCGCCCGAGATCGTCGAGGCGCGCATGACGCGCCCCGGCGGCGAGGGTGGCCCGATCGAGATCGTGGTGGAGGCGCGCGATGCCTCGGGGCTGCGTCAGGCGGCGCCATATCTGGTTGAGGTTGGTGACGAGGAATTTGAAGGATACCTGCGCTGTGACAGCGCCGGCGGCATCTGCCGGGCAAGCCTGCCCGCCGCCAGCGGTGACATGACCCTCGTTGAGGTGATCGTGCAGGATTATGCAGGAAACGAGGCGATCCGGTGACTGGGATGAATGAATTGATGCACCGCGTCAGGCGGCTGGGGCTTTTTGCGACGCTGGTGTTGGGGGCGACGGGGGTCTCGGCTCAGGACATGGCGCCACCGCTGGATCAGGGCCTGCTGGTTGTCTATGGTGTTCTCGCCCCGACGCGGGAAGGGGACGTGGACAATAAGGAAACCATTTTCTTCAGTGTTCCCAAAGATATGCGGGACCGTCTTTATGTGCGTATCTTCGACCCGGAAATGAGCGGAGAGCATGATTTCCGCTATGGTCGCTATGGCAATACCAGAACCGTGTACCGCATCAGCGGTGGCGACGGGGCTTATAGCGGTGTGACCCTGCCCGAGCCGGTGCGTTCGGGTTCGCAGCCCCGCAAGGTGCGCAAGGCCGAGTTGATGGCGACGATGCCGGGCGAGGTGCTGCGGGAGGAGACATTTGCGGGGGATCCCGCGACCAGCGGCACGTGGGTTTCGATCGGGTCCGTGCGTGCGCGGCAGGGCGAGGTGATCGGCGATCGCGCCTGGTTCCGGCTGGATGTGCTGGGCGCGGATGGTGACGATGGCAACGGGTTCAACGTGGATATCAGCCTGGCACGGGATGTGCATCGCCGCCCCGAGGGGCTTGAGATGGTGGCGTATCAGCCGACGGTGCGTTGGCCCGGCGGCAATATCGGCACGCGTGTCGAGTTTCTCAATCCGGGCGGCGGGCCGGTGACGGTTCAGAATTTTGACGGCGCGGCGGGGGATCTGCGACTGAACGGCATGTATGCCGACACCGTGCTGCGCGCCTCGGGGCAAAATCAATGGCTGTCTGAAGAGGTGGCGCCGGGCGAAGAGCTTTTGGCGATCACCCTGAAGGGCGGTTTCGAGACCCCGAATGACATTACGCTGAGCGTGTTTGACCAGACCGGCGCGGCGCTGCCGATCAACATGCCGCCGCGACAGGCGCCGAACCCGGAGCGGCCCGCGGCGCTGCCCCGGGCGCGCGAGCTGGCGGATTGTTCCAGCGTGGCCTTTGACGGCAGTTTCGAAGGCGCGGACCCGCTGTTGAGCTATCGCTGGGATTTTGGTGACGGCGGAACATCCGACGAGCCGGTGATTGTTTACAGCTATGCGACAGCGGGCCGGCTGGAGGCGCGCTTGCGTGTGCTGGAGGCTGGCACGCGCGCCGCGCGCGGCAACGAAGCGAGTGTGCCGGTGCATGTGCGCGTGGCGCCCAGAGCCGAGGCGGGGATGCCGGTGACGGTGGCGCCCGGTGACGTGGTGCCGTTCGATGCAAGCGGTTCTGTGCCCAGCGACAGCCCGATCACGAGCTATCTGTGGACATTTGGCGATGGTGACGTTTCGGCGCTGCCGTCGGTCGAGAAAGTCTATGGCGAACCGGGTGCGTATCGCGCGGTGCTGCGGGTGATGGATGACAGCAACCACCCGTGTAACTTTGGTGTGTCGACCCGGCTGGTGACGGTGAATTTTCCGCCGGTGGCCGAGGCCGGAACCGACATGAACACCATCGTGGGGCGCCCGATCACCTTGGACGGATCGGCGAGCTATGATGTGGACGGCGCGATTCTGTACCATGACTGGGACATGGGGGACGGCACCGAGCTGGAAGGCGCGCGCATCACCCATATTTTCACCGAGCCGGGCGTGTACAGCGTGGCGTTGTCGGTGACGGATGACAGCGGGGTGAGCAATGCCACCTCGCAGGATCGACTGACCATAAGGGTGAACGCACCGCCGGTGCCGGTGATCGAAGGGCCGGGCGAGCCTGTTGCAGTGGGTGAGGCGGTGTTGCTGGACGGGTCGAAATCCAGCGATGCGGACGGGGTGATCCTGAGCTACCTGTGGGATTTCGGCGATGGCGCGATGGGTGAGGGCGAGACCGCGGAATATGCCTGGGCCAGCCCCGGCGTATACGAGGTGACGCTGACGGTGATCGACAATTCCGGCACCGGTTCGGCGACCCAGACCGCGCGGTTCGAAGTGATCGTGAACACGCGCCCCTTTGCCGAGGCCGGGCCGGATCAGTTCGTGACCGCCTCGGAAGTTCAGTTCGATGGCGGCGCATCGCGCGACATCGACGGGCGGATTGCGCAATATCTGTGGGAGTTTGGCGACGGACGGACCGGGCAGGGCCCGCGTCCGGTGCATTCCTACGAGCGTCCGGGCACCTATCAGGTGGCGCTGACCGTCACCGATGACAGTGGCGCGCCCCAAAGCAGCAACCGCGACACGATGACCGTAACGGTAAATGCCGCGCCGATCGCCGATGCGGGGCCTGCGCTGACCGTGGCGCCGGGCGAGGAGTTTGTTCTGGATGCCGGGGCCTCGATCGATCCTGACGGGCGTATTGCCGCGTATGTCTGGCGCTTTGGCGACGGCACCACCAAGGCTGGTGAACGGGTGTCCTATGCGCTGACCCGGCCGGGGCTGCACCGGGTGCGTCTGGAAGTGACGGATGATTTTGCAGGCGGCGGTGCCAGTGACGAAGGCGAAGTGCTGATCACGGTCAACGAACAGCCCGTGGCCGTCGCCGGGCCGGATATCCGCATCGCGCCGGATGAAACCGTGCGCTTTGATGGGCGCGGCTCGTTCGACCGGGATGGCAAGCTGGCCGGGTATCGCTGGGAGTTTGACGACTTGCAGAAACCGCTGGAAGCGGCGGTGATCGAGCGGGCCTGGCCGACGGCGGGGATATACAATGCCCGTCTGGTCGTGCGCGACGCAAGCGGTGTTGCCAACAGCGCGGCGACGGATACCGTAACCATCCAGGTCAACCACCGCCCGGAGGCCGATGCCGGGCCGGTGATCGACACGGACCGGCTGAGCGTGCGGCTGGATGGCGGCGGATCAAGCGACGCCGATGGCGATGCGCTGATCTATATGTGGGATTTCGGCGATGGATCCGCGCCGGTCTTTGGACGCGAGGTGTCTCATGTCTTCCCCAAGGCGGGCCGCTACCCGGTGACATTGCGGGTGGATGACGGATCGGGCCTGAGCAATGCGCGCGATGTGGATGCCACGACGGTCATCATCAACGCACCGCCAATGGCGGCGGCGGGAGGCAACCGCAATGTGTGTTCGGGGCAGTCGATCCTGTTCGATGCTTCGGCCTCGAGCGATGCGGATGGCGATCTGTTGCGCTATGCGTGGGATTTCGGGGACGGCACGCAGTCGGAGATCGTGAACCCGACCAAGACGTATGAGTTGCCGGGCACCTATCCCGTGACGCTGCGCGTGGCGGATGAAAGCGGATCGGAGCGCGGCACGGATATGGACCGGATCGCAGTGATCGTGCAGGAAGGCCCGATTGCCGATGCCGGCAAGGATCTGACCATCTGTGTCAATCAGGAAGTGCGGCTGGATGGAACCGGATCCACCGATGCGGACGGGTCCGTCAATGCGTTTGAATGGACATTCGGCGATGGCAGCCGCGCCAGCGGGGCGACGCCGGTCAAGAGCTTTGAGCGCGCCGGTACCTATGCCGTGACCCTGACCATTACCGGCGACGCCAAGGGGCAGTGCAGCCCGCTGGACACCGACACGGTGAATGTGACGGTGTTGCCCGCGCGCAGCCAGTCGATCGAGGCGGTGGAGCGTGCTCCGGTCGGAGAGGCGGTGCGGTTCGCGGTGGTTCTTGGGGATGAAACCGGGACCGGTGCGCCGACGGCCTATCGCTGGAGTTTCTCGGATGGCGGTAGCGCCGAGGGTGCGGAAGTCAGCTATGCCTTCACCGAACCGGGCACCTATCTTGCAACGCTGGAAACCTCGCTTGAGGGCGAGCAGCTGGATTGCGGCACGCTTGTCACCCGTCACCAGATCATCGTGAACGCGGCGCCGCAGCCGGCCATTGACGGGCCCGAGGTTGTGGCCGTGGGCGAGCTGGTCAGTTTCGATGCGGGTGGTTCGGTGGACACCGATGGCGTGATCACCAGCTTTGCCTGGGATTATGGCGACGGGACCACCGGCACGGGCGTGGTGGGCAGCCACAGCTTTACCGAGCCGGGCACCTACACCCTGCGCCTGCGGATCGAGGACGATGCGAATGTGGGCAACAGCGTGGCCGAGATAGAGCGCGAAGTGGTGGTGAACCCGGCGCCGATTGCGGGGCTGGAAACGCCGCCCGCCCTGTGTGTTGGAACGCCGCGCCAGTGGGCGGTCACGACGGAACCGGGGGTGGACGTGACCTGGCAGTTTGGTGACGGTGCTACGGCAGTGGGGACATCGGTGGAGCATGTCTTTGACAGGCCGGGGCTGTATCCGGTGGCCGTGACCACGAATGACGGGCGCGGATTGCCCAATTCGGTTTATCGCGAAGAGGTTTATGCGCGGGTCAATGCGGTTCCCGAGGCCGACGCGGGACCGGATCGGCTGGTGTGTCCGGGTGAGGACGTGACGTTCAGCGCCGGGGCCTATGACGCGGACGGACAGATCGCGCGCCTGATCTGGCGTTTTTCGGACGGGATCGAGATGGAAGGGGCCGAAGTGCGCCGCAGCTTTGACACGCCGGGGCCGTTGGAAGTGGAGCTGAGCGTCATGGATGACAGCGGCGCCATCTGCAATGTGGGTACGGACATGGCGGCGATCCTGGTCAATGGCGCGCCGCAGGTCGATGCCGGGCCCGACCGTCAAACCCCGGTGGGGGCAGCGCATGACGTGCTGCGGTTCGATGCCAGCGGCGCCAGCGATCCGGACGGTCAGGGGCTTTTCATCAACTGGGACTTTGGCGACCAGACCAATATGGCCGGCGCGGTGGCGCGTCATCGCTTTGCCAGCCCGGGCACCTATACGGTGACGGTCACGGCGCGTGACAGCACGGGGCTGGCCTGTGGCGTGGCGACAGACACGGCCAAGGTGACGGCCGTGGCGCGGGAGACCGGCAACTGATGCGGTTTCCGCTACCGCTCAAGTTTTTCCTGTTTGCGGCCATGGTGGCAGTGGTGCCGCTTGCGCTTGTGGGGCAGAACCTTGTCCAGATCACCCGCGATGAGTTGAAAAGTGCGGCCAACGAGGATCTGACCGGTGTGGCCGCGCAATTGCGCAGCGAGTTTGACAACCTGTACCAGGGGCGCTGGCTGGCGCCGTTGATGGTGATCCGGTCCGGTGTGGATAACCCGGACCTGGATGTGGCGCAGAAGGTTTCGTTGCTGACGCTTGGGATGCAGCAGCTGGACAGTGTCATCGCCCTGCAATTGAGCGTGGAAGGCTCGAATATTCCGATGCTGGTGTCCGACCAGAGCTTTTCGCAGAAACTGCAAGCCGCCGGGCTGGATCCGAACTCCATTCTGGCGGCGTCCGGTGAGTTGATAGCCAGTATCGAGGGAACCGGGCAGTTTGGACGACCGCTGATCAGCCGGATCGGTGAAACCGGCGATTGGATTGCCACTCTGGCGCTGCCCATGGAAACGCGGATCGCGGGGCGGGGGCTGACGCTTGTTGCGCGAATCGATCTGGCGTCGCTGCGCCGGTCGGTCGAGCGCCACCCGTTCAACCAGCGCGGCGAGATCACGATTGTCGATCACGCCGGGCGGCGGGCGTTGGTGGACAACCCGGAAGTGATCGCGAACCGGGCCATCGTTGCCTCGGCCATGCCGCTGATCGTTGCGGGCGCGCGGGCGGACGCGCTGGAAAACTATGTCCGCCCGGACGGGACGGTGATGTTGGGGGCCTATGCCTTTCCCGACTGGTTTCCCTGGGCGGTGATCACGGAACTGAGCGAGGAGAATGCCTATGCGGTGATCTACCGGATGATGGAGCGCATCGTGGTTGTCGGTGCGTTGGGCTTTGCGGCGGCCACGGCTGCGGCGCTGATCTTTTCGCGCAGGCTGACCGGACCAATTGTGAAGATTGGCCGGGTGGCGGATGCAATCGGTGAGGGGGATTTTGCGGCGCGCGTTGAAAAGGTGCGGACGCGGGACGAGATTGGCGATCTGGCCACGCGGATCAACGTGATGGCCGGGCAATTGGGCGAGCGGCTGGAATTGATGAAATTTGTCAGCCACGAGACCATGAGCGCCATTCAGAAACAGGATGGCGGTGCAATACGGCGCGGCGGCGAGCGGCGCGATGTCACGATGCTGTTTTCGGATATTCGCGGCTATACCGCATTTTCCGAAACGGTCACGCCGGAAGAGGTGATCGAGGTTCTGAACCGTTACTTCGAGTTTCAGTCCGAGATCGTCGAGCGCCATGGCGGGGATATCGACAAGTTTGTCGGTGACGAGTTGATGGCCATGTTCGTGGGCGAGGACAAGGAGGATCGCGCCGTGCGTTGCGGGGTGGAGATTCGGAATTCCCTAGCCGAGCATTTCGGCGGCAAGGATGGCGGGCACGAGCTTGCGGTGGGGATCGGGATCGCCTCGGGGCATGTTGTGCTGGGCGCGATGGGCGCGCGTCAGCGGATGGATTACACGGTGCTTGGGTCTACCGTTAATCTGGCGGCCCGGCTGTGTTCAAAGGCGGGGCCGTGGCAGGTTCTGGTGGATCGCGCAACGTCCGACCTGGTGGATTTGGATCTGCGGGTCGAGCCGCTGGAAGCGGTGGTGTTGAAGGGGTATGCCGATCCGGTGCCGGTGTTCCTGGCGGATTTCGAGCCTGACGCGCTTGAGGCCGAAGAGGCCTGACGCATGTGGTTGGCACGCGCCGAAGCTATTTGACGGCGATTTCCTGACGCAGCGCACCGGTGATGCGATCATAGATCAGGATGCGGTTGTCATCGGTGACAACGGCAAACCAGCCCGGCGCGGCGGTCACGGCCACAGCACCTGCGCCATCCGGAAGGGAAATCTCTTCGGGCAGGACCGGGCCGCTGTCGCGGAAACGGATGACAAGCAGCGCGACCACCACTACAAGCCCGAGAATCATTACCGCTGTCAGCCCTGTCACCAGCAGGCGCAGCAGCTTCAGATTGGCCGGTTCAGCCGGCTCCGGAGATTGATCCATGTCGGATGCCATGTCGGAGACTCTTGTGTCTTTCGTGATTGCGGAGAACCCGCCCAAGCGCCTTGATAAGGCGCTTTCGCGCGATGTGCCAGAGGCGGCGGTATTGTCGCGCACGCGGCTGGCCCGGCTGATCGCGTCGGGAGCGGTGCGGCTGGACGGGGCGGTGGCGACGGACCCGAAGGCGCGGGTGCATGGGGGTGAGGTGGTTGAGATCGCGGTGCCAAGGGCCGAAGAAAGCCATATCGGCCCCGAGGATATTCCATTGGACGTGGTGTTCGAGGATGACGATCTGATTGTGATCAACAAGCCGACGGGCATGGTGGTTCATCCCGCGCCGGGGACACCGAATGGCACGCTGGTGAACGCGCTGCTGCATCATTGCGGTGATACACTGTCGGGTGTGGGAGGCATGAAACGGCCCGGAATCGTGCACCGGATCGACAAGGAAACCAGTGGCTTGCTGGTGGTGGCCAAGACGGACGTGGCGCATCAGGGGCTGGCGGCCCAGTTCGAGGCGCACAGCGTGGAGCGATATTACCGGGCGGTGTGCAATGGAGTGCCCGATGCCAATGATCCGCGGCTGCGCGGCGTGCGCGGCGTCAGTTTCGAGCCGGGCAATATCATGCGCATCACAACCCAGCTGGCGCGCCACAAGACCGACCGGCAACGCCAGGCGGTGCTGTTCGAGGGCGGGCGCCATGCGGTCACGCGGGTGCGAATCGTCGAGCCGTTCGGAAACCCGGCGGCGGCGGCGCTGGTGGAATGCTGGCTTGAAACCGGGCGGACACACCAGATTCGGGTGCATATGGCCCATACAGGGCACGGGTTGATCGGGGATCCGGTTTATGGCGGGCGCCGCAAGCTGGCCGAAAAGGCGATCGGGCCGGCGGGCGCCGAGGCAGCGCGCGGATTTGCGCGGCAGGCGTTGCACGCGGCGGTCCTGGGATTCGGGCATCCGGTCAGTGGTGAAACCCTGCGGTTCGAGGCACCGATCCCGGACGACATGGCGGCGCTGATCGTCGCGTTGCGGGACGGCTAGGGCGGATTTGTGCCCGTGATTCACAGGATTTATCACGATTTCGGGAGATTTTGAGGCTGGCACCCTGAGGGTCTTGCCGTCACAATCTGCACATGGTCGTGAATTCGTGGATGTACGCTGTCAAACCTGCCGCAGATACCTTAGTCTTTTGTTAAAGAAATATCCTGTCGTCCCTTGAATGGGCGTGTGCGCTCACTAGATCGATGTTAAGGCAATAAACATTTGGGAGGCCGAGTACCATGAGCAACTATGCAAACCTTCCCGCCCCGACGCCGGAAGGCGGGCTGAACCGGTATCTTCAGGAAATCCGGAAATTCCCTCTGTTGGAGCCGGAAGAGGAATACATGCTGGCCAAACGCTGGGTCGAGGAACAGGACGCGGCGTCGGCGCATAAAATGGTTACGTCACACCTGCGGCTGGCGGCAAAGATCGCCATGGGCTACCGCGGCTATGGGCTGCCACAGGCCGAGGTGATTTCCGAGGCCAATGTGGGCCTGATGCAGGCGGTCAAGCGGTTCGACCCTGAAAAAGGGTTCCGCCTGGCGACCTATGCGATGTGGTGGATCCGTGCGAGCATTCAGGAATACATCCTGCGGTCCTGGAGCCTTGTCAAACTGGGCACGACCAGCGCGCAGAAAAAGCTGTTCTTCAACCTGCGCAAGGCCAAGGCCCGTATCGGTGCGCTGGAGGACGGTGATCTGCGGCCAGAAAACGTGGCCCGGATTGCCCATGATCTGGGCGTGACCGAAGACGAGGTCATCTCGATGAACCGGCGCCTGTCGGGCGGCGATGCCTCGTTGAATGCGCAAGTCGGCTCTGAGGGTGAAGGCACCATGGAGTGGCAGGACTGGCTGGAGGATGAAAGCGCCGATCAGGCTTCGGATTACGAGGCGCGCGACGAACTGGAAGCGCGGCGCGAGTTGCTGGCCAAGGCGATGGACGTTCTGAATGACCGCGAAAAGGACATTCTGACCCAGCGCCGCCTGATGGAAAACACGGTCACTCTGGAAGATCTGAGCGGGCAATATGGTGTCAGCCGTGAACGTATCCGCCAGATCGAGGTGCGGGCTTTTGAAAAGCTGCAAAAGAGGATGCGTGAATTGGCGGCGTCGCGCGGGATGCTGAGCGCCTCGTGATCACGGCTTGGCTTGTGTCCGCGAACATCCTAGCCTCTCACCTGACCGGGTGAGAGGCTTTTTCGTGGGCATGTGTGATGGGTGACAAGGGTCTGGTGGTGCATCTTCCCGAGGCGTGGCTGGCAGACCGCACGCAGATGTTGCCGTTCTATCACAAGCTGTTCGAGGGGCTGGACCGTCTGGGCGTTGATTGGGCCGCAGAACGGATTGACAGGGAGGCGGCGCTGGCGCGGATTGAACGCGACGGAAAATTCCACATTTTCAACCACGGTCGTGTTGTGCACCCCCGGGCGCTGAACGCGGGCGTGGCCTACATCTATCCGTTCTGGAACCTGGACCCGCAGGGCATCCGCGCGTTTTCGTCGATTGGCGCGGCGCCGTTTCGCGCCCATACGGTGGATGCGGACAAGGCACGGGCATTTCTGGGAAAGCTGCGGGCGCGGTGGGTGGACGAGCGGGCATCGCGCTATGAACAGCCCGACTCGCGCGAGGATTTGCCCGAGGGCGCCGTGGCGGTATTCTTTCAAAGCGAGGCCCATCGCGGGGTCGGGGAAACCTGCCACATGGATCGCTGGGCCATGCTGGATGCCGTGCTGAAGGGGTGGGACGGGCCGGTTATCGTCAAGCCGCACCCGCGCGAGATGGACGAAGCCATGTTTGCGCGGCTGCTGGAGGTGCAGGCACGCGAGGCCAGGCTGGTGATCAGCCAGGGCAATATTCATGATATTCTGGAGGTGGCGGCGCGGGTGGTGACAATCAATTCGGCAGTGGGCATCGAGGCCTATCTGCATCGCAAGCCGGTAATCCTGTGCGGGCAGGCGGATTTTCATCACATCGCGGATGTCGCGCGGTCGCCGCAAGAGGTGGTGGACCTGTTGGAGGCACCGCCCCGGGGGCGTGTCTATGCCAAATACCTGTACTGGTATTTCCGAAAAAGATGTGTGGATGTGGGGCGTGCGGATGTTGCAACCCAGGTGTTGCGGAAGATAGCGCTAACGGGTTACGCAATGGAATGACAGGAATGGCCGGGCCTGTACCGGGCAGCAAAGGAGGGAAGCGGGATGAGTGAAAATGTTGTGCGTTGGGGGATTCTGGGCGCGGCCAATTTTGCGCGTCAGCATATGGCGCCGGCCATTCACGCGGCGCATGGCGCAGAGTTGGTGGCGCTGGCCACGTCGCGGCCCGAGAAAGCCGCCGGGTTTCAGAGTTTTGCACCTGGGCTGCGTGTTCATGACAGCTATGAGGCGCTGCTGAGTGACCCGGAGGTGGATGCCATTTATGTCCCGCTTCCCAACCACATGCATGTGGATTGGTCGATCCGGGCGCTGGAGGCGGGCAAGGCGGTTTTGTGCGAAAAGCCTGTGGGCATGGATGTCGCGGAAATCGACCGTTTGATTGGGGCGCGCAACTCGGCGGGGTTGCTGGCGGCCGAGGCCTTTATGGTCGTGCACCATCCTCAGTGGCAACGGGCGCGTGATCTTTTGGCCGAGGGCGCGGTGGGCCGTTTGGGGCATGTGAACGCGGCATTTTCCTATTTCAACGATGACATGGGCAATATCCGAAACCAGGCTGCCACGGGTGGCGGCGGGCTGCGCGATATCGGAGTGTATGTGATGGGATCGGTCCGGTTTGCGACCGGTCAGGAGCCGGAAGGGCTGGAGTATTCCCGCGTGCAAATACAGGATGGTGTTGATCTGTTTGCCGATATGGGCTTTCGCTTTGAGGGGTTCACCTATCAGGCCTACACATCAATCCGCATGGCCAATCGGCAAGAGGTGCATTTCCACGGCGACAAGGGGGTGATGAGCCTGAGTTGCCCGTTCAATGCCGGGGTGTTCGATCAGGCGGAGCTGCGAATTTCCTATCCGGATCAACGGGTTGTGGTGGAGCGGTTTCCGGGCGTGAACCAATACGTCTTGCAGGTGGAAGCCTTTGGGCGAAGCCTTTTGACGGGGGTGCCCTATGCCTGGACGCTGGAGCAGGCGCGCGGAACACAAGCCATGATCGATACGGTCCTGGCCTCGGCCTAGGTGTTTGATCCTGGGGCCGGGGGCCGGTCAACGCCCACCCACCCGCCCCGTTGCCCGGCCCCCGGCGGCGCGCTATCGTGATGGTGTGTGACAGGAGGCAGCCATGGCCGGAGGATGGGCGCGCGACGGCGCGGTGAGTGAGCAGATCGAAGCCTCGATCAATGACGAACTGGCGCGGATGAAGGCGCGGAAATCACCCGTCGGCGAGAGCCTGACCCATTGCGCGGACTGCGAGGAGGAAATCCCCGAGGCACGGCGCAGGGCGGTGCCGGGAGTGAAACTGTGCATAGACTGTATGGCGGAACGCGACGGCGCCCGGGCGGCGCGCGGCGGGATCAATCGGCGGGGATCCAAGGACAGTCAGTTGAAGTGAGGGGCAGGTGGCAAAATGGCCTGTTGGATCGCGGGCAAGTGTTCAACATGCGCATGATGCGGTTTCGCACAGGCCGGGCGGCCCGCCATTCAGGCCGGGCGATCTTGCCCGGCGCCGTTCCAATTGCGATGGGCAGGCTGCCATCCTGAGGGCTCTGCCTATCTCAGTCCCGCCGCCAACAGCGCCCTCATCATGCGGTCTTTGTGCCTGGGATTGAAGTAGGGGTAACGCTCTTCATAACGTTGAAACGTATAGTCGGAATCGATTGTCTTCAGATCGGCGATTTGTTCGCGCGCTTCGTCCGCTCGCCCCGCTTCGGCAAGAATTGCTGTCATCACGATCCGGGCCGGAGGAAAAGACGGTGCCATGCGAATGGCGCGATGCACGTGATCTTCGGCGCGTACGAGATCGCCCATCAGAAAATAGCCGTGACCGATATGGTGGATCACATTCGGCGTTGCCACCGGATCGAAACGCAGCGCGGTCAGCCCGGCCTGGACGGCGCGTTCGGGCTGTCCGGCATAGTTCAGGGCCTCGCTGAACCAGGCATGTGTATCGGCGCTGTTGGGATCGATCTCGATCGCCTGTTCGAAGCTTTCGATCGACAATTCGGTTTGGCGCAGAAAGGTCTGAACCCAGCCCAGACGGCAATGCGCCAGAGACGAATTCGGCGCGAGTTCCACCGCGCGCCGGGCTTTTTGGGCCGCAACCAGCAGGCCATCGTCATAACCCGGCCAGGCAAATGACCAGCCACTTTGATAGGGGAAGACCTGTCCGGCCCAGGCATCGGCGAAGGTTGGATCAATCGCCAGGGCGCGGTCCAGAAGGTTTATGCATTCCTTGTTGGTCTCGGGGGAGAACATGAAGAATTTGGCCCGCCCCTTCAGGCTTAGTTCGTAGGCCTGGACACTGTGAGTTCCGCGGTCCGTGCCCGGACGCGCCGAAAGGCTTGGGTGGACCGCTGAGATGATCTTGCCGGTGATTTCGTCCTGAAGTGCGAAGATATCCTCGAGATCGCTGTCATAACGTTCCGCCCAGACATGGCCTCCGGTCTTTGTGGAAATCAGCTGTGCGGTGATCCGGATCCGGTTTCCGGCCTTGCGCACACTCCCCTCAAGCACATGGGCAACGCCGAGTTCCTGTCCGATCTCGGTGACGCTTTTGGGAGAGTTCCGGTAGGAAAACGATGAGTTGCGCGCAATGACAAACAGATCCCGATTCTTGCCCAGGTCGGTGATCAGATCTTCGGTTAGATCATCTGCAAAATAAATCTGTTCCTGATCAGCGCCGATATTGACGAATGGCAGGACGGCAATCGACGCCTCGCCCGGGGCGGGCGGTGGATCGCCTGAACGCGGCGCAGCCGGAGGGGTGTCGGAAGAGATGTCCCCGACAAACCGAAACCCCTGCCGTGGCAGGGTCTTGATGACGGCCTGCGTGTTGCCGTCATCGCCCAGCGCCCGTCGCAGCGCATTGATGCGGCTGTTCAGAGTGCTGTCGCCCACCATCCTTCCCTGCCAGACCGTGTCGAAAATCTCGTCCTTGGGCACAACACGGTCCGTGTTTTCAACAAGGTATATCAAGAGTGAAAAGGCCTGGGGCTGAAGCGGGATCTCGTCGCCGTTGCATGACAGCTCTCGCCGTTCGCCATCGATTTCGTAGGGGCCAAATCGATAAATCATACGCCGGCAAGCCCGCGGCAAGAAGAAACGACAGTTCGGCAAGTCATCGGTAATCCCTTCGTCAAGCGAGACCGCAACGCTGTCTCTAGGGTGGTCGTTGAACAGCAGATGAGGACCAAAATGGCACAGCAGACCCCCAGCCCCGAGAATAGCATTGAACCCGGTTCGCTCAAGCAGTTTGCCCCGGAGCACGCGCCTGTCCGGACGACAGGCCGTGACCTGTGGAGAAAATTCGGCAAGGCGTTCTGGGCAGTCACCGAGGAGTCCGGGAGGGCGGATACGAAACCTTTCGAAGGGCTGCTTTGATTGCCGAAACGGTGAAAGCGGCGTGGCCAGGGGGGGCGAAACCCGTCTGTCACACCGCTTTTGCGCGGAATGCCGCGCGGGAATCGCGCCCGATGCGTCGGGAGCGGTTGTTTGTTGCAATTCGTCGGGCGGCCTGACCCCGGGCCAAATGTGACTGTGAAGGCCCTGGGCAGAGCCAGAGGAGCGGCGTCAGGTGTCTTTCGACCGGGAGCTACCCCTCCATCGCCTCCAACTCGTCGATCATGTCGGAGATCATCGTCAGACCCTTGTCCCAGAAGGCCGGATCAGACGCGTCCAGACCGAATGGCGCGAGAAGTTCCTTGTGATGTTTGGAGCCGCCCGCCTTGAGCATGTCGATATATTTGTCCTGGAAACCGTCCGCGCCCGAGGCGTAGACCGCATAAAGCGCGTTCACCAGGCCGTCGCCAAAGGCATAGGCGTAAACATAAAAGGGCGAGTGCACGAAATGCGGGATATAGGCCCAGAAGGTTTCGTAGCCGTCCATGTAATCAAATGCAGGCCCGAGGGATTCGGCCTGAACCGACATCCAGAGCGCGTTGATATCGTCGGGGGTGAGTTCGCTTTCACGGCGTGCGGCGTGCAGTTTGCATTCGAAATCGTAAAAGGCGATCTGGCGCACGACGGTGTTGATCATATCCTCGACCTTGCCGGCGAGCAGCACCTTGCGCTGTTCCTGCGTCTCGGCCTCGTCCAGCATGGCGCGGAAGGTGAGCATTTCGCCAAAGACAGAGGCGGTTTCGGCGAGGGTGAGCGGGGTTGACGAGAGCATTTCGCCCTGTTCGGCGGCCAGTACCTGATGCACGCCATGGCCCAGTTCATGCGCCAGTGTCATCACGTCGCGCGGTTTGCCGAGGTAGTTGAGCATCACGTAAGGGTGCACGTTGGTGACGGTGGGGTGGGCAAAGGCGCCGGGGGCCTTGCCCGGTTTCACGCCGGCGTCGATCCAGCCCTTGTCAAAGAACGGTTCGGCCAGCGCGCCCAGGCGCGGGTCAAACGCGGTATAGGCGTCCATCACGGTCTTGCGGGCCTCGTCCCATCCGACGATACTGTCGTCTTCCATGGGCAACGGCGCGTTGCGGTCCCAGACCTGCATCCGGTCCAGCCCCAGCCATTTGCGTTTGAGTTCGTAATACCGGTGGGAAAGCCTGGGATAGGCGGCCACCACGGCGTTGCGCAGGGCTTCGACCACCTCGGGTTCGACATCGTTGGACAGGTGCCGGCCGGTTTGCGCGGTGGGCATCTGGCGCCAGCGGTCGATCACCTCTTTTTCCTTGGCGGCGGTGTTGTGCACGCGGGAGAAAATCTTGAGGTTTTCGCTGAACACGCGGGCCAGTTCGCGGGCGGCGGCCTCGCGTTTGGCGCGGGCCTTGTCGGTGAGGAAGTTGAGCGTGCCCTCGATATTGTAGTCTTCGCCGTCCACCTGAAAGGTCAGCCCGGCGATGGTTTCGTCAAACAGCCTTTCCCACGCATCGCCCACGACGCCAAGGTCGTGCAGGAATTTTTCCAGTTCGTCGGAAAGCTGGTGGGGCTTCATGGCGCGGATCCGGCGGAAGACCGGTTCGTAGCGGGCGAGATCGGCATTATGCGCAAAGGCGGCGGCGAGTTGTTCGTCTTCGAGCCGGTTGAGTTCAAGGGTGAAGAACACCAGCGGCGTGGTGAAATTCGTCAGTTTTTCCTGACAGTTGGACATGAATTGCGCGCGTTCGGCATCGGTGGTGAGCTGGTAGTAGCGCAGGCCCGCATAGGACATGATGCGGCCCGATACCTGGCTGATTTTTTCGTTGCGCAGAACGCAGGTCAGCAGGTCGTCGGCGGAGAGGCTGGCCAGCTTGCCCTCGTAGTCGGCGGCAAAGGCGGCGCATTCGGTTGCCAGCCAGTCCAGATCCGCCTGAAGTTCGGGCGCGTCGTCGCTGGTGTAAAGATCGCTGAGATCCCAATCCGGCAGGTTGCCAAGCCCATCGGTGCCGCTGGTGGCGTTTGCGTCGCGGACGGGGAAGGGAAGGCTCTGCATGGCGGACTCCTGTTGGGATATTGTGTTGGCTCACAGATAGGCAGAGCGATGCGGGGGGTTCAAGGGGGATGCTGCGCAAACGGCCCGCCTGGCCATGAAGGGCGCGTTTGCCGGCCCGTCGGAGTTGAGTATTTTGGCAAGATGAAGGTGGGATTAGCGGTGCGTGTCAAACAGCGCCTTGGCCTGATCGAAGATGTCGCTGCGCATCTGCGGCGCCTCCATCAGAACTTCGTGTTCGCCGCCCGGCACAATCTCCAGCCGGCCATTGGACCACCGCGCCATGCGGTCATGGATTGCGGCAATGTCGACGATCTTTTCCTGATCGCCAAGGAAAGTGATGGCAGGCACATCCGGCGAGGGCCGCGCCCGCAGGATGCGGGTTTCCTTCAGGGCTTCGTGCAGCCAGTGCAGGCTGGGACCGCCCAGGGCCAGATCGGGGTAGCTGTGCATCTGGTCCTGCATATAGCGATACATTTCGGGATCGGTGGTCAGGGAGTTGCCCTCGAACGGAGCGTCGAGCACATATGTTTTTTCCCCGGTGCCGGGGGCATAGCGGTGGCCGTGGCCGGTGCGGGAACTGGCCCAGGCCATGGCCCAGGCGGCCGGGCGCATCAGGGCGGACATCATGATGCCGAACATCGGCCCGGTGAAAACGGCGGCCTTGACCGGCATGTCCTGCATCAGGGCACGCAGTCCGATACAGCCGCCCATGGAATGGGCCACAAGATACCAGGGTTGCGGCAGGTCGAGTTGCCTGGCGGTCTCGATTACGGCGGCCACGTCCAGCTGGTAATCCGAAAAGTGTTTCACATAGCCCGCGCGCCGGTCGTCGATCAGCCGGTCGGCAAGACCCTGTCCACGCCAGTCAATCGACACCTGGGCATAGCCGCGCGCGGCAAAGTCGCCCGCGGCGCGGCCATACTTCTCGATATATTCGGTTCGTCCGGGGAACAGGAACACCGTTCCCCGTGCGTTTTCGCGCGGCCAAAAGGCCATGCGGATGCGCGCGCCGTCTTCGCAATGCAGCCACCAGGCCCGTGCGGGCGGGCCTTTGGCAACCTCGTGATAGAAGGGGGCGTCGCGCAGGTGCATCAGGCCAGAACCGACCCAAGACGCATGGCGGCGCCCATGTCGCCGTCCACGGTCAGCTTGCCGGACATGAAAGCGGCGGTGGGGTTCAGTTCGCCGTCCAGGATAGACTGGAAGGTTTCGACATCGGCCGACAGGGTCACGTCGGTTTCCTCGTCCGAGGCGCGCACGCCTTCGCTGTCGATCACGATGGCGCCTTCGCCTTCGATGGCGAATTTGGCCGAGCCGTCAAACGATTCGCCGGACAGTTTTTCGGCCAGGGCGGCTACGGCGGCCGTTACGATTTCGCTCATGTGGTTGATCCTTCACTTTGTCGTGCACATCTTGGGTTTCACCAATGCACAGGCTACAATCTCTTACGTTATGGTCAACTTGATGCAACTTCTCAAACCTGTCGTGACGGCATTTGTGCTGTTTGTCGCCGCTTTGCAACCACAGGTTGTGAATTCGCAAGGCGTTGGCATGAGTCCCGAGGAGATTGACGCGCTTTTGTTGCGGCTGCGGGACGCGCCGCCGGTGGAGGCATTGAACATGGCCGAACATCTCAAGCGGGAATGGAGCATCTCGGGTTCGGCGACGGCGGACTTTCTGCTCCGGCGCGGGCGCGATGCGATGGAGCGTGGTGAGCCAGAGGTGGCGGTGGAGCATTTCACGGCTTTGGTGGATCACGCGCCGGGCTTTGCGCAGGGGTGGGCCGAGCGGGCGCGTGCCTATTTCGAACTGGACCTGTATGGCCCGGCTGTTGGGGATCTGGAGCAGGTGCTGGCGCTGAACCCCCAGCATTTCGAGGCGATCATGGGGCTTGCCGTGATTCTGGATTCAATGGATCGCATCCAGGATGCCTATGACGCATATCTTCAGGTCAAGGCTATACATCCCAATCAACCGGGCCTAACAGACGCATTGGAGCGGCTTGAACCTTTGGTTCAGGGGCGCGATCTGTAGGGCCGGAAAACCGGGGTCACGACAGGCGGGAATCATGTCCGGCGAGCGGCAAATCACGGCGGTGCTGGGACCGACCAACACCGGCAAGACGCATTACGCCATCGAGCGGATGCTGGGCTATCGCACGGGGGTGATCGGATTGCCGCTGCGCCTTTTGGCGCGCGAGGTTTATGACCGGATCGTGGCCGTGCGTGGGCCGTCGGTGGTGGCGCTGGTGACCGGCGAGGAGAGGATCGTTCCGCCGCGCACGCAATACTGGGTGTGTACGGTCGAGGCGATGCCCGAGGGTATGGGGCCGGATTTTCTGGCCATCGACGAAATCCAGCTTTGCGCCGATCCCGAGCGGGGGCATGTGTTCACGGATCGCCTGTTGCGGGCGCGGGGGACGCAGGAAACGCTGTTTCTGGGCAGCGACACGATGCGCGGCGTGATCGGCGAACTGGTGCCCGGCGTGCAATTCATGCGCCGCGAGCGCATGTCGATGCTGAGCTATTCCGGGCCGCGCAAGATCAGCCGGATGCAACCGCGTTCCGCGATCGTGGGGTTTTCGGTGGACAATGTGTATGCCATTGCCGAGCTGATCCGGCGCCAGAAGGGCGGCGCGGCGGTGGTGATGGGGGCGCTGTCACCGCGCACGCGCAACGCCCAGGTGGATTTGTACCAGAATGGCGATGTTGATTTCCTGGTGGCGACGGATGCCATTGGCATGGGGCTGAACCTGGATATCGACCATGTCGCGTTTTCGGCGCTAAGCAAGTTTGACGGACGCCGGATGCGGCCGCTGTCGCCCAACGAACTGGGCCAGATCGCGGGCCGCGCCGGGCGTGGCATGAGCCATGGCACATTTGGCGTGACCGGCGAGGCGCCCGCGCTGAGCGCCGAAATGGCCGAGGCGATCATGGAGCATCGCTTTGCCCCGATCCGAAAGCTGAACTGGCGCAATGACCGGCTTGAATTCGGCAGTATCGACGCGCTGATCGCCTCGCTGGAGGCCGGGCCGGGGGACGACCGTCTGATCCGGGCCCGCGAGGCCGATGATCTTTCGGCGCTGAAGACTCTGGCGGCACAGGCGGAGGTACGCGCGCGTGCCGGTGACGGCAAATCCGTGAAACTGTTATGGGACGTGTGCCGCGTGCCGGATTTTCGGGGGATCAGCCATGCCGAACATGCGGCGCTGGTTGAGGGGATTTTCGGCTATCTGCACGAATACGGGCAGGTGCCCAACGACTGGCTGGCGCGGCAGGTTCGGCGGATTGACAGGACAGATGGCGACATTGACACACTGTCCAAACGTCTGGCCTTTATTCGGACGTGGACATATGTCGCGCAGCGAAAGGGCTGGGTTGATGACGAAAACCATTGGCGCGGCGAGACTCGCGCGGTAGAAGACCGCCTGTCGGATGCGCTTCACGCGCGGCTGACGCAAAGATTTGTGGACCGGCGCACATCCGTATTGCTGCGCCGGCTCAAACAGAAGGAGGCCCTTTTGGCCGAGGTAAACGACAAGGGTGAAGTGACCGTCGAGGGCGAATTCGTCGGGCGGCTTGAGGGGTTCCGTTTCAGTGCCGACAAGGCAGAAACCGGGCAGGAGGCCAAGACGCTGCGGCAGGCGGCGTTGCAGTCTTTGGCGCCGCAGTTCCATTTACGCGCGGACCGGTTCTATAACGCGCCCGATACCGAGATCGACTTTACCGAACAGGGGGGTCTGATGTGGGGCGAACATGCCGTGGGCAAGCTGGTTGCCGGGGCAGAGCCCATGAGGCCGATGGTCGAGGTGTTCGTCGATGACGAGGCCGGGGCGGAGGTGGCGCAGAAGGTGCAGCGCCGTTTGCAGCACTTTATTGACCGCAAGGTGGCCGCGCTGTTCGAGCCGCTGCTGAACCTGAGCCGGGACGAGGAACTGAGCGGGCTGGCGCGGGGCTTTGCCTTTCGCATGGTCGAGAACCTTGGGATCATCCCGCGTGGCGAAGTGGCTGAAGAGGTCAAGGAGCTGGATCAGGACGCGCGTGGCGCGTTGCGCAAGCACGGCATCCGGTTTGGCCAGTTCACGGTTTTCATGCCGTTGCTTCTGAAGCCCGCACCTACGCGGTTGCGTCTGGTTTTGTGGTCCTTGGCCAACGGTTTGCAGGAATTTCCCGAGGCGCCGCCGCCGGGCCTGGTAACAGTTCCGGCCGGTCAGGGGCTGCCGCGTGGCTATCACGCCATGGCGGGGTATCGCGCCGCCGGAGAGCGGGCAATCCGCATCGATATGCTGGAGCGTCTGGCCGATATGTTGCGGGTGGAAGACAGCCGTGGCGGGTTTGAAGCCAAGGCGGACATGTTGTCGATCACCGGCATGACGCTGGACCAGTTCGCCGACCTGATGCAGGGGTTGGGCTACAAGGCCGAGAAGGGCGAGCGGGAAAAGGTCAAGCCCGCACCCGAGGCAAGGCCCGAACCCGAGGCGGTCGCCGGGCAGGACAGCCCGACGGACGGGGCCGAAGACCAGGGCGCACAGGCCCCGGCTTTGGACGGCGAAGCAGAACAGCCCGCACAGGATGCGTCCGAGGAAGCGGCTGTTGCGGTCCAGACCGACAGCGTAGGCGAGGCACCTGCCGAACCTGAAATCGAAGTGTTCTACACTTTCGCCTGGGCTGGTCGTCAGAATAATCGCGGTCCGCGCCGTGGTGCCGGGCAAGGCCGGCGCGATCAGGCCGCGGGCAAGACGGGCAAGCCTCAGGGCAAGGGGGGCAAACCCCGCGGCAAGGGACCGCAACGCGACAACAGTCCCAAGGCATTTTCGGCCCGCCCGCCCAAAAAGGAAAAGGCGATCGACCCGGATAACCCGTTTGCCGCCGCGCTGATGGGGCTGAAGGACAAGGGCTGAGCCGTGAGCGACGCCGCCCCAAGGCAACGGCTGGACAAATGGCTGTGGCAGGCCAGGTTCTTCAAGACACGGACACTGGCCGCCAGGGTGGTGACTGGCGGGCATGTGCGCGTGAACAGCAACAAGGTGGGCAAGGCGAGCCATGGCGTGACCGTGGGCGATGTGCTGACCTTCCCACAGGCGCGGCGCGTGCGTGTGGTGCGTGTTACCGCGCTGGGAGAGCGGCGCGGCCCCGCAAGCGAAGCGCAGGGGCTTTACGCCGATCTTGCCCCCGAAGAGGAGCATGTTCCCCAATCGCCCGGCATGCGCGAAAATGGACGCCCGACCAAGCGCGATCGCCGCAATCTCGTTTCTTTGCGCGCATCGCGCCTTGAAGATTAGGGCAGGCTGATTTAGGCAGTCGGTCAAACCAGAAGCGAATGAGCTGAGCCATGACCTATGTCGTCACCGAAAACTGTGTTGCCTGCAAATACACCGATTGCGTGGAAGTTTGCCCGGTAGATTGTTTCTACGAGGGTGAAAACTTTCTGGTCATCCATCCAGACGAGTGTATCGATTGCGGCGTGTGCGAACCGGAATGCCCGGCGGATGCCATCCGGCCTGACACCGAACCGGACATGGAAAAATGGGTCGAGTTCAACCGGAAGTATTCGGAAATCTGGCCGGTGATCATCACCAAGAAAGATCCGCTGCCCAATGCAGACGAGCGTGACGGGGAGCCGGGCAAGATGGAAAAGTATTTCTCGGAGGCCCCCGGCGAAGGCGGCTGAGACGCGGCCCGCTGAGTGATTCGCCCATGGGTTCGGGCCATCGGGATCGCAAAAAAGCCTTTGGAAGGCTGGAAAAACCGGGACAAAGCGACTCCTTTGGCTGTTGAGCTTTAAGGGGCACGTTTTTTGTGTTATGCTCTTTGGACAAACAAATACCTGCCTGTAAGCCATCCCTGCGCTGCCAAGGGTGGTTTTTTTGACCAGCAACGGACCGTTTCGGAAAACCGAGGTTTCCCGGACATGTGTTTTGTGTCTGATCAAAGGGGCGCATCTTAGGAAAGATTGCATGAGCAAAGCCAAGAAGAACGAATTCCGCCCGAACGATTATGTCGTTTATCCGGCCCATGGGGTTGGTCAGATCATCTCTATCGAAGAACAGGAAGTTGCCGGAATGCAGCTGGAACTGTTCGTGATCTCGTTCGAGAAGGACAAGATGACATTGCGGGTGCCCACCAACAAGGCCACCGAAATCGGCATGCGCGGGCTGAGCTCGCCCGACGTGGTGACCCAGGCGATGAAAACGCTCAGGGGCAAGGCCAAGGTGAAACGCGCGATGTGGTCGCGCCGGGCGCAGGAATACGAGCAAAAGATCAATTCGGGCGATCTGATCGCGATTGCCGAGGTGGTGCGCGACCTGCATCGCAACGACGATCAGCGCGAACAGAGCTATTCCGAGCGCCAGTTGTACGAAGCTGCGCTGGAGCGGTTGACCCGCGAGGTCGCCGCCGTGTCTGGAGATGACGAAGCCGCCGCCGCCAAGCAGGTGGACGAGGTGCTGGTGTCGCGCGCGGCTTGAGTGCGGACCGCAGAAATTGATTGGGGCCGCTCCGCCACGGGGCGGCCTTTTTCATGGGCGGGTGCTTGTGTGCACCCGGCTGGCGCGGTTTAGTTCGGCCTGAAGGAGGTGCGCATGGGCGAGCTCAAGGCGCAGGTGGACGAACTGTATACCGGCAGGTCCAGGCGGTCTGTGCGGTTTCGCTATGCGTTGATCCTGTTTGATGCACTTACGATCATCCTGTTCGTGGGCACGGCGCATCTGCCGCACGGTCCGGGGCTGATCGCACTGAGCCGCGGGGTCGGGGTGATCATCGCGGCGGATCTGGTTGCCCGGATGTGGGTGGCGTCGGATCGTTGGGCTTTGGCGCGCCGGATCTACACCATTGCCGATATTGTCGTGATCGCCACCTTGTTTCTGGACCCGTTCCTGGCCGGCAACCTGGCCTTTCTGCGGATTTTGCGCGGTTTGCGGCTGATCCATTCCTATCATTTGCTGAATGACCTGCGCCGGGACAGCCGGTTTTTCCGCGAGCACGAAGATACAGTGATCGCATTGATCAACCTGTTTGTGTTCGTGATGGCAACGACGGCGGCGGTTTTGGTGTTCTTTATCGATCCGGGCGACAGCGCGACCCCCTATCTGGACGCGCTCTATTTCACCGTGGCGACGCTGACGACCACCGGGTATGGCGACATCACGCTGAACACGACAGGGGGCAAGGCGTTTTCGATTTTTGTGATGGTTGTGGGTGTCACCTTGTTCGTGCGACTGGCACGGGCGGTGATCCGGCCGCAGAAGGTGCGCTATGAATGCCCGGATTGTGGTTTGCAACGTCATGATGTGGATGCGATCCACTGCAAGCATTGCGGCGCGACGATCCATATCGAGACCGAGGGTGTCTAAAGCGCGGTCGTCAGGGCGATCAGCAGAACAATTTCCGTCACTTGCTGAGTGGCCCCCAACACATCGCCGGTTTGCCCGCCGATCTTTGCACGGGCCAGCCGGACCATGCCAAGGGCACAGAACGCGGCCAGAATCGCAAGGCCAAGGCCGGGAAGGCCCGTTGCCGCAAACGCTCCGAGCACGGCAAGGCCAGCTGCGAGAGCCGCCGTGACAGGGACGGCACGTCCCTGCGCATGGCTCAGCCCGGAGTCGCGGGAATGGGGCAGGGCCGCCATCAGCGCGGGCATGGTGGCGCGCGACAGCAGGGCAACGGCCAGCAGCGGCGCAAACCACGCGGGGCCCTGCAACAGGATGCCCACGGCCAGCCAGCGCGCCGCCAGCGACAGGCACAGCGCGATCACGCCATAGGCGCCGATGTGGCTGTCCTTCATGATGTCCAGCCGTCGGGCGGGCTCCCATCCCCCCCAGAAGCCGTCGGCGCAATCGGCCAGCCCGTCTTCGTGCATGGCGCCGGTCAGGATGACGCCAGCCGCGATCCAGATCAGGGCGGAAAGCATGGGCGGCACGCCGACCGCCAGCGCCAGCGCGGTGGGGGCCGCGGCCAGCGCCGCCACAACGGCGCCGGCCAGCGGGTAGGCCCAGGCCGCAGAGGCCCCGCGCGCGAAATCGGCGCGCACCGGCAGGCGCGACAGCAGGGCGATGGCCGTCAGAATATCGCCTGTCTGAATGATCTTGTCGGGTCTGGACATGGCTGCGTCTTTTTCCTGCCTTGCCGGGCGTTGGCATTCAGGTAAACAGCGCAAAACCAATGAGATCAACAGGAGCTTTGCCATGTCCGCCGACTTTTCCACCCTTGCCGCCTTTCGCGCGCTCTTGCAGGGCGCTCCGGGGATCGACCGGGCGGCGCAGGGCGCGGCCGAGGCGCGCAACGGGCAATTGACCAAACCTCCGGGGGCGCTGGGCCGGTTGGAAGACATGGCAATCTGGTATGCCGGTTGGCGCGGCGATCCGCGCCCCGACATTGCCGCGCCACAGGTGATTGTGTTTGCGGGCAATCACGGGATCACCGCGCAGGGTGTCTCGGCCTTTCCGGCGGAAGTGACGGAACAGATGGTGCTGAATTTCCGGCATGGCGGCGCGGCGATCAACCAGTTGAGCCGCGCAGCGGGGGCGACGCTGGATGTGCACGCCTTGTCGCTGGACCGGCCCACGGCGGATTTCACGCAAGGCCCTGCGATGGACGAAACAGAGGTTGTCGCGGCGTTGACGGCTGGCTGGAACGCGGTGAACGCCGATGCCGACCTGCTGGTTGTCGGCGAGATGGGCATCGGCAACACCACTTCGGCGGCGGCGATTGCGCATGCGCTGTTCGGGGGCGCGGCGGAAGATTGGGTCGGGCGGGGCACGGGCGTGGATGATGCCGGGCTGGCGATCAAGGCGCGGGTGGTGCGCGAGGGGGTTGCCCGCAACGGTGCGACCGAAGGGCTGGACGTGTTGCGCTGTCTGGGAGGGCGCGAAGTGGCGGCGATGGCAGGGGCCATTGCGCGGGCGCGCAGCCTGCGCATTCCGGTGATTCTGGACGGGTTCATCTGCTGCGCGGCGGCGGCGACCCTGGCGAGCGAAGTGCCCGGCGCGCTTGATCATGCGATTGCCGGCCATGTCAGCGCGGAAGCGGCGCACGGGGCGGTGTTGGACCGGCTGGGCAAGGAGCCGGTGCTGCGCCTGAACATGCGCCTGGGCGAAGCGTCGGGGGCGGCGGTGGCGATCAACGTGCTCAAGGCGGCGGTGGCCTGTCATTCCGGCATGGCAACCTTTGCCGAGGCGGGCGTTGCCGACGGTTAGGGGTGCTGTTCGTCTTTTTCCTCGTCCTGCGCCAGCAAGCGCGCTTCGAGCTCGCTTTCCAGTTCACGGGCACGTCGAACATAGGCGTCGTTCTGGGCTGATGGGATGTCGGCGCGCCAGAGCTGAGCCAGTTCCTGCACGGAATAGCGATCGTGCTTGTAGAAGATCTGTTCGGCGCGCGCGGCCTCGTATTCGCTGAGCCCCATGTTCTCCAGAACATAGCGCCCGGCCCGGAGGGAGCTGTCGAACATTTCTCGCACGATGTCGTTGGCGCCGGCCTGATACAGACGGAACACATGTGCCCGGTCGCGGGCACGGGCCACGATATGAAGGTCCGGGCGTTCGCGCCGCGCATAGGTGACGAGCTTGAGCGCCGCCTCGGGGTTGTCGAGCGCGACGACCAGAACATGGGCATCTCCCAGACCGGCGGCGTGCAGCATTTCGGGCCGTGTCGGATCGCCGAAAAAGCCCTTTACCCCAAAGCGGCGCATGTTTTCGATGGTGCGGATATCGTGATCAAGAACCACAGTCTGGAAGCCGGCTGAGCGCACCAGACGATTGACGATCTGACCGAAACGCCCGATCCCGGCAATGATCACCGGGCCGCGTTCGTCGATCTCGTCCTCGGCTGGGGCCGGGGTGTCGTTGCTGTCCCCGGCGTGTTTTGACAGCAGGTCATAAAGGATGAACAGCAGCGGCGTGATCAGCATCGTCAGCGCGATAACCAGAAGAAGCCGCTCGGCAGCCCAGTTGGGCAGCACGTTCTGTTGCGAGGAAAACGAAATCAGGACAAAGCCGAATTCCCCGGCCTGGGCCAGGCTAAGCGTGAACAGCCAAAGGTCGCGATGGCGCAGGCCAAAGGCGCGCCCCAGCAGGAACAGGATCGCGGCCTTGAGCGCGATGATGCCAAAGGCAAGGCCCAGAATCTGGGTGGGCGCGCGTGCCAGCACCTGAAAGTTGATCTGGGCGCCAACGGTGATGAAGAATAACCCCAGCAGCAGGCCCTTGAACGGTTCGATATCGCTTTCCAGCTCGTGGCGGAATTCCGAGTTGGCCAACAGCACACCGGCCAGAAAGGTGCCAAGCGCGGGGGAAAGCCCGACCAGTTCCATCAGAAGGGCAATGCCAACCACGATCAGCAGCGCCAGCGCGGTATACATTTCGGGCAGGCGGGCGGCGTGAATGAAACGGAATACAGGGCGGGTGAGATACATCCCGCCAATCACGATCACCGCAACGGCGCCGATCGTGACAAGGGTGACACCCCATCCCGGCAACCCCTCGACCAGCGACAGGGCTTGTTTGGCCTCGCCGCCGCCGGGTTTTTGAATGGAGCCGTCCGAGGCGATGGCGAGCAGTTCGGGCAGGGCAAAGAGAGGCAGAACCGCGAGCATCGGGATCACGGCGATATCCTGCGTCAGCAGCACGGAAAACGCGGATCGCCCGCCGCCTGTCTGCATCAGCCCTTTTTCCGACAAGGTCTGGAGGACGATGGCGGTCGAGGACAGGGCAAAGATCATGCCAACCGCAATCGAGGTGTTGAGGGGCAGGCCAAAGGCCATGGAGACCACAATCACCGCGCCGCCGGTCAGGCCGATCTGTAAGCCGCCCAAACCGATCAGTTTGTCGCGCATCGCCCAAAGTGCCCGCGGGTCCAGTTCCAGCCCGATCAGGAACAGCATCATGACCACGCCGAATTCGGCAAAATGCAGGATATCTTCGGTTTCGCTGGTTCCCACAAGGCCAAAAACCGGGCCAATCAGGATCCCAGCCGCAAGATACCCCAAAACAGAGCCCAGGCCCAGCCGCGCGGCGATGGGCACGGCGATCACGGCCGCCATCAGGAAGATCGTGGCCTGATAAAGTACGCTTTCCATGGTCTGTCCTGTTTCGGGCCGATCAGGTCGGCAGGGGGGCGTCGCGTTTGAGCTGATCCATCACAATCTGGCTTTGCACACGGCTGACGGCCGCGTGGGGCAGAAGAATCTCGTGAATCAACCGGTTCAGCGCGTTCAGATCGGTACAATAGACACGCAGCAGATAATCCGCATCCCCTGTCAGTGTCCATGCGCTGACAACTTCAGGACGGGTGCTGATCAGGGTCGAAAAGCTGCGCGCCTGTTCGGGGCCGTGCGTGCCAAGCTGCACCTGCACGAATGCCTGAACGTGCAGGCCGACGCGGATCGGATCGAGCCGGGCAAAATAGCCCTGGATATAGCCTTCGGTTTCCAGGCGCTGGCGCCGCCGCCCGGCCTGGCTGGGCGAGAGGTTGAGAATCTCTGAAAGCTCCTGCGCGGTAAGGTGGGCGTTTTTCTGGAGTGCCGAGAGCAGCCGAATATCTGTGCGATCCAGCATGTGCGTGATCCTTGCGTAAGTTTGCCGCATTATGCGCGAATTCCGCAATATTTGTCAAAATGATACACCACTTCGCGGATAACGCGCGCGAAGAGGCGCGTAGATTGCAGGCAGCGAACAAACATGCCCCTGAGGCACATCAAAAAGGAGACGCGACATGGGTCCTTTCCCGCATGACGCCCCGCGCGCCGAGATTTCCGAGTACAACCCCGCCGGCACGGACGGGTTCGAATTTGTCGAATTTGCCCATCCCGAGCCGCAGGAATTGCGCGATCTGTTCGCGCGGATGGGGTTTGCGCATGTGGCCAACCACAAGACACGGGCGGTCGAACTGTGGCAGCAGGGCGATGTGACCTATATCCTGAACAACGAGCCGGGCAGCTTTGCCGCGCGGTTTGTCGAGGAGCACGGCCCCTGTGCCCCGTCGATGGGGTGGCGCGTGGTGGATGCGCAAAAGGCGTATGCGCACGCGGTGTCCATGGGGGCCGAGCCCTATGACGCGGCCGACAAGACGCTGGACTGGCCCGCGATCAAGGGCATTGGTGGCAGCCTGCTGTATTTCACCGATCAGTATTACGACACCTCGCCTTATAATGCGGAATTCGACTGGACCGTGACCTCCAAGCCCGAAGGGGACGGGTTCTATTACCTCGATCACCTGACCCACAATGTGTTCAAGGGCAATATGGACAAGTGGTTCAAGTTCTATGGCGATCTGTTCAATTTCCGTGAAATCCGGTTCTTTGACATCGAAGGCAAATTTACCGGACTGTTCAGCCGCGCGCTGACCTCGCCATGTGGCAAGATCCGTATCCCGATCAACGAAGACCGGGGTGAAACCGGGCAGATCGTATCTTACCTCAGGAAATACAATGGCGAGGGCATCCAGCACATCGCGGTGGGTACGAACGATATCTATGACTCGGTCGATCGCATTGCCGCCAAGGGGTTGAAATTCATGCCCGGGCCGAACGAAGCCTATTACGATCTGTCCTACGAGCGGGTTTCGGGCCATGACGAGCCCAAGGACCGGATGATGCAACATGGCATCCTGATCGACGGCGAAGGTGTGGTGAATGGCGGTGAAACCAGAATCCTGTTGCAGATCTTCAGCAAGACCGTGATTGGCCCGATCTTCTTCGAATTCATCCAGCGCAAGGGCGATGACGGGTTTGGCGAGGGCAACTTCAAGGCGCTGTTTGAAAGCATCGAACGCGAGCAGATTGAAAGCGGCGAGATCGAAGCTGCGGAATAAGTCCGGTCCAACCGGAGGGAGGGGAGCGCCGTCCGCCAGCCTGGTGGGCGGCGTTTTCTCGTCTGATCCGGTCTTGGCCGCAACGTCAATGGTTGATCGAAACCGCAGCCTGGTGGACGTTTGCACCAACAGGGAGGCAAATATGACCCACGCACCGCTCGACAAGAAATATGTCACCGTCAATGGCAAGCGCATGGCCTATGCCGATATGGGAAAGGGCGATCCGATCCTGTTTCTGCATGGCAACCCCACCTCGTCCTATCTGTGGCGCAATGTGGTGCCCCATGTTGCCGATCTGGGCCGGGTGATCGTGCCGGACCTGATTGGCATGGGCGACAGCGAGAAGCTCGACGATGTCGGCGCCGGAAGTTACCGTTTTGTAGAACACCGCCGCTATCTGGACGGGCTTCTGGAGCAGGTCATCGCGGATGCGGGCAATGTGACGCTGGTGATCCATGACTGGGGATCGGCGCTGGGATTCGACTGGGCCAACCGGCATCGCAGCCGGGTGCGGGGCATCTGCTATATGGAAGGGATCGTGCGCCCGGTGAAATGGGACGAGTGGCCAGAGCCGGCCAAGCCGATCTTTCAGGCGTTCCGGTCGGATGCGGGCGAAGAAATGATCCTGCAAAAGAACCTGTTTATCGAGGCGGTTTTGCCGGGATCGATCCTGCGCGACCTGAGCAAGGCGGAAATGGACGAATACCGCAGGCCGTTCGCGAGCGCGGGCGAGGGGCGGCGCCCGACCCTGACCTGGCCGCGTCAGATACCGATTGACGGATCGCCCGAAGACGTGACCGGGATCGTACAGGCCTATGCAGAGTGGATGGCCACGAACGAACTGCCCAAACTGTTCATCAATGCGGAACCGGGCGCGATCCTGATCGGCGCCCCGCGCGCGTTTTGCCGGGGATGGAACAACCAGACCGAGGTGACGGTTTCCGGCAGCCATTTCATTCAGGAGGACAGCCCGGACGAGATTGGCACAGCCTTGCGCGCGTGGCTGTCCGCGATTCAGTCCGTGCGATAAAGCCCTTTGACAAGCGCCTCGGCGCGGACCTTGATCTGTCCGGGCGGCGTGCCGGGGGGCAGGGGCGGGCCGTAATGCACCTCGTAGCTGCCGCCCAGTTTCGACAGGAGTTCGGAAACGTAGCGCAGGCTTGCCACTTCGCGTCCGATCGCGTCATTCCCGCCGCTGAGCAGGCGGGCAAGGCGGCGGGTACGGTAGTAGTGTCGGGAGTTTGTCAGGTTGGCAGAGGCGGGCACGACCGGCGACCGGCAATCGTGTGACATGCGGGTGGCGCCCATGCGCCACGGGGGTTCGACAAGGCGCCCATCCACCATGTCGGGCACACGCCCCGACCCGAAAATCAGCAAGGCGCCTTCGTTCTGCAGGTGTTTTTTCATGTTGGCGCGGGTCGTGCGCGCCGACAGCGCATTGTTGTCGCGATCCAGATCGACCGGGATCAGCAGGCCCGGACCAAGAAACCGTTCGGACTCGCGGTTGGCCACAACCCTGAGATCGGGGCGATGGGGCAGCAAGGCGCCGGCATGGGCGATGAAATCGAACGTGCCGACATTATGTGTCGCACCGATGATGACGCGGCCATGCGTGGGAATGTTTTCCAGACCATGGGCCCTGATGTGGGTGCCGCCATTCATCCGGAGCAATGCGTGGACCAGATCGGCGCCGATCCTTCCGTCAAGCGCGATCAGCGTTTCTTCGGTTTCGCGCAGCGCAAAGAAGGATTGGCCGGTGAAGGTGCGATTGCCGGAATCGATCAGCGTCATCAACAGTCGCAAGGCTTTCAGGCGCAGTTTTGCGCCCTCGCCAATACGCAGGCGGGCGCGCAACAGTTCGTCCATCGGGGAGGGAGGGGAATTTCTTGCCAATGCTGCACCGGTGTTGGTCCATGTCCGGCCTGTCTAGCACAGACCGCCATGGTCGGCACGCATGGCTTAGGGTCAGGACCCATTGATCCTGCACCACTGGCGCCAAATCCACGAAATATCGGGGGTTTGGCGCGCGCCGGACATAGTGGCTCTATTTCCAAGCGTGCCAAGCCGCTGGGATGAAGTGGATTTGGCGTCCTGCGGATTTGACGGATTTGCCGCCTGACGTCCTTTCAATGCCTTGAAATAGAACCACTATTCCTGCGGCATTGTACGTAGTCAGACAGCAAATCTGTTAAACCAGTGGCGCAGGATTAATGGGTCCTGACCCTAGCCCTTGGGCAGTTTCAGCACGATGTTCTTGCCGGATTTCACGTAGCGCAATTCCTGATCGCCAATGGCTGCGACCTTGCCGCCGTCGATCCGGTCGCCTACCTGAACTTTCTTGTAGCGTCCGTTGGACAGCCGCACCAGCGCACGGCGGTTGTTGCTGGTACCATAAACGCCGATCAGATTGACCTGTTTGAGGTTGATGGCGTTCTTGATCGTGGCCTGGCGCGCAACCGAAGCGGTGGTGGGGATGCTGGGGGCGACCGTGGCGGCGACAGGCGTTGCCACGGCAACCTCGGACTTTTGCGCGCGTTGGGCCAGCTGAGCAATGTTGCTGGGGCGCTGGCGCGGGCGGGGCGACGCGTCAACGGCAAGCGCAGAGGGCGTTTCGTCGGCCTGGGCCTCGGCTGCCTCCTTGGCGCTGTTTGGGCGCGGTCGGGGGCGAAGGCGCGCGAGTTCCTGACGCGAAAGACCGCCCAGCGTGGCCCTTTCGTTGGATTCCTGAAGCGTATCGGGGCGCGGGCGTGGACGGACCGAGGCAATCCGATCCGCGTCCTCGGGCGAGAGGGCGCCGCGCGGGTCCGCCGCGCTGCGATCCGGCAGGCTTGGTGGTATGGATGGAGGCCGCCCGGCATAAACGAGGATACCGTCGGGTGACAGGGTGCCTTGGGCGCTTGCCGCAACAAGCCCGCGCGCGTCCAGATCGAACCGGGTGCCCTCGGGCAGCGGGTTCAGCCGGGCCTGAAGCGGAAGGTCCGTCCGAAGCGTGGCCGGGTTGGGCAGGGCGACCGCGTCCTGGGCGATCACGACCCTGTCGATCGACGTGGCATAGATGTCGTCTGCGCTCTCGGATGTGGGCGAAACCGGAGCAAGGGGGGCCCGTTCCCAGATACCGGTGACGGCATAACGGGATTCGGCCTCGAATTCAGTGGGCAAAACAGGCGGCTCGTCGTCGATCATCGCCTCGATTTCGGCGCTGTCCGTAATGCTGTCCGGCCCGGCCGGTTCCAGAATGTCGGTTTCCAAACGGACGGTTTCTTCGGGCGCAACGTCCGTTGGTTCCGCCTCGGGCTGGGCCGGGGGCCGAGGCACGGCGGGTGCCGCCGCCGGCGGTTCTCTCGCGGCCTCGGGATCAAGCATTACGACGCGCGGCGTGTCGTCACTCTTGAAAAGCCCGACAACACCGTCTTCGAGAAACAGTGCCGCCCAGATTGCGACTGCGACCAGAAACAGCAGGAGGATCGCCGTCATGACAAGGCCAAGGTATTTCGGCTTGCCCCCGACATCCTGTCCCGCGCGCGCGCCGAAACGCGTCATGCGCTGCCTTTCGGCGGCGCCGTCCTGTTTTCCCTTGTGGTCGCCACTTGCTGGCGGGGCTTTCTGCGGGGCGGTTTTGGCTGGCGCTGTGCGGGCTTGTTTGGCGGATGTGCCACGCCGGCTGAAGAACGTGCCGGGCGCCTTGATGGGGCCGTTCGCCGTGGCGTTGTCCTCTGGTTCCGGCGTCGGTTGTGCGTCCGCCTTCAGACCGGCGGCGACCCGGGCAGGATCAAAGCGCGGCGTGTGGTCCGTTGCGGGTGCGTCGCCAAGCGGGATCGTGGGCGCGTTGGTGTCGGCCCTGTCGCGGCTGGCCCCCCCCAATTCGGGTTTGGTCTCGCCGGCGGGGGTGTCGCGGTTGGCGCGGATCGAGGCAAAGGACGCGGGCGCCTCTGGCGGGTTCATGGAAACCGCAGCGGGCGCCTCTTCGGCGCTGGCCGACAGTGTCGGGGGTGGCGCTGTTGGTTGGGCCGGTGCCGCCTCGGGCGATGGCTGGGGCGATGCGGCAAGGCGCGCCGCGGGCTTTGGCTCGGCCCTTGACGGCGCGGGCAGCGGTCCTTTGCTGACGATGCGGATTGGCGTGGGGTCAAAATCGACCGTCGCGCCGTTCAACAGGGAGGAAGCGGCCTTGGTGGTGCCGAAGCCCGGGGCGGCATCAAAGGCACCTTCAGGCGGCATGGCGGTGAAGCAGACCGGGTTGAAGGCGTGTTCCACGGCAAACGCTTCGGCTTCTTCCAGGGTTTCGCGGGCCACGGCGGCAACCTGGGTGTTGCGCCCGGCGGCGTGCAGATCAAAGGCCAGCTGATCGGCGCCATAGGGTGTGTTTTCCTCCAGCGCCGCCACGGCCATTTCGCGCCGTTTGGCATCGCGCGCCCGCCCTGTGTCGATCGTAAGATACTTTATCTGATCGTTGGGCAGCACAACCGCCGTGGTGAATTGGCCCTCTGCGAGCGCCTTGGCCTGTGCGCGCAGCTTGTCCAGATCCGCGGCCAGATCCTCGGACTCGAGGGTGACTTCACCCAAAAGATGCCAGCCTTCGGCCACGCGCGTCAGCAGGCCGATTCCTTCGAATGAAAGCGAAAGAGCGAAATCCGGTTTCATATAACGGCTCTAGCACCCGATCATGGCAGAATGGAGTCCCGTCAGGGGAACAGGAGGATTTATAGCAAGTTATTGCCAAAGGGGAAGAAAAAGCGACGGGGCGCGGTGGTCTGCGCGCCGGAGCATACTAGATGATGGGGAAGGCAATGGATGCAAGGAGAGTGAAGATGCGTTTTGGTGTGGTTGTGGTGATGATCCTGGGATTGGCTGGCGCGGCAGCGGCCCAGGAGCGTACGATGCCGCTTGACGGCGTGGGCACCGTCGCGGCAGAGCCTGACATGGCAGTGATCACTGTTGGCGCCACCCAACAGGCCGACACAGCGGCGGCGGCGATGGGCGCCGTCAGCAAGGTGTCCGCCGCGATGCTTGCCGCCTTGCAGACCGCCGGTATCGATGCGGCCGACATTCAGACATCGCGGCTTTCGCTGTCCCCGGTCCATGATCGCAAGGGTTATGAGCAAGGCCGCCCCACACTGATCGGATTTTCTGCTTCGAACCAGGTGACGATACGGGTGCGCGCGCTGGATCGCGTGGGGGACGTGCTGGGCGAATTGGTGGCTGTCGGCGCGAATGACATGGGGGGCATCCGCTTTGAAATCAGTGATCCCGGGCCGCTTCAGGACGAGGCGCGCAGGCTCGCTGTCGCGGATGCGCGTGCCCGTGCCGAACTGTTTGCCGAGGCGGCCGGAGTCCGGCTGGGGCGGATCATGACCATCAGCGAGATCGGGAGCAGCGTGCCGCGCCCGGAAATGATGCGCGCGGCGGCCATGGCGGACGCGGTGCCCGTCGCCGCGGGCGAAGTCGCAATCCGGGCGCAAGTTCAGATTGTCTGGGAATTGCTGGATTGAGGCCGTGGCCGGACAATGACGGGGCGCCGTTGGGGCGCCCCGAAAGGTTTTGACGCGTTTGGGTCAGCTGTGCGCCTTGTTCAGCGCCTGGTCGAGATCGGCCATCAGGTCTTCTGCATTCTCGATTCCGATCGAGATGCGCACCACATTCGGCCCGGCGCCCGCGGCTTCCTGCTGTTCCGGTGTCAGCTGGCGGTGGGTGGTCGAGGCAGAATGGATGACCAACGAGCGGGTATCGCCCAAATTCGCCACATGGCTGAAAATTTCAAGTGAATCCACGAATTTGACACAGGCTTCGTAGCCGCCCTTGAGCGCCACGGTGAACAGCGCGCCAGCCCCCTTGGGGCAAACCTTGGCGGCGCGGTCATTATAGGGCGAAGAGGCCAGCCCGGCATAGGTAACGTAATCGACGTGTTGGTGACCTTCGAGCCAGTTGGCCACCCTGACGGCGTTTTCCACGTGCCGCTCCATCCGCAAGGACAGGGTTTCGATTCCCATCAGGGTATAGTGCGCTGCCTGGGGGTTCATCGTCATGCCAAGATCGCGCAGACCAATGGCAATGCCGTGGAACGTAAAGGCGAGCGGGCCGAATGTTTCATGGAATTTGAGGCCGTGATAGGCCGGTTCGGGCTGGCTGAGCGAGGGGAACTTGTCAGTGGATGACCAGTCGAACTTGCCCGAATCCACGATACAGCCGCCGGTGACGGTGCCGTTTCCGGTCAGGTATTTCGTCGTCGAATGCACCACCAGCGTGGCGCCCAGGCTGATCGGGTTGCACAGGTAGGGCGTGGCCGATGTATTGTCGACGATCAGCGGGATGTTGGCAGAGTCCGATATATCCGCCAACGCCCGGATATCGGTGACATAGCCGCCCGGATTGGCGATGGATTCGCAGAACACCGCGCGGGTGTTTTCGTCGATCGCATCGCGCACCGCGTCCAGATCATCCGTGTCCACGAACCTGGCGGACCAGCCGAAACGCTTGATGGTCTGGCTGAATTGCGTGACGGTGCCGCCATAAAGCCGGGTCGAGGCCACGACGTTGCAGCCGGGCCCCATGAGCGGGAACAGCGCCATGATCTGCGCGGCATGACCCGAGGAGCAACACACCGCGCCAACCCCGCCTTCCAGCGTGGCGATCCGTTCCTGAAGCACCGCGACGGTCGGGTTGGTCAGGCGGGAATAGATAAAACCCACTTCCTGAAGGTTGAAGAGTGCGGCGGCGTGCTCGGCATCGCGAAACACATAGGCGGTTGTCTGGTAGATCGGCGTCTGGCGTGCGCCGGTGGCCGGATCGGGGCGGGCCCCGGCGTGAATTTGAAGCGTGTCGAAACCGTAGGTGGGGCCGTCGGACATCGGTAATTACCTCCCGTTGAAAATGTCGACACAAGTGTTATTGCCAGCCGCGCCCGTGCGCAACGGGGGGGCGGTCGGTTTCAGGTTATGGAATGTAAGGCGTGCCGGCGGGTGGTGTCAGAACGGATGGGGCCGTCCGTCCCAGGTTTCAAAGCATCCGGTGGTTTCCAGTGACAATGCGTTGAAACGCCTGGCCAGCCCGTCAGCCGCCTCTTGCGCGGACATATCTGCGGCGTCGCCACCCATGTCGCTGCGCACCCAACCGGGATGATAGATGCCGACGGCAATGCCAATATGGCTAAGGTCGGCGGCCAGATTGCGCCCGAGGTTCAGCGCGGCGGCCTTGGATGCGCGGTAGATATAGCTGCCTCCCGGCGCGCGCTCTTGCGAGGCCATCTGCGAGGAAATGATCGCGATTTTTGGTGTCCTGGACAGTTGCAGGTTGGGCAGCAGCGCCTGAACCGTCAGAAAGACCCCGGTAACATTGGCCGCAAACGTATCCGCCCACATCTGGGCCGGATAGCCCTCGGCCAGGTTCTGATGCTTGTCGAGATACACCCCGGCATTGCACACCAGCAAATCAACAGGCCGCGCATCCAGCCGGTGTGCGAGCGCAGCCTGGCTTGCAGGATCGGTGACATCGAGCCGCTCGAATTCGCCCCCGGCGCGCGCGGTGCCTGTGACATGGTGTCCGGCGGCAGAGAGGGCTTGATCCAGCGCCTGTCCAATGCCGCGATTGGCGCCCGTAATCACGACATGCATGGCGGTCTCCCTGGTTTCAGTTCGTCTTGCGGCCGATATTGAAGGGCAGCGGCGCAACGGGAACGCCGTCCTCGATCAGGGCACGGGCCTCATCCGGGCGGGCCTCTCCGTATATTGCGCGCTCCGGGGCGGAGCCTTCGTGCATGGCGCGGGCCTCGGAGGCAAAGCGTCCACCCACATAGTCGGAATTCTGTTCGACATGTTTGCGCAGTTCGGCCAGCGCCTGTTCGGCGGGGCTGGCCGGGGCGGATAGCGGGCGATCGGGGGGCGATCCAGTGGGATTATCTGCGCCAGAAGCGGTGCTGCGCGCCGGTCGCACACTGGGCGCCATGACCGCCTTGTCCACATTCGTATCGCCACAGACCGCGCAGGACACCATGCCCGCGAGACGCAGCTTGTCATAGGCATCGGCCGACTTGAACCAGCTGTCAAAACGGTGATCTTTGGAGCATTTGAGTGAATAGTTGATCATCGGTTCGGGTGCGCCCGCGCCTTTCCCAAAAAAGAATGGACCCTGTTTAGATAGACAAGCCACCCGACAGCTTCAAGCGCGGCTATCGCAACAACCGGGCGTCGAAATCGCGGATGATGCGTGCCAGATCCCGGTTGGCGATGCGCGCGGCGGCCTTCTTTGGGGACACCCATTTGCGCCGGCGTTCGCCGGATTCGGGGAACTTGTTGCTGATCTTGCGCAGTTCCATCGGAAACAGGATCACGGTGCAGGACGCCGCTTTGCGCAAGTCCTTATCCTTGGGATAGGTGTAAAGGCCGCAAGGCTGTTTTGATACCTTGCCGCGTATCCCGGCCTCTTCCCAGGCTTCCTGGGCGGCGGCCTGATGTGGCTTCAGCCCCTTGATCGGCCAGCCCTTTGGCAGGATCCAGCGCTGAGAACGGCGCGAGGTGATCAGCATCACCTGGGTTTTGTCATTGTTGATCCGGTAAACCAATGCGCCATATTGCAGGAGCCGCCCCGCCTTTTCAGCCGTCTTGGCCATGGCTGCGATCCCTGCCGGATTTTGCAAACCCATGGGCGGTTCTCCATCGTCTCATCTGCTCGGCGCGACGTTACCAAAGCTCTGCCGGCTTCTCCAACGATTATTTGCCGTGCGGGAAAATGGGAATATGTGGGACCGCCGAAGAATTCGCCACCTGATAGGTGAAAGGGGGCGGAAAACGAGGCGAATCGACGTGTCTTGGGCGCGTTCCGCGCCGCGGAGGCGGCGAAATTCGGGTTTCCCGATGGGCGGGCGGCAGATTTCGAAAATATTTCGGGAAATCATGGGACCATGGGTCGTGTGTCTGGGTTGCACCATATGTGGGGTTAGATCTCCATTTTTATCCAACATGATGTGGATTAAGGTGCGGATGGAGCCACAGTATCTTGTTTTGGCTGGGGTTGGATTACAAAATATGGTGCCGAATGGGAAAAATTCTTGTTGCTTTCCATGATTTCCCATGTCATCCCTATATCCAAGATGAGGACGGGATCACAAGGGGCGCCAAAGACCCCGAAAGAACTCCAAAGTCAGGTTTCATACAGGCACCCGCTTTCATCGAAATGAAGAGATCCGGCGCGCGGGCGAGCAGACATCCCCCCAGGTGGCGCGCGCAGCTGGACACCCGCTAGAGCGGGACGAGGGCGGCGGATTGATCAGTGGCAGCAGATCAATCCGCCGTTTCGTTTCCAGGAGGCGGTTCCGGGGCGACAGTGAGAAAGGGCCGGCAGCCCGTGGCACGCAGGTTCAGAGGTGAAAGCGACCACAAGGTCGACAGCAAGGGCAGGGTATCTATCCCGGCCTCGTTTCGCCGTGTCATAGAGAGCTGCGATCCCGACTGGACCGAAGGTTTGCCCCCGCGCCTGATCCTTGTTTATGGCGGCGCGACGCGCGACTATATCGAAGGCTTCACCATCGAGGCGATGGATGAAGTGGACGAGAAAATCTCGAAATTCCCACGTGGTTCGGCCAAGCGAAAGTCGATGGAGCGTTTGTATTCGGCGCAATCGCTGGAGATCGTCGTGGATGAAACCGGGCGCATCGTGTTGCCGGTAAAGCTGCGCGAGAAGATCGGGCTGGAGGGCATGGCGCGGTTTGTGGCTTCGGGCGATACGTTCGAAATATGGAAACCTGAAGCCTATGACGCCTCGATCGAGGCCCTGGACGAGGATGGGTTCGACCCCGAACTTGATCCATCGGCGTATCTGGATGGGGATGTCGGCTGAGATGACCTCCGACAAAGCACATATCCCGGTGCTTATCGACGCAATCCTGAAACACTGTGCGCCCATCGGCGGGCGTTGGCTTGACGGCACCTTCGGGGCTGGCGGCTATACCCGCGCGCTGCTGGAAGCGGGGGCTGCGCATGTCACGGCGGTGGATCGCGATCCCCTGGCATTCGAAATGGCCGCGCCCTGGGTGGGGGATTACGGTGACAGGATCACGCTGGTGGAAGGGGTCTTTTCGCGGCTGGATGACTACGAACAGGCGCTGGACGGTGTCGTGCTGGACCTTGGGGTCAGTTCCATGCAGCTGGATCTTGCGGAACGCGGTTTCTCATTCATGAGGGATGGTCCGCTGGACATGCGGATGAGTCAGTCCGGGCCATCGGCGGCCGATATCGTGAACACGGCGGACGAGGCCGAAATCGCGGATATTCTGTTTCATTATGGCGAGGAACGTGCCAGCCGCCGGATCGCAAGGGCGATTGGGCGGGCCCGCGCCGAGGCTCCGATCGCCACGACATTGCGCCTTGCCGAGATCGTCGAAAGCTGCCTGCCACGCGCAAAGCCGGGACAAAGCCACCCGGCGACGCGCAGTTTCCAGGCATTGCGGATTGCGGTGAATGACGAATATGGCGAATTGTCCGCCGGGCTGGCGGCGGCGGAACGGGCGCTGGCGCCCGGCGGATTGCTGGCGGTTGTGACCTTTCATTCGGTCGAAGACCGCATGGTCAAGCGTTTCATCCAGGCTCGCGCCGGGAAAAGCGGCAACGTGAACCGCTATGCACCGGATACCAAACGGGAAGACCCGGCCTTTGAGCAGGTTACGCGCAAGGCTGTCGGTGCGGACGAAGACGAACTGGCCATCAATCCACGCGCGCGGTCCGCCAAGCTGCGCGTGGCGCGCCGCACGGCGGCGGCGGCCGGGAAGGTGTCGGAACAAGCGATTGGAATGCCAACTGTTGAGGGGCGAAGCTGATGCGAATGATCCTGTTCATGACGACGGCGTTGGCGGTGATCGGATTGGCGGTCTGGGCCTATCAGGAAAATTACCGCACGCAGAACGCCATTTCCGAGACCGAGCGTCTGCAAGGTGAAATCGGCGAGGCGCGGGCGCGACTGGCGGTTCTGCGGGCCGAATGGGCCTATCTCAACCGTCCCGAACGGCTGCGCGACCTTGCCCAGATCAACTACGACAGTTTGCAGTTGCTGCCGCTGCGGCCCGATCAGTTCGGCAAGATCGATCAGGTCGCGTTTCCGCCCCGCGATACCTTGATCGATCTGGATGATGCCGTGGATGTCTCGAGTGCGGGAGATCGGCCATGATCCGAAAGCCGTTGCGCCCTCTGGCATCGATCCTGCGCGCCCGTGATGCCGGGGAAAACCCGGACGCGATCGAACGCGAAAATGTCCGCCAGCGCCATGAAGAGATGCGCGACAAGGGCCGGGTGCGCGCCGAAGGGCGGCTGTTCATCATGGCGATTCTGTTTCTGGGCGGGTTCATCACGGTAAGCGCGCGTATGGCTGTTGTCAGCGTGTCCGAAGCGGTCGAGCCGCGCGCGAATTATTCAGGCAATCGCATCGTGGCGCAGCGTGCCGATATCGTGGACCGCCGTGGCCGCATTCTGGCGACCAATCTGGAAACCTATGCGCTTTACGCCCAGCCGCCGCAGATGATCGACAAGGAGCGCGTTGCCCGCGAGCTGGCGGCGATCTTCCCGGATCTCAAGGAAGAGCGCCTGGTGAAAGACTTTACCGGCAAGCGCAAATTCCTTTGGATAAAGAAGAAGTTGAGCCCCGAACAGAAACAGGCGGTGCATGATATCGGTGATCCGGGGCTGCAATTCGGGACGCGCGAGATGCGCCTCTATCCCAATGGCAAGCTGGCCGCGCATATCCTGGGGGGGGCAAGTTTCGGCAAGGAAGACGTGCGTGCCGCCGAAGTGATCGGTGTGGCTGGTGTTGAAAAATACTTTGACGAGGTCCTGAGGGATCCGGCCAATGGCGGCAAGGCGCTGACCCTGTCAATCGATCTGACGGTCCAGGCCGCCGCCGAGCGTGTATTGGCCGGCGGCATGAAACTGATGAATGCCAAGAGTGCGGCGGCGGTCCTGATGGATGTGAACACGGGCGAGATCGTATCGATGATCAGCCTGCCGGATTTCGATCCCAACGACCGCCCGCGCCCGCCAACCAAGGGCCTGCCCTCTGACAGCCCGCTGTTCAACAGGGCCGTTCAGGGATTGTACGAGCTGGGTTCGGTGTTCAAGATTTTCGCCGCGACGCAGGCGATGGAGCTGGGGCTGGCCAATCCGTCCACGCTGGTCAACACGGCTGGCCCTCTGCGGTGGGGCAAATTCAAGATCCGGGATTTCCGCGACTATGGATCGGAAATGACCCTGACCAAGGTGATTGTGAAGTCGTCGAATATCGGCACGGCGCGCATGGCCCAGCTGATCGGCGCCGAGCGGCAGCAGGGATTTCTGCGCGACCTGGGTTTCTTCGAGCCGATCCCGGTTGAACTGGTCGAGGCACATGGCGCAAAGCCCCTGTACCCGGACAACTGGTCGGAATTGTCGACCATGACGATTTCCTATGGCCACGGTCTGTCAACCAGCCCGCTGCATCTCGCGGCAGGCTATGCCGCGATTGCCAATGGCGGCAAGCGGGTCATTCCGACATTGCTCAAGCGCGACACGCCTCAGGACGGGCCGCGGGTCATTAGCCAGGAAAACGCCGAGGCCGCGCGGCGCATGTTGCGGATGGTGGTTACGGATGGGACGGCAAGCTTTGGCGACGTGCCGGGCTATGCCGTCGGTGGCAAAACCGGGACCGCCGACAAGCCCAAGGAAAACGGTGGCGGATATTATGACGACAAGGTGATCGCGACCTTCGCGTCGATCTTTCCGGCATATGATCCGAAATACGTTCTGATCGTGTCACTTGACGAGCCGGTCGAAACTTCGGGGCCGGAACCGCGCCGCACCGCCGGGTGGACGGCGGTTCCCGTCGCCGCCGAGATGATCACGCGCATCGCGCCGCTTCTGGGCTTGCGTCCCGACGTTGAACCCGGCCGCCTGACTGATATAACCCTGACGTCGAATTAGGCCGGAAAAGGGCAGGGGAAATGGCGGTACGGGAAAGACGGCTTTCGGACCTTGGACTGACCGCCGCTGGCGGCGCGAACCCCGGGATCACCGGGATCGCCGTTGACAGCCGTCAGGTGCGGGACGGGTTCCTGTTCGCCGCGCTGCCGGGTACGCGCGTGCATGGCGGCGAGTTCATTCAATACGCGTTGCGCATGGGCGCCGCCGCGATACTGACCGATGCCGAGGGTGCGCGGATCGCCTGCGCGGAACTGGCAGTGTCAGAATCTGTCGTGATCGTGGCCGACGATCCGAGGCAATCTCTGGCCTATTGTGCAGCGTTGTGGTTTGGAGCACAGCCCGGCGTCATGGCCGCTGTTACGGGGACCAATGGCAAGACGTCGGTGGCAACATTCCTGCGCCAGATCTGGCAGGCGCTGGGGCTTGAAGCGGTGAACCTGGGAACAACCGGGGTGGAGGGCGACTTTCAGGCGCCCTTGCAACACACCACACCCGAACCGATCACCCTGCACCGGGTCCTGGCGGAATGCAGCGCGGCCGGGATACAGTTCGCGGCGATGGAAGCCTCCAGCCACGGGCTGGCACAACGGCGGCTGGACGGGGTGCAGCTGCGCGCCGCCGGGTTCACCAATTTCACGCAGGACCATCTGGATTATCACGACAGCTTTGACGACTATTTCGATGCCAAGGCAGGGCTGTTCGCGCGGGTGTTGCCCGAAGAGGGCGTGGCCGTGATCAACACGGATGATCCGCGTGGTGTGGATATGGTGGCGATTGCCCACGCGCGTGGGCAGCAGGTGATCACGGTTGGCCGGGAAGGGGCCGATCTGGAACTGACCGCGCAGCGGTTTGACGCCACGGGACAGGATGTGCGCTTTACGTTTCGCGGTCGGGCCTATCTGGCGCGGCTGCACCTGATTGGCGGGTTTCAGGCGGACAACGTCATGCTGGCGGTCGGGCTGGCTGTGGCCTGCGGAGCCGAGCCGGAGCGGGTGTTTGACGTTCTGGGCGATCTCAAGACGGTGCGCGGGCGGATGCAACTGGCCGCGACACGGGCAAGCGGCGCCACGGTCTTTGTGGATTACGCGCATACGCCGGATGCGGTGGCCACGGCGCTGCGCGCGATGCGTCCGCATGTGATGGGGCGGCTGATTGCCGTGGTCGGCGCCGGGGGCGATCGCGATGCTGGCAAACGCCCGTTGATGGGGCAGGCGGCGGCAGACAATGCCGACCTGGTGTTTGTCACCGACGACAACCCGCGCAGCGAAGACCCGGCCCTGATCCGCGCCGCCGTTCTGGCGGGCGCGCCCGGGGCGGTCGAGGTGGGCGACCGCGCCGAAGCGATCCTGCGCGCGGTGGACGCGTTGCAACCGGGCGATGCCTTGCTGATCGCGGGCAAGGGGCATGAAAGCGGGCAGATCATCGGCGACGATGTGCTGCCATTTGACGATTGTGAACAGGCCAGCGTGGCTGTTGCGGCATTGGACGGGGGGATGGCATGAGCCTGTGGACCTCGCAAGACGCGGCAAGCGCCACCGGCGGTCATGCCAGTTGCGATTGGGTGTGTGACGGTGTTTCGATCGACACGCGCACGCTGCAACCGGGCGATCTTTTCGTGGCGCTGAAGGCGGCGCGGGACGGGCATGATTTTGTGGCGCAGGCGCTGGAGAACGGCGCGGCGGCGGCCTTGGTCAGCCATGTGCCCGAGGGTCTGTCCGGGGACGCACCATTGTTGATCGTGCAGGACGTGCAGGCTGGGCTGGAAGCGTTGGGCCGGGCGGGGCGCGCCCGCAGCGACGCGCGCGTGGTGGCTGTTACCGGTTCGGTGGGCAAGACCTCGACCAAGGAGATGCTGCGCGCCATGCTGGCCGGGCAGGGGCGCACCCATGCCAGCGTGGCCAGTTACAACAATCACTGGGGCGTGCCGCTGACGCTGGCGCGGATGCCGCGCGACACGGACTACGCGGTGATCGAGATCGGCATGAACCATCCCGGCGAAATCGCGCCGCTGGCCCGGCTGGCGCGCCCGCATGTCGCCTTGGTGACAAATGTGGCGGCCGTTCACCTTGAGGCCTTTGACGATGTTGACGGGATCGCACGGGAAAAGGCGGCGATTTTCGAGGGGCTGGAACCGGGCGGTATTGCGGTTTTCAATGCCGATCTGCCAACCACCCGGACCCTTGAAACCACAGCGCGGGAGCTGGGTATGGAGCTGCGCCCCTTTGGCCGGAAGGCGCCGGACTGGGCGCTTGCGGACGTCACCCTGAGCGGGGACACCACGGTGGCGCGCGCGCGGATTTCAGGCGCGCCATTGCTGTTCAAGATCAGGAGCGCGGGGGCACATTTCGCGATGAACGCGCTGGGCGCGCTGGTGGCTGTCGAGGCACTGGACGCGGATCTGGCCATGGCGGCGGGCGATCTTGGGCGGTGGTCGCCTTATACCGGGCGCGGCACGCGGGAAACCATCTGGCTTGACCCGGTGGAAACCGACCGCACGCTGGATCTGATCGACGATGCCTATAACGCCAACCCCACGTCGCTGGGCGCGGCGCTGGATGTGCTGGCGGCGGCACAGCCTGTTGATGGGGTGGGTCGCATCGGCCGGGGGCGGCGGATCGCCTTTGTCGGTGACATGAAGGAACTGGGCGACCAGGAGGCCGCGATGCATGCGGAACTGGCCAATCATCCGGCCATGAAGGACATTGATACGGTGCATACGGTGGGTCCGCTGATGCGGCACCTGCACGAGGCGTTGCCCGTGGAAAAGCGCGGGTTGTGGACACAAACCAGCGCCCAGATGGCGGCGGAGGTGCGTCATCTGGTGGATGCAGGCGATTGTTTGCTGGCCAAGGGCTCTTTGTCGATGGGTCTGGCCAAGGTGGTTGACGCCATTCGAAAACTGGGTCATCCCGCGCCGCACTCCAACAACGAGGACGCATGAATGTTTTATTGGCTGGCGGACCTGTCAGACGGCGGGGATTTTTTCAATCTGTTCCGCTATATCACGTTCCGTGCCGGTGGCGCCTTCATGACGGCCTTGCTGTTCGGATTCATCTTTGGCCCGCCGCTGATCAACGTGTTGCGCAGACGGCAGGGCAAGGGCCAGCCGATCCGGGACGATGGGCCAGAGGGGCATTTCGTCAAGGCCGGTACGCCGACAATGGGCGGGTTGCTGATCGTGGGCGCCTTGCTGACCTCGACCCTGCTTTGGGCGCGGTGGGATAACGGTTTTGTCTGGCTGGTGCTGTTCGTGACTCTGGCCTATGGGCTGATCGGGTTTGCCGACGATTATGCCAAGGTTTCCAGGCAGAATACCAAGGGTGTGTCGGGCAAGATGCGTCTTTTTCTGGGGTTCGTGATTGCCGGCATCGCGGCATGGTGGGCGACCAGCCTGCAACCTGAGGCGCTGCAACTTCAACTGGCCCTGCCGATATTCAAGAATACGCTGCTCAATCTGGGTTTCCTGTTTATTCCCTTTGCCATGTTCGTGATCGTGGGGTCCGCAAACGCGGTGAACCTGACCGACGGGTTGGACGGTCTGGCGATCATGCCTGTGATGATCGCCGCCGCAACGCTGGGCGTGATCGCCTATGCGGTGGGGCGCGTGGACTTTACCGAATATCTGGACGTTCACTATGTCCCGGGGACCGGCGAAATCCTGATATTCGTGGCCGGGCTTATCGGCGGCGGGTTGGGCTTTTTGTGGTACAATGCCCCGCCTGCGGCGGTGTTCATGGGCGATACCGGCTCGCTGGCGCTGGGCGGGGCGCTGGGCGCCATTGCGGTTGCCTCCAAGCACGAACTTGTGCTGGGGATCGTGGGGGGCCTGTTCGTGGTCGAGGCCCTGAGCGTGATCATCCAGGTGCTGTATTTCAAACGCACCGGAAAACGCGTGTTCCTGATGGCGCCGATCCATCACCACTATGAGAAAAAGGGCTGGTCCGAGCCGCAGATCGTGATCCGGTTCTGGATCATCACGCTGATCCTGGCGATGATCGGGCTGGCAACGCTGAAGGTGCGCTGAGCCACAAGCGGCATGGCAACCGGGAATGTTGGCATGGCAAACAAAAAGGGCCGGGCGAAAACGCCCGGCCCTTGTCGTGAAGGGTCGTTCCGTTACAGGATCTTGATACCGGCGTCGCGGATGTCGGCCAGGAACGCGGCCAGGCCCTTGTCGGTCAGCGCGTGGTTGACCATGGCCTTGATTACGCCCGGCGGCGCGGTCATCACGTCGGCACCGATCAGTGCGCAATCCTTGACGTGGTTCACGGTGCGGATCGAGGCGGCGAGGATCTGGGTTTCATAGCCGTAATTGTCATAGATCTGGCGAATCTCGGCAATCAGATCGGTTCCGTCGAGATTGATATCGTCCAGGCGGCCCAGGAAGGGCGAGATGAATGTGGCGCCCGCCTTGGCGGCCAGCAGCGCCTGGTTGGCCGAGAAGCACAACGTGACATTGACCATGTGGCCGTCATCGGTGAGCGCCTTGCAGGCCTTCAGCCCGTCCCAGGTGAGCGGCACCTTGACGGCGATATTGTCGGCGATCCCGACCAGCTTGCGGCCTTCGGCGATCATCGCGTCGGCGTCGGTGGCGGTGACTTCGGCGGAAACCGGGCCATCGACAAGGTCACAGATTTCCTTGGTCACTTCCAGGATATCACGCCCGGATTTCTTGATCAGCGAGGGGTTGGTGGTTACGCCATCCACCATGCCCAGCGCGTTCAGTTCCGCAATGGCGTCGATTTCTGCGGTGTCTACGAAGAATTTCATGGCACATATCCTTTGTTGGCTTGGCCTTGGGTCGGGTTGCCTTTACCTGATAGATGCCCATGCTGGAACCCCGAAAGCTGCGGGGATGCAGGAGAATGTTAGCGCAAAACACGCTGAGAGCAGAGGTGTGACTTGGCTGAGCCAGGCTATTTTGACGAAGGCGATCTGGTGGCGGTGCTGACAACTCAGCCGCTGGACCGGATGCTGGATTACAAGGCCCCCGAGGGTGGCTGTGTCGAAGGCGCCTTTGTCGAGGTGCCGCTGGGCCCGCGAAAGGTGCCGGGTGTGGTCTGGGGGCCGGGCAAGGGAGATTTCGACATCAGCCGTATCCGCCCGGTGAACCGTGTGCTGGATGTGGCGCCCATGGGGGCGGACATGAAAGCGTTTCTGGAACGCGCCGCCGAATACACGCTAACACCGTTGCATGCCATGTTGCGGCTGGCGACCCGTGCGCCGGGGCTGGGCGATCCGCCCTCGATGCGCAAGGTCTACAGGCTGGGGGAGGGCGCGCCCGACCGGCAGACCGATGCCCGGCGCAGGGTGCTGGACACGCTGAAGGAATATGGCGGGCTGGCGTTTACATTGGGCGAGCTGGGCGAGATGGCCGGGGTCACGAATTCGGTGATCAAGGGGTTGGTAAAGCAGGGCGTGGTGCGCGAAGAGGATACGCCGCGCGATCTGCCCTTTGCCCGGCTGGACCCGGCGCATGGTGGCAAGGCGCTGACCGAGGATCAGGCCGCAGGGGCAGAGGCGCTGCGCACCGGGGTGCGATCGGGGGTCTATGGCACGACGTTGCTGCGGGGGGTGACGGGATCGGGAAAGACCGAGGTGTATCTGGAGGCGGTCGCGGAATGTCTGCGCAAGGGCCGTCAGGCGCTGGTGTTGTTGCCCGAGATTGCGCTGACGGCGGAGTTCCTGACGCGGGTGGAAGCCCGGTTTGGCGCGCGGCCCGCGGAATGGCATTCCGGCGTGACCATGACCGAACGCCGCCGGACGTGGAAAATGGTCGGGCAGGGCGGCGCGCAGCTGGTGGTGGGCGCGCGCTCGGCGTTGTTTCTGCCCTATCGTGATCTTGGCCTGATCGTTGTCGATGAAGAACATGACACCTCTTACAAGCAGGAAGACGGGGTGTTGTACAATGCGCGGGACATGGCGGTGCTGCGGGCCTCGTTATGTGCGGCGCGGGTGGTGCTGGCCTCGGCCACGCCGTCGCTGGAGAGCTGGGCCAATGCGCAGGCCGGGAAATACGACAAGCTGGAACTGACGGCGCGGTTTGGTGATGCGGTGTTGCCGGACATGCGCAGCATCGACATGCGCGCCGAGGATTTGCCAAGGGATCGCTGGATATCGCCAACGCTCCGGGCGGCGGTGGACCGACGCGTTCTGGCAGGCGAGCAGAGCCTGTTGTTCATCAACCGTCGTGGCTATGCGCCGGTGACGATCTGCCGGGCCTGCGGGCATCAGGTGGGGTGCGACCAGTGCGATGCGCGGATGGTGGAGCACCGGTTTCTGAAGCGCCTGGTCTGTCATCAGTGCGGCGAGACCAAACCGATGCCCGAAACCTGCCCGTCCTGCGAGGTCGAGGGCAAGCTGGCGCCGGTGGGGCCGGGGGTGGAGCGGCTTGCGGAGGAGGCGGGCGCGTTGTGGCCCGAGGCGCGGCTGGCGGTGTTGTCTTCGGATCTGTTCGGATCGGCGCGGGCGCTCAAGGAGGGGATCGAGACCATTGCCGCCGGGGGGGCGGATATCATCATCGGTACGCAGCTGGTGGCCAAGGGGCACAATTTTCCGCTGCTGACGCTGGTCGGGGTGATCGATGCCGACCTGGGATTGCAGGGGTCCGACCTGCGCGCCGCCGAGCGCACGTTTCAGCTGATGCGGCAGGTGGCGGGGCGTGCGGGGCGGGCCGATAAACCGGGGGTGGCGATGTTGCAGACCTGCCAGCCCGAACATCCGGTGATCCGGTCGATCCTTGCGGGGGACGAGCAGGGGTTCTGGACGGCGGAAGCGGATGAGCGGCGCCATGCGGGCGTGCCGCCCTTTGGCCGCATGGCGGGGATCATCCTGTCCGGGGGAGATGTCAGCCAGGTGTTCGATCTGGGCAATGCGCTGGCCCGCAATGCGGGGATGCTGAGGGCCATCGGGGCCGAGGTGTATGGCCCCGCGCCTGCCCCGATCGCGCGCGTGCGCGGGCGCCACCGGGTACGGTTGCTGGTGAAGGCGGACAAGGGGGTGGCATTGCAGCCCGCGCTGGCGCAATGGATCGGCCAGTTTCGCCTGAAGGGTGATTTGCGGCTGGCGGTCGATATCGACCCGCAGAGTTTCTATTGAGCGGCCAAGGGGGCGCTGCCCCCGTCGCGCGAGGCGCGACTCCCCCGGAGTATTTTTGGCAAAATGAAGAAGGGGTCGCGTGATCCGGGGATTGGCACCGGTATCTGACCTGTTGAAAGCGGGATGAAGCCGATCGCGCGGGTCTGTTGTTGGCTGCGGTATTCCGGGGTGTGTCGGGCCGCCTCCGGGCCCTAGTCGGGCATGGTGAGGCGGGTTTGGGAGCCGCCGGATTGAAGGACAATTCCGGACTTGTCGATGGCGACAACCTTGCCGCCGGGGGTGCGATCGCCGGGCGCGACCTTGAGCGTGCGGCCGGAGCGCGTGAGCAGAAGCGCGCTGGGCGCGGTGCTGGTGCCCATCAGGCCGATCAGGGTAAGTCGTCTACGGGTGTGAAGAACACCGGGGATGGTGGCCTTTTCGGCCACGGAAGCGGGGGATTTGGCGGACATGGGTGAACTCTTGTGATTCTGCCTGGCCCGTCTGGGGCCGCATGGCGCCTGATAACAGGGCAATACCGGCAGGTTCAAACCGGTTCACCGCGCCGTCGGCAAGATCATGCCGCAGTGCGGCAGGGGGGTGGTTTGCAGGGTGCGCGGTTCGGGTACGCCGCCGTTTGCGTTATTCGGCGGCCTTCATCTCGAATCCCTTTTCGAGCATGTCTGACGGCGTGACCGGGTATTCGCCGGAGAAGCAGGCATCGCAATATTGCGGGCAATCCGCGGAGCGGCCCTTTGCCTCGCCTACAGCGCGATAAAGCCCATCGAGCGAGATGAACTTGAGGCTGTCCACGGCGAGATGTTCGGTCATCTCGTCCTCGGTCATGGTGGCGGCCAGCAGTTTTTCGCGCTGGGGCGTATCCACGCCGTAAAAACAGGGCCAGGCCGTGGGTGGGCTGGCGATGCGGAAATGCACCTCCCGCGCGCCGGCATCAAGGATCATTTCCTTGATCTTGCGGCTGGTAGTGCCGCGCACAACCGAATCATCCACGAGGATCACGCGCTTCCCTTTTATCAGGGCCCGGTTAACATTCAGTTTAAGGCGCACGCCCATGTTGCGAATCTGCTCGGTCGGTTCGATGAAGGTGCGGCCCATGTACTGATTGCGGATGATGCCCATGGCAAAGGGGATGCCGCTTTCCTGGGAATAGCCGATCGCCGCCGGAGTGCCGCTGTCGGGCACGGCGCAGACCAGATCGGCGTCCACGGGATTTTCGCGCGCCAGTTCCACGCCGATCTGACGGCGGGTTTCATAGACCGAGCGCCCGCCGATGATCGAATCGGGGCGCGAGAAATAGACATGTTCGAAGATGCAGAACTTGCTGGGGCGCGGGCGGAACGGAAAAGAGCTTTCGACCCCGTCCTCTTCGGTGATGACCACCATCTCGCCCGGCTTGATCTCGCGGATGTATTCGGCGCCGATAATGTCCAGACCGCAGGTTTCCGAGCTGAGCACCCAGCCTTCGCCCAGACGCCCCAGAACCAGCGGGCGCACGCCATGCGGATCGCGCACGCCGATCAGCTTGGTCCGGGTCATGGCAACCACCGAAAAGGCGCCCTCGACGCGGCGCAGCGCGTCTTCCATGCGTTCGGGGATGTTGCGTTGAAGCGAACGGGCCATCAGGTGAATGATGCATTCGCTGTCGCTGTTGGACTGAAAGATCGAGCCGCGCTCGATCAGCTCCTTGCGCAGCGCGTCGGCATTGGTGATGTTGCCGTTATGGGCAATCGCCGCGCCGCCCATGGAGAACTCACCAAAAAACGGCTGCACGTCGCGGATCACGGCGCCTTTTGAACCGGCGGTGGAATAGCGCACATGGCCGATGGCCAGCGGCCCCGGCAGGGTTTCCATCAGCGACGCCTTGGTGAAGTTGTCGCGCACATAGCCAAAGCGGCGGGCCGAGTTGAAACCATGTTCGGGGTGATGGCAGACGATGCCGCCGGCTTCCTGCCCGCGATGCTGAAGCGCGTGCAGGCCAAGGGCGACGAAATTGGCGGCATCGGCAAGACCGACAACGCCAAAGACACCGCATTCCTCTTTCAGTTTGTCGTCGTCCCCGAAGGGACGCAGCGCGTCAAAGTCAAAGGGATGTGCGGCGGGAAATTTTTTGGACAAGGCGAGTGGCTCCGAATCCATTGGGGCAGGCTTGCGCCCCTCTTAAGGGGTCGGGCACCGTATGTCACGAAAGGATCACATGCGCCATGGTCGCGGTCCGGTCAGCGCGCCGGTCATGGATCTGTTTGCGCACAAGATCGATATGCATCCGGGCGTGGTAGGCGGCGGGCCGGTATGCCGCGGGCAGGCCAAGTTCGGCAATGCGGCGGTCCATCTCGATCAGTTGTGTGTCCATCCTGTCCAGTGCCTGGCTGTCCTGCTGTTGCGCCAGCTGATCCTCGATCTGGCGGATCATCGGGTAATGTTGCCACACGCGCCAGCCCATGAAATAGGCATAAAGCGAGGGAAAGACGCGCAGCAGGGGGACGAGAATGAACAGGATCGGCAAGGTCAGAAGCAGCAGTCGGTTGACCTGGGCCGCCATCCAGTAAGGCAGCCACTGGTGCCAGGTGGAGGGGCCTTCCACGATCAGCTGGCGCGCCACGGTGTTGACCGTCATGTCGGTGCCGGTGACGGTGGGAAAGGTGTTGCGGCCGGTGATGATGTTGCGGGCCGCATGCAGTTCAATGGCGGCCATGGTCAGACGGTTGACCAGCGCAGGGTGCAGGTTGGGGCGCACGGCCAGACGCGCTTCGAGCGCGAGCACCTTTTGCGGCGCAGACGGCACCACGGGCGCCAGCGACACGGCGCCGCTGGGCACGGTGGCCACGGTGGCGTATTCCAGGCGGCGCGAAATGGTTTCGACATAGGAAAGGGGCAGGAAATCAAGGGTGGTATCCGTGTAGGCGCGGGCCAGATAGGGCGCATCCACGGTGGTGACGAACACGGCCATGTCGATCTGGCCGGCGGACAGCGCGGCAAGCGCATCGCCATAGGGCAGATCGAACAGGGTATTGGCCGATGGAGCGAGGCCAACCGCCTTCTGGAAGTCTTCAAAGGCGGCACGGGTGCCCGATCCGATCGCGCCGGAACTGATGCGCAGCCCCGACCAGAACGCGGGATTGCGGGCAATGGGCTGACCCTTGCGAATGACGAACAGCATTGGTTCGTAGAACACACCGGCAATGGCCTCGGCCAGGGTTTCGGATACGGGAATTCCCCCCTGTAGCAGGGCAACATCGACCTCTCCGCTGGTCAGAAGGCCCACATTGTCGACGGATCCGTCCGTGGACAGGATCTCTACGGTGATCCCGTCGCGCGCAAGGATGTCACGATAGCGCGCCGCCACTTCGGCATAGGCGCCGCCGGGCGGGCCAGCCGCGAAGACAACGGTTTTGGGGGGCAGCAGAACCGTCAGGATCAGGATCGGAACCACGATCACCGAGGCAAGTATGATTGCTATCCAGGCTCGCATTGATGTGAGTTCCGCCCAAGTGGTACTGCCAGAGGCTAGCCCCGCGGGTCATGCCCTGACAAGCGAAACCGTCGCGACAAAAAGAAGCCCGCGCGAGCGGCGCGGGCTTTGGGATGGGATTTGGAGGGGCCGGGCTTCATTCGCCGCAGACACCCACCAGGTCTTCGTATTGGCTGGTGATCCAGCCCAACGCCTCTTCGGGGTCGCGGTCTTCGATCTTTTGGGTCATGCGGGCAAAGACCTGCGCCGAGCGGCTGTCATCGACCATGGCAATGCTTTGCGAGGTGATCACCGTTTCGTAGACGAAGAACGTGATCGCGATCAACAGGATGCCGCGCAGAACGCCGAACAGGAACCCGACGCCCTGATCCAGCCCACCAAGGGCCGAGCGTTGGACCAGCGAGGAAAACAGCGGTGTAAAGAGCGACACGACCACCAGCGAGAGCGCAAAGACCACGGCAAAGCTGGCGATGATCGACAATTCGCAGCTGTCGGACAGGTACTCGCCCACGACGGGGATTTCCTGAACCAGCGGCTGCACCTGCGGCGCGAACATGAAGGCGAGAATGGCCGCGGCGATCCAGCCGGCAATGGCCATGGCCTCGCGCACGAAGCCGCGGCTGTAGGCCAGCAGCGCCGATATGATGATGACGCCCGCGACGACGCCGTCGATAATGGTGAAACCGTCCATGTATTCCCGTTCCCTCTGGCCAGGTTGGTCTGGCCCTTGTCCCATTGGCCGGTGGCAGGTCAGCCTGCTCCGAATGTTTCCCCCACAAAGCTGGCCAGATCCGACATGCGGTTGAGGGTGATGCCCTCGACCGCAAGGGGTTTGCCGCCTTTCGGAGCGATTGCCGATGAAAAACCAAGTTTTTGGGCTTCTTTCAACCTGTTTTCTGTCTGACCGACCGCACGAAGGGCACCAGAGAGGCTGATTTCGCCAAAAACCACGGTATCGGCGGGCAAGGCGGCATCTTCCCGCGCAGAGACCAGGGCGGCGGCGACGGCGAGATCGGCGGCCGGTTCGGAGATCTTCATGCCACCCGCGACATTGAGATAGACATCGAGACCCGCAAAGGGGATGCCGCAGCGCGCTTCGAGGACGGCGAGGATCATCGCCAGCCGCCCGCCATCCCAGCCCACCACGGTGCGGCGGGGTTGCGAATGGGGCGAGGGGGCGACAAGCGCCTGAAGCTCGATCAGCACCGGGCGGGTGCCCTCGATCCCGGCAAAGACGACGCTGCCCGGCGTGGGCTGGCCACGGTCGGACAGGAACAGGGCCGACGGGTTGGACACCTCGGCCAGCCCCTTGCCGGTCATCTCGAACACGCCGATCTCGTCCGCCGGACCAAAACGGTTCTTGACCGCGCGCAGGATGCGGAACTGGTGGCCACGCTCGCCTTCGAAATAAAGCACGGTGTCAACCATGTGTTCGACAACGCGCGGCCCGGCGATCTCGCCGGTCTTGGTGACGTGGCCGACAAGGATCACGGCGATGCCCTTGCGCTTGGCAAAGGCGGTCAGTTCATGGGCGGCGGCGCGCACCTGGGAGACCGAGCCGGGGGCGGAGCCAACCGTGTCGGACCACATGGTCTGGATCGAGTCGATGATCGCCAGCTGCGGGCGTTCGGCCTCCAGCGTGGTGAGAATGTCGCGCAGGTTGGTTTCCGCCGCGAGCATCACCGGCGATTTCGTCAGGCCAAGACGCTGAGCCCGCATCCGCACCTGGGCGCTGGCCTCTTCACCGGAAACATAAAGCGTTTTCAGACCCATACGGGCGAACCGTGCGGCTGCCTGCAACAGCAGCGTGGATTTCCCGATCCCCGGATCGCCGCCCACCAGCGTGGCCGAAGCCGGCACCAGCCCGCCACCCAGAACCCGGTCCAGTTCGGCAACGCCGCAGACGGTGCGCGGTGGCGGGGTTTCCTCGGTGGTGAGGTCTGTCAGGGCAACGCGCCGCCCCTTGGCGCTGCCCAGCGACGCGTTGGCGGGGCCGGCGGAAAGCGGGGCTTCCTCGGTGATGGAATTCCACTCGCCGCAGGCCTCGCAGCGGCCGGCCCATTTGGTGGTGACATTGCCGCAGGCGGTGCAGGTGAACTGGGTCTTGGATTTTGCCATGTTCCCGTTTTGGACCACTACCGGCGGCGCGTCAAATGGCTAATCGCGATCGAGGCCAGAATGCAGCCCGTGAACAGGTAAAGGCCCCAACCGGTTTCCACGGTGACATAACCCGCGCCTTTGACGATGACCACGTAAAGCGCGATCAGGAAGACATCCGCCATGGCCAGTTTTCCAAGGACTTCCAGCACCGGCAGCGTCTTGCGGCGCAGATAGCCGAACTGGATCAGAGCGATGCCGACAACCTTCAGGATTGGGGCAAAGATGGCCAGGAACGTGACCAGCAGCGCCAGCACCGGGTCGCTGTTCCACAGGGATTGCAGGCCGGAGATGATCGAGATTTCCGACAGGCCGAAGATGGGCAGAAGCCCGGCGCGCAGCAGCGGGGCAAACCACGCAATGGGAAAGAGGATCAGCAGGGCGAGATTGGCAAGGCGCAGGATCATGATGTGTCAGCTAGGGGCTTTTCGGGGCGTACGCAACGGGCCGCGCGTGGCACAGTGGATCGAATCAGGGTTAAGGTGTTGATATCATGAAAAATTGGGGGTCGGTATTGCGTCGGTATCCCGTCGGTATTGCGTCGGTGCAGGCGATGAGAAACGCGTTGTGGTGCGGCGTTAAGGCAGCGTGCGCAAGGGTCTGTTAATCAGCCCGGAGCCAAGGCCGCAGGCCGCCGGGCATCGCCCGACCGCCCCATGGGCGGGCGATTTTGCGCGGTTCGGGAACACATCAGAGTCGGCGTTGTGTGGTGAGATAAAGTGCGATGTCCCGACGCTTGATCGCCCACCCTCGGTCGGGCAACGCCCGGTTTCAGCGCACCGCCTCGATTGGTCCTTCGGCACTGCCGCTGATGAACTGCGTCAGGTAGGGATCGCCGGAATTGTCCATCTCGCCCACCGGGCCGGTCCACTGGATCACGCCGTCATGCAGCATGGCGACATTGTCGGCGATGGCGCGTACCGAGGTCATGTCGTGGGTGATGGTCATGGCGGTGGCGCCCATTTCGACGACGATCTCGCGGATCAGATCGTTGATGACGCCGGACATGATCGGATCAAGCCCGGTTGTGGGTTCGTCAAAGAAGATGATCCCGGGTTCGGCGGCGATGGCGCGGGCCAGACCGACGCGTTTCTGCATCCCGCCGGAGAGTTCGGACGGAAAGAGATCGGCAACATCGGGCGTCAGGCCGACGCGGCGCAGTTTCTCGATGGCGATCTCGCGGGCTTCGGATCTGGGACGTTTCAGCGAGCCGCGCAAGAGGCGAAAGGCGACGTTCTGCCAGACCGGCAGGGAATCAAACAGAGCGCCGCCCTGAAACAACATGCCAAAACGGGCCAGAAAGGCATCGTGGTCGCCCTGGGTGGCGTTTTGCCCATCCACCATGATGGTGCCGGCGTCGGGCGTGATCAGCCCCAGCACACATTTCAGCGCCACGGATTTGCCGGTGCCCGAGCCGCCGATGATCACCATGGACGTGCCTTGCGCGATGTCCAGATTGACGCCGCGCAGCACCGCCTTGGGGCCAAAAGATTTATGCACGTCCTGAAAGCTGATCATGTGGCGAAGAACAATGAGGTGAGCAGGAAATTGGCGGCCAGGATCAGCACGGCGGCGGCCTGGACCGAACCCTTGGTGGCCTGACCAACGCCCTGGGCGCCACGGCCGGAATTCATGCCGAAATAACAGCCCATAAGCGCGGCGATACCGCCAAAGGCAGACCCTTTGATGAGCGAGGAAATGATATCGGATGCCTCAAGGAAATCGGCGGTGTTGCGGATATAGCTGGCCGGGTTGAAACCAAGCTGGCCGGTGGCGACAAGAAAGCCGCCATAGATGCCGATAACATCGCCGATGCCCACCAGAACCGGCACCACGATCAGCGCCGCCAGAACGCGCGGCACGGTGAGGTATTTCATCGGGTGGGTCGACAGCGTGGTCAGTGCGTCGATCTGTTCGGTGACGCGCATGGTCGCGATCTCGGCGGCAATCGACGAGGTGACGCGCGCGGCGACCATCAGCCCAACCAGCACGGGGCCAAGTTCGCGCACCATGCCGATGGCAACGATCTGGGGCACCACGGCCTCGGCGGAAAAGCGCGACGAGCCGTCATAGATTTGCAGCGCCAGCGCGCCGCCGGTGAAGATCGCGGTCATGCCGACGACAGGCAGCGAGAGCCAGCCGATATGGAACAGGGCAAGCAGGAATTCGCGCCCGTAAAAGGGCGGGCGGACCATATGGGTGACGGCGCCGACAAAAAACAGGGTCACGTCGCCCAGCATCGCCAAAAGCGCCAGCGCGCGCCGCCCGATGACGGCAAGGGGATGGATCAGTCCCATCAGCCGCCCCGGTAGCGGCGGGCATACCGCTGGCCCAAAGCGGTGAGGATTTCATAGCCGATGGTGCCTGCGGCCCGGGCCACGCTGTCCACCGATTGATGCGGCCCCAGCAATTCGACAAAGGCCGGGCTTTCGTTCAGATCGGTGATGTCCACGCCGATCATGTCCATTGAAATGCGGCCGATCACCTTGCAGCGGGCTTCGCCGGCAAAGACAGAGATTTCGGGGCCCATTGCGCGGAAGATGCCGTCGGCATAGCCGGCGGCGATGGTGGCGATCTGGCTGTCGCGTTCGGCGATCCAGCTGTTGCCATACCCAACGGTTTCGCCGGCTGCCACGCCGCGGGTCTGGATCACGGGGATGGCAAGCCCGGCCACGGGGGCGGCATCGACAAAGGGCATCCCGCCATACAGGCCAACGCCGGGGCGGGTGAGATCGAAATGATAATCCGAGCCAAGCAGGATGCCACCGGTGGCCGCCAGCGAGCGGGGCACGCCGATCCCGTCGGTCATCTGGTGAAACACGGCAAGCTGGCGTGGGTTCATCGGGTGTTCGGGTTCGTCGGCGCAGGCCAGATGCGACATGACCAGGGTGGGATTGCGCCCCAGCACCATACCGGCCACGGCGGCCCATTCGGGCGCCTCCAGCCCGAGCCGGTTCATGCCGGTGTCCAGCTGGATGCCGAACGGATGGGCGGGCAGCGCCTCGACATGGCGCAGGATCTGGTCAAGCGAGTTCAGCATCGGGGTGAGGCCCATGTCCGAGATCATGTCGGTATCCCCGGCCATGTGGCCGGAGAAGACATTGATTTCGGGATCGGGGCCAACCGCCTGGCGCAGCGCGGCGCCCTCTTCGGCGGCGGCGACAAAGAAACGGCGGACGCCGGCCTTCATCAGGGTCCGGGCCACGCGGTCCGCGCCAAGCCCATAGCCATTGGCCTTGACCACGGCGCCGGTGTCGCAGGCGGTTTGTGCATCCAGCGCGCGCCAGTTGGCGGTAAGGGCGTCAAGGTCGATCGTGAGGGTCGCGGTAGCCATGATGCGTTTGTTGTCGCGCGCGACGGGGAGGTCAAGTGGAAAGGGCGCCATGCCCCGGCCCGTCAGCGCAAGTCAGGGCATGTAGGCGTTGGAATGCCACCAGATGCGCACCTCGCTGGCGAGACCATCGGGGGCGAATTCGGCCAGGAGCGTGCCATCCAGCGTAAGGCGCGGCAGCGGATCGCCCGGCGAACGGTCCGGCAGGCCGGTGCCGGTGGATTTGGCCCAGATCGCAAACAGCTCTTCAGAGGCGACCTGATAATCCACATGCCAGTGGCCGATGCCGCCGTTTGCTGTTTCGGCCAGCACCTTCACATTCATGCGGATGTCTTCCTGCAACAGGATGCGGTTCCAGTAGCCGATCAGTTCGGCCCGGCCTGACTGTACCTGGAACGGGGTGTTGTGATAGCGCCCGCTGGGGGTGAAGAGATCGGCGAACCCGTCGGGATCGCGGGTGGTCCAGACCCGGTGATAGGCGGTCATGAAATCATGGATGGTCATCGCGAAATCCTTTTGGGCAGGAAGATTGGCGACCGGCGCGCGCGCGTCAAGCGGCAACCGCCCCGCAGGATCGGGTGCCGGGTTCAGACGGCCGGATCAGGCGGCGGGATCGGGTGATGGGCGCGCCGGGCGGGGCGGTCCGGGCGTTTGTCACACCGGGCGTCAGAACTCGGCATCGCCGTCCTGTTGCCAGGGTTTCACGAGATTGCCGAACCGGGTGAAGCGGCCTTCGAAGCTGAGTTCGATGGTACCGATCGGGCCGTGGCGCTGTTTGCCGACCACGACTTCGGCCTTGCCGTGCAGGCGTTCCATGCGTTCCTGCCAGGCGGCCATTTCCTCGAGCCGGTCGTCAGAGGGTTTTTCGCGCTCGACATAATATTCTTCGCGAAACACGAACATCACCACATCGGCGTCCTGTTCGATGGAACCGGATTCGCGCAGGTCCGAAAGCTGGGGCCGCTTGTCATCGCGGCTTTCGACGGTCCGGCTGAGCTGGGACAGCGCGACCACCGGGATATTCAGTTCCTTGGCGATGGCCTTGAGGCCCATGGAAATCTCGCCGATTTCCTGCACCCGGTTCTGGGCGGTGCCGCGACAGAGCTGGAGATAGTCGACAATCAGCAGGTCCAGCCCGTGGGTGCGTTTCAGGCGGCGGGCGCGGGCGGCCAGCTGGGCGATGGGCAGGGCGGGGGTGTCGTCGATATAAAGCGGGCAGGCTTCGAGCGCCTTGGCGGCCTCGACGAAGCGGCGGAATTCCTGTTCGGTCATGTCGCCGCGCCGGATCTGTTCCGAGGGCACTTCGGAGGCTTCCGACAGGATCCGCGCGGCCAGCTGTTCGGCGCTCATTTCCAGCGAGTAGAACCCCACAACGCCGCCTTCGATGGCACCTATGGAACCGTCAGGCTTTTCGCCCTTGCGATAGGCCTTGGCGACGTTGAAGGCGATGTTGGTCGCCAGCGAGGTCTTGCCCATCGAGGGGCGCCCGGCCAGGATCAGAAGGTCCGAGGGATGCAGGCCGCCCAGCTTCTTGTCGAGATCGACAAGCCCGGTGGAGATGCCCGCCAGCCCGCCATCGCGCTGATAGGCGGCATTGGCGGAGTTCACCGCCTCGGTCACGGCCTTGAGGAAGGACACGAAGCCGCGTTCGGTCTGGCCCTGCTCGGAGAGCTTGTAAAGCGCCTGTTCGGCCTCGACGATCTGTTCCCTGGGTTCGGAGGTGACTTCGACCTTCTTGGCCTTGGAGGCGATATCGTTGCCCAGCCCGATCAGTTCGCGGCGCACGGCCATGTCGTGGATCATCTGCGCGTAGTCGCGCGCGGCAAAGGACGAAATCGCGGCGCCGGCGAGGCGGGCAAGGTAGGCGGCGCCGCCCAGTTCGCGCAAGCCTTCGTCGTCTTCCAGAAACGCCTTGAGCGTGACCGGCGAGGCGAGGTTGTTCTTGGCGATGCGCGCGGCGGCGACTTCGTAGATGCGGGCATGGACCGGATCGTAGAAATGCGCCGGTTTTAGGATCGCGTTCACCCGGTCGAAAATGTCGTTATTGGTCAGGATCGCGCCCAGCAGCTGTTGCTCGGCCTCGATCGAATGCGGCATCGGGTCGGTGTCTGCCGCTTCGGTTCCGGTCGCATTGATGGTTGCGATCTCGTTCATGTCTGTCCCCGTTTCCCCAAGTGCTGGGGTTCTAGACCAGAGGCGCGGCTGTGCGCAAATTGTATCTTTGTGTGGATGATTTGTGGATAACCCGCCTCTACCGTATCTTGGCAGATGCGGCGCGGGCGGGTCAACATGTTGTAGGCTGAAGCGTGTTTTTTGGGCGGGGACTTGCCGGATTTTATTGCCGTTCGGGGGGCGCTCAGCCCCGGGTGCGGGCCGCTTGCCAGGCGCGCGGATCACGCAGGAAGGATTCGACCTCGGCCAGGGTCTCGCCGGAAAAGGCCTGTTGCGCCCGGGCTTCGGCCAGTACGTCCCACCAGGTGCACAGATAGTGCAGGTCGACCCCATGATCGCCCAGCGTTTTCGTGGTCTCGGGGAAGATGTCGTAATAGAAGATCACCGCCGTGTGGCCACAGGTGGCGCCGGTCTCGCGGATCGCGTCGACAAAGGAAAGTTTGGAGCCGCCATCGGTGGTGAGATCCTCGACCAGCAGCACGCGTTCGCCTTCGGACATGGCGCCTTCGATACGGGCGTTGCGGCCGTAGCCCTTGGGTTTCTTGCGCACATAGGTCATCGGCAGCGCCATGCGTTCGGCCACCAGCGCGGCGAAAGGAATGCCGGCGGTTTCGCCGCCCGCGATATTGTCGAAGGCTTCGAAGCCGGCATTGCGCAGGATGGTGATGGTGAGGAAATCCATCAGCGTGGCGCGGATGCGCGGAAAGGAAATCAGCTTGCGGCAGTCGATATAGCTGGGCGAGGGCAGGCCGGAGGCCAGTGTGTAGGGCGCGTCCGTATTGAAGTTCACGGCGCCGATTTCCAGCAACATGCGGGCCGTGAGGCGGGCGATTTCGGACTGGTCGGGATAGGTGGTGGGGATCATCGGGTCATCCTTGGGCGTTGCGCCGGTGGCGGGGGCGGGATGCCTCCGGCAGGAGTATTTGGGGCAAAATGAAGATCAGGACACGTCCCAATAGACCGGAAAGCCGGGGTCGAACACGGTGACGGTATCGTCGCCGGCCCGGATCCCGGCGGGGAAGGCCGTGGGGGTGTCGGATTTGGTCAGGGTGAGGGTTTGGGCATTGACCGGCAGGCGGTAGAAGGCCGGACCGTTGCGCGAGGCGAAGGCTTCGAGCCGGTTCAGGGCGTTTTCTTCTTCGAATACGTGGGCGAGCAGGGCCATTGTGTTGGTGGCGGTGAAGCATCCCGCGCAGCCGCAGGCATTTTCCTTGAGGTGATCGGGGTGCGGCGCGCTGTCGGTGCCAAGGAAGAACCGTGTATCGCCCGAGGTGGCGGCGGCGCGCAGGGCGAGGCGGTGTTCCTCGCGTTTGGCAACGGGCAGGCAGTAATAATGCGGTTTGATCCCGCCCACGAGGATGTGGTTGCGGTTGATGATCAGGTGATGGGTGGTGATGGTGGCGCCAAGGTCTGTATCATTGGCCTTGACATAATCGACGCCGTTGGCGGTGGTGATATGTTCCATCACCACGCGCAGCCCGGGCGTGGCGCTGCGGATGGGATCCAGAACGCGGTCGATGAAGATGGCTTCGCGGTCGAAGATGTCGATGTCGGGGTCGGTGACTTCGCCATGGATGCAGAGCGGCAGGCCGATTTCGGCCATGGTGTCCAGTACCGGGCGGATCTTGTCGAAATCCCGCACGCCGGAGGCGGAATTGGTGGTGGCGCCAGCGGGGTAGAGTTTGAGCGCCCTGACCAGGCCGCTGGCGGCGGCGGCGCGTATATCGGCCGGGTCGGTGTGTTCCGTGAGATAGAGCGTCATCAGCGGCTCGAAATGCATGCCGTCGGGCAGGGCGGTCAGGATGCGGGCGCGATAGGCGGCCGCGTCGGCGCCGGTGACGACAGGTGGCACCAGGTTGGGCATGATGATGGCGCGGGCGAAATGGCGGGCGGTTTCGGGCAGGACGGCGGCCAGCATCGCGCCGTCGCGCAGGTGCAGGTGCCAGTCATCGGGGCGGGCAATGGTCAGGCTTTGGGTCATGGGGGCCGATTACACAAAAGCAGCGGCCTGCGCTAGGGGGTAGAATCGGGCCTCTCACCCGGCCAGTTTGCCCTTTTCGGCGGCCTGAACCAGCATGTTGAGCTTGCGCATATAGCGTGGCTCCCTGAGGCGGCGCGCGACATTGGCACAAAGCAGCGCCTTTATGAACGGGCGTTTCTGGCGTTCGATGGTCGTCAGAAGGGCGTCGAGATAGGGCAGATGCGTGCGCCGGGCCCGCCAGAGCCGGGACAATGCGTGTGGTGTCAGCTTGCCCGCGCCGGCCTTGGCAAGGATGCGGAACAGGATCTGCATGTCCAGCAGGTTGGACTCGATATCGTCGCCCAGAAAGGGCAGACGGGCCAGCGTGACATCGGGACGCCGGTACAGGGCCGCGTGCATCGCGTCGAGATCCACGCGCGGATCATAAAGCACGAAGCCTGCGCTGGCGGCTTCGAGCATGTCGGGAGCATATCCGTAGCGGTCCGAAAAGGACCGTTTGCGCGCCTGGGGATAGCGGCGGTCCCAGGGGGCGATGGCGGGATCGAGCGTGGCCTGGGGCTGAAGCACCACCACGGTGGCACCGGGCGCGGCCACGGAAAAAGCCGCCGCCGCATAGCCGCAACTGCCTGCGCCGTAAAATACGATCCGGTCGAAATCCTCAAAAAATCCATCATCCGAGAGCCGGTCGAAATAGGCATAGACCGCCGGATCGCGGAACCAGGTGTCGCCATCGGACAGAATGCACAGATGCGACCAGCCCAATTCGCGCACCAGTTCCCAACCCAGCGGCTGGCCGGTATCGCCGCGTTTCTGAATGCTGTCGATGGTTTCGAACGTGACCAGAAGAACCGGCTTGTCCTCGATCAGCGTGGCCCAGTGTGACGAACCCAGAGGCTGGAAATGCCCGTGCTCTTCGGCAATCTCGTCAAGTTTTTGCAGCCACGCATCGCGCGCCAGCCCCAGCATCGGGGCATCAAAGCCATTTGGCGAATCCTGCATATCCTCAATCCTAACCCGGCAAACCAGATACGGCACTTCGTGCTCTTGCTTTCAGCATAGATGCCATTTGCGGCAAAATTTGGGAAGAGCGGCAGTATCTACAACTTTGGTCGCGGGTCGTGGCGGTTGACGGGCCACGCCGGGCCGTGCAGCCTGATCCGGGCGAGGCAGAGGGGCATTTGATGGCGCAGATTGACAGTATCGACGCGGTGCAGGACATGCTGGGCGCGCAGGGCTATGTGTGCGGACGCGCGCTGGCGACGGTGGTGTTCCTGTCGCTGCGGCTTGGGCGGCCGATTTTCCTCGAAGGCGAGGCGGGCGTTGGCAAGACCGAAATCGCCAAGGCGATTGCCGCGGGGCTGGGGCGCGATCTGATCCGGCTGCAATGCTATGAAGGGCTGGATGCGTCCAGCGCGGTCTACGAATGGAACTTTGCCGCGCAGATGGTGGCGATCCGAACCGCCGAAGCCGGCGGCGGGGCCGACCGCGACCTGTTGCAGCGCGAACTTTTTGGCCCGGATTACCTGGTCGAACGCCCGCTGTTGCAGGCGATGCGCCCACATCCGGGCGGCGCGCCGGTTCTGTTGATCGACGAACTGGACCGGACCGATGAACCGTTCGAAGCCTTCCTGCTGGAAGCCCTGAGCGATTTTCAGGTGACGATCCCCGAGATCGGCACGATCAAGGCACCCGAACCGCCAATCGTGATCGTTACCTCCAACCGGACCCGCGAAGTGCATGACGCGCTCAAGCGGCGCTGCCTGTATCATTGGGTGGATTATCCGGATTTCGACCGCGAAATCGCAATCCTGCAATCGCGCGCGCCCGAGGCAGCCGAGGCACTCAGCCGCGAGGTGGTGGCCTTCGTGCAGGCGCTGCGCACCGAAGACCTGTTCAAGAAACCCGGTGTGGCCGAAACCATCGACTGGGCCAAATGTCTGCTGGCGCTGGACGTGGTCACACTCAGCCCCGAAGTGATCGCCGACACGCTGGGGGCCATTCTCAAATACCAGGATGATATTGCCAGGCTGCAAGGCTCCGAAGCGAGCCGGCTGCTGGACGAGGCGCGTCAGGGTCTGGAACCGGCCTGATGCTTCTTTTGGCCCCAAATATCCCGGGGGGTGCGGGGGGCTGGCCCCCCGTTGCGCGACATGGCTGAATACGCGCCGCTCGACATCCCGGACACCCCGAAACTGACCCACAATATCACGTGGTTCGCGCGCGCGTTGCGCAAGGCGGGCCTGCCGATCGGGCCGGGGCGGGTGATTGATGCGATCCGCGCGGTTCAGGCTGCGGGATTCACCGAAAAGCGGGATTTCTACTGGACGCTGCACGCCTGTTTCGTGTCGCGCCCCGAGCATCGCACGGTGTTTGCGCAGGTCTTTCGCCTCTACTGGCGGGATCCGCGATACATGGAACACATGATGGCGATGATGCTGCCCGCCATTCGCGGCGTGCAGGAAGAGCGTCAGGCCGGCGCCGGGGAAAAGCGCGCCGCCGAAGCGTTGCTCGACGGAGTGACGCAGGATGTGCCGGATGTGGATTTCGAGGAGGAAGGCACCGAGATCGAGGTGGATGCCTCGCTGACCATGTCCGCCGAGGAACGGCTGCGCACGCTGGATTTTGAACAGATGAGTGTCGACGAGATCGCCGCAGCCAAGCGGATGCTGGCGCGGCTGACCCTGCCGGTGCAGCCGATCCCGACGCGGCGCGGGCGCCCAGACCCGTTGGGCGCGCGCGCGGATTGGCGGCGCAGCCTGCGTGACGCGATGCGCCAGGGGGGCGAGATACAGCGCCTGGCCCGCAAAAGCCCGCGAATCCGCTGGCCCAACCTGATCGTGCTTTGCGATATTTCCGGCTCCATGAGTCAATACAGCCGGATGGTTTTGCATTTTCTCCATGCTGTCGCCAATCAGAAGGGGGCAGGCTGGGCCAGGGTGCACGGATTTACCTTTGGCACGCGGCTGACCAATATCTCGCGCCATCTGGCGACGCGCGATGTGGATGCGGCGCTGGCCTGCGCCGGGGCCGAGGCGCAGGATTGGGAAGGCGGCACCCGGATCGGCGACTGCCTGCACGCCTTCAACCGTGACTGGTCGCGCCGGGTGATGGGGCAGGGCGCGGTGGTGTTGCTGATCACCGACGGGCTGGACCGGGGCGCGGCAGATGCGCTGGGCCACGAGATGCAGCGGCTGCACCTGTCGGCGCGCCGTCTGATCTGGCTCAACCCGTTGCTGCGCTGGGACGGGTTCGCGCCCCGGGCACAGGGCATTCGCGCGATGTTGCCGCATGTGGACAGTTTCCGGGCCGGGCATTCGATTGCCTCGCTGGAAGACCTGGCGGCGGCGATCTCGCGTCCCGATGACGCCGGAGAGAAGGCGCGGCTGATGGCGATGCTGGGGCCGTGACTTGTGCTTTGCGCGCGCGACGCACATGTTCTGGAAGGGCGGTCATTTCGGGAGGCGAACCATGACAGCAAAGCTTGAAGGCGCGCCGGAACTGGCGCTGGAGTGGCATCGCGCGGGGCGCGGGGCGGTTCTGGCCACGGTGGTGGAAACTTGGGGCAGCGCACCGCGCCGGGTGGGGGCGCAGATGGTGGTGTCCGGGGACGGGCAGATCGAAGGCTCGGTGTCGGGCGGATGTGTCGAAGGCGCGGTGATGGTCGAAGCGCTGGAGGCGCTGGAGGAGGGCAAGGGACGGTTGCTGGAATTCGGCGTCAGCGACGGCGATGCCTTTGCCGTGGGGCTGGCCTGTGGCGGCACGATCCGGGTATTGGTCGAGCCGGTGGGCGCGGTGCTGAGCGAAACGGTGCTGGACGCGCTGGTCGCGGCCCGGGCCGGGCGGCGCGCGGTGGCCTATGTCTGCGACGCCGAGACTGGCGGCGGATTGCTGACGGAAGCAGGATTTGAAGACCGGTTCCGCATGGATCGTTCGGGGGTCGAAGAAGACGGGCGGTTTGTGGCGGTTCACAACCCGCCCTTGCGGCTGGTGATCGTGGGCGCGGTGCATATCGCGCAAAGCCTGGTGCCAATGGCGCGGATTGCCGGGTTCGATCCGGTCCTCATCGATCCGCGCAGTGCCTTTGGATCGCAGGCGCGGTTTCCCGGCGAAACCATTGTCGAGGACTGGCCGGACGAGGCGTTGGCCGCGATCGGGCTGGACGGGCGCACGGCGCTTGTTTTGCTGACCCATGATCCCAAGCTGGACGATCCGGCGCTACATGTGGCGCTGCGCTCGGACGTGTTTTATATCGGCGCGCTGGGGTCCAGGCGGACCCATGCGGCCCGCTGCGCGCGGTTGCGCGAAGCGGGGTTCGGCGATGGCGACATCGCCCGCATTCACGGCCCTGTCGGTCTGGATATCGGCGCGGCGGGCCCGTCGGAAATCGCCGTGTCGGTGTTGGCCGAGATGGTGCGGGTGCTGAGGACAGGGGCGTGAGGTTCGGTCCGGTCCCGTTGCACGAGGCCGAGGGGGCCATTCTTGCGCATTCGGTGAGGGCCGGAAAGACCAGGCTGCGCAAGGGCATGGTGCTGGATGGCGCGGCCCTGGCGGGTTTGGCCGAGGCCGGGATCACCGAGGTGATCGCGGCGCGGCTTGACCCCGAGGACTTGCACGAAGATCAGGCCGCGGAGCGGCTGGCGGCGGCCCTGGTGCCGGATCAGCGGGCGGCGCGGCTGGATCTGACACGGGCATTTACCGGGCGGGTCAATCTGGTGGCGGCCTGTCCGGGCGTGGCGGTGATGGATGTGGCGGCGCTGACCGCGCTGAACGCGGTAAACCCGATGATCACGCTGGCCACGCTACCCCCCTTTCAGCAGGTTGGCGCGGGGCAGATGGTGGGCACGGTCAAGATCATTTCCTATGGCGTGCCCGGTGGTGACGTTGCGCGGGCGGCTGCGCTGGGGCGGGGCGCGATCCGGCTTGCACCGGTGATACATGGGCGCGTGTCGTTGATTGTCACGGAAATTCCCGGCGGCGCCGGAGACAAGGGCCGCGCCGCAATTCAGGGACGGGTGGCGGCGCTTGGCATGGAGTTGTGCGAGGTGGTGATGGTGCCCCATCGTGTCGCGGATCTGGCCGCGGCTGTGGTGGCATCTGTCGGTGACATGGTGTTGATCCTGACCGGCTCGGCCACCTCCGATCCGCATGACGTGGCTCCGGAGGCGGTACGACGGGCCGGCGGCACGGTCGAACGATTCGGAATGCCGGTGGATCCCGGCAACCTGCTGTTTCTGGGGGCCCTGGACGGGCGGCCGGTGATCGGATTGCCGGGATGCGCGCGGTCGCCGGCATTGAACGGGGCGGACTGGGTGCTGGCGCGGGTGGCTTGTGGCATCGATGTGAGCCACGCGGATATCGCGGGGATGGGCGTGGGCGGCTTACTCAAGGAGATACCGACCCGGCCCATGCCACGCGCGCGGCGCGGATGAGGCGGGGGCCTCCGGCCTACGACCAATGTCTATGCCGAATTCCGCCGCCATTGGAAAAAGCGGCTTCTCAAGCGGGCCATACGCTGGTTTACTTTGCGCATAACCATAAAACACATCCATTTGGGAGGAGCCAATGTCACAGGTCACGATGACTGTGAACGGCAAGGAAATGTCCGGCGATGCCGAGGGGCGGACCTTGCTCAGCCAATTCTTGAGAGACACACTGGGGTTGACCGGAACGCATGTGGGCTGTGATACCAGCCAGTGCGGCGCCTGTGTGGTGCATGTCAACGGGCAGCCGGTGAAATCCTGCACAATGCTGGCGATGGAGGCCGAGGGCGCCGATGTGGCCACGATCGAAGGCCAGGCCGCGCCAGACGGGACGCTGAACACGATCCAGCAGGCGTTTCAGGATCACCACGGGCTTCAGTGCGGGTTCTGCACGCCGGGCATGGTGATGTCGGCCGCGGCCCTTCTCAAGGAGAACCCAAAGCCCAGCGAAGCCGAGATCCGGGACTATCTGGAAGGCAATATCTGTCGCTGTACCGGGTATCACAACATCGTCAAGGCGATCCTGGCCGCGTCCGGGCAGGACGTGGGATCGATTGCTGCCGAATAACACCGGCCTTGCGTCTGAGGAGGGCGCGGGGTTTTCGAGTATTTTCGGAACAATGAAAGGGATTGGAAGCGTGGGCTTTCGATCCGTTCTCAGGGAGGAATTCAGATGCCGAAAGATCATGGCATAGGCGCCAGCCCGAAGCGGCGCGAAGATATCCGGTTTTTGACCGGAGCTGGAAATTATACCGACGACATCAATGTAAACGGCCAGGCCTATGTGCATTTCCTGCGCTCGGATGTGGCGCATGGCCGGATCAATGCGGTAAATACCGGGGCCGCGGCGGCAATGCCCGGGGTGGTGCGGATATTCACGGGCGCCGATTTCGAAGGTGTCGGTGGATTGCCTTGCGGCTGGTGCGTGACCGACAGGCACGGTGAGCCGATGCAGGAACCGGCCCATCCGGTGCTGGCGCAGGGCAAGGTACGCCATGTGGGCGATCCGATCGCCGCCGTTGTCGCCGAGACCGCCGAACAGGCGCGGGACGCGGCCGAGGCGATCGAGGTGGATATCGAGGAACTGCCTGCGGTTGTCGACATGAAGGCGGCGCTCGCGGATGGGTCCACCAAGGTGCATGACGATCTGACCAGCAACCTGTGTTACGACTGGGGCTTTGTCGAAGAGAACAAGGATGCGGTAGAGCAGGCGATGCAGGACGCGGCGCATGTGACCACGCTGGAGCTGGTCAACAACCGTCTGATTGCCAACCCGATGGAGCCGCGCGTGGCGATTGGCGATTACAACCGTGCCACCGATGAGAGCACGCTTTACACGACAAGCCAGAACCCGCATGTGATCCGCCTGTTGATGGGCGCCTTCGTGTTGGGCATTCCCGAGCACAAGCTGCGCGTGATTGCGCCGGATGTGGGCGGCGGATTTGGCACCAAGATCTTCCACTATGGGGAAGAGGCGTTTTGTACTTTTGCCGCCAAGGCGATCAATCGTCCGGTCAAATGGACCGCTTCGCGGTCGGAAGCGTTCATGTCGGACGCGCATGGGCGCGATCACGTGACCAGGATCGAACTGGCGCTAGACAAGGACAACAACTTTACCGCCGTGCGCACCGAGACCTATGCCAATATGGGCGCGTATCTGAGCACCTTTGCGCCGTCGGTGCCGACCTGGCTGCATGGCACGCTGATGGCCGGGAACTACAAGACCCCGGTGGTCTATGTGAACGTCAAGGCAGTGTTCACCAATACGGTGCCGGTGGATGCCTATCGCGGGGCCGGTCGGCCCGAGGCGACGTTCCAGCTGGAGCGGGTGATCGACAAGGCGGCGCGGGAGCTGGGTGTGGACCCGATCGCGCTGCGCCGTCAGAACTTTATCACCGAGTTCCCCTATGCCACGCCGGTGGCGGTGGAATATGACACCGGCGATTATCACGGCACGATGGACGCGCTGGAGAAAATCGCGGACCTGTCCGGTTTCGAGGCACGGCGCAAGGAGAGCGAGGCGCGCGGCAAGCTGCGCGGGCTGGGTGTGAACTGTTACATCGAGGCTTGCGGCATTGCGCCGTCCAACCTTGTGGGGCAGCTGGGCGCGCGGGCCGGTCTTTATGAGAGCGCGACCGTGCGGGTGAATGCCACCGGCGGACTTGTTGTCATGACAGGATCGCACAGCCACGGGCAGGGGCATGAAACCTCGTTCCCGCAGGTGATCGCCGAGATGATCGGGATTGATGAAAGCATGGTGGAAATCGTGCATGGCGATACCGCCAATACGCCAATGGGCATGGGCACATACGGATCACGCTCGCTGGCGGTTGGGGGCTCGGCCATGGTGCGGGCTACCGAGAAAATCATCAACAAGGCCAAAAAGATCGCGGCCCATCTGATGGAGGCCGCGGAGGCCGATATCGAGCTGAAGGACGGGCAGTTTTCGGTCGCGGGCACGGATAAATCCGTGGCCTGGGGCGATGTCACGCTGGCGGCCTATGTGCCGCATAACTATCCGCTGGAGGATATCGAGCCGGGGCTGGAGGAAACCGCGTTTTATGACCCGGCGAACTTTACCTATCCGTCCGGGGCCTATTGCTGTGAAGTCGAGCTGGACCCGGAGACCGGGAAGGTGACGATCGAGCGGTTCTCGGCGGCGGATGATTTCGGCAATATCGTCAACCCGATGATCGTGGATGGCCAGGTGCATGGCGGCATTGGGCAGGGCATTGGTCAGGCGCTGCTGGAAGGTTGTGTCTATGACGAGAACGGCCAGTTGCTGAGCGCGTCCTACATGGATTACGCGATGCCACGGGCCGATGACGTGCCGTTCTACAATGTGGATCATTCCAGCCAGACGCCCTGTACCCATAATCCGCTTGGGGTGAAGGGCTGTGGCGAGGCCGGTGCGATCGGATCGCCGCCGTCGGTGGTGAACGCGGTGATCGATGCGTTGCAGTCGGGAGGGCATGATGTGACCCATATCGATATGCCGGTGTCGCCGGGCCGTGTCTGGGCCGCGATGCAGGGGTAAGACGAGAGGGCAGGACCGGGGGCTGTCTGCCCCCGGACCCCCGAGGATATTTCTAGCCAAAAGAAGGGCGGGAAGACGCTCTTTGGAAAGGAAGCGAAATGTATGAGTTTGAATTTGTGAAGCCGGGCTCGGTGGCCGATGCGGTTACAGCGCTGGGAGAAGAGGACGCGCAGGTGCTGGGCGGGGGGCAGACATTGATCCCGACGCTGAAGCAGCGCCTTGCCAGTCCGGGCAAGCTGGTCAGTCTGGCCGGTATCGCGGAAATGCAGGGTGTGTCCACGGATGACGCGGGCCGGATTTGTGTGGGTGGCGGGACCGTCCACGCGGATGTGGCGGCCAATGCCGGTGGCTATCCGGCGCTGGCCGGGCTGGCGGGCAATATCGGGGATCCGGCGGTGCGGGCCCGCGGAACCATTGGTGGGTCGCTGGCCAACAATGATCCGTCGGCCTGTTATCCGGCGGCGGCGCTGGCATCGGGGGCGAGCATCGTCACCAATGCGCGCGAGATCGCGGCGGACGACTATTTCCAGGGCATGTTCACAACGGCGCTGGACGAGGGCGAGATCATCACGGAGGTGAAATTCCCGGTGCCCGAGGCGGCCAATTACCAGAAATTCGAGCAGCCCGCGTCGCGGTTTGCGCTGGTCGGAGTGTTCGTGGCGAAATATGCCGACGGGGTACGGGTGGCCGTGACCGGGGCTTCGCAAGAGGGAGTGTTTCGCTGGCGTGCGGCGGAGGCTGCGCTGAGTGCCGATTTCTCGGCCGATGCGGTGCCGGAGGCGCCTGCTGCGGACGGGATGATTTCCGATCTGCATGGTACGGCCGCTTATCGCGCGCATCTGGTGGCAGTGCTGACCCGGCGGGCGGTGGCGGCCTGTGGATAGGGCGGATCGCCTCTGGCGGGCGTATTTCAGGCAGAATGAAGAGAGGGGCGTCGCGTTTGCGGCGCCTTTTTCATTCAACCGGGCTTTCGCGCGATCAGGTCTATCAGGGCTGACATGCCGGAATGGCCGCGCCCCTCCTGGACTTCGCGGTCGTATTCCCTGAGGACGAGGATGTCCCAGCCGGCGAAGGCGGCGCGCAGGATGGTCTCGGTGTACATGTTTTCGGCAAAGGGCGGGCCGCCGGTGCCATAATCCAGTTGCTTTGGTCGATAGCCGTGCAGCATGACGAGGCCGCCCGGCTTTGTGGCGTCCTTGATGTGCCGGAACTGGGTGCGGCGCCCGTCAGGGCCGACAAACTGGATGAAGATCCCCGCCACGAGATCGAATTGTTGCGTCGGCCAGGGCTGTGCCATGATGTCGAGCTGTCGGAAATCGACCTGCACGCCGCGTTCGGTTGCCAGGTCGCGGGCGCGGGCGATGGCCGTGGGGGCAAATTCCAGCGCCGTGACGTTCAGGCCGCGTTCGGCCAGGTGGACCGAGTTGCGGCCTTCGCCGTCGGCCACGGAGAGGGCGGTATGGCCCGGAGTCAGGTAGTCGTCATGGTCCAGCAGGAACTGCGCCGGGGTCTTGCCAAAAACGAACTCGGGCGAGGACGCGAAACGTTCTTCCCACATGGCGGGCTCCCTGAAAGGAAAACCCCCGCCGCAGGGCGGGGGCGAAACCTGATTGGATCAGCGTGCCAGCGGGCCGATCATCATGATCATCTGGCGGCCTTCCATCTTGGGCATATTCTCGATCTTGCCCAGTTCCTTGACATCTTCGGCCACCCGTTCGAGCAACTCGCGCCCCAGGTTCTGGTGCGCCATCTCGCGACCGCGAAAGCGCAGCGTAACCTTTACCTTGTCGCCCTTTTCCAGGAACTTGACCACGTTGCGCATTTTCACTTCGTAGTCGTGAGTGTCCGTGTTGGGGCGGAACTTGACCTCTTTGACCTGGATGGTGGTCTGTTTCTTGCGGGCCTCGGATTCGCGTTTTTGCTGTTCATACTTGAACTTGCCATAATCCATGATCTTGCAGACCGGCGGATTGGCGTTGGGCGAGATTTCCACAAGGTCCAGTCCGGCCTCTTCCGCCATGGTCATGGCCTTGGCGGGGTGCACCACGCCGACATTTTCGCCGTCAGCCCCGATCAGGCGAATTTCGGGCGAGCGAATGCGATCGTTGATACGAGGGCCGGTGTCGCGCTGCGGGGGCGCATTGTGAGGTCTGCGGGCTATGGTTTTGTTCCTTCGATAGCTATTGTTCTCGGTGCCGTAAATTAGTCGGCAAAACCCTGCCTTACAAGCGGATTCCTGTGGGCGTCAAGGATGGGGTGCGGCGTTGCGGCGCAAGGTCAGCCCGCAGGCCCGGCGTGGCGGGCAATGAAGGCGTCAAACCGGTCGTGGAACTGATCGAACCCCTCGGTGCCTTCGACAAGCAGGTGGTTGTCGCTGGGCAGGGCGACAAACTCGGCGCCGGGGATCAGCGCGGCAAGGCGGCGGCCCTCTTCCAGCGGGATGCGCCGGTCGCCCTGGGCGTGGCAGACAAGGGTAGGCACGCGCACCTGCCGGGCCAGATCGGAAACGTCGACGCGGGCGTTCATGTCGTTGATACGGGCCGCGTTTCGGGCCGAGGTGGAAACGCGTTGCCGTTCGTCCCAGTGGGATTTCTGCTGGGCGCTGGCCTCGGGGATCATGGTTTCGGTGAATATGTGCCGATAGGCCGGGTTGTCCGAGCCCCAGCCCTCGCGGATCAGGGCATTTGTCGCATCGTGCAGCGCGGCCTGATCCGCCGAGCCGCGACACAGGATGCCGCGCGCGTAGCCGCCCAGAAGCACCATGCAGGATACCTTGTCGGGGTTTTCCACGGCGTAGCGTACCGAAAAGGCGCATCCCTGGGAGAGGCCATACAGTGCGAACCGGTCCAGCCCGGCGGCCGTGGCGACGGAGTTCATATCCGAAATCATGGCGTCTTCGGAGATGTCTGGCACGTCCCAATCCGACAGGCCATTGCCGCGCTGGTCAAACCGCACAAGGCGGGCGCGGCGCGCGATCCGGGCCAGGTTGGGCCCGGAGAGCGGGCTTTTCCAATCGAAGTCCAGGTGGTTGATCCAGTTGGGCGCCTTGAACACGGTGGGCCCTGTGCCGACCGAGGCATAGGCCAGCATCACCCCGTCCGGCGCGGCGCAGAAGCCGATTTTCTGGGTCAGGGCCTCTTGATGGGCGTACGGGGTATCGCTGCGCGGGTCGGGCGCCCATTGCCAGACCCTGACCGGGCGCGAGATATTGCGCACCCGCTGCGTGCCCAAATCACAGAACAGCGCCTGTTGCGCCGGTTCGAGCAATTGCAGGACTGCATCGGAGATGCAGATCCCGCTCGAGGCGGCAAGGGTTTCCAGCCGGGCGGCAAGGTTGACCGTGTCGCCGAAAAGATCGCCGTCATCATCCACCACGTCGCCCAGATGCAGCCCGATGCGATAGCGGATCGCCTCGTCCGGGCGGCGGGTGGCTTCCTGGTTGAAGAGATCGGTCTGGAGGTCGATGGCGCAGCGTACCGCATTGCGGACCGAGGCGAATTCGACCAGCACGCCATCGCCGGTGGATTTCACGACACGTCCGCCCGCCGTGGTGATCGAGGGATCGAACAGCGTTTCACGATAGGCAGACTGGCGCGCGAGCAATGCGGCCTCGTCGGCCTCGACAAGGCGGCTGTAGCCGACCATGTCGGCGATCATCACGGTGGTCAGGCGGCGCTGCGGGACATCGGGAGCCATGGGGAAACGCTAGTGGGCGACGCGCCGCCAGACAAGCGGTTTCCGGCAAGGTATACGGCAAGGCTTCCGGCAAACTGATGCGTGCGCGCGGGGTTTCCCCCTTGTTGCGGTTGGGGCGCGGGGGCATCTGTTGGTGCGGGACGGGGCGCGCAATCGCGGTGCCCCGGCGAAACCGCAACGCAGAGGATCAAGATGAAATACGTGATTGGAATTGTCGTTGCCGCGGCTGTTGGTGTTGGCGGCTATGTGTTGTTTTTCCAGCAAGGCGACTGCCCCGACGGGGGAACCGGGCCTGATTGCGCGCAGGTGGCGCCCGATACCGCAATGGAGACGGCGCAAGAGGCGGTGAAGGATGCAGGCCAGGACGCGGCGACGGCGGTGGAAAAGGCCGTGAAGGACGCGGCGGAGAGTGCGTCTGACATGGTTGGAACGGCCATGGACGATGCCGGCAAGACCGCCGGGGAAGTGGGCGACGCGGCGGGCCAGGCCGCAAGCGACATGGCCCGGGACGCCGCCGCAAGCGCGACCCGGTTGTTGACGGTCGAGGGGTTTGATCTGGATGGCGTCAAGGGTCTGATCGACAGCGCCCCGCTGGAGGCGGCCACGAAATCCACGCTGAAATCGGCGGTGCAGGCGGCGGCGCAAAGCCCGTTTCTGTTGCAGCCCGCGCTGGATCAGGTCAAGGCGGCACTGGGCCTGTAGGCGGGCCGATCGCGCAAAAGCAAAGGGCGTCCCGGCAAGCGGGACGCCCTTTTCCATTCCGGGAGCGGGTATGGGGATCAGTCGAGAAACGCCTTTTCCACCACGTATTGCTTCGGGTTCGAATTGGCGCCTTCCTCCAGCCCGGCCTCTTCCAGCATATCCTTGAGTTCCAGGTTGAATGCCAGGTTGCCGCAGATCATCGCGCGGTCGTTTTCGGGGCTGAGCGGTTCGACGCCCAGATCCCGGTACGCCTCGCCCGAGCGGATCAGATCGGTGATCCGGCCCATCTTGGCGCTGTCTTCGCGGGTGGTGGTCGGGTAATATTTGATCTTCTTCCAGAACCCTTCGCCGATCACCTCGTTGAGAAGTTCATCTTCCTTGAGCGAGTCGATGATCTCGCGCCCATAGGTCAGTTCGCCGGCTTCGCGGCAGGTATGGGTTATGATGATCTCGTCGTAATCGGTATAGGTTTGCGGCTCGCGCAGCAGCGAGGCAAAGGGCGCAAAACCGGTGCCGGTGGCAAAGAACCAGATGCGTTTGCCCGGCAGCAGGGCGTCATGCACCAGCGTGCCCACGGGTTTGGGGCGCAGGATGATCTCGTCACCGGGCCGGATGTGCTGAAGTTTCGAGGTGAGCGGGCCGTCCTGCACCTTGATCGAGTAGAATTCCAGCTCTTCCTCCCAACTGGGCGAGGCGATGGAATAGGCGCGCAGCAGCGGTTTCTGCTTGCCGGTTTTGGGATCCGAATCGCCCATCAGGCCGATCATGACAAATTCGCCCGACCGGAACCGCAGCGAAGCGGGACGGGTGCATTTGAAGGAAAACAGGCGGTCGGTATAGTGGCGCACCTCTGTCACGGTCTGTGCATCGGGCAGGGTGGGTACTTTTACGGCTTTGGCGTCGGTCACGGGAGTTTGCTCGGTCATGTCAAAAAAATGGGCAGAATGCCTGCCCCCTACTATCATCTCAGGACGTGATTTGAAGGTGTATCTGCGAGATGTCTTTGACATATCGCAAATACGTGATTTGTGAGGCGGGGTCAGGCGTTTTGCCGCATCCGCGACTGGTAGTCATGTGATTGCCAGTCGGCGCGGAACGTCCATTCCGCCTCGGGCTGGCGCCGAGCCTGATCGTCGGAGATTTCCACCTCGTCAAAGCCGCAGCGCCGGGCCATGGCATACTGATCGGAAATCACCTGGCCCCTGGCGCGCAGGCGGCCCGTGTAGCCGGCCAGGCGCAGCTGGCGCGCGATGGTAAAGCCGCGCCCGTCGGCAAAGGACGGGAAATCGACGCGGATCATCCGCACTCCGGACAGGCGGGCGATCAGGGTGGCCGGATCGGTATCAGAGGGCACGTCCAGGGCCGCCACATCATTGGCCGCGTCGGTGAAGGACGCGAAGCCCTGCGTCCAGTCATCGGTGCCAAAGCCGGTATCGGTGACGATTACACTCATGTCATTTCTCCTTTGCGCACCATTTTTCCGTTCACGAAATGGATGCCGCATTCGTCCTTGTCCTGACCGCGCCAGCGGCCCGAACGGGGGTCTTCGCCGTCCTTGACCGGCGAGGTGCAGGGGGCACAGCCGATCGAGGGGTATCCCTTGGCCACCAGCGGGTGGCGGGGCAGGCGGTTTTCCTCCATATAGGCGCGCACGTCTTCGGGCGCCCAATGGGCCAGCGGGTTGACCTTGATACGCCCGGTAAACTCTTCGACCTCGAAGAAATCCAGCGCGGCGCGGGTGCCCGACTGAAACCGCTTGCGCCCGGTGATCCAGCCGTCATAGCCGCGCAGCGCCTTTTGCAGGGGGCGGGTCTTGCGCAGGGCGCAGCAGGCGTCGGTATCGCGCCGGTGCAGGGTGCCATCGGGGTCTTCGGCATTCAGGGTCGCGTCCGAGGCGCGGATGATATGCAGGTTTTGCAGGTGCAGCCGTTCGGCCAGCTCCTGTTGATAGACCAGCGTTTGCGCAAAAAGCATTTCCGTGTCCACGAACAGCACGGGGATGTTGCGGTCGACCATGGAGGCGAGGTGCAGCAGCACGACCGACTCCGCGCCAAAGGAGGACACAAGCGCGATCCTGCCAGCCTGCGGGTCACGCAGGCTGGCGTCGATCACGGCGGTGGCCGAGTGGTGCCGATAGCGCGCGTTGAGCGCATCGACCTTGGCCTGAAGCGGGTCGGCGGGGAGAGTGCCGCCCGCTTGCGCCGCCGTATTGATCGGCGAGGAGAGGGGGCTTAGTCCGTCATGCGGCATTGGCCTGCGCCTCGGGATAGAGATAGGCCTTGAACGGGGCGAGACCCAGACGGCGATAAGCGGCGAGGAAGGTTTCCCCGGGGCCCTGGCGCATGTCCAGATAGCCCCGCACCAGCCGTTCGATGGCCGGAACGATCTCGTCATAGGCAAAGCCGGGGCCGGCGCGTTCGCCGATGGCCGCGTCCCATGTGGCGTCGCCGCCCAGGGTGATCTGGTAGTTTTCCACGCCCGCGCGATCCAGCCCGAGGATGCCGATATGACCCACGTGATGATGGCCGCAGGCGTTGATGCAGCCCGAGATCTTGATTTGCAGATGACCGATATCATGCTCCAGCTTCAGCGCGTCAAAGCGGGTCGCGATCTGTTGGGCGACCGGGATCGAGCGGGCCGTGGCCAGCGCGCAGTAATCCATGCCGGGGCAGGCGATGATGTCGGACACCAGCCCGATATTGGCGGTGTGCAGATCAACGGCGCGCAGGGCCGCGTAAACGGCGGGCAGATCGGATCTGTGCACATGGGGCAGGATCACGTTCTGCTCGTGGCTGATGCGCAATTCGTCATGGCCGTACTGGCGCGCAATGGCGGCCAGGGCGCGCATCTGGTCAGATGTGGCGTCGCCGGGGGTTTCACCGTGTTTCTTGAGCGACACGGTCACGATGGCATAGCCCGGCGCGCGGTGTTCGGTAAGATTGGTGTCGGCCCAGCTTCGGAACAAGGGGTCGCTGTCATAGGCGCGGTCGAAAGAGGCAACCGGGGCGTCGCGGAACGCTGGCGCGGCGAAATGTGCCTCGATCTGCATCAGCAGGTCCTGATCGAAGCCGCCGAAGGTTGGCTTGAGTTGCGCGAACCTCTCCTCCACCCGCGACCGGATGTCGTCGAGCCCGTGTTCGTGCACGGTGATCTTGATGCGCGCCTTGTACTTGTTGTCGCGCCGCCCGATCTGGTTCCAGACCGAGACCACGGCCTCGATATAGGGCAGAAGATCCGCTTTGGGCAGGAAGTCATTGAGAACCTTGCCGATCATGGGGGTGCGCCCCAGGCCGCCGCCAACCAGGATCTGGTAGCCGGTCTGGCCCGTGTCGTCGCGCACGATCCGCACGGCCAGGTCATGCGCCTTGAGCACGGCGCGGTCGGCGGCGGCGCCGGACACGGCAATCTTGAACTTGCGGCCCATGAACTGAAATTCCGGGTGGTCGGTGGACCATTGGCGGATCAGTTCAGCCACCGGGCGCGGGTCTTCGATCTCGTCCGCCGCGGCGCCGGCGAAATGATCGGCGGTGACGTTGCGGATAGTGTTGCCCGAGGTCTGGATGGCGTGCAGGTTCACGTCGGCCAGGGCATCGAGCATGTCGGGCACGTCGGTCAGTTTGGGCCAGTTGTACTGGATGTTCTGGCGGGTGGTGAAGTGGCCATAGCCCTTGTCCCACTTGTCGGCCAGCAGGGCGAGTTGATCCATCTGGGCGCCCGACAGCGTGCCATAGGGGATGGCCACGCGCAGCATGTAGGCGTGCAGTTGCAGGTAGAGCCCGTTCATCAGGCGCAGCGGCTTGAATTCATCCTCGGTCAGGTTGCCGGCGATGCGGCGTTCGACCTGGGCACGGAACTGGCGGTTGCGCTCGGCCAGGAAGGCGGCGTCGAAATCATTGTATTTATACATGGTTTGCCTCTTCCTGCTTGCCATGGGCGTAGTTGGACGGACCCTTGCGGCGGAAGTCCTCGCGGAAATGGGTGGGTTCGGGGCCATTGCCACCGGGCACGGCATCGGCGAGGTAAACGCCGACCGCCTCGTTGCTGCGCCGTTCGGCATCAAGCAGGCGCAGCTGGGCGTGGGCCTCGTCGGTGATCAGCTCGGCCATGCACAGGTTGCGTGTCCAGCTGTCATCGGCGGCAAGATAGATCACGTCGCCTTCGATCAGGGCGTTGGCGGTGATGACTTTGGGCGTGAATGCGCGGGCCATGGTGCAGATCCGTTTGTTTGACTTGACTGTAGATATAGGAAATATTCCCCCTATCGCGCCAGATGGTGGGACAAATAGAAACAGTCGTTCTGGATTTTGCCCATCCCAGTGCGATTTTCCCGGATGACAGGAGAATATGGGATGGCATTGCGGATCGACGACATGGACCGGAAAATCCTTGGCGAGCTACAGCGCGACGCGGCGCAGTCGCTGGACGAAATTGCCCGGCGGGTGGGGTCTTCGAAGACGCCGGTTTGGAACCGGATTCGCAAGCTGCGCGAGGCCGGGGTGATCCGGCGGCAGACGGTTCTGCTGGATGCGGAGGCGCTGGGGTTCGAGGCTTGTTTCTTTGTGCTGATCAGGACTTCGGAGCATGAGGCGGACTGGCAGGCGGCGTTTCTGAAGGCGTTGCAGGACCGGCCCGAAGTGCTGGAGGCGCACCGTCTGGCGGGGGATATCGACTATATCCTGAAGGTGCAGGTAAGGAATGCACGTGCCTATGACATCTTTTACCAGGCGCTGATTTCAGAGGTGAAGGTGCACAACGTGACCGCGCTTTTGTCGATGGAAGAGATCAAATCGACCACGATGTTGCCGCTTGGGAGCGGCGACTCGGGTTAACGCGCTGAAACGGCGCGAAAAACGGGTTCGGCATTGCGTCGGTATCACGTCGGTATCGCGGCGGTGCGCACCGGCCCGGAAGGTGGGGTTAACGCGGCGCGCGGTCTAGCAACTGTATCTTCAGATTGGGGGATTGGTTGCTAGATTTGTACCATCAGCCGTTCCAGCCCGTGAAAGTGGTAGCTGTTGGCATAGCGCGGGGCCGCGGCAAGGCGCAGGTCCGGGCAGCGGTTGAACAGGATTGGCAATGCCAGCTTCATCTCCAGCCGCGCCAGAGGGGCGCCGACACAGAAATGCAGCCCGCCGCCAAAGCTGGAATTGGTCACGATGGGGCGGGTGGGGCGAAACTGGCCGGGGTCTTCCCACAGGCCCGGATCGCGATTGGCCGCCGCCAGCAGCAACGCGACCCGGTCGCCGCGCCGGAAGACGTGGCGCCCGACCTCGATCTCTTCATAGGCATAGCGGGTGAACATGTGCAGCGGCGGATCATGGCGCAGGATTTCCTCGACCGTGCGGTCGATCCCGTCAGGGGCGAGCCAGTCCGGGTCCGGCCCGTGTCCCGGCCCGTGTCCTGGCCTGTGGTCAAGCAGGTGTTTCACGCCGTTGCCCATGGCATGGACCGTGGCTTCGTGTCCGGCATTCATCAGCAGGATGCAGGTGGTGATCAGTTCCGCCGTGCTGAGCTTTTCGCCCTCTTCCTCGGCGGCGATCAGGCGCGAGATCAGATCGTCGGAGGGGGTTTTGCGGCGGCTGTCGATATAGGTTGTCAGGAAGGCGGTGAACTGGGTCGCGGCGCGGGCGGCGGCGTCTTCATGCGCGCGGGTGCGGCTGGCCATGTACATGGAGACCATGGCGTGCGACCACGCCAGGAATTGCGGCGCCATGGTGTCGGGCACGCCCAGCAGGCGGGCGATGGTGATGACGGGCACTTGCGTGCAATAAGCCGACAGCAGGTCAAAGGGCGTGTCGGGGAACCGGTCTATCAGGGAATGGCAGAGCGTTTCGATTCCGGGTTGCAGATCGGCAATGGCGCGGGTGGTGAAGGCGCGCAGCACCAGAGACCGCAGGCGGGTGTGGCGGGGCGGTTCCAGTTCCAGCATGGAGTGGGCCTCGACCGCGTAGAACGGTTTCAGGTGGCCGGGAATGGCGGCGGCCAGTTCCGGGGGCACTTCGCGCCCGAAGCGGCGATCCTTGAGGATCATGCTGACCGTGGCATGTGACAGGGCGGCGGGCATGGCGTAATCGTTCCAATGCACCATCGGGCCATGGGCGCGGGCGGTTTCGTAGAACGGGTAGGGATCTTGTACGAAGCCCGGGTCTGTCGGGGACTGGAAAAGTGTTTTCATGGCGCCATTTTTCGCGCCCTGCACGGATTGGCAAGGGGCGGGATCCAATTGTGCGCTGCCGCGCGCAGATATATGCGTGGATCGAGGCGACGTGACACGCCGGTGTTGCGCGGGCGGCAAGGCTTTGTCCGGTTTGGCGAGGCGCGGTTTCGGGGGCGGATATGCGCCTGAACACCCGTGATCCGGGTCAAGGCGACGACTCGCGGGGCGCGGGCATTGGGGGTAGGGTGGCGTCATGAGGACGTGGATACGGCATCGGGCGGCGATTCTGGCGCTTTTCCTTCTGGCACTGGCCGTGGTTGCGGGCGGTGTCTGGCGGTTTGGCTATGGGCAGGCGCTGGACCAGCTGGCGCGGCGGGGCGAGGCCGATCTGGCGCTGGCCGCGGACCGGCTGACGGCGCAGTTGCAGCGCTATCAGGAGCTGGCGGTATTGATGGGAGAACACCCCTATTTGCAGGCGTTGAGCCGGGGGCAGGGGGATGTGAACACGGCGCGCGCGTTGTTGCTGGAAGCGGCGGACAAGACGGCGGCGCTGGACCTGATCTATGCGGCGGCGGACGGGCGGATCATCACCTCGGCTCAGGGCCTGTTCGCGGCGCGCGACAGGTTGAGCGGCGCGCCCTATTTCGAACGCGCCTTGCAGGGGGCGTTGGGGGCGTATCATGCGGTGGATGCGCGGTATGGGCGGCGGGCGTTCTATTTTGCCTCGCCCAATTTCGGCCCGGACGGGCGGGTGGCCGGTGTTCTGGTGGTGGTGGTGGACATCGAAAATGTCGAGGAGAACTGGCGCGGCGACCGGCCGGCGGTATTCTTTGTGGACGAAGCGGATGAGGTGTTCATTTCGAACCGGTCAGAGCTTTTGTTCTGGCAGCGCCGGAACGGGGCGGTGGGGCTGGTGCCGCCGGAGGGGGTCGCGCCGCCATTTACCCGGTTTTTCCGTGCCGGGCACGAGTTGTGGCGGCTGGACTGGGGGCCGTACCTGCCGCAGAGGGGCCTGCATATCGTTCAGGATCTGCCGGTGATCCAGATGCGGGGCGAGGCGATCGTGGACGTGGCGCCGGCCCTGCGGCTGGCGGGGTTGCAGGCGGCGGCGGCGGGGGCGGCGATGATGGTGTTCGGGCTGTTCCTGTGGCAGGCGATCGAGCGGCGGCGGGTGCTGGCCGAGGCGAACGCGGTGTTGGAAGAGCGGGTCGGCGAGCGCACGGCGGAGCTGAGCGAGACCAATATCGTGCTGCGGCGCGAGATCATCGAGCGCCAGGAGGCGGAGGCGGCGCTGAAGAAGGCGCAGGCGGATCTGGTGCAGGCGGGCAAGCTGAGCGCGCTCGGGCAGATGAGCGCCGGGATCAGCCACGAGTTGAACCAACCGTTGATGGCGATCCAGAGTTTTGCCGAGAACGGCGCGCGGTTCATGGAGCGCGGCAAGCCGGAGATGGCCCAGGAGAATCTGGGCCGGATCGCGCAGATGGCAACCCGCATGGCGCGCATCATCAAGAACTTGCGCGCCTTTGCCCGCAATGAAAGCGAGCCGATGGGCAAGGTGGATCTTGTGTCGGTGATCCGCCAGGCGGTCGAACTGACAGAGCCGCGGTTGCGTCAGGATGGGGTGACGCTGGATTGGGTTGGCGTGACCGGGACGGAGGGGGTTTATGCGTTGGGGGGCGAGGTGCGTCTTGGTCAGGTGTTTGTCAACCTGATCAACAATGCGGCGGACGCGATGGCGGACGCAACCGAAAAGCGTATCGAGATCGTGTTGGACAGGGGGCCGCGCCTGTCTGTTTCGGTGCGCGACACGGGGCCGGGGATTGCCGAGCCGGACCGGATATTCGACCCGTTCTATTCGACCAAGGCGGTGGGCAGTTCCGAGGGTATGGGGCTGGGTCTGTCGATCTCTTACGGTTTGGTGCAGAGTTTCGGCGGCAATATCCGCGGGGCCAATGCGCCCGGAGGCGGGGCGATGTTCACTGTGGAGCTGGAGTATTGGAAAGAGGACAAGGTGGCATGAGCGCGCCGGTTCTGGTGGTGGATGATGACCCGGTCGTGCGCGAGGCGCTGACGCAGACGCTGGAGCTTGAGGAGTTCGCGGTGATTGCGGCGGGGTCTTTCGTGGAGGCCAAGGATCATATCGAGCCTGGCTTTGCCGGGGTGATCCTGTCGGATATGCGGATGCCGGGGCGGGACGGGTTTCATCTTCTGGACTATACGCAGAGGCTTGATTCGGAGCTTCCCGTGATCCTGTTGACCGGAGAGGGCGACATTCCGATGGCGGTGAAGGCGATGGCGCTGGGAGCGTTCGGGTTTCTGGAAAAGCCCTGTGCGCCCGCCGAGTTGACAGCGGTGATCGCGCGGGCACAGAAGGCGCGGGACATGGCGCTGGAGAACCGGCGGCTGAAGGCGCAGCTGGAAACCGGGGACGCGGCGGCGCGCTGGATTTTCGGGGTGTCGGCGCAGTCCGACCGGCTGCGCGCGCAGGTGCGCAATGTCGCGCGCATCGGCGCAGAGGTTCTTGTGACCGGGGCGCCGGGGACCGGGATTTCCAAGGTGGCCGAGGTGATCCACCTGTGTTCGCCCCAAAGCAAGGGGCCGTTTGGCAAGCATTCGGCGGCCGGCATGGCGCCCGAGCGGCTTGCACAGGTGGTGGAGGAAGCGCAGGGTGGCAGCCTGTTCCTGGACGAGATCCAGGCGATGCCGATGGCAACGCAGTTTGCGCTGATGGAGCGCATGGAAAAGGGCGGGCACCCCCGGCTGATCTTTGGCAGCGCGGCGGAGCTGGACAGGGCGGTGGAAAGCGGCGCGCTGCACGCTGACCTGTATTACCGGCTGGACGCGTTGCAGGTGCGCATTCCGTCCCTGTCGGAGCGGCCCGAGGATATCCCGGTTCTGTTTCGCCAATACGTGGCGCAGGCCGCCGAGCAATCCGGAGTGGCCGTGCCCGAGGTGACGCCCGAGGTGATTTCAGGGCTGATGGCACGGGACTGGCCGGGCAATGCGCGCGCCTTGATGAGCGTGGCGATGCGGTTCGTGCTGGGACTGCCGGGAGAGGAAACGCGGGGCGGCGGGCTGGGGCTGGCCGAGCAGATGGCGCAGGTGGAACGGGCGCTGCTGGCCGAGGCGCTGCGCCGCCATGGCGGGCGGGCGGCGGTGGCCGCCGAGGCGCTCAAACTGCCGCGAAAGACGATGTATGACAAACTGGCGAAATACGGGCTGAAGCCCGAGGAATTCCGGTGAGGCGCTACAGCGGCCAGAATATCGGGATCAGGGCCGAGGCCAGCAGGCCGACGGACAGGTTCAGCGGGATACCGATGCGCAGGAAGTCGGTGAACCTGTAGCCGCCGGGACCATAGACCATCATGTTGGTCTGATAGCCGATCGGGGTGGCAAAGCTGGCCGAGGCGGCGATCATCACGGCAATCACAAGCGGGCGCGGATCGATGCCAAGCGCGACACCCAGCGAGATGGCCAGCGGGGTGATGACCACCGCGACGGCATTGTTGGAGATCAGTTCGGTCAGGAGCGAGGTCATCAAATAAAGCGACCAGACGATCAGGAAAGGCGGCATGATTTCCAGCCACGGCTTGGCCAGGTTCACCAGCAGCGCCACGGCGCCCGAGGCCTCGAGCCCGGCGCCGACGCCGAGCATCGAGAAGATCAGCACCAGAAGGCGCCCGTCGACCAGCGAAAAGGCCTCGTCCGCGTCGATGCAGCGGGTCAGGAGAACGAGGGCCACGGCGATGACGGCCAGGAACAGGATCGGAGCCACCCCAAGCGCCGAAAGCACGACGATGCCCAGCAGGGCAATCAGCGCCAGCGGGGCGTAGGCGCGGCGATAGGCGCGGGCGGAAGGCTGGCTTATGTTGACGGCGCCCGCGTCGGCCGCCAGGCGCGCGAGGTCTTCGGGCGCGCCTTCGAGCAGGAGCGTGTCACCGACCTTGAGGACATGATCGTCAAGCTGGCCGCTGATATTCTGGTCGCGCCGGTGCAGGGCCAGCGGGTAGACGCCATAGCGCCGCCGCAGGCGCAGCTGGCCCAGGGATTTCCCCAGCAACGCGGCATTCGGGGCGATCAGAACCTCGACGGTGATGGTGTGGCGTGAGGACAGCTTGTCCACCAGCCGCAGCTTGGGGTCGTCTTGCAGGCCCAGCAATTCCTCCATCTGGGTGCGGATCACCACGCGATCGCCGGCCTGAAGCGTGACCTTGCCCAATGCGCGGCGCAGCGAGGCATCGCCGCGCAGAACGTCCACCACGCGCATACCCTCGCCCTTGAACTGTTCGACACCGGTAACGGGCTGGCCAATCAGCTTGCTGTCGTCGGGGATGGCCAGTTCGGCGAGGAATTTCTTTTTGCTCTGGTCGGTGAACAGGGTGGCCATGCTGGCCCGTTCGGGCAGAAGGCGCGCGCCCACGAGGCGCAGATAGAGCATTCCCCAGGCAACGAGGATCACGGCGAGCGGCGTGACTTCGAAGATCGAGAAGGGGGCCAGGCCGTGGGTGACGGCGACACCGGCAACCAGCAGGTTGGTCGAGGTGCCCAAAAGGGTAAGCGTGCCGCCCAGGATCGAGGCATAGGAAAGCGGGATCAGCAGCTTGCTGGCGGTGATGTTCAGTTTGCGCGCGAGCTGGATGAAAACCGGGATCATCACCAGCACGACCGGCGTGTTGTTGACGAAAGCCGAGGCGATCACGGCAAAGGCGACAAGCACGCCGACGGCCATGGCCGGGTTGGAGGCGGCGCGGGCCTCGGCGAAGCGGGTGAACCGCTCCAGCGCGCCGGTACGTACCAATGCCCCGGCGATGATGAACATGGCGCCGATCGTCCAGGGCGCAGGATTGGAAAGCGCGGCAAGCGCATCCGGGTAGGGCAGCACCCCGGTCAGCAACATTGCGGCCACGGCGCCCAGCGCCACCACCTCGGCGGGCCAGCGTTCGGTGACGAAGAGGGCGAACATCAGCAACAGGATGACAAGGGCCAGGATGGCGTCGGTCTGACCTGTCGCAAGGAAATCGATCATCGGGGCGTTTCTCTGGTCCTGTGCCAGGATAGGGGCGGGTCTTGCAAGGATGTGCGCATCGCCGCGCGCCTGCGCAAGGGAAATCTGCTGGCGCGCCACGACATTGTCGAGACATTGGTGACAGGAACGGGCCGGGCCCGGGATGAATTGCCGCCGATGCCGCCCGCGGGCAAACGGCAGAGCGAATCGCGTGCTGTTGCGTCTGGCGCAGAGCCGGTTGCCGCAAGGCGCATGGTTTGTGCGGTTTTTCGCACAAAGCGCCGGTTGTCCGTGCGGTTTTTCGCACGATGGGCCGGGGCCGGGCGGGCAAGTGACGGAGCGTCATCTCACATTTGTTTGAAAACGCTTGAAAAATGCGCATGTCGCCCAAGGCGCAAACAAAGTGTTGAGGCGAAAATCCGCTCAGGCCAGACTTTCGCATGTACCGCCCCCTGGGGCGTGTGACCTGAACAAGTCTTGAAACACTGGGGAGGAGCCCACATGAAATATCTGACCACTGCCGCCACCGCGATGGCGCTTGCGCTGACTGCGACCGCAGGAACCGCCGGACAGGATGCCTGTGACGATGGCGAGATCGTCATCAAGTTCAGCCACGTGACCAACACCGACAAGCACCCCAAGGGGATTGCCGCGTCGCTGTTGCAACAGCGTGTGAACGACGAGATGAACGGCGTCGCCTGCATGGAAGTGTTCCCGAACTCGACCCTGTATAACGACAACAAGGTTCTGGAAGCCATGTTGCAGGGCGATGTGCAGCTGGCCGCGCCGTCGCTGTCGAAATTCGAGAAGTTCACCAAGCAGTTCCGCATTTTCGATCTGCCCTTCATGTTCAAGGACGTGAACGCGGTTGACGCCTTTCAGGCGTCGGATGCCGGCCAGGGCCTTCTGGACTCGATGCAGCGCCGCGGCCTTCAGGGGCTGGCCTACTGGCACAATGGCATGAAGCAGATGTCGGCCAACGTGCCGCTTGTTTCGCCGACGGACGCCAATGGCCTGAAGTTCCGCGTTCAGTCGTCGGACGTGCTTGTGGCGCAGATGGAAGCGATTGGCGGCAGCCCGCAGAAAATGGCCTTCTCGGAGGTTTACGGCGCGTTGCAGCAGGGCGTTGTGGACGGGCAGGAGAACACCTGGTCGAACATCTATGGCAAGAAGTTCTTTGAAGTTCAGGACGGTGTGACCGAAACCAATCACGGCATCATCGACTATCTGGTCGTGACCTCGGTGGACTGGCTGGACAGCCTGGATCCGGCCGTGCGTGACCAGTTCCTGACCATTCTGGCCGAAGTGACCGAAGAGAAGAACGCGGAATCCACCGCCGTGAACGAAGCGGCCAAGGACTCGATCATTGCTGCCGGTGGCACGATCCGCACCCTGAACGCAGCGCAGCGTCAGGAATGGGTCGACGCGATGAAGCCGGTCTGGGAGCAATTCTCGGATGACGTGGGCCAGGAAAATATCGACGCGGCGCAAGCCATCAACGCGTCCATGTAAGCGGCGCAAGCCACACACAATCACGGGACAGTGAAAAAAGGGGCGGGCAGGCCGCGAAGGGCCTGCCCGTTCTGTATCAAGGACAGAAACCAACTCGGCTGGATCGGACATCGCGGCCAACATTTCGCCCAGAGCGGAATTTGAACGCACCTTTGATGCCGAATTCCGGGACCAGGTTGGTTTCGCCAAAAACGGGACACGGAAACAATGCAAACGAAGCATAGCTTTGTGGACCAGATCGAGGAAACGCTGATCGCGTTCCTTCTGGGGTTGATGACATTGGTGACTTTCGCCAACGTGATCGCCCGGTTCGGGTTCAATTCTAACATTCTGTGGGCGCTGGAACTGACAGTGTTCATGTTTGGCTGGCTGGTGCTGCTGGGCGCCTCATACGCGGTCAAGAAACACAGCCACCTTGGGGTGGACGCCATTCTGAACATGGTGTCGCCGGGGGTGGCGCGCGTGATGGGGATGATCTCGGTCGCCTGCTGCCTTCTCTTTTCGCTGCTGCTGCTGAAGGGCGCCTATGATTACTGGGCCGTCTTTGCGGACCTGCCGCCCACATCGGGCCGCTGGTTCCCGACCGGGTTCGAGGACAAGTTCCGCAGCCAGTCTTTCTATGAGGTGCAGGATGTGCCGATGGTGGGCTTTCTGCGGTTCCTGGAAGACCTGATCAACTACGGCGACGAGTATGAGAAACTGCCCAAGGTGGTGCCCTATCTGGTGTTGCCGGTGTCCATGGCGCTGCTGGTGTTGCGGTTCTTTCAGGCCGCGTTGCAGATCTGGCGTGGCGAGACCGACCGCCTGGTGGCCAGCCACGAGGTGGAAGACGAGATCGAGGAAGTAAGAGCTCAGCAAGGGGAGCATGACTGATGGAGGTGATTCTTCTCTTTGCGATGGTGATCGGCCTGTTGCTGATCGGCGTGCCGATCGCGGTGTCGCTGGGCCTGAGTTCCATGATGTTCCTGTTGCTGTTCTCGGACGCAACGCTGGCGTCGGTTGCGGGGACACTGTTTGAAGCCTTTGAGGGCCATTACACGCTTCTGGCCATTCCGTTCTTCATCCTGGCGTCATCCTTCATGACAACAGGCGGCGTGGCGCGGCGGATCATTCGCTTTTCGATCGCCTGTGTGGGGCATCTGCCCGGCGGGCTGGCGATTGCGGGTGTGTTTGCCTGCATGATGTTCGCCGCGCTGTCGGGTTCGTCCCCGGCGACGGTGGTGGCCATCGGTTCGATCGTGATCGCGGGGATGCGCCAGGTTGGCTATACCAAGGAGTTTGCCGCCGGTGTGATCTGTAACGCCGGGACGCTGGGGATCCTGATCCCGCCGTCGATCGTGATGGTGGTTTATGCCGCCTCGGTCGAGGTGTCGGTGGGCCGGATGTTCCTGGCCGGGGTCATTCCGGGCCTGTTGGCCGGGCTGATGCTGATGGTGACGATCTATGTCATGGCCAAGGTCAAGAATCTGCCCAAGGGCGACTGGCAGGGCTGGGGCGAGATCTTTGTCTCGGGCCGCGAGGCCGGTTGGGGGCTGTTCCTGATCGTGATCATCCTGGGCGGGATTTATGGCGGGATCTTTACCCCGACCGAAGCCGCCGCCGTGGCGGCCGTGTATTCCTTCCTGATCGCCTGTTTCATCTACAAGGACATGGGACCGCTGGCCGAGGCCAATAACGGGGGCGTGAAAGGCTCGCTCCTGCGCAAGCCGGCGTCGCTGCTCTCGGCGTTTGTCCACTCGGACACCAAGCACACGCTGTTTGAGGCTGGCAAGCTGACGGTGACGCTGTTGTTCGTGATCGCCAACGCGCTGATCCTGAAACAGGTGCTGACCGAGCAGCAGGTGCCGCAGCAAATCGCCGGGGCGATGCTGACGGCGGGCTTTGGCCCGGTCATGTTCCTGGTGGTGGTCAACCTGATCCTGCTGATCGGCGGGCAGTTCATGGAACCGTCGGGCCTGTTGGTGATCGTGGCGCCGCTGGTGTTCCCGATCGCCATTCAGCTGGGCATCGATCCGATCCATCTGGGCATCATCATGGTGGTGAACATGGAAATCGGGATGATCACGCCACCGGTGGGGCTGAACCTGTTCGTGACCTCGGGTGTGGCCGGGATGCCGATGATGAGCGTGGTGCGAGCCGCGCTGCCCTTCCTGGCGGTGCTGTTCGTGTTCCTGATCATGATCACCTATATTCCGGCGATCTCGACCTTCCTGCCCAATACGTTCATGGGGCCGGAGATCATCACGAACTGACCCTTGCGGTTCGCGAAAAAGGAACGGCCCCTGCCAATCGCGGGGGCCGTTTTTTCGTGGCGAGGGGGGAGGGGCGCTGCCCCGTCACAGCAGAGCTGTGACTCCCCGGAGTATTTTTGGCAAAATGAAGGGCTCGGGCGGGTGTGCCTGTTTCGCATCATGTGGCGCAGGCGCCGGGATCCCCGGCGGCGTGCAGCAGGGTTCCGTCATATTTTGGCAAGTCATCATTCATCCTCAGCCAGGGCAATTTGCTTTGGTAGTTGACGTGGAATGTCGGCGTGAACCTGTCCGGGTTTTCCAGCGAGGCGGCGAAGAGATGCATTCCGCCGGAATAATGGCTGGCCTCGAATCCCATCGGCGCGCCGCAGGTCGCGCAGAAGTGGCGGAATACGCCCGGTGAGCTTTCGCGGGTTTTGGGAGGGGCGCCGATCCAGCGGAAGTTGTGGAGCGGCACGCCCAGCCAGGCGACCACGGGGGCCGAACAGTTGCGGCGGCAATCGTCGCAATGACAGTAGCAGGCCCAGCTGATGTCACCGTCGAATTCCCAGAGTGTTTGTTTGCAAAGACAATGGCCGCGTGTTGGCATCGGTGTCCCCGTCCGGATGTGGGTCTGTACCGGCAGCCTGCCGGGGCGACCGGATCCGGGCATCCCTGCCAGGGACGCATCGCGGTGCAAATGCGACGCGGTGCGCTCAGGCGGCGGAGAGCGCGTCGATGATGGCGCGGAAATCGCGGGCGGTCAGGCTGGCGCCGCCCACAAGAGCGCCGTCGACATTGGGAACCGAGAAAATTTCGGTGGCGTTGTCGGGTTTGACCGAGCCGCCATAGAGGATGCGGGTGGACAGGCCGACGCCGGGGCCGAAGCGGCGTTCGAGCCGGGCGCGGATGAAATCATGCACTTCGCCGATCTGGGCGATGGTGGGCACGCGTCCGGTACCGATCGCCCAGATCGGTTCGTAGGCGACAACCAGGTTTTCACCGGTGGCATTGTCGGGGATCGATCCGGCCAGCTGGCCGCCGATGATATCGAGTGTGTTGTCGGCCTCGCGTTCGGCCAGGCTTTCGCCCATGCAGATCACCGCCGTCAGACCCGACGACCAGGCGGCGCGGGCCTTGGCGCGGACATGCTCGTCATGTTCGTGATGTTCGTCGCGCCGTTCCGAATGACCGATGATCACCGCGCGGGCGCCCGCGTCGGCCAGCATGTCGGCGGAGATGTCGCCCGTGTGGGCACCGCAGGCGCGCGCGTGGCAATCCTGTCCGCCGATGGCCACACCGGTGCCTTTCACGATGTCGGAGGCGCGGCTGAGCAACGTTGCGGGGGGGCAGACCAGGATGTCGGTATTTTGTGGGGCGGGGGTGGCGGCGAGGGCGCGCAGTTCCGCCAGCGCATCGCCCAGCCCGTTCATTTTCCAGTTTCCGGCGGCCAGTTTGCGACGCATATAAATCCCCGATGTTCAAAACGCTTCGGAAAGGTTTCTGGGCCTTGGCGGGGGCAAGGTCAAGTGTGCTGCGGGCCGGGGCTCAGCCGGGTCCGGGCGGGGAACCGGCGCTCTGCCCGGCGGCGAGTTCCTCGACATCCTTGAACTTGATCGACTCGCCGCAGCCGCAGGCGTCGGCCACGTTGGGATTGTTGAAGCGGAAACCGCTTTCCAGCAGCGACACCTGATAGTCGATTTCGGTACCGAACAGGAACATCTGCGCCATGGGTGCGATCATCACGCGGGCGCCGTCCTGTTCGACCACCTCGTCATGCGGATCGGTTTCGGTGACGTATTCCATGGTGTATTCCATGCCCGCGCAGCCGCCTTTCTTGACGCCGATGCGCAGCCCGGCATGGCCTTCGCGCTGCATGAGCCGGGCGATCTGGGTGGCGGCGGCCGGGGTGATGGTGACGGCCTGTTTTCCGGGAATGCCAAACATCAGCTTTCCTCCTTGCCGGTGGGCGGGTTCACATGAAGCCCAGTTCGAGCCGGGCCTCGTCGGACATCATTTCCATGCCCCAGGGTGGCGACCACACGAGATCGACCGTGACATCGCGCACGCCGGGCACGCCGGCGACGGCCTCTTGCACCCAGCCGGGCATCTCGCCGGCAACGGGGCAGCCGGGCGCGGTGAGCGTCATGATGATATTGATATCGTTCTCCTGGCTGATCTCGATCGTGTAAACCAGCCCGAGATCGTAAATATTGACCGGGATTTCAGGGTCATAGACACTTCGGCACGCCTCGACCGCCTGCTCGTGCAGAGGGTGGTCGGTGCTGGAAGGCGTGATCAGGGGGGTGCCTTCGACGGGGTCTGGTGCGTGAGTCATCTGTCGTCCTGCTTCATTCCTGAGTTTTTCATATAGGAAATATGGCGGGGGAGGTCCAGTGGGGGCGGTCGAGGAAATGTAGCGTGATGCCGGGGTGGTTTGCGCCCATGGCGCCGCGCGATCAGCCGCTGGCGGCGGGTTTGCGGCGGCGCACGGGGGTGGGTCGGACGCGCATTTCTATCTCTTCATAGAGTTTTTCGGCAAGGTTCCGGGCAGTGGCCTGTTCGATCCCCTCCAGGCCGGGGGACGAATTGACCTCGAGCACACGGGGGCCATCGGAACTGCGCAGCAGATCGACGCCGGCGAGATTCAGGCCGAAGGCCCGTGCCGATTTCAGCGCGACATCGCGTTCGGCCCTGGTGATGCGCACGGCGCGGGCGGTGCCGCCCTGGTGCAGGTTGGAGCGGAAATCGCCCTCGGCCCCGGTTCGCAGGATGGCGCCGACCACCTTGTTGCCGATCACGAGGCAGCGCAGGTCTTCGCCCGCGGCCTCCTTGACGAAATGTTGCACGAGGAAATTGGCCTTGAGGCCGCGAAAGGCGGAGATTACGGATTCGGCGGCTTTCCTGGTTTCGGCCAGAACGACCCCCTTGCCTTGTGTGCTTTCCAGGAGTTTCACGATCAGCGGTGCCGAACCGACGAGCCCGATCAGGTTGCCGGTGTCCTTGGGTGAATTGGCAAAGGCGGTGGCGGGCATTCCGATGCGGTGCCGGGCCAGGACCTGGTGGGCGTGCAGCTTGTCACGGCTGGCGGTGATCCCGGCCGAGCCGTTCACGCAATAGGTGCCGATGGTTTCAAACTGGCGGATGACGGCGGTGCCATAGGGGGTGATGGAGGCGCCGATCCGGGGGATCACGGCATCGTAACGGGGCAGGCGTTTGCCGTCATAATGCACTTCGGGGCTGAGTGCATTGATCGCCATGTAGCAGCGGGTGGTGTCGATCACCTCGACGGCATGGCCGCGTTTTTCGCCCTCTTCGACGAGGCGTCGGGTGGAGTAGTTGTTCTCGCGGCTGAGCACGGCGATGCGCAGGGCGCGTTTCGGGGCGTCCTTGCGCATGGAGGTGGAATGGTAGACATCGTAGCTAAGTTCGGGCTGGCAGAACCGGTCGGTGGCGACGATCGAGATATGGTCGCGCAGTGCCTCGCGGCCCAGCAGCATGTGGCTGGTCATGCCAAGCCGGTTGGTGAGGGTCAGTTCGATGGGCCATGCCTCGCCGCCGACCACGAGGGTGGAGGCGATCACGTAGCGATCTTCGCTTTCGCCATTCGACGAGGTGACGGTGCGCCGATCGACCACATCCGCCGAGCAGGGAATGACAAGATCGTCGCGCCCGGGAATGGGGTGCACCGCAAAGCGCACCTTTGGGGCGGTGGCCGGTCCGAAGGTTTCGATGTCAAACGCGTGAAGCGACGAGGTGCGGGCGCCGGTATCGACCTTGACCTTGAGCGCGGGCAGGCCGAGATCGGGCAGGGCGACCCATTCTTCCCATCCGAACCGCAACACGCGGCTGCCGTCGTCGGCGCCGGGCGCATCAGTGTCGAAGGGGCCTTGGCCGTCCTGCGGTTTGGTCATGGGCTTGTATCCTTGGCATTTGGGAAGAATCGCCACAAAAGGGCGCCGTGCCCTTATATGCAGAAGGCCGAGCCATGTCCGAGAAATTCTCTTTCACCCTGAACGCCACCGACGGGGCGGCGCGCACCGGCGTGATCCGCACGCCGCGTGGCGAGATTCGCACGCCGGCCTTCATGCCCGTGGGCACGGCGGCAACGGTCAAGGCTATGATGCCGGAAAGCGTGCGCGCGACGGGGGCGGATATCCTGTTGGGCAACACGTATCACCTGATGCTGCGCCCGACGGCGGAACGGATCGACCGGCTGGGCGGCTTGCACAGGTTCATGAACTGGGACCGGCCGATCCTGACGGATTCGGGGGGGTTTCAGGTGATGTCGCTGGCCGGGCTGCGCAAGCTCACCGAAGAGGGCGTGACCTTCAAGAGCCATATTGACGGGTCGCGCCACGAGTTGACGCCGGAACGGTCGATGGAGATCCAGCGGCTGCTGGGCAGCGACATCGTGATGTGTTTCGACGAATGCCCGGCCTTGCCGGCGGATCGCGACCGGATTGCCGGATCGATGCGGTTGTCGATGCGCTGGGCGGCGCGATCGCGGGCGGCGTTCGGGGATCGCCCGGGACATGCGTTGTTTGGCATCATGCAGGGCGGGCTGGAGCGCGATCTGCGTGAAGAAAGTGCGCAGGCACTGAGGGAGATCGGGTTTGATGGCTATGCCGTGGGAGGATTGGCGGTGGGAGAGGGGCAGGCGGCGATGTTCGACTGTCTGGACTATGCGCCGGGTTTTCTGCCACGCGACAAGCCGCGCTATTTGATGGGGGTGGGCAAGCCCGACGATATCGTGGGGGCCGTGAAACGCGGCATCGACATGATGGATTGCGTGTTGCCGTCCCGGTCGGGGCGCACCGGGCAGGTGTTCACGCGGCGTGGCGTGGTGAACATCAAGAACGCGCGCCATGCGGAGGATCCGCGCCCGCTGGATGGTGACTGTTCCTGTCCGGCCTGTTCGAATTACAGCCGCGCTTATCTGCATCACGTGTTCCGGGCCAACGAGATGATCTCGGGGATGCTGCTGACCTGGCACAACCTGCATTATTTCCAGGAGATCATGGCCGGAATGCGCGCAGCGATTTCGGCAGGGTCTTTCGATGCCTGGGAAGCGGATTTCCACGCGCGCCGCGACGAGGGCGATATCGCGCCGGTGTAAGGCCCGGCGGCGCGGTGGAGCGGCGCTGTTGGCCGGGCGGCCAAGGCGCCCCGCCCACCGTCCCGTATCGGTTTTCATCGGCGGCGGGATCGGGGCAATCCTGCACCGGGGCGCGTCATTCGGCGCATTGGCGCAAAACCGCCTTGCGCCGGGCCGGGGCTGGGGCCATTGTGTCGGTCACAAAAATGAACGTCAGGTTGAAAACGGCGCCGAACCGCCCCATTTCATCCCGACGAGACCGGAGATGGCCGAGCGTTGCCACGTGTTGGGACCGGCGCCGTCTTGCCAACAACAAGGATCGAGTATGCAAGAGCCCCTGAACTCCTCTTATCCAGTGCTGCCGCTGCGCGACATCGTGGTGTTCCCGCACATGATCGTGCCGCTTTTCGTGGGCCGCGAGAAATCCGTGCGCGCGCTGGAAGAGGTGATGTCCGACAACAAGCAAATCCTGTTGTCGAGCCAGATCGACCCCAGCGAGGATGACCCGGTGGCCGAAGGCATTTACACCGCCGGTGTGCTGGCCAATGTATTGCAGCTTTTGAAACTGCCCGATGGCACCGTCAAGGTGCTGGTCGAGGGCCAGAGCCGCGTGCAGATCACCGATTTCATCGAAAACGAGTCCTATTTCGAGGCGCGGGCCGAGTATTTGCAGGAGATGCCGGGCGACGCGGCCACGATCGAGGCGCTGCTGCGTTCGGTTGCGAACGAGTTCGAACGATATGCCAAGGTCAAGAAGAACATCCCCGAAGAGGCGCTGGCGGCGGTGGCTGAATCGGTCGAGCCGGCGCGGCTGGCCGATCTTGTTGCCGGGCATCTGGGCATCGAGGTGGAGCAGAAACAGGAGCTTCTGGAAACGCTGTCGGTGAGCGAGCGGCTGGAGAAGGTCTATGGCCTGATGCAGGGCGAAATGAGCGTTCTGCAGGTGGAGAAGAAGATCAAGACGCGGGTCAAATCCCAGATGGAGAAGACCCAGCGCGAATATTATCTGAATGAACAGATGAAGGCCATTCAGAAGGAACTGGGTGACGGCGAAGAGGGCGAAGGCGAAATTGCCGAGCTGGAAGAGAAGATCGCCGGAACCAAGCTGAGCAAGGAGGCCCGGGAAAAGGCCGAGGGCGAGCTGAAAAAGCTCAAGAACATGAGCCCGATGAGCGCCGAGGCCACGGTGGTGCGCAACTATCTTGACTGGATGCTGAGCATTCCGTGGGGCAAGAAGGGCCGGGTCAAGAAAGATCTGAACAAGGCGCAGGCGGTTCTGGACGACGATCACTATGGCCTGGAGAAGGTCAAGGAACGTATCGTCGAGTATCTTGCCGTTCAGCAGCGCTCTTCCAAGCTGAAGGGGCCGATCCTGTGTCTTGTCGGGCCTCCGGGCGTGGGCAAGACCAGCCTTGGCAAATCCGTTGCCAAGGCCACGGGGCGCGAGTTCATCCGTATTTCGCTGGGCGGGGTTCGGGACGAGAGCGAGATTCGCGGCCACCGGCGGACGTATATCGGCTCGATGCCCGGCAAGATCATCCAGGCGCTGAAAAAGGCCAAGACGACGAATCCGCTGATCCTGCTGGATGAGATCGACAAGATGGGGCAGGATTTCCGGGGCGATCCGGCGTCGGCCATGCTGGAAGTGCTGGACCCGGAACAGAACAGCACCTTTGTGGACCACTATCTTGAGGTGGAATACGATCTGTCCAACGTGATGTTCCTGACCACGGCGAACAGCTATAACATGCCGGGGCCCTTGCTGGACCGGATGGAGATCATTTCGCTGGCCGGGTACACCGAGGACGAAAAGCTGGAGATCGCCAAGCAGCATCTGCTGGACAAGCAGGTCAGGAACCATGGCCTGAAGAAGGACGAGTTCGAGCTGACGGACGGCGCGCTGACCGAGATGATCCGCCGCTATACCCGCGAAGCGGGGGTGCGCAACCTGGAGCGCGAGATTGCCAAGCTGGCGCGTAAGGCGGTGACGCAGATCGTGCGCGGCGATATCGGCAAGGTGGTGGTGACGGAAGACAACCTGGACGACTTTCTGGGCGTGAAGAAGTTCCGTTATGGGCTGGCCGAGCAGGAGGACCAGGTGGGTGTTGTCACCGGTCTGGCCTGGACCAGTGTGGGCGGCGACCTGTTGCATATCGAGGCGCTGAAACTGCCTGGCAAGGGGCGGATGAAGACCACCGGCAAGCTGGGCGACGTGATGAAGGAGTCGATTGACGCGGCCTCGTCCTATGTCCGCTCGATCAGTCCGCGGATCGGGGTGAAGCCGCCCAAGTTCGACAAGATCGACATCCATGTGCATGTGCCTGACGGGGCCACGCCCAAGGACGGGCCGTCAGCGGGTCTGGCGATGGTGACGTCGATCGTATCGGTGCTGACGGGCATTCCGGTGCGCAGGGATATCGCCATGACCGGCGAGGTTTCGCTGCGCGGCAATGCGATGCCGATCGGGGGGCTGAAGGAAAAGCTTCTGGCGGCGCTGCGGGGCGGGATCAAGACGGTGTTGATTCCGGAAGAAAACGAAAAGGATCTGGCCGAAATCCCGGACAATGTGAAGGACGGGCTGAAGATCATCCCGGTCAAGCACGTATCCGAAGTGCTGAAGCTGGCGCTGGTCAAGACGCCCGAGCCGATTGACTGGGATGAGGCCGCTGAAGAGGCCGCCGCGGCGGCCATGGCCAAGGGGCAGGGCGCCGGCGCGACAGCGCATTGATCGCGGTTTCCTGAGTAGACAGGGCGCGTTTCGGCAACGAAGCGCGCCCTTTTTCGCTTCATGTTGTGGCGTGTTCGGGCAAAAAGGCGAGATTTTGAGGCTTGGGGTGGATTTGGTAACCTATCGCTGGTACGCTGGACGCGTTCGAGCAACAAACGAAACCTGAAAGAAACCGAGGCAATTATGGCCACCACACGCAAGTCGAGCACGACTGGCAAACCGGCATCGACCCCCAAGACGACACGCAAGACGACATCGCGGTCGAAGACGACCGCACGTGCAACCGGGCCGGCGGCTGATCCCGCGCCCGATCCGGCGGTGGTCGTGAATGCGCCCACGGTGGTTGTGGCCGGGGTAGAGATGAAGAAGAAGGAACTGATCGACCTGGTGGTCGAACGCTCCGGGATCAAGAAGCGGTTTGCCAAGCCAACCATCGAGGCCGCGCTGGCCGTTCTGGGCGAGGCGATGGCCGAAGGGCGCCCGCTGAATCTGAAGCCGATGGGCAAGGTCAAGGTGCACAAGTCCAAGCCGATCGCCGGTGGGCAGGTGCTGATGGCGCGGGTTCGCCAGCACGACAACGATGCCGAAGAATCTGGGCCAGCCCCTCTTGCAGAGGCCGCCGAGTAACGCTAGATAGCGCGGCACCGGGTGATTAGCTCAGTGGTAGAGCGCTTCGTTCACATCGAAGATGTCAGGAGTTCAAATCTCTTATCACCCACCATGTTTCGCGGCGGGCGCTCCCTGATAAAGGTTGAGCGCCCGTTTGCTTTTCGGGTGACTCACAGCCGCATCAGATAGGATTGGTGCCCATCCGCGACCAGCACGCCGTCCTGGTTGAAAATGCGGATGGCCAGCGTCATTGCGCCGGTTGTCCTGCGTGGCTCCAGCGCGGTGATTTCGAATTCGGGGTAAAGCGTGTCGCCGCACAGGACAGGCGCCAGAAACCGCGAGGATTGGGACAGAAACCCGATCAGCGCCTCGCCCATTTCATGCGCCAGCGGGCTGGCGCCGATAGCCGCCTGGATCAGGGTCTGATAGCCGTGGGCCAGCAGGTTGGCATGGCCTTGCCGGGCGCAATAGGGGCGGTCGTAATGGATCGGATGATTGTCGCCGCTGGCGGCCTGAAAGGCGGCGAAAACGCCCTCGGTCATGGTGCGCGAGGGCGCGCGGAAGACCTCTCCGATGCGAAAGTCGGCAAAGGCGCGGCGCGGGTGGGTGCTGTGCTGGGTCGGGTCAAATGTCATGGTGCCATGAGGGCGCGCGCAACGCAGTCTGTCAATGGTCACGGGAGAAGCCCGGGACATGGCGGGCCCCGCGCCCGCAGGGCCGTCAGGGGCATGGGCGCGTCAGCCCTGCCCGGCGGAAAAGCGATGCGGCGTGATGCCAAAGGCCTCGCGGAAACGTTTGGAGAAATTGCCCGCGCTTTCATAGCCGCAGGCGATGGCCACATCCACGACGGGCATGTCGGTTTCGGCCAGCAGGATGCGGGCCTTGTGCAGGCGCAATTCTTGCAGGTAGCGGCGCGGGGTTGTGTCAAGATGGGTGCGGAACAGCCGTTCCATCTGGCGACGCGACAGGCCCAATTCGCTGCACAGCGCGCCGAGGTTGATTTCGTCGTCCAGATGCGCCTCGAAATGTGCAATCAGGCGCAGCAGTTTCGGGTTGCGGGTGCCCAGGCTGGCCGAGGTCGAGCTTTGCTGGCGGTCGGTTTCCGAGCGTTGCACGGAATGCAGGCACATGTTGAGCACGGCGCGGGCCAGATCGCCGCCATGCCGGTCGTAGATCAGCCGGATGAACAGGTCGGTCGCCGCCGCGCCGCCGCCGCAGGTCAGAATGCGCTCGTCAATGGCGTATAGCTGTTCGACCGGGTCAAGATCGGGAAAGTGTTCGCGAAACGGGGGGATGTTTTCCCAATGCAGGGTGAAGGTGCGCCCGGACAGGATCCCGGCGCGCGCCAACGTGTAGGCGCCGGTACACAGCCCCCCCACGGTGCGCCCGGTGCGCCATTGCCGGCGCAGCCAGCCAGCCACGGCGGCGGGGGTGTTGCGTTCGGGTTCGACGCCCGAGCAGACGAAGATCGCGGCGGTTTGCGGGGTGTCGGCCAGTGCGGAATCGATCCCGATCTCGATCCCGTTGGAACAGCGCATATTGGCCCCGGTTTCGGACATTGTGGTCCAGGAATAAAGGCTTTGCCCCGTCAGCTGGTTGGCAATGCGCAGCGGCTCGATGGCCGAGGTAAAGGCCAGCATCGACAGGTTGGGCAGCAACACGAAGACAATCGGATCCGGCGCGGCCACCGGGGGCAAAGGGACATGGGCGACGCCTTTGGGGACGATGGGATCTGGCATGGCGGCCTTGCACAATTGGGGCGGAACTAGCGTATAGAATAGCGCAAGCTGCGGTGGCTGCAATGGAGACAAAAAAGCGGTTGCACGGCGCATCTTCTGGCGCTATTTCCACCGTCACCGGGTCGTTAGCTCAGTTGGTAGAGCGCTTCGTTTACACCGAAGATGTCGGGAGTTCGAGCCTCTCACGACCCACCATTCCCCCATCGATCCCCGTGACAGGATACCAACCGGAACGGTCCGGGCTTGGGGTTTGCCGTGATCGATGCGCGGGCGCGCGGTGGTGGGGCCTGACGAGATGGTACGGGCGGCGGCAGATACGTGGGAAATCGCTGCGTCCCGAAGCCGGGCGCCCGGGGCGGGCAGGCGTTGGAAAAAGACGGGAAAAATCTTCGACATGGGCGGTCATATACGCTTGACGCGCCAGAGTGGGGCGCATAAACCACGGCTCACGCTGACGGGCACCGCCCGAAAGCGGGCAGTGAGCGGTTGTAGCTCAGTTGGTTAGAGTACCGGCCTGTCACGCCGGGGGTCGCGGGTTCGAGCCCCGTCAACCGCGCCACCGCTGCCAGCCCCGATCCGGGGGTCCGCAAGGAAACCGGATCACGCCGAAAGGCCCATGCGCGGTTGTAGCTCAGTTGGTTAGAGTACCGGCCTGTCACGCCGGGGGTCGCGGGTTCGAGCCCCGTCAACCGCGCCACTTTCTCTCTTGTAAATCGTTGACCGAGATTGGATCCCGAAGCCGGGCAACATATGCGCGATATGGCGCCTTGGTAAATTTCCGATGCGCCGGGCAGGGTTTGCCGGGCCAAGCTACCGGTTTGAAATCCAACCTGATTTCTGGGAAAGCACCCGGTTTTCAAGGTGAGAACCGGGCCGAAATTCGCCACGAATTTCGTTTCAGCGGGTCAGCGCGTCCAGAATTCTCGCCCAGCTGCGGGTGCCCTTGTGAAAGCTTTCCAGGTCATATTTCTCGTTGGGCGAGTGGATCTGATCGTCGTCCCTGCCAAAACCGATCAGCATCGAATCGACGCCGAGTATTTCCTTGAAATAGCCGGCAATCGGGATCGATCCGCCGCAGCCGACATAGGCAGCGGCCCGGGGCCATTCATCGCTGAGCGCCTGGCGGGCCTTTTCGAACGCGGGGTGGTCGATCGACATTTGAGAGGCTGGAGAGCCTTTTTCGGTGCGGTACGCCACCGAGAATCCGTCCGGCAGGTAGCTTTCCAGATGTGTGCGGAAGGCCGCGCGAATCCTGTCCGGATCCTGTTGCCCGACCAGGCGGAACGAGACTTTGGCCGACGCCTGGCTGGGCAGGACGGTCTTGAACCCGTCGCCGGTATAACCGCCCCAGATGCCGTTCACATCGCAGGTTGGCCGGGACCAGATCTGTTCCAGCGGGGTCCGGTTCTGTTCGCCCGCGGGGGTGGCCAGGCCGACATCCCCAAGGTATTTGGCGTGATCGAAATTCAGCCCCTGCCACTGCGCGCGCACCGCGTCGGGCAATTCGGGCACATCATCATAAAAGCCGGGCAGGGTGACGGCGCCGGTTTCGTCGTGCAGATCGGCCAGCGCGCGGGTGAGAATGCGAATCGGGTTCATGGCAATGCCGCCATACATGCCCGAATGCAGATCGCGGCTGGGGCCGGTGATGGTGAAATCCTCGGCCAGCAGGCCGCGCAGCATCGTGGTGATCGCCGGCACGGCACTTTCAAAGAGACCGGTGTCGCAGATCAGGGCAATGTCCGATGTCAACTCTTCTGCGTTTTCCTGCATGAACGGCACCAGCGAGGGCGAGCCCGATTCTTCCTCGCCTTCCAGGAAGACCGTGATGCGGCAGGGCAGCGCACCGTTCTCGGCCTTCCAGGCGCGGCAGGCTTCGATGAAGGTCATCAGCTGGCCCTTGTCATCGGATGCGCCGCGGGCGCGGATCACCTTGCCCGCCGGCGTGTCCTCGATGGCGGGATCGAACGGATCCCGGTCCCACAATTCCAGCGGATCGACAGGCTGCACGTCGTAATGTCCGTAAAACAGCAGATGCGGCCCGTTGCCCTCGAAATGCGCCACGACCATGGGGTGGCCGGGTGTGAGGCGCTTTTCCGCTTTGGCGCCAATGCTTTGCAGATCGGCCACCAGCCAGTCAGCGGCAGTTTGGCATTCGCCCTGAAAGGCGGGATCGGTGGAAATCGAGGGAATGCGCAAAAGCTCCATCAGGCGCTCCAGGGCGCGGGGCATCTCCTGGTCGATGCGGGTGAGGACGGATTCAAGCGACATTGGATGCTCCTGACGTTACGACAAATACGGGTGCGACCGGGCGAGCCTATCATCGCGGTTCGAAGTGTCCAGATCATCGCCACTCAAGGGGTTTCCCTCTTGACTTGAGTCAATGTAGGTAAGCGGGACAATTTGTTACCTGTTGTCCCAAAGATGCGTAGGATATATGTATTCAGGGACTTGAATGGTTGCCAGCCGGAAACGCGCATCCTCTGGGCTGGCAATCGGATGTGGAGGACACCCGCGTGGACTATACTGCTCAGCTAGATGTTGCCATCCAGCGACTGCATGACGAAGGCCGGTACCGGACTTTTATCGATATTGAACGCGAGCAGGGGAATTTCCCGCACGCGGTCTGGAACAAGCCTGACGGCACCACGCAGCCTGTCACCGTCTGGTGTGGCAATGATTATCTGGGCATGGGCCAGCATCCCGCCGTTCTTGCGGCGATGCATGAGGCGGTAGACGCCACCGGCGCCGGTTCCGGCGGGACGCGCAACATTTCGGGCACCACGGCCTATCACAAGCGGCTGGAGGCCGAGCTGGCCGATCTGCACGGCAAGGAAGCGGCGCTGCTGTTCACCAGCGCGTACATTGCCAATGACGCCACGCTTTCCACCCTGCCCAAGCTGTTTCCGGGGCTGATCATCTATTCGGACGCGCTGAACCACGCCTCGATGATCGAAGGTGTGCGGCGCAACGGCGGGGCCAAGCGGATCTTTCGTCACAATGACGTGGCCCATCTGCGCGAATTGCTGGCCGCCGACGATCCGGCCGCGCCCAAGCTGATCGCGTTCGAATCCGTCTATTCCATGGATGGCGATTTCGGCCCGATCGAGGAAATTTGCGATCTGGCCGATGAATTCGGCGCGCTGACCTATATCGACGAAGTTCACGCGGTGGGCATGTACGGCCCGCGCGGCGGCGGCGTGACCGAGCGGGATCGGCTCGCGCATCGCATCGACATTATCAACGGAACCCTGGCCAAGGCCTTTGGCGTGATGGGCGGTTATATCGCGGCTTCGGCAAAGATGTGTGACGCGGTCCGCTCTTATGCGCCCGGTTTTATCTTTACCACGTCGCTGCCGCCGGCGGTGGCGGCGGGGGCGGCGGCCTCGGTGCGTCATCTCAAGTCCGATCAGGCGCGTCGCGACCGGCACCAGGAACAGGCGAAGGTGCTCAAGCTGCGGCTCAAGGGTCTGGGGCTGCCGATCATCGACCATGGCAGCCATATCGTGCCAGTGATCGTGGGCGATCCGGTGCATACCAAAAAGCTGAGCGACATGCTGTTGGAAAATTACGGCATCTACGTGCAGCCGATCAATTTCCCGACCGTGCCACGCGGCACCGAACGGCTGCGGTTTACGCCGTCGCCCGTGCATGGACCAAAGGAAATGGACGCGCTGGTCCATGCCATGGACGAGTTGTGGAGCCACTGTGCGCTGAATCGTGCCGAATTGGCGGGCTGATCCCCGCCGCATGTGCAAAACCCATTGCCTTGTGGTAGGATGCGCTTAACAAGTGGACCGATCCGAATCGTGGGACGGTAGCGGGTCGGCGTGGATATGGGGCATATGGCATGATCGGGCGCAAGGGACAGCGCATACCCGAAGTGACAGAGGAGAGGCCGAGAGGCTTCGACGATTTCGACCTGAGTCTTGGTGACGTGATGCGGGGCGAGCGCGCGACTCTGGGCAAATCTCTTCTGGATGTGCAACGCGAACTGCGTATTCGCGCCGCTTACGTGTCTGCCATCGAAAACTGCGATCCCAGCGCGTTTGAAACGCCCGGCTTCATTGCCGGGTATGTGCGTTCCTACGCGCGTTATCTGGGCATGAACCCGGAAGAGGCCTTTGCCCAGTTTTGCGCGGAAAGCGGTTTCTCCACCGCGCATGGCATGTCGGCCGAGGCATCGACCATGCGAAAGGCGGATATCGTCGTTCCGCTGAAATCTTCGGACCCGTTTGCCACCCCCAATATGCCATTCACCCCGATCCAGGATTCGATCCTGTCGCGGATCGAGCCGCGCGCCATTGGATCTTCGCTTGTGCTGGTCGCGCTGATCGCGGCCATTGGCTATGGCGGCTGGAGCGTTCTGAACGAGATTCAGCGGGTCACGCTGGCCCCGGTAGAGCAAAAACCTGTCGTCCTGTCAGATCTTGATCCGGTGGCGGAAGCCGGCGTTTCTGGGTCGGCATTGAACAGCGGCGGTGATCGGGAAACGGCGGGCGTATTCGCGCCGCCCAGCGAGGCGCTGGACCGGCTGTATCGCCCGCAGGCGCTGGACGTGCCGGTGCTGGTTTCGCGCGATGCGCCGATCTCGCAGCTAGATCCGGACAGTATCGGCGCGTTCACGCCGGAACCGCCACGCCTGGCGTTCGCGCCATTGCCCGTCGACGCCCCGGTAACGGCCCCCAAGGTTGTCGAGGATGCGGCGCCCGAAATCGTGGTCATGGCGGTGCGCCCTGCCTGGGTAAGGATCCGGGCGGCGGACGGAACGGTTCTGTTCGAAAAGATTCTGGATGCGGGCGAGGAATACGTTCTGCCGGCAACCGAAGACCCGCCGACGCTGCGGGCCGGTATGTCCGGTTCGCTGTATTTCAAGCTGAACGGCGAGCTGTTCGGCCCGGCGGGCGAGGGTTCGAATACGGTGCGCGACCTGGCGCTGGACATGGACGCCCTGCGCGAGGGGTATGACGTTGCCGATCTGGACGGTGACCCGGAACTGGCCCGGATCGTGGCGCTGGCCATCGCCGATAGCGTGGCGGTTCAGGGGGACTGATCACCGCCGTGCCCGGACGCGTTGGCAATATCCCGATCGTGACTTCAACAGCGCGCCGAAAGGCACTAGACAGGCTCTGAATCGCATCTGGCGAAGGGCTTTGACATGTCGATGAACCACATCCGCCCCTGGCGCAATATCGAGCGGCGCAAATCGCGCCAGATCATGGTGGGCAACGTGCCGGTTGGCGGCGATGCCCCGATCGCGGTCCAGACGATGACCAATACCAACAGCAGCGACGTGCGCGCCACGCTGGGCCAGGTGCTGGCCGCTGCCGAGGCCGGCGCCGATATCGTGCGCGTGTCAACCCCGGACCAGGCGGCCACAACGGCGCTGCGTGATATCGTGCGCGAAAGCCCGGTGCCGATCGTGGCCGACATCCACTTTCACTACAGACGCGCCATCGAGGCCGCCGAGGCCGGCGCGGCCTGCCTGCGGATCAATCCGGGCAATATCGGCGATCAGCAACGGGTGCGCGACGTGATCCGGGCAGCCAGGGACCATGGCTGCTCGATCCGCATCGGGGTGAATGCCGGATCGCTGGAGAAACACCTGCTGGACAAATACGGCGAGCCTTGCCCGGATGCCATGGTCGAAAGCGGCCTGGAACATATCAGGATATTGCAGGACAACGATTTTCACGAGTTCAAGATCAGCGTCAAAGCCAGCGACGTGTTCATGTCGGCGGCGGCCTACCAGATGCTGGCCGAGGCCACGGATGCCCCCATTCACCTCGGGATCACCGAGGCGGGGGGCTTTGTCAGCGGCACGATCAAATCCGCCATCGGGCTGGGCCAGCTGCTGTGGATGGGCATCGGCGACACGTTGCGTGTCAGCCTCAGCGCCGACCCGGTCGAAGAGGTGAAGGTCGGCTTCGAGATCCTGAAATCCCTGGGCCTGCGCCATCGCGGGGTCAATATCATCTCCTGCCCCAGCTGCGCGCGACAGGGATTCGACGTGATCAGGGTTGTGGAAACACTGGAAAAACGGCTGGCGCATATTCACACACCGATGAGCCTGTCGATCATTGGCTGCGTGGTCAATGGCCCCGGCGAGGCGCTGATGACCGATATCGGCTTCACCGGCGGCGGCGCGGGGTCTGGCATGGTCTACCTGGCGGGCAAGCAAAGCCACAAGCTGTCCAATGACCAGATGGTGGACCACATCGTCGAACAGGTCGAAAGACGCGCCGCCGAAATCGCCGCGGACAAGGCGGCGGAATAGCCAGCACGAATCAGGGTTAACAACCTGAAAAACATTGGTTTTCGCAATCGGCAAACTGTCGGCGCCACGTCGGTATCGCGTCGGTGCCCGCGGGCAGAAAACGCGCCGTTAACCCGGCGCGCGCCCTTCCGCTTTCAGTGTTCCGAAAATACTCAAAAAGGCTCGGCGCAGCCGAGCCACGCCCAACGCCTGGGGGCGCAGCTGTGCTGCGTCTTCAGGGGGCGGGAGACCGCCGCGCCGGGTTCACAGACCGCCGGTGCCCTGCAAAACGCCATGTTCCAAGGCATAGCGGGTCAGCCCGGCGGTCGAGGAGATGCCCAGCTTGCGCTTGATGTTCTTGCGGTGCGTTTCCACGGTGCGCACCGAAATGTTCAGCACCGCCGCCACTTCCTTGTTGGATTGTCCCTGCGCAAGTTGCAGCAGCACGGTCTGTTCGCGGCTGGTCAGCTGCTCGCGCGCGCTGCCCTCGGGCGGTTCCAGCGAGCCGCGCGCGCCGGTGCACAGATAGCGCTCGCCGCGCATCACCGCGTCGATGGCGGTCTTGATTTCGTCGGTCTGCACATCCTTGAGCACATAGCCCATCGCACCATGGCTGAGCGCGGTCGAAATGTATTCCGGGCTGTCATGCATCGACAACACGAGAATGCGCAGATCGGGGTCGGTTTCCAAAAGCATTTCGGTGGCGGTCAGCCCGCCGATTTCGGGCATGTTGAGATCCATCAGGATCACGTCCGGGGTCAGACGGGGCAGGGTGTCCACCGCCTCGCGCCCGTTGGACAGCACTCCGACGACGTAAATATCGTCATAGCTTTCCAGTATCGACTGGATACCTTCGGCCACCATCGGGTGGTCGTCGACAATGGCGACACGGATCGGATCGTTCATGCGCTGGCCTTTCTTGTTTTTTCGGGGCCGTCATCCTGCGGCGTCAGAATGTGGGTCAGCGGCACTTCGGCGACGATCACGGTGCCGGTGCGGCTGGAGAGGATGCGCAGCGTGCCGTCCAGCTGTTCGACGCGCTCCTGCATGTTGCGCAGGCCCAGCCCGCCCCGCGCATTGCCATTCCGGTCCAGGGGAATGCCATGGCCATTGTCCGAGATGCGCAGGGTGGCGCCGCGCTTGTGGCCCCGTACATCGACCGTGACTCTGGTGGCATTGGCGTGGCGCTCGATATTGGTCAACGCCTCCTGGGCAATGCGATACAATGCGATCTTGGCGTCGGGATCAAGGCGGTTGCGGAAAACCACGGTTTCAAAGCGGGTTTCGATGCCGGTGCGGGCGCCAAAATCGTCGGTCAGGGCCTTGATCGCCGGGCCAAGGCCAAGATCGTCCAGCACGCCGGGGCGCAGATCGCGGGAAATGCGGCGCACTTCCTGGATGGCGCCCGACAGGTGCTCCAGCCCCTTGTCCAGCATCTGGGGCGCGCGCGCGTCACCGCTGGCAAAGCGGCGCCGCGCGGTATCCAGCGCATAGCGCACGCCGACAAGGATCTGGCTGATACCGTCATGCAGCTCGCGCGCCACGCGGCCGCGCTCTTCTTCCTGGGCATCGAAAACGCGCTGGGTCAGCGCCTTGAGCTTGGCATCCGCCAGGCGGCGTTCGCGAACGGTGATCACCATGCCGGAAAGAAACACCAGCAACAGTGCCGCGACGGTGATTGCCACGATATAAAACGAGGTGCGCCGCACCCGTTCCTCGACTTCGGCGCGGGAGGCGGCGACGCTTTCGAGAACGTCGTCGATGAAAACCCCCGTGCCCACCACCCAGCGCCAATCCTGAAACCCGATCGAATAAGTGACCATGCGCGCGGTTTCCCCGGTGCTGGGTTTGATCCAGTCAAAGCTGTGATACCCCCCGCCCGAGCGGGCGAGGGTGATCAGCTTGTCGGTGATGGGCGTGCCGTTCAGATCTGTCATGCCCTTCCAGTTCTTGCCGATGAGATAGGTCTGGCGCGGGCTGACAAGGTTGTTGCCAGAATAGTCGAAGACATAGAAATAGCCGTCCTGCCCGTAAAGCATGGCCGACAGGATCTGGGTTACGGCCAGTTTGGCATCTTCGTCATCCGGCGCGGCCCGCCCGTAGATATTGATAAAGGCGGTGCGGGCCAGCGAGAGGTAATTTTTCAGTTCGGCCTTCTTTGCCTCGATCAGCTTGGTCTCGAGCGCGCGGATCTCGCGCTCGGCCAGCTGACGCGACTGGGAGGCGACAAGCACGGAAATTGCGGCCACCGCCAAAATCAGCGGGACAGTGGCCAGCATGAAGAGCTTTTGCCCATAAGACAGGCGCAGATGCGAAAGAAGGCGGCGCATGTATGATTCGTTACGTTGCTTTGACGCCGAATCCTAGGGGCGAATCGGTGCAAACACCCGCTCAAAGCGTGGATCTACGTAGAAATACGGGATGAATTGGTGAAGTTTTTTGCCCAACCGGCGGTCAACTACGCAGAACTAGGTATTTCCAAACCCGTGCCTGCGAGGATAGGGTTTGCACACTTAAACGATCCGTCCGAAGAGCGAAAAGACTGTTCGGGCTGAACTTAATTCTGGGAGGAAGAACCTAATGGATCGTCGTTCTTTTCTGAAAACTACCGCCCTTGGCGGCGCGGCCGCGGCCAGCACCACTCTGGCGGCTCCGGCATATGCGCAGGGCAAGCGCACGCTGACCATGGTCACGTCCTGGGGCCGTGGCCTGGCGGGCGTGTTTGACGCGGCGCAATACGCCGCGGACACCATCACCGCAATGTCGGGTGGGGATCTGACCGTGGAAATCAAGGCCGCCGGTGAACTGGTTGGCGCCTTTGAGGTGTTTGACGCCGTGACCGCCGGTCAGGCCGACATGTATCACGCGGCCGACTACTATTTCATCAGCCAGCATCCTGGCTATGCGTATTACACAACGGTGCCGTTTGGATTGACCGCGCAGGAAGTGGCGAACTGGTACTACCAGGGCGAAGGTCAGGCGCTGCATGATGAGCTGGGCGAAATCTTTGGCCTGAAATCCTTCCTGGCCGGTAATACTGGCGCGCAGGCGGGCGGCTGGTTCGCCAAGGAAATCAACGGCCCCGAAGATTTCCAGGGTCTGAAGTTCCGGATGCCGGGCCTGGGTGGTCAGGCGCTTGGCAAAATGGGTGCCTCGGTGCAGAACCTGCCGGGTTCGGAAGTGTATCAGGCGCTGGCCTCGGGCGCGATTGACGGGACCGAGTGGATCGGCCCCTGGGCGGACGAAAAAGCCGGTTTCCAGGAAATCACCAAGTTCTACTATACTGCGGGCTTCCACGAGCCGGGTGCGGCGCTGACGCTGGCCACCAACCGCGAAGTCTTTGACTCGCTGTCGCCGGCCCATCAGAAGATCATCGAGATCGCAGCCGCGGCTTCGCACCAGTGGAACCTGGCGCAGTTCCTCAACAACAACGGTTCCGCGCTTCAGCGTTTGCAGGCCGGTGGCGTGAAAACCCTGGAATTCCCCGACAGTGTCTGGGATGCGATGGGAGCCGCAGCCAAGGAAACCATGGACAGCTACATGGATGATGAACTGTTCGCCAAGATCCGCGCCTCGGCGGAAGCCTCGATGCGCGCCTCGTCCGGCTGGCTGGTCAGGTCCGAAGGCGCCTATCGCGCCCAGCGTGACCGCGTGATGGGCTAAGCCCTTGTATTGCTAAGCAAACTGGCCCCCCGGCACTGTTCCGGGGGGCCTTTTGCCAAACTGTGGAACGCGGTGGTGGCGGCGTTCGGATGATGTAACCAAAGGGGATGTGGGGCAATGCTGGACGCTTTGGTCTGGTTCATTTCCAATATTGGTCAGGCTTTCGTGAATGTGGGCTATGCGCTTACACGTCCGGGGCAGTGGCTGAGCTGGATTGGCGGTCTGGAGACCACGGAAGACAAGCAGGCGCTGATGCGCTTTGTCTATTACGGGGGCTCGACCGAGTTTTTCTTTGTGGTGTTCACCGCTTTCCTGGTGGTGACGGCGATCGGGATCTGGCGGCCCGGCTTCATGTGGGGCTGTGTGCGGGTGCTGGAAGGGTTTGCCAACACGGTGGGCCGGTTCTTTGCCTGGGCGGGCCTGCTGATGGTGATCCAGCAGATCGTGATCGTCTTCCTGCAACGGATTTTCACCGTGGCCGAGATCAGCCTGATCTGGAACGTGGATTTCCTGACCAAGGACGTGAGTTGGTGGGCGGAAGAGCTGAAGCTGTATAACGCGATGATCGTGACGCTGTGCGCCACCTACACCTTTGTGCAGGGCGGCCATGTGCGGGTGGATCTTGTCTATTCGACGATCAGTTTCCGGGCCAAGCGGGTGATCGACATGTTCGGCTCGCTTGCGTTCATGATGCCGACGGCGGTGCTGACCTGGATGTATGGGTGGTACTTTATGTGGCGCCATCTGGTGACGCCCAAAGTGTCGGCATCCGACAAGGTGGAACTGTTGATGAAAAAGGCCCGTATCCTGAAATGGAACGTGGAGACCATCGGGTTCTCACCCAACGGGTTCAACGCCTACTTCCTGTTCAAGGTGCTGTTGGTGGCATTCGCGGGAATGGTGTTCTTGCAGGCCATCGCGTTTTTCTACCGGTCATTCCTGGAATACCGCGAGGGCCAGGCAAGCGAAGGCAGATACCTTGACCGCGATTCGCTGGGTGAAGGTGAAGAAGCCTACGAAGGCACGCATTAATCTAAGGGGCAGAACCAATGCTATTCGGACTTGATGGGGTCGAAATCGGCCTGATTATCGTCTTTCTCTGCCTTTTCGGAGGCATTCTGTCCGGCTTTCCGGTGGCCTTTGCCATCGGCGGGGCCGGGGTGATCTCGTTCGGGATCATCGCCGCGCTGGACAGCGCGGGTATCCTGATCCACCAGGCGATCGATACCGGGTCGGCCATGTATGCCGAACTGATCAGCCAGGGGGTCAAGGCCGACACGATATCGATCTTCCGGTATCCCGAACTGCCACGCGCCGCCGAACCGGTGTTCGTGGGCGGCTGGGAACAGGCGATGGACCGCAACCTGTCGTTCATCGTGAACCGGATCAACGAACGTGTACTGGCCGGCCAGTCGATCGAGACATTGCTGGCGGTTGTGATGTTCGTGCTTATGGGCATCACGCTGGAGCGGTCCAAGATCGCCAATGACCTTCTGACCACCATGGCGCGTGTCTTTGGCCCGCTGCCGGGCGGCCTGGCCGTGTCGGTTGTGGTTGTGGGCGCCTTCCTGGCGGCTTCGACGGGGATCGTGGGCGCGACGGTTGTGACCATGGGGCTTTTGTCCCTGCCGACCATGCTGCGCAATGGCTATTCGCCGCAACTGGCGACGGGCGTGATCGCGGCGTCGGGCACGCTGGGGCAGATCATTCCGCCCTCGATCGTGATCGTTCTGCTGGGCACGCTGGCGGGGGATCTGTATTCGGCGGCACAGGAAACACGGGCCCAGGTGGCGGGGTGCACGGATGCGCTGACCTATTTGGGCGAACCGGCGGTTGTGTCGGTGGGCACGCTGTTCCAGGCGGCGCTGTTGCCGGGGATCATGCTGGCCATCCTGTACGGGCTTTATGCCTTTGGCTATGCGTTGCTCAACCCGTCCAAGGCGCCCGCGGTCGCGCTGGGCGAATCCGGCAACGAGCCGGTGACGCGGCGCGAGGCCTTTACCTGGTTCCTGGGTGTGCCGGTGGCCCTGATTGCCGGGGTGATCCTATTGGGGCAGGTCAATGTGATCGGCAACCAGTATATCGTGGTCGACAGCTTCTCGGATGCCGGACAAACGGCAAGCCTGCGCACCAATGTGAGCGATGACTGTGCCGCGTCCATGATCGAGTTGCACGGGCAGGAGACCTGGGATCAGGCACTGGCCGAGCAGGCGGTGATCGACGAAGCGGGCGGTGTTGCCGAAGCGCAGAAGCTGACCGAGCAGGAGCGCACGGAAATCTTTGCCCAGCGGGTGGCCGACGCGGCGCCGATCGGGTCGGGGATTGCCACCGGCTTTCTGTTGTTGGCGCTGATCCTGACCACCGCTCGGGGTGTATCGCCAAGCGCGAATCCGACGCCGTTGCTTGTGGGCGGGGCGGGTGTGTTGCTGGCCTTGCTGGCGGATATTCTGCTGATTTCGCCGGTGACGACGCCGGGCTGGACCATGATCTTCCTGGGGCTGCCGCTGGCGATGACGCTGTATGGCTGTCGCTATGCGGCGGGGATTTTGGGAAAGAACGAGCTGTTGCGCGTGGTCTTCCCGCCGCTGGTTCTGATCGTGGCCGTGCTTGGATCGATCCTGGGTGGCATCACCAACCCGACGCCGGCAGCGGCGCTGGGCGCGGGTGGCGCGATCATGCTGGCGGCCTACCGCAAGTTGCAGGATCAGGAGAAATCCGGGGCCATCATCATCTGGGCGACCTTTGCCATCATCGTCATGATCCTGGTGGGCATCAACTTTGACCTGCGTGTCAACCAGGAAGGGGCAGCGATCGAGAACTGGATCGCGTTCGTCGTGGCCAAGGGCGCCTATCTGTTTGCCATCTTCGGCATCCTTTATGGCTGCTGGGTGCTGATGCGGGGCAAGGTGCTGACGCCGATCGTGCGGGAGACCGCCAAGGTGACATCCATGGTGTTCACCATCCTGATCGGTTCGCAGCTGTTGAACCTTGTGGTGATCAGCTTTGGCGGTGAGGAGTATATCCAGGGCTTCCTGAAATCGTTCGACAACGAGTTCACGGTGTTCCTGATCGTGATGCTGGTGCTGTTCGTTCTGGGCTTCGTGCTCGATTTTCTGGAGATCATCTATATCGTGATCCCGATTGTCGGACCGGTGATCTATGGCGGCACGTTCGATCCCAAATGGGTGACGATCATGATCGCGGTCAACCTTCAGACTTCGTTCCTGACACCGCCATTCGGCTTTGCGCTGTTCTATCTGCGCGGTGTGGCGCCCAAGGAAGTGACCACCGGGCACATCTACAAGGGCATCATTCCCTTCGTGCTGATCCAGGTGGTTGGTCTGGGGCTGTTGTGGGCGTTCCCGTCCGTGGTGACGATCCTGCCGGCGCTGATCGGGCAGTGACGCCGGTGACAGAGTGAAGAAACGGGGCCTTTCGGGGCCCCGTTTTCGTTTGGCGTTTTTCGTTTGGCGTTGCGCTGAGGCGGGGGCGCAGGAAAAGCGCCCGAGCGCACCGGGCCAGGGACCGGATCAGGGTTTGGGCGCGCGCATGTCGGGAAGCGAGATATTGGCCACCTGTTCGGCGATCGGATCGGTCGAGAGCGGGTGAAGCTCTGCGTCGAAGGCGGCGGGATCGCTCACCGTCTGCCAGTGACCGCCGACATAGACCTCGAGCCCCGAGAAGCTGGCCTTGTAGCCCATCTTGTCGCTGCCGGGCACCCAGTAGCCCAGATAGACATAGGGCAGACCGGCCTCGCGGGCGATTTCGACATGATCGAGGATCAGGAAAGTGCCCAGGCTTTGGCGGGGCAGGCCGGGTTCGTAGAAGGAATAGACCATCGACAGACCGTCCGAGAGCATGTCGGTCAGGCTGACGCCGATCAGGTCGTGGGTGCGGGTGTCGGAATATTCCACGACGCGGCTGCGGATCGGGGTTTCCTCGATCATCGCGGCAAATTCGAACACGTCCATGTCGGCCATGCCGCCATCGGCGTGGCGGCTGTCGAGATAGCGGCGGAACAGGTCGAACTGATCCTCGGTCGCCCAGGGGGACGTGGCGCGGCGTTGCAGGTGCGCGTTGCGTTTGAGCGTGCGTTTCTGGCTGCGCGAAAGATGAAAGCGCGACACGTCGATCCGGGCCGAGAGGCAGGCGTTGCATTCCGCGCAGGAGGGCCGGTAAAGCACGTTCTGCGAGCGGCGGAACCCCTGGTGGGAGAGCGCGTCATTGAGCGCCACCGCGTTCTCGCCCTGGAGCGCGGTAAACAGTTTCCGTTCCATCCGGCCTTCAAGATAGGGGCAGGGCTGGGGCGCCGTCACGTAGAACTGGGGCGCGAGGGGCAGGGTGTGGCGCATGAAGACCTGTCACTTGATCCGGAAGAGACGATAGCAACAGGAGACCGGCGCGCCAACCCCCGGATACGTGATCCGGGAGCCGGACCGGTCAGGAGCGCGCGGCGCGGTTGATGGCGACAGTGCCCATGACGTGATCGGTGAGCCCCTGGGCGCGTGCGGACAAGAGCATGAGCACGATCGAGATCAGCTGAAGCGGGGCCATGGCGACCGAGACATAGAACCCGATCGTGTGCAGCAGCGCGGTGGCGAAATCGAACCTGTCCCCGGTCTGGCGGCGCATTTCCAGCGAGACCAGTCGCATCCCCCAGGTGGCCGAGCCGCTGGCCAGCGTGACCACACGGTAGACAAAGCCCACGACCGCCATTAGCGCGGGAAAGAAGAACACGCCGGTGAAGGCGGTGAAGGGCAGGATCAGCAGGCAGGCAATGGCGATCAGTACCACGTCGATCACCCAGGCAAACAGGCGTTTGAGGGGGACATCGGCGTAGAATTCGGCCTGGGTTTGGGGATCTGGCAGGGCGAAGCTGCGATAGGACATGGTTTTGCTCTTTGGGACGGATGGGTGCCGGAGCGGCGGGGGCCGCTCCGGCGGGAGGGGAGGCGCGGGATCACGCCTCTGAGGTCTGGTCGCGTTCCTGGCTGGCCTTGCGGGCGCGCTCGTTCATGAACTGGTCGAACTCGGCCTTGTCCTTGGCGTCGCGCAGGCGTTGCAGGAAGTTTTCAAAGCTTTGTTGCTCGTCTTCCAGGCGGCGCAGCGTGTCTTCGCGGTAGGCGTCGAAGGCGGAGTTTCCGGTCGGCGTCATGACGTGCATGCGGCGGGATTGGTGGCGGCGGTTGCAGGAGGATTTCTTGAACATCTGCTTGCTCCAGATCATGTAGAAGAGAAGGGCCAGCCCCACGGGCCAGAAAAAGACGAAGCCAAGCACCATGGCGGCGATCCAGGCGCCTTTGCCTTTGCTGTCAAGCCAGGCTTCGGCACGCGACACCCAACCCAGGGGTGCGGTTTCGGAATGGGCGGCAACAGGTGTCATGCGGGGTCTCCATTGTTGGATTTGAACCGTTAATGTAAAGCGTGTTTACATTGTATAGATTGGCATTTGTGCCTGCGCTTGCAAGGAAGGGATGTGAATGTTTTTTACATTATTTGGTCAATGGATTGAAACTAAACAATAAAATCACAAGAAAAACCGAGATCCAGGCGGGTGGATTTGGCCCGGCGGGGCCCTGTGTGGCTGGCGGCAATGCCGGAAAACGCGGGCGCGGCGCGCGAATTTCGGCCCCGTAGGGGGGCCAGCCCCCGTCGCGCGTGGCGCGACTCCCCCGGAGTATTTGGGGCAAAATGAAGAGCGGATCCGGGATGCGACGGGAACGGCAATTGACCTTGGCGCGGGGGGGGATCAAAGTCGCGTCATGAGTTTTGAAGCCCGCATCTGCCGCTTGCCCAGACCGTTTGATCCCGCGCGTGGTGCCGAGGCGCGCGCGGCCGTTGGCGGGTTGCGCGGCCCGGTGGCGGAACTGGTGGAGGGGGCGGGCGGGTCGAGCCCGTATCTGAAGTCTCTGATCGAGAAGGAGCGGGCCTGGCTGGGGGAAGCGCTGGATGATCCCGAGGCGGCGTTGGCGGCGGTGTTCGCGCAATTGCGGATCAGTGCGCCGGACCGGCTTGCGGTTGCGTTGCGCGGGGCCAAGCGCAAGGTGGCGCTGGTGACGGCGCTGGCGGATCTGTCCGGGGCCTGGGCGCTGGAGAAGGTGACGGGGACGCTTACGGATTTTGCCGATCTGGCCAGTCAGCTGGCCATGCAGGCGGCGATCGGGGCGGAGATCCGGCGCAAGAAGCTGCCGGGCGCCACCGAAGACGATATTGCGGTTGCCGGGGGAATGGTGAGCCTGGCGATGGGCAAGATGGGGGCGCATGAGCTGAACTACAGTTCGGATATCGATCTGATCTGTTTGTTCGATGAGTCCCGTTTCGACCCTGATGATTATCACGATGCGCGCGCCAGTTTCATCCGTGCCACGCGCAAGATGGCGGCGATGCTGAACGATATCACCGGGGAGGGCTATGTGTTCCGCACCGATCTGCGGCTGCGCCCGGACCCGGCGGTGACGCCGGTGTGCCTGGCGATGGAGGCGGCGGAGCGGTATTACGAGAGCCTGGGGCGGACCTGGGAGCGGGCGGCCTATATCAAGGCGCGTCCTTCGGCAGGCGATCTGGCGGCGGGGCAGAGGTTTCTGGACACGCTGATCCCGTTCGTATGGCGCAAGCATCTGGATTTCGCGGCCATTCAGGACGCGCATGACATGCGGCTGCGCATTCGCGAGCACAAGGGGCTGGGCGGGGATATCACCTTGCCGGGGCACAACATGAAGCTGGGCCGGGGCGGCATTCGCGAGATCGAGTTTTTCACCCAGACGCGGCAGTTGATTGCCGGGGGGCGCGACCCCTATTTGCGGGATCGTCACACGGTGCAGGGGCTGCGCAAGCTGGCGGCGCGGGGCTGGGTGCCCGAGGACGTGGCCGACAAGCTGGCGGATCATTACCGGTTCCACCGCGAGGTGGAGCATCGTATCCAGATGGTGAACGACGCCCAGACACATCTTTTGCCCAAGACCGGGGAGGGGCTGAAGCGGATTGCCTGTCTGATGGGGCGCGACCGGGCCGGGCTGGAGGCGGAGCTGCGCGCACGGCTGACCGAGGTGCATGTGCTGACCGAGGGGTTCTTTGCCCCCGAGGAGCGCGCGGTGGCTTCGGCGCACGGTTTTGACCCCGAGATCTTGGAACGCTGGGCAAGCTATCCGGCGCTGCGCAGTCAGCGGGCGGTGGAGATCTTTGCGCGGTTGCGCCCGGAAATTCTGAAGCGCCTGTCGGATGCGGCGAAGCCGGATGAGGCGCTGTTGGCGCTGGACGGGTTTCTGAAGGGGTTGCCCGCCGGGGTGCAGCTGTTTTCGCTGTTCGAGGCCAATCCGCAACTGATCGACCTGTTGGTGGATATCGTGGGCACGGCGCCGGCGCTGGCGCGGCATCTGTCGCGCAATTCCGGGGTCTTTGATGCGGTGATCGGCGGGGCGTTCTTTACCGATTGGCCGGGCGCGGCGGCGTTGCAGGCGGAACTGGGCGAGGCGTTGCAGCGCGAGGGCGATTACGAGGCGCGGCTGGACATGGCGCGGCGCTGGGCCAAGGAATGGCATTTCCGGATCGGAGTGCATCATCTGCGCGGTATAGCGCCGCCCGAGGCGGTGGGGCGGCAATATGCCGACCTGGCGGATGCGGTGATTGGCGCGCTGTGGCCGGTGGTGGCGGAGAAATTCGCCGAAAAGCACGGTGATGCGCCGGGGCGGGGCGCGATCGTGTTGGGCATGGGATCGCTGGGCGCGCGGCGGCTGAACGCGGCGTCGGATCTGGACCTGATCGTGATCTATGACGCGCAGGGGGTTGAGTATTCCGAGGGGCGGCGCCCGCTGGCGGCGCGGGCCTATTACGCGCGGCTGACCCAGGCGTTGGTGACGGCGCTGAGTGCGCCGATGGCGCAGGGGCGGCTTTATGAGGTGGACATGCGGCTGCGGCCTTCGGGCACGCAGGGGCCGGTGGCGACATCGCTGGCGTCGTTTCGCAATTATCAGATCGAGGAGGCCTGGACCTGGGAGCATCTGGCGCTGACGCGGGCGCGGCCGGTTGCGGGCGAGGCCGGGTTGATGGACGAGGTGGAGGCGTTTCGCCGCGAAGTTCTGGCGTTGCCCCGGGAACGGGCGGCGATCCGGGGGGACGTGGCGGACATGCGGGCGCGAATCGCGGCGGCCAAGGCGCCCGATGGCCCGTGGGATGCCAAGATCGGCCCCGGGCGGTTGCAGGACATCGAGTTGATCAGCCAGGCGGCGGCGCTGATGGCCGGGTCGGCGCGGCGCGATGTGGCCGACGGGCTGGACGCCGGTGTCGCGATTGGCTGGCTGAACGCCGCCGAGGCGACAGAGCTGGCCGCGGCCCATGCGCTTTACTGGAAAGTGCAGCTTGCATCCAAGCTGTTGTCGGGCGCCAAGCTGAAAGCCGACACGCTGGGCACGGGCGCGCGGGCGTTTCTGTTGCGCCAGACAGGGGAAGACGCTTTGGGGCAGCTTGAAGCAGAGATGCGGGAGCGTGCCGCGCAGGCGGGCGATATCATCGATGCCGTATTGGTGAGGGACGCGGGAGATGACAAAGCAGCGCGATGATCTGGACCCCAAGGGGCTGGTGCGGGAAAGCTATCGGATCCAGGGGATCACGGCGGGCGAGTGCCGGTCGATCTTTCTGGACTGGGCGCTGTCGCTGCCGGAGGGGCGCGAGGCGCGCGACGTGATCCCGGCCTTGCTGATGCGCTATGGCGGGGAATTCCCGGACCATCCGATGACCGACGTCTTGCGGCAGGGACAGGTTCAGTTGCAGGCGCCGCGCCGCAGGGGCGGGTGGCGGTCGCGCCCGCGCAACTGACGAGCATTGGCAGATGCCCCTGTGAATGCAGGCAAATACCCCTGAATAGCACCATCCTTGACGTATTCACGCCCCATTTGGTGCGCAGGTTCAGCCTGTGTTGAGGGGGCCGGAATGGCCCGTCGAAGAGGCCGGAACGGCCCGAGGAGAGGGACATGAAACGTGTTCGACTGATTGCGGTGATGGCGTTTGGGCTGGGTGTTGCGGCCTGTGGCTCGGTAGAGACTGTCACGAGGAATGCCCCGTTTGAAGCGACGCCCGGACAGATCCCGGGAGGGATCGTTGCGTCGGCCCCGTCATTCAGCCTGGCTGAAATCGATGTGCAGGTGCCGACCACGCTGAAGGTTTCCGAGGCCAACCGCTATTATCCCGGTGGTGATATCGTGTGGCGCGGCGATGCCTATGGCAACCGTTATGAGCAGGTGCAGGCGATCTTTGAGGAGAGCGTGCGCCTTGGGGGCGGCGATCTGGACGGCGCGATGCCGGTCAAGGTGAATATCGAGGTCAAGCGGTTCCATGCGCTGACCGAGAAGACACGTTACAGCGTGGGCGGCGTGCATTCGATCGAGTTCGTGATGACGATCACCGATCCTGTCACCGGCGCAGTGCTGCGCGGCCCGAAAGAGATCAAGGCCGATCTGGTCGGGTATGGCGGTGCCAAGGCATTGCAGGCCGAGGCGCGTGGCCTGACCCAGAAATACCGCATCACCCAGCATCTGGCCCGTGTGGTGCGCGACGAGATGAGCCTGCCGGAAGGGTTCCTGCCACCGCCCAATGGCGTGACGGCACGGGTGACTCCGCTAACCCCGGTAAAGCCACTCTGAGCTTTTCACGACAGACAGAAACGATTAGGAGGACGGCATGACGCCGTCCTCTTTGCCTTTTGTCCGCCTGAAACCGAAATCCAACCCGCAGGCCATCCGCCACGGGTTTCCCTGGGTGTATGACAACGAGATCGTCACCGACCGGCGCACCAAGGCGCTGGAACCGGGGGGGCTGGCGGTGCTGGAGGATTCTGAGCGGCGGTCCTTGGCGTTGGTGACTGTCAATCCCAACTCGCGCATCTTTTGCCGGGTTCTGGCGCGTGACATCGACACCCGGATTGATCAGGGGTGGTTTGCGGAGCGGTTCCGGCGCGCGCTGGCGATGCGCGCGCGGCTGTATCCGGCGCCGTTCTACCGGCTGATCCATGCCGAGGCCGACGGGTTGCCCGGCGTGGTGGTGGACCGGTTCGGCGATGTGGCCGTGGTGCAGCCGAACGCGGCCTGGGCCGAGGCGCGGATTGACGCGCTGGTGGCGGCGCTGGTCGAGGTGACAGGTGTGACCTGTGTGATCAAGAACGCGACGGGGCGTGCGCGCATGCTGGAAGGGCTGGACGAGGAAACCGTCGTGATGGTGGGGCAGGCGCCCGGGGCGCCGGTGCCGGTGGGGATGAACGGCGCCACCTATATGGCCGATCTGATCGGTGGCCAGAAGACCGGGCTGTTCTATGATCAGCGGCCCAATCACGGCTTTGCCGCGGGGTTGAGCAACGGCGCGCGGGTGCTGGACGTGTTTTCACATGTCGGGGGCTTCTCGCTGGCCGCGCTGGCCGGGGGGGCGCAAAGCGCGCTGGCCGTGGATGGGTCGGCGGCGGCGTTGAACCTGGCCGAGGCCGGGGCCGAAGCCGCGGGTGTGGCGGACCGGTTCGCAACGCGCAGGGGCGATGCGTTCGACGTGCTGGGGGCCCTGGCCGAAGAGGGCGCGCGATTTGACGTGGTGATCTGTGACCCGCCCGCGTTCGCGCCGTCCAGGCCGGCATTGGAAAAGGGGTTGCGCGCCTATGAGCGGGTGGCGCGCATGGCGGCGCCGCTGGTCGCCGAGGGCGGGTATCTGGGCCTGTGTTCCTGTTCGCACGCCGCCGATCTGGCGCGGTTTCGGGGGGCATCGGTGCGCGGGATCGGCCGGGCCGGGCGGCAGGCGCAGCTGATCCATACCGGATTTGCCGGGCCGGATCATCCGCTGATGCCGCAACTGGCCGAAAGCGGCTATCTCAAGGCGTTGTTTTTCCGGCTGTGACACGCGCGGTTCTGGATACCTGCGTGATCTATCCCACGGTAATGCGCGAAGTGTTGTTGGGGGTGGCGGCAACCGGGGCGTATCGCCCGTTATGGTCGGCGCGTATCCTGGAGGAATGGGCGCGCGCGGCGCGCAAGCTGGGCCCGACGGGTGAAACCCAGGCGCGTGGCGAGATCGCATTGCTGCGCGCGGCATGGCCGGATTCCGAAGTGACGTGGAAGCCGTCGCTGGAGGACCGGCTGTGGTTGCCCGACGATGCGGACCGGCATGTCCTGGCGGCGGCGATAGCGGGATCGGCGGATGTGATCGTGACGTTGAACGCGCGCGATTTCCCGAAAAACATTCTGGCCGAGGAAGGGCTGACCCGGATCGATCCGGACGCGTTCCTGCGCCGGATATTTGACGACGCCCCGGACGCGGTGTCCGGGGTGTGCGAAACCGTGCGGCGCGAGGCCGAGCGGCTTTCCGGTGTGGCCTGGCCGATGCGGGCATTGTTGAAAAAGGCCCGTCTGCCAAGGCTGGCCAAGGCCGTGGCCGGCTAACGCAGCGGCGCGCGGCTTTTGGCGTTGCCCGCGTTGGTGGTTTTCTTCAGCAGGTCCAGAAGGGTGGTGCGTTCGGACGGGGTGAGGCCCGACAGGATGTCATCCTGCAGGGCGCGCACCACGGGGCGGGCGCGGTTCAGCAGGTCGCGCCCCGCGGGCGCTACAAAGAGCACCCGCGCGCGGCGGTCCCTTGGGTTGGTCTGGCGGGTCACGAGCCCCTTGGCCACCAGCCTGTCGACCACGCCGCCCAGCGTGGCCGCGTCATAGGCGATGGCCCCGGCCAGTTCTGCCTGGGGAATGCCGGGGCGGGCGCTGAGGGCGGAGAGGGCGGCGAACTGGACCTGTGTCAGGTCAATCCCCGCCGCCGCCATGCGATCGGTGAACACCGCCACGGATATCTGGTTGAGCCGCCGGACAAGATGCCCGGCCATATTGTGGATCTCGGTCATGGTTTGTGCAGGAAACATGGTTTTTGCGAAATTGACAAGTGTACTTATTATAAGTATGCAAATCAAAAGCCGGGAGGGAAACCATGTCACAACAGTTGGGAACGCTTGAAGACTTGCCGGACGCGTATCGCGCCGACATGGCGGCGGCGGGGGTGGCGCCGTTGTGGCCGATGATGCGCAACGTGTTGCCGCATGGGCGCCCGTCGGCGGTGACGCGGCCGGGGTTCTGGGATTACGGCAAGCTGCGCCCGCTTTTGCTGCGCGCGGGCGAGTTGACCCCGGTGGAAAAGGCGGAACGCCGGGTGCTGGTGCTGTGCGATCCGGGGCGCGGGGCGGGGGCGATGCAGGCCACGGCCTCGATCTATCTGGGGATGCAGCTGTTGTTGCCGGGGGAAACCGCGCCGGCGCATGTGCACACGCCGTCGGCGGTGCGGATCGTGGTGGAGGGCCAGGGCGGATACACGGTGGTGGATGGGGAAAAGCTGCCGATGGAAGAGGGCGATCTGGTGCTGACGCCGGGCGGCGAATGGCATGATCACGGCCATGAGGGCAGCGCGCCGGTGGTGTGGCTGGATGCGCTGGACCTGCCGTTATTCGTATATCTGGAAGGATCTTATGCGGTGGAGGGCCCGTTGCAGGCCCAGCGCAACCGGCCCGATGCAAGCCAGGTAGAGTATCGCGCCGCCGGGCTGGCGCCGACACGGCGGCCGGGCGCGGGCGCGCGGCGCTATCCGATGATGCGCTATCCCTGGGAGCGCACCCGCGCGGCGCTGGACGCGATGGCGGCCCATGCCGGCGGCGATGTGGCGGAGCTGGATTACGTGAACCCGGAAACCGGCGAGGATGTGTTGCCGACCATGGGGTTCACCGCGATGCGGATCGGGGCCGGGCAGGTGGAGGCGCCGCCGCTGCGGTCGTGTTCGGGGGCGTATCACGTGATCGCGGGGCGCGGGGTGGCCAAGATTGACGGGGCGCGGTTTGAATTCGGCCCCAAGGCCACGTTTACCGCGCCGGTTTTTGCCGATATCCGCATCGCCGCAGAGGATGATTGCTATCTGGTGCGGGTGCATGATCGTCCGCTTCAGGAAAAACTGGGTTATTACGAGGAACGCGCGAGATGACCGATTACCTGTTTGCACCGGCCGGGGTGTTTGCCATTCCGGTCCGGGGCGAGGCTGCTGCCTATCCGGTGCGCCGGATCTTTTGTGTGGGGCGCAACTATGCCGCCCATGCCGCCGAGATGGGCGGCGAGGTGGACCGCGAAGCGCCGTGGTATTTCACCAAATCGGTGGTGCATGCGGTGGCAAGCGGGGCCGAACTGCCGTATCCGGCGGGCACCGATAACTATCATCACGAGATGGAACTGGCCTTTGCCATCGGCGCGCCGGTGTTCCGGGCAGACGACAAGGCCGCGGCGGCGGCGATCTTTGCCTATGGCTGTGCGCTGGACATGACGCGGCGCGACCGTCAGCAGGACGGCAAGGACAAGCGCCGCCCCTGGGATCTGGGCAAGGATGTCGAGGGTTCGGCCGTGTTCGCGCCGATGACCCGGGTGGCGGATTTTGGCGCGGTGGGCGGCCAGCGCATTCATCTGGAAGTGGACGGCGAGACCCGGCAGGACGCGACCCTGCACGAACTGGTGTGGTCCTGTGTCGAGGTGGTCGCGCATCTGTCGCGCTATTATCACCTGGGTCCGGGCGATGTGGTGATGACAGGCACGCCCGCCGGGGTGGGGCCGGTCTTGCCGGGGCAGGTTGTGACCGGCGGGATCGACGGGCTGGACCCGATCGAGCTGCGCATCGGCGCGGCGGAGTGAGGCCGTGAGCGGTCGGATCGTCATCGCGGGCGGCGGGATCGGCGGGCTGGCCACGGCGATCGGGCTGGCGCGGAAGGGTGTTGCCTCGGTTGTTCTGGAAAAATCCCGCCAGTTCAGCGAGATCGGGGCGGGCATCCAGCTTGGCCCGAACGCGTTTCATGCCTTTGACTATCTGGGCGTGGGCGATCAGGCGCGCGACATGGCCGTGTATATCGACAACCTGCGCCTGATGGATGCGCTGAGCGGTGCCGAGATCACCCGCATCCCGCTGGACGCGGCATTTCGCGAACGGTTTGGCAATCCTTATGCGGTCGTGCATCGGGGCGATCTGTACGGTGTCTTTCTGCGCGCCTGTCAGGCGCATGACCTGGTGGATCTGCGCAACGGGGCCGAGGTGACGGATTACGCACAGGACGGCACCGGCGTGGCCGCCATATTGCGCGACGGCAGCCGCGTTTCGGGGGCCGCGCTGATCGGGGCGGACGGGCTGTGGTCGAATATCCGCAAGCGGGTGATCGGCGACGGAGCGCCGCGCGTGTCGGGCCACACCACGTATCGGTCGGTGATCCCGGTGGAGGATATGCCCGAAGACCTGCGCTGGAACGCGGCGACACTTTGGGCCGGGCCGAAATGCCATATCGTGCATTACCCGTTGTCGGGATGGAAATTCTTCAATCTCGTGGTGACATATCACAACGATGCGCCCGAGCCGGTGGCCGGTCAGCCGGTGAGCCATGACGAGGTGCGCAAGGGGTTCGAGCATGTCGCCCCGGTGGCGCGCCAGGTGATCGACAAGGGGCGCGACTGGAAGCTGTGGGTGCTGTGCGACCGCGACCCGGCGATGAACTGGGTGGACGGGCGCGTGGCGCTGTTGGGCGACGCGGCGCATCCGCAGCTGCAATATTTCGCGCAAGGCGCCTGTATGGCGATGGAAGACGCGGTGGCGCTGGCGCATCAGGTTGAGGCCAGCGGCGGCGATAGGGAGCGCGCGCTTTGGGCCTATCAGGACATGCGGCGGCTGCGCACCGCGCGCATCCAACTGCAAAGCCGCGAGATCGGCACCCATATCTATCATCCCGCCGGCGCCCATGCCGAGCTGCGCAACGCGATCATGCGGGCCAGGACGCCGCAGGACTGGTATGACTCGGTGGACTGGCTGTATGGCGCGACCGGGCTGGACGGCGCGGTGACAGGCGGCGCCCGAAAAGGCGCCTGAGCGACGCTTGATTGGCGCTTGATAGTTACAAAATCAACCAATATGTCCCGAGGCAGCCAAAAATGGTTGCGTTGTTAATTAACGTCCAGGGCCGTCCGGGCGGCGTAACCAGTGCGGCGAAGAGTTGCGCGCGGCGGGTGCGGGGAGTGTCCGGGTGCCTTAAGGATATTGACCGACTGGTCGGTCGTATATATCGCTGGGGAAGCGGACTGCACAGGAGGAGACAGGATGCTGAAATGGATGGAGCGGCTGGCGCGGCTCATGGCGATTGTCGGGGGGGTGGTGCTGACGGCGCTGGTGATCCTGACCTGCCTGAGCATTCTGGGGCGCAGCCTGAACGGGATCGGCCATTCCGACTGGCTGACCGCCTTGTCGCCATGGCTGGCAGAGGCGCTGTTGGCAACCGGGGTCGGGCCGATCAACGGGGATTTCGAACTGGTGGAGGCCGGGGTGGCCTTTGCGATCTTTGCCTTTCTGCCGGTCTGCCAGCTTTATGGCGGCCATGCCACGGTGGATGTGTTCACCTCGCTGATGTCGCGGAGGGTCAACAAGCTGTTGGTCACATTTTGGGAGGTGGTTCTGAGCGCGCTGATCGTGCTGATCACGGCCCGGCTTTATGAGGGCATGATGAACAAGATGAGCTATGGCGAAACGTCATTTCTGCTGCAATTTCCGGTCTGGTGGGCCTATGGGCTGAGCTTTGTGGCGGCTGTGGTGGCGTCGATCGTCGCGGTTTATTGCGCGGCGGCGCGGGTGCTGGAGCTGATCACCGGGCGCAAATACATGCCCCTGTCCGAAGGAGCGGTCCATTGAGTATGCTGGAACTGGGCTATCTGTCCTTCCCGATCCTGTTGGTGTTGATTTTCCTGCGCGCGCCCATCGGGCTGGCGATGATGTTGTGCGGGTTGGGCGGGCTGTATCTGGCGATGGGCGGGCCGAACATGTTCATGGCCAAGCTGAAAAGCGAGACCTACAGCACGTTTTCAAGCTATTCGCTGACCATCATCCCAATGTTTTTGCTGATGGGACAGTTCGCAACCCTGTCTGGCATGTCGTCATCGCTGTTCAAGGCGGCCGAAAGCTGGCTGGGGCACCGCAAGGGCGGGGTGGCGATGGCGTCGGTGGGGGCCTGTGCCGGGTTTGGCGCGATCTGCGGCTCGTCGCTGGCGACCGCGGCCACCATGAGCCGTGTCGCGCTGCCCGAATTGCGCCAATACGGCTATGCCGGGGGGTTTTCCACCGCGACGCTGGCGGCGGGGGGCACGCTGGGCATCCTGATCCCGCCAAGCGTGATCCTGGTGATCTATGCGATCCTGACGGAACAGAATATTGCCAAGCTGTTCCTGGCGGCGTTTGTGCCCGGCATTCTGGCGGCGATGGGATATATCCTGACGATTTCGATCTATGTGCGGGTCAATCCCAAGGCCGCCGGCACCCGCGCGCCGGTGCCCTATAGCGCGCGCATCCGGGCGCTGCTGGATGTGTGGCCGGTGCTGTTGGTGTTCGGGCTGGTGGTGGGCGGCATCTATCTGGGCTGGTTCACGCCAACCGAAGGCGCCGCCGTGGGCGCGGCGGGCACCGGAGTTATCGCGCTGATCTCGGGCAATCTGGGATGGAAGGTGTTTTTCGAGAGCATCATCGCCACCGCGATGAGCACCGCGATGATCTTTTTCATCGTGCTGGGGGCCGGGTTTTACAATTCGTTTCTGGCGCTGTCGCAGGTGCCGCAGGAACTGGCGGGCTGGATCGTGGGGCTGGGGCTGAGCCCCTGGGCGGTTCTGGTGATCATCCTGGCGTTTTACCTGGTGTTCGGCTGCCTGATGGACAGCCTGTCGATGATCCTGCTGACGATCCCGATCTTTTTCCCGATCATCAGCGTGTTGGATTTCGGCATGAGCCCCGAGCATGTGGCGATCTGGTTCGGGATTCTGGTGCTGATCGTGGTGGAGGTGGGGCTGATCACGCCGCCGGTGGGGATGAACCTGTTCATCATCAACGCCATGGACCGCACGACGCCGATGTCCGAGACCTATAAGGCGGTGATGTGGTTTGTCACCAGCGACCTGTTGCGCGTGGCGCTTCTGGTGGCGTTCCCGGCGATCACGCTGTTCCTGATCCCGTAAGGGGCTGAAAACAAGGGAAGAGAGGCGGTGCCCCTCTTTCTTTTTGACAAATAAGTTATAAAGTATAATCATTATAGACTACCACGAGACAGGAGCGGCGCATGTCGGGGGAAATGCTGAAGGTCGAGATTGGGGGGGACGGCATCGCCACGCTGACGATGAACCGGCCCGAAAAGCGCAACGCCATGTGTGATGCGCTGTTTGGTGAGATCGATGCGTTCTTTTCCGATGTGCCCGAGGGTGTGAAGGCGGCGGTGCTGACCGGGAGCGGGGGGCATTATTGCTCTGGGCTGGACCTGAGCGAGCATGTGGCGCGCGACGCCGAAGGCACGATGCGCCATTCGCGCGGCTGGCACGCGGTGCTGGACAAGGTGCAGTATGGCGGGCTGCCGGTGGTGTCGGCCATGACGGGGGCGGTGATCGGCGGCGGGCTGGAGATCGCCACGTCGACGCATGTGCGTCTTGCCGAGCCGTCGGCCGTTTTCCAACTGCCCGAAGGGCGGCGCGGGATTTACGTGGGCGGCGGCGCCTCGGTGCGGGTGGGGCGCATTCTGGGGGCGGACCGGATGATCGAGATGATGCTGACCGGGCGCAAATACGGGGCCGAGGAGGGGCTGGCGCTGGGGCTGGCGCATTACGTGGTCGAGGAAGGCGCGGCGCTGGAGCGGGCGCAGGAAATGGCGCGCCGGATTGCCGGAAATGCGCCCTTGTCCAATTACATCATGATCCAGGCGCTGAGCCGGATCGAGGACATGGACAAGCAGGGCGGGCTGTTCACCGAGAGCCTGTGCGCGGCGCTGACCCATACCAGCCCGGATGCGCAGGAGGGCTTGCAGGCGTTTTTGCAAAAGCGCGCGCCGAAATTCGGGTAATGTCCATGGCAAAACGCAAAATCAGGGATGCGGCGGCGCAGGTGGATGTGTCGGACGCGGTGTTGGCGCGGTTCCTGGGCTATCATCTGAAGCGGGCGCAGACCGTGTTGATGGGCGACATGAACGGTGCGATTGCGCCGCTGGGGCTGCGCATGATCACGTTTTCGGCGCTGGCGATGGTGGTGGCGAACGCGGGATTGCGCCAATCGCAGCTGGCGGATGCGCTGGCGGTCGAGCGGCCCAATCTGGTGGTGATCCTGGACGATCTGGAAGAGCGCGGGCTGATCACACGGGACCGGGTGCCCAGTGACCGGCGGGCCTATGCGTTGCGGCCCACGCCGGCCGGGCGCACCCTTTTTGACGAGGCCACGGCGGCAGTGGCGGCGCATGAAGCGCGGATGCTGGCCGGGGTGAGCGCGGCGGACCGGGCGGCGGCGCTGCGGGTGCTGGCGGCGATCCGGCACGGCGCGGGAGGGGCGTAGCATGGTGGAACTGGCGAAATACCGGCCTCATGAGGTCACGCTGGAGACCCGCGCGGACGGAACCTGTCTGTATCGTTCGGGCCATGCGATGGGGCCGGTGGCGCGGCGCACGGGCGACTGGCTGCACCGCTGGGCAATCGAGGCACCGGAGCGGGTGTTTCTGGCGGAGCGCAGCGGAGGCGGGTGGCGCGAGGAGCGCTATGGCGGCGCGCTGGAGAAGGTTCGGGCGCTGGCCGGGGCGCTTCTGGCGCGGGGGCTGAACGCGGATACGCCGATCCTGATCCTGTCGGGCAACGGGGTGGATCACGGGCTTTTGGCGCTGGCCGGGCAATATGCGGGCATTCCCACGGTGCCGGTGGCCGAGCAATATTCCCTGATCCACGGGGCGCATGGGCGGCTGCGCCATGCCATCGAGCTGATCCGGCCCGCTATGGCCTATGCGGTGGATGCGGCGCACTATGGCGCGGCGCTGGCGCTGGAGGCGTTTGAGGGCATCGAGATCGTCGCCAGCCGCACCCATGGGCGGCACGGCGTGACGCCGTTTGACGATCTGCTGCGGGGCGCTGTGGGGGCGGATGTGGATGCCGCCTTTGACGCGCTGACACCGGATTCGGTGGTCAAGATCCTGATGACCAGCGGATCGACCTCGGCCCCCAAGGGGGTGATGACGACCCATGGCATGATGTGCGCCAACCAGACAATGATCGCCGACGCGCTGCCCTTCCTGAAAGCCCGCCCGCCGGTGATCGTGGACTGGCTGCCGTGGAACCACGTGTTTGGCGGGTCACATAATTTCAACATGATGCTGGCCAATGGCGGCTCGCTTTATATCGACGAGGGCAAGCCGGTGGCGGGCCTGTTCGGGCGCACGCTGGAGAACCTTGGGCTGAGGGCGGGCACGCTGAGTTTCAACGTGCCGGTCGGGTTTGGCATGTTGCTGCGGGCGTTGGAAGGGGATGCCGGATTGCGGCGGCGCTATTTCGAAGACCTGGACATGATCTTTTACGCCGGTGCGTCATTGCCGCAGGATATCTGGGACGGGTTGCGGGCGATGGCGCGCGAGCAGCGTGGCGAGGTGCCGTTGATGACCTCGTCCTGGGGGCTGACGGAAACCGCGCCGGCGACGATGATCCAGCACGAGCCGACGGACCGGTCCGGCGTGGTAGGGGTGCCGATGACGGGGGTGACGGTGAAGCTTTTGCCGGATGCGGACGGGCGCTGCGAAGTACGGGTGAAGGGGCCAAACGTGATGCCCGGCTATTTTCGAAACATCAGGAAGACACGCGAAGCATTTGACAGTGAAGGATTTTTTGTGACTGACGATGCGATGCGTTTTGTCGATCCCGACGATCCGTCCCGGGGGATGCGGTTTGACGGGCGGATATCGGAAGATTTCAAGCTGTTGACGGGCACATGGGTGCGCGCAGGTCAATTGCGGCTGGAGATGCTGGCCTGTCTGGCGCCGCTGGCGGCCGATCTGGTGGTGGCGGGCGCGGATCGGGACGAGATTGGCGTGATGATCTTTCCCGATATGGCGGCGCTGGAGGCTGAAGGGCTTGGCCACGAGGCGCAGGACGGCGCGTTGAACGATCCGCGGTTGCTGGGCGAAATCCGCCGGCGGCTGTCGGCGCGCGACCGGGAGGTTTCGGGCAGTTCGACACGGGTGGCGCGGGCCATGGTGATGGCAGAGCCGCCATCGATGGCCGAGAGCGAGATGACCGCCAAGGGCAATCTGAACCATCGCCGCGTTCTGGAGCGGCGCAAGGTGTTGCTGGACCGGTTATATTCGGCGGATGATCCCGCCGTTGCAAGGATTTGAGGCGCGGCGGCTCATCCGCCCGGACGGGCGTCTTCGCACAGGAAGAGGAAAGAAAATGGTTGATATCTCCAGGGTTCGCGCGATCGATATTCATACCCACGCCGAAGAGCCTTGTGGCTGTCACGGGGATGATGGTTATGACGATCTGCAATCCACCATGGCGGCCTATTTCGGCGCACCGTGGAAACACCCCCCGACCATTCCCGAAACGGCGCAACATTACCGCGAGCAGAACATTGCCGCCGTGATCTTTCCCGTCGATGCCGAGCGCGAGACCGGTTATCGGCGCTATGCCAACGAGGAAGTGGCGGACCTGGCGGCGGACAATGACGATGTTCTGATCCCGTTTGCGTCAATCGACCCCTGGAAAGGCAAGATGGGCGTGCGCGAGGCGCGCCGGTTGATGCGGGAATTCGGCATCAAGGGGTTCAAGTTTCACCCAACGATGCAGGGGTTTTATCCCAACGACCGCATGGCCTATGCGCTGTATGAGGCAATCCAGGACGAGGGCGGCATCGCGCTGTTCCATACTGGGCAGACGGGTGTGGGATCGGGGATGCCGGGGGGCAACGGGATGCGGCTGAAATATTCCAACCCGATGTATATGGATGACGTGGCGGTGGACTTCCCCGACCTGAGGATCATCCTGGCGCATCCCAGCTTTCCCTGGCAGGAAGAGGCGCTGGCCGTCGCGCAGCACAAGCCGAACGTCTATATTGATCTGTCTGGCTGGTCGCCCAAATATTTCCCCGAAATCCTCGTGCGGTATTGCAATTCGATCCTGAAGAAGAAGGTTCTGTTCGGATCGGACTGGCCGATGATCACGCCGGAACGCTGGCTAAGTGATTTCGACAGGATCGCCATCCGGGACGAGCTGCGCGCGGATATCATCAAGGGCAACGCGGCGCGGTTGCTGGGGCTGTAGTCACGCTTGTTCTTAACCTGTTAAGCGTGCAGAATGCAGGCAGATTGGGGGAGGGCGCATGGGGATCAGGTTTTTCTCGGACAAGGACCGTCCGGTGCATCTGGGGCCGTATCCGCTGGAGCGGCTGGCCCGCGGGGCGATGCCGGATCTTGGCGCGCTGGCGGGGGACGCGCCGCTGAGCTTTCACCGGCCAGAGCAGCCCGAAAGCATCGTGAATGCGATGGGCGCGTTTCAGGCGATGATGGATGCGATTCGCGATGGGTTGGTCAATCCGGTGCGTTCGGAGATTCCCGCCGATCCGGTGGCGCGGGCCAACCATCTGAAAGCATTCGGGTATTTCAACGATTCGTCAATGGTTGGTGTGGGACCGGTGCCGCGCGTGGCGGTACTGGACCGGCCCCGGCGCAGCCCGGATATCGACCAGCTGGCCGAGGCGCTGAAAACCCGCCAGACCAAGACGCTGGCCAGCGGGATCGATGTGATCATGGCCGATCTCAAGGACAGCATGGAGGCGCCGCCATCGGGGATCGAGGGGCAGGAAAACTGCGTTGTTTTTCTGATCGAGCATTGGCGGGATCCCGAGCGCGGCGAGCCGGGCAGCGACTGGATTTTGGACGCGCAGGATCACCGGGCCTGTCTGCGCGCCACCGAAACCGCGGTGGTTATTGCCAATTATATCAGGCTTTTAGGGTTCAGGGCCAAGGCGCATACGGCAACGTCCAGCGATGTGGACATGGTTCGGCTGGGGGTGGCGGCGGGGCTGTTGAGCATCGAGGACGGGCGGGCGGTGGCGCCGTGGCTGGGCACGCGATACGGTCTGGCGGTGGTGACGACGGACATGGAGCTGGCGCATGATGCGCCGCTGCAGCCGATGACAGAGCAGCCGTGGTTGCGCACGCAGGGGCCGGCGTGGTGGCTGGGCAAGGGCTTTGCCAAATCGGCGCTGAACCGGGATCCGTTCCGCAACCGGGATTACGCCAGGGGCGCGCACCCGTTCGAGAGGCTCAGGCGGGTGAAGGAACCGACCACCTATATCGACGAGGCACGGGTAGCACGGGTGCCCAAGCGGGCGGACATGTTTGCGCGGGCGCAGTTTGGCGACATGGGCAAGACACTGCAGGACAATGCCAAGGGCGGGTATTACGCGCGCAAGGCGGCGCCCAGCTTTGCGCAGCGCCGGGCATTGGGGGCGTTTGTCCTGTTGCAGGATGGTCCATCGGCAACGGTGGAAAAGCAAACGGATTCAGTGCGTAATGCGGCAAACCTAAAGGCGGCGACCTATTTTCTGGGGGTGGATGCCGTGGGGCTGAGCCGGTGTCCGGACTGGGCATGGTACAGCCATGACGCCACCGGCGAAGAGATCACACCGCCGCATGATCAGGCGATCAGCATGATCGTGGATCAGGGCTATGAAACCATGGAAGGCGCCAGCGGGGATGACTGGATTTCGGTGGCGCAATCCATGCGGGCCTATTTGCGGTTTTCGCTGCTGGGGGGTGTGATTGCCCAACAGATTCGCAACCTTGGCTACAAGGCCAAGGCGCATACGGTAATGGACGGCGAGGTGTTGCAGCCGCCCTTGTTGCTGCTGAGCGGGCTGGGCGAGGTAAGCCGGATTGGCGAAGTGATCCTGAACCCCTATCTGGGGCCGCGTCTGAAATCGGGTGTCGTGACCACGGATATGCCAATGGACCACGATCAACCCATTGATTTCGGGCTGCAAAAATTCTGCGAGGCCTGCAACAAATGTGCCCGCGAATGTCCCAGCGGGGCAATTACCGCCGGGCCGAAGCGGATGTTCAACGGCTATGAAATCTGGAAATCGGACAGCCAGAAATGCGCCACATACCGGATCACCACCCAAGGCGGGGCGATGTGTGGGCGGTGCATGAAGACCTGCCCATGGAACCTTGAAGGGCTGTTTGCCGAGGCGCCCTTTCGCTGGGCCGCATCGCATATACCGGTGTTGGCGCGGCCTTTGGCGCGGCTGGATGACATGGCGGGCAATGGCGGGCTGAACGATGTCAAGAAATGGTGGTGGGACATCGAACTGGAGGCAGATGGGGCCTATCGGCCAACGCGAAATGAGGTGAACCGTCGCGGTTTGCAGACCGATCTGAACCTGAAATACGAGGACCAGACGCTGGCCGTTTACCCCGCGCCGCTGGCGCCGCATCCATGGCCATATCCGTTTCCAATGGACAGGGAGGCCGGAATTCAGGCCTATGACTCAATGGTTTGCGCCGAGGAGTACAAGCGCCGGATCGCACAGGGCGACATGTCGGTGGTGCATCGTTATACCGTGCCGGGCGACGCGCCGGTGGTGCGGGTGGCGCTGAGCAAGGTCGAGAAGATGACGGCGGATGTGACCAAGTACGAGTTTTCCTCGCTTGACGGTCAGCCGCTGCCGGAGTGGACGGCGGGTGCGCATCTGGACGTGGTGGTGGCGCCGGAATTCCTGCGCCAATACTCGATGTCGGGCGATCCCGGGGACCGCGGCACATACCAGATCGGGGTGCTGCGCGAGGATGAGGGGCGCGGCGGATCGGCGTTGATGCACCGCATTTTCCATGAAGGACGTAAAGTTTTCATTAGCAAGCCGATCAACCATTTCGAGCTGGACGAGACCGCCACCCGGACCTTTCTGATGGGCGGCGGGATCGGCATCACGCCGATGATCGCCTTTGCCCACCGGCTTCATGATCTGGGTGCGGATTTCGAGCTGCACTATTCGGCAAGCCGCGAGGATGGAGCCGGATATTTGAAGGATCTCAAGGGAATGGCGTGGAAAGATAAGGTGCATCTGCATTTTTCGGACAAGGGCACGCGGGCCGATTTGGATCAGGTGCTGAGCGGCTATCAGCCGGGATGGCATGTCTATACCTGCGGGCCGGATCGGTTCATGGACGCGGTGATGGCCGCGGCAGAGCGGCAGGGCTTTCCCGAAGAGGCCCGGCACCTGGAATATTTCAGCGTGCCAGAGCAGCCGGATCATGAGAATCACGACTTTGCCCTGCGCCTGAAGGATGGGCGGGAACTGGTTGTTCCTGCGGATAAAATCGCAACCCAGGTGCTGGCGGAGAACGGTATCCACGTGGATGTGAAATGTTCTGACGGTATCTGCGGCGTGTGCAAATGCGGGCTGGTGTCGGGCGAGGTGGAGCACCGCGATTTCGTGCTGTCAAAGAAACAGCGCGAAACCGCGATCATCCTGTGCCAAAGCCGGGCCGCCAAGCCCGGCGGCGTGATCGAGATCGACCTGTAGGCGGGCCGCAAACCGGCATCGGTATCACGTCGGTTTCTTGTCGGTCTTGCGCCGGTGCGAAACCGGCGCGGCGCCGGGTCAGTGCGAGAGAAACACCGGGACGGTGGATTTGGCCATGACATCGGTCGTCACGCCGCCGATCAGGTTGTGCTGAAAGCGCGAGTGTTCGTAGGCGCCCATCACGATCAGGCGCGCGCCGACCTCGCCGGTTGTTTCCAGAACGGTTTGCGCGATCGATCGGTGACGGGGCTTGTTGACGAGTTGGGCATCGATCCCGTGGCGTTCGAGATTGCGCAGCAGAGTGTCGGTGCCGGGCACGGTATCCTTGCCCACCTCAAGCACGGTGACGCGGGCCTTGTCTTCGAGAATGTCCATCGCGTCGCCCAGGGCGCGGGCGGCGCAACGTTTGCCATCCCAGGCGATCAGCGCGTGATCGGCCACGCCTTCGGCCTTGTAATCGGGCGGGACAGCCAGGACCGGGCGCCCGGAATAGAGCGTCAGCGTGTCGGGATCAGCGGCAAGGTGTTCTTCGCCGGTCTCGGTATGGGCACCGGTGACGATCAGGTCAAAATGGCGGGCATAGGCGGTCAATGAGTGCCCCGCCGATGTTTCCAGATCGACGAAATCGGCGCGCTCTGACAGCCCGGATTTGGCGACGATGGCGTCAAACAATGACCGGATTTCGGTAATGCGGTCGGCATCGGCCTGTTCCAGCATTTCGACAATGTCCTGGGGCACCTGACCGGCAAACCGTTTCTGGATCTTGGGCATCCCGTGGCGTACGACACCGGTCAGGTGGCCGTCGTGATAGCGTGTGATGTTGATCGCGTGGCGCAGCGCGCTGCTGTGCATGTACTCGCCACTATAGGCCACGAGGATATTCTTGACGCTCATTTCCGGGTCCTCCGTTTGGCGCATGGAAGCACCCTGTTTTGTAACTGGCAACAGGGCAATTCGCGCGATGTGGCGGTTCAGCCGGTCAGGGACAGGGTTTGGGCGGCGATAATGCCCTCTTCGTTGGTGGGGATCACATGCGCGACCAGGCGGCTTTGCGCGGTGGTGATGCGGGGGGCATGGGCGGCATTGGCCGCGGCATCAAGCGTGGCGCCCAGCCAGGCGCAGCCTTCGAGGATACGGGCGCGGATCGGGGCGGCGTTTTCGCCGATGCCGCCGGTAAAGACCAGCGCATCAAGCCCGCCCAGCGCGGCGGTCAGGGCGCCGATTTTCTTGACCGCCTGATAGACGAACAGGTCCACGGCCTCTTGCGCGGCGGGCGCGTCGGAGGCCAGCAGATCGCGCATGTCGGAACTGATCCCGGACACGCCCATCAGCCCGGATTGGCGGCTGAGCATGTCTTCGGTCTGGGCCACGGACATGCCCAGATCGCGCATCATGTAAAAGATCACGCCGGGATCCAGTTCGCCACAGCGCCGCCCCATGACCAGACCGTCAAGCGCGGTAAAGCCCATGGTGGTGGCCACGGATTTCCGTTGATGCAGCGCGCACATCGACGCGCCATTGCCCAGATGGGCGACGATCACGCGGCCCTCGGGGATGTCGAGCATGTCTGGCAGGCGGGTGGAGATATAGTGATAGCTGAGCCCGTGAAACCCGTAACGCAGCACACCGTCATCGCTCAGGGCGCGGGGAATCGCAAAGAGCTGGGCGACGCGGGGCTGGGTGCGGTGAAAGGCGGTGTCGAAACAGGCCACCTGCGCAATGTCGGGCCAGCGCCGGGCGACGGCGGCGATGCCGGCAAGGTTGTGCGGCTGGTGTCCGGGGGCCAGAGGGGCCAGCCGTTGCAGGCGTGTGATCACGTCTTTGTCTATCAGCGTGGGGCCGGTAAAGTCCTTGCCGCCATGCACGACGCGGTGCCCGGCGGCGATGATGTTCAGGCCGGGGTGGGTGTGGGCGAGGTGGCCGGAAAGCCAGTCGAGGATTTCGCCGTGACCGGCGCCGGGATCCAGGGGCAGGGGCCGGGTGTCGCCGTCACCACGATGCTGGGGCGCCAGTCCGATCCTGTCGATCTGACCATGCACATGGCGCGGCAGGCCGGGCTCGGCGCCATAAAGCGCGTATTTGATCGAGGAGGACCCGGCATTGAGAACCAGGAGCGTGCCTGTCACATCAGACCCTTTCCCAGCCGGTCATGCACCAGAAGTTGCGCAAGCGCCGCCGAAACCAGGCGCGACAGAGTGCCGTCGGCACGGCTGGTGAGCATGATCGGCACGCGTGCGCCCAGCACCAGCCCCGCGCTGTCCGCCCCGGCCAGATACATCAGTTGTTTGGCGATCATGTTGCCGGCCTCCAGATCCGGGGCAACGAGGATATCGGCCTCGCCCGCCACGTCCGAGATGATGCCCTTGGCCTTGGCGGCACGGGTGGAAATGGCGTTGTCAAAGGCCAGCGGCCCGTCCAGAAGACCGCCTGTGATCTGGCCCCGGTCGGCCATTTTGCACAAAGCGGCGGCTTCGACCGTGGACGGGATCTTGGGATAAACGGTTTCGATGGCCGACAGGATCGCGACCTTGGGCAGGTCGACGCCAATGGCATGGGCCAGCTCGATCGCATTTTGAACGATGTCGGCCTTGCATTGCAGATCGGGGTAGATGTTGATCGCGGCGTCGGTGATCAGAAGCGGCTTGGAGTAGCGCGGCACGTCAAGCACGAAAACATGGGACATGCGGCGTTCGGTGCGCAGGCCGGTCGCCTTGTCCACGGCGGCGCTCATCACTTCGTCGGTGTGCAAAGCGCCTTTCATCAGGGCCTGCACGCGCCCCTCTCGCACCAGGGCGACGGCCCGTGCGGCGCTGTCATGGCTATGTTTGGAGGGGATAATTTCGACGCCTGTCAGGTCGGCGCCGATCTCGGTGGCGGTGGCGTGAATGCGGTCGGGCGGGCCAACAAGAACCGGCGTGATCAATCCCTTGTCGCGCGCTTCAAGCGCTCCGATGAGCGAGGCGGAATCACAGGGGTGAATTACGGCGGTGACAATCGGATCAAGCGGTGTGGTGGCGGCGAGCATGGCATCGAAACTGGAGGGCCTGTTATGGCCGGGCACGTCTTCCATGGGGGCTCCTGTAGGGGCTGTCGGTTGATTGCAGAGTGGCATGACCTGATTGCGACGCCAAACCGGTTTTGGCGCGATCAGGCTTTGGGCGCAAAACCGCCATAGGCGCGTTGCGCAAAAACAAGCGGCGTGCCCGAATTGAGCGCGACATGTGTAACTTCGCCCACAACAATGGCATGGTCACCGCCATCGTGAATGGCGTGGGTGCGGCATTCGAACCGGGCCAGGCAATCGTCGATCAAGGGCACGTCATGTGCATTGGCCCGCCAGGCGACCTGATCGAACGCGTCGCCCCGGCGGGCGAAATCCAGCGCAAGAGCCTGTTGATCGGCGCGCAACACATGAATGGCAAAGCGTCTGGCCGCGGCATAGACCGGGTAGCGGTGCGAATGCTTGGCCGGGGACCAAAGCACCAGTGGCGGGTCGAGCGAGATCGAGGAAAAGCTGTTGGCGGTCATGCCGATCGGCCCCTGGTCCGTGGGGGCGGTGATGACCGTGACACCGGTGGCAAAACAGCCCAGCGCATCGCGGTACATGCGTTGATTTTCCACCGTGGGATCAAATTCGGGAGCCATATTCATGATAGTCCTGCGTCGCGCCTCCTTTTTCATGTGCGACGATTTGGGCGGGGTTGCAAGGGGGCGGGGGAATTCCGTCGCGGAGTGTGGGGGCGCCGCCGCGGTGCAAGGGGGCGCTGCCCCGTCACCGCAAGCGGTGACTCCCCGGAGTATTTCGGGAACATTGAAAGAGGACCATTCCCATCCCCTTCATTGTTCCAAAAATACTCAACTCTGTCCGCGCGTCCTTCCGATTCAGTTGAGATCTTCGAGCAGCCGGCCGTGCTTGCGGGTTTGTTCGATGACTTTGCCGAAAGTGTCAAAGCCGCGCGAGGCCAGCATGGGCAGCATCAGACAGAGGACCTCGGCGGTGGCCTGTGCGTCGCCGAGTGCGGTATGGCGCAGATGGTCGGGTATGGTGACTCCAAGCCGGTCGCAAAGCGCATCGAGCGTGTGGGTTTCGGAGGCGCCGAACAGAACGGCCGAAAGCAGGACGGTGTCCAGAATCGGGTGATCCCAGGAGATATCCATCGATTTGGCGTGGCGGCGCAGGAAAGCCATATCAAATGGAGCGTTGTGGGCGACGATGACCGAATCGCGCGCGAAGTGGTGAAAATCGCGGGCCACGGGTTCGATCCGGGGCGCATCGGCAACCATGTCGTTGGTGATATGGTGCACCTTGGTGGAGGCGGGTGGGATTGGCATTCCGGGATTGACCAGCTGATCGATGACCTCGCCAGGGACGATCCTGCCCTTGACCACGCGCACGGCGCCCAGCTGCACGATCTCGTCATTGTGGGGCAGGAGGCCGGTGGTTTCGCTGTCGAACACGACAAAGGTCATTCTATCGATCGGCATGGTGATGACATCCGTGACCAGAGGCTGATCGAACAGGTCGAAATCGTAGATCAGCGGGCGTGCGGCCTCGGGGGCGATGGTGAGGTGGGCGTCGTCGATCAGGATCATGTAGCCCGGTGCGTGGCCCAGTGGCTTGAGCCGGGCGCTGAAGGCAAATCGGTTGCCCGAGCCGATGGCCTGAAAGCTGACCTCCTTGCCGGTTTCGGCAAGCTGTGCATGAGCCTGCATCAGGGTGTCGCGGTCGAGATAGTCGAATACCGAGGCATTGAGGCGCGGGGGGGCGACCTGGGCCAGCGCCTCGGCGGCCTGACCGTCGTAAAGCACGATCTGGTGCGCCGGGCTTACCAAGATCATCGCCACGGGAATTTCGGTGAGCAGCGCGGTGAGGCGCTGTTTCTCTTCCTTGAGGCGTTGGGTTTCGGAGGCGACCAGTTCGGCGGCGCCAAGGGCGGATTGGCTGAGTTGGGTCGAAACGGCCTCGGCGGCGGGGGCGAGGTCGCCCAGGTAGCGGGCGGCGTGTTTGTCCACGCCCGTGTCGGGGCGGGCATGGGCGTGGGTGCGCATGGTGGCGGCGAGCCGTTCGATGGGTTTGGCGACGTTTTCGTCAAACAGCAGCCAGATCCCGGCGGCCAGCCCCATCAGGCCGAACCCGGCGAGGATGCCGGACAGCAGAAACCCCGCGGCCGGACCGTCGCTCAGCGCATTGCGATAGCCGAGATAAAGCGCAAGGCCGACGATGAGGGTGCCGCCGATGGCAATGAGCGCGAAGAACAGGAGGATGCGAATGCGCAGGGACAGCGAGGTGAACATCACGAGGCACCGCAGATCGATTCGAGCAGCGGATCGTCAGAGGGAACGGAAAGCCAGTCGGCGCCGGTGACATTGCCGGCATCGTCAAACGCGATACCGTCGACCAGCGGCGCACGGCGGTTTTTCAGGCAGTCAGCCATGACCGTCATCTGATTGAGCGGTGCCCAGCGGCCATAGAAGAACAGGTCGGCCATGCGCATGTCGGGCAGGTTCTGATTTGTGCGGATCGAGGCGGCATCAAGCGCCACAAACCGTTCGGTGTAGGGTTTGACATAGGTCCAGGGGCGGTAGAGCGCCTTGCTTTCAACGGTTTGCACCACGCTGAACCCTTCGGGCAGGGTGGCGATGGTGCGATCGTACCAGCCGTATTCGCTGGAGATCGTGGCGGCGAGCATGGCGCCGCCGGCGGCGACCGGGATGAGCCATTTGGGCAGGCGGCGCCCGGTCAGGCGGTTGATCAGCATCATCAGGCCGGCGGCGGCGATGCCGGCGATGAACGTGGCGACGAGTTCCAGGAACATGGTCGTCCTCCCTTTGGTGTTTTGGCGCGCCGGTCCCGGTATTTCCTGTGGCCGGGGGCGGCGCAGATTTGGATCAGCTGAGCATCCCGCGCCCGTGGCCGATCGCGGATTGCAGCGATTTGACCACGACGAAGGCGTCGCGCAAATGGCTGCGTTCGAAATCGGAAAGGTCGGCGGGGCTGAGGTAATTGTCGGGCTTGTGGCCCTGGCGCACCTGCGCGGCCTGATGTTCCAGGCGGGTTTCGGCGATCAGGTCATAGGCATCCAGCAGGTCGGCCGCGCCCGAGGTGGAGAGCACGCCGGCGGTTTCGGCCGCTTCCAGACGGGCGCGGGTGTTGACCGGGGTCAGCCGGCCCTGCAAGGCGTAGACACGGCCAAGATCGACCACCGGCACGACGCCGTTATGTTTCAGGTCAAGCTGGTTCTTGTGTTCACCCGAGCGGATCGTGGCAAAGCCGCGCAGTAGGCTGAGGGGCGGCTGGTGCTTGAGCGAGTTGGAGATCATGTGCGCCACGAAGATCGAGTTCCTGGCCGCTGCCTCCAGCGTGTTTTCCTGAAGATCGGCAAACAGATCGACATGGCCGCCGATGGGGCGCAGATCGAACATCACCGAGGCCAGCATTTGCGCCTCGGGATCGGGTTTGTTGATCCAGCCGTTGAAATAGCCTTTCCAGACGCGGACCGGCTGACACCAGCGCGGGTTGGTCGCCATCATGTCGCCGGGGCAATGGAAATAGCCACAGGCATCCAGCCCGTCGCAGACGAACCGGGCCAGATCTGCGAAATAGCCGGTGCGCATCTCGTCGGTGACGGCATCGTCCAGGATCAGGCAGTTGTCCTGATCGGACACGCCTGTCTGTTCCTGGCGCCCCTGCGAGCCGCAGGCCAGCCAGAGATAGGGCACGGGAGCGGGGCCAAGTTTTGCCTCGGCCAGCGCCAGAAGGCGGCGGGTGGCAGTGTCGGCGATATCGGTGATCAGGCGGGTGACGATCTCGTGGCGGTTGCCGCCAGCCACCAGTTGCACCAGCAGTTGGGGGATGCGGGCGGTGACCTTGGCCATCTGTTCGGCCGTGTCGGCGCGCGCCAGTTCGGACACCAGCTCGGCCGAGCTGACGGCCTGAAAACGGGTGAGATCGGTCTGGGTGACGATGCCGACCAACTGCCCGGCATCTACGATCGGCACATGGCCGATGCGGTGCTCCATCATGGCGTGCAGCACGTCCGAGCCTATGGCGGTAGAGGGCAGCGAAAGGGGCGCGCTGGTCATGATCTCGGCGACCGGGGTGTCATAGGGCAGGGCGGGGGCCATCACCTTGGCCACGAGATCGCGGTTGGTGACGATGCCCTGAAGCGCGCCGTCCCGCGCGATGCAGAGCGAAGAAATCCGGTGCTCGCGCATCATTTGCGCGGCATGGCGGGCGGTGTCGCTGGCGGAGATCGTGACCGGATCATGCGCCATCAGCGTATCGACCCGGCTGGTGGCGAGATCGGCCTCTTGCGCCTTGCGGCTGCCGCGCGAGCGGTCAAAGAACCGCTTGGCCGAGGGATGGGTTTCGATCAGGGCGTGGAATTGCGGGGCGGGCAGCATCAGAAGGATGGAATGCGTATCGGCGCGGGCGCTGGTGACGGCGGTACCGTCGCGCATCAGACCGCGTTCGCCAAAGGAATTGCGCAGGCCCAAATGGGAGACCACGACACCGTTTTCGTCTGAAATCTCGATACCGCCCTCGTAGATCAGGAACAGGCCCGCGAGCGTGTCGCCCCGGTCATAGACCGAGAAACCGGTTTCGACCTCCCACGCCTCGAACTGTGCGGCGATGCCGGGCAGCGCGTCCGGCGGCAGGGAATCGTAGGGGTGAACCGACGACAGGAAGCGGGTGATCTGGTCTTGGGTCAGCGGCATGGGCGCACCTGTAAGAAAATTGTCCCGCCCGGAATGCACCGGGCGGGACGTTATTGAAAGAGGGCGGTGGGTCGCAGCGCGGCCCACCACGTTGCCACGATCAGTGATCCTGGGCCGCGCCGGCACCTTTGGGGATGCGAACGCTTTCGACCAGATCCTTGATCTCCTGCGGCGTCTCTTTGGTTGCGCCCGCCACGATGTAGGCGGTGGCAAAGTTCACAGCCGCACCGATGGCGCCGAACGATGTCGACTTGACGGTGCCCAGCAGCGGATCGGCGTCCGTGAAGCTGTTGGTGCCGGGAACAAAGAACCAGCCCTTGTGCAGGAAGATGTAGATCAGGGTCACACTCAGACCGGCCAGCATACCCGCGACGGCGCCGGTGTTGTTGATCTTGGTCGAGAAGATACCCATCATCAGCGCCGGGAAGATCGACGCCGCGGCCAATCCGAAGGCCAGCGCCACGGTTTGCGCGGCAAAGCCCGGAGGATTGAGGCCCAGATAGGTTGCAACTGCGATGGCAACGGCCATTGCGATCCGTGCCGACAGAAGCTCGCCCTTTTCCGAGATGCCCGGATTGATGGCGCCCTTGATCAGGTCGTGCGATACGGCCGAGGAAATGGCCAGCAACAGACCGGCGGCTGTCGACAGCGCGGCGGCAAGACCACCGGCAGCGACCAGACCGATCACCCAGGAGGGCAGGTTGGCAATTTCAGGATTGGCCAGAACCAGGATGTCGCGGTTGAACTTGGTCAGTTCGTTGCCTTCCCAGCCCTTTTCAGCCGCCTTGGCCTGCATGTCAGCATTCGCATCGTTGTAATACTGAATCTTGCCGTCGCCGTTCTTGTCTTCCCAGTCCAGCAGACCGGTTTTCTGCCAGGTCGCCATCCAGTCGTAGCGGGGCTCGTTTTCGATCTGTTCAACCGAAACCGCTTCGCCATTGGTGCCGTTGGGCCACATCATTTCAGTGATGTTCAGACGCGCCATGGCACCCACGGCCGGAGCCGTCAGATAAAGCAGGGCGATGAACACCAGTGCCCAACCCGCCGACCAGCGTGCGTCAGCAACGCGCGGTACGGTGAAGAAGCGCATGATCACGTGGGGCAGGCCCGCGGTACCGATCATCAGCGACAGGGTGAAGAGCACCATGTTGAAGGTGTCGGCCTTGTGTGCGGTGTACTCGTTGAAGCCCAGTTCCTGAACGATCGCGTCCAGCTTGGCCAGCAGCGGTTCGCCCGAGGCAACATGATCGCCAAACAGGCCCAGCGCCGGGATCGGGTTGCCGGTGAGTTGCAGCGAGATGAAGATGGCCGGGATGGTGTAGGCCATGATCAGCACGACATACTGAGCCACCTGGGTGTAGGTCACGCCCTTCATGCCGCCGAAAACAGCGTAGGCAAAGACCACCAGGGCACCGATCAGAAGGCCGGTGGTGTTGGAGACTTCCAGGAAGCGGCCAAAGGCCACGCCAACACCGGTCATCTGACCGATCACATAGGTGGTCGAGGCGACGATCAGGCAGATCACGGCGACGATGCGTGCGGTCTGGCTGTAGAAGCGATCGCCGATGAATTCCGACACGGTGAACTTGCCGAATTTGCGCAGGTAGGGCGCAAGCAGCAGGGCCAGAAGCACGTAGCCGCCGGTCCAGCCCATCAGGAAGGAGCTGTTGTCATAGCCGGTGAACGCGATGAGGCCGGCCATCGAGATGAACGACGCGGCCGACATCCAGTCGGCGGCGGTGGCCATGCCGTTGGTGACAGGGTGAACGCCGCGTCCTGCGGCGTAAAATTCCGATGTGGAACCCGCGCGGGCCCAGATCGCGATGCCGATGTAAAGCGCAAAGGACGCGCCAACAAACAGCAGGTTGATTGCAAACTGACTCATTGTTTGTGTGTCCCTTTACTCTTCTTCAACGCCATGTTCGGCGTCGAGCTTGTTCATCCGCCAGGCGTAAAAGAAAATCAGCGCCAGAAAGACCAGGATCGACCCTTGCTGGGCAAACCAGAAGCCCAGATCGGTGCCGCCAACGGCGATGCCGGACAGCATCGGACGCAGCAGAATGCCGAACCCGAAAGAGACCAGCGCCCAGATGACGAGGCTGATCAGAATGATCCGCACATTTGCGGACCAGTAGGCAGTGTTGGATGAGTTGTCGGCCATTATGGCTCCTCCCTCGTTTCCGTTTCCTCCACAAGTTCGCGCCGGAAAATCCCGGTGCGCCCTTGCACTTCCCCTTTACGCGGTCGCCGATGCGACGATCGCGCGCAGATCCCCTGCGATGGCATCGATATCGCCCATGGCGTCGATGCGTTGCAGGGCGCCCTTGCCGTCGTAATAGGCAATGAGCGGTGCCGTCTGCGCGTGGTAAGCCTCAAGTCTGCTGGCCACGGTTTCGGCGTTGTCGTCGGCCCGGCGTTTCATTTCCGTGCCGCCGCATTTGTCGCAGGCGCCCTGGACGGCGGGCTGCTTGAACATGTCGTGATAGCCTTCGCCGCATCCGCCACAGGTGTAGCGGCCCGAGATGCGTGTCACCATGGCGGCGTCTTCCACATCAAGGCTGATGGCGGCGTTGATCTTTTGTCCGCTCTCGGCCAGCAGCGCGTCCAGCGCCTCGGCCTGTACGGTGGTGCGCGGGAACCCGTCGAGAATGACGCCGCTGGCGCAATCGGCATCGGCGAGGCGATCCCGCAGGATGGCGATGACGATCTCGTCGCTGACCAGATCACCCGCTTCCATCACGGCCTTGGCGGCCTTGCCCGCCTCGGTGCCCGCGGCCACGGCGGCGCGCAGGAGATCACCGGTGGAGAGTTGCACGAGGCCAAACCTGTCCTCCAGCATCCGGGCCTGGGTACCCTTGCCCGCGCCCGGCGGGCCAAGCAGGATCAGGACGGGGGCGGTGGTTGTCTTTGTGTCCAGCATCCGCCCTTACCCCTTGTTCCTGCGATTTTCGATGAGGTCGTCGACGACGGAGGGGTCAGCGAGGGTTGAGGTGTCGCCGAGTGCGCCGTAGTCGTTTTCGGCGATTTTGCGCAGGATGCGGCGCATGATCTTGCCGGAGCGTGTCTTGGGCAGGCCGGGGGCCCATTGGATCAGGTCGGGCGAGGCGATGGGGCCGATTTCGGTGCGCACCCAGGTGCG
>NZ_JAECRZ010000030.1 GCF_016019955.1 Thiosulfatihalobacter marinus
CGGTTCGCTCTGTTGTCCTTTTCCATGGCTCCAATCCTTCCTTGATTTGGAGCCTCCGGAAAACCCGGAGCGGTTCAGTCCGACCGCCAAATCTCTCAAGAGCCGCATCGAGGTCAAAATCGCTGCCGGAGAACAGCGCATACCCACCCACGCGCTTCTGGCGAAGCAAAACTCCCCAGTCACATAGCTCATTGAGAGCACCCTTGATATCAGAGACGCTGCTCCCCGGAACTGCGATCAAAAGAGCGTCTTGGTCGACGGCCAATCCTGTTCCGTTCTTGAAGATCTCAATAAGCGCGGCCGATTTCGCCAGAGTCACGTGCAGGTCGGCTCCGAGCACGTTCGCTTTCTCGATTGCCTCTAACGCCAGCGTCATTTGCGACCCCAACGGACCAGCGGCAAGCGCAAGACCAAAGTTCGTCTGAAGGTAGTCCCAGAGACGATCGGGGCCGAAGGTTTCACCTGAGCCTGCCGAGGTCGACTTCAAGAATTCGCGAAACCCCCCAGGTTCTTCGGACGCCAGGAAACCGAAGATGCTACGCTCGTTCTGACCAAAACTTCGGCGTGTGATACCGCCAAGCAGCAAGGCGCAGATCGGGTTTAGAGGCCAGGTCTGCGCAAGCGCCTCGGTCAGCTCCGCTTCGTCCGTCGGTCGATTTGAAGCGACAAATTTAGCTAAGCTCCTAGCCTGCACTTCCGCTGTGCCAGGGGAATCTTCCGTATCAATTGCCCGCCCGAGCAACCTGACAGTCTCATCACTTGCGGAAAGGAAGGATAAGTCCTGAAACCGCCCTTGGATCTTGGCCCATTCGAGACGGGCGCTCGAAGCGAGCTTGTCCGCATACGCCTCAAAAGCCTGATGCAAGATTCCGATCACAACGAAACGACCCTCGCTTCTGGCACTTATCTCAGCCAACTCCTGCAGGAGGTGCGCATCGTGGTCTTTATCGGCCGCGGCTTCGAGGAACTTTCCCAGCTCATCCAGCACCAGAACAATTGGTCCCTGACGGGCGTGCTCAGAGATGTCTTGCACGAGTTGGCCATCGCTCTTGGTCGCGCGTTCCTTTTTTGCGCGGGACCACTTGTATCGCTCTGCGATTTTCTCGGCGACGGCCTGTCTCAGGCTAACACGGCTTCCGGTCACTGGAATAACGGTCCAATCGCCCAAGTTGGGATCGAAGGCCTTCGCAATGGCCTTAGACAGTTTCGGCCCGGCTATCTTCCGTGCGAGAGCCTTTCCTTCCTTAGAACCGGCAACGAGGTTACCCAAAAGCAGCGCAGTACTCGACTTGCCGCCGCCGTAGGGTCCAGTCCAGGTAAAAGCACTTTGTGCTCCCTCCGATAGCGATGCAGCCATCGCGAGGAGCGATTTTTCGGTACTCGCCTGGAGAACATAACCTTGAAGAGGCGGCGTGCCGGTAAGGTCCATGTCGATCCGCGCGCTTCGCACGAACCGGCCGTTTAGTCTGACTTTGTCTGAGAGCGTCTCAGGCGCCATGTCATGCAGCCTTTCCGTGGCGCGCGATCTCGCCAAATGCGCTTTGCAGCAGCGCGTCCGGGTCAGGACGCCGATTGCGCTGGACCTGTCGCAGGCCAGCCGTATCGGTCCAGACGAAGGCACCACCAGTGATTTCGTCGATCCGCATAAGCCGCTCGATGACGCTGTCTTCGTCCATCTTGAACACACGGCCGGGACTGCCGGCGTCGTGGCAGATCAATTCCGCGGCGAGGGTCGCGCGGTTGTCGTGCGCCCGAGTCCAGTAGGCATCCAATGCGTAGGCGAAAAGGGCGTCGTGAAGGTTTGGCTTTGGGCCAACCGAGAATTCGTACCATCCGCTCGAGCCAGTTTCCTGGATCAATGCCAGTTCAGCCAGCAAAGGTTCCGCCGCGTCGTCCATCGCCCCGCTAGGTCGGCTGCAGTAGCTCCGCAGAAAGACCGTGACGTCGTTCTGGATAGTCTTGTGAGCACCACGCCATCCCTTTTGCTCGATCAGCTTCTCAACGGCATCCACTAAATCTATCGATCGAAACTCGTGCCCGAATAACCCGTTGAAACAATAGTAGAAAGTTGTGGTGTACTCCGGCACCGATGCAAGCTTCCAATGGATGAGCCACAGTGAAGTCGGATGCTCCAGAAAAGGGTCAAATCCGTTCTCGCCGAAGAGCAGGTCACCCAAATTGTCAGGCTTTAGCTCCTTGCCGTCGAGTTGGATAACTTCCGTGGCTTGCGCCCAAAATCGCATCGAAACAGCCATGTTTCGACCAACGCCGAACCGGGAGATGGCTTCGTCGTCCTTGAATACCGTCAGTGGGGCGCCGCCCCGAACCGCGTCATATGACTTGCGCAGCCAAAGGATGCGCAGCGGGAATGTTTCGTGCCCGGCGAATTGCGGTTTGCCGGACCAATTGTCAAATACATCGGCCATACGCCAATGCTACTGGTGAAGCTCACCAGTAGCAAGGAGGACTTTCTCGACTGCGCCGGCCATGATCGCCGTCGCCGCGCCAATATCGTCTTCAGAAAGCCACCACCCGACACCTAAGCGCAGGAAGCGTTTCTGCTCGTCATGAGTGAGATGTAGCGCGGAAAGAACCGGCGAAGGCTGCAACGAACCGGAATGGCAAGCAGACGCGTTCGAAAGACATACCTTGGTGTTCAGACTGTCGATCATATCTGAGCTCGTCGTCGTGTCGATAATGAATGCGGCAGCTCCGGGAACCGTCGGACTTGATGGGAAAAGCCGTTCCACCCGCAATCCGTTGCCAGAGAGTTGCTTCTCGAACATGGATATCAGACCCCTGCTGTGGACAGACTCTCGCGCCATGTTCTGAGCCGATATCTCGGCTGCACGGCCCATCGCTGCGACCAACGCAGCAGGTTGCGTTCCGCTCAGATGTTCTTCCAAGGGTCTTGCGGATGTCAGCTCGGATGGCTTTGCGGCGTTGGCGGCAACGAACAACGCACCGACCCCCTGTGGCCCCCCGAATTTGTGGGACGACAGGCTGAGGTAGTCGGCGCCGAGATCGAATACGTCGATGGGATACTTGCCCGCTGCCTGTGCAGCATCGATATGCATGAGCGCACCGACTGCATGCGCCATTTCACTTATCTTCTCAATTGGTTGGATCACACCTGTCAAATTACTAGCAAGCATCGTGCTGACAAGCAGTGTCGTCTCGTTTAACAGAGCCTCCAGACTTTCAAGGCAAATCGAACCACCTGCTCCGACGGGGCACACCAAGACCTCGAAGCCCAACTCGCGCAGTGCTTCCGCAGGACGTCGAACCGCGTCGTGTTCCAGCGCGGACAGTACGATTTTGTTTCTACTTGGACCCTGACCCGCAAGGGTGCGGGCAGCCCCTATGATCGCGAGCGCATTTGCCTCCGTAGCGCCGGAGGTTATGAAGATCTCGTTCGGCGCAGCGCCGATGAGGGCGGCGACCGCCCTTCTACCTTCTTCGTAAAGACTGTTGGCCCGCCAGCCGGCAACGTGATTGGAGTTCGCATTTCCGGGTTGGGCCAGTGCTTCTATCAGAGCGTCTTTGGCTTCCGGACGCATTGGCCAGCTCGCCAGGCCATCAAGGTAATACATGTTGTCTGCTTCACTCCCAAAAACCGCCGGATATCCTCAACACAGAAAGCACAGTGAGCCACATTCAGCCCATTCCGTGCAGAAATATTTTTTGCACCATGATACTGGTATCTGAAAGTGTCGCCATACAGTTCTCGTTGCGTCTTTTCTACCTTCGTATTTTCAAGAAATCATACTCCCAAAGACACACCAACCACCTCAAAGCCTTTCTCTCAAATTCGACTCCAGCTCGCCCAACCGATCCACGGCGGTCCTTAGCTGATCGTCTCCCTCCTCCTTTGTCGGATCATCAGAACGCACCTGCGCCCCAAAATCCATCTCCATCTGTCGTTGTTCCTCGGCGATAACGGCCTGAACGACAGGCGCGGTCTTCTTTGGAGCGACATGGGTTTGCCTTGACGATTGGCCATCAGCAGCCGGGCGTGCGGCCTGAACGTCGGACTCGGATCCGCCAGACCCGTCCGGGGGCGGTGTCATCGGCATGGCGCGCATACTCAGCGGTAGCGTACCCTGAGACCCCCCTCCCCCCGGCTCCGGAAACGGCAACTCGCCCGACTGAGAACCATGGATCGCTTTGAACAGCCGGTCGTCGAAATACTGTATCCGTTTCGCCCGAACAGGCATTTGGGCATCGATCACCATGACGATCTCGTCGAGCGGCAGGCGGCGGGCCTCGTCTTCGGGGAGCAAAGAGCTTTCCTCGGTCCGTGTCGATTGGCTGCGGCCCTCGAAGGGATTCTTGCCGATGGATTGGGAGCGCGTGATGACGGTCTTCGTGGTCTTGCCAACCGCCTTGCTCAGCTCCTCGACGGTCTTCTCATCCGAGGGCGTCAGGTAAAGCTTCACGCCGGCATTGCCCTGCAGCGCACGGCGGGTGTTCTCGCCATAGATTTCATCGAGGGCGGGGATGGTTTGGGTTACCACGGCCAGGTGACCACGATAGGTCCGCAGGGTCTCGATGCTCTCGACCACGATGGGCATCTTGCCCAAGCGATTGAACTCGTCGAGCATGATCATCACCGGCCAGGGCTCATCCGGCCCGGGGTCCTTTTCCTGCATGGCGGAAAGGAGATCGGAGAAGAAGAGCCGGATCAGCGGCGCGAGGGGCTTCACCATCAGAGGCTGGACCACGAGATAGACCGAAAAGGGCTTCTTGCGGATCGTCCGGAAGTCAAAGTCCGACACCGCCGTCGCCTCATCGATGGCAGGGTTCTGCCATTGGTCGAGCCCCGAGGTCATCAGGAGCGAGACATAGGAGGTCAGCGTGTCGTTGTTGGTCGAGGCCAGCCGCGTGAAGATCAGCTTGGCCGCCCGGTTGTCGACCTCGTGGCCCCGCGCGAAATACTCCTTCTGCTTGTTCCCGCCCGAGGCCGCGATGCGGTAGATTTCTCCCAAGGTGGGGCGCTTGCGCTGGAACGCCAGCAGGCCTGCTGCCACGAAGAGATCGATCCCGCCCTTGAGCAGCCCCTGCACCCGGTCATTGTCGCTCTGCAGGAAGAGCGTCGCAAGAAGCTGCAATTCCATCTGCTGGCGCGCGGGATCTTTCAGCTCAAAGATGCGCAGGAGCGGGTTGTAGCGATGCGTGCGCTTGCCCTCCCAATCGGTAGGGGCAAAGCGATAGACCTTGTCGCCCTGGGCTGCGCGGTGCCGGGCCGTGGCCTCGAAACACTCGCCCTTCACATCGAGCGTCACGGCAGAGCCTTGCCAGGTCAGCAGGTTCGGAATGACAAAGCCCGTGGTCTTGCCACGGCCCGTGGGCGCCACGATCAGCGCGTGGGGGAAAACCTTCGAGCAAATGTAGTTGGCGCGGGAGCCGGGCGGCCCAAGTTTGCCGAGGATGAACCCGGTGCCCGGCGCCCCGAAGAAGCCATTGGCCTTCATCTCGCGCGCACTCTGCCAATGGGTCTGGCCAAAGCGTGTTAGAGCGGACCCCGAGAGGGCGAGGCTCAGCATCAGGCCGGCGGCGGCGAAGCTGCCGATGATCAGGTGAATAAGTTGCGCGTCCTCAGGGCGGCGGTCGAGGATCGCCATGTAGTTCTGCGCGATATAGGCAAAGTCGATCTCGGCCCCGAAGCCCAGATCCTGGTAAGTCAGCACCGCCGAGGCGATCGTATAGCCCATGGCCCCGGTCACCAGCGTTACCAGAAAGACCCCTGTGGCGATCCGCGCCTTTCCCATGGGCGCGCTCAATGGACCTGTCCCCGCTCGGTCTCGCCATCCACATCGCCAGTGCGGTGTTTTTCATATTCGGTATCGGCAAGATCATCGACCACCTGGCGCAAGGCCTCCGTGTTGGCCGTCGCTGCATCAGATTGCAGGTAGACCTTGGCGACATAGAGCCGGTCGAGGCGGTCCTCGAGAACCTTGTCCAGCGCATCGGCATCGCCGGATGTGAGCCGGTCGCGTTGGCGAACGTCCAGCACCCGCACGATCTCGTCGCGGAAGGCGTCCCGCTCCGCCTCGGTCTCGAAGGGCGCGGACAACTCCCCCGCCCGTTCATGGTCCACGACACGCGCAATCGCGTCTGCAAGGCGGTCGGCACGGTCAAACTGCGGCGCAGTTTCACCGCGGGCTGCGAGGAGTGCGTCGCGCGTGCCAGACCTAAGCCCCTCGTGCATCTCGTTTTCGCGGCGAACCTGATTGATGGCCTCCGTGTCACGGATCTCGACGACGGCTGCATAGGTCGCACCGAGCCCACGGGCGAGGTGGGACGGCATGTCCGGATAGCGCGCTCGTAAGTCATCTGCGACAGCATCCGCAACGGGCCTGCGGAGGTCGCGTCCCTCCATGATCCGGTCGACCTCGCGGGTGATCTCGCTGGCGCGGGCCGCATCGGTGATGGTCTCCCTGTAGGGCTCAGATCGGTCGATCACATCGCCAGGGCGTGCGAGCAGATCCGGGTGTGCCTCGAGATATGCACGCTGCTCCGTCTCGATCCGGCGCTCCGCCCGTGAGACAACCTCAGGGTCCCGGTCCTCGATCTGCTGCGCGGTCAGGCCCTCTGCACGCATCTCCTGTCGGATTGTCCCTTCCATCGCCCGCACCGCGCCCTCATGATAATGGAACCGCTCGCTGACCGCCTCCGCTTCCATGACCCCATCCCGCCGCAGCACGTTTTCCCGTTCCAAGAGCGTGCCAAGTTCGACATGCACATCGTTGAGAATGTCGCGGGCCTGTTCCAGATCGGCGCGGCGTTCAAGGTTCAGATCGCGCGCCTCGGCCACCTTGGAGAGATCATCTGCGATCCATTGATGCTCGAGCGCTGCATTTGAGGCGCCCGTCTCGATCCGGGCCACCACTTCCGATGTACTGATCCCGGTGCCCCGTAGTGCCGCGTCAATGCGCGATCTCAAGTCGGGCTCGGCCAGTCGCTCGCGCTGGCTGGCGTCGATATTGGCCTCGGAATAAATCCCGCCCTCCGAGGGCGCATCTGAGAGCGAGCCCGAGCGCAGCCCCAAGGGCTGCATATGCTGGACCTGCGTCTGGATCTCGATGAGGCGTTTTTCCAGCACGGGACGTTCCGCGTCAGACTTCTCGGCGATCATGCCCTGCACCCGCGCGAGCTTTTCCGCATAGAGGCTTCTCAGATCCTCGAAGCTTTGATCCTCGGCCATATACACATCTCCTGTTCGGTCCACCTGCCCGCCATGCGCCAGCACCTCGCCCGCGCGAAAGAGGGCTGCGGCAATATCCTCGCGGGCCTCGCGCGAAGCCTCCGCGGCCAGCGAATGGTAGACGGTTCTGGTGTTGGCGATCTCCGCCAGCGTCCGCGTCAGGTCCTGCCCCACGCGTTCGCGCTCGCGGGGCGCGCGACCCTCTTCTTTCGCGGCGTAGACCTCGCTGGTCCGGGCTGGGTAATGTACAGCCCCGCGATCCACCCGGCGCGTGGCCTCCAGGCGCACGCCGTACTTCTCCGCCTCCTCGACCATGGCGAGGCGGAAGTCGTCATAGTTGAAGCGATGATTGCGCCCCAGAAAAAAGAACTCGCCTTCCTGCGAGCGGCGGTTCAGCACCAGATGCGCATGCGGGTGATCGCGGTCCTCATGCACCGCGATGATGTAGTCGAAATGCCCCTCATCGGTCTGGAAGAACCGCTCGGCCACGTCCGTCGCGATGTCGCGCACATCCTCCCCGCGCGTGCCGATGGGGAAGGACATGAGCATGTGTGTGGTCTGGCCCAGCTTGGGCTTAAAGCCCGCGTCCCACCGCTTGGCAAAGCGTTCGGTGAGGTCTTTGATGTCCTTCGCTTCGAGCTTCGCCTTGCCATCCAGAAATCCGCTTGAGTCCACGATATGGGTGGACTTGGTGGTCAGATACTCGAGCTGGTTCATCAGCTGCGATTTGGTGTGCGTTCCCCCGCCCCGGATCGCCTTGAAGACCGCTGGCCGGTGCCCCGCCGCCGCACGCACAAGCTGGCTCTGCTTGGCTACGTGCAGCCCCTGCATCGAGCCCCGGATCCGGCTCCAGCCATCCCGGAAGACCTCGCCCGTGACGGCATCGACAGCATCATTCAGCCGCATGCGCAAACTCCCTCAAGGCGGCCGTGGCCTCGAGCTGCATCGCGTCTCGACGGCGGCGCAGAAGCAGGTCAATCTCGTCAGCGGAATCCAGAATGAACCGCGCCAGCCCGCGCAGCTGCGCGAGGCGCAATTCGGAGAACTCGGCACTCGTGCCCCCCACGGCCCCCTGCCCCATCCGGTTGGCCTGCGTCATCTGTTTGGCGATCTGCGCGACCCCATTGCCGACCTCGTGCAAAGAGGCCCTGTATCGCGCCATCTCGGCCGCCATCTGCGCATCCGGAACGAACACCCCGCCTGCCGCCTGAATGAGCCGCCGCAGTCCCTCAGCCCGGCTCTCGATCCCGGCCTTCGCCAGCACCGCGTCGAGCGCCTCAAGCTCCGAAGCCGTGACCTTCACACTGACCGCGGAGACCGGGATGGCTGCATCCGTCTGGCGCTCGGCATCGGCCTTGAGCGTGTACTGGATCGCCCGCGGCGACACGCCAAACCGCTCGGCCAACACGGATGTCGACACACCTTCCGCAGCCTCGCGAACGATCTCCATGCGGTTCGCATCTGTGAGACGTTTTGAACGAGACATGCGAAGAAAGACCCCCTATTTCCTGCCACCTTCCACCAAGGCTGCCCCTACCTTACGATAATATACCAAGCTGTCAATTATATACTTACGTCGCATCCAGGCTCAGGCAGCCTTGGTGTCCGCTTCACGCCGCGGCCCGCAGGGACGCGGCTCTGCCGCCCTCACCTCCAAGCGACACCTGTCCCAGGGGTCCCGTCCGCCAGCCCCGCCCGAGGCTCTGGCCGAACACGCATGTGTTCGGACGGAACCGCGGGCGGGCGCAAACCCCACCGACAGGGCGGACAGGCAGGGTCAAGGAGGGCCAGATTTGGATCCCCAAATCTCTGCCGCAAAAACCGGGAGGCCCTGGCCGATAGGTTTTTGTGGATGGCCCCCTTGAGGCTGACTGGCCGGTCTGTCGCGGCCTGATCATTCCGGGCGGAGTGCGTCCGTTGAACGCGCAGGGACCGGCATCCCTGGAACAGGGATCGGGCCGCCCCAAGATCGTCCTGGGGCGGCCCATCCTCGTCAGAGGATTTAGTCCTGGGGATCTTTCGCGCTCGGTGGGAACATCACCAGCTCCGAGACCGCGACCGGGAAGTCGAGCTTGAGGCTGAAGAACTCCGAGCCGTCCCCGTTGCGGGTGTTGCGGAACATCGCACCCACGCGCTGAAATCGGGTGCGCTCCTGGCCATCGGTATCGGTGAACTTGACGGGGACAGTGGCGACGTAGTGGTTGGTCATTTGGGTTACTCCTTGTTGCGATGGGGATCACCCGGCACGGGGGCAAGAGGCCCGGTCGCAAGCGCAAATGCGGAGGGTCCGCGGCTCCGCCGTGGAAGCCGTATTTGTGCTTGCCGGAGCGAAGCGCAGGGCACGATTGGGCCGACCCCGTGCGATCCACATCTATGAGCAAAAAGGAGTGATCCGGATGACCCCTGCCATCACGCCGACGCCACCATCCGCGTCCTCGTCCCGCCAAGCCTGGCCGGGGTGCTGACGGAGCCCGCCTGCGCGGGTGCGATGTTCTGAGACACCACCCGAGGGACGCGCAAGTCTTCGGCCTCAAGTGCGACGTCTCGACCCCTCGCGTCTTGCCCCGCTGACGATGTGCGTGAGGTGCGTACCATCCCCAGCCCGTACCGATGCGGATGGGCCGCACTCTGACGGACCGGGTAGAGGGATAACGCTGCTGGCCGCCGCAGACTACCGATCACGCGTGACCGACCGCACGCGCCATGAGACATGACGAAAGGGCCGCGCCAAGCGCGACCCCCTCTCTTCAATCCTGCGCAGCCTTCTTCGCCGGGTCCGCAACCCGCATGACCGTCAGACCTTTCGCTTCCGCCTTCTGCCCGAGGTTCAGCGCGACCCCGTTGCCGCCGAAGAGTACAACCCCCGTCGCCGCGAACTTGTCGTCCAGCATTTCGTCGTTGCACTTGAACGGTGCCGCCCGCCCGTGCGCGGACCAGCGCGGATCGAAGCGCGCCTGCGCGACCCCGCGTGCCCGGGCCCACCGGGCCGCAATCATCTCCGCCCCGTGCTTGCCACCCTTGTGGCAGAGGAAGATCTCCTGGTTGCGGTTCTGTTTGATCCGTTCGCGAACCTTGTCGAGCGTGTTGAAGATCACATCGACATCTGTCCAGTCGGTGGCTCCTGAGACGATCAGGGGCACCCCCTCGACTTTCGACTTCTCGGCAGTCTCGCGGTCGTGCTGCTCCAGCAGCTGCCGCGCCTCGAAGACCGCCCCGGTCTCTTTCGCCCGGACGCTTGCGCGCGATCCGGCTGCCGGGATGTAGGCGTGGCCCGTCTCGATCTCGTAGCATTCCGCCGCTGCCTCGCTCATCACCTCGATGGCGCTCACAATCTCGCGCAGTTGCACAAAGCGCGCCTGCGCCTCTTCGAGCGCGGTCTCGGCGATTTCCGATCCGTCGTGGGATTTTGCCAGCGCGCCGATCTTGTCGGCGGTGCGGTCGACCTCCTTGCCGAGTGCCACCTTGCGGCGCTGCAGGATCGTCGCGAGCCCATGGGCCAGCGGTTCGATTTCTGCTTCAAGCCCGGTCCCGCGCAGCTGGCCGAGCAAAGCCTCGAAGCTCTCGCGGACGATGTGGTCGGTCAGAACGTGATCCTCCGGGATCGGCAGCTGCGCGTCCTTTTCAGTCAGTCCGAAAAGCTCGATGGTCTCGTAGGCGTTTGCGGTGTCGTAAGCCATGTCTGGTCTCCAGTGTTCGGTTGCAAGGCCACCACGTGAGTGTGGGGGCATGGCCGAATGCCTGGTTTCCGAATCTGCCCGGGTCAGGGACGGCGCAGCCGCCGGCTTGCCGGGCGCAAAAGTTTTCCGAGCGCGGCACCCGACACATGCGCGCCCTCACGCACGGGACCGCCCCAAGCCACAGGCCCCGTCCTCGCCGAAAAGTTTTGCGATCCTTGACGCGGGCTGATTTGGGGGCCATCCGGAGGATATGCTTCCGCGCTCATGTGTGTGTGTTTTGACGGTAGGTTTGACCGACCCGAGCAGGCAAACGGCCCGATCGGACGCGGGAGACGGATGGAGCGGCGGGATCGTTTTGCCACGCAAAACAGACCAGAGCGCAATCCGGCGGAGCGGCCGGGGAGGGACGTGCTCGCGAGGCGGGCAAACCGGGATGCCAGGCGCGACGCCGCGGTGAGGCCGCATGGCCGAATGCGCGACGGACCGAAGGGCCGTTCTCCCCTGCGACACGCGAAGCCGAGCGGGGGAGGCCGCAAGGCAAGCATCCAAGTCGATGCTCGAGAGCACAAAACCGACACACTCTGCTTCCAAACAGCGCAAATTGTCTGGTCTGCTGAGGAGTTCGAATGTAGAAAAGACCTTAGTATCATTGAAAATGATCATTCAGAAAGAGCAACTCGACCTTGGCTTCCGCCCAACAACTCATCGGTCTCGTCAAGAGCCACGCAGAAGGGGACGCTGATCGTTTTTACGATCTGGCGATGCAACTCTCTGCGGCTGAAGAGCAGAAGGGACATACCCGTCTGGCTGAACAGTTGCGACAATGGGCCGAAGCGGGACAGAAGCCGCCTTCGAAGCGAACCCCTGCGATCACTCCTATCGCAACACCCCGCGGTGATCTGGCGGAGTTCCTTGCCGCGTCCTATCCGACCGAGCGCCTCGTCGATGTCATCTTGCCAGACAGGATTGAGAGCGAACTCGCGCATCTCGTTGTAGAGACACGAATGCGCGAAAAGCTCGAGGCGAAAGGGTTGAAGCCACGGCGGCGCGTTCTCCTCTCCGGTCCTCCCGGAACCGGCAAGACCCTGAGTGCTTCAGCGCTTGCCGGTGAGCTGCAGTACCCTCTCTTTTCGGTCATGCTCCACGGACTGATCACAAAATTCATGGGTGAAACAGCGCAGAAGCTGAAGATGATATTCGATGCCGTCAAGACGACGCGCGGTATCTATCTCTTCGACGAAATCGACGCTTTGGCCGCGGCCCGGGGCGGTGAGAACGATGTCGGTGAGGCCCGGCGGGTTCTGAACTCGTTCCTGCAATTCCTGGATGAGGATACCGGGCCTTCGATCGTCATTGCCACTACAAACCTGCCGGGAATTCTTGACCGCGCTGTGCTGCGCCGCTTTGATCTTGTTTTGCCATATGTCATGCCCGATGGCCCTGCCATTCGGCAGGCGCTCGAACGCCGTTTGATCGGCTTCTCACTCGCTCGCATGGGATGGAAACGGGTTATAGACGTTGCCACAGGCCTCTCAACGGCCGATGTTGTGGCAGCGGCGGAAGATGCCGCTCGACGTGCTGTTCTGAATGATACCGACAAGATTGCGACACAGGATTTGCTTGATGCCCTCGAACGCCGACGGTCGCTCCAAGAACTAGGGACCGATGACAATGGCACGAGACCTTCGGCACTTCCACCTTCGCAATCTCGGACAACCTCGCCCGTTCCAAGCAAAGGGCGGGGGCGGGTCCAAAAGACCAAGTGATGTCCCCAATCGCGCGGCGCACGCCCAAGCATTGCTTCAGGCCATCGACGCGCTGCCAGATATTCCAGCAGCCGAACTTCCCGGCGTCTATCTGGAAGTACGCTCGCGTATCGACGAGCGCCTGAAGAAAGGCAGCCTCGACGCTAGTGGCCTGACTCTCCTTCGCGTCGCCGAGACCCCTGATCCCGGTGGCACCGAAGAGCGCGCGACGGTGTTTGCGACAGCCAAGGGTATTGAAAAGCTGCGCAAGAAGGTCGAGCAGTTTCGGACGGAAGACACACCCGACCGGGAAAAGGATGGTGAATTCATCCCAGGCCGTCCGAAGAACGCGGATCTGGTGCAGAGCGTCGCTGCCATCACGGAAGCGGGATTGCGTGCCCTCTGGCGCAGCCCTTCAGGCAAATTTCCAGCAGCGGATGTTGCGACCATCTGGGAGGTTTGGCTCGAGCCTCAAATGACCGAAGGTTTCGTCGCGGCCGCACCAAACTATGGCGTTACCGTGGGAGCAGATCGGCTGGAGTTTCCCGAAGATATCGTTGTGATCGTAGAGGCCGATCGCAATCAGCTCGCCCAAGCCGTCCGCCGACTAGGCGGCGTGCGCGCCCTTGCTGCTCCCACCATCACAGCGGATTTCTTCGACGGCTTGCCGGTGGCAGAACAGGCGCAGTGGGTCGACGAACTCGCGGGTCGTACGACCTACACTGACAATCCCGATCCTAGCTACGTCACGCTTTTGGATACCGGTGTCAGTCGCGCGCATCCTCTCATTCAGCCGGCGCTCAGCGTGGATGACCGACATGCCGCCAACCCGGCCTGGGGGCTGGAGGATGTGAAGGGCCATGGCACGCAGATGGGAGGACTGGCGCTCTTTGGAGACCTGACGCCGAAACTGCACCAGGCGAATCCGGTTTCTGTCGTGAACCGTCTGGAATCCGTGAAGCTGCTGCCTGATGCAGGGATGAACCCGCATCATCTCCTCGGCGCGGTTACCAGGCAGGCGATCAATACAGTAGAACAGGTCGGCCCCCGGCGCCGGACCTTCACCATGACCACGACGACGGGTGAGGACACCCCGCATGACGGCGCGCCGACGTCCTGGTCGACGGAGGTCGATCAGCTCGCCGCCGGTGTTTCAGGTGAGGTGAAACAACAACGCTTGGTGCTTGTCTCCGCAGGGAATACCGACAACTTCACCTTTGGTGCCGGAAACTACCTGGACCGATGCGATCACGAAGACAACGAAATCGAGTCGCCTGCCCAAGCGTGGAATGTTCTGTCTGTTGGGGCCTTTACAGAGAAGACCGTACTGCCAGACGGAGAGCCGGCCCAGGCGCTTGCACCATTCGGCGATCTATCGCCAGCTTCGAGAACTGCATCGTGGTCGTCCCATTGGCCGAACAAGCCGGACGTCGTCCTTGAGGGTGGAAACTGGGCGCTAAGTGCCATGCCACCGCCAATGCGGCATGGATGGTTATCGCTGCTTTCGACTCACCACAATTACCCAGTCCGATCCTTCACATTCACCTTCGATACCAGCGCGGCGACCGCGCTTGCCGCGAAGGATGTAACGGAACTCTGGTCGGACTATCCGACGCTTTGGCCCGAGACAGTGCGTGGTCTCTACGTGTCGTCAGCGCGGTGGACGCAGCAGATGCGTGCGCATCTGCCGGCCCAGCCAAACAAGGGTCACTTCACGCCCCTTTTTCAGCGCTATGGGTATGGTGTGCCGGACATGGCGCGTGCCCGCCGCAGCGCGTCGAACGCGCTGACCCTCATCGTGGAAGATACGATTACGCCGTACGGGATTTCAGAGAAGACCGGCGGTGATGTCCACAATGAAATGAAGCTGTTCGCCCTTCCCTGGCCCGTTGAGGCTTTGCGCGCGCTCGGCAATGCCGATGTGACCTTGCGGGTGGCACTCAGTAGCTTTATCGCTCCGAACCCGTCCGAAGCCTCGCGCGGCGTTCGGTATCGCTACGCGTCCCACAACTTACGTTTCCAACTCAATCGCGCTGGCGAGAACGAAGCCCAATTTCTGGCCCGGATCAGCAAGGCGGCCGAACAGCCCGATGGTCCTGCAAGCGACGAAGATGATCTTTGGGACTTCGGTAGCAATCGGCGCCATGTCGGGTCGCTCCATATAGATCAGCTGACATGTAGGGCTTCAGATCTGGCGCGGCGCAACTTGCTGGCTGTTCACCCAGTCACCGGTTGGTGGAAGTCGAAAAAGCTTCTCGCTGAGAGTTTGCCTTCCGTACGCTACGCACTGATTGTGGAAATCGACGCAGCAGAGTTGGACACCGAGCTCTACGCCGAGGTTCAAGTTGCTGTTGACGCATTGATTGCCGCTCAAGCAGTTGTACAAGTCTGACTTTAATCGAAACTCCGCGCGGCACTTCCGATCTAGCAGTCTCATCTACACCGGAACGCCATATGAAGTGGCAGTTCGATCGCTCTATTGAAGCAAGCACAGCAAAAGGGGAACCGTGAACCCACGGCTCCCCTTGCAGTTCAGATGTTCAAGCCTCGTACCAAGGTCACGCGACCAGCGACAGCCCCGCGCCTGCGTCCAGCGGCTGCTCACCGCTGTCGATGAACGGGATGATCGAGAAGGTCTGCCCGCCGCGCTGGTCTTCG
>NZ_JAECRZ010000031.1 GCF_016019955.1 Thiosulfatihalobacter marinus
CGTTTCGCCATCTCGTATCCCTCCAAAAAGTTCGGGATACACCTTAGCTAACTGTCCGGATTTCCGGGACCACTTCAACCAGCGTCTGCCCGGCCAGACGCGCGTGCAAGGCCGCAGCATCAAATGCTCTGTCCTCATCACGCGAATTCCACTCCTGCGCCGCCACCGGCGCGGCCAGAAGTATCGCCATTACCCACATACGTCCCATGCGATGCCCTCCTGCCGAAACCCTAACGCAGCAAGACCACACGCCCGCGTCACATTAGAGTGACCGTGGCACTCTTCATTTTGCCCAAAATACTCCGGGGGAGTCGCGGCCTGCCGCGACGGGGGCAGCGCCCCCTCTGCCTCAGGCCACAAGCGTTTCCGCAGCCTTGAGATCCACCGACACCAGCTGCGAAACACCCTGCTCCGCCATCGTCACCCCGAACAGCCGATCCATCCGCGCCATCGTCACCGCATGGTGGGTGATGATCAGAAACCGCGTGTTTGTGCGTCGGCACATCTCATCCAGCAGATCGCAAAACCGGGTGACATTTGCGTCGTCCAGCGGCGCATCCACCTCGTCCAGCACACAGATCGGCGCCGGATTGGCCAGGAACACCGCAAAGATCAGCGCCAGCGCGGTCAGCGTCTGCTCGCCCCCGGACAACAGCGACAGAATGGACAGCTTCTTGCCCGGCGGCTGACACATGATCTCCAGCCCGGCCTCCAGAGGATCGTCGCTTTCGACCAGCACCAGATTGGCCTCGCCGCCGCCAAACAGGTGCCGGAACAACATCGTGAAGTTCGAGTTCACTTGCTCGAACGCCGTCAACAGCCGCTCGCGGCCTTCCCGGTTGAGGCTGGCAATGCCGCCCCGCAAGGTGCGGATCGCCTCTTCCAGATCGGCCTTTTCACCCACCAGAGTATCATGTTCTTCCTGGACACCCCTGGCGTCTTCCTCGGCACGCAGGTTCACGGCGCCCAGGCTGTCGCGCTGGCGTTTCAGACGGTTTACATCCGCCTCGATAGCATGTGAATCCGGCATCCTGTCGGGATCGACATCCAGCCGTTCCAACAGGTCGGCCGGGTTCACCTCCTGCTCTTCCATGATCCGCTCGGCCGCATAGGCCACGGTTTCGCGCGCCGCATCCGCCCGCGCTTCCGAGCGTGCGCGGGCCTCGCGCGCTTCGCTGGCGGCCCGCTCGGCGTCCCGCTCGGCATGTTCGGCCTGGCGCAGCGCGCCTTCCGCTTCGGCCAGGGCATCCGCGGCAACACGGCGCCGTTCCCCGGCGGCCTCGATCGCGTCGGTCAGTTCCGCGCGCTTGGCGGCGATCTCCTCGGGTGCGCTCCCGGCTTCGGCCAGTTCCTCTTCTGACGAGGCCTTGCGCTCGGCCAGTTCGGCCATGCGCTTTTCCGCCGTTTCCAGCCGGTGCCGCCAGCCGCTGATCTCCTTGGTGACTTCCTGGCTGCGTTTCAGTCGCGCCTCGGCCTCGCGGCGCAGCTCATCATGGGCCGAACGGCGCGACATCATCATGATGCGCGCGGCCTCGACCGTCATCTTGATGTCTTCCACCTCGCCACGAGCCGCATCAAGATCGCCCAGCCCGGCCATGGCGCGTTCGGCTTCCTGCACCTGCGCACGCGCCGCCAGTGCCTCTTCCTCGTGCCGTGTCACCGCCAGCCCCAGGGATTCCAGCCGCCCTTCGGACAGGTTCCGCTCGGCTTCGGCCCGGCTTACCGCGCGGTTGGCATCAGCGGCGGCGCGATCCGCCTCGCGCCGCGCATCGCGGGCCGCGCGATCTGTCTCGGCCAGGCTGCGCAGACGCATCTGCAAGGTCTCGTGCGCCTGCACCGCACCATCGGCCCGCGCCGTGGCCCGCGCCATGGTCTGTTTCAGGTCTTCCAGGCGGTTCAGCTGTTGCAGACGCAGCGCGGCGGCGCTTGGCGCGTCCTCGGCCCAGGCGCGATAGCCATCCCAGCGCCACAAGTCACCCTCCAGCGACACCAGACGCTGGCCCGGTTTCAGCATTGGTTGCAGGCGGGGCGCGTCTTCTCCCGACACCAGCCCGATCTGACTCATGCGCCGTTCCAGAACCGCGGGCACCGACACGTGCTGTACCAGCGATGTCACCCCGTCCGGCAGCGGCTGATCCTCATCATAGGACGGCAAAACGAACCAGCCCGACGGGCCATCTTCGTCCACCTCGGGCGCACGCAGATCATCCGCCATGGCCGCGCCCAGCGCCTTTTCAAACCCCTGCTGCACCTGCAACCGGTCAAGGATCTGACCACCCTCGGCGGTATCACGTTCCACCAGCCTGGCCAGCGCGGTGGTTTCCGCCCTGAGTGCGTTCAACTCGCCTTCGGCCTCGGACCGTTCGGCGCGGGCATCGGCCTCGCGCGATTGGGTTTCGGCGCGCTCTTCCTCGGTTGCGACAAGCTTTTCCTCGGCAGCCTGCGCGCCCTTTATGGCCTCTTCCTCTGCGGCGCGGGCCTGTTCCAGATCGGCGCGCGCACGCGCCAGCGCGTCGCGCGATTGGGCCACGGCATCGCGCGCCCTGGTGGCTTCGGCCTCGCTTTTGGCCTGTGTCTTGCGGCTGTCTTCCAGCAGGCGCTGCACCGATTGATGCCGTGCCGCCAGCCGCGCCACATCCTCGGTCAGTTGCGACAATTCGGATTCGCGTTCTTGCAGCACGCTGGCCGCCTCGCGGGCCTCGTCGGCGGCGGCCTCCAGCCGTTCGCCATGGCCTTCGCCCGCCCTGGCCAGTTCGCGCTGTTCCCACTCCAGCCGTTCGATGGTTTCGCCCGCGTCGCGGTTCAGCCCGGCCTCGCGCTCCATGTCGTGGCTTAGCTGCACGATACGGTTTTTGAGCGTTTCGATGATCTGAAGCGCATGGGCCTCCTGATCGTTCAGCGTATCGCGCTGCACCTGAAGCCGTTGCAGGATCGCGGCCGCGATAGCCTCTTCCTCGCGCAGGGGCGGGAGGGCCTCGTCGCGCGTGGTACGTGCTCTGGCGGCGGCGCGGGCCTCGGTTTCGGCCTGCGCGGCGGCTGTTGTGCGGTCGCGCAGTTCCTCTTCGGCCCTGGCGCGCGTCTCGTCCGCCTCGCGCCAGCGGCGATACAGCAACAGCCCCTCGGACTGGCGCAGCTCTTCTCCGATAGCGCGATAGCGCGCTGCCTGCCGGGCCTGACGCGCCAGTTGCGCCAGCTGGCTGGCCAATTGTTCGATCACGTCGTCAACGCGGGCCAGGTTGGTTTCGGCGCCCTTCAGCTTCAGCTCGGCCTCGTGACGGCGCTGATACAGGCCGGAAATCCCTGCCGCCTCTTCGAGAATGCGGCGGCGGGCCTTGGGTTTCGAGTTGATCAGCTCGGAAATCTGCCCCTGCCGCACCAGCGCCGGGGAATGCGCGCCGGTCGAGGCATCGGCAAACAGCATCTGCACGTCACGGGCGCGCACATCACGGGTGTTGACCTTGTAGGCACTCCCGACATCGCGGGTAATCCGGCGCACGATATCCAGCGCGTCGTCTTCATTGAACCCGGCCGGGGCCAACCGTTCGGAATTGTCGATATGCAGCGATACTTCGGCAAAGTTGCGCGCCGGCCGCGTCGCCGCGCCGGCAAAGATAACGTCCTCCATGCCGCCGCCGCGCATCGCGGTGGGGCGGTTTTCGCCCATGACCCAGCGCAGCGCCTCCAACAGGTTGGACTTGCCACAGCCATTCGGCCCGACAACCCCGGTAAGACCATCGGCGATGATCAGGTCTGTCGGGTCGACGAAGCTCTTGAAGCCATTCAGTTTGAGTTTCGAAAAACGCAAATGGAGCCCTGTCTTCTGATTCCGCAAGTCCTGCAACATTGCAAAGCACGCACCCTGCGAGTCAACGTCAAACCACTGAATATGGCGGGCAGGCGCCAGTTATCCACAAGATATTGAAGCGGCCCGGCTGGCAACATGTTGTCGCAAGGGCCGCTTAGCGTCACGAACATGTCGGAATCAGCCTTGACCGACCCGACCCGCGCGGTCCAAACAGGAAATGTACGGTTTCCGTGGGCGCATGATGTGCGCCCGGGGATGAAATGGGAATGTGGAAAGGCCCGCCCGGGCCCGTGCCACAGCCGCCCCCGCGACTGTAAGTGGCGAGCGCGCGTTCAATACCACTGGGGTTCGCCCCGGGAAGGGAATGCACCGCGTTGACCCACGAGCCAGGAGACCTGCCGTGCGCCACGCAACCCCAATCGCCCGTCGGGTGTGACGGGAAAGGAGACCAGGACCATGACGACCAGAACCACCACTTTCGCGACCACACGCACACACGGGCTTGCCTTTCTTCTGGCCATGACTGTGGGAATTGCGCTGCTGACCGTTTCGGGCATGGCACAGGCCACCGTTGTGCACGACGCCGCGCATGATGTGCGTCACGCCATGGCGTTCCCCTGCCACTGAGCAGGCGCCTGTCGCGACAATGACAAAAAATTTGCTGTCCAGCGCCGTGTTCGCTGGCCTGATGGCAGGGCTGATTTCAGCCCTGCTTCAGCTCGTGTTTGTCATCCCGCTTTTGCTGGAGGGTGAATTGTATGAAACCGGGGCGAGGGTGCATTTCCTTGTCGACGGGATGACCCAGTCCGACAAGGGGGCACCGCCGCTGGGCGACGATTGGGGCCGCCATATTGTGACCATGGCGTTCAACATCGTCACATTTACCGGCTATGGCCTGTTATTGGTTGCGGCAATGGGCTTTGCCCGTGAGCGCACCGGGACGCAGATCACCCCGGCCAATGGCCTGATCTGGGGCCTGGGTGGTTTCATCGCGGTTCAGCTTGCGCCCGCGGTGGGCCTGCCACCGGAGTTGCCGGGCACCCCGGCTGCCGAAATGGCCAGCCGCCAGATCTGGTGGATCGGTACGGTTCTGGCCACGGCGGCGGGGTTATCCCTTATTGCATTTGGCCGCGGGCTTGCGCTGCATGCGCTGGGGCTGGTGCTGATCCTGGCGCCGCAATTTCTGGGGGCACCGCATCTGGCAACCTATTTCGGCGTTGGCCCGCCCGAGCTTTCGGCCGCATTCGCAACGGCCAGCCTGGGCATTGCGGCTGTCGGCTGGACCGTATTGGGGTATCTCTGCGCCTATTTCCTGGCGCGCGGGGAAAACTGACGCTTCAGATCGCAGGAATCCGGCCCGCCAGGCAGAACCGCAGCCGCCCGGCGGGCCGGGCATCGGTGATCACACCATCCGGCGCCGCGCGATACAGCCGGATCAGCGCCAGGGTATCCGTGACATCGGTGTCGGGCTGCACCCCCGAGAACAGATAGGCCACCTTGCCCGGCGCCCTCAGTGCCAGCGCGAGGGGGGCGTTGCACATGTTCAGACAACTGACGGTGCGGATTTCGACACCCTTCGGTTCAGCAGCCCGCAAGGCGCCTGCAAACGCCGCCCCCTTCGGGGCCTCGGCTGGCGCCGCACAGGTGTCGCAGACATAGACGATATCGGCCATCCGCCGCCCTCCGGGTTGGATAACACTGGACTAAAGCGCGGCGCGGTGCGACACAAGCACCTCAACCAATCCTGGGGAGGGCACGACCGTGACAGACACGATGACCACGATCCGCGTTGTTCCGGGCAATCCGCGCGACCGGCAGGCGACCGCGCTCTTGCAGGCCAGCCATGCCTTGATGCGTTCGCTGTTTGCATCGGACGAGAACCATTTTCTGTCGATTGACGAGCTTTGCGCCCCGGAGATCCGGTTTTTCGTGGCCCGCGAGGGAGACAAGACACTGGGCTGCGCGGCGCTGGCCAACAAGGGCAGCTATGGCGAGATCAAATCGATGTTCGTGGACGGCGCCGCGCGCGGCAAGGGGATCGCGCACAAGCTGATGCACCGGATCGAGGCAGAGGCGCGGGCGCAGGGGCTGACCACGCTCAAACTCGAAACCGGGGACAAGCTGGAACAGGCGCATAGCCTGTACCGGGCGCATGGCTTTGTCGAATGTCCGCCATTTGGCGACTATGAAGCCAATGACAGTTCGATCTTCATGACCCGCGACATCGGCTGAACCCGCCGGTCAGGCGGCTTGCAAGCCTCAGCATTCTGCTTCGATATATCCGGTGGCGTTGCCGCTTGGCACCCAGATATCAACCACATCGCAATCCACATAAAGCGGCGCATAGCTGGCCAGCGGCACCCGTCCGGACCCATCCCCGCAATCCATGATCCCCAGAACCTGAGCCGCGTCGCCGCGGATTTCGACAACGTCGCATCCTGTCACGGCCTCCATCGCCAGTTCGGCCCGCTGCCCGATTGGCCCCAGCCGTGGCGCGTATTCCGCGTTCACGCGCACCGCCTCGGCCAATCGCCCGCGCTGGCGGATGTCAAAGGTGCTGCCGTCAAGCGAAACGCGCGTCACCCCGGCCCCGCGAAAATACGGCGAAGGCGCGTTGCAGGCTGCCAGAAAGAGGCCCATGAAAAGCAAAACCCGTCCCATGCACCTAATCTGCCAAGGTGAGGTTAATCATGTCTTAAGCCGGCTGTGGGATATGACACCCCTGCCCTGCGCCCGTCGCGGCGGCGCTTTGCCTGGGCGACATGACACAGGCCTGCGTTGCGGTTCTTGCCCTTCCCGTGACAACGTGGTCAAATATCCTGACCAATTGCGTGAGAAGTGCCATGCCCTTTCAAAAGGTCCAGTCCGAAAAGCTATCCACGTCGGTCGTCAATCAGATCGAATTGCTGATCCTGCGCGGCATTCTGCGCCCTGGCGAACGGCTGCCCTCTGAACGGGAGTTGAGCGAACGTCTGGGCGTTTCGCGCCCGTCGCTGCGCGAGGCGATTTCGACGTTGCAGGACAAGGGCCTGCTGACCTCGAAAGCCGGGGCCGGAATCTTTGTGGCCGACGTGTTGGGCAGCGCGTTTTCCACCGCCCTGGTTCAGTTATTCGCGGCCCATGACGAGGCTGTATTCGACTATATCTCGTTCCGGCGAGACATGGAGGGGCTGGCGGCAGAGCGCGCCGCCACCTATGCCTCGGACACCGACTTGCAGGTGATTCAGACCGTGTTCAACAAGATGGAAGCCGCCCATCCCAAGCGCAATCCGGCCGACGAGGCCCGGCTGGACGCGGATTTCCACCTGGCCATCATAGAGGCCAGCCACAATGTGATCATGCTGCACATGATGCGCTCGATGTATCAGCTTTTGCGCGAGGGCGTGTTCTACAACCGCTCCATCATGTTCAAGCAACGTACCACGCGCTCGGACTTGCTGGCACAGCATCGCGCCATCAACGATGCGCTGCAAGCCCGCGATGCCGACGGCGCGCGGGCGGCGGTGACGCGGCATCTGGACTATGTCGAACAGGCGCTTTCGGCGCACCAGAAGTTTCGCAAGAACGAAGAAATCGCCAAGCAACGCTATGTGCACGAGCTGAGCCGCTAACCCGTCCCGCTGTATTCCCGAGGCCGGGACAAGGCGGGGCGCCGCGCAAGTTGTTGGCGTTTCGCGCGCGCCGCCATAATCCAGCGGGTCAGGTGTTAGCGGAACGCTTTAGGCGGTCACTTTCAGAACGATCTTTCCGATATGCCCGCTGCTTTCCATGCGGGCATGGGCGGCGGCGGCTTCGGCCAGGGCAAATTCGCTATCCATGACCGGCGCGATACGGCCCGCGTCCAGAAGCGGCCAAACCTGTTCCCGCAGGCTTTCGGCAATGCGGGCCTTGGCCAGATCACTTTGCGGGCGCAGGGTGGATCCGGTGATCGTGAGGCGCCGTGTCATCAACTGGGCGAAATTCAGCTCCACTTTCGGCCCCTGCAAAAACGCGATCTGCACCAGACGGCCATCATCCGCCAGCGCCTTGATATTGCGCGGAATATAATCGCCACCCACCATGTCCAGGATCAGATGTGCCCCGCCTTCGGCACGCAACACGTCTACGAAATCTTCGGCCCGGTAATTGATCGCGCGCTCGGCCCCCAGATCCAGGCAGGCGCGGCACTTTTCGTCGGATCCGGCAGTTGCAAACACACGCGCGCCCATCACGCGGGCCAGCTGGATCGCGGTTGTGCCGATGCCGGAGGATCCGCCATGCACCAGGAACCGCTCTCCGGCTTTCAGCCCGCCTCGCTGGAACACGTTGGACCAGACGGTGAAAAAGGTTTCGGGCAGGCAGGCGGCCTCTTTCAGCCCCATGCCCCCGGGGATTGGCAGGCAATGCGCCGCCGGGGTCAGGGCGTATTCGGAATAGCCGCCGCCCGGCAGCAATGCGCAAACGTCATCGCCTTCGGCCCAGTCGCTGACGCCCGCGCCGACCGCGACGATCGTGCCCGACGCTTCCAGCCCGGGCAGGTCCGAGGCATTGGGAGGCGGTGCATACATTCCGGCGCGCTGAAGGGCGTCGGGGCGGTTGACACCGGCATAGGCGATCTTGAGCAGCACCTCGCCCGGGCCGGGCTGGGGCACGGTGCGTGTGGTCAATTGCAGAACGTCCGGCGCGCCGGGTCTGGTGATTTCCACGGCAGTCATGGTTTGGGGCATGATGTCTCCTTGGCGCTGTTCGCCCCTTGATAGCACTGCAGCGTGAAGAGTGAACAGCGCGCATGGAAAGTGACGTTGCGCGGCTGCGCCACAATGCAGCGGAACCCGCGCAGCCAGCCGCATTGCCCAAGCCGTCTGTCTGCGCTACTCATGCGCGACGCCCAAGCAAGAGTTGGCCCCATGTCCCATATCAGCCAGATCGAAATCGACGACCGCAACCTGCCGCCGCCCACACCGGAAATCGAGCAGGAGCGCAAGGTGGCCATGTTCGATTTGCTGGAAACCAATACGTTCGATCTGCCCCGGCGGGACGACCGGGTTGCACCGGACGGCCCCTATGCTGTGGGGCTTTCGATCCGTGACAAGCGGCTGGTGTTCGACATCAATACCGAAAATGGTGAAAAAGCCGCCGAGTTTCACCTGAGCCTGTCGCCGTTCCGGCAGGTGGTCAAGGACTACTGGGCGATCTGCGAAAGCTATTACGACGCTGTGAAGACCCAGCCGCCCAGCCAGATCGAAACCATCGACATGGCCCGGCGCGGGATCCACAACGAAGGCGCCCGCGTCTTGCAGGAACGTCTGGAAGGCAAGGCAGTGATCGACAACGATACGTCCCGGCGCCTGTTCACGCTGATTTGTGTTTTGCATTTCGGGAGCTGACCCGCGTGGCCGAGGATCTTCCCCAATCGGTTCTGTTCTGCTGTGACCATAACGCCGTGCGCTCGCCCATGGCCGAAGGTATCATGAAGAAGCTTTACGGCATCGACGTGTATGTCCAGTCGGCCGGTATCCGAAACGATCTGGAAATCGACGGGTTCGCGATTGCCGTGTGCGAAGAGATCGGCGTGGAACTGTCGCGCCACCGGTCGCGCAGCTTTGCCGAGATGGAGAAACGCGGCGACCAGCTGAGTTCGTTCGACCTGGTGGTGGCGCTGACGCCCGCCAGCCGCGCCGAGGCGGAATCGCTGACCCGGTTCTATCATATCGATATGGAATACTGGCCCATCTCGGACCCGTCCGGGCAGGGTGAAAGCCGGGAAAACCGGCTGGACGCCTATCGCAAGTCGCGCGACGAGATTGTGAAGCATCTGGTCGAACGGTGGGGACGACCGGCCTGAAAGGGCGGTTTTTCAGGTGAACGGGTGACTTGACAGGCGATCGTGCCCGTTGGACCCTGTCGGCATTTATCAATGGGATTTGTTATGCCGCCAGTTCCTAAGCCACTATACGGTATCAATGCGTTCAAGCACCGGCTGGATCTGAAGTGGAACAAGCTGAAATACAATAAGTGGTCCAACGATCTGGCGTATGAAAAATACGCCCGCATCGTATCGGCCGATCCGTCACGCGCCCTGTCTCATGCACAACAGAGCGAAATCACGGATTATGCAGGAGATGTATTCGGCAACACCCGATTTGCCCGATGGCTGATGACCTATGCCGCAGTGCGAAAGGAGTTTCGCCCGGGGTGTATCCCCGACAACTACGTGGGGACCTACATGCTCAAGAACGTAGTCGGCCCCTGGAAAGCCCGGTTGGAGCGGGTCAAGCAGCGGCGCGTGTTTGACACCGACCTGATCCCTGAAATCCTGAGTTGCGTGAACGGGCGCTTGTCATTCCCCGACAACTCGGAGGTTCCCCCGGACCAATTGAAGGCGGTTATCTTTGAACGTGGCGACCGCGCCGTTTTGAAACTTGGGGCCAGCAATCAAAGCCGCGCAGTATCGATCCTGTCCAAGGACGGTTTTCACCCCGACATGCTGCCAACCGACCGGGATTTTGTGATCCAGCACATGCTACGACAAGATCCTGACCTTGATCGCTTCTGTGCCGGGGCCGCGACAACCTTGCGAATTACGACGGCCATGACACAAACAGGCGCGGACACGCGAGAAGTAAGGATGCGGTTTGCCCGCGCTGGCGAGACCTATCTTAAAGCCGCCACCGAAGCATGTGTCTCGGTCGACCGGAAAACCGGCGCGTATTTCGCCGAAGGTTCGGATTATGACTGGGCGCCGATCACGCGCCACCCAGACAGCGGCGAACCGTTCTCGGGCAATACCCTGACCGGTATGAATGCAATGAAACAGGCCTGCGAAAAACTGCACGAGGAAGTGCCTGGCATCGCCTGGCTGGGTTGGGACATCTGCCCAATGGCGAATGGAGAGTTCGCTATCATGGAAGTCAATTGCGGACATGCCAGCATCCGGTTTGCCGAGGCCCACCATGGACCGAATTACGATGACATGGGGTGGGAAACGCTGCATTTGCGCTATCCTCTTTGAGCCCCAATAAACTCCCTGCTTATCCGGGCATGGAGGCGCATCATCAAAAGCGCCCCCCCGGCCAATCCTGGCCGGATCGGAGGGGGTTTGCCTGGCATATTTGCCCTCCCGACCTTGGCTTTCCCGGCACAGGTGCTCTGGCCGAGGGGCGGATGAATACCCCCGGCTGGACCTATGCCGGCGTGGACCTGGACGCAATCGCCCGGGCGCGCCGAAACGGCCGCGCGCGAAACCGCCGCGACCGGGCCAGCCAGAGGCCGCGTGACGGGCAGGTCACAATCGAACGAGGGCGCTGAGATTGTCCTTGAAAACTTGCGCGCTTGGTCCCATTTAGGGGCAGCCCGCGCAACAGGCGGGTGTCAAGTGAAGGAGAGACCATGGCCAAGGAAGAACTGCTCGAATTTCCCGGTGTCGTGAAGGAACTCCTGCCCAATGCGACGTTTCGGGTCGAGCTGGAAAACGGCCATGAGATCATCGCGCATACGGCAGGCAAGATGCGCAAGAACCGCATCCGTGTTCTGGCTGGCGACCGGGTTCAGGTTGAAATGACCCCGTATGATCTGACCAAGGGTCGGATCAACTATCGCTTCAAGTAAGCGCCCCCGCGCGGGCGAAATCGAGGTTGGGATGAAACTGATCCTTGGCTCGGGCAGCCCGCGCCGCCGGGAACTTCTGGCACAGATTGGTGTGGTGGCGGATGACATCCGTCCGCCCGATATCAATGAAGACCCTCTGAAAAACGAGCTGCCGCGCCCTTATTGCCAGCGCATCGCCTATGAAAAGGCCATGGCTGTTGAGGCGGATGCCGATGACATCGTGTTGTGTGCCGATACCACCGTCGCGCTGGGGCGCCGGATCATGGGCAAACCACGCGACGCCGGCGAAGCCGCCGCATTTCTGCTGGCGCTGGCCGGGCGGCGCCACCAGGTGATCACCGCCGTGGCCATTCGCCGGGGCGATCGGCTTTGGCGGCGCGACGTTGTCAGTGCGGTCAGGATGAAACGCCTGTCCGATGACGAACTGAACACCTATCTGGCCAGCAACGACTGGCGGGGCAAGGCAGGCGGGTACGCCATTCAGGGGCCTGCCGGGGCTTTCATCCCGTGGATCAGCGGATCCTTTTCCGCCATCATGGGGCTGCCCGTGGCCGAAACCGCCGCGCTTTTGCAAGCCGCGGGCTATCCGCTTTACAAGGAACGCACATGAAGGGCCGCCAGATTATTCTTGACCATATCGACGGGCGCGAGGCCGCAGCCCTGATGGTTGACGGGCAGTTGGACGATCTGCTGATTGACGGCGACGCGCCCCGCCCCGGCACGGTGTATCGCGCCATTGCCGATCGCCCGGTCAAGGGCCAGGGCGGAATGTTCCTGCGTGCGCCCGGCGGCGCTGCCTTCCTGCGTCAGGTCAAGGGACTCGCCCCTGGGCAGGCCATTCTGGTGCAGGTCACGGGCTATGCCGAGCCGGGCAAGGCCATTCCGGTGACTCAGAAGCTGTTGTTCAAGAGCCGCTTTGCCATCGTCACCCCGGAGGCCCCAGGTCTGAATATCAGCCGGTCCATACGCGACGAAGCCGAACGCGACCGCCTGCTGGAGATCGCGCATGACGCTGGTGTCGAGGGAAACATGGGCCTGATCCTGCGGTCGGTCTGTGAAGGCGCGGACGCCGGGGACATCGCGGAAGACATCGCCACCATGCTGTCCCAGGCCGAAAAGGTACAGAACAACACCGGCGACGGCCCGGAAACGTTGCTTGACGGCGATGGCCCCCATGTCGCCGCCTGGCGCGACTGGTCTGATCCCGCCGAAGTCGTGACGACTTCGGGCAGCTTTGACTCTCACGGTGTTCTGGACGCGCTGGAAGAGGCGCGCGGGGCGCGTGTCCCGCTTGGTGCGGGCGCGACCATGTTCGTGGAGCCCACACGGGCCCTGGTGGCCGTGGATATCAACACCGGTTCCGACACTTCGCCGGCCGCCGGTTTCAAGGCGAATATGGCCGCGGCCCGCCTGCTGCCTCGTGCCCTGCGCGTGCGTGGCCTGGGAGGGCAAATCGTGCTTGACCTGGCGCCGATGCCCAAAAAGGAACGTCGCGCGGTGGAGACTGCGCTGCGCGCCAGTTTCAGGCGCGATACGATCGACACGACGCTGGTTGGCTGGACACCTCTGGGTCACTATGAACTGCAACGCAAGAACGCACGCCCTGCCCTGAAGGACGTTCTGAAATGAGCTGTCCCATCTGTAATAAGGAGGCCGTCGCGCGCTATCGCCCATTTTGCTGCAAACGCTGCGCCGACATTGACCTGGGACGGTGGTTGAAGGGCGATTATGCCGTGCCGGCAACCGACCCGGAAGATACTGAAAAAGCTGCCGAAGAGATGGCGCGCGCAACCCCCAGGCTGCACTGAAATTTTTTCCACAATCCCTCTGGACAGCCCGCCCGCCCTGACATAGAACGCCGAAACCCGAACGCAAGCCGTTCAACCCGTGCCCGGGTAGCTCAGGGGTAGAGCAGTGGATTGAAAATCCTCGTGTCGGTGGTTCGATTCCGCCCCCGGGCACCATTATTCAAAAATTATAAAATAAAATCAGATACTTAGGTGGGAAGACTGTCCCACTTTACTCAGAGTTCCAAGAAAGTGGGAAAATAGAGAGTGTTTCCAGACAACCAAATAGGTTGGTCAGGTATCAATCGACTTTGACCCTGTTGGTAGTGAGGTCATGCGGATGGAGACAACGCATACTGGTTCGCGTATGCCAGCCCGCCGCATAGTCGCCATCAAGTTCAACTTTTGCACTACTGACCTGCGCCATACTGGCCGAGCACACACCTAATGTGGACAGTGCAACTACATGCAGATCATGTTTTGTTCCTCTGCCCTAAATGAAGTGGTCCCGGTTTTTCGGACAGCTCAGCGGCTGATCTAAGGTGTATCCGGGTTGGTTTTCATGCCGCCAATTT
>NZ_JAECRZ010000032.1 GCF_016019955.1 Thiosulfatihalobacter marinus
CTTTTTTGAAATCACGACTATCCCTCCCGAATGTTCCAAGCTCAGGATAGTTGCGCCACACAAATTGAGGCAGAACCCAATTAAGGGCTACGCGACACCAGTTGGGCGGAGCTCATCAAAGCAGCGAAGGCCACGCTGCCCTGCTGGAACGTCGACACCCAAGTCATCTGGGATCGCTTCCTCGCCTTCAATCGCTCCCGAGGTAACGGAAAGGTGCCCGCAGGCTTCCTGCTTGGCTTCATGCGCCGATGGCGAAATTCGTCGGGAACTCCACCTCGTCCCGCAGCCAAGCCGCCGGCCAGACCAATAACGGACCCCAAAGAGCGCGACTTGCTGAGACAGATACAAGCCGCACCAACTGCGAACCGCCAGTTCCACGCGTCCGACCTGTGCCGTTTGATCGGGTATGCTGCCTATGAAGCGCGTGTACTCGATGTGATCCGCAAGTTTGGGTGTCAGAGGTTTTCAGCGACGTTGGCAGTGCACGGACGAGCGGTGTTGGCAGGGGAGATATCCAGGTGACGGATAGACTCGAAGAAAGATCCCGCGGCGCGGAAATCGTTCCGTCAGCCGCATGATACGAATGATCTCAAAAAGCTATGCGAGTTCGTGTTCCCGAAGTGCTCCTTGGATCAAGTGTTTTAGAGCCTCTACATGCGCATGCGACGAGCCAGTGACGTCCATCGTAGCTACCAGGAGGCTGTCCTCCGCGCCTTCGCTTGCAATCGTGTAGCGCGTGCGGATCGGATCGGGTGGCAGATCGCCGTGGTGTGGATAAAGCAGCATGACGTTCGGGCACCGATAGAGTTGGCTGTAGGCCATCAACTGATACACATCAGCCTGGCTGACGCCCTGCTTTGGATCGTCGATGCGCGGCGACATCCTTTTCCATTTCGTGTCGATGACGAGCGCAGTTCGATCGCCCTGCCGGATGATGAGATCCGGTTTGGTCCGAAACCGACCTGTACCGCCTTCGAATAGGCAATCTCGATGACCGCCTTGCGCTGCGACACGGTATCCGCTGCCTGCGAGGGCGCGTGTGACCAGTCTGGCAACGTATTGTTCGAACAAGGCATTCATCTCGAACAAGAGCGCATGCCCGTCAATAGCTCCAGCAGTGGTTTGCTGATGCCGGTCTGTGAGGAGTAGCCGGGCAAACGAAAGAAGCTCACTCCACCGCTGATTTGTGCGATCCAGAGTGATCTGGTCCCATCGCAACGCAGGGATGGAAACGTCGCTCACATCGGCATAGGCAAAACCAAGCTCGCGCAGGATACGCTGGTTGTCGGGCGCCTGTGCCACATGCTGCAAGCGCGTCACGGCGGCGCGCATCACCTGGTTGAGCGGTATATCAGAAGACAGTTCATCGTATCGACAGGCCAGCCTCTGCGGCGCGACCGCATGGCGAGAAAACTGGCGGGTGACATCGAGCCTGCCGCGGAGGGCAGGTAGGTCGTCCGCATGATCTAGATAACGGCGCGGCAATCCCATTCGCACCGCTTCCATCAGGCGGGCGCAAAAAAGCCGGATCAACAATTCCAGTATGGTGTCCTTCTGCCATCCGAGCTGGGCCAGCGATCCTGCATCAATGCGCAGATCGTGGACAACCGCCAGCATGTGGATCAGGCGGCGACGCAGAGCATGATCGGAAGCCTCGCGCTCACCAAGGCCTTCGATCTTCGGAAGGATCTCCAATTGACAGCCTTGCGCGACGATTACGCCGACCACGCCGCGGGCGCGCAGGCCTTTGCGGCCGTGTTCGAGTACACCTTCTCCACCGTGTCCCGCGAAGGTCGAGCGTGTCGCAACGGCGGCAATTCGATCAGCTTCCGCCTGGGGGATGGTCGTGTCGTCATCCCCGTAGCCGATGCGCTGCCATTCGCGGAGCGTGCGGCGGATCATGAACCGAGCAGCCGCGCGTAATTGAAGCTGTCTTCGCGCACGTCCCACCGGAAGCGCGGCATCGCTTCGCCATTGTCGAGCCCCGGTGGTGCCTTCAGGACGGACCTGTTCAGAAAGCCGCCCTCTATCGGCCCGTCATGCGTATCCAGATCGCCCAGCACCGCGGCGATCTTGCCCCAGTCTTCGAAGAAATACTCGGCCAGCAGCGGGATCACCTTGTGCCGCATGACCTCGTCCACATCCGCTCGGTTGTCGCAGCCGGTGAAATAGGCATGGCCGATCTGGTGGTCACGGTCATAGAGGTGCTCGATCCGTTCATTGATGATCGTCAGAAGGGTCGGCAGATCGATACCTGTGCGGGCCGCAGCCTCCTTCAGAACGGCCGGATTGGGCATGATTTCGCGGAATGTGAACCGCCGCCGCAGCGCCGTATCGAGCAGGGCGATGGAGCGGTCTGCCGTATTCATCGTCCCGACAATATGCAGGTTCGACGGAACACCAAACTCGTCCCCGGAATAGGGAAGGCGCACCTTCAGCTGGTTCGCCTGACCGAGACGCTTGTCCGATTCCAAGAGCGTAATCAGCTCGCCGAAAACCTTGGAGATATTGGCGCGGTTGATCTCGTCGATGATCAGGACGAAAGGTTCGGGATCAGATGGCCCCTCGTTCCGCTGGCTGTTCATGTAGCGTTCAAGGGCCGGCACGTTGAGCGAGGACTTGTCGATTTCATAGATCGTTCGCTGAACGAGGCCTACTTTGGCAACATCGCTCGCTTCTATGCCATCCCGATCAACCCAAAGCCAATTCACGGCGCGGCGATGGGCATAGTCCCCAGCACGCCCCTCTATCGGACTAAACTCGTAGTCTCCTTCGACGATACCGATTGCGCGGACAAGCAGATTTCCCTTGGTCACGATTAGTACGTCGCCGACTTTCAGGCTGTTCCGAAAAAGGTTGGTCATCATTGAGGCTGGCTGAGAAACAAAGGCCTCTGGGTCTTCCTTACGCCGGGCCTCCGCAGCAGCGTGGATTGCCTCTCGTGTGTCAAATCGGGGATCCGAAAGATCAAAATCGTAGAACCCAAAGATCGCGCAATTCTTCTCGATTGCTTCCTCAAAGAGAGGTGCGTCTTCGGGCAGATACTTTGCGCCTATCGACATCTTGAAAACACGTCGGCCTTCGAGCGAAAGCTTTGTTTCAGAACTGACCGTTCCTCTGCTCACCTCCGCACGTCGTGCGATGCGACGGAAAATGCCCGGCACGGTTTCCAACCGGAACCCACCCGAGGATGTGTCCTCGCCATCGTCCGCGCCGGTCATCGGCTGTCGGCCTTCGACGAACTCTTCATAAGCCATCGACTGGTGAAACGTGACGAACTCGATCCGCCCCGCAGCGAGCAGTCCCTGATAGACTGCCATCAGATCGTCGCGATCTTCTGGCACAGGCTCCCCGCACAACTTTACGGCCTCAGCCGCTGTGCTGAACGTCTTACCGGTGCCAGGGGGGCCAAAAAGGATCAGGTTTTCTGCGACATTCATTGCGGAACGCGGCATATCTTCGCCTTTCTTGATCTCGTTCGACTCGAGCTGGAAGGTAAACTCTGTTGTTGTACTTCTTGCCGGCCCCTCAATCTTCGGAGCGGGCACGCGGGCCAGCGATTGGAATTTTTCGCCTTCCAAAGCTTGACAAACGTTTGCCCAGTTTTTCTCGAGGCCGCATAGATCGTGCAGATCACCTGCGCGAATGGTGACGCTTGCTTTACCCGCTTCCCGCGCCGGCTCAATGAAATAGTTGAGGGCCACGAGGCGGGCTCTTTCTGCGCCGCGCATCAGATGTGTATATTCATCCGGCAGGGGCAGCGGCAGGTCATCTTTGTCGACAATGACATATCCGGCCTCATGCAGTTTTGCCGCCGCGTCAGAGGGTTGGCTCCATCCGCCGTTCAAATTGCTGGAGGTTTTGCCGCTCAAGAACCCAACGATTGGTTTGGTCGGGTACCTTCTGTCTTCTCGGGGCTTTGTCGACCTGACCCAATACTTTGTAGGTTCTTTGAAAGCAGAGAACGCAGGTTCAAACTCGGCTGTTTCTCGCAAATCAAAAGCATCCATGGCGGCTTCGATCAATTCGCGTGTTATCGCGCCCTTGTCTTGTGCGACGGGCTGTCTCAGGACTTTGTAGCCGAGTTCCTCAAGCTTTGAGAAGGATTGTGTTTCGCCGAATCCATTGAAGAATTCCTTCGCTGTCAGGGAAATTTTCTCAGGCAAATGTGCAACTGCGGCGGCGACGGTAGCCTTGGCGGGGAACGTGTGATGGTCACCAACACCAGAGAACCGCACCTTCGGAGCGGCAAAAGCACCGCGTTGCAGAAAGGCTTTTTCGCCCAAATCTCGACACTCCTCCATGGCGGCTTCGATCTCTGCACGCGTCAGTCGATCGACCATGGATTGGTGTGTGTGTTTGTCTGGCATGTTCTGCCGATTTGCCAGAAAGCTATGGTAGAGTTCGAGCGCTTGTCGAATGCTGGCCAGCCCCGTTCTCAAGACACCATTTATTGGTACTGGCGAAGGGTTTGATCGTCCTTCCCGCTCATCTTCGGTGCTGTAAGCAAATTGCTCGAGAACTCTATCTTTCTCCTGCGTAGAGAAAAGATCATCGAGATCGCCGAGGTACTGTTCAACTCGTTTTGCGCTGCTGATCCTAGAAGAAGCGGTTTGAGGTGACTGCCCCTTCTCTTCAAGCCACGCCTTGAATTCATTTTCGTGCAATGGTGCCCCCATAATCGTGTTGTTGGCGATCTTTACTCAGTTCTGACCGGTATTTTCATGTCGGGGCTTCCTGCGGCACCCGGGAAAACGAAAGTGTTCCTTCGCTCATCCAGTTGATCGCTATTCCTTTGATTTGTTTATCCGGCCACTCCTTGCGGATCAGCTCTGCATATGCCGCGAGCTGAGGTAGATAGGTTGCGAAACGCGCCTCAGGATCCGGACAGGCCCCGGATTTGTGGTCGACGATTAGCAGGCTGTTCTGGCCTTCGGCCAGCAAATCGATGATCGCATTGGTCTCAGAGCCATCAGCCGCCACTTCCTGAATAGGAAGTTCGAAATGCAGACGATCAAAGCCCTGATCAGAGAGCCAAGACGTTAGAGCCCTAGCCTGAGCTTCAATCTCCGCAAGAGTGTCTTTCGGCAGGCCGGTCGCGTCTTCCAGCTGAACTGCCTTGTCTGGGTGTTGGACGAGGACGCGAAACGCAAGATGCCAGGCAGTTCCTCGCGCCGCTGGATCGGCCAGTGCCCGATCTGAGATAGATGATCCAAGATTGTAGGTAGCCAGACGGCTTGTCGGTTCCTCGATCTGGTTACCAAAAGTCGATGGGCTCCGCCGCCAAGCTGTCTTACCAGTCAGATCCAATCCCCGCCGTTCGCCGAAGAGAGCATGCCCAACATTTTCCACGATTCCTGTCGAGTCAGGGTTTTCGACATTGCCGTCGAAGATTTGAGCCTCAAACGCGCGTCCGCACAGAGAGATTTCGCCGACGTTTACCGTAAGACCGGCGTGATCCCGTAGAATATCTATCATTCGCTCGGGTTGCGTGCGGGCTGTCCTCCGTTCCTTTGGGAGAACTAAGATCAGTCTATCCCGAGCCCGCGTCAGCGCGACGTAGAGCTTGCGGGCGGCATCTTTGATATCTTCGGGATGCCGCGCCTCAGCGAAGGCTTGCTGGCTCTCAGGGGCTGCGAAGTCTGGGAGGAAGCCTAGTCCAGCGTTGTCCAGCACACTCGCAAGATGATCAAAGCTTTCGAACTCTGCACGCAACGTTCCAGGTCGCTCGGCAATACTTTGATCGAGGCCGGCCACGAATGTTATCGGCCATTCCCGACCTTTTGCTGAATGCCATGTACAAATTTCAACGCCGCTGCCTGACCAAGCGTCGCGGTCCGGGTGGCGATCCCAATCTCTATCCGTCTGCCCTGAAATCCAACCCAGGAAAATCTGCATATTGCTGCCATGGAAGCCTGCCGCGGCGCGCAGCCCGGGCAACATTCTGTCAAACTCCTGCGCTTCTCCATCCAGGCGAGCCAAATCCGCCAGCGCCTGTGTTGCATCGGACATGCCTGCAGCCCAGTCTCGTAACCCAGTGGTCTGCAACACCAAGGCAACCGCATCAGCGATAGGAAGCGCTTCGATTGATTGGTTCAACCCTCGTAGGGTTTCCAATGACTGATGTGTTTCCAGTACTCCATCCACGGCGTTGCGAAGAGCATCCTCCAACGCCATTCGAGGGGGCCCGAGCGTTAGCCACGTGAGTGCCGCGTATCTATCTCCAGGGTCAGACGCGTAGGCCAACGCTGCGCGCGCTGCTCGCATAGCGGGTGCGCCCAGCCAGCCCGCCTGCTGAATGCGGACAGGAATGCCATGTGCCTCAAGTGCTGCGGCGACGCTGCTGGCATGACCGTGGGTGTAACAGAGCACTGCGATGTCTTCTGGACGAACAGCACGAAGTTCTTCTCGCGCTTTGTCGAACACTTGTGTTTCATCGGCCAAAAGATCGGCGACACGGTTGGCAATGCTGGGAGCAGCATTCACGAAGTCGCTACGCGGCAAGTTCAGGACTTCGATTGTCGTCTCGCCGGTTTCAGCTCTGACTGGTGAGAGAGCATCATAACTTTCGGGAAAGAGTGTTGGGCCAATCGTGTTCACGAGTTCCATGATCCGCGGATCGGATCGCCAGTTGCGGTCAAGCGGCGCAATAACTTCCGGATTGGCCGTTTGCAGTGCCGCTGACAGCCGGGCGTCTGCGCCCTGAAATCCCATGATAGACTGTTTGGTATCTCCAACGATGAGTGCATGTTTGGCGCTACAAGCCAGCCGCCAAAGCAGGGCGAACTGAACCGGGTTAGTGTCTTGAAACTCATCGATCACCACACAATCGATCTCGCCAAGAACCGATTGCAGGATTGCGGGGTCTTTCCGCAGCAAGGTTTCGGTTTCGACGATCATGTCGGCATAGTCGATGAGCCCTGCTTCCCGTTTCGCAGCCTGATAGGCGGCGAGAACCTCCTGTGCACCGGTCACAATTGCAGTGAGATGGGCGCGAGCATCCGCCAGTGGCCCCGGATGGCGTGGCAAGAAATCTGCAGCAGCGACCACGGCAGCTGCATGATCGTCGTAGCCCTCAGGGGTTTGAGAGCCGCGCTTCGACTGACGAAGATTCCTCAGCTTTTGCCATAGCTTCCAGTCGCCCTCCAAAACACCGGGCTCCAAAGCGCGGCGCAGGTCTTTATGGTTGCCGGAAAAGTCCTTCACGGCAGACGCATTGCCCTGGAATTGATTTGCAAGATTGTGCGGAAATGCATCCAGAAGAGACTGCACCGCCCGTCTCAATGCATCTGCCAAGGCCGAACCATCGGCTTCGCATTCGCCATAGCCGTCGGTCAATTCCGCCAGTGCTGAGTTCAGAATATCCGGAGAACCACCTCGCTCACCCAAGCCTCGGATCAGATCGACAGTTTGCAGGAGTTTCGCGCGGAATTTCTCCTTGGCACTCATGCCTGTCTGCGGATCCCAAGCATAACCAAATCTAGCCAAGCCAGCCATCAACGGCTTCAACGCCTCACAACGACCCATCTCCAAGCGGATTAGAAGATCGCGCTCGGGATCTGTCAGAAGACGGCTCTCGGGGGAGTGCCCGCCGGCGAAGGCATGTTCTGTCAGAAGTCGTTGTCCTAGAGCGTGGATAGTGCCGATATAGGCTCGGTCAATCTCAAGCGCATCCCCAATGCGCCCCCGTGCCATCAATGCGCCGCGGATACGGTCCCGCAACTCCGAGGCTGCAGCTTCCGTGAATGTCACTGCCAGAATCCGGCTGGCGGAAACCTCACCACCCACCACCCAATCGGCAAGGGTTTCCTTGATGTGATGGGTCTTACCGGCCCCTGCTCCGGCAGGTACAAGCGTGAGATGTGTCATGCCTCGTCCTCCTCGGGCAAAGTGAAGGCCGCAACCAGTGGATTGCCTTCGAGTGCGTAAGCTTTGATACCGCGCTCTTTCTCGAACCGCTTGGCATCTCCCTCTCGGTTTAAGCGGACTGTTCCGGCCCCAACTTCCGCGATGGCAGCGGCGAGTTGCGACATCGCGTTTTCCGAAACATCTTTGGAGGCTGCTTCGACACGGACCAGGCCCGCTCCGAGTTCATCGGCCAAGACAGTTGCGTCGCGCGTTGTGTGATAAGCCGTAACGATCTGCGCACCGTCTTCAACCAATCTCGTCAGCGCGGTCTCTTCATTGGGTCGTTCAAGCATAGCGCGATAGAGTGCGACCTGTAGATCCCAGCCCTTTGACATGCGGTCGCGGCGGTTGCCGGCTCCTGATCTCTTGTGATCAACGACGAGAATCCGCCCGTCTGGCAATTGAAGCAGGCAGTCGGCCTTGCCATGCACAAGCAGTCCGCCATGATCCCCGGCAAGATTGACTTCGTTGTGCAAAATGACCGCGCCAGTTTCATTTAAGAACCCGGCCCAAGTTCTTGCGACCTCCAGCGCCTCACCCAAAAGCGATTGCCGCTCAGTGGCCCAAGATGCGCCACTAAGCCATCTTGCGTGTTTCTTGATCGCCGCATCCAGAATATCGGGCAGTGCCGCTTCCAAAGCGTCAATTTCCGGGGTGGCCGCGTTTTCGGGGAAAGCATCTTCGAGGACCTGATGGATAATTGTCCCGAGGGTCATGACATCGAGGGTTTCTGGTGCCCAAGTGCGGTCTTTCGCATCGAGTTCGTCAAGTAACCAGGCAAAGGGGCTCACAAGCAGGGTTTCAAGTCGCGATGGCGACTGCGGCAACATCCGTCCCGCATCATCATGCCGGATGCGGAGAAGATCGATGCCCGGTTTGTCCGGTGTCCCAAGACCACGATTGAGTCGCAGAATGCCATCTTCAGGGAGTTTATCCCTGACCCCGTGCGAAAGACGGGGCGGCAGATGCCATGCTACGGGCCATTGATCACGCGGCAGGGCTCGCACATCCTGCACAAGGTCTGCTGGCTTCTCAGATCCGAGCATATGGCTGATCAAGGCTAAACCAGTGGAAGGCGATAAGGGTTCTCCGAGCAGGCTTTTTGCTGGTGCAAGCAGCGTCAAACCGTCTGTCCCCGCACAAAGTTGACGGCGAAAGAGTTCCAATCCACGCGCGAGTTTCTCCCGGCGACCTTTAAGCTGCAGACCGGTTTTCTGGCGGATCAAGGCAATTTCAGCCTCGGTGAAGAAGGGGTCCGACCCAGGGCTGTGCGGCCAGCGGTTGCCGTTCAATCCCAGAACCAGCAGCTGGCGAACAGGTCGCCACGGCAGCGCGTTTTCCGTGAAGAGTGAAACCCCTTCCACGAACCGTTCATGTCCAACGGCGCCAATCTGGTTTGGCGCAGCGAGGTTGTGAAGCAATGCCCAATCGAGCGTTTCACGGGTGACTGCGCGCAGCGATGCGAGGCGCGGCTGCAGGTTGGTATCAACAAGAGATCTATCAACTACACCCAGACGCGCGAACAATTGCTCAGGGGTATGCGATGGCTGCAGCGCGTCCAGCAACTCCTTTGCTGATCCAGTCAACTGAGAGGCTGTCTTGGACCAGCCGTAATCCATTACTTCACGGGCCATTTGATGACCAACGTCGCGCGTCCAGGGCATCAAGGGAGAGGTGTAAAGGGATGCCAGCGCCGTGCGCGGTGCAGGCACGGACAACAGGACCAGCAGGAGCGAAAGAAGTTCGCCTGTCAGGTCTCTCCTGGCCGCTTCCTCCGGCGCACCCGCAAGCGGCAGCCCGAGTCGTTCGCAGCCTTCCTGCATTGCCAACATGTAGGCGGGGTCATCGGGCACCAAGAACCCTATTTCGCCAGGGCCATCAACGGAGCCGTCATCAAGCATACGTTGGGCAAGTGCCGCTGCAAATTGTGCTTCTTCTCTCGGATCACGCAGCCCGAAACAGGACACGGTGGAATCACGTTCGACCGGTTTCGTCACCGCACCCAAGTGTTTTTGGACAACACCGTAGCAACCAACTGCCGACCCATCACCTCGCGGCTGACGCTGCCTCCAACTTGTCAGAGCTGCTTCGGGTGCAGCGCCGTGATGGAGTGTCAGAGCTTCCACCAAGGCAGCTTCTGCCGCATCTGCGTGTGGACACGGCGACGGATCAAGGATCGGCAGCGGCTCAAGTGCATCTTTCGCTTCAGAACAGATTACACGCGCCCATGCCGCCAATGGCTCAGGCAAATTGCCCAAGTCCTTCCACAGTTCTTTCAAGGCGGTGAGGTGTGTTTTCGCACGACATTCTGGCAATGCTGAAACATCGAGTTCAGTAGGACTGAGGCTCTGCGTTGATCGAGCGACAGCTGTGAGAGCTGCTTCGACGGCTCGTGTTGTCTCTGCGGGTGCGGCCTCAAAACTTGCGCTCCAAGGTGCGTTCCGTCCTTCGAGAGTGGCCAGAAAGTCCAGATCGCGGGATTTCGGAGCGAGATATGTCTCTCGAAGCAGGTCATCCGTCACATAGCGCACTGCCCCGGTGATGGGATTGGCAGTTAGTAAGGGATCGATACGCATGGGCACTCTCGGGAATCGGTTATCTGGGCGTTAATGCAATATTAGGAACTAAGGGTGGCAATTTCTGTCATGGTAGTGAAGGGAAGTCATTTCGTCGATACGCCTCTACAAGTTCGCGCAGTTCTTTCGGCGCTACGACCTCAACTTGGTTTCCCCATTGGTAAAGATGCCAGGCCATCTCCAAATGACCGGAGGCGACAAATCTGACGAGGACGGATCCATCGGGCTGGTCTGACACACTTTGGTTTGGGTGGAAGACGAAGTGCCGCGCCGTTTCCGCAGCTTCAGGCGCAAACCGCCATACTACCTCACCATATTCCTCGGCCGAGTGGTAGGAGCCGAAAGACAGAGCCGCGAATGTGTCCAGATGAAAGTCTGGATCTCGTGCAAAACTCTGGCCTGTAATGCTGACCTCTTCGATACGATCCAAGCGGAACCGGCGCATCACCTTGTTTCCATCGACTGGCTTCGCAACAAGGTACTGTCGGACACCAAGAAGAACGCCATAGGGGTGAACGACTCTCACGCGCGGTCGCGTATCGTCAGCCCCGCGATAGGAGAGCTTCAGTTCCCAAGGGGCCCGCAAAGCTTCTGTCACCGTTCCAAGCAGTTCCATGTTGGTGACGGACCGAGGCCCTGGGCGAGATGCAAATCCTTGCGCTTCGAGCAAGGCCTCAGCATCCGCTTCGGTGCGTCTGGCATGGCTTGCGGGCATCGCTGCAAGCAGTCTGTCCCGCAAAGCGCGGATGTTTTTTGCATCTTCGAGCGCACCATCGCGAAGCGCGCGTTTCTCTGCCGTATCGAGTGCGGCCAATTCACTGTCACGTAGTCCTTGGGCCTGCAGCCATCGAGGGTCACTGCGGGGCAAATGCCAGCGGCGGCGGCGCTGATCATCTTCGGTGACGCTAACTTGAGGAAACACTGCTTCAAAAGCACGCATCATGCGCTGCGCGGTTCGGTGATCACAGCCGAACTCGTCCGTAACGTCCTGCAATCGGATTCCATCGTACCGTGAGGTCGCCATGTCAGCGACGCGCAACAGATTGGCAGCTTTTGAGAAAGTCATTCTGACGGCCTCATTTCCAGTTTGCGTTTGCTGTAATATCCCAGCATGACAATTTTTGTCATGCTGGCACATTGAAGCCATCCAGCAAACCCTGAGAAACGACTTTCAGATGTCGAGAGACCACATTCGATATCGCCCTTGCCCGGTCACTTCGCGGATCAAACCGCTTGCCTCCATCCACGCCAGATTGCGCTGAACGGCGGCTCGACTGGCTCCAGTCGTCGCCTCAGCCATTGGGGCGGAGACCAAGGGCCACTGAGAGAAAGTTCTTCGCAAGGCACGCGGTGTGCGACCAGACAATTGCGCCATGACGTTTTCTGCCCGACCCGTCCACGTTTCAATATCGTCAAGTGTTCGCATCGCCGTCAGAATTGCGCTGTTCATCCCATCCAACCAGCGTGCCAAGCGTTCGGTTGGCAAACCCGAGATACGCAGCCCCCCTGCCCCGCCCATAGCCAGCGGCGCGAAGACGGCGCCGCTTCCGTCGCAGGCCGCGATCCTGGACGCGGTGACGGCGGCTTCGATCTGGTCGCCTTGCTGTCCGAGGCCCGCCAGACTCCAGAGATGAAAGCCCATGCAGGCCCGGGTGATTGGGTGGAGCTCGGCTGCTGCGGCCATGACATCCAGCCATCCGCCCGCGCGATCTTCGAAACGCTCAGCGCTGTCTGCAATGTTCTCGGGATCGCGGCGATCCAAGAAGGCGGCCAAGTCAGCCTTCGGTCCGGGACCGCCTGTCAGGCGCCGAACAGCCCATCCAACTCTTGCCAGCGCATTTGGGTCATCCTGTGCGCCCGAGAGCCGCATCGATATCCATAGCGCCAGACGATCAGAACTCACCCGATCCCCTGAGAACCAGCTGAGGTCCGCCGCCTCGAGAAGAGCGAGCCGATGCCGCCAGCCTTCCGGGCCGCGCAGCAGCCGGTCATCCAGAGCACCCAGACGTCCAGCGACCCGCGCCAATCGCGCAGCGTGAACGCCTTCTGCCTTTGCCCAGTCTTCGATGACAGCAGTGTCGGGCGGTTCTGCCCGTGGCCCGGGAGGCAAATCATCTGGTTCTTCTTCGAGTGGCCCCGGCAGAAACCAAAGATCCTCTTCTGTCGCAATTGCTTTGCCGTTTCATCAAAAAGTTCTTACAGGATTCCAGTAGGATGAAGCGTAATCCGGCCTGGTAT
>NZ_JAECRZ010000033.1 GCF_016019955.1 Thiosulfatihalobacter marinus
TTCGCGCTCTGCACGCCACTGAGCCGCCATTGCGGCATAGTCGATCTGGGGATTGGTCATGGGTCTGTCCTCTTGTCAGAAGTTGGGGGGCCGGGCGTGACATCGGTCAGCCCGCGCCCGGTAAGCGCAGATCGGCCAAACCCCGATCCGCGACGCCCGACCCAAAGCCCGCTTTGGCTTTTCAGGTGGCTTGGTCTGCCGTGATGGCAGGCCTCTGCCCCACGACCCGGGCCAGAATACTCCCCGTGTCGACCCCTTCCCCATGCGGCAGGAACACACGCAGCTGGAAGGCGATGATCTCGGTGAAACAGCCAAGCGCCTTGAGGCCATCGATCATGCCCCGATCCGCACCGCCCAACTCGAGTCGCATTTCGCCTGCGACCCGGCGACGGGTCAGGGTCAGGCCGCGGCCCAGCTCGACCGGCGTGGTGGTCCCAAGCGCCGCGGTCAGCATTTCTTGCGGCGTTTGCGGGTTGGCGACCAGGAAGCGCGCGCGCAGCGCGGCCGCACCTTCCTCGCTCAGCGTGCGCCCGATCATGGCGGTCGCCCCGTCCGGCGTGACGCGATAGATTCGCTCGTTGGTGGTCGGGATGTCCTTCCAGATCGGCAGCAGCAGCCCAGTTAGCAGGTAGAGCTTGGTCGTGGTGGTTTTTGGCAGGGACGCAGCCTCGGCATCCCAAAGCCCTGCAAACTCGGGCCTGCCGATCTCTTCCCAGGCCGAGGACGCGAACCGCGTTTCCTCGAGGTAGCTCGACCCGTTGGGCCGCGCCGCCTTGCGCATCAGCATGACAATGTCCTCGTCATACATCTGCATCGGACGTGCCGAGATGAGCGCCGCGCGACCGGAGGCGCGATTGACCATCGGCAGCTTGTCGGGATTGCGCGACATGGCCTCGTCGGCGCCCCGGATATAGACTGGGTCGGTCACCTCGAGCCCGATGATCCGCGTCACCGCGCCGGATTTCGGGCAGGTCCAGAGATCCTCGGTGGAGACCTGTTCGATCTTTTCGCCACGCAGGGTTTCCACACCGAGATCGAGCGTGCCCGCCGCGCGCGCCCGCTCAGTCTGATCGGATATTCTCGCCATGAACTCCGCAAAGAGTGCGTTCTGCATGTGGATGGGAAGGGCAAGCACCCGATTCAGAAACCGCTGGATCGGGGGAAGCTCTTCGAGCAGCACACCGTCCTTGTCGATCAGCCGCAGGGCTGTCCAATCGGTGAAGCTCTCGTAGCTCATCGCCTCGGCGCGCCCGGCGGCGAGATCGGCGAAATATCCTCGCAAAGCCGCCCGCGCGATCGGGCTTTCGAGATTGTCCTCCTCGCGGAACATGCCCTGCGAGCCGGTCTCGCGCTGGCCCTTGGTGAGCGCCCCCAGCTGGTCGAGGCGTTTGGCGATCGTCGAGGTGAAGCGCTTCTCGCCATGCACATCGGATGTGCAGACCCGAAAGAAGGGCGCGCTGACCTGGGCCGAGCGATGCGTGCGGCCCAGTCCCTGGATGGCCGCATCGGCGCGCCAGCCGGGCTCCAGCAGATAATGCCGCCGCCGCTTCTGGTTCTTGGCCGTTTGCGCCGCGTGATAGGAGCGGCCCGTGCCGCCTGCATCGGAGAAGATCAGGATATCCTTTTCGCCGTCCATGAAGGCTTGGGTCTCGGAGGAATTGCTGCTGGCGGCGCGCTTTTCGATGAAGAGATGACCATCCTCGGCCTTGAGGGGCCGAATAGATCGGCCCGTCACTTCAGCGACGGCCTCGTCGCCAAAGACCCAGAGGATCTGATCGAGCACCGAGGGGATCGGCGCCAGCGTCATCAACTCCATCATGGCCGCATCGCGCAGAGCGAGCGCCTCGCGCGAGACAACCAGTGCGCCGGTCTCATCCCGCAAGGGTTCCGCCACCATATTGCCGTCGATCTCGACCAGCTTTTGCGCATGAATCGGGAAGGCCTGTTCGAGGTAGCCCAGAACGTAATCGCGCGGCGTCAAGGCACCCTCGACGAGCTCGTCTCCCGCGTCCATCGTCTCAAGCCGACGTTTCAGCAGGCTCTCACCCGTTGAGACCACCTGGATGACGCAAGCATTGCCCGCCGCCAGATCGTCCTTGATGGCGCGGATGATGGTCGGCACCTTCATGCCCATCAGGAGATGGTTGAAGAAGCGCTGCTTCGTGCTCTCGAAGCGGGACTTGGCCGAAGCCTGTGCGGCCGAGGCATTGGTCTCCCCCGAGGCGTCATTGACGCCAGTCGCGGTCAGTGCCGCCTCGAGATTGTGGTGGATCGTCCGAAACGCACCTGCATAGGCGTCGTAGATCTCGATCTGAGCCGGGGTCAGCGCGTGTTCGAGCACATCATATTCCACGCCATCGAAGCTGAGAGCACGGGCCGTGTAGAGACCGAGCGTCTTGAGATCGCGTGCGACCACCTCCATGGCGGCGACACCGCCCGCCTCCATGGCCGAGACGAAACTCTCGCGGCTCGGGAAGGGGTATTCGGGCCCCTGCCCCCAGAGACCGAGACGCGCGGCATAGGCGAGATTGTGCACGCTCGTCGCTCCCGTGGCGGAGATGTAGAACACCCGCGCGCGCGGTGCCGCAATTTGCAGCCGCAAACCAGCAAGGCCCTGCTGGGAGGGTTTGACCCCCCTGCCCTGCTCGGACCCCGCCGCATTCTGCATGGCATGGGCCTCATCAAAAGCCAGCACGCCGTCGAACCCCTCGCCCATCCAGTCGAGGATCTGGCTCAGTCGCGTGGTGCCGCATTTGCCCGCGGACCGCAGCGTGGCGTAGGTGACAAAGAGGATGCCGTCGCCCATCGGGACGGGCTGGTCCGGTTTCCATTTGGAGAGCGGCTGGATGTCGGCTGGCGAGCCGCCGAGATCGGTCCAGTCGCGGATGGCGTCCTCGATGAGCGTGGCGGATTTGGAGACCCAGATCGCCTTCCTGCGCCCGGAAAGCCAGTTCACGAGAATGAGCCCTGCGCATTCGCGGCCCTTGCCGCAACCGGTGCCGTCGCCGAGGAAATAGCCAAGGCGATAGGCACGTGCATCCGGGTCATCATCGGCGCGCGTCAGCTTGGTCTGGTCGTCATCGATGGTAAACCGACCGGGCAGATCACGCCCATGGGCATCATGCGCCATGATGATGGTCTCGAGCTGCGCCTCAGAGAGATGTCCCTCCTCGATCAGTCGCGCGGGCAGGCGCAATTCCGCACTGGCCCCGCCTGTAGGCACGGGTGGCGCGACCGAGGCCATGGCGATGCTTTCCACCAGCGGCGTGGGATGTTCCTGTGCGCCCGCGATCTCGATCCGCTGCGGGCGGTAGCGCGCATAGATGTCCGAGACAGGCGTGTTGTCGCGCGGGACAGAGAAGCTGGTGAAACTGAGCGGGACAACGGTATTGGTCGGGGTTTTGGAGGCGGCGATAGGCGCAGAGGCGGTCTTGCGCGAGACAGATGATGAAACTGTCGGCCGAGCATGAGAGATCGCTGCTGCCATTTGGGCGGGGCGCGCCTCGGGCCGGGTTGCGGCCACGGCGTCGACAAAAGGAAAGGCTTCATCCAAGTCGCTGACGCTGGCGCGGATCATCTCGCCGTCCTCCTGCACCTTGTCGAAGACCATCAGCTGGGTTTCCACAGAGGTGCCGAGCTTGCGGTAGACCTGCCCCGGCATCGTCAATGCCAAGCGCGGCGTCAGGAGACCGCAGGCGCGGGACCAATGCGCGGCATCGCGTTCGGGCGTGAACCCCTGCGGCATGATCGCCACAAGTCGCCCGCCGGGCGCGAGACGCTTTGCAGCCGCGATGAGATGCTTGGCGGCGATGTGCTTGTCTCGGGAGCGATCGACCGAGGAGGCGAAGGGCGGGTTCATCACCACGACGTCGGGTAGAACCGGCGTCTGCAGCAGATCGTCGATATGCTCACCGTCATGGCCCGTCACCTCGCCACCGAAAGCCGCGCGCAGGAGGCGCTGACGAAAGGGGTCGATCTCGTTGAGCAAAAGCGTGGCACCGGCCCGGGCGGCGAAAGCAGCCAGGGCACCGGTGCCCGCCGACGGCTCCAGCACGGTCTCGCCCTTGCTGATCGCCGCGGCCCGCAAGACCAGCGCCGCGAATGGCAGCGGCGTGGAAAACTGCTGCAGCCGGATCTGCTGCTCGGAGCGGCGGGTTTCCGTCAGGAGCCGCGAGGCAAGCAGCCTTGCAGCGGCGATGTCACCTGAAGCACCTTCCCCACGCAGCAGCACCTGAACAGCCGCGGCCTGCATCAGGTCATATGCCATGCGCCAGTCCCAGGCACCGCCGGCATCACTGCCATGGAACGTCTCGCGCATGATACGCGCGAGCGCTGAACTGCGCAGGGGCTGGTTGTCGACCTCCGCACCGATTTGCGAAATGGCAGAGGCGAGATCTGCGTCGGAGATTGAGAGAGCCAGGTTGGCCGTTCTGGGCTTGGACATGGGATTTTCCTTTGGATAAGGGTCTGAGTTCCAAAGGACAAAAAGCCCGCTCTACACTTTTTGAGCGCGGAGCTGGCTTTAGCGGACCGCAAGTGAATAGCGGTCCTGTCGCTCAATTCCCCTGCCCCGCCATAAACTCGGCGAGCACCGGGCTGGCTTCGCTTTTCGCGGAGCCGAGCAGCTTCGAGCCGGCAAGCGAGGCTTTCGACAGACGCACGAGCCCGCCGGTTTCCTCGATGCAGTAGCAGCGGCGTTTTTGCCGCCCGCGTCTGTAGTGGGTTGCGGTGACGATCTGGCAGGTGCTGCCATCGGTCAGGGTCACCGGCGCGGCGAGCTTGATCCTGTCCCCCTCTTGATAGTCAGGGATCGCGGCCCAGTCCCGGCAGCGCTGGCGCCATGCACGGGCGTAGCTGTCCGGATCTTTCAGGTCGGAGAGAAGCTCGATCAGCCCAAGCGGAGCACGAGAATCGTTCGGGCCAGCGCTTTCCTCCATATCCTTATAGCCCCAACACCCATCGTCGTAGGCGGTGAGGAAGACGGCGGCGAAAGTGATCGAGCCGTCAGGATCGGTGACATAGGTCGCGTCCTCGACAGGGGTGCCGTCGCGATTGGTAACCCTAGCCGCTGCATACCAGGTGGAGCCAACCTTGCAGGCCTTGACCAGTTCAGTTTTGCGCGTGTCGCCCTCAAAGGTGCAGAGCCGGGCAATTTCCGCTTTCTCATCCGCGTAGGATTTGACGCGGCCGTCGGTGTAGAACAGCCATCCCATCTCAGAGTCCTTTCTCTCATTGGGGAATTGTTGTCGCCAATGTCCCGAGAGGGCCGCCGGCCCGGCAGGGTATTGGCGATGCATGTTTGAGAAAGGGCCGTTACGCCGCCCTCCGATCATCGAGCTCCATCAGCGCATCGAGCGGCACGCGGTAGGGCTGCATGGCGTCGAAATCCTCGCAATTGCCGCAGTTCTGCACGATCGCGAAGGTGTCGCAGGCATCCTTGAGGATGACCCGGAAGGTGCCGCCGAGGCCCGAGGGCACCTCATAGGTCCCGCCGATGAGATAGTCCGAGGCCCGGCGCATGAAGACGCGGATGCTGTGGCCATCGGTGGCGAGCCGGATGGCCCCCCGCCCCCGGTCGATGAGCACCTGCACGTCATCTAGGATGTCGGTGTAGAACTGGCCGGTCAGATCACGAAACGCCATGCGGCGCTGCGCCATCCAGTCTTTATCCCGAAACGGGTTCATGCCGTCGGCGAAGGCGAAGGAAGGATCGGCCTGCTCGGTGGTAACGATACGGGTGGTCGTGCCATCGATGCCGTTCGAGCGCAGATGCACCCCGTTGCCCACGATGAGGATCAGGGCGGGCCTGTCCACGGGCCCGTTCCAGTTGGGCAGGAAGGTTTTGCAGGCGCGCGCATGGGCGATCTGTGCCGCAACAGCGGACGCAGAGAACTTGAGAATAGCCATGGGGATGTCTTTCTGTTCGGTTTGGAAGAGGGTCGACCCGCGCGGGGAATGCCTCGCGCGGGTCGCGTGAGGACTCAGGCCGCTTGCGCGACCTCGCTGTCAGGCTCGGGGGTTTCCGCAGCGGGCTCCGCCTCATCACAGGCGACACCGGCGGTCTGCATCATGGGCGGGCACCAGGCGGCCACGGCAGCGCGCTGCGCGTCCGTAAGCGTGGCGAAGGGTTCAGCGAAGAGCTTGTCACAAAAGGCGACGATCTCCTTCTTGCTGGACGAAGCCAACGTCACCGCCTCCTGGGCGAGACCCAGATCCTCGCCGAGGATCTTCAGGAGCCAAGCCTTCTTGAAGCGGTTGAAGAGCGCCGCATTCGGCGTCCAGTGGGCGCGGATGTCGGGCATGATCTCGATCTCCAACGCATGCATCAGGCTGTCGCGCTGGCGGTCCCGCGTGAAGCAGGACTGCGTGGTGCTGGCGGTGGCATAGGCCACGAGCTTGGCCTTCTCGCCGGCCTCCAGCGCGCGAAACGCCGCGAACTGATCGGCGGGGGACCGGGTGTCACCGAGCCAGGAGAGGTCCAGCGCATCATGCGCCGCCGCTACCTTCTCGAGCGAGGTTGCGTCGATCTCGTCCATCTTGGCATGGCTGCGGTATTCCTTGCGGGCCTCGACCTTGATCGCCTGCGTGACACTCATGCCGCTGGCCAGAACGTCACTGACAAGCTTGAAGAGCGTCAGATCGAGCGTGGCCTCGGGATGCAGCGCCATCGCGGCGCCAAGGGCCATAGCCCGCTCGGTCTTGAGGTCCTCTGCCAGCGAGGCCGGATAGGTGATTTCGCCTGCGTCCGGGGCCCCCTCCCCCGTCGGGTTGGCGGAGGAGCCGCGCGCGCCCTCCTCTTTGACGGTGTCCTCGGGACGCACGAGGCCCACATGGAGCGTGATCTGCCCACCCTGCCACGACGCGATCACGCCTGCGCGGGCAAGGTCCTCAGCGCTGTAGGCCTCCTGTAGGTCGCGGGCTTCCTCTTCCAAGGCGTCCACGCGGTCGTAGAGCGCATTGTAGGCATCGTCTGCGAGCCCCTCATCCTCCATCTCGAGCTGCAGTTTGTCGAGCTCCACGGTGATCTCGTCGATGCGTTTCTGGGCGGCCTCGTCCGGCTCAATGGGACCGGGATAGACCCTGCCGTAGTCGGCCATGATCGCATAATCATAGCGCACCACCGCATCCGCCCAGGCAAAGCCCAGTTTTGCGCGGGCCTCTTCGGCAGCGGCACCGAGCTTCTCGAGCAGGATGGCCTCGACTAATGCCGTATCCTCGAGCACGGAATGCTCTTCCAGAAGGTCAGCCGCGACGGCGCCGCCGCGGGCCTCATAGTCCTCGCGCACAAAGGCACCGATATCATCGCTGACCTGCACACCGCGGGATTTGAGCGCCTGACGGACGGTATAGGCCTGCAGGTAGCTGCCTTCCTTGGTGAGCGCCTCATAGACCTCGCGCTGCACCTCTTGGCTCGGGTGCTCGGCAAAGGCTTTCATCGTATCGAGCGTGATCGTCTTGGCCCGGGCTGCGGCGCGAATGTCGGGATGGATCAGGCCATAGCGCAACCGGCCTTTCACGGCCGCCACCGTGGTGCCGAAGGTCTTGGCAATCGTCTCGGGCGTCTGGCCGTCGACCTCCATCATCCGCGCGAAAGCCTCGAACTCATCGATGGCGTTCATCGGCGCTTGCGTGATGTTCTCGGCGAGCGACAGGGCCGTGGTGACATCGCAATCCTCCGGCACGAGGCGGCAGTCGATCTTGGTTTTCGCGGTGAACCCCTTGGCGGCCTTGTCCGAGACCAGCTCCTTCAGCGCGGCATGGCGGCGACCGCCTGCGAGTACGGCATATTTGCCGTCAAGCTTCTGGACCAGGAGCGGCTGCAGGAGACCCAGCACGGCGATGCTGGCTTTCAGGTGGGCGATGTTCTCGGGGTCATAGGTTTCCGGGGAGTTGCTGCGCACATTGGCGGGATGCGGGACCAGATCGCCGATGGCGACGGAAGCGGGATTAAAACTTGCGGTCATGGGATATCCTTCTTGGTGAGTTAGATGCGGCCCGCGCCATCACGCGCGTGACCAATCCCCGGCTTCGGGGATCACCACAACAAAAGGCCCACTCTCCCTTTTGAGGGGTCAGCGGACCTTGAGTTTGCGAATGGGTTTTCTTGGGAAGAGCCCCTGCCCTACCAGTCGCGCGCCATCATGATCGTCAGCACGCGCATGGTGGTGGCGGGATTGTCCGGGGCTTCGGCCCCGTAGCGGAAATCGGAATCCGCTTCATAGAGATCAATCTTCCAGAACACGGTCTCGCCGCAGACCTCGACCGCCCCGAAATCGCGCCATCCCTCGGGGTCATTTTCGGGTTCGAACGTGTCGAACATGCCCGTGGCCTTCACCGCCTCGGCCATGAAACCGTCACCGGCCTCCATAAGCGAGCGGGTCACATGCATCCGGCCTTGGATGGGCGCCTCTGGTGCTATCCCGAGGCAGGCTAGCTTGCGGAACGCGTCATTCTGAGCGGCGATTACGGCGGGGTCTGGGCGGTCTGTCAGAGGCTGTGCTGCGTTGGTCATGGGTCTGTCCTTTGAGAGGTTTGAAACACCCTTCCCAAAGCCTGCTTTCCCTTTGCTGGCACAAACCGGTCACGCGGCCTGGGTGCTCTCCCCTGCCCTGCCCGCCTCCGATCGCGCGATAAGGTAATCACAGGCGCGCTGCGCGTCAGCGGCGTGCTTGAAGATGGCGCCCTTGTCCGAGCGCAGGACGCGCAGCCAATTGTAGAGATATGCCGCGTTCATCTCGAGCGTATGGGCCGTAAAGCCGAGCGTCTGGCCAAGGAACACCGAGGTCAGCTCGGCGACGATTTCTTCGCGGGCATAGGCCGTGTTACCGAAGCGTGACAGACCGTAGTCGCGGTTCAGCCGATGCCGTGCCTTGGTGGCATGGGCGAGCTCATGCGCCCAGACCCCGTAGAAATTGCGCGGGTTCTCGAACCGCGTGATGGGCGGCATGAAGACCTTGTCCACGGGTGGCAGATAGTAAGCTTCCTTCCCCGTGAAGACGGTCGTGATGTCGATGGCGTCGAAAAACACCTGCATATGCGGGATGGGCTCGGAGGGTGGATGTTCAGGCACTGGCCTCGGGTCGGGGTAGAAACTGTCGGGCAGGCCCTCGATCTGGCAGGCATTGAACACGCGGTAGGATTTCTGGAAGCGAAAGATGCGGGCTTCCTCGGAGTGATCATCGCTCTCCCTGTGCTGATCCTCATCGCCGGCGTTCGTCTGGCTTTGGCCGTAATAGACGACGACAGAGGATTTTTCGCCCTTGCGCACCTTTGCGTCCAAGGCATTGGCCTGCGGAATGGTCATCCAGAAGGGAGAGCTGTGGCCCGCCATCACGGTGCGCATGGTCAGCAGGAAGTTGTTGACCCCTTGGTAGGGCTCACCGCCCACGCGCAGGGGGCGTGAGCTGCTGCCTGCCGTCCAGGGCTTGCGCCACGGCAGGACGCCACGCTCAATGATACGGATGATTTCGTTGGTGATGACCTCGGAGGCATCGAATTTGGGCGTGCGCGATCGGGCCATGGCTGGCCTCCTTTCGAATGTTGTTGAGGGGGAGTGACGACTAGGTTGACCGACAGAGCCGTGGATCGTTGGTGATGCTCGCGCCGAGCTTTTCGACCATGTCGATGTAGCTGGTCAGCGAGACAGACCTGCCGGGACCCGAATGGTCAGGGTCGACCGATCCGTCCCGCGTCACCCGCGGCAGGTTGGCGAAGGCAATGACATCCGTGACGAGTCGGATATCGATGAAGGGCGTCCCTCGTGCGACCGCAAGAGAGGCCAAGGGAAAGCGCTCGATCGGCGCGAGGGTCGAAACGGTGGTCCAACCGAGGTGAATGAACGTCCCACCCTCTCCGCAGATCACATGGGCATTCGGCAATGTCCCCGCCAGCCTGAGATAGCCGAGATCACGTAGGACAACCTCGCGTTCGAGATGCCGCGCCAGCGCCGTTTGGCCAGTTCTGCGCAACTCTCCATGCCGCCACCAAGAGGCAGCAGTTGTGCGCAGTACGCGCAAGACACTTGTTTGCATGGGTAAGCCCTTCATCCAGAACGGCAGACCGGAACCCGGCCCGGACCCGTCCGAGGCACCCCAAGGTCCCTCAACTGTCAGTCACAAAACCCGAAGGACACTTCCGTAATGGGGCGGATCATTGTCAAGGGTTTCCGGCAAGCCAAGAATTCCGGCGAACATTTCTTTCTTCAC
>NZ_JAECRZ010000034.1 GCF_016019955.1 Thiosulfatihalobacter marinus
GTGAAGCGCTAAGATGAAATTCCAGCGCTTCAGTTTCAGCTTACTGCTTCAATTGAAATCGGGAACTAAACGCGACAACCGGCTTGCGCGATCTCTGTCGCACTTGCTGGAGGTGATCGAACGTCTGGAGGCCAAGGGAGCTTTCTTCCGCTCCCTGCAGGACCCCATCGACACCGCTTCCCCGCAGGGCAAGTTCACATTGCAGGTTCTGGGCGCTGCGGCCGAGTTTGAACGTGCTCTGATCCGCGAGCGTACCAAGGCTGGGCTCGCTTCTGCGCGGGCCAAAGGGCGCGTAGGTGGCAACCCAGGGCTTCGCGCCAAGGACCCCGCCGCGCTGCGCAAGGTGCGGCTGGCGCGGCAGGACGGCTACATGGAGCGCCTGAACGAGTCTGCGCAGGATTGGGTGCCCCATGTGCGCCGTTTGCGCCCCGATATGGCTTGGGAAGACGTCCTGCGGATTATCAATGCCCCCCTGCCCCATGATCGTCATTGGACCCAAAGCCGCCTGCTCCGCGCCGTGAAGGCATATGTGCGCGACGGGTTTCTCCCCGCCGAGGTCCTAGCCCGAGCTGGCCGCCGCGAAACCGACGATCGCCTGCCTGCCATCGTGGCGGCCATCAAGGGCGCGGACCCATACATCACTCTTCAGGCAATCTGCGACCGGCTTGAGTCTATGCGTGAGCGCACCCCTCGAGGTCGCACGAGCTGGCAGCCGTCGTCGGTCAAAATGCAGCTGGAGCGCGCTGAAAGGCTGGGGTTGCTGAAGTCCGCGCATCAACAACAATCTTGAGAATCTTTCACGCCATGGAACGATTGCAGCGTTGCAGCGTACTTTGCGGGTGTTTGGATGGGTTCACGACGCGCAACCGATGTTTCACGCGCAATCCGTCGTGCAATTCCCTGCTCCTCAACGCTGGCATGCGGCGATCAGTGAGTCAGACACAAAGCCTCAGTCGGGCATGAACTTGAGGTGGCGTCGAGTATAGCTACTGCGCGCTCCCAGAGGTTTCCAATTGTCTCCATTAACTGAAAATCGACTTAGCGAGGACCGGCACGATGATAGAGGTCCCTGCCCTGGTATTTGCGACGACGGTTCCTGAATCTGGATCTTCGGAAGGCATCTGCCATCGATCATTCTAAGCGGATCTTCTAAACAGCAAAGCTGGGGGCAGTTTGCCCTCTGACATTCGGTGACGGGAGCCATAGGTTGTGCTGACGCAAGAACGTGGTCCGCGGTTGCTTTCCAGTGTTCTCCGAAGCCATCTAGTAAGCGCATCGGCTTCTTTGAGTTTGAACTCATTATCACTGTACATTCTCTGAAACCTTGAGTGGCGCGGATCATTTCTCCTCGTCCCTCAATAATTTGGTCTCATCGGATGGGTGTCGCGGGTCGGTGAGGTGTGGTTGAATTCGTCGCGGCAATGCTGTGCCTCGTGTCGGATACTGTTCCCACGACGCAGGCAACAAGGATGCCCCCTACCCGGCTGGGGATCATGGGTCCGTCAGCCGACAGGGCGTTGACCATCCTTACTCATGCAGTGCGTTTGGTCTGATCGTTTGGGCACGGCACCCAAGTATCAAAGTAGTTTTGAATGTCGATCCAATTCGGTCGTGGATTGGTCGCATGACTGTCGGTGCGTTGGCTGTTCCGGCATGTGCCGTCGCTGTTGAGGAGCGAGGCGCTTGCGATGCCCAGTCTGCGCCAGATCGGCTCGTGAACCGCAAGTTTGTGCGTGCTGTTAACAGCTGTTAACTCGGGAGTGTGCGTGGCTTCCCTAGTAGCGCTTTGGTCCAACAGCACAATTTGTGGATAAAATCCTTGACTTAACAGGGTGAATCACGGCCATTAGAGTCAAGTTGCGCAAATAAGCGCGTTCGAGCAGAGAAATTGCAACTATGTTTCAGACGGCACCCATCGAAGCGGCGTCCCAATCCGAGCTTACAAGCCAGATGGCCGCGCGTCTACACACGGCGCTCACGACGCATCTTCAACAGGCCTACGCGCCCGATCAGCGGAAAAATTTGAGACTATTCAGCGCAACAGAGACTGCCGACCTACTTGGCGTGACCGGTCAATTCTTGCGCAAGTGCCATAGCGATGGGTCGTTGCCTGAGCCGGAAGTCATTAAGAATGGACGGCGCTTTTATTCCGGGAACGAGATCCTGCAAGCGCGCCATTTTCTCGAGGCAAGCTCTCGAAAGCCGGGAAAATACCTTCCTGGGCGTCGCGAGGGCGACAAATTGCAGGTCATTCAGCTGATGAACTTCAAAGGTGGCTCTGCGAAGTCCACCTCTGCGATCCATCTGTGTCACTATCTTGCTTTGAGCGGCTACCGTGTGCTGGCGGTTGATTTGGACCCACAAGGGAGTCTCACGGGCTTTTGCGGGATTCAAACTGAACTGGAGTTTGAAGGCGCGTCAATCTACGACGCGCTGCGTTATGACGATCCAGTGCCGATGTCAGAAGCTGTCGTGGAAACCTATTTCCCTGGCTTGCATTTGGCCCCTGCCCGCCTTGTGCTGAGCGAATTTGAGACTGAAACAGCGGTCAATGCGGGGCGAGGTGTCGCGTTCTTTGAGAAGCTCAGCCTAGCGATCCAGTCCGTTGAGAGCGACTACGATGTAGTTGTGATCGACAGCCCGCCAGCTCTGGGTTTTTTGACTCTGACCGGTCTTTACGCCGCGACCTCCGTTATCGTGCCGATGACGCCAAGCATGCTCGACCTTGCCTCTACACAGCAGTTTGTCGAGATGACATCTGCCTATCTCGGGGTGATCGAGGACACAGGCGTCAAGCTCGATCATGACTTTTTCTCTTTTCTCATCACGCGGGACGATCCGAGCGATATTCCGAGTCAGCAGATCGTGAGCCTGATGCGCGCCCTCTTCCAGGATCGTGTCGTTGGAGCGACCGGACTGCGCAGTACGGCCATTGGCGACGCGTCGATGCTCAAGATGTCGATCTACGAGGTTGCACGATCCGAGATGACGCGGTCGACCTACGATCGGGCGAAGAACAGCATGGATGCTGTAGGTGCGGAGATCGCAGGGATGCTTCAACAGGCATGGGGGCGGTAGTCATGGCAATGGGGAAGAATAAAACGGGTATCATGGCTGCGATCACAGCCGCAAGCGAGGCGTCAAAGGAGGGTGTGTCCGACAGGGCGCATCGGACCTTGCCGAAGGGAACTATCGGTTCGGTCCGCGCCGGTCTCGGGGGCATTCAGGAAATCGACACTAATTTGATCCTCGCCTGGGGTCCAAAGGATCGGCTGGATATCGAGTTAACAGCTGTTAACAGTGACGCAACAAATGAATCCATCCAGGACCTCGCCACCAGTATCGCTGAGTCCGGACAGCAAGTCCCAGTGCTTCTGCGTCCCTCAAAGGATCGTGATGGTCATTTTGAGGTCATCTATGGCCAGCGACGCATAGTTGCGTGCCGCCATCTGGGCTTGCCGGTGCGGGCTTTGATACGCACGCTCGATGACACCGATGCTCTCATGGCGAAGGGTCTCGAGAATGCCGGCCGTGCGGAGCTGAGCTACTACGAACGTGTTCGGTTCGCACAGGCGATCTTGGAGCAGGGATATTCCCGTGCGGAAGCATGCCAAGCTTTGGCGATCAGCAAGAACACTCTCTCGCAGCTCGAACGTATCAATCGGCTTGTGCCAGTAGCGGTCGGCGAGGCAATCGGCGCGGCTCCAGGCGCAGGGCGCCCCAAATGGACGACCCTCGCTACAGCGTTCGAGAAGGACCAACTTTCGGAGGGGCGTGTATTGGATGTGCTTGATCAAACTGGTGCCCTTGATTCCGACGGGCGGCTGGACCTCGTCCTTAAAGAAATTGGCAAACGAGGCAAGCAGGAGCGATCTGTCGAAGAGCGCTCGCCTGTTCCCGGTGTGCAGATCAAGAGTGGAAAATCGGGACTCTCAGTGACCGTAAAGCGGGTAGGGGAGAACACAAGATTTGCGAATTGGTTGGATCAGAATCTGGACCAGCTCATTCAAGATTCCTTCGACCGGTTCCAATCAGAGAGCAACGAAGGATAGCGGCGGTTAACAACTGTTAACCGTCAAGACGGAGGCACTGAGCAGAAAGGAGGACGGCACAAAAGAAAAACCCTCGAAACCGAAGTCCCGAGGGCTGCTGCGCACAAGGCGCGATTTGTTTTGACACCACAATCCTAGCAGCCCGCGAATCGCTAAACAACGAAAAACGTCTTCGGGCGAACAGGTTTTTTGTGCCTGGCTAGAAAATGACAAAATTCAATGATGCTCCGCATGGAGCGACTGGGACAGTCATGCCTCAGAACGGTGAAGGTATGTCCAATATCAACCAACCCTCGGGGTGGCGCAAAGCGACGGCCGGACTCGCGGTTGCTGAACAGCACGCTCAAGCTGGTGAAAGAGCAGCCGTGCCCAAGACACAGGCCTTTGTCGCCGTGAAACGCGTTGGTGCGCATATAGGCCTGAAGGCTGCCGACTTGCTGCTTCTCGACACGCTTGGGGCCTTCACCCAGGCCCAGGACTGGGAGGAGGGACAGCGTCCGATCGTCTGGGCGTCCAACGCCTATCTGATGGAGCAGACAGGCTTCTCACTCTCGGCGCTCAAGCGCCATGCGCGGCGTCTGGCCGAGATCGGCGTGATTGCCTTCAAGGACAGCCCCAATGGCAAGAGGTGGGGCCACAGAGACGCTGACGGCCGTATCATCGAGGCCTATGGCTTTGATTTGTCGCCGCTGTCGGCTCGTGCAGAAGAATTTGAGCAGCTACATGCTGAACTGCAGGCCGAGCGTGAACTCTGCCAGCGCCTGAAGCGCCAGATCACAGTTGCGCGCCGGATGATCCGCGCGAGGCTCGACGCGGCCCTCAGCGGCGCTCTGAGAGGTCCTTGGACGCAGTTCACAGGTCTCTTTGAGGATCTTCTGGGCCGCCTGCCACGCCGGAACACAGCCTCAGGGGCGCTTGCGCGGCTTCTGGAATGGTTCAGGGAACTCCAGGAGCGCGTCGAGGCAGCCTATCTCAAGGCGGTTCGTGCGGATGACGCTGTGGAAAACACGCCTGAAACCAGCGAGCAAGGGCTTCAAAAGACTCAAGAAATGGACCCCAGGGAGGTCATTTCTGAACCTCATATACTAACTACAACTCAACTAGATCCCGTAACCTGTAATCGCTCAGAAACTGAGCAAGCGGCGGCCGTTGTGCCCAATGCGCCACCGGAAGAGAAGGTGGATAGGGAGCTTGAAGACTGGGTGGTTGAAACACGTAAGAAACGTGGTGCAGCGCTTGATTTGCCGACTGTGATGCAGGCGTGTCCTGAATTCGCGTCCTGGGCACGCAATATGGGCGGGTATTTGAAGGATTGGGGCGATCTTCATCGCGTTGTCGGGCAGCTCAGGCCGATGATCGGCGTCTCAGAGCACGCTTGGAACCTCGCTCAGGACCGTCTCGGGCCCCAAGTCGCGACGGCAGCGCTCGTTCTCACTTTTGACAAGCATTGCGCCGGCGAAGTGGCGTCTCCGGGTGGATATCTGCGAGGTATGGTCGAAAAGGCTGGGGCAGGGGAGCTGCATCTCGAGCGCAGTTTCTATGGCCGGTTGAGCGGACAGGCGGCGTAATGGGAAGGGAAGCAGTTGTCCCGCGTTTGAAGTTCCAAGTCGAGCATGCGGAGATTGCCGCTCTTATTCTACGCGCCTTCTGCGGTGTTTGTTATTGTCTTGCGGAGATTGTGCCGTATAATCTCCGCAAGAAATGCGTAAAATATGACTTTCATTCATGAACTCCCTGATTGGCCCCAGTTTTCCTGGGATAAGGCCAAGCTGTCGTCACAACTTGCTGCGGTCCGTCACCGCCAAGGCAAGCTCTTTGGGCGCATGGAGGGACTTGGCTTCGATCTTCGCAACGAGGCGATGCTGCGCATGCTCACTAGTGATGTCGTCAAAAGCAGCGAGATCGAGGGGGAGACGCTCGACAAGGATCAGGTTCGCTCGTCCATTGCGAAGCGGCTCGGGCTCGAAATCGGCGGGTTGGTCCCGTCTGATCGCCATGTTGATGGTGTCGTCGAGATGATGCTGGACGCGACGCAAGCGTATGGCCAGCCACTGGATGCGGAGCGTCTGTTCGGCTGGCATGCGGCCCTCTTTCCGACCGGGCGAAGTGGAATGGCTCGGATCAGGGTCGGAAACTGGCGTGACGGTCCGATGGAGGTTGTATCAGGACCCTATGGTCGCGAACGCGTGCATTTTGAGGCGCCAGACGCCGAACGGCTAGACCCTGAAATGGCGCGCTTCCTGACTTGGTTCAATCAGTCCTCTGAGGCGGATCCCGTCATTCATGCAGCCATCGCCCATCTTTGGTTTGTCACCATCCACCCCTTCGATGATGGAAATGGGCGTATTGCACGCGCGATTGCAGACATGGCCTTGGCGCGATCCGAAGGCAGCGCGCAGCGGTTCTACAGCATGTCGACGCAAATCCGGCAGGAGCGCAGCGCTTATTACGATATGCTTGAGACGACACAAAAAGGGGGGCTTGATGTCACGGCGTGGCTCGTTTGGTTCCTGGCTTGCCTGGACCGCGCATTTGATGGTGCCGAGATCATCCTTGAGGCCGTGTTCCGGAAGGCGCGGTTCTGGGAGAAATATGGAGCGGCAAACATAAACGACCGGCAGCGGGACATGCTCAACCGCCTTTTGGATGGGTTCGACGGAAAACTCACAACGTCGAAATACGCGAAAATCGAAAAGTGCTCACAAGACACGGCATATCGCGACATCCTCGATCTCATCAACTTGGGAGCCCTGGCGAAAGATGAGGCTGGTGGACGTAGCACCAGCTATTCTCTGACGGCAACCTAAAAAGGCTCGTCTCAGGGGAAGCCGAAACGCCGGCTCCAAGGAAGTATCAGCCAAGCACCGGTGAGGCTTGCCGGTTTGGGGCAATCCTAAGTCATTGATAAAGCTTGTAAGTCAGAAGGTTTAAGGACTTCTTTGCCGATGTATGTTGCCGATCTTGAGGTACTGAGTGCAATGAAGATGAACCGCGGTTCTGACGGCCTTGGAAGTCCTCGGCCTGTGCCTCCGGGGTGGCAGAAAGGGAAAGATGCCGTAATGGGGCTTTCGGCGAATCGAGCACGTTTCGCTTGTTTGTCAGCATGATCTGAAGTGCCGTTGC
>NZ_JAECRZ010000035.1 GCF_016019955.1 Thiosulfatihalobacter marinus
TGTCGCAATTGCTTTGCCGTTTCATCAAAAAGTTCTTACAGGATTCCAGTAGGATGAAGCGTAATCCGGCCTGGTATTTTACGTTTCGATTTCAATTTTTAGCTCGCGTTTCAATAAGCGAGAACATGGGGCAGAAGATGAGGTTTAGAAACCGTGGAGCGGCGGGTTCATGACGCTGCGCGAAAACGAAGCGTCTGACGAGGCTTGGTCCAAGGCAACGCGTATCGCGCGAGAGCTGGATCGCATTCTGGACGGGCAAGAGCCTGTGCGTACCGCTGTTGCTCGCGCCGCATCCGAATTGCGTCTCTCGACGCGCCAAGTCTACAACCACCTGCGCCGATACCGCACCGAGCGCCGGGTTTCTTCGTTGTTGCCAAAGACTGGTGGGGCGAGGCGCGCAAGGATCAGCCCGGCTGTTGAGGAGATCATTTCGGCAACGCTTCGGGAGATGTGGCTTCGGCCTGAGCAACCGGACCTTGCGCCGATTGTCGATGAAATCCGCGCCCGTTGTGACAGCGAGGGTCTTGATCCGCCTGCCTATGTCACCGTTTCCAAGCGTATCCCACGGCTGTTCACGCCCGAGGAGATTGCACGACGGCGACACTCGGGAGGGAAAAGCCTGCGGCGTCTGAAACCCCGCCCGGGCTATATCCGGGCCAAACACGCACTCGATGTCGTCCAGATAGACCATACCCCCGCCGACATCCAGTTTGTAGAAGTCATCGATGGTCAGGGCATCTATGTCGGACGCCCCTATCTCACTATCGCAGCCGATGTTGCAACAAGCGCAATTATTGGCTTCTGCCTGACCCTTGAGCAGCCCTCACGCCTGTCGGTCGCCCTCTGTCTTGCGCAGGCGATGTGCCGCAAGGAGGACTGGCTGGTAGCGCGCGACATCAATCATTCCTGGCCGATGTTTGGTCGCCCGAAGAAGGTCGTCGTGGATTCCGCCATGGAATTCAGAAGCACCAGTTTCATCCGGGGTTGTGCCGAGTACGGCATTGCAATTCAAAGCCGGAACAAGGGGACCGTCCATCGTGGCGGGATTGTCGAACGGCTTCTCGGCAAAGTGAATACGGTGCTGCGCTCCCTGCCTGGCAAGACCGGGCGTTCCATCGCGGATCGGGGTGAGTATCTGTCCGAAGACCGTGCGAAGCTCAACTTTGCAGACCTCGAACGCTGTATCGCGCTGGCGATTGTCGATCACAATCTTAGCCAGAATGAACGCAAGCTGACGGTCCCGGCCAATGAATGGGAACGAAAATTCCGTCAGCCGGATGGCCCGGAAGACAACCCTTTCGACGTTCTGCTCAGCTTTCTCCCGAACAAGACACGCAGGATTTCACCTCAAGGTGTCAGCCTGTTTGCCAACGACTATTTCGATCCATGGTTGGGCCCATTGGTCGCCCGCCGTGATCGATTGGATGCTCTCGATGTTCGTTATGATCCTCGGGACATTAGCCACATCTACATCAAGGATCCCGATACAGGAGCTTGGCGTCCTGTGGGGCGGCGGGATGGACTGCTTGAGGCGGTCACCCTTTGGCAGCACAGGGCCGAAAGAAGCCGAGCGCGCGAAACCGGCCGGCGCCCGATTGAGGAGAAGACCGCGATCCGCCGCGAAATCGCGGCGACCGTGGATGCCTCAGCAACGAAGAAGCAAAGGCTGAAGGAAATCGCACGGGCCAGGCATGCGGCTCATGCGCCGAAACCCTACCAGAGCCTCACTTCTTCCCCGACGCCAATCAGCGAAACGCCTGACCCTGAGCGCCCGCGCCGCGTCTTTCCGGTTGAGGATTGGTGAAATGACTGATCACCTCCTGGACTCCGCCGCATCACTTCTCGATGCCGGTGACGCGTGCCGCATCGACCATATCCGGACGGCCCGTTGGATCAGCCATCCGGTTGCAAGTCGCGCCCATAACGCCATGCGTCTGCTGCTTGATCGGCCTGTAACATTGCGCCCCAGAGGGCTCTTGCTGACGGGCCCCTATCACAATGGCAAGACAATGATCGCCGAACGCTTCGCGATTGAACATTTGCGTCAGTCAGAACGTCAAAGGATCTGGGTGATCCAGACCCGAGAAGGTGCCGGACTGTCTCACTTCTATGCCAGCATTCTTGCCGGGTTGCGCGCACCTCAGGCATCTGGCTGGCGAAGCCTGTCGCGCGCGGGCGAGCAGGTGGATCACTTGCTGGACAGCCTGAAACCCCGCGTGCTCATCTTCGATGAGTTCCACAGCGCCTTGCGCGGGCGGCGCCAGGATGTGAAAGCGATCTTCTCGTTTATGCGTCGTATCGCACGTGTCCACGACATCTCGCCCGTATTGGTCGGCGAGGTCGCGGTCTACGATGCAGTGCACGACACCGAGGAAATGGGATCGCGGTTCGATACGATCCCTATTTCCAGATGGGCGTATGACGAGGATTTCGCGACGCTCCTCGATAGTCTTGAGACCAGCATGCCTCTCGCCCGCGCCTCGAACCTGTCGCGACCGCCACTGGCTGAGATCATCCATGAATTGTCAGAGGGCTTGATCGGAGAGGTCGTCGATATCGTGAGCAACGCAGCTATCACGGCGATAAGGACCGGCGAGGAACACATTTCTGAAGCGACCATCACCTCTCTCGGTTACACGCCCCTGTCGAAACGCCGAAATGCGCCTTTGCGCCGCGAAATGATGTGACCCAGTCTGCGTCCGAGATCACAGTCACACCTGCGCGCGACTACGGCAATGAGGTGGGGCAAGGCTGGCCCGTCGTCGTTCCACCGGCACCCGGAGAGCTGCTGTCGAGCTGGCTGCACAGGCTGGCCATGGCCAATGGAATTCCACCTCAATATTTTGGGCGGGTTCTGGATGTCGCAGGTGGAGATTGGTCTGCAAAGCTTGACCGAGACCTTCCCGGGCGAGTCCTTGATCTCCTGGTCGAGCGAACCGGATTGCCCGCCGAGGACATTGATGGCCTGGCTTTGCACCGCGACCCACTGGCCCGGTTGCGATTGCGGCAGATCACAGGATCAGGAGATGCCCGCACATCGACCGCTCGGGTCAATCGCCTGCAATATTGCCCGGCATGCCTAAAAGAGGATCGCGCACCGTTCTTCCGGCGCGGCTGGAGCCTGGCGACGCGCGTTTCCTGCTTTCGGCATGGATGCCGCTTGCGCGATCACTGCCCTGCCTGCGGCCGAAGCATTGCGCCTGCTCGACAAAACCGCCTGCTGCCGCAACATTTCTGCGTCTGGTGTGATGCTGATCTCCGAAAACCCACCCTGCCCGCCGAGTATGATGTGCAGCGTCTCGAACGGCTCATCGACGATTTACTTCGAATGCATGTTGCAGGACATGGACGGCATGGAAATCCATCCCTGCCCGCCATGCTTGGGGCGGCTTGTTTCACGTTCAATGGCGAGCCGACGGCAATTTCGCGCTTGCCGCACCGGGTCCGCTACGCATTGTTCCGCCAGTTGGCCGATGGAATGACGCACCTCCAAAAACGTTCCGTGCATCCTGCAATTGACCTCTGGACCCGCATTGCACTGGCTGCGCCCAAGCATTCCGACTTGGTGGCGTCATTGAGTGCAGAGATCACGTTACAGATCACACCAGGACCAAAGACGCGCTCCAGACATCCTGATTTGGCGGACTTGCAACAGGTCATCGGTCGCCTTCATTCAAACCGCCGCACATCATTGGCAACGGCTATGCCCGAGAATTGATGATCCCTGCATCCTCCATCTGCTCCCGATCGGGCAGGTCCTGCAGCGACTCCAGATCGAACGCGACCAGGAACTGCTCCGTCGTCACATAGGTATAGGGTGCTCCACGCCGCGGCGACCGGGGCCCGGTGCCGATCAACCCGCGCGCATGCAGTCGCCCGATCAGATCGCGGCTGATCTCCTTGCCGAAGATGTCCTTCAGCCCGTCCCGGGTGATCGGCTGGTGGTAGGCGATGGCAGCGAGCACCGCGACATCATATTCGTCCAGGTCCAGAAGCTGTTCGCCCACATCCGCAGCGGCCCTGATCGCTGGGGCGTAGGTGGGCCGCGTGCGCAACATCCAGCCGCCGGCCACCTGCGCCACTTCGAAGGATCGTCCTTCGAGATCGGCGACCAGGTCTTCGACCAACAGATCGACCGAAGCCCCCTGCCCCACCACGCGCGCGAGGTCCTCGCGCGGCACCGGCGATGCACTGGCGAAGAGAACGGCTTCAATCCGCCGCATCCATTCACGCCAGCGCAATTCGGTTGGCAGATCGTCCAATTCCCGATCGAAGTCAGTTTCGGCGTGATCCTTGGCCATCGCTCAGATCCCGTAGAGCCGGAACGTGTCGCGGCCGGTCAGCTCGCGCACCGCGCCGAGATCGACCAACCGGTCACAGAGCCGCCGTGCGGACCGGTCCGGTAGTGGGAGGGCCGCAGGTGCGACGGCATCTTGGGTCAGGAACATCGCGACGGCGGCCTCCGCGCCTTTGGCGCGCAGCTTCGGCGCGACCGCTTTGAGATGCGCTGCCCGCCGCGCGAGGTCAGTTGAGAGACGCACGGCATCGACCGCCGATGAGACGAGCGCACGATGACAAGCCGAGCGTAGGTCTTCGCCTCGCTTGCGCATGTCGGCGCGTTTCAGGCCTGCGGCCAGAAGCGGCACGACATGATCCCAACCAAGCGCCTGAGCGAGGGTCGCGTCAGCAAGGACGAGCGCGGGTACCTCGGCACGGGGGGCATCGTTTAGTACCGCCTCCAGCACCATTGCCGCACGACTGACCGGTGCTCCCTGCCCGGCGTCGAACCAACGCGCGATCTGATCACCCTGAAGTTCTGGCAGCGCCCGGACCAGAGCTTTCACGGTCACCGGCCTTTCCGTGGCGCGACGCCACGCCAGACAGGTTTCGCCTGCCGGGCCGGGCAGGTCGCCGGGGCGTAGCAGATGCACCACGTCGCGCAGCTCCCTTGCTCGCTCCGGCCGGCCCAAAAACGCGACACAAGCCTCCGTTGCGCGCAACGACAGCCGATCCCGTAACAAGGCTTGGGGGACCGCCTCTCGCCCCAACACAAGATGCAGGTGGCTCAGTGCTGCGCCCGACAAAAACGCCACATCTTCAAGGGTTTCGGCGCGTGCCGAGGTGACCCAGGGCGGCATCTGGGGTAAGTTAAGAGGGTCGCTGTCGAAGGTTGAGTGGGCATATGTCATGCCACAACACTATCTCACGGCGGCGCTTTTGACTACCATATAGTGTAGAAACCGCCCCTCTTTGCCGAACCTTAATACGTCCAATAACCTTGCGTTATCGGACATAATAATGATATGCTCGGAAACATGAGCAGTCTCACGAACAACGGCACCAAAACCGAGGATTCCGACGCGTCTGACGCAGAGATTTCGAGCTCAGCGTCCTATGGCTCGCTGAACAGTGACGAACACGACGAGAGAACATCTCGGGACCGAGCCTCAATCGCTCTGCCCGCTCATGTGGCCGGCTCCGGCGCGCTCGACCGACTGATCGACACCGCGCGCGACTACGCCGAGGCCTCTACAGCTGAGAACACCAACAAGGCCTACGCCGCCGACTGGAAACACTTCACCCGCTGGTGCCGGCTGAAAGGCACAGAACCTCTGCCCCCCTCGCCCGAGATGGTTGGACTTTATGTAGCTGATCTTGCTGCACCAGCCGAGAAGGCCCCTGCCCTTTCGGTCTCCACGATCGAGCGCCGTCTCTCGGGGCTTGCCTGGAACTACAGGCAGCGCGGGTTCACTCTTGATCGCAAGGACCGGCACATCGCCACCGTTCTGGCCGGGATCAAACGCAAGCATGCGCGCCCGCCGGTCCAGAAGGAGGCGATCTTGCCTGAGGACATCCAGGCCATGGTGGCCACCCTTTCCTACGATCTCCGCGGGCTTCGAGACCGGGCGATCTTGCTGCTGGGCTATGCGGGCGGTCTGCGCCGGTCCGAGATTGTCAGCCTGGACCACGGCAAGGACGATACCCCCGACAGCGGCGGCTGGCTCGAGATCTTCGACAAAGGCGCGCTGCTGACGCTGAACGCCAAGACCGGGTGGCGCGAGGTTGAGGTCGGGCGCGGCTCAAGCGACCAGACCTGTCCCGTCCACGCACTTGAGCAATGGCTACACTTCGCACGCATCGACTTTGGGCCGGTCTTCGTGCGCATCTCCCGGGATGGCAAAAGCGCCCTCGAGCCGCGCCTCTCCGATAAGCACGTCGCGCGACTGATCAAAGCGAGCGTTCTAAAAAGCGGCGTCAGGTCCGATCTGCCGGACGCCAAACGGCTGGCAATGTTCTCCGGCCATTCCTTACGCGCCGGGCTCGCCTCGTCGGCAGAGGTTGATGAGCGCTATGTTCAAAAGCAGCTCGGACATGCGTCGGCCGAGATGACCCGGCGCTATCAGCGCAGGCGCGACAGGTTCCGGGTGAACCTGACCAAAGCCGCAGGGCTGTGATGCCCAGGATTCTTGACGTGTTTGGTGAAGCGCTAAGATGAAATTCCAGCGCTTCAGTTTCAGCTTACTGCTTCAATTGAAATCGGGAACTAAACGCGACA
>NZ_JAECRZ010000036.1:2500-6182 GCF_016019955.1 Thiosulfatihalobacter marinus
AAGAAGCTTTGACATCGTTTAGAGAGATACAAGTTACTTTGAGAGCAATCTCGAAGTAACAATCAACACTGTTTGATCACCTCAAGTACGAGGATGATCTCAGTCTGGTGCCGATCCCATGCGGGTGAGGCGAGCATATACACTGGTTGTTTCCTCGACCACGTATGTGTCTGCCGGCTGAAACGAACAGAGTTGTCCAAGTCAAGTACACTAACCCGCATGATCGAGAGATCATGCAATGTGCTTTCTTAGTTATCGCAGGAGCCTGAGGCCACCGACATGTCCTCAAGTAGCGCTCTGCGCGGTAGGACACTAAGGAAGCGCGGGAAAGTATGACTTTTGGTTCAGAATAAGGGCGCATTGCTTGCCAGCTTATGCGCCGTGGAAGATGCAAGTCTTTCTTTTTCTGGATCAAATCAAGCGCGAGAAGGGCGTTTGGTGGATGCCTTGGCAGTAAGAGGCGATGAAAGACGTGATACTCTGCGATAAGCCATGAGGAGCTGAGAATAAGCTTTGATCCATGGATCTCTGAATGGGGGAACCCACCTGATACTCTGTTATTGTTATCCTTCCGGATATCAATAACCGGGTAAACCAGGTACTTTTGACCTGAATACATAGGGTCTTAAGAGCAAACCCGGGGAACTGAAACATCTAAGTACCCGGAGGAAAGGAAATCAATTGATACTCCCCTAGTAGCGGCGAGCGAACGGGGACCAGCCAAGCCTGATAAGTGACCAGAACGTGTTGGAAAACACGGCCATAGTGGGTGACAGCCCCGTATGGGAAGCTTTGACGGATGTATTAAGTAGGGCGGGACACGTGAAATCCTGTCTGAAGATCGGAGGACCACCTTCGAAGGCTAAGTACTCCTTACTGACCGATAGCGAACCAGTACCGTGAGGGAAAGGTGAAAAGCACCCCGACGAGGGGAGTGAAACAGTACCTGAAACCGAACGCCTACAATCAGTCGGAGGCCCCTTGCGGGCTGACGGCGTACCTTTTGTATAATGGGTCATCGACTTGGTCTATCTAGCAAGCTTAAGCCGTTAGGTGTAGGCGCAGCGAAAGCGAGTCTTAATAGGGCGTCGAGTTAGGTGGATCAGACCCGAAACCGAGTGATCTAGGCATGACCAGGCTGAAGGTAAGGTAACACTTACTGGAGGGCCGAACCCACACCTGTTGAAAAAGGTCGGGATGAGTTGTGCCTAGGGGTGAAAGGCCAATCAAACTCGGAGATAGCTGGTTCTCTGCGAAATCTATTTAGGTAGAGCGTCATCCGAATACCCCGGGGGGTAGAGCACTGGATGGGTAATGGGGCCCCACAGGCTTACTGATCCTAACCAAACTCCGAATACCCGGGAGTACTAGATGGCAGACACACTGCGGATGCTAACGTCCGTAGTGGAGAGGGAAACAACCCTGACCTACGACTAAGGCCCCCAATTCATGGCTAAGTGGGAAAGCAAGTGGGACGACCAAAACAACCAGGAGGTTGGCTTAGAAGCAGCCATCCTTTAAAGATAGCGTAACAGCTCACTGGTCTAAACAAGTTGTCCTGCGGCGAAGATGTAACGGGGCTCAAGCCATGAGCCGAAGTCTAGGATGCCGTAAGGCATGGTAGCAGAGCGTAGTGTGACATGGGACCTTTCCTCTTTAGCAATCTTCGGATTGCCTTGGAGGAATGGGTTCTTTCTGTGAAGCGGGCGCGTGAGCGATCCCGTGGAGAGATCACTAGTGAGAATGATGACATGAGTAGCGACAAAGAGTGTGAGAGACACTCTCGCCGAAAGTCCAAGGGTTCCTGCTTAAAGCTAATCTGAGCAGGGTAAGCCGGCCCCTAAGCCGAGGGCGAAAGCCGTAGGCGATGGGAACCAGGTTAATATTCCTGGGCCAGGAGGATGTGACGGATCATGAAGGTTGTTTGCCCTTATCGGATTGGGCAGGCCGCTGATTGGTTCCTGGAAATAGCCCTCCATGAGACCGTACCCTAAACCAACACAGGTGGACTGGTAGAGCATACCAAGGCGCTTGAGAGAACGATGTTGAAGGAACTCGGCAAAATACCTCCGTAAGTTCGCGAGAAGGAGGCCCAGTTTCTACGCAAGTATTGGCTGGGGGCACAAACCAGGGGGTGGCGACTGTTTACTAAAAACACAGGGCTCTGCGAAGTCGCAAGACGACGTATAGGGTCTGACGCCTGCCCGGTGCCTGAAGGTTAAAAGGAGGGGTGAGAGCTCTGAATTGAAGCCCAGGTAAACGGCGGCCGTAACTATAACGGTCCTAAGGTAGCGAAATTCCTTGTCGGGTAAGTTCCGACCTGCACGAATGGCGTAACGACTTCCCCGCTGTCTCCAACATCGACTCAGCGAAATTGAATTGCCTGTCAAGATGCAGGCTTCCCGCGGTTAGACGGAAAGACCCCGTGCACCTTTACTACAGCTTCACACTGGCATCAGGCCATGCATGTGCAGGATAGGTGGTGGGCTTTGAAACCTCGACGCCAGTTGAGGTGGAGCCTCCCTTGAGATACCACCCTTGCATTGCTTGATGTCTAACCGCGGTCCGTTATCCGGATCCGGGACCCTGTGTGGCGGGTAGTTTGACTGGGGCGGTCGCCTCCTAAAGCGTAACGGAGGCGCGCGAAGGTTGGCTCAGAGCGGTCGGAAATCGCTCGTTGAGTGCAATGGCAGAAGCCAGCCTGACTGCAAGACTGACAAGTCGAGCAGAGTCGAAAGACGGCCATAGTGATCCGGTGGTCCCGAGTGGAAGGGCCATCGCTCAACGGATAAAAGGTACGCCGGGGATAACAGGCTGATACTGCCCAAGAGTCCATATCGACGGCAGTGTTTGGCACCTCGATGTCGGCTCATCTCATCCTGGGGCTGGAGCAGGTCCCAAGGGTACGGCTGTTCGCCGTTTAAAGAGGTACGTGAGCTGGGTTTAGAACGTCGTGAGACAGTTCGGTCCCTATCTGCCGTGGGTGTAGGATACTTGAGAGGAGTTGCCCCTAGTACGAGAGGACCGGGGTGAACGATCCACTGGTGGACCTGTTGTCGTGCCAACGGCAGTGCAGGGTAGCTATGATCGGACAGGATAACCGCTGAAGGCATCTAAGCGGGAAGCCCCCCTCAAAACAAGGTATCCCTGAGGGCCGTGGTAGACCACCACGTCGATAGGCCGGAGATGTAAGCGCAGCAATGCGTTCAGTTGACCGGTACTAATGGCCCGATAGGCTTGATTTGATCCAGTAAAAGACAGACTGCGCAACACCATCGCGCTTCTGGACTGGAAATCAAAAGCATACACAAAACAAAGACGTACATGACTTGGACACTACGATATCTTGTGAAACCAACCGGGTGCTCAAGTAGCACTCCGCGCGGTAGCACAAATATCGAGCGAAGCCGTTTACTCGGTTTGGTGATCATAGCGCGAGTGAAACACCCGGTCCCATCCCGAACCCGGCAGTTAAGCACCGTAGCGCCGATGGTACTGCATCTTAAGGTGTGGGAGAGTAGGTCATCGCCAGACCTAGTAAACGACTTCGCTCACGTATCTCTCAATTCGATGACACCAATCCGCCTCTCATCTCATATGCGGGGCGATCCGGGCTCGAAATGCGTCCAACGCAAATGCCCGGACACAAGGCCAAAAACACCCCAAAGGGCAAATGGCCAAC
>NZ_JAECRZ010000037.1 GCF_016019955.1 Thiosulfatihalobacter marinus
CGTTTCGCCATCTCGTATCCCTCCAAAAAGTTCGGGATACACCTTAGCTAACTGTCCGGATTTCCGGGACCACTTCACTCTGAGGTGCGTGCGAGTTCGTGAGCGACGATTTCAACCAGTAGTCCTATGCCAGCCATGTCTTGCATTAGCTTTGCATCGCCTTCAACCTCGGCATTACGTTCTCTTAAGATCTTTGCGAGCTCCGTCAGCTCGAGCAATGTTTGTTGCAGTTCTTCTATCGTTTCGCGTTCTTGGTTGGTCGTGACTGACCGCAAATTGCTGATTGCCTTCTGCGCTCTCGTCTCGAGCCTTGCGATCTCCGTCTTTGCTTCTACTGGTTTTGCACGTTTGGCTTTGTATTTGGTCTCCGCACGCCTCATCGCGTTGCGCAATTGGTCTTGAATGGAGAACTGAACAATCCTCAGCATCGCTTGCTGTTCGTGGGTCTCTCTCAAGCCCTCCCGATTGGTCTGATCTACGAGACCAGGATTCGCGCTTCGACTGATATCTACTTGACCGACAAGCTGAATTTTGTTGAGGAGGTATCCTCTGGCCATAAGAGCTTCACGATCGAGTCCGAGCCAGTCATCCTTCTCTTGCCCATACGGATAGACCCGAAAGTCATCGCGATACATTCTGATCCCGGTCCATTGACGGTGTAGCTTCAGGATCTGCTCGCGATCCATCCCACCCTCTGCCTTAACACGGCGCCTATTGTACCAATGCGCCTCGAAGGTGAATGGACCCAAGTCAGTCAGCGCATCCTCTGGAATCGCCTCGTCCCGGCCGCGTATCATAGCGAACAGGTCCTTCTCCCCGAACCTTAGCTCCTCTTCGACAACTGGGTGTTCAAAGCCCAACTCTCTGAGTTTCAGGTTCAGGGTAAGCTGGGGTCCGCTTTCTCCTACCATGTATGCCCCCCAAATGCTGGCGTGGGCGAGCTTAAGAAAGCTTTTTCCAAGCATAGGAACTGGAATGCGCTCACCATTCCATACCAATGCAATTCGTGGTCGATTTCTGCTATCTGCAAGGGGATTGGTCAGAAAAGCAAAATCTGCAGCGGCCAACTGTTTGATGCGGCCTTCGTTCCAATCGGATGTTAGCTCTGAGATAGTAAGAACAGTTCCGGAGTAGTCCGGCGAAGGCTTTGCTCCAGACGTACTTGCCTTGATATCTATGTCTTCGATCATCTTGTTGACGTCTTCAAACGCCCGCCAATCAATCTTTAGATGATTGAGTTTCCTGTCTTTCGTTCGCGCGGTTTCGATAGAGAGCGTTCCACCCAATCGCATTGCTGACAACCGACCCAAGCCTTTCTCACCGAGAAAATCAGGCTTTTTCTGCCCTTCGGCAACGGACTTCTCTACGGCGATCTTTCGTGAGGGTGTACCGATGACCAGAAATTTGTCTTCCAGATCCGTCGCCGACATCCCAGTGCCAGTATCAATGACGCGGATCGTGTTAAGCGAATAGACCTCGTTCAACGCTTTAGAAAGTTGATCATAAGAGTCTGCGGCCGCAATCAACTTCCGCGCTTTTTCATAGATCGTTGTGGCAGCTGAGTTCAGCTCGGACAGACAACGCTCCTTGAGATTTTGCAGCGGGACTTCTTGCTCTTTCGAGCGATTGCGAAGCGAGCTGAAGCTTCGCAGACCAAGCACAACATCGAAGCGCACCTCAACGCCGTTCTCGGTTCGCGCGTCAAACCCGTTCTTGATAAGCTCATAAAACGCGATCACGTCCGAACTGATAAGCTCGGAGCCGAGTTCCAAAACTGTTCTTGCCGTTACTTTAAACAAATATCGCCTTTCTCGCCCTTTGTCGACGCACCGTGCCGCGAATCCATGTGCTAATGGGCCTGGAGACTATTTATGACAAACAACACATGAATTTCCCTCAAAGACACCAAAAATCTCGTCGATCGACGGCTCGGAGCGCGCTGACAGTGGGTTGGGCCGCACGGCGCGCATGGCGCGGGCCCGGCGCTTTTCGTAGTCCGCCTTGATCGCCTCGACACGTTCCGGTTTGGCGAGGTCATCTAGACTTTCACCGTCGCTCCAGGTGAAAGGGGAGCCGTGTTCCTCTGCCGTCTTCTCATAGGCCCGGGCTTCTTCAAATGCCTTAGGATGCTCTTCCATCAATCGCACCCACTCAATCTTCTGTTGGAAGAAGCAGAAGGTGCATCCGGATCTGGACCGCCAGCGATAGTATTCTGGCTCGCCGATGTCGGTGTCTTTCAGCAAATCGACCACACCGGCCTTGTCGATGCCGGCGTCTCGCAGAGGAAACCGAACCTTCATGTTTGGATGCTGTGACTTGTAGCCAGCCCGATTTGGTTCATCGGCACGAATTGCGACATAGGAGTGAACCACGACACCCTTATCTAGGTCCTCGCGCAACCACAGGTTCAACGGTCTCAGCTTTAGCTGCCGGGTACACCAACGGGTCTTAGCCGACGGTAGGAAATGCCCATACTCTGCCAGCCAGAAATCGAAATCCCGATCTGGGTTCAACCGATTGATCCGCTTGCCAAGGAACCCCTCGAGCCTGTTCAAAAAATCATAGACCTCTGGTAGTTCCTTCCCTGTGTCAGTGAAGAAGTACTCCATTTCGATGTCGGGGTGGTTCTGTCGCATATAGACGGCCAAGGCCGCACTATCGCGGCCGCCCGATATCCCGAGAATGTGTCGTTCGTTGGTCATGCTTCGATCTTGTCCATATTATCGGTGAGCGCCGCAACAGCCCGAGCGAGAGCCGCCAGCGCGAGCTCATGCCCATATTCGCTTTGGCCAAGATTCCGAATGATCTGGTCCGCAAGTTTGCTTGCAGTCTCTTTTTCGTTTTCGCTGAGTTCGAAACTCTGAAGGATTGGCGGCTGCTTCGGATCGACGCCCACAATGAGAGCGATCGCTTCCGTGTTTGACTTTCGGTCGCGCATCAGCGCCACGGCTTCAGCCTGCCTGAACCGGCGTCCAAGTCTTACTACCTCAGACAAGGCCCCTTCGCGGTTGCGGTCGGACCAGTCGCGCATGGGCTTCGGTTGCAGAGTTCCGGCCACTGCCTCCAGGCTGCCGGTCCCGGCTTCAATCTCCCCAACACGCGCCGCAAAAGCCTCGAACTTCAGGTCTGAGCTCAATCCCTTGATGGACTCTGCGCGTTCAAGGCTTCCGGCAAAGGTGTCACTCGGAACTCCGATGGAATGCGCCAACGCATGTCGCAGATCTTTGGCGAGGCCATCATAGGCCGCCTCACACTCTTCAATAGCAGCGACGGTCTTTTCAACTAGATCACCTTTGAGATTCAGGCCGGGAAGTGTTTCGAAGAGCAGTGTTTCGGGATCTTCTGCGTGCCGGATTGCATCGCGTATCTTTCGCGTGTCGGCAGAGACGAGATTGGTGCGCTTGGCAAAGTCGCTCAAAGCCTCGATCCGCTGGAAGGCCGCGCTTGCAACGGTAAGTGCAGATGCATCAGACAGACCCAACCCTTCCGCAAGCCGGGATAGGAACGCCAGATGGTGCTCAGAACGTCCAGCGGGCCGCAGTACAATGGCCGAAGGATCCTGAAGCATCCTGTCGACAAAGATGTCATCGAGATCCGCCACAAAGCGACCGTCTTGGTAGACAGCATAGGTCTGCCGATTTGCGAGCATGAATGCGAGCGCTAAAACCGGCATCACGCCGATCTTCATGCCAAAGGGCACGCCCCGCCAGACCTCATAGACTTCCGCCAGCGACTGCTCCTTTTTCGAGTGCACGACCTTCCAGGCTGGCTTCAGGGAAGCACCGGTCATGGTCCTATCTGGGTCAGCAAAACCGTAGCCCGACTTGGATTTTCGGTGCAGACCATTCGGGGCCAGGGTTGTGAGGTAGAGACCGAATGCAGCGGGAAACCCTTCGAAGCCAAGGTTTTTCTGATCCGGGCTTTTCACCATGGCATGGCAAAGGGCTCGAAGAGCGGCCGCAGCACTCGAGGAAGGTCTGTCCTTTTGCAGCAGCTCGCTGTGAATGATTGGTGTCGAATGATAGGCAGTGTCAGCCAAGCGCGATGCCGCAGCGGACAGCGAGGGCACCATCTCGGAGTCGTTTGTCCCCAGGATTTGCCATTGGCTCGACAGCATCAGGCGCTGGAGTTCGACGTTCGAGCGATTGCGCAGCAATGCCTCACGCGCACGGATTCCCCGTCGCGCGATCCTATCTCCAGCTATCTGCGGTACTTGCTTTTGAACTTGAGCCAACGCCGCCAGGTCGCCTGCATCTTCGATCAAGCGCTTTCCATCTCCGACCAAAGAGACAGCACTCACGACCCCCATACGCCTTAGGATCCGAACAATCTCATCCATCATCGCTTCGATGTCTGGTGAGCGCGCGTCTTGGGGCGCGATAGCCATCACCATGACACCGCTCGCGGCCGACGCCTTGCGACCTACAGTGCGCTTGAACTCATTTGGATCGAATTGCTCCCCCAGGCACTCTGCGTGCAGCGCAAAGGTTCGCAGTACCCCGCAATCGAAGTAATGTCGCTTGGCGACAATGTGGTCGAAGCCGGCTTTTGCGGCAACTTGGGAAAGATCTGAGGAGGTGGTCTGAACCGCCCCGGTTTTCCCGGAGGCTGATTACTCCGTTTCACGCGACTTTAACGAACTCGTTGCACTGTTCATAGA
>NZ_JAECRZ010000038.1 GCF_016019955.1 Thiosulfatihalobacter marinus
CGTTTCGCCATCTCGTATCCCTCCAAAAAGTTCGGGATACACCTTAGCTAACTGTCCGGATTTCCGGGACCACTTCACAAGGAGCTCGGTTTTTGTCGGGAAGAGCGCGTTCCCCGGTTCAAATCTTCTCGGGCGTAACCTCTATGAAGCGTAGAACAACATTGAACTGCATCGCTCGCAAATCCATAGCCTCATCACGTAGAGATATCTTGCTGAAAAACGGGATGTTGAAGTCGCCGCCAACCCTTGGCACGTCGGCAATCCAATACTCGACCGTCCACCCTTCGACGGCAATTCCCACTTGTTTTTCAAGAGTGTCCGCTTGGGCGTCAAAACCCAAACCGCGAACCAGCTTCGCCAATTGGACCCAAGTATCGTCTACTTTGCGAAACTGCTGGGCTGAGTTGGATCCTTGTTTAAAAAAATGACTTAGGATGTTGGAGCGGCGCGAGCTTTTCTTTACATGAATGAACCTTTTGTTAGGCACATCCAGCAAATCACAAGGCTCGAAGCCCGATCTGATAACATCTGGAATTGAGATTTCAGTCTTGTCCAATAGCACTAGGCCAAGTTCGGCAGCAATGCGGGCATTGTAGTCGGCCTCTACCTCGATCTTCCCATTGTCCTTGGCATCGAAGAACTTCTTTATTGGGCTTGGCTTCGGCACGTTCCAGCTTTGCACAACTCCGTCGAAGTGCTTTTCGACCGAAGTACGAAATGTGTCATCGATACGGTACCATTGACCATCGTTGATCGCGTAGCGTTGCCCGTCTTTAGAAATCGATCCTAGAAGAGCCTTTTTGAGTGGCCAACTGAGACTGGGACGATCATCTTCAAAATCCGAGACAATCTTATGTTTAGTGAGGGTTTCAACCGTTGTTTTTGTTATATCGCCTCCCATGGCAGCCACATAATGTCTTAGCAGAAGATCTGGGAACGCGCGGGTAAGCCTAGGTCCTTTGAAGCGAAAGCTTACCCCTTCAGCTTCGGAGATTGAGGGGAGGCCCAACTCGAAACGGTCCTCATTCGCCTTTATGCTTTGAACGGCTAGTTGAAAAAGTGAGTTTACTACTACACGATCCGTAACAGGACGCACCGAGTCAATTAACCCAAACACTGTGTTCTGGTAGTCAAGAGATTGGAATAGGACGACTATTTCATCTACCATGGCGATGACGTCATCAAGCGAGTAATCACCCGTAAGCTTGAGAGATTTGGACCCTGTTATCGTGTCCAGACCACTGGCATCAACCGCAGCACCGCTCAGCTTCTTAACGAGATCCAACGCATCGTCTACACCAAAACTGGTGAATTCCCGCTGAAACGGTGATTGAGACACGCCTTGAAGAGCGTCCCCAAGGTTTGAACGCTCCAGTCTTTTAAGTTTTTCTGGATCCAGCGCGTTTATCGCGACTTTTAGCCCGAAATCAGCTTCCAAAAAATCTTCGTTGAGTAGCATCCACCCGTGCGCAAATGAGAGGATAATCACGTACGGGCCAACTCGTACAAACAGCAACCCCGCGACTGACTGCCGGTTTTCCAATTCTATGTTGGGAACGCGAATAGATAGCCTTTTCATCCAAGGAGGTGGGCCTGAATTGCCTCGAAACACATGCAGAACGGCTTGCTCACCAAGGTTTTCGACAATGTGGCTCTGATGCCCTTGCTTGCCAATGCGTTCCTTCGCTTTTGGGGATAGGTAGTCACCAAATTCGTGAAGCGCCTTTTTTGCCAAAAATAGCGTGTATGAAGTTCTGGGCATTTCGCTCGCTCAGGTTGAACTATAAGAAATCCTACTCGCTTTACTTTTGAATGTCCAATTGGATTGGTAGTCTGACTGGTCGCTGCATCTCCACGCCGCGCTTTCTCCCACCAGTCAACTTCGCCCTCATGGTCTTCCTGCTTCTGGTCCCGACCGATGAGTTCCGGGACGCTCGGATTTAGCCCCCCAGCCACCACCGCCAGCGCCTCAAGAGCCGGTCAGCGGTTCTCCGGCGAGGCTCCAGCGGCCTCCCAATTGCCCCAGAAACCGCCCCAGATCGTCCCGCTACGCTAAAAAACCGATAGCAATCAAGGGTTGGCAAGGTTTCCTACCACCCCAGCCAGACACTCGTTTCGATCAGGAAGACCTTCCCCGCTTTGGCGGTTAGCCCACCCGTGGCACCCGAGCGCCCCAAAAATGCCCCACGGAATGCCCCAGTGGTCGACGCATCGATAGCGGGTGCGGGCGGGGTCTCTTTCCCATAGCCTGAGCGGGCTCTTGTTGTTGGTTGGGGGAACCAACTGGACTTGGATTCCTCCTTCTGTTGACCTCCCCCGGAGTGATCGGGAGAGGCCTTTGGCGTTATGTCCTAGTATAGGCGGGCATAGGGATAAGTAATGGAAAACGAAGGGAAACAAGTCGAGGAGAACCCCTCAGACCACCCAGGTTGTACATCCATTACCCCAAACCCCCAGAGTCGAGATACGCTAACCGCTCGTTGAAGATGCGTTGGCGCGGAAAGGAAATACTTCGCGACCCACTTGACTGTTAACGCAAACATCCCCATATGGCATTTTTCGTAAGCCGCCCGCATTCCGTGGGCAAATTATCAGCGTCTAGAGGCGCTATAGTGGTCTGATCCGCTATGAGGTTCCGCAAGAACCTCCATTCCTGAACCCCAAAATTCAATCGACAGTCGAGGTGTGTCTCGTGGTCAGCTGAGTGCTGTCTGCGTTTTCGCCCGACTTCCATCTCCCGTGGTCGCCAGAACGCGCCCGGGGGATTCAAGAGTAAGGAAAGGCCTCATGGCTTATGGTAAAAACTCAAATTGGACAGACCCTGAAACAAACTACGATCAAAAATCCACGCTATTCCAAGCTTCTGGACGTTCACAGACATTCGGAGCATTCAGACGTTTCAAGACTGGTAAAGCATATCTGGAGCAAGTGCTTCGGTCAGCCAGTCGATGCCACCCCCAAGTCCGGAGGGGTCAAACCAAAGGCAAACAGCCTCTCTCAGTTCCGGGTTGTCATTCTGGACTTGTATATGGCCTGGAAGGAGGATCCCGATCTATGCGTTGCGGTCGCCATGTCCAATTCAGCTTGGCGAACCGGATCACGATACAACAAGATTGGGCTTTCCCGGAAGGTTCCGCAGATAATCCACCGTCTGCATGAATGCGGATACATCGACTATTCAGCGGGGAGCTATTCGGTTCCCGGGGCAGTTACTAACCGAACCAGCCGTATCAGGGCGGCGGAACCGCTCAAACAGCTCTTTCGGGATGCCCGGTTTGGTCCGCAGCATGTTCTGACCTTCGCGGGTAAGGAATGCATCATCATGCGGGGCTCGGAGAAGTCGGAGCGGAATCTGGAGTATGAGGATACCCCGGAGACTGTCCGGATGAGAGCTGACCTGACCAAATACAATCGGTTGCTCCAGCGCACGTTCATCGACGTCCCGGATCAGGTACAGACCTATATCGAGCGCCCTGTGAAGAAAGGCCCACGGGCAGGCGAGATGACGCGGGTGCCGGTTTGCGGGCTCGATAACTTCGTTCATCGGGTCTTCAACCGCAATGACTGGAGTTGCGGGGGCCGGTTCTATGGTGGCTGGTGGCAATCGGTAGGGTCTGAGTTCCGAAAACGCATCCACATCAATGACGTGCCAACGGTGGAGGTAGACTTTGACGCGGTTCACGTTGCCATCTTGGCCGCCAAACATGGGATGTCACTTGATGATGATCCGTATGTTCTGGAGGAAGGCCTGATTGAAGGGCTGGATGCCGAACAACAAAGGAAGGTGGTCAAACTGCTTGTCCTGATGTCTCTCAATGCAAAGGATCAGAGGTCAGCCTGCAATGCGTTCCGGGATGCGTCACCAACAGGTTCTCGGGCCAAATCCATGAAAAACAATGAGTTGGTTCGGGTCTTGGATGCCTTCATCGAACGGTACCCCAAGCTTCGGGATGACCTCTGCGCTGACCGTGGCATTTACCTTATGAAGAAGGACAGTCAGATCGCATCTCTGGTTATCCGGCACTTCACGAACCGAAACATCCCGGTGCTGTGTGTTCATGACAGTTTCCTCATCGGCTATGCGCAGGCAGGTGACCTGCCACTGAACTTTCATCCAGCCGCGACCGGAGCCCGGTTTGTGTTTACGCCGGTTGGCGCAGGTTGAGCAATCGCCCGACGCGTGGAGCTTTCATCTCGCGTAGCGGGGCGGGCGATTGCGGTGGTCGGGGTCCGCGCATAGTCAGCCGGGGTTTGGTAGTCCAAGGCTGAATGGGGTCGTTCGGTGTTGTAGTCAGCCGCCCAGGCCGCGAT
>NZ_JAECRZ010000039.1 GCF_016019955.1 Thiosulfatihalobacter marinus
GGCCCAACAGGCCCGAGCGTGCATATTTGATCATTTGAAGGAACAATTGGAGAACGTTTTGGCTGTTGACGGTTGTGTTTGATCGCGGTTGGCTGTCGCCGCTTTGGAAGCGGGGGACAGAAAATTGGAACGGTCATTTGTCGAGGTTTGGAGCCTGTCCTTTGATGACATCGGTTTGATTGAGGGGGTCAATCGTTCTGGTCGGGTTTGGTTTGCGTTTCAGCTTTGCTTTTTCCGAGAGCGGTCGCGCTTTCCATCCCGGCCGGGCGATATCCAGGCCGATGTCTTGCGATACCTGGCCGAGCAGTTGGGGGTTGCTGCACCGGAAACGCGGGATTTCGAATACGGTCACGTGACTGCGCGTAGGCACCGGGCGGCGATCCTTCGGCATTTGGGTATTCGGCGCGCCACGGATCGGGACCGGCAGGCGTTGCGGGACGAACTGGCCGAGATGTTTCAGGGGGCTTTCGGGAAGATCGAGAACCAGGTCGAACTCGGGTATCGCAAGAGCCGTGCGCGGGGATATTTCGTGCCGTCCGACAAGATCATGGAGCGGCTTGTGCGCGGGGCTCGGCATGATGCCGTTGAAAACCTTCTCGCGAAGATTGCCGATAGCCTGTCCGGTGAGACACGCGGGAAACTGGAGGCCAGCCTGGCCGATCCCAAATGCGCCACGGGGTTTCTGAGCTTGAAAGCGGATGCGGGTGCCGCCACGCTTGAGAGCATCCTGGCGGCGGCGACGCGATTGGCATTCGTGAACACGCTCGGTCTGCCGTTCGACGCCATGGCAAGTGTCGATCCCGCTTTGGTTCAGCGCCTGTCCCGGCGGGTCGATGGTGAGACCGCGGCCGAGATGCGCCGCCATGGCGACACGCGGCGTCTGGGGTTCTTCGCGCTCCATCTCATGCACCGCCGTGCGGGGATGATCGACGCGTTGATCGACCTGCTGCTTGAAATCATCCACCGGATGCAGACGCGGTCGCGCCGCCGGGTGGTGGGGGCGATCGCGCGGGACATCGAGCGAGTTCATGGCAAGGAACGCCTGCTTGTCGATATGGCCATTGCCGCGGTGGATGACCCCGAGGGTCGGGTGCTCGAGGTCATTTATCCCGTCGCGAGCGTGGCCAGGTTGAAGGCCGTGATCGAGGAAGATCGGGCCAAGGGCACGCTTGACGGCCGCATTCAGACGGTGATGCGTGGCTCCTATGCCAGCCACTACCGCCGGATGGTGCCACCGCTTCTGGCTGTGCTGCAATTCCGATCGAACAATGCAAGCTGGCGCCCGATCCTGGACGCGCTCGACTTGATTCAGCGATGGCAACAGGATGGACGGCGGGTCGTGCCTACCGATCTGGCCCCTGAGGGGTCAGTTCCCGCCAAATGGCGCGAGGGCGTCATCGATGCGGCCGGCCGTCTCAATGTGATTTCCTTTGAACTCTGTGTCCTGGCGCAGTTGCGTGAGCGGGTGCGCGCGAAGGAAATCTGGGTCGATGGCGCCGACCGCTACCGCAACCCCGATGATGATCTGCCCGCCGATTTCGAGGTGCGGAGGGACACATATTATCAGGGTCTTGGCCTCTCCCTGGATGCCGGTGCGTTTGTCGCGCAGGTGCGTGATGAGCTAACGCGCGAACTCCACCTTCTGAACCGGGCCCTGCCGGAAAATGGCCATGTCCGGCTGCGAACATCCGGAGAGAACCGGATCAGGATCACGCCCTTCGCACCGGCGCCTGAACCACCGGGGCTGGGAGCTCTCAAGAGAGAGGTCGAACGCGTCTGGCCGATGACTGGCCTGCTCGATGTCCTCAAGGAGACGGCCCTGGACACGGGGTTTCTGGACTGCTTCGAGACCTCAGCCAGCCGCGAAGCCCTGCCGCGTGCGGACCGGGACCGGCGGTTGCTGCTGGCGCTCTATGCCGCAGGGACCAATGCCGGGATCAAACGCGTCGCCGCCGGTGTCGGCGACATCAGCTATGACGAACTGCTCCATATCCACCGCCGCTATATCGACCCGAACACGCTGCGTGCCGCTGCGGCACGCGTGGCCAACGCGACACTGAGGGTCCGCAATCCGGTGATCTGGGGCGAGGCGGGTACTGCTTGTGGTTCGGATTCCACCAAGTTCGGCGCCTGGGATCGCAACCTGATGACGGAGTGGCATGCGCGCTATGGCGGGCGTGGCGTGATGATCTATTGGCACGTCGAGCGTCAGGCGACATGTATCTATTCGCAGCTCAAAAGGTGTTCCTCCTCCGAGGTCGCGGCGATGATCGAGGGCGTGCTCCGCCATTGCACCGACATGGAAATCCAGCGCCAATACGTCGACAGCCATGGTCAGACCGCTGTCGGGTTCGCGTTCTGCCATCTGCTTGGATTCGAATTGGCACCACGTCTGAAAGCGATTGCCCGCCAAAAGCTGGTTCTTCCCGCTGCGGGCATGCGGGCGCGCCTGCCGAACCTGGCGCCGATCTTGTCGAACGTGGTCGATTGGGCCGAGATCGAGCAGCAATATGACGAGATGGTCAAATACGCCGCCGCCATGCAACATGGCACCGCCGACCCCGAGGCGATCCTGCGCCGGTTCGCCCGGACCGACGTGATGCACCCGACCTACAAAGCGCTGGCCGAACTGGGTCGTGCCATCAAGTCGATCTTCCTGTGCCGATATCTGCGGTCGGAAGCCCTTCGCCGGGAAATCCACGACGGCCTGAACGTCGTCGAGAACTGGAACAGCGCGAACGGGTTCGTGTTCTTCGGCAAGGGCGGTGAGATCGCCTCGAACCGCATCGCCGACCAGGAGATCTCCGCCCTGGCGCTGCAACTGGTCCAAGCGTCGATGGTCTATGTGAACACGCGCATGGTCCAGTCGGTCCTGTCGGACCCGAACTGGCAAGACCGACTGTCGCCTGAGGATTATCGCGGCCTGACCCCGCTGATCTACGCGCACATCACTCCCTATGGCCGCTACGACATCGACCTGTCCACTCGGATTGGCTACGAACGCATGGCGGCTTGACGCGCATTATGGGTATACCCATAATGACGGCGCGCATAAACACCGGAACATGCGATTTGCGTGTTCACTTTGGGTCTGTTTCGAGATAGTGAACACATCATGTCAGAGGCACACCCAAAATGAACAGATCGAGCCCCAAAATCGGCTATGCCCGAACATCGACCGTCGATCAGAACCTCGATGCCCAAATTGAGGCGCTGACAGCCGCAGGATGTGGGATGGTGCGCCAAGAACAGCGCAGTGGCGCGACGCTTGAAGGCCGCCCTGAATTGAAAACCATCCTCGACTTTATTCACCCAGGCGAAACCCTGGTGGTGACGCGGATCGACCGGCTTGCCCGCTCAATGCAGGATCTTCAGACCATCGTTGCGCGGCTGAAAGAAAAGGGCGCGCATCTGGCGGCCACCGAGCAGCCCGTGGATACCTCCACGGCGACGGGCAAAGCGTTCTTCGACATGCTTGGCGTCTTTGCGGAGTTTGAAACCAATCTCCGCCGCGAGCGGCAGGCTGAAGGGATCAAGGCCGCGAAACGCAAAGGGGTCTATCGCGGTCGCCCACCCAAGATCGACATGGCCACCATTCAGGCCAAGCTTGGTGCAGGCCTCTCTCCAACGGAAATTGCCCGCGAAATGGGGATCTCGCGCGGTACTGTCTATAAAGCAAAGGCTGAAATGCTGACGGGCAACGATATCGTAGAGGGGCGGACTGCATGAAAAAGCCCCCACGCAAGCGACAGCCTTCAGCGCCCAAGGTGCCTGTGCAAACAGGGGCCAAGGTCCCACCACCACGCAACCTGACCCCTGAGCTTTGCGACCGGCTGCGCCGGGACATGATGAAGGCCTGCCTCGCCGTGGCAGAAACCCACGGGCTGACGGTCGAAGGCGGGGATCTCTCGGATATCGATCTGCGCCATAGCTTCGAGATCAGCTTCCGCGTCGGCATCCCGCAAGAGAGCGGCGAGATCTACTCACCAGAGAAGGCCCTGTTCGAGGTGCTCGCGCCTCATTTTGGCCTGGAGCCCGAGGATCACGGCCGCACCTTCCGATCGAAGGATGAACTCTTCCGCATCGTCGCCATCAATCCAAACAGGCCAAAATATCCGATCAGCGCAGAGCGCGTCTCCGATGGCCGAAGCTTCAAGTTCCCCGCCGAAAACGTCGTCATGTACCTGCAGCGCTCAGGCGCATAGCTTGTACGCCTTTTGTCCCATCAAACGATCAAATATGCACGCTCGGGCCTGTTACGCC
>NZ_JAECRZ010000003.1:0-46791 GCF_016019955.1 Thiosulfatihalobacter marinus
AAATTGGCGGCATGAAAACCAACCCGGATACACCTTAGATCAGCCGCTGAGCTGTCCGAAAAACCGGGACCACTTCATCGTGACAGAGCGAGCCGTTTTCAACTGCGCCGCAGACGGATTGGAACTGGTCGAAATTGCGCCCGGCATCGACCTGCAAACCCAGATTCTTGACCTTATGGACTTTGCTCCGGTCAGAATTGCCGACCCGCTTCCATGCATGGACGCGGCGCATTTTGTCAAACCGGACCAGACCGAGGAGCGTGCAAGCGCATGAATGTTGCAGACCTACCCACCGAAACGCTGACCCTTTTGCGAAAAGGCACGGCTCTGCCGGCGCACCCGTTGCTGTTGGACGAAAACCGCCAGTTGGACGTGGAACGTCAAAGCGCCGTAACCCGGTACTACATGGATGCTGGCGCAGGAGGAGTGGCCGTCGGCGTTCACACGACGCAGTTTGCGATCCGCGAGGTGGGTCTCTACGAGCCGGTTCTGCGCCTGGCCTCGGAAACCGCACGGGATTGGACCGACGAGCCCAAAGTGTTGGTGGCCGGTGTGACGGGCAAGACCGATCAGGCCATCAAGGAAGCGCAGATTGCCCGTGGCTGTGGCTATCACGCGGCCCTTTTGAACCTCGCCCGAATGAAGGGCACTAACGAGGCCGAAATTCTCGAACATTGCCGTGCTGTGGCTGCGGTAATGCCCCTCATCGGGTTCGCCCTGTTGCCCGAAGTGGGCGGGTTCCATCTGTCCTATGACTTCTGGAAAAACTTTGTCCGGATCGAAAACGTGATCGCCATCAAGATGGCGCCGTTCGATAGATATCGCACCATCGAGATTGTGCGCGCAGTCTTTGACGCCGGTGCCGAGGATCGTGTCACGCTTTACACTGGGAATGATGACCACATTATACTCGATCTGATCCAACCCTTTGTCGTGCGGTCGCTGGATGGAAAAAGCGAAAAGCGCGCCCGTATTCGCGGAGGCTTGCTGGGTCACTGGAGTGTTTGGGTTTGGAAATCTGTCAAGATGCTCCAACGCATTCACGCCATTCCCGACGGCGCCGACATTCCTGAAGATTTACTGGCGCTCGACAGTGCTGTCACCGATTGCAACCTTGCCATCTATGACGCTCTCAACGACCTGAGAGGTTGCATTCCCGGTTGCCTTGAGGTGCTGCGCCGTCAAGGGCTGGCGCGAAACACGCTCTGCCTTGACCCGGCAGAAACTCTCAGCCCAGGACAAATGCAGCAAATCGATCGTGTCTGCGCAATGTACCCCGAGATGAATGACGACGTGTTCGTGAAAATCAATCTTGAGCGGTGGCTGAGTGGCGATCAAGACGCGCACCCACTGGTTGCCTGACAAAGAATTCTGGGAGGAATCCAAACAAATGAACGAAGCAATTCAAACTCTGCATCCCGACCTGTTTCCGGATGTGTTCCGCGACGTTGAGCACCTTGAGGACTTCATGTCGATCCCAACGCAAGGGGTCATTGACGATCTGAACAGGCTGGACGGAGACATCATGATCCTTGGCGTCGGCGGCAAGATCGGCGTGACAATGGCGCGCATGGCCAAGAAAGCCTGCCCTGACAAGCGTGTGATCGGTGTGTCCCGCTTTTCCGAGGAAGGCGTGCAGGAGAGGCTGAACGACTGGGGGATCGAAACGATTGTTTGTGACCTTCTGGATCGTGACGCGGTGAACGCGCTGCCCAAGGTCAAGAACGTCATCTACATGGCCGGGCTCAAATTCGACTATCGCGGGCGCGAAGATTTCCTGTGGGCGATGAATACGATCGCCCCCCAGATCACCGCCGAAGCCTTCAAGGACAGCCGGTTGGTCACCTTCTCAACAATCCATGTCTATCCATGGTCCAACCCGCTGCATGGCGGCGTGACCGAAGCCGACCTGCCGATGGCGCGACCCGGCGAATACGCCAATTCGGTGGTGGGTCGCGAACGCACGTTCGAGCATTTCTCAAAGAAGTACGGAACACCCGGTCGCACCATGCGGTTCGTCTATGCCATCGATCCGCGTTACGGGGTCATGCAGGAAATTGCCAGTTGGGTGAACGAGGGCAAACCGGTCCCGCTCGACACTGGCCATGTCAACACCATGTGGCAGGGTGATGCGAACGCGCAGTTCTTGCGAATGTTGGCCAACACCACCGTACCCGCCAGCCCGATCAACGTCGGCGGTCCGGAAACCGTATCCGTGCGCTATCTCGCCCGCCGTTTCGGCGAGGCGCTGGGCAAGGAACCGGTGTTCACCGGCGTGGAGCAGGACAACTGCCTGCTGGTGAACTGCGATAAGGCCAATGGGCTGATGGGCAATCCGGTGGTGCCGATGGATCCGATGATCCGCTGGGTCGCAGACTGGGTAAAGACCGGCAAGCCCGTGCATGGCAAGCCATCCAAGTTCGAGGTGCGTTCAGGTGAGTTTTGATCGCCTGACCCCACGCACTCAAACGTCAAGGAGAACGTCATGACCGGACGAGGTTACCTGTACGCCGTTGCCGCCCATGTCGGGTTTATCCTGTTCTGGCAGCTGATGGTTATCGTGGCGGATGTGCCAAGCTACATCCTGCCATCGCCGCTCGAAACGATCGCTGAAATCACTGACAGCTCCTACAACTGGTGGACCCACACTTGGGTAACCACGTTGGAGATATTCGGCGGCTACACCATGGCCATCGTTGTTGGTGTCGCGCTGGCCGTGTTGTTTGTCTGGGTTCCGGGACTGAATGCGTCGTTGATGCCGCTTCTGGTGACGCTGAACATGGTGCCCAAGGTGGCGATGGCCCCGTTGTTCATCATCTGGTTCAGCTACGGCATCGTGCCCAACATGATCATCGCTTTCACGATCTGTTTCTTTCCGATCGTGCTGACCACCTATCGCGGGTTGGTCGAGGTCGAACCGGACCTGATCAACCTTGTCAAGGCGCTCAAGGCAAACCGCTGGCAGATTTTCATCAAGATCCAGTTGCCCGGCTCTCTGCCCTACCTGTTTTCGGGCATGAAGGTGGCGGCGATCCTTGCGGTGGCAGGCGCGGTCGTGGGTGAGTTCATCGCCTCTGAGAAGGGCTTGGGCAACTTCCTGTTGATCCAGCAGAACGCACTGAACACCTCGGCCATGATGATGGCGCTCCTGTTGATCACCGCAATCGGCATGGCGCTCTACGGCTTCGTGATTGCACTCGAATACATCTTCATCACGCGCAAGGGGATCAAGACATGAGCAAGATGGACCAAGAGCCTTTCGTCAAACTCGAAGGCGTCAAAAAGATCTTCAAGGTAGGCGACAAGGAGTTTCTGGCCGTTCAGGATGTAACGCTGGATGTGCGGGAAGGCGAACTGGTGTCGATTGTCGGGCCGTCGGGATGTGGCAAGTCCACGATCCTGTCGATCCTGTCGGAACTGCATCCCGCCACGGAAGGCAAGGTTCAGATCGGCAACGAGATGTCACCGTTCACGCCGGGCAAGGACATCGGCATGGTGTTTCAAAAGGCGCTTCTGCTCAAGTGGCGCACCATTTCTGACAACGTGCTGCTACCGGCTGAAATCCTCGGTCTGCCGATCAAGGAAAGCCGCGAACGGGCTCGTGATTTGATCGAAATGGTGGGCTTGGGCAAGTTTGCCGATGCCTTCCCCCAACAGCTTTCTGGGGGAATGCAGCAGAGGGCGTCGATTGCACGCGCATTGGTGCATGATCCGCGCCTGATCCTGATGGACGAGCCCTTCGGCGCACTGGACGCACTGACCCGCGAGCGAATGAACCTCGAGCTTTTGCGGATCTGGAAGGAAAGCCGCAAGACGATCCTGTTTGTCACCCACGGCATTCAGGAGGCGGTGTTTCTGGGCAGCCAGGTCGCGGTGATGACCTCCGGCCCGGCCCGGATGGCTGCACATTTTGACATCGATCTGCCGGAACCCAGAACGCTGGACGTCAAAACGACCGAGAAATTCGGGGCGTACACCAAAGAAATCTACCATCTGCTCGGAATGGACTGAGCAACACTCAACGCAGTCTCTAAGGGAGGAAACCATGAGGAATTCTACAAAACTGCTTGTCGCAACCGCATTAGCGGGCGTCACAGGCGCTGCCGCTCAGGCCGAGGACCTGAGCCTGCAACTGAACTGGAAGGCAGGCGGTGACCACGCGCCAATCTACTATGCGCTGCAACAGGGCTGGTATGCAGACGCCGGTGTTGATCTGGAGGTCCGTCAGGGTTCGGGGTCGGGCGCTGCCGCCAAGGCGCTGGACGTCGGGCAGGCCGAACTGGCGATCATCGACACGCCGACAGCCCTGCAATTCCTAGGCAAGGGGAGCAAGATGAAAGGCATCTTTGTCGCCTATAACGACAATGCCGCCGGGATTTATTGGAAGAAGAGCTCGGGCATCAACGGTGTCCAGGACCTGAAAGGAAAGAAGATCGGCGCCCCGGCCTTTGATGCCGCCCGCCAGATGTGGGTGCCGATCTCGCAGGCCATCGGTCTTCAGCCGGATGATGTCGAATGGGTCAACCTGCAACCCACGGCCAAGGTCGCGGCGCTTCAGTCCGGCTCAATCGACGCGACGACGCATTTCTACTCGGTGCATTTCATCTATGAAGACATTTTCGGCGATGATCTGGGTTACGCCCTGCTGCGTGACGAAGGCATGAACAATTACGGCCTTGCCTACTGGGCCAGCGATGACGCGCTCGCGGCCAAGGCCGAAGCGATCGAGGCAATGGTCAAGGTCACCCAGAAGGCTTTTGCATTCTGCCTTGAGACACCGGCACCCTGCGCGGCAGCATTGTCAGAGGCCGTCAGCCTCAAACTGTCCGATGCCGAGCGCCAGTTCGAATATGCCGCCCGCGTGATGCCCGGAGTTGGCAACACCCTTGCCATCGGCGAATGGGACGGCGGTCGCCTTTCAGCGGACTATAAGGTGGTTCAGGAGGCATACGGGCTGGACGATCTCGACACGTCTTCGGTCTTTACCAACGCCTATATCGACACATCGGTCCACTATCCGAAGTAAGCCGGATAAAAGACCGGATTATCCCCCGGTCGAAAGGTCGGGGGGTCTTTTATGGGTAGTAACATGTCTGAATTCCAGTTCGCCGTTGACGAGATTGTTCAGTATGAACGGCCGGTGACATTTCGAATGCCCTTCCGCTATGGGGTGGTGACCCTGTCTGAAGCGCCGGAATCCTACGTGCGCGTGCGCATCACGACGCGTGACGGCAAGTCGTTTTTTGGCTACGCCGCCGACCTGATGGCGCCAAAGTGGTTCGACAAGTCGCCCGAACTCTCCGATGCCGACAACCACGACCAACTGCGCCTTTCGGTTGCCATCGCGGCACAGCATTGTCTGGATCATGGCGGCCACGCTTCGGCCTTTGCCTACCACGCGGCGATTGAGGCTGACCATCATCGGGCATGTGCGCGGCGGGGGCTTCCGGGGCTGGTTGCAGGCTTTGGTCTTGCCCAGATCGATCGCGCCATTCTGGATGCCTGTTGCCGGGCATGGGATGTGCCTTTTGCAAGGGCCATCAACGGCAACCTGCCCGGAATTGACACCGCCACGGCACCCGATCTTGCCGGGTTCGACATGCCGGGTTTCCTGCGCTCGTTGCACCCCAGGGAAAACATGGTCCTGCGCCACACAATTGGCCTGACTGACGCCATCGAAAAAAGCGACTTGCCATCTGACGCACCAGACGACCGTTTGCCCAGCAGCCTGGAAGAAAATTGCGTATTCTACGGCCTGGGAGCCTTCAAGATCAAGCTCAGCGGCGATATTCCGGCCGACATTGACCGGCTGGCCCGGATCGCATCCGTGCTGGAGCGCCGGTCGTCGGACTATTTCTGCACGCTTGACGGGAATGAGCAGTTTGACGGGCCGGAAGAATTCGACGCCTTCTGGAAGATCGCAAGTTCCGACGGGCGGCTATCGCGGATTATGTCGTCGGTGCAGATCGTCGAGCAACCCATCGCCCGAAAATCGGCCCTTTCTGTGCCGCTGGGAAAACTGGGCCGGTCAATGGCCTGCGAAATAGACGAGTCTGATTCAGACATCGACGCCTTTCCCGCAGCCCGTGAACTGGGCTATCGGGGCATCTCGAGCAAGTCCTGCAAGGGTGTCTACCGGTCATTGCTCAATCGGGCGAGAGTCGAGTTCTGGAACAGCGTCGAAAAGGATGCCGGGTATTTCATGTCCGCCGAGGACCTTTCGACGCAGGCCGGGTTGGCACTCCAGCAGGATCTGGCGCTGGCGGGAATGATCGGCTGTACGCATATAGAGCGGAACGGGCACCAATATGGCGACGGTCTTTCGGGCGCCCCATCGGCGTGGCGTGAGGCGTTGTTGAACTCCCATGGCGACCTCTATCGAAACGGCGGAAACCGGCTATTGCTGCATATCGACACGGGGGCGTTCTCATTTGGCTCTGTCAACCTTGCCGGATACGGCACGGGACTGCAGCCGGCGACTTTGACCGATCATCTGCCGATCACGCAGTGTTTCAGCAAAGTCGCTGAATAAGGGAATGATCGGAAGAAACCAGACGCGAAAGGGTAGAGCGGTCAAGGGCGGTCAGATCGTCCTTCACCCCTTTGCGACTGAAACCCGTGGATGCGTACGGTGGACACATTCCGAGAGAACCGGCTTCTTTGGCACTTGGTCTTGTCAGAGGGACGGCGCTTGAGGGGGTTAGATTGGTTTCGTAGCGTCGCCTCATGACAAAGAAACCGCCGTTCCGCTACTTTCGCACTTCGCCCGAGATCATCCGCCTGGCGGTGATGATGCATGTCCGGTTTCCACTGTCGCTCAGGAACGTGGAAGACTTGCTCCACGAGCGCGGCATCGACGTGAGCCACGAAGCCGTCCGATTTTGGTGGCACAGGTTCGGGCCGATGTTCGCCAACGAGATCAGAAAACGACGTGTCGAGGGGATGAAGTCAAACCGCTGGCGCTGGCATCTGGACGAGATGTTTGTGAAGATCAAGGGCGAGCGTCATTACCTTTGGCGGGTCGTTGATCACGAGGGTGAGGTTCTAGAGAGCTATGTCACGAAGAAACGTGACAAGAAGGTCGCGCTGAAATTTCTAAGGAAAGCAATGCGCAAGCACGGTCAGCCGGAGGCAATCGTTACTGACCGGCTCAGGTCGTATGGCGCTGCTCTGAAAGAGATTGGTGCGGGCCATCGCCAGGAAACGGGGCGCTGGCTGAACAACCGCGCTGAGAATTCGCATCTGCCGTTCCGACGACGGGAGTGGACGATGTTGCGCTTTCGGCAAATGCGAAGTTTGCAGAAATTCGCCGCCGTCCACGCCTCGGTCCTAAACCTGTTCAACTCGGAGCGCAGCCTATCCTCCAGACCAGATTTCAAGCTGAACCGCGCCGCTGCTCTCGCAGAGTGGCGCGGCCTCTGCGCCGAATAAGGGGCAGTTTTCCTGCCCTTGGTGAGACTGGTTCGAATTGGTCTGGCAGCACCGCCACCTAGCATAAGTCATTGACTTGTAAGGTGGGAATTGCATGTTGCACAGGGGCATATAAGGTACGTGGTGTGCCACACCAACCATCAGGAAGGACGGACTGGCGAAGAGGCGTTGACATGAGCAACCTCGAACAGCCTCGCGGCAAGGGCTTCTCCCTGCGTATCAAGACGCCTGATGCGCTGGTCGGTACGACCAATCTCTGGACGTGCAAGCCCTTCGGCAAGACCCTGAAGCTCGGATTGAACACCCGCAGACATGCTGACGCGGTGCGTATCCGGGACGTTCGGATCGGTCAGCTGCGGCAGCTGGAAACAGAGGCCACAGCCGCGGCGGGCCGCTCCAACATCGGAGGGAACATCGACGTGCCACCCGAGAGCGCCAGAGAGTGGTCAGATCTACGCGCGGAAGACGGCGGCAAGTACGGCCATGTCCTGACCGGACCAGTTGGACAGCGCAGCTCGTGCGGGCCACCCAAAAGAGGCCCAGCTCTTTGCCGATGTCGTACTGAACCATCCGTCATTTTCAACCGCAGAGGTGAAGCCTCAACCGAAAGGGAATGAAAATACGACAGAATACGACATTTCGCCGTCCTGAAATGCCCCGAAACATCCCGGACTGACCTACAGGAAAGTCACTGAAATCAGGCGTTTGTCCCGATATGTCCCGAATTGCCCTGGAAAAAATGGCGCTCTGGGGAGGATTCGAACCCCCGACCCCTTGATTCGTAGTCAAGTACTCTATCCAGCTGAGCTACCAGAGCGCGGTGGAGTGGGATTTAGTCTGATCGCGGGGGGTATGCAAGGGCAAAAAGCAAGAAAAGTCAGCCCCCCACCACATCCCCCTTCGGCAGGCAGATTTCAAATCGCGTACCCTGAGGGCCGGTACTTTTCAATGTCAGCGTTCCACCATGCCCCCGCACCACTTCTGCCGAAATGGCCAGACCAAGGCCCGATCCCCCCTTGCGCGCGCCCCCCTGGAAAGGCCGGAACAAATACTCCTGCGCCCGTGGCGGCAAGCCCGGCCCCGTATCGCGCACCTCGATAAACCAGGCCGCTTCATTCTCGCGCCCGGTCACGGATATCTCTCCGGGCACACCGCTGGACACGATGGCCTGGCGCGCATTGCGCACCAGATTGGTCAGAACGCGATAAAGCTGTTCCGGGTCGGCCCGCACCATCAACCCGACGGGAACATCTTCGGCAAAGCTCAGATCGTATTCGCCCACGGCCAGTCGTTCGCTTTCGATCACATCCGAAACGATATCGGCCAGGGGCAGCCGGGTCAGGCGCGGGGCCGGCTCTTCCGCCTTGCCAAATGCCAGAGTCGACTCGCACAGATGAACCGCCCGCGTGATCGAATTCACCAGCTTGGGCGCCAGGCGGCGCACAAGCGGATCCTCACTGGCCTCGATCCGGTCGGTGAACAGCTGCGCCGAAGTCAGGATATTGCGCAGATCGTGGCTCACCTTGGCCACGGCACCGCCCAGCTGCGCCAGGCGCTCTTTCTGGCGAAGCGCCGCTGTCAGCTCGGTCTGCATGCTCTGCAAGGCCTCCTCGGCCTCGCGCAGTTCCCGCACCCCTGCCGTCGGATGTATGATCCGGCGCGCGTCCTCGGGCGCCGCGGCGTAGGATTTCATGTAGCCCACAACGCCCTTGATCGGCCGCACAAGAATCGCACGTACCGCCAGGAACAACAAAAACGCGGTAAAGACCGAGATCACGGCCGACAGGATCAGGATACGTATACCATAATCCAGCATCGACTCGCGCAGCCCGGCCGTGTTCATCGTCACTTCGATCAACAGCCCTGCCTCGCGCACCGGTGCACCGATCACCCGGATAACCCTGTCCCGACGGTCGAACAACTGCATCATCGCATCGCGGATCAACTGCATGGCGCCCGCATTGCGCATGTCATAGGTTGCGTGAATCGGGCTGGGTATCGGCGAACTCAGCATCAGTTGGCGCATCTCGTCGCGCAACAGAACGACGTTGAAAACCTCCGCATTCTGCAACAGCTCGGTTTCCAGCGCCGCGTCGATCATGTCATCCGCCAACAAGGCCAACGAGGCGATCTGCGCCCGCTCCAGCCGCGACAGAAGATAATCCTCACGATACCGCGCCACCGACGGCACAAAGATCAGCACCTCGGCCAGCATCACGAAGATGACAGTCAGGATCAGAAATCGGCCTGAAAGTGAATTGAGCATCTGTTGCCTGTCTGCGGTTCAGGGCCACCAGCGCTGCACCAGCCTGACCACCCGTTTCACTTTAGGATTATCAAACAGTTGGGGAGAGAAATAGGCCCCTGCAACCCGCTTGTTGATTTCACCCACCGTCGGATAGGGCGAAACCATGCCTGCAACGGCCGACATTTTCAGCCCATTGGCCATCACCAGCGCCCACAGGTTGATCAGTTCACCCGCCTGCGGCCCCACGATCGAAACGCCCACGGGCCGCCCTCTGACCACCATCACCTTGATCAGGCCCGCCGCCCGGCGCTCGGCAATCAGCCGGTCGTTATGCGCAAAATCAAACCGCGCCACCCGCAGCCTGTCGCCGTGAATGCCGCGCGCCTGCGCCTCGCTCAGCCCGATCTGTGCCAGCTCCGGATCGGTATATGTCGCATGGGGAATGTGATCCTCGCGCGCCCTGGCCGGCAGCCCGAAAAGCACCGAACGGAGGATCACCCCCGCCTGATACCCCGCCACATGGGTAAACTGCATCCCCCCGGCCACATCGCCAATTGCGTAAACCCGCCGGTTGGTGGTGCGCAGACGCGCATCCACCCGGATACCGGTGCGCGCGGTCCTGATCCCGGCCGCCTCAAGGTTCAGCATGTCGGTATTGGCCCTGCGCCCCACCGCCATCAACAGGTGCGATCCGCTGAAGGCCCGCCCATCTGCGGTCGTGACCGTGATCACCCCGTCTTTCCGGCTGACCTGCGCCGCCATCGCGCCTTCGGCAATCTCCACGCCCTCCGCGCGCACCGCATCCAGAACAATCGCCGCCATCTCCGGGTCATCCTTGCCCAGCGCCCGCTCTCCCTCGATCACCGTCACCTTGCAACCCAGCCGCATATGCGCCTGCGCCATCTCCATGCCGATTGGCCCGCCCCCGATGATCAGCAGATGGTCGGGCTTGTCCGTCAGCGCGAACAGGGTCTCGTTGGTCAGATAGGGCACATCCTCCAGCCCCGGTATCGGCGGCACCAGCGGGCTTGACCCGGTCGCGATCACCACCCGGCGCGCCGTGATCCTGTGTTCCCCGGCCTCCACCACGCGCGGGCTGACAAACCGGCCATACGCCCGGATCACCCGCACGCCCAGCCCCTCGAACCGTGCCTGGCTGTCAACCGGCGCAATCTGCGCGATCACCCCGGCCACATGCGCCTTGGCCGCCGCATAATCCACCTGGGGGTCCACCGGCGCCACGCCAAACACCGCGCTCTGCGCCTGGCCATGCGCCGCCCTGGCGCTGGCAATCAGCGCCTTTGACGGCACACATCCCCAGTTCAGGCAATCGCCGCCCATCTCGCGCCCTTCAAGCAACACCACATCGGCGCCCATCTGCACGGCCCCCGCCGCCACCGATAACCCGCCCGAACCGGCGCCGATAACCAACAGGTCGGTCCTGATCTCCTGCATCACAGCGCCTCCCGCCCGCGCACCGCCCGGATCAGCATCGGCAGCGCCGCCAGCGCGCACAGCGCCAGAATCGGCAACAACACCTTCGGTTCAAAGATCACCCCCAGATCCGGCGTTTCGCCACGGGCGAACACCTCGCCCAGCCCGGCCCCGACAGACGTATAGACCAACCCGCCCGGAATGATCCCCAGTGCCGTTGTCACCACGAACCGCCACAAACGTACCCCCACCAGCGCGGGTACCAGGTTGGCCACGAAAAACGGCACCAGCGGCACCAGCCGGATCAGGAACAGCATCGACCACTGATTGTCATCAATGCCCTGCTTGATCGCCTTGACCCGCCCCTGCGACGCATCCATCCGCGCCGCCAGCCGCTCCCCCAGCCCCCAGCGCGCCGCCAGAAAGATCACCACCGCCCCGATCGTCGCCGCACCGACGTTGAACACCACGCCCGGAAACGTGCCAAACAGAAACCCCCCGGTCAGCGTCGCCACCGTGGCGCCGGGCAGCGAAAACCCCACAATCACCACATATATCGCCATAAAGGCCGCCACCGTGCCAAGGTAATGCGCATCCCTGTAGGCCATCAGCTTTTCGCGATGGGTGTTCAGCATCTCGAAACTCAGCACGTCGCGCAGGGTAAATGCCCCCACCAAGCCCACCAGCAGAATCGCCATCAGCGGCAATGCGCGGGTCCAGCCCGACTTGCCTGTGCCACCCGCATCGTTCACATCCGTCATCTTTCATCCATGTTGCCCAGCCCGAACCAACATGCGCCAGCCCGCCTTCGAACAACAGCCAACTCACGGCTCCTTGATCGCAAATGCCGGATTTCGTGAAGAATTCGCCCCCCCGCCCGACAACTGAAACAATCCCGCCCCGCCACCCTTGCTTTTTTGTCGCAAAACCGCCATCTGCCGTTTGACTTATCCCCGGCACCCGCCTATAGACCGGGCTTCGAAATAGCACATGGGCCCGCGATTCCGCGCCGGGCGCCCGATAGTACGGAGACGGAGCGATGAAACGCACCTACCAACCCTCGAACCTGGTTCGCAAACGCCGCCACGGCTTCCGCGCGCGCATGGCCACCAAGGCAGGCCGCAAGATCCTGAACGCGCGCCGCGCCCGTGGCCGCAAGTCGCTAAGCGCTTAAGCGCCCCGACACCGTATCTGACGGACATGACACCGCCGGAGGCCCCCGATACTGGCATCGCCAGCGCAGGGGACACGCCCCCGGCGGTTTCCGTTTGTCTCAAGGTTCTCACCCGGCGCCGCGATTTCCTCGCCGCCGCCCGCGCCCGCAAACAGGGCAGCAAGGCGATGATGGTTCAGGCCCGCCCCCGCAAGCCGGACGAAGACGTGCCCGCCGATGTTATCCGCGTCGGCTTCACCTGCTCCAAGAAAGTCGGCAACGCCGTGGCCCGCAACCGGGCCAAACGGCGCCTGCGCGAAATCGCCCGCCTGGTACTGCCCATCCACGGCAAACCCGGCTGGGACTATGTGCTGATCGGCCGCGCCGGTGAAACCGCCAAACGCGATTTCATCGCCCTGCAATCCGATCTGAAACACGCCCTGCACAATCTCCACACACCGCGTCCCTGAACGCTCCCCCATCCTTCATTTTGCCAAAAATACTCCGGGGGAGTCGCCCACAGGCGACGGGGGCAGCGCCCCCGCCCCGCGTCGCAACACCCCCGCCCGCCGTGTTAAGACCGGTCCCCGGCCCCTCCCGCACCAACGCAATACCGACGTAATACCGACGTTGCGCCGCTCCCCGATTCCCATGAAAACCAGCGCGTTAACCGCGATTCGCCTAAATTCGCCCACCGCGACGACAACGCACCCTTGGCAGGCTTGCGTCAAAACGCTAACAACGCTGTCCAAAGAGGTCAGCCGGAAATGAAGAAGCAAGTCATGAATCGCGACTGGATCGCCACTGCCCGCACTCTCTCCCAGGCGCTACCCTATTTGCAGCGCTACACCGGCGCCATTGTCGTCATCAAGCTCGGCGGACACGCCATGGGCAGCGACGAAGCAATGGACGATTTTGCCCGCGACGTGGTGCTGATGCGCCAGGTCGGAGTAAATCCGGTGATCGTGCATGGCGGCGGGCCCATGATCAACGCGATGCTGGAACGTCTTGATATTCAATCGGAATTCGTCAACGGCAAACGCGTCACCGATACCGCCACCGTCGAGGTCGTCGAAATGGTCCTCTCCGGTCTCGTCAACAAACGCATCGTGCAGGCGATCAATCGTCAGGGCGGCAAGGCCGTGGGCCTGTCGGGCAAGGACGCGAATCTGATGGTCTGTGACCAGACCAACCCCGATCTTGGCTTTGTCGGCACCCCGGCTGAAATGAACCCCGGCCTGCTGCACGACCTGTTCGGCAATGACACCATCCCCGTGATCGCCCCGCTGGGCGCCGGGCGCAATGGCGAAACCTTCAATGTCAACGGCGACACCGCCGCCGGCGCCATCGCCGCCGCCCTCAAGGCCGACCGCCTGCTTCTTCTGACTGATGTCGCCGGTGTCAAGAACGCTGCCGGAGATGTCATGACAGAGTTGAAATCCCAACAAATCCGGGATCTTACGACAGAGGGCGTGATAGCCGGAGGAATGATCCCCAAGACCGAAACCGCGCTGGCCGCGATCGACGGCGGCGTGCGCGCCGTGGTGATCCTGGACGGGCGCGCCCCGAATGCCTGCCTCCTGGAACTGTTTACCGAACATGGTGCCGGCTCGCTGATCCGCGCCGACTGACGGCCGGGGCTTTTAATATTCCGCAAAAGGAATATATAGGATGCACCTGTTGCATCCGAAAGGCCCGGTATGGAAAACGAAGCCCTGATCCGTCTGTCCGTCTTTGGCGGCCTGTTCGTGCTCTTCGCCCTGATCGAAACCCTGGCACCGCGCCGCACCCGCAGCCAAACCCGCAAGCGGCGCTGGCTAACCAACTGGGTCATTTCACTTCTCGATACAGCCACGTTGCGGCTGCTCGCTTTTGCCATGCCCGCGCTGGCCGTCGGGGCGGCGGTCGATGCTTCGCAACAGGGATGGGGACTGTTCAACCAGATCGCGCTTCCCGGTGCTCTTGAACTGGCGCTGGCGGTTCTGATCTTCGATTTTGCCATTTGGCTTCAACACCTTGTCACCCACAAGATCCCGCTTCTGTGGCGCCTGCATCGCGTGCATCATGCCGATCGCGACATTGATGTGACCACCGCGATCCGGTTTCATCCGGTTGAAATCGCCCTGTCCATGCTGCTGAAAATTGGCCTTGTCTACTTGCTTGGGCCCTCCGCGCTTGCCATCATCCTGTTCGAGATCATCCTGAACGGGACCGCCATGTTCAACCACGCCAATATCAGGCTGCCCCTGGGCCTGGACCGCGCGCTGCGCCTTGTCCTTGTCACCCCCGACATGCACCGCGTCCACCACTCGGTCCACCGGCACGAACATGACAGCAATTACGGCTTTGCCCTGTCGATCTGGGATCGCCTGTTTGGCACCTACACGGCCCAGCCCGCAGACGGGCACGAGGGCATGACCATCGGCCTTGAATGGCAGGACGAACGCCCCGCGCGGCTGGGCTGGAGCCTGGCCCTGCCGTTCCGGCGCAAGTGAGCTATGCGCTGGTCTCCCGCGCGGCCCAGGCGCAGGCGCTTGATATCCTTGGGGGATTTCACCCGGAAACGGATGAGAAACAGCTTGAGGGTTTTGGCACAGTTCTCCTTTTGGGGCCGCGCGAACCCGGTTTTTGGGGCAGTTTCACCCAATCCCGCGAATATCGCGATGGCACACCCAACCCGATGGACCGCTGGTCCGCCCGTGTGCTGACGGGGCTGGCCGTCGCCTTCAATGCCCAGCCCTTTTTCCCGTTCGGTGGCCCGCCCTATCGACCGTTCTATCAATGGGCCTTGCGCACCGGGCGCTGCCATCCTTCGCCGATATCGCTTTTGGTGCATGACAATGCCGGTCTTTTCGTCAGCTTTCGCGGCGCTCTGGCCCTGCAACAACGGCTGGACCTGCCGCCCGCCCCGCCCAATCCCTGTTCCGCCTGCACGCGAAAACCCTGTCAATCCGCCTGTCCGGTCAGCGCCTTTGAAAACGGCACCTACGCCGTCAACAAATGCCAGGCGTATCTCGCCCAACCGCAGGGGGCCGCCTGCATGTCACAGGGCTGTGCCGCCCGCCGCGCTTGCCCGGTCTCGGCCACCTATGGCAGGGTGGCGGCGCAATCCGCCCTCCATATGCAGGCTTTCTTAACCAATGGCGCTTAGTCTCATCCTCGTTCGTCACGCAAAATCAAGCTGGGACACGCCGGCACTTTCCGATCACGACCGCCCCCTGAACAAACGCGGCCGGGCGTCTGCCCGCGCCATTGGCGACTGGCTGCGCAAGGAAAACCTGCTCCCGGACCAGATTTTGACATCGACGGCGCAACGGACGCTGGAAACCTGTGCCCTCATGGGAATGGGCACCACACCACAGGCCGACCGCTCCCTGTATCTTGCAGGCGCGGACACCATGTTGCGCGCCCTGCGACAGGCCTCTGGTCAATGCGTCATGCTGCTGGGCCACAATCCCGGCATCGGCGAGTTTGCGGAACGGCTGGCAACAGCCCTGCCCGCGCATCCGCGTTTTCTCGATTATCCGACAGGCGCCACCACCCTGTTCAAATTCGGTCCGGACGGCTGGAAAGATGTCGCATTCGGGTCGGGAAAGGTGAAAAGTTTCGTTATTCCCAGAGAGTTGCTCGAATAGGAAAAGGCGGGGTAATCCCCGCCCATCCCGAATTGCGTAGGTGAAAGGCGCAGGGCATCCTGCGCCCTGATCAATGGCCCAGGATCTGGCTGAGAAACAGCTTGGTCCGCTCGCTCTTGGGATTGTTGAAGAACTCTTCCGGTTCATTCTGTTCCACGATCTGCCCGGCATCCATAAAGATCACGCGGTTCGCCACCTGACGGGCAAAGCCCATCTCGTGGGTCACGCACAGCATGGTCATACCCTCTTCGGCAAGCTCGATCATGGTGTCCAGAACTTCCTTGATCATCTCGGGATCAAGCGCGGATGTCGGCTCGTCAAACAGCATGATCTTGGGCCTCATGCACAGGCTGCGCGCAATCGCGACCCGCTGCTGCTGCCCCCCTGAAAGCTGACCGGGATATTTGTCGGCCTGCTCGGGGATCTTCACCTTTTCCAGAAAATGCATCGCCGTTTCCTCGGCCTCCTTGCGGGGCGTCTTGCGCACCCAGATCGGGGCCAGCGTGCAGTTTTCCAGAATGGTCAGGTGCGGGAACAGGTTGAAATGCTGAAAGCACATGCCAACCTCGGACCGGATCTTGTCGATATTCTTCAAATCGCTGGTCAGTTCGGTTCCGTCCACCACAATCTTGCCCGACTGGTGCTCTTCCAGCCGGTTGATGCAGCGGATCAAGGTCGATTTCCCCGAGCCCGAAGGCCCGGCAATCACGATCCTTTCGCCTTCATTGACGGTCAGGTTGATGTCGCGCAGCACGTGAAAAGAGCCGAACCACTTGTTCATGTTAGAGATTTCAACCGCAACATCGTCCGAGACATGCATCTTGGAGCGGTCGATTTGACGGTCGGTCATAAGTTCAGACATTTGCAGAACTCCTTCTTAGTGACCTGTATGAAGCTTGCGCTCCAGGTACATGGAATAGCGGGACATGGAGAAGCACACGATGAAGAACAGGAATGCGATGAACGCGAACAGTTCCCAATAGATGCCGTTCCATGCGGTGTCGGCCCGGATCGCGTTGGACAGCCCGATCACATCAAACAGCCCGATGATCGACACAAGGGTGGTATCCTTGAAGATGCCGATAAAGGTGCTTACGATGCCCGGGATCGAGATTTTCAACGCCTGGGGCATGATGATCAGCCGTTGCGCCTGCCAATAGTTGAGGCCCAGCGAATCGGCCCCCTCGTACTGGCCCTTGGGCAGGGCGGCAAGACCACCCCGGATCACCTCGGCCATATAGGCTGCGGCAAACAGGGTCATCATGATCATCACCCGCAGGATGATGTCAAAATTGGTGCCGGGCGGCAGGAACAGGTTCAGCAAAAGGGACGCCACGAACAACAGCGTGATCAGCGGCACACCCCGGATGAACTCGATGAACCCGACACACAGGGCTTTGACAATCAACAGATCCGATTGCCGCCCCAACGCCAGCACAATGCCTATTGGCAATGAGCAGCCGATCGCGACAATCCCCAACAGCACCGCCAGCATGAAACCGCCGAACTGACGGCTTTCCACGCTTTCGATGCCAATCGGGATAATGCCCTGGATCGCACCAGCAACGGTCCCTGCCAACGCGAACCACCACAGAATCGGCAGCACGACCGCCCCGATCACAGCGACAAGCGACCCGGCCACCGGCACCAGAACACGATAGGCAAGATAGCCGATACCAAACCCGGCAGCTGCCATCAGCGGACCCCAGATCGACCCACCCCAAAGCAGCCAGGGCATGACAAATGGGTACACCGCTGTCACATACCAAAGCTGGCGCGGCGCCTGGTCTGAAAACAAGACCGGGGCCATTGCAATCAATGTCACCACAAGGGTCAGGTTGACCCGCCAGTAAAGGTCGCTTGGATAGAACCCGTACAGCAGTTGCAGCCAGCGTTCATTCACCACGCCCCAGCAGGCATGACCCTCGGTGCTTCCCCAGGTTGCTATGAATATCTCGCGGCATTCATTCAGCGAATCCGCGTTCCAGGCCGATTGGAAGATCCAGGGCAATATCCCCGAAAGCACGTAATAGACGAACGCCAGCGATACCACAGTCAGGATCGAGTTGAACCATCCCGAAAACAGGTTCTCGCGCAGCCAGCCGATCACGCCAACCGTTGTGGCTGGCGGGTGCTGTTCCGGCAGCATCTCGGTGCGGACAAAAGCTTGATTACTCATCTTATCTCTCCACCAATGCGACGCGCTTGTTGTACCAGTTCATGACCGCCGAGATACTCAGCGAAATCAGCAGGTAGCAGGCCATGAGCAACAGAACGCCCTCAAGCTCGCGCCCGGTCTGGTTCATCGTGATCCCGCCCAGCGTGCCGGTGATGTCCATATACCCCACGGCAATGGCCAGCGACGAGTTCTTGGTCAGGTTCAGATAGTTCGAGATCATCGGCGGAATGATGACCCGCAGCGCCTGTGGCAGGATCACCAGGCGCATCGTCTTGCCCGGCCGCAGCCCCAGCGCACCGGCGGCTTCGGTCTGACCGTGGCTGATGGCCAGGATGCCGCCACGCACAATCTCGGCGATGAAAGCCGCCGTATACAGCGACAACGCCAGCCAAAGCGCGATGAGCGAATTACGCATATGCGTGCCGCCCTGAAAGTTGAAACCTTTCAGCGCCGGGTAGCCCAGGTGGAACCCAAGCAGTGTCAGCAGAGCGATCATCGGCACAAAGAATATGGCCAGGTTGACATGCCACGTCTTGGGCCGGACGCCGGTCGCAGCCTGGATGCGGGCCGCACGGGCCGTCACTTTGCGAATGGCAAAAATGCTCGCCGCCAGAACAATCAGGATCGCCACCAGATCAAGCGAAACGTCAAAGCGCAGCGAGGAATCGCCGAACAGGTGAATATTGCCCAGACTGTTGGAAAACAGCGGCTCGGGGATATATACACCGCGGTTGGTGATCGCCACGGTATCGAAGAAACTCAGTGTCGCCTCGGGGTTTTCGCCCCGGAAGTCGCGCGGCGCCGGCAGGCTTTCGATCAGGATCGCCATGGCCAGAACGATCCACAACAGCACAGGCACGTTGCGGAACACTTCGACATAGACCGTCATGATCTTTGCCACCAGCCAGTTCTTGCTCAGACGCAGGACGCCGACAAGAACGCCGATGATGGTTGCGGTGATACAGCCAAGAACGGCCACCACAATCGTGTTGATCAGGCCGATAAAGGCCGCCCGCAAATGCGTATCACGGCTGTTGTAATCCAGCAGGCGCTGGTTGATGTCATAGCTGGCTGGTTCGCCGAGAAAGCCCAGGTCAATCGGCTTGCCCAGCGTTGCAAGGTTCACGATCGTGTTGTTGATCAGCCAGGCTGCCAGCAACATGAATCCCAGCATCGCAACCGCCTGGATCGTCAGGGAACGATACCGGGTGTCATAGATCAGCATAGACAGCCGGAACGACTCCTTGGGAGGGTCGGTCAAAGTGGTCATTTGGATACTTCCCCGTTACTCGGCCTATTGTTTTTTTGCGGCGCTCAGGGCGCCTTGGCCGAAGTCTTGGTGTGACTTGGTCACGCAATGCGAGAAGGGCGCGAGGTGTTCCCCGCGCCCTTCTGTTCTTGGTTCTTACCGGAAGGGCGGCGAGTAGATCAGGCCACCGTTGGTCCACTGGGCGTTCAGCCCGCGCGCCAGGCCGATCGGAGTGCTTTCACCGATGTTCTTCTCGAACAGTTCGCCATAGTTGCCACCGGCCATGATTGCGTTCTTGGCCCAGTCGGCCGACAGGCCAAGCTGCTCGCCCAGGTTGCCTTCGCTACCCAGCATACGGTTGATTTCCGGGTTGTCGGTGCCCATGGACATCTCTGAGATATTGGCCGAGGTCACGCCCAGCTCTTCGGCTGCGATCAGCGCGTTCAGAGTCCAGCGCACCACGTCACCCCACTCGTTGTCGCCGTGGCGGACCAGCGGGCCCAGCGGCTCTTTCGAGATGATTTCGGGCAGAAGCACGTGATCACCGGGATTTTCAAAGGTCGCGCGGGTTGCCGCGAGGCCCGAAGCATCGGTGGTGTACACGTCACAGGCACCGGCCAGGTACTGCTGTTGCGCTTCGGCGTTGGTTTCGATCGGCACCGGCTCATAGCTGATATTGTTGGAGCGGAAGAAATCGGCCAGGTTCAGCTCGGTGGTGGTGCCGGTCTGGATGCACACGGTCGCGCCGTCCAGTTCCTTGGCCGAGGACACGCCCAGTTCCTTGGGAACCATAAAGCCCTGACCGTCATAGTAGTTCACGCCGACGAATTCGAACTTCAGGTCCACATCGCGCGAGAATGTCCAGGTGGTGTTCCGGGCCAGCATGTCGATTTCACCCGACGCCAGCGCGGTGAAGCGTGTCTTGCCGGTGGTGGGCACGAATTCCACGGCTTTCGGATCGCCCAGCACTGCGGCGGCAACCGCGCGGCACACACCCACGTCAAAACCGTTCCACTCGCCATTGGCATCCGGTGCAGCAAAACCGACAAGGCCGGTGGTCACACCACAGTTCAGCTTGCCGCGCGCCTTGATGTCGTCAACGGTCCCGGCGGCAGCTGCGCCAGCGACCAGGCCCGCTACAGTCAGCGCGCCAAAAAATACGGATTTCTTCATTTTTACCTCTTCCTGATGTCCCGCCCTTCCCTGGGCGGCGTTTCGGCCTTCATCAGCCGTATCAGAGGCACAGGGAATTGGTCCCCACGCACCCCATGCTCCAATGTGGTCGGATTCATTCGAAAACGTCAAGTGCCCCATCACCGTTTTCAATCATTGTTTATCTGGTGGCAGGGACGGCGCAAGTAACGGACAATTCAGGCTATTTCTGCGACATTTTGTGAAAGCGATGGGCGTGCAGAAATGCCTGCCGCTTGACTTCCGCCATCTCCGACGCCTCTTCGTCGACGCCCCACAGCTCTTCCTGCCAGGTTTCGTCGATTCTGGAAACCCGCCACAATTCTTCGATCGGCAAGTGATCCAGGGTCGCGGCGAAACCGATGATCAACGATCCCGAAAGGCTGACAAGATCATGAAATGCCGCCAATTCGAAGTTGTTCAGCCCATGGACCCGGCGCCGCAGCACATCCAGCGCCGCCCTGTCCTGGGGATGGTGCATCACACCGGACACCGCCGCCAGACGCGCGCCAAGCGCGGTCTCGGCCCAGTCCAACAACGGATCCCAGTTCGCCGCCTGGCGCGCGACAAGCTCTGCCGGGGTCGTCGCGCGATAGCACAACAGGTCGCTGCCTCCGTATTCGGCCAGCATATCCGCCACATCCGCGTGCTGGACCGCCACCTTGTCAATCGCGGCATTGGCCGATCGTGTGAAGGGCATCGATCGCGGATCAACCTCGCCTTGCTGCGCGTCCCATTCCTGCGCAATCGCGCCCGCCATTTGCGCGCCCGGCACAACCAGCGGCGCCTTGGCCGGTGTGCGCAGCGCCCGCCCGTCCAGATGCACGGCAAACCCGCCGCCCTCGGACACCACGGATGTCTCTTTCCAGAACCGTTTCCTGGCCCAACCGCTCATTGCGTTATCCCCATACCGTTGCCAATGCGCCCTCCAGCGCGTCGAAACTGTCGATCAGCACATCCGCCCCCACAAGAGTCGCCGGATCGTGATAGCCCCAGCTTACCCCGATCGCCGGGATGCCTGCCGCGCACGCCATCTCCATGTCATAGCTTGTATCGCCCACCATCACCGCATCACGCGCGGCCACGCCGGTTTCCGCCAGCGCCGCGTGCAACATGGCGGGATGGGGCTTGGACGGGTGGTGATCGGCAACCTGCCGGGTCACGAACATCCGCTCCAGCCCATGCCCCTGCAACAGCTTGTCCAGACCGCGCCGCGACTTACCCGTCGCCACACCCAGCAGAATGTGATCCATCCTCTGCAACCGTCGCAGCGCCTCGGCGGCACCGGGATAAAGCGGCGAGGATTGCCGTGTTCCGACGGCCTCGCGCCGGGTCATGTAACTGTGCTTGTAGCCGTCCACCAGCCTGTTCAGTGTGGCCGCATCCGCCCCGGGCGCCAGCCGTGCCATCGCCACGTCCAGCGACAACCCGACAATCCCCAGAACCGCCTCGCGTTCCGGCATCTCGGCACCCACAGCCGCGAAAGCCGCCGCCATGGCACCCAGGATGTCCGCCTGGCTGTCTACCAGCGTTCCGTCCACGTCAAACACCACCAGCCGCAGCGCTGCCGTCATTGCAACCCCTCGAACGGGTCTTCCGCGGCCATGTCTGCGGTCCACTGGAACGTATCGAACGTGTGCGACATATGCGCGGGCAGCGGGGCGTCCACGGTGATCAGCTTTTTCGTGACCGGGTGCTCGAACTGCATCCGGCGCGCATGAAGGTGCAGCTTGTTCGAGATGATCCCGCCCAGCTGCGCGCCCCAGCCATCGCCCATGTTGTCCTGGCCCGATCCACCGTATTTTCCATCCCCGATGATCGGATGCCCGATCTCGGCCATATGCGCGCGCAACTGATGCGTGCGCCCGGTGATCGGCTCCATCGCCACCCAGGCCGCCCGGCTGGCGACCCGGTACAACGTGGCATATTGGGTGATCGCCCGCTTGGCCCCCGGCGTCGATTCCACGTCGCGCGGATGCACGCAATGCATCTTTTCACCCTCGCCGCGCTTTCCGTGTCCCGGCGCCTTGACCAGCCCATACTTGATCTCACCCAGATACGGCGTTGGCACACCGGCCACCACGGCCCAGTAGATCTTGCGGGTTTCGCGATGCCGGATCGCCGCAGTCAGCGCCGCCGCCATCTGCCGCGTGCGCGCCAGAAGCAGCACCCCGGACGTGTCCTTGTCCAGCCGATGCACCAGACGCGGCTTTTCCTCCAGACCAAAGCAAAGCGCCTCGGCCAACCCGTCGACATGTTTCTTCTGCTTGCTGCCACCCTGGGTCGGCAAACCCGGCGGTTTGTTCAGCGCAATGATGTGATCGTCGCGAAAAATCACACAATCCCGAATCATCCGCGCATCCGCCTCGGACACATGCGTCCTTATCATCGTGGGCTGAGACCCCGGCGCGGGCAAAGGCGGAATGCGCACCTGCTGGCCCGGGCTCAACCGCGCCGAGGCCTTGACCCGCCCGCCATCAACACGGATTTCGCCCTTGCGGCACATTTTCTCGATCAGGCCCTGGCTGACATGCGGAAACACCCGCCGGAACCAGCGATCAAGCCGCTGATCCGCATCCCCCGGCCCCACGGTAATTGTCTGTACCTGGCTCATGCGTACACCGCCCGCGCCATCATCAGTCCCGCCGCCAACGCAGCGACCGACCCGACAACGCTGACCATCACATAAACCGCCGCCGCCGTTATCTGGCCACGTTCGATCAGGGTCACAGTCTCCAAAGAAAACGCCGAGAACGTGGTGAACCCGCCCAACAGCCCGGTCATCACCAGCGGCGAGTAATGGGTCAGCCCGCGATGCGCCGCCGCCACCACGAACGCCCCCATCAGAAACGACCCGATGACATTCACCGTGATGATCGCCAAGGGAAACCCGGTTCCCAACAGGCGCACCACACCCAGCCCCACGACAAATCGCAGGCTGGCACCCACGGCTCCGCCAAAGGCCACATATATAAGGCTTTGCAACATGCCCGCGTCTGTCGCGCGCCACCACGCGGATGTCAAGCTCGCCGAATTCTTCATTTTGCCCGAAATACTCCGGGGGGGTCGCCCAACGGGCGACGGGGGCAGCGCCCCCTACCCGCCCCGCTTGGCACGCAGCGTCGCAAAGTAATCCAGCCGCCGCTTCAACTCGCGCTCGAACCCGCGCTCGACCGGCGTGTACAAAACCGGCCGCTTCACGTCTTCAGGGAAATAGTTCTGCCCCGAAAATCCGTCCTCGGCATCGTGATCGTATGCATACCCGTCGCCATATCCCTGATCGGCCATCAACGATGTGGGCGCGTTCAGAATGTGCCTGGGCGGCATGGCCGAGCCGGTCTTTCGCGCCAGCTTGCGCGCCGCCTTGTAGGCGCCGTATCCGGCATTGCTCTTGGGGGCCAGCGCCAGATACACCACCGCCTGCGCCAGCGCCAGCTCGCCCTCCGGGCTGCCCAGCCGCTCATAGGTCTCCCAGCCCTGCAAACACACCGCCTGCGCCTGGGGATCGGCCAGTCCGATATCCTCCACCGCCATGCGCGTGATCCGGCGCGCCAGATAGCGCGGGTCTTCGCCCCCCTCCAGCATCCGCGCATACCAGTAAAGCGCCGCGTCCGGGTCCGACCCGCGCACCGATTTGTGCAGCGCCGAGATCAGATTGTAATGGGCATCACCGGATTTGTCATACTGCGCCGCGCGCCGCATCAACCGGGTCGACAGCGCCTCGGGGTCCAGCTTGCCCGGCAGGTTCCAGGCCATGACCTGCTCGATCAGGTTCAAAAGCGCGCGCCCGTCGCCATCGGCCATTTCCAGCAGCGCCTCGCGCGCGGGCCCGCTCAACGGCAACGCCCGGTCCAGCGCGCGCTCGGCGCGCTGGGCAAGCCTCTCCAGATCGCCCAGGCTCAGCCGTTCCAGCACCAGCACCTGGGCGCGGCTCAATAGCGCCGCGTTCAGCTCGAAACTCGGGTTCTCGGTGGTTGCTCCCACCAAAAGGATGGTGCCGTCTTCCATATGCGGCAGGAAACCATCCTGCTGCGCCTTGTTGAAGCGATGAATCTCGTCCACGAACAACAACGTGCCCTTGCCGTTCGACCGGCGCATCCTGGCCGCCTCGAACACCTTGCGCAGATCCGGCACCCCGGTGAAGATCGCGCTGATCTGCACGAAATGCAGATCGGTCTCATCCGCCAGAAGCCGCGCAATCGTGGTCTTGCCCACCCCCGGCGGCCCCCAGAACACCAGCGAAGACAACGCGCCCGAGGCCAGCATCACGCCCAGCGGCGCCTCGGGGCCCAGAACCTGCTCCTGCCCGATCACCTCGCCCAGGCTGCGCGGGCGCAACCGATCGGCCAGCGGTCGGTGCCCGGCTCCGGGGTCGTCGGCCCCATCGCGGGGCACGGAATCAAATAGGTCGGCCATTTTCCCTCACAGGCGAAACCGCATCACGATACGTTTCGTGCCGCGCTGCACGTCCAGCGTAAGCCGCTGACGCGCCGCGCGCAAAGCCCGATCTGCCGCCCTGGGGGTGTCAACCGTTTCTCCGTCAATAGCGCGCAGCACATCGCCGGGCGCCAGACCAAGCCGCGCGCCCACCTCGCCCGGGGCCTCGACAACCACCCCCTCAAGGCTCAACGGCAACCCGTACTGCCCCAACACCGCCGGGTTGATCCGCGACAGCACCATCCCCGGTATCGCCGCGCGACGCCCGGTCTCGACCGTGTCGCGCGGCGGCGTTTCCGGCGCCACGTCCATGCGTACCCGGCGCGTTTGCGGCGCGCCGTCGCGCACCATCAACACATCCGCCTCGGTGCCCAGCCCGGCCACCGACATGCGATAGATCATCTCCGAAGGTGTGTTGACCGGCTCGCCGTCCACTTCCAGGATCACGTCGCCCGGTTGGAACCCGGCCGTCTTGAACGGGCTTTCGCGATGCAACTCGGAAATCACGATGCCGCCGGGACGCTCCAGCCCAAGCCCAGGGGCCATATCCGCATCGACGGGTTGGCCGAACATACCGGCCCAGGGGCGCTGAAACGCATCGCGCCCGTCGCGCGCCTGCGTCATGAACTGCGCCACAAGCCTGGACGGGATGGCGAAACCGATGCCGTTGGACCCGCCCGACCGGGTCAGGATCGAGGTGTTGATCCCGATCAACGCGCCATTCACGTCAATCAGCGCCCCCCCGGAATTGCCCGGATTGATCGGCGCGTCGGTTTGCAGGAAATAGCCGCGCGCATTGCCGGTTGCCACGCCCGACCGGGCCAGGCCCGACACGATGCCGCTGCTCACGGTCTGTCCAACACCGAACGGGTTGCCAATGGCCAGCACCAGTTCCCCCACCTCCACGGTGTCGCTGTCACGCAAACGCAGAAAGGGCATGTCCCTGGCGTCTTCAAGTTGCAGGATCGCAAGGTCGCTTTCCTCGTCCGCCAGCAACACCCTTGCGGAAAACTCGCGCCGATCGTTCAACTGAACCCGGATATCCGTGGACAGCTTCACGACGTGATAATTCGACACCACGATCCCGTCTTCTGAAAGAATCACGCCGGACCCAAGCGAATTTTGCACCTTTGGCCGGGCATCGGCGAAATCGCGGAACAGGCTCTCAAAGAACGGATCGCCCTGAAACGGGCTGGAGCGCACATTGACCACCCGCTTGGCATAGATGTTCACCACCGCCGGGGCCGCGTCCTTCACCAGCGGTGCGAATCCCAGCGAAATCTCGGCCTGGCTTTGCGGCACCCTTGTCTGGCTTGCCCCGATGACGGGCAACAAAGACAGAATCAGAACGGTCAGAATGGTGCGCAACATGACAACTCCTCGGCTTTGGCGTTGATATGCAAAGCCAGTCCCGGTTTTGCAAGCCACGCGGGCGAAACCGCGCCATGGCCACAGCCAAAGAAAAACCCCCGCCTGACGGGCAGGCGGGGGCAGTTCAACGGGCATGGCCCGAGGGAATTATTCGTCGTCAGCCGCCGCTTCTTCGGCTGCCATGCGGGCCTTGTCGCCGGCGCCCTTGGCGTCCAGGTCACGGTCCACGAATTCGATGATCGCCATCGGCGCCATGTCACCATAGCGGAAACCGGCCTTCAGAATACGGATATAGCCACCGGGACGCTCGGCATAGCGCGGACCCAGAACGTCAAAAAGTTTGGCGACATACTGATCTTCCTTCAGGCGCGATGCAGCCAGACGGCGCGAGTGCAGATCACCCTTTTTGGCCAGCGTGATCAATTTTTCAACGATCGGGCGCAGTTCCTTGGCCTTGGGCAGGGTTGTCTTGATCTGCTCGTGTTCGATCAACGAGCCCGCCATGTTCGAAAACAGGGCCTTGCGGTGTTCGTGGGTGCGGTTCAGGCGGCGATAGCCACGTTTATGACGCATGAGTCTTACTCCGATATTTGCCCTCTACGGGCGATTTTGCTTTGTCTGGCCGGCGATGCGTGTCACCGGCTCTCCTTGGGGCAGGCTTGCCCATATTGTCCCCGGCACGTCCGGGCATTGGAAGACTCCTTAGAAGGAGTCTTCGAATTTCTTGGCCAGATCCTCGATATTGTCCGGCGGCCAGTCCTCGACATCCATGCCAAGGTGCAGACCCATGCCCGACAACACTTCCTTGATCTCGTTCAGCGATTTGCGGCCAAAGTTCGGGGTGCGCAGCATCTCGGCTTCGGTTTTCTGAATCAGATCGCCGATATAAACGATGTTGTCGTTCTTCAGGCAGTTGGCCGAACGCACCGACAGTTCCAGCTCGTCCACCTTCTTCAGCAGCAGCGGGTTGAATTCCAGGCCGTCATCTTCTTCCTGGCGGCCAGCCGATTCCGGCTCTTCAAAGTTCACGAAGATGCTCAGCTGGTCCTGAAGGATACGCGCAGCATAGGCCACCGCATCTTCCGGCGTGACCGACCCGTCCGTGTCAACCTTCATGGTCAGCTTGTCATAGTCCAGCACCTGGCCCTCGCGGGTGGGCTGCACGTCATAGCTGACCTTCTTGACCGGCGAATAGATCGCGTCGATCGGGATCAGACCGATGGGCGCGTCTTCCGGCTTGTTCTTGTCAGCCGACACATAGCCCTTGCCGGTGTTGACGGTCAGTTCCATGTACAGATCCGCGCCATCGTCGAGGTGACAGATCACGTGCTCCTTGTTCAGCACCTCGATACCAGCGCTGTCACTGATATCGCCAGCCGTCACTTCGCCCGGCCCCTTGGCATTGATCGACAGGCGCTTGGGCCCTTCGACTTCCATGCGCAGGCTCACGCCCTTGAGGTTCAGGATGATGTCGGTCACATCCTCGCGCACACCGGCGACCGAGGAAAACTCGTGCAACACGTTGTCAATCTGTACGCTGGTGATGGCCGCGCCTTGCAGGCTCGACATCAAGACGCGGCGCAGCGCGTTGCCCAGGGTCAGACCAAAGCCACGTTCCAGCGGTTCAGCCACAACCGTGGCCTGTCGCGCGGGATCATTGCCCGGCTTCACTTCCAGCTGGGTCGGCTTGATCAATTCTGCCCAATTCTTGTGGATCATGCGTCCCTCCATTCTTGCCTGTCTCCCATGTCCAAAAGAGCCAGACGCCCGAGGTTTCAAAACGACGAACTGGGGCCGTGCAGAACACGCGGCCCCAGCGGTAAAATTCGTACTTAGACGCGGCGGCGCTTTGGCGGGCGGCAGCCGTTATGCGCGATCGGGGTCACATCACGGATCGAGGTGATGTTGAAGCCAACCGCGGCCAGGGCGCGCAGCGCCGATTCACGGCCCGAACCCGGGCCCTGAACTTCGACTTCAAGCGTCTTGACGCCGTGTTCCTGAGCCTTCTTGCCCGCATCTTCCGCAGCCATCTGAGCGGCGTAAGGCGTCGATTTCCGCGATCCCTTAAAACCCATCGTGCCAGCCGACGACCACGAGATCGCGTTGCCCTGCACATCCGAGATCAGGATCTTGGTGTTGTTGAACGAAGAGTTCACATGCGCCACACCGGTGGCGATATTCTTGCGCTCTTTACGCTTGGTGCGTGTCTTGTCGCGTGCCATTGATCGAACCCTCCCTTACTTCTTCTTGCCGGCGATCGGCTTGGCCGGGCCCTTGCGGGTACGGGCGTTGGTGTGGGTACGCTGACCGCGAACCGGCAGGTTACGGCGATGGCGCAGGCCACGGTAGCAACCCAGGTCCATCAGGCGCTTGATGTTCATCTGCACTTCGCGGCGCAGGTCGCCTTCGACGGTGTAATTCGCGTCGATATGCTCGCGGATGGCCAGCACTTCGGCATCGCTCAGTTCGTTCACACGACGGGTTGCGTCGATGTTCACGGACGAACAGATTTCCTTGGCCGACGAGGGGCCAATTCCGGTGATATAAGTCAGGGCGATCGGGACCCGTTTGTGGGTCGGGATGTTAACGCCGGCAATACGTGCCACGTGTCACTTTCCTTTTCGTTGCGGTTCCGTAGTGCCGGAACCTTTTTTCACAACGTAAGCCCGACGCGATTCGCGGCCGGGCCTCAGCTGATTCAGGTGGTCTTGCGTTGCGGGTGCGACCCGGCGCAATGTATGATTCTCTCTTCCGAGATGGTGCGGTTTATGGGCGATCCCGCAGGGTGTCAAGGCCCATCATTCACACAGGCGCGCGCGTTCGTTTTCGTCCTGGATATACTGCGGCGCGTTTTTGTCCAGGCACGGGCTGATGTACCGATTGAAATAGGATTGGAACCCCAATAGCCCCGCCAGGCTCAATACGCCGATGCTGCCAAAAACAAGCATCAGCCGCTTGCCTTTCCGGTTCAACTTCTTCACCTCGGGTGCAGGGGATGTCACGTCAGGGCCGCCTCGATGCTTGCCTTCACCTCGTTGATCTCGCCCAGCCCGTTGACCGTGCGCAGATCCCCCTTGGCATAATAATAGCCGATCAGCGGCGACGTTTTCTTGTAATACTCCATCAACCGCTGCTTCAGGCTCTCTTCATTGTCATCCGCACGGCGCGAAACCTGCGGGTTGTCACAGTTGACACAGCTGCCATCGGCGGGCCAGGGCTTGGTCTGGTCGTTATAGACCTCGCCGCAATTGCCACAGGTCGACCGGGCCGTGATCCGCGCCACCAGCGCGTCATCGTCCACCTGCATCTCGATCACGGCATCAAGCCGCTCACCTTTTTCGGCAAGCAGATCGGCCAGCGCGTCGGCCTGTGGCAAAGTGCGCGGGAAGCCGTCAAAGATGAACCCGCCCCGCTTGTCACCTTCCAGCTTTTCGCGGATCAGGCCGATCACGATCTCATCCGTCACCAGATCGCCACGCGCCATGACCTCGGCCACCAGCCTGCCCATCGCGGTGCCGGACTCCTTGGCCTCGCGCAGCATGTCGCCGGTGCTCAGCTGGATCATGTTACGCTCTTCCACGAGAAAGCGCGCTTGCGTACCCTTTCCCGCGCCCGGCGGGCCAAGCAGAATGATGTTCATCTACGCGCCGCTCCCTTCTTGCCCCGCTTCTTGCTCTTGCCGCGCAGCTGCGACTTCTCGATCAGCCCTTCATACTGATGGGCCAGAAGGTGGCTTTGCACCTGTTGGATCGTGTCCATCGTCACCGACACGACAATCAGAACCGACGTGCCGCCGAAATAGAACGGGATCGCGAACTGACCCCGCAGGATCTCGGGCAGGATCGTGACCGCCGCCAGATAGCCCGCGCCAAGCACCAGAACCCGGTTTACCACGTATTCCAGATACTCGGCCGTCCGCTTGCCGGGGCGAATGCCGGGAACAAATCCGTTCTGGTTCTTCAGGTTGTCGGCCACATCTTCGGGCTTGAAGCTGACATTGAACGTGTAGAAATAGGCGAAGAACACCACCATCGACACGAAGAACAGCAGATACAAAGGCTGGCCGGGGCCGAAATAGGCCAGGATCGTCGACATGACCGGCCCGGTTTGCGCACCCGAGAATGTCGAAATCGTCGTTGGCAACAAAAGCAGCGAACTGGCAAAAATGGCCGGGATCACGCCCGCCGGGTTCACCTTGACCGGCAGATGCGACGAACCGCCATCGTACATCTTCATGCCCACCTGGCGTCGGGGATACTGAATGTGGATCTTGCGCAGTGCGCGTTCCATGAACACCACAAAGGCAATCACGGCCACCACCATCACGATCACACCCACGATCACCGCCGGGCTGATCGCGCCAGACCGGCCCGAGGCCAGGAATTGCGCCAGCGCGGCAGGAAGTTCGGCGACGATACCAACAAAGATGATCAGCGAAATACCGTTCCCAATGCCGCGCGCGGTGATCTGCTCGCCCAGCCACATCAGGAACATGGTGCCGCCCACCAGCGTGATCAAAGTCGAGAAGCGGAAGAACAGGCCCGGGTCGGTGGCCAGATCCCCGGCTTCCAGGCTGACAGCCAGGCCATAGGCCTGCACCGTCGCCAGCGCCACGGTGCCGAACCGGGTATACTGGTTGATCTTCTTGCGGCCCTGCTCGCCCTCTTTCTTGAGCTGCTCCAGCGAGGGCACCATCGAGGACAACAGCTGCACGATGATCGAAGCCGAGATATACGGCATGATTCCCAAGGCAAAGATGCCCATCCGCCCCAGCGCGCCGCCTGTGAACATCGACAGGATGCCGCCTAGGCCCGAAGCCGCGCTGTCCATGAACTCCCGCAATGCAACGCCATCGATGCCGGGCACCGGAATCCAGGTGCCCAGGCGGTAGACGATAAGCAATGCAAGGGTGAACAGGATGCGATTGCGCAGGTCGGTAGCTTTGCCAAGCGCGGCCCAGCTTGTGTTTGCGGCCATTTGTTCTGCTGCGGATACCATGCGGTTCTCTCTTGGACTGGAAACGCCGCCAGAACCGTTTTCCGGTCAGGCGGCGTTTGGAAAACTTGCTAGGGTATGTAAGCGGATGCGGACCCGCTCACAACCACTTATTCAGACGCTGGCGCGGTTTTGACCGACAGCGAGCCGCCTGCTTTTTCCACGGCCGCGATTGCAGACTTGGATGCACCGGTCACTTCAATGGTCAGCTTGGAGGTCACGTCACCCTTGGCCAGCACGCGGACACCGTCCAGCTTGCGGCGCACGAGCCCGCTGGAAATCAGCGCGTCCTCGGTCACGGTTTCGTCGGCATTCAGCTTGCCGGCGTCGATGAATTTCTGGATCAGGCCCAGGTTGACCACGGCGAATGCCTTGCGGTTGGGCTTGTTGAAGCCGCGCTTGGGCAGACGCTGATACAGCGGCATCTGGCCGCCTTCATAGCCGTTGATGGCCACACCCGAACGGGATTTCTGGCCCTTGATACCGCGGCCACCCATCTTGCCCTTGCCAGAGCCGGGGCCACGTCCAACGCGCGTGCGTTTCTTGGTTGCGCCGGGATTGTCGCGCAGTTCGTGCAGTTTCATGTCGCTTCTCCTATGCCGGATGTGGCCCCCGAAGCGTAACGGACCAACCACGGCGTTTCTTGATTTTGATTCTGCGGCCACATGGGGCCACCGGGGGCGTATAGACCTTCGACCCTGACGACGCAAGCCATTCCCGCGCCACCCTGTCCCGGAACGAAAAACGCCCCCGTCCAGCGACAGGGGCGCTTGCGCAGCCAACCGGGATCAGGCCCCGAGGCGCTTACCTTCCGGCAACCTGGGCACAGGTTGTTTCCAGGTCACACCGGCGCAGACCGATATCGGCCAGTTCACGGTTGGTCAGGCGTGAAAGCTCACGGTAGGTCCGGCGATAGGCCGCACGCTGGGCAGCGTTCTCGCGCAGGGTTTCAACAAATGCCCGAAGGCGTTCGACGACGCCATAAGGCGCGTGTGTGGTTGTATATGCCATTTTCATGTTCCTTTCGGCGGTCCGGGGACCAGGTCAACCCGGGCAATCAGTCTTGTCGTCTTGAACGACCAAGCTCAGATAGGGGCGCCGCCGCGCCGCGGCAAGCGATGACCCGTCAAACCCGTCATGCAGCCAATGCATGGCATCCTCATTCCTGCCACAACGTGCTGCGCAGCCCCGGGCAGAGATGGCCATTCCGCAACCGGGCTGCCTTTCTAACTCATTGGCCGTCGACAAAAAGACGCCCCGCAGTTTTCTGCGGGGCGTTTCAATGCTCTACCGTTGAAATGGGCTCAGCCCTTTTCTTCGATGATCTCTACCAGATGCGGGATCTTGTTGATCATGCCGCGCACCGACGGCGTGTCTTCCAGTTCGCGGGTCCGGTTCATCTTGTTCAGGCCCAGGCCGATCAGCGTGGCACGCTGGTCCTGAGGGCGACGGATCGGGCTGCCGACCTGTTTCACAACGATGGTTTTTGCCATGTCTTGCTACTCCTTACGCTTCAGCCGCTTCGGGGGCCGGTGCATCTTCCTTGCGCAGGATATCAGCAACCTTCTTGCCCCGGCGGGCTGCCACGTGACGCGGGCTCGATTCTTTCTTGAGCCCGTCGATCGTGGCGCGGATCATGTTATAGGGGTTTTGCGATCCGATCGATTTCGAGACCACGTCCTTGATGCCCAGCATCTCGAACACGGCACGCATCGGACCACCGGCGATGATCCCGGTTCCTTCCGGCGCGGTGCGCATGACCACTTTCCCGGCGCCATGACGGCCTTCGATGTCGTGGTGCAGCGTGCGACCTTCGCGCAGCGGCACGCGAATCATCTGGCGCTTGGCCTGTTCGGTGGCCTTGCGAATGGCCTCGGGGACTTCTTTCGCCTTGCCCTTGCCAAAGCCGACACGGCCCTTCTGGTCGCCGACAACCACGAGCGCGGCAAAGCCAAAACGCTTACCACCCTTCACGGTTTTCGACACACGGTTGATCGCAACAAGACGATCGGCGAATTCCGGGGTTTCGTCTTCGCGGTTGCGGCCACGGCCCCGGCGGTTATCACGTTCTGCCATTCGGCACTCCATTTGGTTTCGGCGCTTGCGCGCCTTGTTCGGTCAATCGCAGTGACCCGTATGGGCCCTCGATCATCGAGGCAGGGTTGGCTGCCTTCATGTTGCAGGGTGCGTGCATGCACGCACCCTACGGTGTTTCAGACGGTCGGGTGCGTGCATGCACACACCACCCCGGTCAGATCTTCAGTCCACCTTCACGCGCGGCGTCGGCCAAAGCCTTCACCTTGCCGTGAAAGAGGAATCCACCTCGGTCGAAATAGGCTTCTTCCACGCCGGCTTTCCTGGCGCGTTCGGCAATCGCGGCGCCCACCTTGGTGGCGGCCTCCACGTTGTTCTTGCCGACAACGCCCAGATCCTTTTCGAGCGTCGAGGCCGAAGCCAGGGTGACGCCGTTCACGTCGTCGATCAGCTGAACGCTGATGTTCTTGTTCGACCGGTGAACCGAAAGACGCGGACGCCCTGCGTTGACCTTGCGAAGCTTGTTCCGGACGCGCAGGCGGCGCTTTAGGAACAGTTCCCGTTTGCTGTTTGCCATCTGTCTGGTCCTTACTTCTTCTTGCCTTCCTTGCGGAAGATATACTCGTCGACATACTTGATGCCCTTGCCCTTGTAGGGCTCGGGCTTGCGCCATTCGCGGATATTGGCCGCGACCTGGCCGACAAGCTGTGGGTCTGTGCCTTCGACAATGATCTGCGTGGCTTTGGGTGCGGTTACGGTGATCCCGGCCGGCACTTCAAAGTTCACGTCATGGCTCAGGCCAAGCGCCAGCTTCAGGGTGTTGCCCTGCATCTGAGCACGATAGCCCACACCGTTGATCTCCAGCTCTTTCTTGAAGCCGGTCGTCACACCGGTCACCATGTTGGCGATCACGGTACGGGACATGCCCCATTGCTGGCGTGCGCGCTTGGAAGAACCGCGCGGCGTCACTTTCACAACGTTATCTTCCACGCTCAGCGTGACATCGTCGGTTGCCGTGAAGGACTGGGTGTCCTTCGGGCCTTTGATTTCGATGGTCTGGCCGGAGACAGAGGCAGTTACGCCGCTGGGCAGCTCGACCGGTTTTTTACCAATACGAGACATAAAGCTCTCCTTAGAACACCGTGCAAAGCACTTCGCCGCCAACCTTGTTGGAGCGCGCGCTAGCATCCGACATCACACCCTTGGAGGTGGAGACAATCGACACGCCCAGGCCCTGACGGACAGTGGGGATGTCATTGACGCCCATGTAGACGCGACGACCGGGTTTGGAAACCCGCTTGAGTTCGCGAATGACAGGGGTGCCCTCATAATACTTCAGGCTGATTTCAAACGCCGGATGGCCGTTTTCATCTGCCTTCTCGTAGCCGCGGATGTAGCCTTCGTCGGCCAGCACATCCAGAACCCAGCCACGCAGCTTGGACGCCGGTGTCTTCACCGTCGACTTGCCGCGCATCTGGCCGTTGCGGATACGGGTCAGCATATCACCGATAGGATCGTTCATGTCTTAACCCTCCTTACCAGCTCGACTTGACCATGCCGGGGATCTGACCAGCAGAGCCCAGCTCGCGCAGCGCAATCCGGCTGACCTTCAGCTTACGATAGTAAGCGTGAGGACGACCGGTCAGCTGGCAACGGTTGTGCAGACGGGTTGCCGAGCTGTTGCGCGGCAGTTTCGCCAGTTTCAGACGCGCCTTGAAACGCTCTTCCATCGGGCGGCTTTCATCATTCGCGATCTCTTTCAGCTCAACGCGTTTGGCGGCGTATTTTTCCACCAGGCGCTGACGCTTCTTCTCGCGTTCGATCATTGCTTTCTTAGCCATGTCTCTCTTCCTTCCCGATTACGCGCTGAAGGGCATGTTGAAATGCTTCAACAGGCTCTTGGCTTCGGCATCGGTTTCAGCGGTGGTGGTGATCACGATATCCATGCCCCAGGCTTCATCGACCTTGTCAAAGTCGATCTCGGGGAACACGATGTGCTCTTTCAGACCGGTGGCAAAGTTGCCACGGCCGTCAAAGCTCGGCTTCACACCACGGAAGTCGCGGATACGCGGCATCGCAACCGTGATCAGGCGGTCCAGGAATTCGTACATCCGGTCGCCACGCAGCGTCACCTTGGCGCCCATGGGCATGCCTTCGCGCACCCGGAAACCCGCGATCGAGTTCTTGGCAATGGTCGTGATCGCGTGCTGGCCTGCAATCGCGGTCAGATCGGCCTGCGCCGACTTGGCCTTCTTGCTGTCCTTCACGGCGGCCCGGCCACATCCGATGTTCAGAACGATCTTGTCCAGACGCGGGATCTGCATGTCGTTCTTGTAGCCGAACTCTTCTTTCAGAGCGGCGCGGACGGTGTCCTTGTACGCGGCCTTCAGGCGCGGGGTGTAGTCAGTGGAATCAAGCATCGATCACGTCCCCCGTGGTCTTGGCAAAACGCACCTTCTTGTCACCTTCCATGCGAAAGCCGACACGAGTGGGTTTGCCATTTGCGTCCAGGATTGCCAGATTCGACAGGGCAATCGGCATCGCCTTGGGAAGGCGGCCGCCCTGGCTGGTCTGGGTCTGCTTGGTGTGGCGGATCGAGATGTTGATCCCGTCCACAACGGCCTTGCCGGCTTTCGGGTCAACAGACGTGATCGTCCCTTCCTTGCCCTTGTCCTTGCCGGCCAGCACGACGACCTTGTCGCCCTTCTTCAGTTTGGCAGCCATCTTACAGCACCTCCGGGGCGAGCGAGATGATTTTCATGAAGTTCTTGGCACGCAGTTCGCGAACAACCGGGCCAAAGATACGGGTACCGACCGGCTCGTTGTTGTTGTTCAGGATAACGGCTGCGTTGCGATCGAAACGGATCGCGGTGCCATCTTCACGACGGACTTCTTTTGCGGTGCGCACGACGACGGCCTTGCGGACATCCCCTTTCTTGACGCGACCACGTGGAATGGCTTCCTTGACCGAGACGACGATGATGTCGCCCACGGATGCGTATTTACGCTTGGAACCACCCAGAACCTTGATGCACTGAACACGGCGTGCGCCGCTGTTGTCAGCAACATCCAGGTTGGTTTGCATCTGGATCATGTGGTTTCTCCCGACCTTTGGGGCGCCGATGCGTGGCGTAACCCCCAGGGTTTCGACTGACTGTCAAGCCCGGTCGCTATGGGAGCCTTGCGGCTCTTAAGCTTCCAGAACTTCCCAGCGTTTGGTTTTCGAACGCGGAGCGCATTCGATAATGCGAACAGTGTCACCCACCTTGTAGGCGTTGTTCTGATCGTGAGCCCGGTACTTCTTGGACTTACGGATGGTCTTCTTCAGAACCGGGTGGGTGAAACGGCGTTCAACCGACACGGTGACTGTCTGGGCGTTGGCGTCCGAGGTTACGGTGCCGGTCAGAATACGTTTGGGCATCTATCTGGCTCCTCTTACTCGGTTGCCGACGTGGCTTTTTCGTTCAGGATCGTCTTCACGCGCGCGGTGTTGCGACGCACCTGGCGCATGCGCGCAGGGTTTTCCAAGGCGCCGGTGGCGGCCTGGAAACGCAGGTTGAAGCTTTCCTTCTTAAGATTGGCCAGCTCTTCACGCAGCTGGTCCGGCGTCTTATCACGCAGTTCGTTGGCGTTCATCGCCTTTTCCTTTCTCATACACCAGAAGGCCCCCTGGGTTATCTGAGGGGTGACCTTTACCCTGATGGACAAATGACAAACACGCGAATCCCCGTTGCCCGGGACTCCGCGAGATGGCGCTCTATACGGGGCGGGTTCGGGGATGACAAGGGAAAGTTGCCGCCCGGCCGCCGAAACTGTCCATATCGCGCCTCAAGACCGGAAACCTTCCACCGTCGCGGCACTCGCCCGCCGCTGCCCGGCAGATCCGCGCCCATATCAAAACAGTCTAAAAATATGGATCTGATATATTGCTTTCCAGACCCCATCCCTTTATGCGATAGAGAATACAGGATGCACAACCAATAGTAGATCAATGGCAGGACATAAACATCATTTCCCGTTCTGTGAGTTAACTGTACCGGTGCAAGTTCAGCACCCAATTGTCAGGACAAAGGCTACATGACAACTCTTCTGGTTGACGACAATCCCGACATTCTGGCGCTGCTGGAAGCCACGCTCGAAGCGTTCGGATATTCAAACATCCAAACGGCCGCGTCCGGCCAGGCAGCCCTTGATCTGATCGAAAATGCCCCTGCGCCGTTCGACCTGATGCTGCTCGATATCCAGATGCCCCTCATGACAGGGATCGAGCTTTGCAGCGCGATCCGGGCCCGCCCCGAGTACCAGTTCACACCGATCATCATGGTCACAGCCATGTCCGATCAGGCCCATATCGACAATGCCTTTGCCGCCGGCGCAACCGACTACATCACCAAGCCGTTTCAGTTCGAGGATATCAAGCACCGGATCACGCTGGCCGAGCGCGCCTCTTTCCAGGCCGAACAACTGGCCAACAATGCCGTCGCCCTTGCCGGTGACGGTGTCGGGTCCGGGGCCGGGCCACGGCTGGGGATCGAAGATGCCATTCCCATCGACGATGTCGACGGCGTCCTGCGGTTGCATGCGTTCGAAAACTACCTTGCGCAAATGGGCCGCCTTGAATTCAGCCGCACCCGGCTGGAAATCCTGACCGTCACCAATATCAGCGCGATCTTCGAACGCAGCGATTCCCGCGAGTTTTCCGACCAGGTCACGGACATCGCCGAATGTGTCTCGGACGCGATGCGCAGTTTTGCGCCGCTGATCGCCTATTTCGGGCGCGGTCTGTACTGTATCGCGGTGTCCAGCCGGTGCACCAAGACCCTGGCGGAATTGTCGGCGGATATCCATGCGCAGATCGAAACGACCGGACTGGTCTATCGTGACGGCAGCCCGGTGACGGTGGATTTCGAATTGTACGATCTGGGCAAGCGCAGCTTCATTTCTCCACGCAGCCAGGTCGACTTCGTCAAACGCATGATCCGGGAGCTGAAACTGGCGGCACATGCTTCGGCGCCAAGCATGGCAACCAACTGACCGCCAATCAGAACGGCCTAGGCCGACGCGTCTTCCTTCGGCCGCAGGGTATTCTGAAACACCAGCTTGGCCCGCATGTCCCGGGCAAATGCCGCCTCCAGCACGCCCATCGTGGCGTGGTTGGTCTGGCGCAGGCGAACCACCTTTGCGCGCTCGATCCGCCACACCCGTGCCGGAGTTTGCAGGATCGCCGTCGCCACCGCGCCCCCCTCGCCCAATAGCGACATCTCGCCAATGAAATGCCCGTCCGCCACAACCCGCACAAGGCGCCCGCCGCTGTGCACGGCCACTTCGCCGCTGGCGATGTAGCACAGGAACTCCGGCGTTTCGCCCTCGACGGTCAGCACCTTGCCCTCTGGCAAATCCTCCCAGCGACCAAGATCCAGAAACCGCCGCGCCCGCCCCGGTGACAGCCCCAGCAGGAACCGCGCGCGAAACCCGTCTTCCTCGTCCGAAAACACCGCCCGCCGGTCATTGCGCCAAAGAATGGTCAACTCGGCAACATTCACCGCCACCAGCAGCGCCTGCCAGAACACGCCCACCGGGTTGCCCAGCCAGAAGAAATCAAACGCAATACCCACCAGCGCCGAGGCGATCACGCACAGCCGCAACCACAACATGCGCCGCATCAGCATCGACAACACCAGCAGCAGATAGGACAAATGTCCGGCCCAGCCTTCGGTGATAAAGCTTGTGTCCACTGTCGGGAACAATCCAGACGCCCCCTTATTCAGGGCTACAGTCTGCCCGATCCGCGGCGAAAGGCAAACGTGCTTTGCGCCCCGCGCCCGCCACCGGCCACAAAAAAACGGCCCCGCACATGCGGGACCGTCTTCATCGTGTCATGCGCAGGTGGCTTAGGCCAGTGCGATATTCACGGCAGATTCGCGACCGTCACGACCCGATTCCAGGTCAAAGGTCACTTTCTGATCGTCGGCAAGGCCGGTCAGGCCGGAACGCTCAACAGCCGAGATGTGCACGAACACGTCTTTGCTGCCGCCGTCGGGCGCGATGAAACCAAAACCTTTTGTCGTGTTGAACCATTTTACGGTGCCAGTGGCCATATCCGTAGTCTCCATATCAAATGTTACCCACACAATGCGGCAACCTGGCGTAGTCGGTCTGGATCGAAAGACTGAACGCCATGATAGCAGAGACAGTGGTCGAAAAAGAATAACGTAAGCCCGCCTCATATGGCGACAATCGGGGGGCATTGCAAGGACGCATTTGCAACATTCGGCGCGGGGCAGGCGAATAGTTGCCCGCGCCTTATGCCCACTTGTAGTTGAAACTCACCGAAATTCGTTCGTCTTCCGCAAGGTTGATCGGCACCTCATGGCGTAGCCAGCTTTCCCATAACAGCACGTCGCCAACCTCGGGTTTGACATAAATGAACGGTTGCAAATCGCGCCGCGCCTCCTTGCGCCGCGTCGGGGCCGCCATCATCCGGGCCGAACGCGGGTCTTCCAGTTTCAGCGCACTCGCCCCGCCCGGCATCAACACATAGGTGGTGCCGCTGATCACCGAATGGGGATGCAGGTGGGAACTGTGCGTACCGCCCTCGGGCAGGATATTGATCCACAGGTCTTCGAGTTCCAGCGCCCGCCCGTCCAGATCAAACTCCAGATCCGCGACAAAGGCCGCCACATGCGCATCCAGCGCCGCTACAATGTCGGCAAAGATCGGGAACCGCCACGGCAGATCGCTCAACGACGCATAGGACGTATATCCCGGATAGCCGTTCTCCTCGCACCACACCTGTCCGGCCTCGTCATCTTCGGCAATGGAATAACACGAGGCTTCCAGCTCCTGCGGGTCAATCGGGTTGCCGTGCTCGGACAGGCGGGCACGGTAAAGGCGGGTCACAAAGAGCGATTCGATCTGGGCCATGCCCGAGATTTACCGCAAGCCGCCGCCCGGTGCGAGCCGGAACCACCCGGTTCGCCTGCCGCTGCGCGCCTTGAGCGCCACCAACCAAAAAGCCCCCGCCGGTCCAACCGGCGGGGGCTCCTGTCTGTCGGCAGACCGGGCTTTCGCCCGAAACGCCTTTTACCAATCTTCACGCACCACGATGCGGGTCTTGATCGGCAGTTTCATGGCCGCCAGACGCAGCGCCTCGCGGGCAACCTCGTTCGACACACCGTCGATCTCGAACATCACGCGGCCGGGTTTGACCTTGCATGCCCAGTAATCGACCGAGCCCTTACCTTTACCCATACGCACTTCGGTCGGTTTCGACGTGACCGGCGTGTCGGGGAAGATACGGATCCAGACGCGGCCCTGACGTTTCATGTGACGCGTCATGGCACGACGTGCGGCTTCGATCTGACGGGCCGTCACGCGCTCGGGCGTGGTGGCTTTCAGGCCGAAAGAGCCAAAGTTCAGGTCAGACCCGCCTTTTGCAAGGCCCTTGATCCGGCCTTTGTGCATCTTGCGGAATTTTGTACGCTTTGGTTGAAGCATTGTTCAGTCTCCCTTAGCGACGACCGCCGGCACCACGAGGTGCAGGGCCATCCTGGAGTTCCTGTGCCTTACGGTCGCGTGCCGACGGATCGTGCTCCATGATCTCACCTTTGAAGATCCAGACCTTGATCCCGATGATCCCATAAGGGGTCATCGCTTCGGATGCGGCGTAATCGATGTCGGCGCGCAGCGTGTGCAGCGGCACACGGCCTTCGCGGTACCATTCGGTCCGTGCGATCTCGGCACCACCCAGGCGACCAGCCACGTTCACCCGGATACCCAGGGCGCCCATGCGCATGGCGTTCTGCACGGCCCGCTTCATAGCGCGGCGGAACGAAACACGGCGTTCCAGCTGCTGGGCGATGCTCTCGCCGACCAGCTGAGCGTCCAGCTCGGGCTTGCGCACTTCAACGATGTTGAGGTGCAGCTCCGAATCGGTCATCGAGGCAATTTTCTTGCGCAGCACTTCAATATCTGCGCCTTTCTTGCCGATGATGACGCCGGGACGTGCGGTGTGGATCGTGACGCGGCACTTCTTGTGCGGACGCTCGATGATCACGCGGGCGACACCGGCCTGCTTGCACTCGTCCTTGATGAACTCGCGGATGCGCAGATCTTCCAGCAGCAGATCACCATAGTCCTTGGTGTCCGCATACCAGCGGCTGTCCCAGGTGCGGTTGACCTGAAGACGCATACCGATTGGATTGACTTTATGACCCATTAGGCTTGCTCCTCAACTTGGCGCACCGTGATGGTGAGTTCCGAGAACGGCTTCATGATCTTGCCGAAACGGCCACGGGCACGCGGGCGACCGCGCTTCATGACCAGGTTCTTGCCCACATAGGCTTCGGCGACGATCAGCTCGTCGACATCCAGGTTGTGGTTGTTCTCGGCATTGGCGATTGCGGATTGAAGGCACTTCTTCACATCCTGCGCGATCCGCTTGTTCGAGAAAGTCAAGTCGGTCAGCGCCTTCTCAACTTTCTTGCCGCGGATCATGCCGGCCACCAGGTTCAGTTTCTGCGGGCTCGTGCGAAGCATCCGGACTTTGGCCATTGCTTCGTTGTCAGCCACGCGGCGGGGGTTCTTTGCCTTGCCCATGACTTACTTCCGCTTCGCTTTTTTGTCGGCCGCATGACCGTAATAGGTCCGGGTCGGTGCGTATTCACCGAACTTCTGACCGATCATGTCTTCGCTGACGTTGACGGGGATATGTTTGCGACCATTGTAAACGCCGAACGTCAGGCCCACGAACTGGGGCAGGATCGTCGAGCGGCGCGACCAGATCTTGATAACTTCGTTGCGGCCCGACTCGCGCGCTGCTTCGGCTTTCTTCAGCACGTAAGCATCGACAAAGGGGCCTTTCCATACAGAGCGAGACATATATTAACGCCCCTTCTTCTTGGCGTGGCGCGAGCGGATGATAAGCTTCTGCGACGCTTTGTTCTTGTTGCGGGTGCGCGCACCCTTGGTCGGCTTGCCCCAGGGCGATACCGGGTGACGACCACCCGATGTCCGGCCTTCACCACCACCATGAGGGTGATCGATCGGGTTCATCACCACACCACGGACAGACGGGCGCTTGCCCTTGTGGCGCATACGACCGGCTTTACCGTAGTTCTGGTTGGAATTGTCGGGGTTGGACACGGCACCGACGGTGGCCATGCATTCCTGACGCACCAGACGCAGCTCACCCGAGCTCAGGCGGATCTGGGCGTAACCGCCGTCGCGACCAACGAACTGGGCATAGGTGCCCGCGGCACGCGCGATCTGACCGCCCTTGCCGGGCTTCAGTTCGATATTGTGCACGATGGTACCGATCGGCATCCCCGAGAACGGCATTGCGTTGCCCGGCTTGATGTCGGCCTTGGCCGAGGCGATCACCTGATCACCAATCGCCAGACGCTGCGGCGCCAGGATATAGGCCTGTTCGCCGTCTTCGTATTTCACGAGCGCGATGAACGCGGTCCGGTTCGGGTCATACTCGATCCGTTCGACGGTGGCCGCCACATCGAATTTGTTCCGTTTGAAGTCAACAATCCGGTAAAGGCGTTTTGCCCCACCACCGCGACGACGCGATGTGATCCGTCCGGTATTGTTCCGGCCGCCCGACTTGGTCAAACCCTCGGTGAGGGCTTTGACAGGGCGTCCTTTCCAAAGCTCCGAACGGTCGATCAGCACCAGCCCGCGCTGGCCCGGCGTCGTCGGCTTATACGACTTGAGTGCCATGCTTTCTGTCTTCCGTTTAGCGTGCCACGGGTGGTCCCGCAGCTATGTTTGAGGCCCCCGTAGGTGCCAATGGTATAGGCCCCCGTAGGTGCCCGACGAAATAACAACCGGCCCCAGAACGAATCTGAGGCCGAGAGCGATGGGTGCTAGTAACAGGGAGCTCGGGGGGTGACAAGTAGGCACCACCCGATTTCTCTGCCGCGCCACCAATCCAGCGCGCCCCCTTGCCCCACAGCCGCGCGCGGTGGCGCTCCAATGCTTGTCGGTCGCGTCAAATTTGCCATTCCCATGCGTCCCATCGATGCTGGCACACCTGTTGCGCCCAACGCCTCGGACACGACCCAAATCAAGGCGCCCGCCCCTCCATCATGCTAGACTCCCCCATCACGCCTTCCACACACGGCAAGGCCCTTCACAAGGAGATGCCCCGATGGCCAAGTCCAAATCCCAAAGCGCGAAACCGCCAGAAACAAACCCGATGGCCGACGTGATGACCGCCATCACTCCTATGGCTGCCGAGGCCTGGCAGGATATCATGCGGGAAAGTGCGCGGTTCATGACGGAGCGCCTGCAAAAGGATCTGGAAACCCAGCAAGCCATGCTCGCCTGCAAATCTCCGGCCGAATTGTTGCAGTTGCAGGCAGAGTTCTACCAGAACGCGCTGTCGGACTATTCCCAGGAGGCCACGCGCATGCTCAAGCTCATGTCCAAGGCCGGCGGGGCGTCGCGCGGCTATGACGACATCCCGCTATAAGTTCTGCCGCCAACAAGAAAACCCCGGCCTGAGGTCAAGCCGGGGTTTCAAGTCTTGGATCAGGCGTCGATTACAGACCGGTGGTCACGTCGATCGTGTTGCCTTCTTCCAGGGTCACATAGGCCTTTTTCACGTCCTTCCGCTTGCCCAACTGGCCGCGGAAGCGTTTGACCTTACCCTTGGTGATGGTGGTGTTCACCGCCTTGACCTTCACACCAAACAGCGCCTCGACGGCCTCTTTGATCTGGGGTTTGTTGCTGCCGATTGCCACTTCGAAAACAATCGCGCCGTTTTCGGACGCCATGGTCGATTTCTCGGTGATGATCGGCTTGCGGATCACATCGTAATGTTCTGCCTTCGCGCTCATTTCAGTCGAGCCTCCAGTGCTTCGACACCCGCCTTGGTGATCACCAGCGTGTCACGCTTGAGGATGTCATAGACGTTTGCGCCCATCGTCGGCAGGATATCCAGACCTTCGATGTTCTTGGCCGCCTGGGCAAAAGCTTCGTTCACCGACGCACCGTCGATGACCAACGCGCGTTTCCAGCCCAGGTTTGCAACCTGCTTGGCCAAAGCGGCGGTCTTGCCTTCTGCTTCGGCGTTGTCGATCACGACCAGCTCGCCGGCCTTCGCCTTGGCGCTCAGCGCGTGCTTGAGACCCAGCTTGCGGAACTTCTTCGGCAGGTCGTGGGCGTGCGAACGCGGGGTCGGACCCTTGTAGATACCACCCTTACGAAAGATCGGTGCGTTGCGGTCACCGTGACGCGCGCCACCGGTGCCCTTCTGGCGATAGATCTTCTTGGTCGAATAGCTGGTTTCCGAACGGGTTTTCACCTTGTGGGTCCCCGCCTGCGCCTTGTTGCGCTGCCAGCGCACCACGCGGTGCAGGATGTCCGCACGCGGCTCCTGTCCGAACAGGTCGTCGGACAGTTCTACCGAACCGACCTTGGATCCGTCGAGTTTGATTACGTCAAGTTTCATGCTTCACCACCTTCCGCAGGGGCCTCTTCAGCCGGTGCTTCGGTTGCCGCCGCTTTCAGTCCGGCCGGAAACGGCAGGCCTTCGGGCGCTTTCTTCTTCACGGCGTCCTTGACAGTGACCCAGCCACCCTTGGAGCCGGGAACGGCACCTTTGATGAACACCAGACCACGATCGGCGTCGGTCTTGACGACTTCCAGGTTCTGGGTGGTCACACGCGCGGCGCCCATATGGCCGGCCATCTTCTTGCCCTTGAACACTTTGCCAGGATCCTGACACTGACCGGTCGAACCGTGCGAACGGTGGCTGATCGACACACCGTGCGATGCACGCAGGCCACCAAAGTTCCAACGTTTCATCGCACCGGCAAAACCTTTACCGATCGACGTGCCGCTGACATCCACTTTCTGGCCTTCAACGAAATGCTCTGCCGAAATCTCGGCACCCACTTCGATCAGGGCATCTTCGGAAACGCGGAACTCGGCCAGCTTGCGCTTGGGTTCCACCTTTGCGGCGGCAAAGTGGCCGCGCATGGCTTTCGATGTCCGTTTGGCCTTGGCAGAGCCAGCGCCGAGTTGAACGGCCGTATAACCGTCTTTCTCGGTGGTGCGCTGCGCAACAACCTGCAGGCCGTCAAGGTGAAGAACGGTTACAGGGACCTGCTTGCCGTCTTCCATGAACAAGCGGGTCATGCCCACTTTCTTCGCGATAATTCCAGAGCGCATCTGTGATACCCTCCTTAGACCGAGATCTGGACATCAACACCAGCCGCCAGGTCGAGCTTCATCAGCGCGTCCACGGTCTGGGGAGTCGGATCAACGATGTCGAGCAGGCGCTTGTGCGTGCGGATCTCGAACTGATCGCGGGATTTCTTGTCCACGTGCGGGCCACGCAGAACGGTGAATTTTTCAATCTTGTTCGGAAGCGGGATCGGGCCACGCACGGTTGCGCCAGTGCGCTTTGCCGTGTTCACGATTTCCTGGGTGCTGGCGTCCAGCACGCGGTAATCGAAAGCCTTCAGCCGAATGCGAATGTTTTGACTTTGCATTTCGTCAGCCTTTTATCAGGCGTTGGAGTTGAGAGGAGGATGGGCGACCACCGCGCACCCTCGTCGAACCCAAACCGCGGGAATCACCCCGCCGCCACATTCTCTTGGAGAACTCGCGCGATATACAGGGGGTGGGGGTGGGTGGCAAGTGCCAATTAGACCCGCCTTTCAGGAACCGCCCCTTTGCGCGACCGCCGGTCTGGGCGGGTTGGCAGCGCGGTCGCGCGGCAGCGGCATCCAGGCGCGCCGGACTGTCGAAAAATTGCCGGCCCTTGGCGTTTTTCCGCCGCCGGTCCACCTCTGCCCTGTTGTCCGGCGTCCGGTTGCGCCAATCTGATCCCTGTACAGTATGATCCACGCGAACACCTTTCGTCATTCCAGCCGAGGTCTTTTCCATGAAACACATCCGAGTCTTCGCGACCCTGCCCCTGATCGGACTGCTTGCAGCCTGCGCCAATACAGGCGCCAATTACGTCCCGGTGATCGATGGGCCTGTAAAGGCCAGCTACAATGCCGATCTCGCGGCTTGCCAGAACCTCGCCGCTTCGCAAGGTGTGCTGGACAGCAATGCAGGCGGCAAGGCCGCTGCCGGAGCCGGTATCGCCGCCGCCGGAACGGCCATCCTCAACAACGAGGGCAACAATGTCCGGGACGCCGCTGCCGTAGGCGCTTTGGCCGGGCTGACCGCCAGCGCCATCGATCAGAACTCCAGGAAAGAAACTATCGTCAGGAACTGCATGCGCCAGCGCGGCTATAACGTGGTTGGCTGACCAAGTACCTCGCTGCACCCTTGCGGGTGTCCTCGGACGAGGCACAAAAAAGGCCGCCCCCTGGGGCGGCCTTTCGGTTTTGGGCGGGGCGGCAGAGCCGCCGGTGCCTTACTCGATGATCTTCGACACGACGCCCGAACCCACGGTGCGGCCGCCTT
>NZ_JAECRZ010000003.1:46891-383462 GCF_016019955.1 Thiosulfatihalobacter marinus
GGGCGGGGCGGCAGAGCCGCCGGTGCCTTACTCGATGATCTTCGACACGACGCCCGAACCCACGGTGCGGCCGCCTTCGCGGATGGCAAAGCGCAGGCCCTGCTCCATCGCGATCGGGGCGATCAGTTCAACGTTGAACTTCAGGTTGTCGCCCGGCATCACCATCTCGGTGCCCTCGGGCAGCTGAACCGTGCCCGTCACGTCCGTCGTGCGGAAGTAGAACTGCGGGCGATAGTTCGCGAAGAACGGCGTGTGGCGACCACCTTCATCCTTCGTCAGGATATAGGCTTCGGCTTCGAACTTGGTGTGCGGTGTCACCGAGCCCGGCTTGCACAGAACCTGACCACGCTCAACCGCCTCACGGTCGATCCCGCGCAGCAGCGCGCCGATGTTGTCGCCCGCCTCGCCGCGATCCAGCAGCTTGCGGAACATTTCAACACCCGTACAGGTCGTGGTCTGCGTGTCCTTGATGCCAACGATCTCGATGTTGTCGCCAACATTGATCACGCCGCGCTCCACACGACCGGTCACAACCGTGCCACGGCCCGAGATCGAGAACACGTCCTCGATCGGCATCAGGAACGGCTCGTCAACCGCGCGCGGCGGCTGCGGGATGAACTCGTCAACCGCTTTCATCAGCTCGGCAATCTTGTCCTTGCCAATCGCGTCGTCGCGGTCTTCCAGAGCCGCCAGAGCCGACCCGGCGATGACCGGAATGTCGTCGCCCGGATAGCCGTACTCGGTCAGAAGCTCGCGGATTTCCATCTCGACAAGCTCCAGAAGCTCTTCGTCGTCAACCTGGTCAACCTTGTTCATGAACACGACCATCGCGGGAATACCCACCTGGCGACCCAGAAGAATGTGCTCGCGCGTCTGCGGCATCGGGCCGTCGGCCGCGTTCACAACCAGGATCGCGCCGTCCATCTGCGCCGCACCCGTGATCATGTTCTTCACATAGTCCGCGTGGCCGGGGCAGTCCACATGCGCATAGTGGCGCGCGTCGGTTTCATACTCCACATGCGCCGTCGAGATCGTGATCCCGCGCGCTTTCTCTTCCGGCGCGCCGTCAATCTCGTCATAGGCCTTGAAGTCACCGAATTGCTTGGTGATCGCCGCCGTCAGAGTCGTCTTGCCATGGTCAACGTGACCGATGGTGCCGATGTTGCAGTGCGGTTTGCTGCGTTCAAACTTTTCCTTGGCCATGAATAGGCTCCTCTTTTCCTGATCGGATGGTGCGTGCCTGCACGCACCCTGCGGGGTGTAGGGTGCGTGGTTGCCCACGCACCTGTTTTTTATGCGTATTTCGCCTGAATCTCGTCCGAGATATTCTGCGGAACCGGATCGTAATGGTCGAACTGCATCGTGAACTGGGCGCGGCCCGACGACATCGAACGCAAGGTATTGATGTAGCCGAACATGTTGGCCAGCGGCACGAACGCATCGATCGCCACGGCATTGCCGCGCGGTTCCTGCCCTGTCACCTGGCCCCGACGCGAGGTCAGATCGCCGATGATCCCGCCGGTATATTCTTCCGGGGTAATCACTTCGACCTTCATGATCGGCTCCAGCAACTTGGCACCTGCCAGCTTCATGCCTTCGCGCATACCCATGCGGGCCGCGATCTCAAAGGCCAGAACCGACGAGTCCACGTCGTGGAACTTGCCGTCGATCAGCGCCACCTTGAAGTCGATCACCGGGAAGCCAGCCAGCGGACCGGAATCCATGACCGATTTGATGCCCTTTTCGACGCCCGGAATGTATTCCTTGGGCACGGCACCGCCCACGATGCGGCTTTCGAACGAATAACCTTCGCCGGGCTCTGTCGGGGCGATCTCCAGCTTGACTTCGGCGTATTGACCGGACCCACCCGACTGTTTCTTGTGGGTGTAGGTATGCTCGATCTGACGCGAGATGGTTTCACGATACGCCACCTGTGGCGCGCCGATATTGGCTTCCACCTTGAACTCACGCTTCAGACGATCCACCAGAATGTCCAGATGCAGTTCGCCCATGCCCTTCATGATGGTCTGACCCGACTCGATGTCGGTCTCAACCCGGAACGAAGGATCCTCGGCGGCCAGACGGGCCAGACCCTGAGACATTTTCTCCTGGTCGGCTTTGGTCTTGGGCTCAACCGCAATTTCGATCACGGGATCGGGGAAGGTCATGGTTTCCAGAACCACCGGATCGTTGACCGCACACAGCGTGTCACCTGTCGTGGTGTCCTTCAGACCTGCCAGCGCAATGATGTCGCCAGCGAACGCTTCCGTGATTTCCTCACGGTTGTTCGAGTGCATCATCATCATCCGGCCAACGCGCTCTTTCTTGCCCTTGGTCGAGTTCAGGAGCGTGTCACCCTTGTTCAGAACGCCCGAATAGACGCGGGTAAAGGTCAGCGAGCCAACGAAGGGGTCGTTCATGATCTTGAACGCCAGGCCCGAAAACGCCATGTTGTCGTCCGCCCGGCGCGGAATGTTCCGGGTTTCGGTCTCGTCGCCGGGTTTGAAGCCCATGTAATCAACAACGTCCAGCGGGCTGGGCAGATAGTCGATCACGGCATTGAGCAGCGGCTGAACACCCTTGTTCTTGAAGGCCGAGCCGCCCAGAACCGGCACGAACGACAGCGACAGGCATCCCTTGCGCAGCAATTTGCGCAGGGTCGGCACGTCGGGCTCGTTGCCTTCCAGATATTCCATCATCGCGTCGTCGTCCATTTCGACGGCCGCTTCGATCATCTTACCGCGCCATTCGTCGGCCATGTCCTTCAGGCTGTCACGAATCGGGGCCTTGACCCACGATGCGCCAAGGTCTTCGCCCTGCCACAGCCATTCTTCCATGGTCACCAGGTCGATCAGGCCTTCCAGCTCGGTCTCGGCGCCGATCGGAATGCCAACCGGAACCGGAAGCGCACCGGTGCGGTCCTGGATCATGTTGACACAGTTGAAGAAGTCGGCGCCGATCTTGTCCATCTTGTTGACGAACACCATGCGCGGCACCTTGTAGCGGTCAGCCTGGCGCCACACGGTTTCGGTCTGGGGTTCCACACCGGCATTGGCGTCCAGCACACAGACTGCGCCATCAAGCACGGCCAGCGAACGTTCGACTTCAATGGTAAAGTCGACGTGGCCGGGGGTGTCGATGATGTTCAGACGGTGCTTGGGCGTGTCGGCGGTGGCGCCATCTTCGGTGCGTTCCCAGAAGGTGGTGGTCGCAGCCGACGTGATGGTGATGCCGCGTTCCTGTTCCTGCTCCATCCAGTCCATGGTGGCCGCACCGTCGTGCACCTCACCGATGTTGTGGGATTTGCCGGTGTAATACAGGATGCGTTCCGAACAGGTGGTCTTGCCTGCATCGATGTGCGCCATGATACCGAAGTTGCGGTATAGTTCGAGCGGATATTCGCGTGCCATTGGTCTAATGTCCTCTGGGGATTACCAGCGATAATGGCTGAAGGCTTTGTTCGCCTCGGCCATCTTGTGAGTGTCTTCCCGCTTCTTGACAGCGGTGCCGCGGGAATTCACGGCGTCCAGAAGTTCGCCGGCCAGGCGTTCTTCCATGGTGTTTTCGTTGCGGTTGCGCGACGCGGTGATCAGCCAGCGGATGGCCAGGGCTTCGCGGCGCTCGGGGCGCACTTCAACCGGAACCTGATAGGTGGCACCACCCACCCGGCGCGAACGAACCTCGACGCTGGGCTTGATATTGTCCAGGGCCTCGTGGAACACCTCGACGGGGGCGCGTTTGATCTTGTTCTCAACGCGATCCAGCGCATTGTAAACGATCGTTTCCGCGACCGACTTCTTGCCGTCGATCATCAGGTTGTTCATGAATTTGGTCAGAACCCGATCGCCATATTTGGCGTCGGGCAGAACTTCGCGTTTTTCAGCGGCGTGACGACGTGACATGTGTCGTACCTCATTTCTTGTCTCAACATGCTCCGGATCTGATCCGGGGCCTCATGGAATTCGATATTCCGGGTCAGGCCCGGAATGGTGCCGATTGCATCACTTGGGACGCTTGGCACCGTATTTCGAACGCCGCTGCTTACGATCCTTGACGCCCTGTGTATCCAGAACACCGCGCAGGATGTGGTAACGAACGCCGGGAAGGTCTTTCACACGGCCGCCGCGGATCAACACAACCGAGTGTTCCTGCAGGTTGTGGCTCTCGCCGGGGATGTACGAAATCACTTCGTAGCCGTTGGTCAGACGCACCTTCGCCACTTTCCGCATGGCCGAGTTCGGCTTTTTCGGGGTGGTGGTGTAAACGCGGGTGCAAACGCCGCGTTTCTGGGGGCACTGCTCAAGGTGCATCGACTTCGAGCGCTTGATTTTGGGCTGACGCGGTTTGCGGATCAGCTGCTGGATCGTTGGCATAGGGTCTCTTTCCCGTTTTCCTACATGTGCTGCATGAAGGCACACGGGCCCCATGCGGGTTTCAGTTCATGCGCCCGGCGTTGCCACAAGCGCAAAAACCGCAATCGTTCCCATTCCGAGGCGAACGACGCGGTGTGTTCTCAGAGGGTGCGGGCTTCAAAACAGCCCGGACCTTGACCACTACAGTTATGATATCGGCTCACGAGGCTTAACCCACTCGCCGGATAGGCGGGCGTATAGGCGGAGTCGCCCGCCTTGTCAACAGCACCCCCCGGTTGCACCCCGCCACACGCAATGCCATGCTCGAAACCGGGTAACAGGGGTGAAATTCTCATGCACAGCCGCGACATGCAGGTGATCGGCATCTGCCGTTTCTCCTACCCCGCCCTGGGCGGTTTCCAGGTCGATCACGCCTCCCCCGAAGAGCGCATGGCCTTTCTCTACGCGCCCGACCGGATGGAGGAACGCTTCCGCCTGTTCGAATGCTTCACCCTGCCCCCGCTGCGTGCCCAAAGCGATGCCGACTTCACCTTTCTGGTGGTGATCGGCGATGCCATGCCCGCGCGCTGGCGCGACAGGCTGATGGATCAACTGGCCGACATTCCCCAGGCGGTCGTGCAGGAACACGCCCCCGGCCCGCACCGCCAGGTGATGAAACAGGCCGTCAATGCGGTGCGCGATAACCGTGACGCGCCCTGCCTGCAATTCCGCATGGATGACGACGACGCCGTCGCCATCCGCTATGTCGAACGCCTGCGCGAGGCCGCCGACGACCTTGTCCCGCTGCTGCGCAAGAACCGCCATATCGCCATCGATTTCAACCAGGGCTATATCGCCGCGCCCAGCGCGCGCGGCATCCTGGGCAAACCCACGATCGAACATCTCTGGACCGCCGGTCTGGCCATGGCCGTGCGCCCGGGCGTCGATCTGTCGATCCTGAATTTCGGCCATTCCAAACTGGCCCGCTTCATGCCCGTCACCAGCTTCACGGGCGAGGACATGTTCATTCGCGGCCATTCCGACCACAACGATTCGCGCCAGAAAAAGAACGTGCGCCCGGTGCAACTGGACCTGCTCGACGCCAGGACCGAAACGCATCTGCGCCGCGTGTTCAACATCGATGCCGATCAGGTGCGCGCGCACTATGCCTGAGCCAGGCGCCGCCCCCGGATCAAGGTGAACACCCCGGCCACCACCACAACCGCGCTGCCAATCAGGGTGAGCGTATCCGGCCAATCGCCAAACACCACCAGCCCCAGAACCAGCGCCCATAACAAACCGGTATACCGGAACGGCGCGGTGAACGAGATATCGCCGCTGCGCATCACCAGCACCGAAAACAGATAGCCGCCCAGGATAAACACTGACGCGCCCGCCAACAGCCCTGCCTGCCGCCCATCCAGCGCCACCCAATCCACCCCCAGGCTGGCCACCCCGGAAAACACCGTCACCCCCAGCGACGCCGCCAATGTTACCGTCATCGACGGCACCTGCGCTGACATCCGCCGCGTCGACAGGTCCCGTACCGTCACCGCCCCCACCGCCGCCAGCGCATATACCGCATAAATGTCAAACCCGTCCGGCCCCGGCCGAACAATCAGCAACATGCCGAAAAACCCGGCCAGAATGGCGCTCATCCGCCGCCAACCCACCGCCTCGCCAAAAAACAGCGCCCCCCCCAGCGTCACGGTCAGCGGCAGCACCTGCAAAACCGCCGTCACATTGGCAATCGGCATGTGATACAGCGCCGTGATAAAGAAATAGGCCGCCGCGATCTCGGCGCCCGTGCGCAGCGACACAAGGCCCCAATCCCGCGCCGGAAACCAAAGCCGGATCGGCCCCAGCGCCCGCGCCAGCCCAAAGATCAGCACCGTCGAGGCAACGCCCCGCAGAAACAGCATCTGGAACAGCGGCACCTGCGGCCCCAACAGCTTCACGAACGTGTCGTTCAGCGTAAACGCTGCCATGGAGCACATCATCAACAGCGCGCCCTTTAAATTGTCGGACAGGTTCAACAGCCTCACCCCGGATTGATGCAACCGCGCGACCTTACGCGCTGGCAGGTTTGGCGAACAAGGCCGAACATGCCGCCGGGACGCGCCGTTATGGCGATACGACTACAACAACGTCAGACCGCACTCGTCGCTCGGCAAGGCGATCCCACCACGCCGGCTCCGAATCGGCGATCCTTTTTCCAATACCCCGGGCCCAGTTCATGCACATTGCTGTAACAGCGTTCATCACCAGGGCAGCGTCGGGATTGGGCGACCCGCGCAACCGCACGCCTCCCTTCGACTTCATTTTGCCACAAATACTCTCGCCAAAGGCAGAAAAGCCCCCGGCTCGATGCCGGGGGCTTTTCTTGTTCCTTCAGATCTGACGCTTAGTCCAGATCGCGGCTTTCGGGCGTCTCAACCAGCCCGCTGCCGAACACGTCATCCGCGTCAAGATCTTCCACCGGCGCTGCCAGGGCAGCGGCGGCTTCCGCCTCTTCGCGGCGTGCCTCGATCACGACATTGTCGCGCTCCTGGGCCACGCGGCGCACATTCTGCGTCGCGCCACCGGTGCCCGCCGGGATCAGACGGCCGACGATCACGTTTTCCTTCAGACCAACCAGCTTGTCCTTTTTGCCCTGCACCGAAGCTTCGGTCAGAACGCGGGTTGTCTCCTGGAACGAAGCTGCCGAGATAAAGCTGCGGGTTTGCAGCGACGCCTTGGTGATCCCCAGCAGGATCGGCTCGCCCTGGGCCGGGCGTCCGCCCTTGCTCAGCGCCTTTTCGTTGGCGGCGTCAAACTCGGACTTCTCGACATGCTCGCCTTTCAGCAGCGTCGTGTCGCCCGAATCCTGGATCTCCCACTTCTGCAACATCTGGCGAACGATCACTTCGATGTGCTTGTCGTTGATCTTCACGCCCTGAAGACGATAGACCTCCTGCACCTCGTTGATCATGTAATCCGCCAGCGCCTCGACACCCATGATCGACAGGATGTCATGCGGCGCCGGGTTCCCGTCCATGATATAGTCACCCTTCTGCACGAAGTCGCCTTCCTGCACCGGGATGTGCTTGCCTTTCGGCACCATGTACTCGACGGGTTCCATCGACTCGTCGCTCGGCTCGATCGAGATCCGGCGCTTGTTCTTGTAGTCGCGGCCGAACCGCACATAGCCATCGATCTCGGCGATGATCGCGTGATCCTTCGGACGGCGCGCCTCGAACAGTTCGGCCACACGCGGCAGACCGCCGGTGATGTCCTTGGTCTTGGCACCCTCGCGCGGAATACGCGCGACCACGTCACCGGCGCTGATATCCTGGCCTTCCTCGATCGACAGGATCGCATCCACCGACATCGGGTAATGCACCGGGTTACCGGACTCGTTGCGCACCGGCTCTCCGTCGCCATCGACCAGGATGATCTCCGGCTTCAGCTCGTTGCCACGCGGCGCCGCACGCCAGTCGGACACGATCTTCTGGGTCATGCCGGTGGCTTCGTCGGTCTCTTCACGAACAGAAACCCCCGAAACCAGGTCCACGAATTTCGCGGCGCCCGATTTCTCGGCGATGATCGGCAACGTGTAGGGATCCCATTCGAACAGCTTGTCGCCACGCGCCACGCTCTGCCCGTCCTTGACATGCAGCTTGGAACCATAGCCCACCTTGTGGCTGGCCCGTTCCTCACCATTCTCGTCAAGGATACGCAGCTTCATGTTGCGGCCCATCACCAACGGTTCGCCCGAAGCATTTTCCAGGATCGAGGCATTCTCGAATTCAACCTTGCCGTTCTGACTTGCCTCAAGGAACGATTGCTGGCCACCTTGCGCAACGCCGCCGATGTGGAAGGTCCGCATCGTCAATTGCGTGCCCGGTTCGCCGATGGATTGCGCCGCGATGATGCCCACGGCCTCGCCCGTATTCACCATCGTGCCGCGCGCCAGGTCGCGCCCGTAGCACTGGGCGCACACGCCTTCCTCGGCCTCGCAGGTCAACGGGCTGCGGATCCGCGCGATCGCAACGCCGGCCTCGTCGATCATGTCGGCCATACGCTCGTCAATCAACTGACCGGCAGACACGATCACCTCATCCGTACCCGGACGCAGGATGTCATCCGCCGCCACACGGCCCAGAACACGTTCCGCCAACGAGGCCACAACCTCGCCGTCATTCACGGCCGGTTCGGCGGTGATCGCATTGTCGGTGCCGCAATCACGCGACCGCACGATGCAATCCTGTGCCACGTCCACCAGGCGGCGTGTCAGATACCCCGAGTTCGCCGTCTTCAACGCGGTGTCGGACAGACCTTTCCGCGCGCCGTGGGTCGAGTTGAAGTATTCAAGAACGGTCAGGCCCTCCTTGAAGTTCGAGATGATCGGCGTTTCGATGATGTCGCCGTTCGGCTTGGCCATCAGGCCGCGCATCCCGCCCAACTGTTTCATCTGCGTAACCGAACCACGCGCGCCGGAATGCGCCATCATGTAAACCGAGTTCGGTTCCGACTCGGCGCCATTTTCGTCACGCTTGGCGGCCGAGATGGTGTTCATCATCGCGTCCGTGACCTTGTCGTTACATTTCGACCATGCATCGACGACCTTGTTGTACTTTTCGCCCTGGGTGATCAGGCCGTCCATGTACTGCTGTTCAAAGTCCTTCACCTGCTCGCGGGTCTCGTCCACGATGGTCCATTTGCCATCCGGGATCACCATGTCGTCCTTGCCGAACGAAATGCCCGCCTTGAACGCCTCGCGAAAGCCCATCGACATGATCTGGTCACAGAAGATGACGCTCTCTTTCTGGCCGCAATAGCGATACACGGTGTCGATGACGTTCTGCACGTCCTTCTTGCGCAACAGCTTGTTGACCAGGTCGAACGGCGCCTTGGCGTTCTGCGGCAGCAGCGCGCCCAGCCGCACGCGGCCCGGCGTGGTCTCGTAGCGCGTGAACACTTCCAGACCGTTCTCATCGATTTGCGGAACCCGCGCGGTGATCTTGGCGTGCAGATGAACGGCACCCGAGTCCAGCGCATACTGGACTTCCTCGATCGACGAGAACACCATGCCCTCGCCTTTCATGCCTTCGCGCATGATCGTCGTGTAATACAAGCCCAGGATCATATCCTGCGACGGCACGATGATCGGCGCGCCATTGGCTGGCGACAGCACGTTGTTGGTGGACATCATCAGAACACGCGCTTCCAGCTGGGCCTCAAGGCTCAGCGGCACGTGCACGGCCATCTGGTCGCCGTCAAAGTCGGCATTGAAAGCCGAACAGACCAGCGGATGCAACTGGATCGCCTTGCCTTCGATCAGGATCGGTTCAAAGGCCTGAATGCCCAGACGGTGCAGCGTCGGCGCGCGGTTCAGCATGACCGGGTGTTCGCGGATCACCTCGTCCAGGATGTCCCAAACTTCGGGACGTTCCTTTTCCACCAGCTTCTTGGCCTGCTTCACGGTGCTGGACAGGCCCTTGGCCTCCAGCCGCGAATAGATGAACGGCTTGAACAGCTCCAGCGCCATCTTCTTGGGCAGGCCGCATTGATGCAGCTTCAGCTCCGGACCGGTCACAATCACCGAACGGCCCGAGAAGTCGACCCGCTTGCCCAGAAGGTTCTGACGGAAGCGGCCCTGCTTGCCCTTCAGCATGTCGCTTAGCGATTTCAGCGGGCGCTTGTTGGCACCGGTGATGACCCGGCCGCGACGGCCATTGTCAAACAACGCGTCAACCGATTCCTGCAACATCCGCTTTTCGTTGCGCACGATGATGTCGGGCGCGCGCAGTTCGATCAGCCGCTTCAGACGGTTGTTCCGGTTGATGACACGGCGGTACAGATCGTTCAGATCCGAGGTCGCGAACCGGCCCCCGTCCAGCGGTACCAGCGGGCGCAGTTCCGGCGGGATCACCGGGATCACCGTCAAGACCATCCACTCCGGGCGGTTGCCGGATTCCAGGAAAGACTCGACCACTTTCAGACGCTTGATAATCTTCTTGGGTTTCAACTCGCCGGTGGCTTCGGCCAGATCGGCGCGCAGTTGGTCGGCTTCGCTCTCCAGGTCGATCGCGGCCAGCATCTCACGGATTGCCTCGGCACCGATATTGGCGGTGAACGCGTCCATGCCATAGGCATCCTGGGCGTCCATGAATTCTTCTTCGGTCAGCATCTGACCGTATTGCAGGTCGGTCAGGCCCGGCTCGATGACGACGTAGTTTTCAAAATACAGGACCCGCTCCAGATCGCGCAGCGTCATGTCCAGCATCAGACCGATACGGCTGGGCAGCGACTTCAGGAACCAGATATGCGCCACCGGCGCGGCCAGTTCGATATGGCCCATACGCTCGCGACGCACCTTTTGCAGCGTGACTTCCACACCGCATTTCTCGCAGACGACGCCGCGATACTTCATGCGCTTGTACTTGCCGCACAGGCATTCGTAATCCTTGATCGGGCCAAAGATACGCGCACAGAACAGGCCGTCACGCTCGGGCTTGAACGTGCGGTAGTTGATGGTTTCGGGCTTCTTGATCTCGCCATAGGACCAAGAGAGAATCCGCTCGGGCGATGCCAGCGAAACGCGGATCTCGTCAAAGACCTTGGGCGGGGTCAGCGGGTTGAACGGGTTGTTCGTCAGTTCCTGGTTCATTTTGATACCTCAAAGGTTAGAGGGTGCAGGGGGGACGGTGCGCAATGAATGCGCACCTGTGTAGGGTGTGCCCTTTCGGGCGCACCGTTACTCGTCCACCTCCGCATCCAGGAGTTCCATGTTCAGGCCAAGGCCACGGACTTCTTTGACCAGAACGTTGAACGATTCCGGTACGCCCGCTTCAAAATTGTCCTCGCCCTTGACGATGCTTTCATAAACCTTGGTCCGGCCCGCCACGTCATCCGACTTGACCGTCAGCATTTCCTGCAAGGTATACGCGGCGCCATAGGCTTCCAGCGCCCAGACTTCCATCTCACCAAAGCGCTGGCCACCGAACTGGGCCTTACCACCCAGCGGCTGCTGCGTGACCAGGCTGTAAGGTCCGGTAGACCGGGCGTGGATCTTGTCATCCACCAGGTGATGCAGCTTCAGCAGGTATTTCACACCCACCGTCACCGGGCGGCTGAACTGTTCACCGCTCCGACCGTCGAACAATACCGACTGGCCGCTGGTGTCGAACCCGGCCCGCGTCAGCGCGTCGTTCACGTCACCTTCCTTGGCACCGTCGAACACCGGCGTCGCGATCGGCACACCGCGGGTCACGTTGCCCGCTGCCTCGATCAGCTGGCCTTCGTCCATGCCGGTGATGCCTTCTTCATAGACATCCTCGCCATAGGCCAGCTGCATTGCCTCGCGCACCGGGGTCAGATCACCCGAGCGGCGATACTCTTGCAGCGCCTCGTCCACGTTCAGCCCAAGGCCGCGCGCGGCCCAGCCCATGTGGGTTTCCAGAATCTGCCCAACGTTCATGCGCGACGGCACGCCCAGCGGGTTCAGACAGAAATCCACCGGCGTCCCGTCAGCCAGGAACGGCATGTCTTCCATCGGCACGACCTTGGAAATCACACCCTTGTTGCCGTGACGGCCGGCCATCTTGTCACCCGGTTGCAGCTTGCGCTTCACCGCGATGAACACCTTGACCATCTTCATCACACCCGGCGGCAGGTCGTCGCCACGGCGCACCTTCTCCACCTTGTCTTCGAACCGGTGCTCCAGCGCGCGCTTCTGAACTTCGTACTGTTCGTTCAGCGCCTCGACAACCTGCGCGTCGGCCTCGTCGGCCAGTGCCAGCTGCCACCACTGACCACGGCTCAGGCTGTTGAGCAGCTCTTCGGTGATTTCCGAATTCGCCTTGACGCCCTTGGGGCCCTTCACAGCCACCTTGCCCAGGATCATGTCCTTCAGACGGGCATAGATATTGCGGTCCAGGATCGCCAGTTCGTCGTCACGGTCACGTGCCAGACGTTCGATCTCTTCCCGCTCGATCTGAAGCGCACGTTCGTCCTTTTCCACACCGTGGCGGTTGAACACGCGCACTTCCACGACCGTGCCGAAATCGCCCGGCTTCACCCGCAACGAGGTGTCACGCACATCGCTGGCCTTCTCGCCAAAGATCGCGCGCAGCAGCTTCTCTTCCGGGGTCATCGGGCTTTCGCCCTTGGGCGTGATCTTGCCCACCAGAATATCGCCCGGCTCCACATCCGCGCCGATATACACGATGCCCGCCTCGTCAAGGTTGCGCAGCGCCTCTTCACCGACGTTGGGAATGTCGCGGGTGATCTCTTCCGGCCCCAGCTTTGTGTCACGGGCCGCGACTTCGAATTCCTCGATATGCACCGAAGTAAACACGTCATCGCGCGCGATACGTTCCGAGATCAGGATCGAGTCCTCGTAGTTATAGCCATTCCACGGCATGAACGCGACGACCACGTTCTTGCCAAGCGCCAGTTCCCCCAGATCGGTCGACGGGCCATCGGCGATCACTTCGCCCTTGGTCACGGTGTCGCCCACCTTCACCAGCGGGCGCTGGTTGATACAGGTGTTCTGGTTGCTGCGCTGGAACTTGCGAAGGCGATAGATGTCCACACCCGCGTCACCCAGCTCCAGATCCGAAGTGGCGCGCACAACAATCCGCTGTGCATCCACCTGGTCGATGATCCCGGCGCGTTTCGCCTGAATCGCCGCGCCCGAGTCAATGGCAACCTTTTCCTCGATGCCGGTGCCGACCAGCGGCGCCTCGGCGCGCAACAGCGGAACCGCCTGACGCTGCATGTTCGAACCCATCAGGGCGCGGTTGGCGTCATCGTTTTCCAGGAACGGAATCAGCGAGGCCGCCACCGAAACCAACTGCTTGGGCGACACGTCGATCAGATCGACAGCGCCAACAGGGGCCATGGTGTAATCGCCCGACTGGCGGGTGTTGACCATCTCGTTCTCGAACCGGCCATTGGCGTCCAGATGCGCGTTGGCCTGGGCCACCGTGTGGCGCATTTCCTCGGTCGCGGACATGTACTGAACGTCATCCGTGACCTGCCCGTCCACAACCTTGCGATACGGGGTCTCGATGAATCCGTACTTGTTCACACGCGCAAAAGTGGCCAGCGAGTTGATCAGACCGATGTTCGGGCCTTCCGGCGTTTCAATCGGGCACATCCGGCCGTAATGGGTCGGGTGCACATCGCGCACTTCGAAACCGGCACGCTCGCGGGTCAGACCACCCGGCCCAAGCGCCGACAAGCGGCGTTTGTGGGTGACTTCCGAAAGCGGGTTGGTCTGGTCCATGAACTGCGACAGCTGCGACGAACCAAAGAACTCACGCACGGCGGCGGCGGCCGGCTTGGCGTTGATCAGATCCTGCGGCATTACCGTGTCGATCTCGACACTGGACATGCGCTCCTTGATCGCGCGCTCCATGCGCAAGAGACCAACGCGATACTGGTTTTCCATCAGTTCGCCAACCGAGCGCACCCGGCGGTTGCCCAGATGGTCGATGTCGTCGATGTCGCCCTTGCCGTCGCGCAGCTCCACCAGCGCCTTGATGCAGGCGATGATGTCTTCCTTGCGCAGCGTGCGCTGGGTGTCTTCGGCGTCCAGCGCCAGGCGCATGTTCATCTTCACGCGGCCGACCGCGGACAGATCATAGCGTTCGCTGTCAAAGAACAGCGTGTCAAACAAGGCGCTGGCGGCATCCACCGTGGGCGGCTCGCCCGGGCGCATGACGCGGTAGATATCCATGAGCGCGGTTTCGCGGTTCATGTTCTTGTCCAGCGCAAGGGTGTTGCGCATGTAGGGTCCGACATTGATGTTGTCGATGTCCAGAACGGGAATCTCGGTGATCCCGGCATCCACCAGATCCTTGGCCGTGCCGCCGATCAGCGTGCCGTCCTTGTCGTATTCCAGCGTCAGCTCGTCACCGGCTTCGACATAGATCGCGCCGGTTTCCTCGTTGATGATGTCCTTGGCCACGAACTTGCCCGCGATCATGTCGAACGGCACCAGCAGATCGGTGATCTTGCCTTCGTCGATGATCTTCTTCACCGCGCGCGGCGTCACCTTCTTGCTTGCTTCGGCAAAGACTTCACCGGTTGCCGCGTCCACCAGATCATAAGTCGGACGGGTGCCGCGTACACGCTCGGGGAAGAACTTGGTAACCCAACCCTTGTTCTTGTCCAGCTTGTAGTTCACCGTTTCGTAATAGGCATCCATGATGCCTTCCTGGTCCAGACCCAGCGCATACAACAGCGTCGTCACCGGCAGCTTGCGGCGCCGGTCGATGCGGGCGAACACGATGTCCTTGGCGTCAAACTCGAAATCCAGCCACGAGCCGCGATAGGGAATGATGCGGCAGGCGAACAACAGCTTGCCCGAGGAATGTGTCTTGCCCTTATCGTGATCAAAGAACACGCCAGGCGAGCGGTGCATCTGGGACACGATCACGCGCTCGGTGCCGTTCACCACAAAGGTGCCGTTGGGCGTCATCAGGGGCATGTCGCCCATGAACACGTCCTGTTCCTTGATGTCCTTGACCGATTTGGCCCCGGTATCCTCGTCCACATCAAACACGATCAGCCGCAGCGTCACCTTCAGCGGCGCGCTGTAGGTCATGTCGCGCTGCTGGCATTCCTCGACATCGTATTTCGGCTTTTCCAGCTCATAGGACACGAATTCCAGCACGCTGGTCTCGTTGAAATCCTTGATCGGGAACACCGACTGGAACACGCCCTTGATGCCCTCGCCGTCGCTCGGCGCGGGCGCGTCGCCCGAATTCAGGAACAGATCATACGAGGATTTCTGCACCTCGATCAGGTTCGGCATCTCCAGCACTTCGCGGATCTTGCCGTAATACTTGCGCAAACGTTTCTGGCCTAGGAAGGTCTGAGCCATGGTCGATGTCACCTTTCATTTCTCACCGGTCGCGGCTGCCGTCGGGTCCCCGGCACCACGCCCATACGAGAGGGTCGAAGCTTGAACAATTCCCGGCCACCGTCCCAAAGGCAGCCTCCCGTTTACAACCTCGCCTGAGAAAGGGCTTTCCTCAAAAGCCCTCTCTGAGACAGGTTCGGCTGGGCCCGGAAAAACCGGACCCAGCCTTGAAAATCACGCCCGGGGAAACCCCGGCACGGATTACTTGACCTCGACCTCGGCGCCAGCTGCTTCCAGCTTGCCCTTGATCTCTTCGGCTTCTTCTTTCGAAACGCCTTCCTTGACAGCCTTGCCACCGGCTTCGACCAGCTCCTTGGCTTCCTTGAGGCCCAGGCCGGTGATGGCGCGGACTTCCTTGATGACGTTGATTTTCGAAGCGCCGGCCGATTTCAGGATCACGTTGAATTCGGTCTGCTCTTCTTCAGCAGCACCACCGGCGTCGCCGGCAGGACCAGCCACCATCACAGCGCCGCCAGCGGCGGGCTCGATGCCGTACTCGTCTTTCAGGATGGTTTTCAGTTCTTGTGCTTCCAGCAGGGTCAGACCCACGATGCTTTCTGCGAGTGCTTTCAGATCAGCCATTTTAGACTCTTTCCGTTTACAGATATGTGTTCCAACGTCGGACGCTTGTCCTTACGCGGTCTCGTAAGTTGCTTTACGCAGCCTCTGCCTTTTCCTCGATGGTCGACAGGATGGATGCGATATTCGAAGCAGGTGCGCCAATGGCACCGGCGATGTTCGAAGCAGGTGCGCCGATCATGCCTGCGATGGTAGCAATAAGCTCCTCGCGCGACGGCATTTTCGACACGGCTTCGACGCCGGCACGGTCCAGAGCGTTCTCACCCATTGCGCCGCCAAGAATTTCGAATTTCTTGTGCGTCTTTGCAAAATCCTCGGCCACCTTGGCTGCTGCCACGGGGTCTTCGGAATAGGTCAGAACGGTCATGCCCGACAGAAGGTCAACCATGCTCTCGCAGGGCTTGCCCTCAAGGGCGATCTTGGCGAGCCTGTTCTTGGCGACACGCACGGCGCCACCCGCGTCACGGGCACGTGCGCGAAGGTCCTGCATGTCAGCAACCGTGAGGCCGGCGTAGTGGGCAACCACAACGACGCCAGAGCTTTCAAAGATCTGGCCGAGTTCCTCGACCACTTTCTCTTTCTGGGCTCTATCCACAGTTCTCTCCAAATTTGGGAAGCTCTCGCCCCCCGGCTCATGTTTGCGTCCCCGACGCGGGAACGCGTTCAGGTCCAGTCATACGGGTCCGGAGGCCAGGATCGCTCGAAGGTAGCCTTCAAAGAATTCTTGTCTCGTTTCCCATCTCAGGAAGGAATTATGAGAAACTACTCACCCTCCGTCTTGGACAGGCCACCGCCATAGGGAATCGATTGCTCGAATCCTTTTGAGGATGGGCAGGGCTGATTTAGCGGTCGGCGGAAATATTTGCAAGGGCGGAAATACGCAAACGCTGCCGCCGGGCAATCCCGCCAACAGTCATTTGATCTCTCTGCGGTAGACACCATAGCACGTTTTTGCGCCGCAAACAAATGCTACCCTTCGCCGGCCCCGCCCGCGCACCGCCCCGGACGGTCCGGCACCCGGCCCGCCCGGCCCGCGCGCCGGCACGATCCGCGACGAAAAAGGGCGCCCCAACCGGGGCGCCCCAAATCTCTTGCCATATACGCGGCTTACTGTGCGGCGGCGTTGTCGATCGAGATCGTCACGCCCGGGCCCATGGTCGAGCTTAGCGCGATTTTCTTGACATATGTACCCTTGGCGCCCGACGGCTTGGCCTTCAGAACGGCGTCCATGAAAGAGCGCACGTTTTCTACCAGCTTGGCATCGTCAAACGACACTTTGCCAACGCCCGCGTGCACAACACCGGCCTTCTCGGCCTTGAACTGCACTTCGCCGCCCTTGGCCTTGGCCACCGCATCCGCCACGTCCATCGTCACCGTGCCAACCTTCGGGTTCGGCATCAGGTTGCGCGGGCCAAGCACTTTGCCCAGACGGCCCACGACGGGCATCATGTCCGGCGTCGCGATGCAGCGGTCAAACTCGATGGTGCCGCCCTGAACGGTTTCCATCAGGTCTTCGGCGCCCACGATGTCCGCGCCGGCGGCCTGGGCTTCTTCAGCCTTCGGGCCACGGGCAAACACAGCCACGCGCACGGTTTTGCCGGTGCCGTTGGGCAGGCCCACAACACCACGAACCATCTGGTCGGCGTGGCGCGGGTCAACACCCAGCTGAACGGCGATTTCAACGGTCTCGTCGAATTTGGCCGAGGCATTGCCCTTGACCAGCGCAACAGCCTCTTCAACGGTCAGGTTTTCTTTGCCTGCAAACGCTTCGCGCGCCGCGGCAGTCCGCTTACCAAGTTTCGCCATCACTTCACCTCGATGCCCATGGAACGCGCCGACCCAAGGACGATCTGCATGGCAGCCTCGATGTCGTTTGCGTTCAGGTCTTTCATTTTCGCTTCGGCGATCTCTTTCACCTGCGCGGCGGTCACGGACCCGACAGTCTCACGACCGGGGGTGCTGGCGCCGGATTTCAGCTTGGCAGCCTTTTTCAGGTAATAAGACGCAGGCGGCGTCTTGATGTCCATGGTAAAGGACTTGTCCTGGTAATAGGTGATCACGGTCGGGCACGGCGCGCCGGGCTCCATGTCCTGCGTCTTGGCGTTGAACGCCTTGCAGAATTCCATGATGTTGATGCCGCGCTGACCCAGCGCCGGACCAACGGGCGGGGACGGGTTTGCCTGACCTGCAGGAACCTGCAGCTTCATCGTACCAGCAAGCTTCTTGGCCATTTGGTTTTCCTTTCAACGAGGACGAAACGCGTTCCGCCCGGTTTATGTTGCGTGGTCCGGCGCGACATCGCGATGCCCCAACCTCCCACGAGAGAATCTCGCCCAAAGACGATCCGCGCCGTTTACGCCGGATTGGGTGGGTTGGCAAGGGCTTCGGGACGCGGCACATGGCGGCCCTGTCCCGGCGGATACCGCGCACGCCACGCCCGATGCCGGCACCAACACCGCCCCGCAAGCGTTCACCCCTCGGCCCAGCACTTGATGAACATGGCAATTTCCCTAAAGTCGTGAAAGAAATTCTGCCCGAATCCAAAGGACAACCAGTGACCAGACTTACCGGACAATGCCTGTGTGGCGAAATCTCATTCGAAGCCGACGGTGACGTGCCGGTCATGGCGAACTGCCACTGTACCGCGTGCCGCCACTCCACAGGCAGCGCCTTTGCCACGCTCATGTTCATGAAAGAGGGCGATGTAAAGATCACCGGCACGCCAAAAACCTTTCAACACAAGTCGGATGCCGGCACCACGATGACCAAGCATTTCTGCGACACCTGCGGCACGCCGATGTTCACTCAGAACTCGGCCCGCGAAGGCATGCTCGGGCTGCGCGCCGGTAACGTCAACGAGCACGAGGAATTCACCCCGAAGGCAAATGTCTATGTCTCCTCCAGGATGAAAGCGACCCTTCTGGACGACAGCATCCCGGCCTTTGAAAAGATGCCCGGCTAAGGCATTGTCGACCTTCCGCGCCAACGCGCCGGATTGCGGCGCGTCACTCAATCCGCCGCATCAGCCGCAAACGAAAAACGCCGCGCCGGGTTGCCCCGCGCGGCGCCTCAGATCTCTGTGTCGCAGGCTCAGCCCTGCTTCGTGACCTGCGTGAATTCCAGCTCGACCGGGGTTTCGCGGCCAAAGATCGACACCGTCACCTTCAGGCGCTGGTTGTCGTCGTCCACTTCCTCGACCATGCCATCGAAATCCTCGAACGGGCCATCGTTCACCTTGACCCGCTCGCCCACTTCAAAGCTGATCATCAGCTTGGGCGCTTCCTCGCCTTCCTGCACGCGGCCCAGAATGCCCTGCACCTCGGCGTCGCGCATCGGCATCGGGCGGCCCTGCGGCCCCAGGAACCCGGTGACGCGGTTGATCGAGTTGATCAGGTGATAGCCGTGATCGCTCATTTCCATATGCACCAGCACATAGCCCGGCATGAAACGGCGCTCGGCCGTCACCTTCTTGCCACGGCGCACTTCGATCACTTCCTCGGTCGGCACCAGAACCTCGTCGATCTGATCTTCCAGACCCTGCTCTTCCACCGACTGGCGAATCTGCTCGGCGACCTTCTTTTCAAAGTTCGACAGCACGCTTACCGAATACCACCGTTTCGCCATGTGTTCGTCTTCCCGTTTTTCGCCGGCGCAGTGCCGGTCTCCTTGATCCGCGCCCCTTGGAAACGGGGCCTTTCGGGAACAAAAAAGCGGCGTGCAACTCGATTCGCCACACGCCATGTTCCAAAGCTGGCCGTGACCTACCGGCCCCGCCCGATGATTTCAAGAGGCAAACCCGCCCCCGGTCCGCGACCGGGATCAGCCGAACAGGGACAGAACGCCCTGCAAACCCGACCGGATCAGAATGTCGACCAGCGAGAAAAACGCCGCCGTCAGTGCGGCCATGATGAACACCATGACCGTCGTCAACACCGTCTCGCGGCGGGTCGGCCAGACAACTTTGGACACTTCCGCGCGGACTTGCTGAATGAACGTGATCGGATTGGTTTTCGCCATGACGCTTCTTCTTTGCCTTGATCAGAGGCTCACATACTTGGGCGCCGCGGCAAATTCAAGGCCCGTTTCACAACCGCTCACCGCAACCGGGCCAATCGTTCAGCAAATCTGGGGTCCACGGGGCCTTCCCATGCGTCATTCTCGCCCAGCGGCTTGTAGAGGAACGGATGCCAGCGCGCGGGCAAGACCTTCTGCCAGGCCGCGCCCCGCGCCGGATCGGCCCAGATATGGCGCCTGAGCAGGTACAGCGCGATCCGTCCAAGCCTGTCCTGCCCGATCAGCGCCCCGACAATCAGAACCGCAAACACCAGCGCCGCGAACAGGACCGGAATGAACCACGGCTCCCACAGCGTCACCGCCAGCAAAAACATCACCGCGATTCCCCGTGGCGTCGCCAGGCGCCGTCGCACCCAGCGCACCGGGGCGCGCTCGGTAATGGTCAGGCGGCGCCAACCGGATTGCCCAACCGCTTCGGACACGGTTTCCCGTTTCGGCGGCGCCGCCCTGTCGGCGTCGCTTGCCACAGGGGCGTCCTGCGCGGCAACCGGCCGAGTCTCGTCCGGCGCACATGCCGGGTCCTGGTCTCTGGAATCCGGACTGGCCGGCGCGGCAGCACATGCAGATGTGCCATGCTCGGCGACCAGGGCCCGGATCGTGCTCAGGGTATCCCCGTTAAAGGGTTCCCCAGGCTCTATGATTTCTTCTCCAAACTGGCGTGCCCCCAGGCGGTCCCGTTCGGTCAACTCGTTTTCGCTCATCTCCGATCCCTCAAAGACAAGACTCCGGCCCGCCCGGACGGCTCGCCGCCCGGCGCAGCTTTCGGCCGCGGCAGCGTCAGGCCGAGTCGATTCGCAGCATTGCAGTAAGGCATTTTGTAGAAACATATGGGAAATTCAGGGGCCATTTTCCGGCAAAAACATGGCGCCGCTCTTCCCCGGAAGCCGGCGTCCCAATCCCGGGCGCGAAACAGATTTCTGGAACACCGGTTCAGCGGGGCCGGCGCGCCCACCCCAGTTCCCGCCACTGGCACGCCCCAACCGACGATATATAAATCATTGTTATTTATTTATTGACAGAATCGCCTGTATCACCGAATTTGCCGCCAAATCCGCCCCAAAACACCTGCACAGGACTGTCATGTTGCTTGAAACGCGCCCGGACACAGATCGCGCAACCGAACACGGCAGTGTCGGCGGCGTCGGGCGTGGAACAAACCAAAGTGCGATGCGCGCCTCCAACGAACGTCTTGTTCTGTCGCTCATCCGACGGGCCGGTCCGATGTCCAAGGCCGAAATCGCCCGCATGACCGGACTGTCGGCACAGACAGTCTCGGTGATCATGCGTGCGCTGGAACAGGACGGCCTTCTGACCAGGGGCGCGCCCGTGCGCGGCAAGGTCGGGCAACCTTCGGTCCCGATGGGGCTGAACAGGGACGGGGCGTTCTTTCTTGGCCTGAAGGTCGGGCGCCGGGCGGCCGAGCTTGTGCTGATCGATTTTCTGGGCGACGTAAAGTTTCATCGCCGCCAGGCCCACCGCATCCCGACGCCGGACTATGTCGTGCAGTTCGCACAACAGGTGTCCGGCGATTTTCTGGACAAGCTCCCCAAGGCCCAGCGCAGCCGGGTGGCCGGTCTTGGCATCGCGCTGCCGTTCCGGCTTTGGGATTGGGCGGAAACCACAGACGTGGGCGACAATGGGCTTGCGGCCTGGCGGACGCGCGACATCGCGGCCGAGATCAGCGCCTCTCTGGATGTTCCAACCTACCTTTGCAATGACGCTTCCGCGGCCTGCGGTGCCGAACTGGCCTTCGGGGATCAGAACAAGCCCCGCGATTTTCTGTATTTCTACATCGGCGACTTCGTCGGGGGCGGCCTTGTGTTGGACAACGCGCTTTACACCGGCAAGTCCGGCAACGCGGCAGCGCTGGGGTCGATTCCCGTGACCACAGGAAACGGCACCGCCTGCCAGTTGGTCGATCTGGCCTCCCTGGTGGCGCTGGAAGCGGAACTTGCGAACCTGGGCAAGGACACCACCACGCTCTGGGACCGGCCAGACCACTGGCACCTGCCGCAAGGCGTGCTCGGGGCCTGGCTCGATCAGGCGGCAAACGGCCTGGCGCAGGCGATTGTATCGTCCACCTGCCTTGTCGATTTTGCAACCGTTCTGATCGACGGCGCGATGCCGCCGGACTTGCGCGCGGAATTGGTCCGGCGAACAACCGCAACCCTGCACACCCTCACGGTTCCGGGAATTTCATTTCCTGAAATCCGGCAAGGCACGATCGGATACCGCGCCAAAACGCTGGGTGCAGCCAGCTTGCCGTTATCCGACCGTTTCCTGGTCGACCGCGAAACAATCTAAAAGGGGCTGACAGATGATACTCTGCTGCGGAGAGGCTCTGATCGACATGATCCCCACCGCCACCAGGGCCGGGCCGGATGGGTTCGTGCCACATTGTGGCGGCGCGGTCTTCAACACTGCGATCGCCCTGGGCCGACTTGGGGTGCAGACCGGTATGCTGACAGGCGTATCGAACGACGTTTTTGGCCAGCAACTGGTCGACGGGCTGAAATCCAGCCATGTGGACGTGTCGCATGTGATCCCTGCCGAACGGCCCACAACACTTGCCTTCGTGCGCCTGGTCGACGGCCATGCCACCTATGATTTCTACGACGAGAATTCCGCCGGGCGTATGCTGACGGCAGAAGACATGCCCGCCCTGACCGACGAGGTGACGGCGCTTTACTTTGGCGGCATCAGCCTGGCCTGCGAGCCGGGAGCGGATGCCTACGCCGCCCTGTTGGACCGCAGCGCAGGATCTCGGGCCGTGATGCTGGACCCGAATGTCCGCCCTGGCTTCATCCGGGACATCGATCGCTATCGCCAAAGGCTGGACCGAATGCTTGCGCTGTCCGATATCGTCAAGGTCTCGGACGAGGATCTCAACTGGCTCACCCCCGAGCCGCTGTCGCTGCGTGAAAAGGTGGATCGCCTTCTGGAAAAGGGCCCGTCTTTGGTAATCCTGACGCGCGGCGGCGAAGGCGCCACCGGATTTCTGGCCAACGGTGAAGAGGTGCAGGTGCCCGCCCTGAAAGCCCAGATCACCGATACGGTCGGCGCCGGCGATACGTTCAACGCCGGTGTCCTGGCCAAACTGTCGGAACTGGGACAGCTTCACAAATCCGGCCTTGCCGCCCTGTCGCCCGGGCTCTTGCGCGAAACCCTTTCCCACGGCGCGCGTGTCGCGGCGATCACCGTATCGCGTGCCGGCGCAAATCCGCCCTGGGCCGGCGAGCTGTAACGCGCACCCCTGCAAACCGCCACTGGCCTCCTGCACGACCTGGGCGGCGCGCCCGGGGCGATCGCGGGCCGCGCGTCACCCCGAGCGTACATGCCGCCGCGCGATCCATCCGCGGATTTACCCCCGGGCCTTGGACGCACAGCACGGTTCGGCCGCCCCGCCGAATCGAGGCTTGATCTTTACCTGTTGCCGGTCATATCTTTCAGAAAGTTTACACGCGTAGCGTTCTTGAAAAGAGACCGAAAAATGGCTTTGAAGCAAATCCGCAATATGGAAGAATTCGCGGCCGTCAGCGGTATCTCGCGCCCGACCCTGTCCAAGTATTTCAATGACCCGGACAGCGTCCGCCGCTCAACGCGAGAGCGGATCGAACTGGCCCTGACGCAATACGACTATCGCCCGAATGTCTACGCGGTGAACCAGAACAGACGTAAAACCAGGAATATCGGCGTTGTTGTTCCCAACCTCGCCGACCCGTTCTTTTCGGAAATCGGGCGCGAGGTCGAACTGGCCTGTATCGCGGCCGGATACAGCCCGATCCTCCTCAGCTCGCACGGCAACCCGACTCAGGAACGCGACAATCTGGAATTGCTCCGCTCCCTGAAGCCCGCAGGCGTGCTCCTTGCGCCGTTCGGGCGAATCTCGGACCGGGACGATATCGCCAGCTTCAACAAGCATATTCCGGTGGTCCTGTTCGATGCCAATATCGAGGACGCCTGCGAGGCGTTCGTCGGTACGAACAACTTTCAAAGCATCGATCTCATGGTGGAATACCTGTGCCGCAGCGGCGAGCCGCCCTGCCTGTTCGAAATGAAGTCTCCAACCAACCCGAATGCCAACAAACGCCGCCAGGCCTATCTGGAAAGCATGCAGCGCCATGGATTTCAGCCGCATATCTTCCAGGCCGAGGGGGATGGCTGGAACTTCGAGGAAATCGGCAGCGCCGAGGGCGGGCGATTTATCTCGCAGAACGCATTCGCCACCAATACCGTACTGTGCAGCAACGACCGTCTGGCCATCGGCGTGTTGTCGGCGGCCTATCGGCTGGGCAAGAAAGTGGGGCGCGGGCCGGACTGCGCGTTGCGCATCGCCGGGCATGACGACCACCCGTTTTCGCGCTTTACCTGCCCGTCGCTGACCACGATCGCACAGGATTATTCGGCCATCGCGAATCGTGCCGCCAGCACTCTTTTCCGGGTCCTGGACACCGACGAACGCCCGGCAGAGCGCGCCGAAACCCTGTTCAACGGCAATCTTGTCATGAGAGACTCAGCCTAACTCATTGTTCTAAATAATATTACTGCATTTAGTTTACGCGCGTAAATTTTTTATTGACTGCGCGTCACCTTAATCTGTAATACTGAGCCATCATCCCGACCAAGAGGAGGAACTCTGGATGTCTCTCAGAAATTCGGTTCTCGCAGCGACCGCCATGTCGCTCGTCACCGCGAGCGGCGCGTTCGCAGAAACCGTTACCATTGCCACCGTGAACAACGGTGACATGATCCGCATGCAAGGCCTGACGGACGACTTCACAGCAAAGACCGGCCACGTTGTCGAATGGGTCACGCTTGAAGAAAACGTGCTTCGTCAGCGCGTGACCACCGACATCTCGACCAAGGGTGGCGCGTTCGACATCATGACCATCGGCATGTACGAAACCCCGATCTGGGGCGCGAATGGCTGGCTGGTTCCGCTGGACGATCTCAGCGCCGAGTATGATGCCGATGACATCCTGCCGGCCATGGCAGGCGGCCTGAGCTACGAAGGCACGCTGTATGCGGCGCCGTTCTATGGCGAAAGCTCGATGATCATGTACCGCACCGACCTTATGGAAAAGGCCGGTCTGGAAATGCCCAAGGCGCCAACCTGGACCTTCATCCGCGAGGCGGCGGCCAAGATGACCGACCGCGCCAATGACATCAACGGCATCTGCCTGCGTGGCAAGGCCGGTTGGGGCGAAGGCGGCGCCTTCATCACCGCGATGTCCAACTCGTTCGGTGCCCGCTGGTTCGACGAGGACTGGAACGCCCAGTTCGACACCGAAGCCTGGGCCAACACCCTGAACTTCTACAAGGGCATGATGGACGAAAGCGGCCCCGCCGGTTACGCCACCAACGGGTTCAACGAAAATCTGTCGCTGTTCCAGCAAGGCAAATGCGGCATGTGGATCGACGCCACGGTTGCAGCGTCCTTTGTGACCAACCCCAACGACTCGACAGTGGCCGACAAGGTCAGCTTCGCCCTGGCACCCGACAACGGCCTTGGCAAACGCTCCAACTGGCTCTGGGCCTGGGCTCTGGCGATCCCTGCCGGCACCCAGAAAGAAGCCGCGGCCAAGCTGTTCGTCGAATGGGCCACGTCCAAAAGCTACATCGAACTGGTTGCTGCCAATGAAGGCTGGGCCAACGTACCTCCGGGCGCGCGCAAGTCGCTCTACGAGAACCCGGAATACATGAAGGTGCCCTTCGCCCAGATGACCCTGGACTCGATCCTGTCGGCCAACCCCGAGAATCCGACGGTTGACCCGGTTCCCTATGTCGGCGTGCAATTCGCGGCCATCCCCGAATTTGCCGGCATCGCCACCGAGGTAAGCCAGGAATTCTCGGCGGCCTACGCCGGTCAGCAGACCGTTGAAGAGGCCCTCGCCAAGGCGCAGGCCCTGACCAACGACGCGATGGAAGCTGCGGGCTACCGCTAAGCTTCACCAATAATCGAGGGCGGCGCCCCGCTGTGCGCCGCCCTCGCCCCAAAGCAACCGCACATGTTATCTATCGTCTGCAACGGCCCTATGCCGTAAACAGAGGAGGTATGCCCGATGGCAACCCAACACTCCCGATCAGCGGCGCGCCTCATGATGGCACCGGCGGTGGTCCTGCTCCTGGGGTGGATGCTCGTCCCCCTGACCATGACACTCTATTTTTCATTCAAGAAATACCTGCCCCTGCGTGGCGGTGATCTGGGATGGGTCGGTTTCGACAACTACGTTCGTTTCGTGACATCCAGCGCGTTCTGGCCTTCTGTTCTCACCACCCTGACCATCGTTGGCGGCGTTCTGGCCATCACCGTGATCCTGGGCATCCTGCTGGCGGTTCTGCTGAACCAGCCGATGTGGGGCCAGGGCGTGGTCCGCATCCTGGTGATTGCCCCATTCTTTGTCATGCCCACCGTTTCGGCGCTGGTCTGGAAGAACATGTTCATGGACCCGAACTATGGGCTACTGGCCTATCTTTGGGAGTTTTTCGGCGCCGAGCCGGTGCAATGGCTCAGCCAGGCCTCGCTGACATCGATCATCATGATCGTCAGCTGGCAATGGCTGCCCTTTGCCACGCTGATCCTGCTGACCGCGATCCAGTCTCTTGACAGCGAACAGCTCGAAGCCGCCGAGATGGACGGCGCGCCCTCCACGAAACGCTTTGCCTTTATCACCCTGCCGCATCTTGGCCGCGCGATCACCGTCGTGATCCTGATCCAGACAATCTTCCTGTTGTCGATCTTCGCCGAGATCTTCGTCACCACCGGCGGCGCCTTTGGTACCAAGACATTGACTTACCTGATCTTCCAGCGCGTGCTGGAAAGCCAGAACGTCGGTCTGGGGTCTGCCGGCGGCGTCTATGCAATCATTCTCGCCAATATCGTTGCCATCTTCCTGATGCGCATCGTCGGCAAGAACCTGGACGCGTGAGGAGGGCATCATGGCACGCACCGTTACCCAAAAACGCAAGATCATCAACACAGCCGCAGCCTGGAGTGTGGGATTGCTGATCTTTTTCCCGATCCTCTGGACAATCCTCACAAGCTTCAAGACCGAAGCACAGGCAATTGCCGATCCGCCACTCTTCCTGGGCTTCGACTGGACACTCGAAAACTACGCGGCCGTGATGGAACGCTCGAATTATGGCCGGTTCCTGTGGAACTCGATCGTCATTGCCGGTGGCTCGACGATCCTGGGCATCATCATCGCGGTGCCGGCCGCCTGGTCCATGGCTTTCGTGCCTTCCAAACGGACCAAGGACATCCTGTTGTGGATGCTCTCCACCAAGATGCTGCCCGCGGTCGGCGTGCTTTACCCGATCTACCTGTTGTTCATCCGGCTGGGCATTCTCGACACCAAGATTGGCCTGGTGATCGTGCTCATGCTGATCAACCTGCCGATCATCGTCTGGATGCTCTACACCTATTTCAAGGAGATCCCGGGCGAGATCCTCGAAGCGGCCCGGATGGATGGGGCGACACTGAAGGAAGAGGTGCTCTATGTCCTCACGCCCATGGCCATTCCCGGCATTGCCTCGACGTTGCTTCTCAATGTCATCCTGGCCTGGAACGAGGCCTTCTGGACGCTGAACCTGACCGCGGCCAAGGCGGCCCCGCTCACGGCCTTTATCGCCAGCTATTCCAGCCCCGAGGGTCTTTTCTACGCCAAGCTCAGCGCGGCCTCGACCATGGCCATCGCGCCGATCCTCATCCTTGGCTGGTTCAGCCAGAAACAACTTGTCAGCGGCCTGACCTTCGGCGCTGTGAAATAGGAAGGAACAGACCTATGGGACAGATCAAACTCAACAAGGTGTCCAAAAGCTTCGGCGAGACCGAAGTCATCCCGCCCCTGGACCTGACCATCGAAGACGGCGAGTTCACAGTTTTTGTCGGCCCTTCGGGTTGCGGCAAGTCCACCCTCCTGCGCCTGATCGCCGGGCTGGAAGACATCACGTCCGGGGTGATCGAGATCGACGGCCTGGATGCAACCAACGTGCCCCCGGCCAAACGCGGCCTCGCCATGGTGTTCCAGTCCTATGCGCTTTACCCGCATATGTCGGTGCGCAAGAACATCGCCTTTCCGATGAAAATGGCGGGCGTTCCCGCCGACGAACAGGCGCGCCGCATCACCGCCGCCGCCGAGGCGCTGAACCTTACCGATTACCTCGACCGGCGTCCCGGTCAGCTTTCGGGCGGGCAGCGCCAGCGCGTGGCCATCGGCCGCGCCATCGTTCGCGAACCGGCGGCATTCCTGTTTGACGAACCGCTGTCGAACCTTGATGCGGCGCTGCGGGTCGGGATGCGGCTTGAAATCAGCGAAATGCACAAGCGGCTGGCCACCACGATGATCTATGTCACCCATGACCAGGTCGAAGCCATGACCATGGCCGACAAGATCGTGGTGCTGCGCGCCGGGGTGATCGAACAGGTCGGCACGCCGCTGGAACTGTATCACACCCCCTGCAACGAATTCGTGGCCGGCTTCATTGGCTCGCCCCAGATGAATCTTCTCAAGGGGGACGAGGCGGCGAGACACGGCGCGACAACCATCGGAATCCGCCCTGAACACACCGATGTCAGCCAGACCGAAGGCACCTGGAAGGGCGTCGTCGGCGTGGCCGAACATCTGGGCTCGGATACGTTCCTGCATGTCCACGGGGTTCCGGGCTGCGACCCGATGACGGTACGCGTGGACGGCGAATTGCCCGTCCGCCACGGCGACACGATCTACCTGACGCCGCAACTGGACAAGCTGCACAAGTTTGACACGCAGGGTCTGAGGATCGACTGATGCGTCTGGCGGGCAAGACAGCCTTGATAACCGGCGCCGCCCGCGGAATCGGGCGGGCCTTCGCCGCGGCCTACCTGGCCGAAGGCGCGCGGGTGATCATCGCCGACATCGACGAGCGGCGCGCGTCTGAAACGGCTTTGGCCCTGGGCGGCGACAACGCGTTGGCGATTGGCATGGATGTCACCGACCTGCACAGCATCGACAATGCGATCCGTCTTGCCGAAAAGCACGGCTTTGCGCCCATCGACATCCTGATAAACAATGCCGCGCTGTTCACGGCCGCGCCCATAGTCGAGATCGCCCCCCAGGACTACGCGCGCATCTTCGATGTGAACGTCAAAGGCACGCTCTTCACGATGCAAGCCGTAGCGCGCCACATGATCGCCCATGGTATCCGGGGCAAGATCATCAACATGGCCAGCCAGGCCGGACGACGCGGCGAACCGCTGGTCGCGGTCTATTGTGCCAGCAAGGCGGCGGTCATCAGCCTGACCCAATCGGCGGGGCTGAATCTGATCTCCCACGGCATCAACGTCAATGCCATCTCCCCCGGCGTCGTCGACGGCGAGCATTGGGATGGCGTCGATGCCTTTTTCGCAAAATACGAGGCCAAGGCCCCCGGCCAGAAAAAGGCCGAAGTGGGCGCGGCTGTCCCGTTCGGCAGAATGGGGACAGCCGACGATCTGACCGGTATGGCAATTTTCCTTGCCAGCACCGAAAGCGACTACGTCGTATCACAGACCTATAACGTGGACGGTGGCCAATGGATGAGCTGATCAAACTTTCGAATGCAACGCTCGCGCAACTGGCGATCGAACATCCGCGCTATGACCGCTCGGCGCTAAGACCCGGGATTGTTCATATCGGCGTGGGCAATTTCCACCGCGCCCATCAGGCCTGGTACCTGCATCGTCTGATGCAGGCAGGCAAGGCTCGGGACTGGGCCATCCTTGGGGCCGGGGTTCGCGCCTATGATGCCGCGATGCGCGACAAGCTGCTGGCACAGGATTGCCTGACCACGCTGATCGAACTCGACACCCGGCAAACCTCTGCCGAAGTGGTCGGATCGATGATCGGCTATCTCCCCATCGCCGAAGGCAACGGCCCCCTGATCGCCGCGCTGGCCGATCCGGCCATCCGGATCGTCGCCCTGACGATCACCGAAAGCGGGTACTATCTCGATCCTGTCACCAAGCATTTTGATGTATCCCACCCCGACATTCAGCACGATGCCGCGAACCCGCAGACACCGCGCACCGCCTTTGGCGCCATGGTCGCCGCGCTCCGCCTGCGACGCGACGCGGGCCAGGGCCCCTTTACCGGGCTCAGCTGCGACAACCTGCAAGGCAACGGCGCGATCCTGCGCCAGACCGTGGTGTCGCTGGCCCGGCTGTCCGACCCGGCACTGGCCGACTGGATCGAGACCAACGCGACATTCCCGAACTCGATGGTCGATTGCATCGCGCCCGCAACCGGCCCGGCCGAGATCGCCCTGGCGCACGCCTTCGGCATCGACGACGCCGCCCCTGTCACCCACGAGGCCTATCGGCAATGGGTCATCGAGGACAAGTTCTGCGCCGGCCGCCCCGGTTGGGACGAGGTTGGCGCAACTTTCTCCGACGATGTCCATGCCTATGAAACGATGAAAATCCGCATCTTGAACGCCGGACACCAGGTACTGGCCAATGTCGGCGACGTGCTGGGAATCGAAACCATCTCGGACTGCATGGCGCATCCCGGTATTTCGGCGATGTTTCGCAAGGTACAGTCCGAAGAGATCGCCCTGACCGTGGATCCGGTGCCGGGAATGACACCGCTCGCCTATCTGGACCTGATCGAGACACGGTTTTCCAACCCCCGGATCATCGACACCACCCGCCGCGTCGCCTTTGACGGTTCCGCCCGCCATACGGGTTTCGTGCTGCCCATCCTGCGCGATCAACTGGCCGGCAATCGGTCGGTTTCGGGCCTAGCCCTTGTCGAGGCCCTTTGGGCGCGGATGTGCGAAGGCACCCGCGAAAACGGCACGCGGATCGAAGCCAACGATCCGCTTTGGGCGGACCTCACCACAGCCGCCAGCGCGGCCAAATCCCGCCCCGCCGCGTGGCTGGAGCAGCATCGGTTCTACGGCGAACTCGCCCGGGATCGGCGGTTTTCGGAGGCGTTTGAAGGTTGGCTTGCACTGATCTGGGCCGAAGGATGCGAAGCCGCGCTGGAAAATTACAGCGCCGCCAGCACGTCAAACCGGCACTCCTCGGGAACCGGATAGGGGCACGCGTTGACCGGGATCACCGCAACAGACCTCCTTGGGATCATTCAGGCCCGTGCCGCGGAACAGCATCGCCTTCTGGTCGCGATCGCGGGTCCGCCCGGATCCGGGAAATCGACTCTGGCGGCCGATCTGGCGGCGCGGTTGGGCCCGACAGCCGTCATCCTGCCCATGGACGGATTTCACCTGGACAATGACCGGTTGCGCCAGTTGGGGCTCCTGCACCGCAAAGGAGCGCCCGAGACCTTCGATGCCATGGGATTCATCTCCCTCCTGCGTGACGTGCGCGCCAGGCCGGACGTACCCTTCCCGACCTTCGATCGGGACGCGGACAGCACCGTTCCGGACTCAGGCCACATCCGCGGGGATACCCGAATTGTCCTGGTCGAAGGCAACTATCTCCTTCTGAAAACGCCACCATGGACCGGCCTTTCCGGCCTCTTTGATCTGACCGTCCGAGTGGATGTCAGCAGAAAGGAGCTTGAAAAACGGCTTGTTGCGCGATGGCGTGACCAAGGGCTGCCGGCCGCCCAGGCCCGGGCGCGCGCCCTTGGCAATGACATGAAGAATGCCGATTTCATGATCGAAAATTCGCATTTGCCGGAATTCACACTGACAACCGAAGTCTGACTCGCGCGCCACGCGCCCCCGCGTGTGCCTGCCCCCCCTCATGTCCGTAAGAAAACCCGGCAACCGGATCACCATACCGGAAAACCCGCCCAACCGGTCGTACGCGTCTTGCGCGGATTGCAAAAAACGGCAATGAAAACAATGGCAGGGGCAGCAGGGTTCGAACCCGCGACCTACGGTTTTGGAGACCGTCGCTCTACCAACTGAGCTATACCCCTGTGGTGCGGCAGTTCCTAGTCCACCGCCGCGCCGGAGGCAAGAGGGAAATCGCCAGGCAGGCGCCCTCTCCACCCGGCAAAGCCCCGGGCTGGCGCCACGGGGGGCGCTGATCTATGAGAGGGTCGGAGAAATCGCAAAAAGGGATCGCGCCCGGTGAGCCTCAGAAAGAAATTAGCCGATACACCCTGGGTCAATCGCATGGTCGAAGCCGCGTTCGCCACCTGGCTGCGATTCGCCTTTTACACCTCTCGCTGGACACGCACGGGATGTGACGAGGTCGATGCCTGCCTGGCCCGGGGCGAAGCGGTCATTTTTGTCTCCTGGCACCAGCGCCTCATCATGGCGCCTTTCGTGATCCAGGCGCCCCGTGGCGCGCGTATCTGCGCCCTGACCTCCGCCGCGCGCGGCGGGCGGCTGGCCGGGCAGATCGTTGTCCGGCTGGGCTGGGAAACCATCCCCATGTCCAGCCACAAACGCCATGTCACGCTCTCGCGCGAAGTGCTGCGCCGCACCCGCGACGGCTGTTCCATCGGCATCGCCGCAGACGGCCCGCGCGGCCCGGCACGGGTGCTGTCCACCGTGCCCATCGTCTGGGCGCGCACCACAGGTTGCCGGGTGTTCATGGTGGCCTTTGCCGAACGCCGCGTGCTGCGCCTGCCCACCTGGGACAAACAGATGCTGCCCCTGCCCTTTTCCAAAGGCGTCCTGATGTGCCGCGAATGGACCGACTCGGTTCCGCGCAAGGCCAGCGACGCAGAGGCCGAGGCGCTGCGCCTCAGTCTCGAACAGGCGCTGGATGCCCTGACCGACGACGCCGATGCCGCCATCGGGCGCCACTCCGAAAAATTCTGACCCGACGACGCCGTTCCAGCCGCCCGAATGAGAACCGGACAGAAACCGGACAAAAAAGGCCGCCCCCTGGGGCGGCCTTTCGGTTTTGGGGCGGGGCGGCAGAGCCGCCGGTGCCTTACTCGATGATCTTCGACACGACGCCCGAACCCACGGTGCGGCCGCCTTCGCGGATGGCAAAGCGCAGGCCCTGCTCCATCGCGATCGGGGCGATCAGTTCAACGTTGAACTTCAGGTTGTCGCCCGGCATCACCATCTCGGTGCCCTCGGGCAGCTGAACCGTGCCCGTCACGTCCGTCGTGCGGAAGTAGAACTGCGGGCGATAGTTCGCGAAGAACGGCGTGTGGCGACCACCTTCATCCTTCGTCAGGATATAGGCTTCGGCTTCGAACTTGGTGTGCGGTGTCACCGAGCCCGGCTTGCACAGAACCTGACCACGCTCAACCGCCTCACGGTCGATCCCGCGCAGCAGCGCGCCGATGTTGTCGCCCGCCTCGCCGCGATCCAGCAGCTTGCGGAACATTTCAACACCCGTACAGGTCGTGGTCTGCGTGTCCTTGATGCCAACGATCTCGATGTTGTCGCCAACATTGATCACGCCGCGCTCCACACGACCGGTCACAACCGTGCCACGGCCCGAGATCGAGAACACGTCCTCGATCGGCATCAGGAACGGCTCGTCAACCGCGCGCGGCGGCTGCGGGATGAACTCGTCAACCGCTTTCATCAGCTCGGCAATCTTGTCCTTGCCAATCGCGTCGTCGCGGTCTTCCAGAGCCGCCAGAGCCGACCCGGCGATGACCGGAATGTCGTCGCCCGGATAGCCGTACTCGGTCAGAAGCTCGCGGATTTCCATCTCGACAAGCTCCAGAAGCTCTTCGTCGTCAACCTGGTCAACCTTGTTCATGAACACGACCATCGCGGGAATACCCACCTGGCGACCCAGAAGAATGTGCTCGCGCGTCTGCGGCATCGGGCCGTCGGCCGCGTTCACAACCAGGATCGCGCCGTCCATCTGCGCCGCACCCGTGATCATGTTCTTCACATAGTCCGCGTGGCCGGGGCAGTCCACATGCGCATAGTGGCGCGCGTCGGTTTCATACTCCACATGCGCCGTCGAGATCGTGATCCCGCGCGCTTTCTCTTCCGGCGCGCCGTCAATCTCGTCATAGGCCTTGAAGTCACCGAATTGCTTGGTGATCGCCGCCGTCAGAGTCGTCTTGCCATGGTCAACGTGACCGATGGTGCCGATGTTGCAGTGCGGTTTGCTGCGTTCAAACTTTTCCTTGGCCATGAAGGGCGCCTTCTATCTGATTGGGGGCGTTGCAGCCCGATTTCCTCTACGGCGCGCGACATATTGGGTTGCGCGGCAAAAATCAAGCGGGGTTTCGCGCTATCGCAACTCTTCCAAGGCCTTGCGTCGCGCGGCCCGCTCTTCGTCACTGTCCAGCCAGCAGGTGGCCAGCACATCCGCTGGCACGTCATCCACCAGACAGGCCCGGTTTTCATACATCCATTTCTCGATCGCCCTGGCCGCGTTGTAGGTCAGGTTTGCCATCTGCTCGTCGGCATCCTGGCTCAGCCCCGATCCCACGATCGACGCCCCCGTCAGGGTCTCGATCACCACGATTTCCTTGGCTTCTTCGTTGAACCTGGTGCCGGCACGATCATCCCAGGCCGTGACCGTGATGATCAGCGCGCTCTTGGGGGAATAGATCAGCGGCACGCCAGGCTGCGCCAGCACATAGCCCGACAGATTCACCCCAAAATGCACCAGCCGCGTGCCATCATACCGACCGAACCGCGCATCGATCGCCTGCTTCATCGAGGCGATCCATTTCTCGTCGCTGGCCTCGCGCGACAGCGGGCCTTTCTGCAATTGCGGCGCCACCACGATATTGTGGCCCAGCTTGAAATCGCCCAGGTCCACCGGCGGTTCCTCCACGGTCCCGGTTGGCACTTCACAGGCCGAAAGGGCCAACAGGGTCGTCATGATCAGGGCCAGGCGCTTCATGGGTCACTCACATCGGTGAAAACTGCCAGAACCGATAGCCCAAGCCGTGCCTACATTCAACGCCAGCCTTTCGCCGCGCTCCCGCAGCCCCTATCTTGTGACAAAAGGAACCCCGATGTCCGAAACCGCCCTGCCCGTTCACGTCGCCCTTGCCACCCAGCCTCTGGGGGTGATGGGCTCGCTTCGGGCCGCGCGCTCCAACCTCCTGTCGATCCTGCCGGAAATCGCCGTGCGACAGCCCATGGTTTCGGGACGCACCGGTATCCGCTGGCACATGGTCATGGATCCGGGCGCGATTCGCCGGGTTTTGCTGGAAAAGGTGGATGACTACCCCAAGTCCAAAGCCACCAAGAACATTCTGCGCCCCGCAATCGGCGACAGCCTGTTCATCGCCGAAGACGCCCATTGGCGCTGGCAACGCCGCGCCGCCGCGCCGGTGTTCTCGCATCGCAACGTGATGAACCTCGCCCCCGTCATGAGCGCCGCCGCCGGGCGCTCGGTCAGCCGGATCGCCGCCGCGAACGGCACCCGCGCCGTCGATTTCCTGGACGAGATGGTCCGCACCACCTTTGACGTGATCTCCGAGGTGACGTTTTCGGGCCAGGGCAGTTTCGACAGCGACGCGGTGCACCGCGCGATTGATGCCTATATCGCCGAGGCGGGCAAGATATCCCTGCTCGACATGCTTGGCCTGCCCGACTGGATCCCGCGCCCGGGGCGGCTGTTGTCGGGCAAGGTGGTGGGACAGATGAAACAGGTTGCCGACGAAGCGATCGACGCCCGCCGCGCCCGTGGCCCCGGCGACATCCCCGACCTGCTCGATCTTCTGCTGGCCGGGGAAGATCCCGAAACCCGGCGCCGCATGAACACGTCCGAACTGCGCGACAACCTGCTCACCTTTATTGTGGCCGGGCACGAAACAACCGCCCTCACCCTGGCCTGGTCGCTTTATCTCTGCGCCTTTGATCAGGGCGTGCAGGATCGCGCCCGCGCCGAGGCACAATCGGTCATGGCCGGTGACACCGCCACCGGTGAAGAGGCCCAGAACATGCCCTTCATCCGCCAGATCGTGGACGAGGCTCTGCGCCTTTATCCGCCCGCCGGGATCATCTCGCGCACCGCGCAAAAGCCCGACATGCTTTGCGCCCGCGAGATCCGGCCCGGCGATACGGTGATGATCCCGATCTACGCCCTGCACCGCAATCACATGCTCTGGGACAGCCCGGACGCCTTTCGCCCGGACCGCTTTGCAAACCGCAAGGCGGTGGAACGGTATGCCTACCTGCCCTTTGGCGACGGGCCGCGCATCTGCATCGGCGCGTCCTTTGCCATTCAGGAAGCGGTCATCATCCTTGCCACCCTGCTCGCCGGTTTCCGCTTTCGCCTTGTGCCGGGGCGTGATCCCGAACCGGTGATGATCCTCACCTTACGGCCCGACACCGGTGTCTGGCTCACGGCGGAACCGGTCTGACCGTTGTTCCACGTTTGCCGAGCCTGATCGTCTGACCGATCACGCGCCGTCTGTTCCGGCCGTTTTCAAGTTCGACTTCTCACAAACGGAATATCCCGACGAACGGCCCGCGCGGCCTTTTGATCGCCAGCCCCCGCCACCCGTTATCAAATCGTCAATTCCGCGCCTGCCTCCGCGCCCAAACCCTTGCTCTGATCGTAACCAATTCTGCCCGGCCTGCTCCAAGACCAAACGCTCAGGCCTTGATAACACGCCAATCTTAACAAACCCTTGCGCACGGTCCGTTAACGGGCGGGCCGCATAGCCCCCTCACCAACGTGATACCGTTGGAATACCGACGCAATACCGACATGCACCCCCCCAGCAAAACAAGGCTGTTAACCCTTTGAGTCGGACAAAGGCCGGCCCTCGAACCCGAACACCGGCCTTTTCTGCCTGTCGCGATCCCTCAGGAAAACTTGTAGTCGCGCGGGAACCCATAGGGCGGCTTTTTGCCCACCCCGGCGCGTTTGCCCAGCCATTCGCTCAGGTCCGGCTCGGTGCGGGTCTTGCCGCCGCCCATTTCCCAGCTCAGCCCCTCGGCCCAATTGAACGTGGTCAGGTCGCTCAGCCCGCCATCCAGTTCAAGCGTGCCCTGCCGTCCGCGCGCCATGTTGTATTTCTGTATGCGCACGCCTTTGCCGCGCCCCATCTCGGGCAGGTCGCTGACCGGAAACACCAGGAATCGCCCGTTCCGGGACACCACCGCCACGTGATCCCCCGCCACCGGCTTGCAAACCATCGCTCGCGCGTCATCCTTGACGTTCAGCACCTGTTTTCCCGAGCGTGTTTGCGCGATAACATCCTGTTCGGGAACAACAAATCCGTCACCTGCACTGGATGCCACCAAGAGCTTGCGCTCTGGCTGGTGGATAAAGAAATCCACGATCTCGGCCTCGTTGGGCAGGTCCACCATCAGCCGCAGCGGCTCGCCCATGCCGCGCCCTCCGGGCAGGTTGGCTGCGCTGACGGTATAGAACCGCCCGTTACTGCCAAACACCAGCAACCGGTCCGTGGTCTCGGCATGAAAGGTGAAACGCGGCCCGTCGCCATCCTTGAATTTCAGCTCGCGGTTCAGGTCGATATGGCCCGACATCGCCCGCACCCACCCCATCTGCGAGCAGACCACGGTGATCGGCTCGCGCTCGATCATCGCCTCCAGCGGCACCTCTTCCACTTCGCCCGCCTCGGCAAAGACGGTGCGCCGCGCGCCGCCCTCATATTTCTTTCCGAACAATGCCTTAGCCTCTTTCAACTGCTCGGAAATCCGGTCCCATTGCAGGCTGTCGCTGTCCAGCAGATCTTCCAGACCGGCGCGTTCCTCCATCAGCGCATCGCGCTCGCGCACCAGTTCCAACTCTTCCAGGCGGCGCAAACTGCGCAACCGCATGTTCAGGATCGCTTCGGCCTGCACCTCGCTCAGCTCGCCCTCGCCCCTGACCAGCAAGGGCGACACGTAATCCCGCTCGGACGTGGCCCGCACGTGGTCCTGCCCCCAATCCTCGGCCATCAAGGCCTGTTTGGGTGCGTCGTCATAGCGGATGATGTCGATCACACGATCCAGGTTCAGGAACGCGATGATGAACCCTTCCAGCACCTCCAGCCGGTGGTCGATCTTTTCCATCCGGTGAGTCGAGCGGCGGATCAACACTTCGCGGCGGAAATCCAGGAAGGCACGCAGCACGTCCTTCATGCTGCACACCCTGGGCGTCACGCCATCGATCAGAACGTTCATGTTCAGGCTGAACCGCACTTCCAGATCCGAGTTGCGGAACAGCGTACCCATCAGGATGTCCGGGTCCACATTCTTGGAGCGCGGCTCCAGGATCACCCGGATATCATCGGCACTTTCATCGCGCACATCGGCCAGGATCGGCACTTTCTTGGTCTGGATCAGCTCGGCCAGCTTTTCGATCAGCTTGGATTTCTGCACCTGATAGGGGATTTGCGTGACCACGATCTGCCACTGGCCCCGCCCAAGATCCTCGCGCTCCCATTTACAGCGCAGCCGGAACGACCCGCGCCCGGTGCGATAGGCCTGCGCGATGCTGTCGCGCGGCTCGACAATCACGCCGCCGGTGGGAAAATCCGGCCCCGGCACATAGTTCAGCAACGTGTCGTCGCGCACATCCGGCACCTTGATCATATGCAGGCAGGCGTCGCACAGCTCGGCGATATTATGCGGCGGAATATTGGTGGCCATACCCACCGCGATGCCGCTGGACCCGTTCGCCAGCAGGTTGGGAAAGGTTGCCGGCAACACCACGGGTTCGCTCAGCGTACCGTCGTAATTCTCCCTGAAATCAACAGCGTTCTCGTTCAGCCCGTCCAGCAACGCCTCCGCGACCGAGGTCATGCGCGCTTCGGTGTATCGGCTGGCCGCCGGGTTGTCGCCGTCGATATTTCCGAAATTTCCCTGCCCGTCGACAAGCGGGTAGCGCACGTTGAAATCCTGCGCCAATCGCGCCATCGCGTCGTAAATCGCCGCGTCGCCATGCGGGTGGTAATTGCCCATCACATCGCCGGAAATCTTGGCTGATTTGCGGAACCCACCGGTTGAATTCAGCTTCAACTCGCGCATGGCATACAGAATGCGGCGATGGACCGGCTTCAGCCCGTCGCGCGCATCCGGCAAGGCGCGGTGCATGATCGTGCTCAGCGCATAGGTCAGGTAGCGCTCGCCAATGGCACGGCGCAGCGGTTCTGTCAGGTCTGGCAGCGGAAGGTCGTCGTCTATCATGTCGGTCATGACGTGGTGATACCGATTGGCCGTGACAGGGTAAAGCGGCAGCATGGGGATTGGCCGCGAAATTTTCCCCCTGCGCCGAATCCCCTGTTTGTGTTATCTTGGTCGGCGCCCGAAAGGGTTTTGTTTTCAATTTCTTGACTTCTGGTGAGGCGTTTCTTGTGTCGCGGTTTGTTTTTCTGAGCTTCGTATTTATTGGCTGGGGGTTCTATGAACTCAGCGGCGGGTCCGATTTCGAGCCGCGCCCACGCATCACGGAAGAAACCACCGCCGTGCCCACCGCAACACGGCCCAAGCCACCTCCTGCCGTGCCCGCCCCTGTCACGCCCGAACCGCAAGCACGGACCGCCGCTGCCCCCACCACCGTGCCGATTGCGCGGCGCGATCTGACCACACTTGTCACCGCGCCGGTTCCCACCCCCGTCACCCGCGCCGCCCTGACACCATCTCCTTTGGTCGCGCCTCAACCGGCACCGCCCACGGCGCCCACGGCCATCCTGCCCGCCCCGTCGCAACCGCCAGAAGACCTCCGTCAGGTCACCGGCCGGCGCGTCAACATGCGTGGCGGCCCCGGCACGGCCTATAGTGTGCTGGCCACGTTGACGCGTGGTTCCCAGGTGATCGTGCTGCGTGAACCCGGCAATGGCTGGGCCAAACTCAGGGTTGTCGAGACCGGCCGGGTCGGCTGGATGTCGGCCCGCCTTCTGGCGCCGGTCGAACCAACCCGTTAAGTGGTCCTTGCGGGGGCTTGCGCCACGGCAAACAGCCCCTAGTCTGGCCCGGCACATGAAACGCGACGGGTCAGACAGGCATGACAGGCAAATCCATCCTCATCACAGGCTGTTCTACCGGGATCGGGCACGACGCGGCGCATTGCTTGCGTGCCGCGGGCTGGCGCGTCTTCGCCTCCTGCCGCAAGCAAACCGACTGTGACCGCCTGAATGCCGACGGGTTCGACAGCCCCCGGATCGACTATTGCGACACACAGTCCATCGCGGATGGGCTGGCGCAGGTGCTGGACGCAACCGGCGGCAGTCTGGACGCGCTGTTCAACAACGGCGCGCGCGGCCTGCCCGGCGCGATCGAGGACGTACCGACAGAGGCGCTGCGCGACCTGTTCGACAGCAATCTGATCGGTTGGCACGATCTCACCCGCCAGGTTCTGCCGGTGATGCGCGCCAAGGGCCAAGGGCGCATCGTCAACTGTTCTTCGGTCCTGGGCTATGTGCCGATGCGGTATCGCGGCGCCTATGTGGCCACCAAATACGCCCTGGAAGGCTGGACCGACAGCCTGCGTATCGAACTGCGCGGCACCGGCATCCATGCGGTCCTGATCGAACCCGGCCCCATCACCACCGCGCTGCGCCGCAACAACGCCGCGCAATTCTTTCACTGGATCGATTGGGAGAACTCGCCCTTTGCCGGGGATTACCGCGCCACGCTGGTCAAACGCTTTTCCGAGACCGGGCGCGGCCCCGATCCGTTCGAACTGCCCGCCTCAGCCGTCAGCGCCCGGCTCGTGGCCGCCCTGACGGCACGCCGTCCCAAGGCGCGCTACCGTGTGACCACACCCGCCCATGTCATGAACGGGCTGCGCCGGGCGTTGCCCACAAGGCTGCTTGATTGGGTGATCGCGAAAGGGTGACACGTCGCATCGCAATAGACAGTTCAGTTTTCGGCCCCAACCGTCTACATCAGGGCATCTTCAGCTAACGGGAGCAGAATCATGGCAAACGATCCCTTGTTCTGGGTCGCCGCCGCCGCGTCCTTCGCCGTCCTGATCATCCTGTTGATCGGCATCGGCGGCTTTGCAAAAGGTGGCGAATTCAACCGAAAATACGGCAACAAACTGATGCAGTTGCGTATCGCGGCACAGTTTCTGGCCGTGGTCCTGATCGTGCTGTTCGCCTGGCTAAGCACCAGAGGGTAATCGCATGGTGGTTTTGAGCAAGATCTACACCCGCACCGGCGACAAGGGGACAACCGCGCTTGGCAATGGCGACCGGGTCGCCAAATACGACGCACGCGTCACCGCCTATGGCACGTCGGACGAGTTGAATGCGACGCTGGGCATGGCCCGCCTTCATGCCAAGGGCACGCTGGACACACAGCTGGCCGCGATCCAGAACGACCTGTTCGATCTGGGCGCGGATCTGTGCCGTCCCGATATCGCCGCAGACGCCAGGGCCGACTATCCGCCGCTGCGCATGGTTGCAACCCAGGTGGCACGGCTGGAATCCGAGATCGACACCATGAACGATCATCTGGAACCGCTTCGCAGCTTTGTCCTGCCGGGCGGGTCGGCGCTGGCCGCGCATCTGCATCTGTGCCGCACCGTGGCGCGCCGTGCCGAACGGCTGGCCGTGGAGCTGGCGCAGGACGACGAGGTGAACCCGCATGTGATCACCTATCTCAATCGCCTCAGCGACTGGTTCTTCGTGGCCGCGCGCATCGCCAACAGCAACGGGCAGGACGATGTCCTGTGGGTTCCCGGCGCGAACCGCTGATCTCTTGCGCGGCGGTCCGCCCGGTCCCTGCCTCAGGCACAAGGCGGCGCGCTTTAGCGGCCTTTGAACACCGGGCGTTGCTTGGTGATGAACGCCGCCACCGCATTGGCGCTGTCTTCCGAATTGGCGCAGATGTTCTGATATTCGCTTTCCATCAGCGCGATCTGTTCGTGGCTTTGGGTATGCGCCGCCCGCATGATCCGTTTGCCATAGGCCAGGCTCAGCGGCGCCCGTTCCGCCAGTGACGCGGCCCATTCCGCCGTTTCCCGCTCCAATACATCATCCGCCACAACCCGGTTCACGATCCCGAAGTCCAGACAGTCTCGCGCATTGATATGCGTGGCTTCGGCAATCGCGGCAAAGGCCCGCTTGGACCCCATATGCTGCAACAGCAGCCAGCTCAGCCCGCCATCCGGCACCAGCGAGATATTCGAGAAGGGCGCGAAACAGGTCGCCCCCTGCCCCATCACCGCCAGATCGCAGCTTAGCCCGATCGACAGCCCCACGCCCCCTGCAACCCCGTTGATCGCCGCGATCCAGATCTTGTCGCTTCTGGTGATCGCATCGATGATCGGCTTGTAATCGCGCACCGAAATATCGAACATCCCGTGTCTGGTGCGAAACTCGGCCAGCTCCTTGAGATCCGTGCCCGAGGTAAAGGCCCGCCCGGTGCCCGTCAGGATCACCACGCGCACCTCCGGGTCGGCCTCGGCCTGTGCCTGAGCCGCCCGCAGGCCCGCGCGCGTGGCCGCATCCAGCGCATTCATCGCCTCAGGGCGATTGATCCGTATGGTCGCCACATGCCCCTCGGTGCTGTAGGCAACGGTCTCGGTCTCGGTCATCTGCGTGTCCTCCTGTTATTGCCACCATAGAAAACCAGAAGCGGCGACAGGCATAGCCCCGGCCCCTTGCGACGTGGGGGCATCACGCCGTTTCGTGGCGTCAAACGGCCGTGACTTCGCAACACTCCTGCAACAACCTCGCGTCACATTCCGCCAGACGCGGCGTCGCCGGGCCAAAACGTGACGTTTTTGCCCTGTAATCGACCCGCGCAAGATTATATCAACGCCACCGAGAGCGTTCAGCCCGAGTCGTGAAAGCGGCTCATTTATTTTGAAGGAGTCTTACGCCCATGAAGGTGCTTGTGCCCGTCAAACGCGTGATTGACTACAACGTGAAGGTCCGTGTCAAAGCGGATGGTTCCGGTGTCGATCTCGCCAATGTCAAGATGTCGATGAACCCGTTCGACGAAATCGCCGTCGAAGAGGCGATCCGTCTGAAAGAGGCCGGCAAGGCTGACGAGGTTGTCGCCGTTTCGATCGGTGTGAAACAGGCGCAGGAAACCCTGCGCACCGCGCTTGCCATGGGCGCCGACCGGGCGATCCTGGTTGTGGCCGCCGACGACGTTCATCAGGACATCGAGCCGCTGGCCGTCGCCAAGATCCTTGCCAAGGTTGTCGAAGAGGAACAGCCCGGGCTGGTTCTCTGCGGCAAGCAGGCGATCGACAATGACATGAACGCCACCGGCCAGATGCTGTCGGCCCTGCTGGGCTGGTCGCAGGCAACTTTCGCCTCCGAGGTGGACATCGACGGCGACAAGGCCGTTGTGACCCGCGAAGTGGACGGCGGCCTGCAAACCATCAAGGTCTCGACCCCGACCATCATTTCGGTTGATCTGCGCCTGAACGAGCCGCGCTATGCCTCGCTGCCCAACATCATGAAGGCCAAGAAAAAGCCGCTGGACGAGAAAACCGCCGCCGATTACGGCGTCGATGTCGCGCCGCGTCTTGAGATCGTGAAAACCGTCGAGCCTGCCGAGCGGGCCGCCGGGATCATCGTCGGTTCGGTGGACGAACTGGTTGCCAAACTCAAAGAAGCGGGGGCTGTGTAATGGCTGTTCTTCTTCTCGCAGAAGTCAACAACGGCGAACTGGCGATGGACGCCACCGCCAAGGCTGTCACCGCCGCGCGCGGCCTGGGTGACGTGACCGTGCTGTGCGCCGGTGCATCCGCCGCCGCCGCAGGCGAGGCCGCCGCCCGGATCGACGGTGTCGCCAGGGTTCTGGTCGCCGAGGACGCCTCGCTGGGTCATCGCCTTGCGGAACCCACTGCCGCGCTGATCGTGTCGCTGGCCGGGGACTATTCCCACATTGTCGCGCCCGCCACCACCGACGCCAAGAACGTGATGCCCCGCGTGGCCGCGCTTCTGGACGTGATGGTGATTTCGGATGCAAGCGCCGTGATCGATGCCGACACGTTCGAGCGCCCGATCTATGCCGGCAATGCCGTGCAAACCGTGAAATCGTCGGATGCCAAGAAGGTCATCACCTTCCGCACCTCGACTTTCGATGCCGCTGGCGAAGGTGGTTCCGCATCGGTGGACACCATTGGTGCCGCCGACAATCCGGGCCTCTCGGAATGGGTCGAGGACAAGGTTGCCGCAAGCGACCGCCCCGAGCTGACCTCGGCCGGCGTGGTTGTATCCGGTGGCCGTGGTGTCGGATCCGAAGAGGATTTCGCCCTGATCGAGAAACTGGCCGACAAGCTGGGCGCCGCCGTAGGCGCATCCCGCGCCGCCGTGGATTCGGGCTATGCCCCGAATGACTGGCAGGTGGGTCAGACCGGCAAGGTAGTCGCGCCAGAGCTTTATGTCGCCGTGGGCATCTCGGGCGCTATTCAGCACCTGGCCGGCATGAAAGACTCGAAAATCATCGTCGCGATCAACAAGGACGAAGAAGCACCGATCTTCCAGGTGGCCGATTACGGCCTCGTCGCCGACCTGTTCCAGGCGGTGCCGGAACTGACCGAGAAGCTGTAAGCGCGCGCCGGGCCTGCGCCCGGCCTGCCACACCCACAGGATCAGGGCCCGCTTCTTGGCGGGCCTTTTTCATGCAAGATGGGGCCGCAGCGCGCGCGCCAGCGTGGCCGATGCCTCGCGATGGGCCACCGGCCCCAGCATCCTCTGGGCTGCGACCCGCTCCATCTGGGTGCAACTCATGCCATCCATGCCCCGGGCCTGCGCCGCCTCGCTGGCCACCACCTCGACGATATCCTCGACCAGGGGGCGCAGTTCCTCGATCATGAACCGGTCCACGAATAACGGGTCCGGTCCAAGCCCGCTTGTGCCCAGCGCCGTATCCGGGGCGTGGTCGGCAAACCACAACAGCACGATCTTGCCGCCGATCGTGTTCAACAACAGCTTCATCCGCGCAACCCAGGCCAGACGCAGTTCGTCCCGCACCATGCCATAGCGATCCGGCGCGCGGGCACAGACCGTGCCCAGCATGTGCCGCGTGAAATGGAACTCGCTGAAATCGATCTCGCGGAACACCATGCGCATCATGTTGGAGGCGCCGGTAAACCGGTCATTGCGGCGCGGATGCACCTTGTAATACCGGTTCGACATGTTCTGCGCGCCCATCACCTGCACCACCGTCACCCGCGCCCGTTGCGCGATTTCCAGCAGCGCCGGTTCGGCCATGAACACATCCACCCCGGCGTTCACGAATCCCAGGTTCACGCAGGTTGCCCCCGCCGCCTCTTCCACCAGTTGGGGAAACGGTTTGGGAATGAATTTCCCATAGGTTTCCGTCCCGCCCAGGAACGCGATAAAATCACCTTCCAGCGCTTTCTTCGGCCCCCGAAACAAGAGACGGGAAGTCCCGTATCTGCACGGCTCGTAATCGAGATCGCCATCGGCCATCTTTTCGTAAGACATGACTCTCACCACCTGAATTTTCACCCGTTGGAGAGATTCGCGCAAAGCTCTTGCAAAAACGCTAATGTGCCAACTTGTCTTGAATTTTCGGCAATCCCGGCCCTTGCGGCTGGTCGCGGCGGGCGCGTATGGTCGGCCCGAAGGTCACAAGGGATTGGGCATATGGACGTCAAGTCGATCGGAGTTGTTGGGGCGGGTCAGATGGGCAACGGCATTGCCCATGTCATGGCCGTTGCCGGGTACGAAGTGTTGCTCAACGATATCAGCCAGGATGCGCTGGACGCCGCCGTCGGGCGCATCGACAAGAACCTCGAACGCCAGGTCAGCCGCGAGATCATTTCCGCCAGCGACAAGGCCGCCGCGATGGGCCGCATCCGGACCACGCTCAGCCTGCCTGCGCTGGGGGGCACAGATCTGGTGATCGAGGCCGCGACCGAACGCGAAGAGATCAAGCACCAGATCTTTGACACGCTGCTGCCACATCTGAAACCCGACACGCTGCTGACCACCAACACCTCGTCGATTTCCATCACCCGGCTCGCCAGCCGCACCGACCGGCCCGAACGCTTCATGGGCTTTCACTTCATGAACCCGGTGCCGCTGATGAAACTGGTTGAACTGATCCGGGGCATCGCCACGGATGAAGAGACCTACCAGACCTGCCTTGGCATCGTCGAGCGTCTGGACAAGACCGCCGCCTCGGCCGAAGACTACCCCGCCTTCATCGTCAACCGTATCCTGATCCCGATGATCAACGAAGCCTGCTATGCGCTTTACGAAGGCGTGGGCAACGTGGCCTCGATCGACAATGCGATGAAGCTGGGCGCCAACCACCCGATGGGGCCGCTGGAACTGGGCGATTTCATCGGCCTGGATACCTGTCTGGCGATCATGCATGTGCTGCATGACGGGCTGGCCGACACGAAATACCGCCCCTGCCCGCTGCTCACCAAATATGTCGAGGCGGGCTGGCTGGGCCGCAAGACCAAGCGCGGGTTCTATGACTATCGCGGCGACACACCGGTCCCCACGCGCTGACACCCCGCCCCTAAACCGCGTTGCGGAACACCTCGCTCAGAATTGCCTGCAACCGATCCGCGTCTTCCTGCGTGAATGCGTCGGGCAGGTCGCTGTCGATGTCAAACACTCCCAGCAGCCGCCCAGCGCCATCGCGCACCGGCAGCACCAGTTCCGACCGCGTCGAACTGGAACAGGCAATGTGATCGGCGAACGCCTCGACATCCGCCACCCGCTGCACCTCGCCGGTGCGCGCCGCCGCGCCGCACACACCTCGCGAAAACGGGATCACCAGACAGCCATGCCCACCCTGATACGGCCCGATCTTGAGCAGTTCGGGCGCGACAACCCGGTAAAACCCGGTCCAGTCAAACCGGTCATCGGCGTGATGCACCTCGCAGGCCACCGTCGCCATAAGCGCAACCGCGTCGGTCTCGCCCTCGGTCAGCGCTGCGACGGCGCCTTGCAGGTCGTCATAATTCACGCCCATTCCCATTCCCCTTCAAACACGCCACGCAACCAATGCGCCGTTCGCTTTCCGGCAATCGTCAGGCTGGGCGTTACACCCGTTCGATGGCAATCGCCGTGCCTTCGCCGCCACCGATACAGATCGCGGCCACGCCGCGTTTCAGCCCGCGCTTTTCCAAAGCGTTCAACAACGTCACCATGATCCGCGCGCCGCTGGCGCCAATCGGATGGCCCAGCGCACAGGCGCCGCCATTCACGTTCACGATGTCACGCGACAGGCCCATTTCATGCATGAACGCCATGGGCACAACGGCAAAGGCCTCGTTCACCTCCCACAAGTCCACGTCGTCCTTGCTCCAGCCGATTTTCTCAAGCAGCTTCTGCGCCGCCGGAACCGGCGCGGTTGTGAACAACCCCGGCGCCTGGGCATGGCTGGCATGGCCCACGATGCGCGCGCGCACATTCATACCGCGCGCTTCGGCGGCCTCCTGCGAGGCAATGACCAGCGCCGCCGCCCCGTCCGAGATCGACGAAGAGTTCGCAGCCGTCACCGTACCATCCTTGCGGAAGGCCGGTTTCAGCTGCGGGATCTTCTCCGGGCGCGCATTGCCCGGCTGTTCGTCCGCGCCAATCTGCACCTCGCCCTTGCGGCCTTGCAGCGTGACCGGAAACACCTCGCCATCGAACGCACCGGATTCCTGCGCCGCCAGCGCGTTGGACAGCGATTTCAGCGCATATTCGTCCTGGGCTTCGCGGGTGAACTGAAACGCCTCGGCACAATCCTCGGCGAATGTGCCCATCAGACGGCCCTTGTCATAGGCGTCTTCCAGCCCGTCCAGGAACATGTGGTCCTGCACCTGCTGGTGCCCGATCCGCGCACCACCACGCATCTTGGGCAGAATATACGGCGCGTTCGTCATGCTCTCCATGCCGCCCGCGATCATCACGTCGCGATCGCCCAGCGCCACCGCGTCATAGGCCATCATCGCCGCCTTCATGCCCGAGCCGCACATCTTGTTGAGCGTGGTGGCGGGCACCTCTTCGCCCAGCCCGCCCCGAAATCCCGCCTGACGCGCCGGGGCCTGGCCCTGACCGGCGGGCAGCACACATCCCATCAGCACCTCGTCCACACTGGCCACACAAGCGTTGTCCAGCGCGGCGCGAATCGCAACACCGCCCAGTTCGGCCGCCTCGACCCCGTCAAAGACCCCCTGGAATCCCCCCATCGGGGTCCGCGCCGCGCCTGCGATCACCACGTTCTTCATGCCGGTTCTCCTTGGATTCTTCCGATTGCGCCAAAGCTCTGCCCTGAAATCGTTGCAGGGATATTGCAAACACTTGCCCCCTGCGCGCCGAAATCACAAGCCCCGGGGCGCTGCACACCGAATGGTAACGATTGGCCCCTAGTTTGGGTCCATCATCAAGGTCAAAGGAGCTGCGGGCATGGATCTGTCCAGCCAGGTCAATGGCGACACATTGGTCGTTACAGTGAACGAACCCCGGATCGACGCATCAGTGGCGATTCAGTTCAAGGATCGCATGCGCGAGGAAACAGAACAGGTCGCGGGCCGCGTCGTGCTTGATCTGGGGAAGGTCGATTTCATTGATTCCAGCGGGCTGGGGGCCATCGTGGCGGCCATGAAACAGCTTGGCGCGCAACATCGCCTGGAACTGTCCGACCTCAACGAAAACGTTGACAAGGTGTTCCGCCTGACCCGCATGGATACCGTATTCCGCATCCACACATCAGTGGGCGAGGCACTGGCGCAGTAACGGCATGACCACTCACACAGGGGCGCGGCGTGACGTGAGCCAACCGACATCTCCCATTCATATCGAACTGGAAGGCACCCCCCAGGAGGTGCGGCGCGCCCTGTTGCGCCTGCGCGCCAAGGTGGACGAAACCGCGCTGGCTCACCTGGACGCCGGCACGCTGGAGATTGTGCTGGGTGAGGTACTCAACAACGTGGTCGAACATGCGCTGGCCAAACGGACGGACGGGCGGATTGCACTGACCTGCGATTTTGCCAACCGGTGCTGGCGCGTTGTGGTGCGCGATAACGGCGCCGCCATGCCGGACGAGACCCTGCCGCGTGGAAATGCCCCGGATGTCGATATCGGCCTGGCGGACCTGCCCGAGGGCGGGTTCGGGTGGTCGATGGTGCGCATGTTGGCGCGCGACATCCACTATCACCGTGCCAACGGGTGGAACACGCTCTCATTCTGTATCGAAAGCTAGCCGGTCTTGGCATTCCCGGCCCGCGCCCATACTCTCCCGCCGCAAAGCTGGGGAGTGACCATGCGAGACTTTCAACTGCCGGGGCGATCCGCCGTGATGGCCACCAATGGGATGTGCGCCACGTCCCACCCGATTGCCGCCGAAGCGGCCGTCGACATTCTGAAGCGGGGCGGCACGGCCATGGATGCGGCAATTGCGGGCGCCGTGCTGCTGGGGATATGCGAGCCGCAATCCACCGGGATTGGCGGCGATTGCTTCGCGCTTGTCTCTCCCGCCGGCACCCATGACGTGCTGGCCTTCAACGGCTCGGGCCGCGCGCCGGCCGCTGCGGATGCCGCCACGTTGCGCGCGCGCGGCCAGTCACGGATACCGCTGAACAGCGCCGATGCCGTCACCGTTCCCGGCGCCATCGACATGTTCTGCACCCTGTCCGAGCGGTTCGGGCGCCTGGGTTTGGACGCCAGCCTTGCCCCCGCGATCCACTATGCCGATGCGGGCGTACCGGTTTCCGGGCGCGTTGCCTATGACTGGGCACGGATTGCCGATGTCCTGCAAGGGGCCGCGCGCCGCCATTACCTGATTGACGCCACCCCGCCGCCGCTGGGCGCGATCTTCCGCGCGCCGGGCCAGGCCGAAGTGCTGCGCCGGGTGGCGCGCGACGGGCGCGACGCGTTCTACACCGGCGAGATTGCCGACGACATGATCGCCACCCTGACCGGGCTGGGCGGCGTCCACACCGCCGAGGATTTCGCCGCTGTCAAAGGCATGGAAACCACGCCCGTCTCCGGCAGTTACAAGGGCACCGAACTGATCGAACATCCGCCCAATGGCCAGGGCGCCACGGCGATCCTGCTCCTTAACATCCTGTCGCATTTCGATCTGTCCGGGCTGGACCCTTACGGCGCCCAACGCGCCCATATCGCGGCCGAGGCGTCCAAGCTGGCCTATGACGCGCGCAACCGCTTTGTCGCCGACCCCGATCACACCACCCGGCTGGATCACATGCTCGCCCCGCAAACCGCGACGCGCCTTGCCGCCCTGATCGATCCCGATCGCGCCATGCCCGCGCCCGCGCCCCTGACCGAGGCGGTGCACAAGGACACGGTCTATATCACCGTGGTCGACAAGGATCGCATGGCGGTGTCGCTGATCTATTCCATCTTTCACGGCTTCGGATCGGGCATCGCCTCGGAAAAATTTGGCATTCTGATGCAGAACCGGGGCACCGGTTTCACCTTGCAACAGGGCCACCCGAACGAACTCAAGGGCGGCAAGCGCCCCATGCACACGATCATTCCCGGCATGACCCGGCGCGACGGCCGGATCGACATGCCCTTTGGCGTCATGGGTGGACAGTATCAGCCCGCCGGCCATGCGCATGTGCTGTCCAACATGCTGGATTTCGGGATGGACCCGCAAACCGCGCTGGACGCTCCGCGCGCCTTTGTGGACAATGGCAAACTGAATGTCGAACGCGGGTACAGCGATGCCGTGCGCCGGGCCCTGGCCGAAAAGGGGCACGATGTCGCAATCGCGCCCAATCCGATTGGCGGGGCGCAGGCGATCCGCATTCACGGCAATGGCGTGCTCGAAGGGGCCTCGGATCCGCGCAAGGACGGCTGCGCCATCGGGTACTGATCCTGCCGGGGCGTGCCGCCGGGCGCGCCCCTAGTTCAGATGGAAATGCAGTGGATAGGTGCCGTCCTCGAACGGCCCGAACATCTCTTCCAGGTCCGGGTGGCTTACCGGTTCGCCGGAATAATCGGCCACCAGGTTCTGCTCGGACACGTAAGCCACGTAATAGCTCTGATCGTTCTCGGCCAGCAGGTGATAGAACGGCTGCTCCCTGTCGGGGCGGCTGTCTTCGGGAATGGCTTCATACCACTCCTCTGTATTCGAGAATTCAGGATCCACATCAAACACCACACCCCGAAAGGGATGCTTGCGGTGGCGGACAACCTGACCCAGATGATATTTTGCGCGCGTCTTCAACATTACTTGCAGCCCCTACCCCCCAAAGGTAGACCCTTCAAGGGGTCTTTGTCCAATTTTTGCCACATTTTGACGGGAAACAGTCTGTGAACCTTCTCTTGACAGTGCTGGAAATCGTTGCGCCGGTCTTTCTGCTGGCAGGGCTTGGTTTTGGCTGGGTCAAGGCGGGTTTTGAGTATCGGATTCAATTCGTTACGCGCCTGTCGATGAACCTCGCCGTGCCCAGCCTGGTGTTCACCGCGCTGATGCAGACCCAGACGGATCCGGCCGCTCTGGGCCGGTTGGCGCTGGCCGGTCTGACCGGCTATGCCCTGATCGCCGTGGCCGGCGGGCTGCTGCTGGCGGGCGCGGGGCTGCACCAGCGCACCTACCTGGCACCGTTCATTTTCGGCAATACCGGCAATCTGGGCCTGCCGCTGGCGCTGTTCGCCTTTGGCCAGCCGGGGCTGGAACAGGGGGTCGTGATGCTGGCGCTGACCACGCTGCTGTCCTTTACCATCGGTATCCGTCTGGTGGCCGGGCGCGGGGCGCTGGGCAAGATGCTGCGCGAACCGATGGTCTGGGCGGCGCTGCTGGGCGGGTTGTTCCTGTGGCAGGGCTGGCAAACGCCGCATTTCCTGACCAACACGCTGGAACTGGTCGGGCAGATGGCCATCCCGCTGATGCTGATCACCCTGGGCGTCGCCGTCGCCCGCCTGACGCCCGGGCGCACCTTCACCGCCATCTGGCTGTCCGTGGCCAAGCTGGCCGTCTGTAGCATCATCGCCTGGGGCGTGGGGCGCGCCTTTGGCCTGTCCGGCATCACCTTCGGGGTGCTGGTGGTGCAACTGGCCACGCCGGTCGCCGTCACCGCCTATCTTCTGGCCGAGAAATACGAGGCCGACAGCAGCGCGGTGGCCGGTTTTGTCGTGATTTCCACACTGGTGTCGGTCATTGGCCTGCCAATCCTTCTGGCAATGGTCCTGTAACCCATAGAATGTGATTTCCCCCTGCCGGGATTTTCGGCTAAGCTGTGCAAAACAAAACAAGACCATAGCGAGAGGCCGATGAGCAGATCCCTTCGCACCCTGATGTTCATGTTACTGGTCGCGGTTGCGGCCTGTAGCGGCCGGGATCGTGCCCCGCCGCGTAATCTGGACAATGCGTGTTCAATACTGAAAGAGAAAAAGCACTTCAAACGCGCCTTCAAGGCCACCGAACGCCGCTGGGGCGTGCCGGTCAATGTGCAGATGGCCATACTCTATCAGGAGAGCAAGTTCATCTCGAACGCACGCACGCCGAACAAATACGTGCTGGGCGTTCTGCCCATGGGCCGCCAAAGCAGCGCCTATGGCTATGCGCAGGTTCTGGATGCCACGTGGGATCAATACAAGCGCGAAACCCGCAATCGCGGTGCGCGGCGCACCAACATCAAGGACGCGTCGGATTTCATGGGCTGGTACATGAACGAAACCCGCAGACGCAACGGCGTGGCGCTGTCGAATGCGCGCGGCCAGTACCTTGCCTATCACGAGGGGCAGTCCGGCTATGCCCGCGGCACCTACCGCAAGAAAAGCTGGCTCTTGCGCGTAGCGGACGAAGTCGATGCTCGGGCCGATCGCTACGGCGCACAGCTCAAGAAATGCAGTCGCGTCTGGTAATCACGGCACAGGCGTGGCGGCGGCCTATTTGTCGCCGCGCACCAGCCGCTGGATGTCGAAGATCCGGTTATTCAGGCTCACATCGGTTTTTGTGGCCCCCAGGATCACGGTCGTGCGCCCACCTGCATTGTCATTTACGATCCACTGGCGCAACTCCACCGGATCGGCCGTGAATTTCAGCTGGATATTGCCGTATTCCGGGTTCTCGGGATCCTGGGCCGTCACGATGGTTGCTGTGCCGTCGTAATCGTGCCCCACCACCATGTTGGCGCGCCCCAGATCAACCGTTCTGTCCAGTATGATCGACAAGGGCGTTCGTTTCAGCGGATAGGATTCGGGCGGCTGGTTCGACCGTCCGTCAAATATCGCCACGGTATTGTTGTTGGCCAGCACCAGCGCCCGGTCGGGCGGGCTGTATTCAAACCGCATCCGCCCCGGGCGCTTGATATACAGCTTGCCGGTCTGCACCGAACCGTCATCGGAAATCTGTGTAAACTCCGCCTCGACGGTTTTCATCCCGTTCAGATAGGCGGAAAGCGCATCCAGCGACAGCTTTTGGGCCGTCGCGGGCAAGGCAGTCAAGGCCACAAGGGCCGGTGCCAGAAAAAATCGTTTCAACATCATGGAATCTATCTAATCGACATAGGCCGGGATGCCAGTCCCGGCCGTGTTCACGTTCCCGCGCGGCGGCGGCTTATTGCTCGGGCACCAGAATTTCGCGCTTGCCCACGTGGTTGGCGGCACTTACCAGCCCCTCTTCCTCCATCTGCTCCACCAGCCGCGCGGCCTTGTTATAGCCGATCGCCAGCTTGCGCTGGATATAAGAGGTGGAGCATTTGCGATCCTTGATCACGATTGCCACCGCGGAATCATACAGCGCGTCTTCGCCATTGGTGTTGCCGCCGGTGTTCAGCCCCAGCACCGCATCAATATCGTCCGCCTTTTCGTCATCCGGCCCTTCAACGACACCGCTCATGTATTCCGGCGGGCCAAAGCTCTTGAGGTGGTTGACGATCTCCTCCACTTCCTCGTCGCTCACGAACGGACCATGGCAGCGCGTGATCTTGGCGCCCCCCGCCATGTACAGCATGTCACCCATGCCCAAAAGCTGCTCGGCCCCCATCTCGCCCAGGATCGTGCGGCTGTCCACCTTGGAAGTCACCTGAAACGAGATCCGCGTCGGAAAGTTTGCCTTGATCGTGCCGGTGATCACATCCACCGAGGGGCGCTGAGTGGCCATGACGATGTGGATGCCGCTGGCCCGCGCCATCTGCGCAAGACGCTGGATACAGGCTTCGATCTCCTTGCCCGCGACCATCATCAGATCGGCCATCTCGTCCACGACCACCACGATATAGGGCATCTTCTCGGGCATCAGCTCTTCGGTCTCGAACACCGGTTCGCCCGTGTCGTCGTCAAACCCGGTCTGTACCGTGCGGCTGAACATCTCGCCCCGGCCCAGCGCATCCGCCACACGGCTGTTATAACCGTCGATATTGCGCACGCCCATCTTGGACATCTTGCGATATCGCTCCTCCATCTCGCCCACCACCCATTTCAGCGCCACAACGGCCTTTTTCGGGTCGGTTACAACCGGCGAAAGCAAGTGCGGAATACCGTCATAAACGCTCAGTTCCAGCATCTTGGGATCGATCATGATCAGGCGGCATTCCTCGGGTGTCAGCTTGTACAACAGCGACAGGATCATCGTGTTGATCGCCACCGACTTGCCCGAACCGGTGGTCCCCGCGATCAGCAGATGGGGCATCTTGGCCAGGTTGGCCACCACCGGATCGCCGCCGATATCCTTGCCCAGCGCCAGCGGCAGCTTCATCGACGTGTCACCGAAATCACGGCTCGACAGGATCTCGCGCAGCACCACCTTTTCACGGTTCTCGTTGGGCAATTCGATCCCGATCACACTGCGCCCCGGCACGGTCGACACCCGCGCCGACAAGGCCGACATGGACCGCGCGATATCATCCGCCAGCCCGATCACCCGGCTGGCCTTCAACCCCGGCGCCGGCTCCAGCTCATACATCGTCACCACGGGGCCGGGACGAACCGAAACGATCTCGCCCTTCACGCCGTAATCGTCCAGCACGGCTTCCAGCATCCGTGCATTTTCTTCCAGCGCCTCGTCACTCAGGTGATGGCGCTGAATATCCATCGGATTGGACAACAGGTTAAGCGGCGGCAGATCGTATTCAATCCGGCGTTCTTCAAAGGCCAGCGACGGCTGCGCCTCGGCCTTGGCCCTTGTCGAGGGTTGCACCGTGGTGCGCGCCCGCGGCTGTACCACCTTTTTCGGCTCCGCCACCGGAATCGTCTGCGCCACAGAGGTTTGCGGCGCGCGCAGCGGCAATGCCGCGGCCTCGGGCGGCGGCGCGGCGCGCGCGGCCGTCAGCGGCGGCTCGGGCGGCAACGACCGGTGCACGGGCTCCGGCTGGGCCTCCAGAACCAGCGGGTCCGGTCCACGCCCTAATCCCCGGGTCAACGGCTTGTCCTGGTTCAGTTCCGGTGGAGACACAGGTGCTCCGCGCCGCGCGCGGCTGCGCACGACATCTGCGATCTTGGCCTTGATCCGGTCATCGCCCGGCGCGTCCTGGATTTCATCGACAAAAATATTCTCGACCAGTTCCTGTTCCGGCAAAGACTCGGGCGCCGGGTCGGCCCGACGGATCAGCGAAGGCATCCGCAGGCGCGGCTTGGGCGCGGGCGCCCATGTCTCTTCGGGGATGTCTTCGACAACCGCGTCCTGCCAGCCCGTTTCGGCGGCGGCATGAACCCGCGCCTCCGCCTCGGACCGGCGCGCGTCACGCCGCGCCCTGGCAATCCTTGCAGCCTGCACCGCGCCAGAGGCCCCGCGCCCCATTGCGCTCAGCAACCCTGCATAGGCCAGCACGATCCCAAGCACGATCATCCGCGCGGCCCAACGCAGTTCGGCCCGCGTCACGCCCAGCACGAACAACGTCATCGCGACAAAACCCAGCCCAACCAGCAGCGACATCAGCTTGACCCCGGTCGAGGCCCCAACCGGCAACACCGTCAAAAGCGCACCCGTCACCGTGTCACCAAACATCCCGCCCAGCCCGAAGCTGTGCGTCCAGGCGTCGCCCGGCGTCATGGTCGAGGCATACACCGCCCCCAACGCCAGCATGATCGGCGCCAGGATCAGGCGGTTGATCGCCCGTTCCTCGCCCAGGTGCAGCGCAAAACGCAACCCCCAGGCGCCCAGAACCAACGCCAACCCCCAGCTGGCCCAGCCGATGATCATGAACAGCGGCGCCGCGATCGAGGCCCCGATCCGCCCCATCCAGTTCTGCACCGGCGCATCTGTCACCGAAATCCAGCTCGGATCGTCAGGCGAATAGGACGCGATCATCGCCGCGGACATCAGCGAGAGCACGATCAGCACGATACCGATCAGCTCCTTGCCCCGTTTCTCGATCGCCGCCTGCATGTTGCGATCCAGCAGCGGATCCCGCCCTCGTGCCTGATATGCCATCTCGTTCCCTCGTTCTTATTCCTGGCCGTAAAGACAATCGCGCAGCTTGATCAGCGCGTCCGTCACCTCGGCCTTTGGGGCCACCAGCGCGACCCGTATATATCCCTTGCCCGGGTTATCCCCGGCCACATCCCGGCTCAGATAGGCGCCCGGCAACACCCGCACACCCGTTTGCGTCCAGGCCTTCACCGCCGCCGCTTCCCCGTCCGCGACAGGCAGCCACAGAAAAAATCCGCCCCTCGGGCTGTCATAGCCCGGCACCCCCGCGAATATCCCGTCCGCCGCCTCGAACTTGGCCGCATAAAGCGCGCGGTTCTCGACCACATGCGCCTCATCGGCCCACACTTTCTCGGCCGCCCGTTGCAAAGGCAACGGCAGCGGCGCCCCCGAATAGGCGCGCAATTGTTTGATCCGCGCCATGTTGTCCGGCCCCGACGCCACAAAGCCCGACCGAAGCCCGGGCAGGTTCGACCGCTTGCTCAGCGAATGAAAGATCACCACCCGATCCGGGTCGGCCCCCATCTCACCGGCCACCTGCAACGCACCCACAGGGGCGTCACCGCGATAGATCTCCGAATAGCATTCATCGGCAAAAATCCGGAAATCATACCGCTCTGCCAGCGCGATCAACGCCTGCCAATACGTCCGGTCCGCCACCGCGCCCTGCGGATTTGACGGCGAACAGACATAGGCAATCGCCGTACGGTTCAGCACATCCGCCGGCAGCGCCGTGAAATCCGGCAGGAACCCGTTCCCGGCGCGCGCGGGGACATAAACCGGCTCCGCCCCGACCGAGATCGCCGCCACCGCATAAACCTGATAAAACGGGTTCGGTGTCAAAACCACCGGCACCCCGCCCGCACGGGTTTCAGGGCACAGCGCCATCGCCGCGTTATACAGCCCCTCCCGCGTGCCGTTCAGCGCCACCACCTGGCTGGCGGCCTCCACCTTCACCCCATACCGCCGCGCGATCCAGTCCGCGATCGCCTGCTGCAATTCGGGCGTGCCGTCATTGGGCGGATACCGGTTGAACCCCTCCGCATGGGCGGCAATTTCATCCGCCACCCAGGCCGGAAAGGCGTGTTTCGGCTCCCCAATGGTCATATGCACAGCCGGGCCACCTGGCTCCAGATGGTCCAGCAACGCGCGCAAACGCGGAAATGCATAGGCCGGTAGGTCCGAAAACCGCTCGGGGAACACCATGTTTCTACTGCCTCAATGTCGGGATCATTTCGCCCCGTTTGATCCCAAACTACCCAAGCCGCGCCCGTTCGTCCAGAAAAATGCCGCCAAATCGTGCGCTTGTGGCCAACGCGCCACCCTTCAAAGGGCCCGCATCCGCCGGGCTTCTTTTGGCCCCAAATATCCCGGGGGAATCGCCGCAGGCGATGGGGGCAGCGCCCCCTCTACAACACCGCCTCGGCCGCCGCCGCCACCCGCAACAGACGCTCTTCGCCCATCGGGTGCCCCATCATCATCAGCCCACAGCTCGGCACCCCGGTCGGCAGGCTGATCCCGCATGTCCCCATCAGGTTGCCGATCCGCGTATTGCGCAACGCCAGCAGGTTTTCCCGCACGTAGTAGGCCTGATCCGACAACAGCCGCCTGACATCCGGCGGCAGGATCGGAGAGGTCGGCAACAACACCGCGTCAAACCCCGCCACGCGCGCACTCCAGCGCCGGCGCAGATCGCGCAGACGGTTCCAGGCAGCCACAAAATCCGGCGCGCCAAATTGCGCACCGGCCCGGAACCGCTCCAACACCTGATCGAACATCAGCTCGGGCGCCGCCTCGATCTCCTCGCGCCATTCGCCATAGGCTTCGCCGGTGAACAGAACGCCGGACAAGTCCAGAGCCTGGGTCACTTCCGGCGCCCGGATCACATGCACCTCGGCGCCCCCTTCGCGCAGCCGCTCCACCGCGCTGTCAAACCCGGCCCTGGGCGCGTCGCGCACATCCTCCAGCGCCACGGTTTCCAGCACGGCCAACCGCACCCCGCCCAGATGCGCGCCTTCCAGATCGGGCCCCTCCCGCCCCTCCAGCACACTCAGAAACAGCGCCGCGTCCTCCACCGTGCGGCACAACGGGCCCACCGTGTCAAAGCTGCGGCACAGCGGCACCACACCGTCATTCGAAAGCCGCCCCAAGGTGGTCTTCAATCCCACCAGATCGTTCCAGGCCGCGGGAATGCGCACGGATCCGCCCGTATCCGAACCGATCGCCGCTGCCGCCAGTCCAAATGCCACCGATGCCGCCGCCCCCGAGGACGACCCCCCCGGCACGGCCTGCGGATTGTTGATACAGGGCGGCGTCGCCGTCACCGGGTTCAGCCCGATCCCCGAAAACGCCAGTTCCGACATATGCGTCTTGCCCAGACACACCAGCCCCAGCGCCGTGGCATTGCGCAACACTTCCGCATCCCGTCCCGGCACCCGGTCCCTGAGCAGCGCCGAGCCGGCCTCGGTCTCCACCCCGGCGGTGTCGAACAGATCCTTCCAGCTGACCGGCACCCCGTCCAGCAAAGACAGCCGCATACCGGCGCGCGCGCGTTCGGCCGCCGCTTCGGCTTCGGCCATGGCACGGTCATGGGTGACACGGGCATAGATACGGTCGCGGTGATCGTGACTGTCGATCGCCCCCAGAAACGCCTGCGTCAGCGCCACCGGATCGATCGACCCCTCGCCAATCCCCTGCCCCAATTCTGCGGCACTCATCTCCAGCCAGTGAAACATGCCCGTCCCTTTCGGTTCCCTCGCGCCTGACGGTAGCGACGCAGATGCACATGGACAATCCCGTTCCAGCACCCATATTGGCGCCATGGACTTTGACAGCGATATCCTGATTGCCGGCGGCGGGCTGAACGGCCCCGCGCTGGTGCTCGCCCTGGCGCAGGCCGGCTTTGGCGTCACCGTGGCCGATGCGCGCCCCGCGCCAGAGCGCGCGGGCACCAATTTCGACGGGCGCGGCTATGCGCTGGCGCTGGCGTCCCAGCGCCTCCTGAATGCCATCGGAGTCTGGGGCACGGTGGCCCCCAACGCCCAACCGCTCCTGGAAATCAAGGTCTCCGACGGGCGCGCTGGCCAGGGGCCGTCGCCATTCTTCCTGCATTTCGACCATGCCGAAATCGAGGAAGGCCCGATGGGCTTCATGCTCGAAGACCGCTTTCTCTACCGCGCCTTCCTTTCGGCCATGCAGGCCGAGGAACGCGTCACGCTGTTGTCGCAAACAGGCGTCACCGGGCACTCCATAACCCCCGGCGGCGTGACCGCCACCCTGTCGGACGGCAGCACCCATACGGCCCGCCTGCTGGTCGGCTGTGACGGGCGCGGCAGCGGGGTCGCGCAGCGCGCCGGTATCCGGCGCACGGGCTGGGGCTATGGCCAGACCGCGCTGGTCTGCGCCATCGCTCATGAAAAACCCCATAATGGCATTGCCCACCAGTTCTTCATGCCGCCGGGGCCGCTGGCCATCCTGCCCCTGCCGGGCAACATGTCCTCGATCGTCTGGTCCGAAACCGATGACATGGCCGCCAGCATCCATGCCCTGCCGGACAAAGACTACATGCAGGTGCTGCGCCCGCGTTTCGGCGATTTCCTGGGCGGGATTTCCCTGGTCGGCAATCGTTTCACCTATCCGCTCTCGCTCAGCGTCGCCAACCATTTCGTGGCCGACAGGGTGGCGCTGGTCGGCGATGCCGCCCACGGAATGCACCCGATTGCCGGACAGGGCCTGAATGCCGGCCTGCGCGACGTGGCCGCGCTGGCCCAGGTCCTGACCCAGGCACAGCGGCGCGGCGAAGACATCGCCGCCATCCAGGTGCTGGAGCGATACCAGGAATGGCGCCGGTTCGACACGGCTGCGCTCGTGGCCGCGACCGACCTTACCAACCGGCTGTTTTCCAACGACAATCCCCTTCTGCGCATGGGGCGCGACATCGGCATGGGGCTGGTGGGCGCCCTGCCCGGCCTGCGCCGTGGCTTCATCCGCGAGGCCGCCGGTCTGTCCGGCGACCTGCCTGACCTGATGCGCTGACTTTTTAGACCGGTCTGGGCCGCAACCAGCCCAACCCTTCCACCGTTCCTGCGGCAGGCTGGTACTCGGCACTGACATGGCCCGCATAGCCCGCGCGATCCAGCTGCCGGAAAAACCGCGGATAATCAAACGCGCCTCCGATCGGTTCGTGCCGCTCCGGCACACCGCCCACCTGAATATGGCCGACCCGCGCACCATGCGCCGCCCAGCAGGCGGCGATGTCGCCGGTGATCCGGTGCGCGTGATAGGTATCGAACTGCAACGCCAGATTGGGCGCGGCCACCTCGTCCAGAATCCCGGCGGCCAGATCGAAATCGTCCAAGAAATAGCCCGGCGCGTCCTCGCCGTTGAGCGGTTCGATGGTCAGCCGGTGCTTGGGCGCATGGCCCGTGGCCCAGTTCAGGTTTTCGACAAAAGTGGCGCGCGCCTCTGCCCCCTGCGCGACACCGGCCATGACGTGCAGCATCCCGGCCCCCAGCACGTCGGCATAGCGCATCGCACGCCTGAAATCGTGCTGAAACCGTGCCTGACCGCCGGGCACGGCGGCAAATCCGCGCGCGCCGCCCGTGTAATTCGGCGGTGGCGTGCTGATCATCACCAGCGGCAGCCCGGCCCGGCGTTGCGCCGCCAGAATATCGCGCGCCGCGATGTCATAGGGAAACAGGATCTCGACCGCGTCGAACCCCGCCGCCCGCGCGGCTTCGAACCGTTCCAGCAACGGCAATTCGGTAAAAAGCGTGCTCAGATTGGCGGCAAATCTTGGCATGTCCGTTTCTCCCGCCACAATGATGAACGCTGGTTCCGCACCGCACAAGACCCTGAGTTCAGCCCGCGCCCGACAGGTCTTCGGCCCGGACCATGGCAAAGAACATCCCCCCCGAGCGCACCCCGAACCAGCGCTCTCCGCCCTGCCCGGCCTCCTCGCCCCACTCAACCATCCGATAGAAACTCTTGCGGTCAATCCGGGCCTCCAGCCCGCCGCGCACATGAACATATGGCGCAGGTTCCTGGCTTTGCGCGTCGATTTCCACCCGGATCGGATGATCCGGCCCCGCCTCAACTCGGTCCCCGACATGGGTTTCAAACACCAGAACCTGCCTTTCGCCCGCACCCTCCCGCGTCACATCCGTGGCCACGAAAGGCGCATCCTCGACGGTGATGCCCAGTTTTTCGACAGGCGTGACAAGAAAATAATCCGCCCCGTCCTTGCGCAGGATCGACGAAAACAGCCGCACCATCGCCGGGCGGCGGATCGGCGCACCTTCGTGGTACCACGTCCCATCCCGCGCGATTCGCATGTCGATATCCCCCAGGAAGGGCGGATTCCACAAATGCACCGGGGCCGGCCCCTTGCCCTTGAGCGCGGCTCGGGCGGACTGGGCGATGCCCATCACGTCCGGTTTCACAGGAATTTGTCCGCTCATTGCTTTTGCCATTTCATCTGTGCGCGTTAAGCTCTGTAGTGACAGATATACAGGTAGTCGAGCGCAGGGAGCATTGCCATGAGCGAAGAAAGTGATCTGGTCGCCGAGATCGAGACGCTGGAGCACAAGCTGTCCCAGGCCAGGGCGGCGATCACCCGCCGGTTCATCGGCCAGGAACGGGTGGTGGATCTCACGCTTTCGGCCTTGCTGTGCGGGGGGCACGCGCTGTTGATCGGCCTGCCCGGCCTTGGCAAGACGCGGCTGGTGGACACGCTTTCCACGGTGATGGGCCTGCATGGCAACCGGGTGCAGTTCACCCCGGATCTGATGCCGGCCGACATTCTTGGCTCTGAAGTTCTGGACAAGACCAAGGGCGGCGGGCGCAGTTTCCGATTCGTGCCCGGCCCGATCTTTTGCCAATTGTTGATGGCCGACGAGATCAACCGCGCCAGCCCGCGCACGCAATCGGCGCTTTTGCAGGCGATGCAGGAAAAGAAAGTCACCGTCGCGGGCGAAGACCGCCCGCTGGACGCGCCGTTCCACGTGCTCGCCACCCAGAACCCGATCGAACAGGAAGGCACCTACCCCCTGCCCGAGGCCCAGCTTGACCGCTTCCTCGTGCAGATCGACGTTCCCTACCCGGATCGCGGCACCGAGCGCGACATCCTGCTGGCAACCACTGGGGTCGCCGAAGACGAAGCCCACCAGGTCTTTACCGCCGCCGAGCTGATTGCCGCGCAAACCCTGCTGCGCCGGATGCCGGTGGGCGACAGCGTGATGGAGCTGATCCTGGATCTGGTGCGCGCCTGCCGCCCCGATGACGAGACCGCCACCGACGCAATCCGCGACCATGTCGCCTGGGGTCCGGGGCCACGCGCGGCGCAGGCGTTGATGATGACGGTCCGCGCCCAGGCGCTTTTGCATGGGCGCCTTGCCCCCAACGCACAGGATGTGATCGACATGTCCGAACCCGTACTCAGCCACCGCATGGCCCTGACATTCGCCGCCCGTGCACGCGGCGAATCGCTCTCGGGGCTGATCCGTGAAACCGTCGCCCGCTTCGATCCGGTGGGGGCGGCTGCGTGATCACCTACACCCAGCTGCGCTCCGGCGCCGAATCCGAGGCCGCCAGCCTGCCGCCGCTTCTGGCCCAGGCCGAGCATCTGGCCGGAACCGTGCTGCTGGGGGATCACGGGCGCCGCCGCGCCGGGCTGGGGGATGATTTCTGGCAATACCGCCCGGTACAGCCGGGCGACACGCTGCGCATGATCGACTGGCGCCGCTCGGCCAAGACCGGCGCGCAATTCGTGCGTCAGCGCGAATGGCAGGTGGCGCAATCGGTGATGCTCTGGGTGGATCAGTCGCCCGCGATGAGCTTTGCCAGTGCCCGCGACCTGCCCACCAAGGCCGACCGCGCGCGCCTTCTTGCGCTGGCCGTGGCGATCCTGCTGATCCGGGGCGGTGAACGTGTGGGCCTGACCGGCACGCAACTGCCGCCGCGCCGGGGCGAGGGCCAGATCCTTCGCCTGACCGAGATGTTTTTACAAGACGAAGCTGGCGATTACGGCACGCCCGAGGCCCGCGCCATGCTGCCCCATGCCCGCGCCCTGTTCGTGTCCGATTTCATGGGCGATTTCGACGCGTTCGAGGCGGCGCTGACCAAGGCCGCCGACCGGGGCGTGCGCGGCGTTTGCCTGCAAGTGCTTGATCCCGCAGAGGAAAGTTTTCCGTTCAAGGGGCGGGCGATCTTTGAAAGCATGGGCCAAAGCGTGATCCATGAAACCAAAAAGGCCGACGATCTGCGCGACCGCTACCTTGACCGGCTGGCCGAACGCAAGGACCGCCTGCGCACGCTCTGCCGCGTGACCGGCTGGCACCATGGCCTGCACCATACGGGCGATCCGGCCCAGGGCGCCCTGCTGTGGCTGCACCGCGCGCTGGAGCAGCGGACATGACAGCCGGTCTCTCCTTCGGCTTTGCCACACCCTGGGTGCTTTTGGCCCTGGCCCTGCTGCCAGTGCTCTGGCTGATCCTGCGTGCCATTCCGCCGGCCCCGGTGCGGCGGCTGTTTCCCGGTGTGGTCCTGCTTCTTGGGCTCAAGGATGACGATACCGTCACCGACCGCACCCCCTGGTGGCTGCTGGTCTTGCGGATGCTGGCGCTGGCGGCGGTGATTGTCGGGCTGGCCGGTCCGGTCCTGAACCCATCGGATGACAGTGCCGGGGACAGCCCGCTGCTTGTGGTGATGGATGCCGGCTGGGCCTCTGCCGCAGATTGGGAGGCCCGCCGCACCATGGTCTCTGCCCTGCTCGAAGAAGCCGCGCGCGATGGCCGCCCGGTTGCGCTGCATCGCCTCAGCGACCCGCAGGAATTGCGGTTCCTTCCGGCCGACACCTGGAAATCCCGCCTCGCCGGGGTGCTGCCGCAGCCCTGGGAACCGGACACAGATGCGATGGCGCAACTTGCCGATGCCGCCGCAGGGCAACGGTTTGACACGATCTGGCTCTCGGACGGGCTGGCGCGCGACGGGCGCAACGCGTTGCTCGCAGCCCTGCAATCCGCCGGGCAGGTGCGCATTGTGGAAGCCGGGAGTGGCGTGCTGGCGCTGGCGCCCCCGGTGTTCCGGGACGGCAGGGTGCAACTGAGCGCAAAACGCTCGCAATCCGCCCTGCCCCGTGACATCGTCGTGCAGGCGATTGGCCTGGATCCCGGCGGGGCCGAACGAATTCTGGCCGCGCTCCCCCTGCGCTTTGACGCCCTGTCCGACTCTGCCGAAAACGCACTGGTCCTGCCTGCCGAACTGCGCGCGCGTCTGTCGCGCTTCGAAATCCAGGGCAATCGATCCGCCGGCGCGGTCAGCCTCACCGATGACAGCCTGCGCCGTCGCGAGGTGGCGCTGATCGCCGGGCGCGAAGACCGCGAGGGGCTGCAACTGCTTTCGCCCCTGCATTATCTTCGCCAGGCGCTGCAACCTTCCGCCGACCTGCTCGAAGGCACGCTCAAAGACATTCTGCCGGCCAACCCGGATGTGATTGTTCTGGCCGATGTGGCCGTCCTGTCCTCCGGCGAAGAAGCCGCCGTGCTGGACTGGCTGGACGGTGGTGGCCTTCTGCTGCGCTTTGCCGGGCCGCGTCTGGCCGCCTCCGATGTCAGCCGGTCAGCCGAAGACCCGCTCCTGCCGGTGCGCCTGCGCGCGGGCGGACGCAGCGTTGGCGGCGCCATGAGCTGGGGACAGCCGAAATCGCTGGCGCCCTTCCCCGCCGACAGCCCGTTTTTCGGCCTGCCGGTACCGCAGGATGTCACCGTCTCCGCTCAGGTCATGGCCCAACCCGATCCCACTCTGGCCGATCGCGTGATCGCCGCGCTCAGCGACGGCACACCGCTGGTCACGCGCAAGACCGTGGGTCAGGGGCAGATCGTGCTGGTGCATGTCACCGCCAATGCCGAATGGTCCGGCCTGCCGCTTTCGGGCCTGTTCGTGCAGATGCTTGACCGGCTTGCCCTGCTGTCGGACAGCAGCACCGCCCAGGCCGACCGGATGGCGGGCACGATCTGGCAGCCGCTCAGGGTGCTCGACGGTTTCGGACGGATCGAAGACGGCCAGTCGCTGCCCGGCGTCCCCGGCGAAGACCTGCTGGCCGCCCCGCCCGGGCCGGATCTGCGCCCCGGCCTCTATCGCGACGGCGACCGCCTGATCGCGCGCAATATCCTGACCGAAGACAGCACCCTGACCTCGGCCCGCTGGCCGCTGGATGTCACCGTCGAGGGCCTGCGCGGCGCTGTCAGCAAGGATCTCACCGGCTATTTTCTGGCTGCCGCGCTGATCCTTCTGGCGCTGGATGTGCTGGCGTCGCTGGCCGTTTCCGGGCGGCTCTGGGGCGCGCGGGCCGTGGCCGGTCTGGCACTGGCCGTCATGCTCTTGCCCGCGACCGACGGCGCCCGGGCACAGGAGACCGAGGCACATGCCCGCGACGTGGTGCTGGCGCATGTGCTGACCGGCGACCGGCAGGTTGACGATACCGCCCGCGCCGGAATGCGGGGCCTTTCCGAAGTGCTGTATTTCCGCACCTCCGTCGAACCCGGCCCGCCCGCCTCGGTTGATCTTGAGCGTGACGAGCTGGCCTTCTACCCGATCCTCTACTGGCCAATCACCCCGGATCAGCCCACCCCCTCTCGCGAAGCCTATGCCAGGCTCAACGATTACCTGCGCTCGGGCGGTATGATCCTGTTCGACACCCGCGATGCCGACGTTGCCCGCTTTGGCGCCGCCAGCCCCAACGGGCGCAAGCTGCAACGCCTTGCCGCCGGTCTCGACATCCCGCCACTGGATCCCCTGCCCGCCGACCACGTGCTCACTCGCACCTTCTACCTGCTCCAGGATTTTCCGGGCCGCTATGACAGCCGCGATGTCTGGGTCGAAGCCGCGCCGCCGGATGCGGAACTGATCGAGGGAATGCCCTTCCGCAACCTCAACGACGGCGTCACCCCGGTGGTGATCGGCGGCAATGACTGGGCCGCCGCCTGGGCGATGGATGATCGCGGCAACAGCCTTTTTCCCGTGGGCCGGGGTCGTTCCGGGGAACGGCAGCGCGAACTGGCCTACAGGTTCGGCGTGAACATCGTGATGCATGTGCTGACCGGCAACTACAAAAGCGATCAGGTGCACGTGCCGGCCCTGCTGGACAGGCTGGGCCAATGACGGGACAGGTGCTTTTCGATCCGCTTCTGCCGCTCTGGGCGCTTGGCGCGCTGGCCGCGCTCTGCGCGCTGGCCGTATCGGTCGCGCTTTGGCGCGGCCTGTCCGGCTGGGCCTTTCGCGGGCTGGCCGGGCTGGTCCTGCTGGCCGCCCTGTCCGGCCCCGCCTGGCAAACCGAAAACCGCGCACCACTGAAGGATATCGTCCTGATGCTGGTCGATCAAAGCGCCTCGCAGCGCCTGGGCGACCGCGCCGAAGCGACAGAATCCGCCGCCCGTACGCTCGCCGCGCGCATCTCGGCGCGTGACAATACCGAACTGCGCCGCATCGACATACCCGATGGCGCGGGCGACGCGGGCACCGAAATGATGGCGGCACTGACCGAAGCCCTTGCCCAGGAACCCAGCGGGCGCATTGCCGGGGTCATCGCCCTCTCGGACGGACGCGTGCATGACATGGAGCGCGCGCCCGACGTGCCCGCCCCCGTGCACCTGCTGCACACCGGCAGGGCCACCGACTGGGACCGCCGCCTCAGCGTGAAAAACGCGCCCGCCTTTGCCATTCTGGGCGAACCGGTCACGCTTACCCTGCGGATCGAAGACAGCGGCGCCGCCCCCGCCGGAGCCGACCGCGCCCCGCTCGATATCTCAATCGATGGCGGCGAACCGGACCGCTACATGGTGCCCATCGGGCGCGATATCGAACTGCCCGTGACCCTGCCCCATGGCGGGCGCAACGTGATCCAGTTCACCGTCCCCGGCGAACCGGGCGAGCTGACCGACCGCAACAATGGCGCGCTGGTGCAGATCAACGGCGTACGCGACCGTCTGCGCGTGCTGCTGGTGTCGGGCGAACCGCATCCTGGAGGGCGCACCTGGCGCAACCTGCTGAAATCCGACGCCTCGGTCGATCTCGTGCATTTCACCATCCTGCGCCCACCGGAAAAACAGGACGGTGTTCCGGTTTCGGAATTGTCGCTGATCGCCTTTCCCACGCGCGAACTGTTTCTGGAAAAGATCGACGATTTCGACCTGATCGTGTTCGACCGCTACCAGCGGCGGGGCATCCTTCCGTCGCTCTACCTCGAAAACGTCGCCAATTACGTGCGTGGCGGCGGCGCCGTTCTGGTGGCGGCCGGGCCGGATTACGCCACCGCCGACAGCCTCTACCGCTCGCCACTGTCACAAATCCTGCCCGCCAGCCCCACCGCGCGCGTTCTCGACCGGGAATTCGTGCCCGTGGTCTCGGATCTTGGCCAGCGCCACCCGGTCACCGCCGGGCTTCCGGATCAGGGCAATTGGGGGCCGTGGCTGCGCCAGGTGGATGTGGTGCCGGATGCCGGAACCGTTCTCATGACCGGCTATGAAGAGCGTCCGCTGCTGGTGCTCAATCGCGTCGGGCAGGGCCGTGTCGCCCTGCTGGCCTCGGATCAGGCCTGGCTCTGGGCGCGCGGCTACAAGGGCGGTGGCCCGCAACTCGAACTCCTGCGCCGCCTGGCCCACTGGATGATGGGCGAACCGGAACTCGAAGAAGAAGCACTCTGGGCCGAGGCCACCGGCCAGACAATGCGCATCATCCGGCGCAGCCTGAACGACAGTGTCGGCGCCGTGACCATCACCACACCATCGGGCGCAACCACCGACTTGCCCATGCAGGAGGTCGCACCAGGCAGGTTCGAGACGTTGTATGATGGTCCGGAAATCGGCCTTTATCGGCTCGTGAACGAGGATAAACAGGCCGTGATCGGCCTTGGCCCTGCCGCCCCGCGCGAATTCGAACAGACTATCGCCACCGCCGATGTGCTCGCGCCGCTCGTCGACGCACGCCGCGGCGGCGTTGTCGCCATTGAAGATGGGCTGCCCACGATCCGCAATGTGCGCGAAACACGCCCCGCCGCCGGGCGCGGCTGGATCGGGCTGACCCCGCGCGGCGCCTATGAAACGCTCGATATCGCGCGTGCGCCGCTGTTGCCTGTCTGGTTGGTGCTGCTTTTGACCGGCGCCTTGATCCTGTCCGGCTGGCTGCGCGAGGGGCGCCGATGAACCACCCTGCCATGGCAGCGCCCGGTCGGTCGGGTCGGCAGTGAGTATTTGAAGAACAATGAAAGATATGGCCCCGATCTTTCATTGTTCCAAAAATACTCGAAAACCAGGCTGAGCGGCCGGACATGACGGCCCGTGTTTTGCGGCGCGGTCTCAAAAACCGGTTCCAACACGCCTGCGCACGCGATAGAACGCCCTCAGTTTCAAAGGGGAGTTTGTCATGACCGCGCCCAAGCCCGTTGTACTTTGCATTCTGGATGGTTGGGGCCTGTCCGCGCGCACCGACGACAATGCGCCCGTTCTGGCCAATACCCCCGCTTTTGACGCGATGATGAAAGATTGCCCCAATGCAACGCTGATCACCCACGGCCCCGATGTCGGGCTGCCCAGCGGTCAAATGGGCAATTCGGAAGTCGGCCATACCAATATCGGAGCGGGCCGGGTGGTGGCGATGGATCTTGGTCAGATAGACCTGGCCATCGAGGATGGGTCGTTTTTTGAGAATGGCGCGCTGCAGGCATTCATCTCGCGGCTGAAACAGACCGGTGGCACCGCGCATCTGATGGGCATGATCTCGGACGGGGGCGTGCATGGCCATATCTCCCATATCCTCGCCGCCATGCGCGTGCTCACCGATGCCGGTATCCCTGTGGTGCTTCACGCGATCACCGACGGGCGCGACGTGCCGCCGAAATCCGCCTTCACCTATCTCGAAACCCTGGCCGCCGGATTGCCGGAGGGCGCAGGCATCGCCACTCTGACAGGGCGCTATTTCGCAATGGATCGCGACAACCGCTGGGCCCGCGTGGCCGAAGCCTTCAACGCGTGGATCAAGGGCGAAGGCCACAAGGCCTCCAGCGCGCACGAGGCCGTGTCAAACGCCTACGAACGCTCGGAAACTGACGAGTTCATCTCGGCCACCGTGGTCGGCGGTTACACCGGGGCACAGGACGGGGACGGTTTCTTCTGCCTCAACTTCCGCGCCGACCGCGCCCGCGAGATCCTGTCCGCCATCGGCCAGCCCGATTTCGATGCGTTTGACACCGGTCCGCGCCCCGGCTGGGCCGCGCTTCTGGGCATGGTGGATTATTCCGAAGCCCACAACGCCTTCATGACCACCGCCTATCCCAAACAGAACATCGTCAACACGCTGGGCGAATGGGTCGCCAGGCAGGGCCTGCGCCAGTTCCATCTGGCCGAGACCGAGAAATACCCGCATGTGACCTTTTTCCTAAATGGCGGCAAGGAAGAGCCGGAAACCGGCGAAGACCGCTACATGGCCGCTTCGCCCAAGGTGGCCACCTATGATCTTCAGCCCGAGATGTCGGCTGCCGAGGTGACACGGCATTTCGTTGCCGCCATCGAACAGGGCTATGACCTGATCGTCACCAATTATGCCAACCCCGACATGGTGGGCCATACCGGCAGCCTTGAGGCCGCGATCAAAGCCTGCGAAGCAGTGGACGAAGGGCTGGCCGCCGTGCGCGCTGCGCTGGAAAAGGCGGGGGGCGCGATGATCGTCACCGCCGATCACGGCAATTGCGAAACCATGATCGACCCCGAAACAGGCGGACCGCATACCGCGCACACCCTCAACCCGGTGCCGGTCATTCTGGTCAACGGCCCCGACGGGGCAGGCCTGCGCGGCGGCGGGCGGCTGGCTGATCTTGCCCCCACCCTGCTTGAACTGATGGGTCTGGACCAACCGGTCGAAATGACCGGGCAAAGCCTGATGACCCGATGAAACTTTCGGCGCTGCTCCTTCCGATGCTCCTTGCTGCGGGTCTGGTCCGGGCCGCATCCGATCCGGCGGCGGACGCACGCGCCGCCTCCAGTCAGCTTCAGGACGCCTCCGTCGCTCTTGCCCAGACCGACAGCGCCCGCGACCGGGTCAAGGCGCTTACTGCCGTCGTGCAGGCCTACGAGGCCGGGTTGACGGCCTTGCGCGCCGGCCTGCGCCGCGCGGCCATCCGCGAAGCCCAGCTGGGCCGCCAGCTCAAGGCCCAGGAAGTAGAGATCGCCCGTCTGCTGGGCGCGCTGCAATCCATCGGCTCTGGCCCGCCCCCCGTGATGCTGCTGCACCCCGCCGGTCCCGAAGGCACGGCCCGGGCCGGTATGCTCCTGGCCGACGTGACCCCGGCGCTGGAAACCCAGGTCAGCAAACTGCGCCGCGACCTGGAAGAGGTGGTCATTCTGCGCACCCTTCAGGAAGGCGCCGCCGAAACGCTCCAGAATGGGCTGGCCGGGGTGCAGGCGGCGCGCACCCAGCTCAGCAAGGCGATTGCCGACCGCACCGATCTGCCCCGCCGCTACGCCGATGATCCGGTGCAGACTGCATTGCTGATCGCATCCACCGAAACGCTCGAAGGCTTTGCCAGCGCGCTGGTGGACCTTCAGGTAGAAGGTATGGACGAGATTGCCCTCCCTGATCTGTCCGCAGTCAAGGGCGCACTGCCCCTGCCTGTCGAGTCGCGCGTGCTGCGCCGCTCGGGCGAGGCCGACGCCGCCGGAATTCGCCGCCCGGGCCTGGTGCTGGCCACCCGGCCCAACGCGCTTGTCGTCACCCCCACGGCGGCCACGATTCGCTATCGTGGCCCGCTGCTGGACTACGGCAATGTCATGATCCTCGAACCCCAGCCCGGGCTGTTATTCGTGCTGGCGGGCATGGCGCAGGTGTTCGGCGCGCCCGGGCAGGTGCTGCCCGAAGGCTCTCCCATCGGATTGATGGGTGGAAACGACCCCGAAATTGATGCCATTCTCTCACAGTCGAGTGATGGGTCTGGTCATGGCCGCACAGAAACGCTCTATATGGAAGTCAGAGAAGGCAAATCGCCGGTGGACCCGGAAACGTGGTTCCGCACGAACAAGGATGGATAACCCATGAAGAAATTCTTCGCAGCTGCCGCAGGCGGTGTGCTGGCCGGGCTGCTTGTCACCACCCAGGTGGCCGGCCCGCTTCTTGCGCAGGAAGGCGCTCGCAAAACCAATGTCTACGAACAGCTTGACCTGTTTGGCGACATCTTTGAACGGATCCGGGCGCAATATGTCGAAGAGGTGGACGAAGCCGACCTGATCGAGGCGGCCATCAACGGGATGCTGACCTCTCTGGATCCGCATTCCAGCTATTTGTCGCCCGACGATGCCGCCGACATGCGCGTGCAAACGCGCGGTGAATTCGGCGGCCTGGGTATCGAGGTCACTCAGGAAGACGGGCTGGTCAAGGTGGTTTCGCCGATCGACGGCACCCCGGCGGATGCGGCCGGGATCGAGGCGGGCGATTATATCACCCATGTCGACGGCGAGGGTGTGCTTGGCCTGACCCTGGACCAGGCTGTGGAAATGATGCGCGGACCGGTCGGGTCGGAGATCGTGATCACCGTGCTGCGCGAGGGCGAGCCCGAACCATTCGACGTGTCGATCATCCGTGACACGATCAAGCTTACCGCCGTGCGCACACGATCCGTGGGCAATTCGGTGGTGCTGCGCGTGACCACGTTCAACGACCAGACCACCCCCAATCTCGAAGCCGGTCTCAAGAAGCAGGTCGAAGAGCTGGGCGGCATGGAAAACGTCAGCGGTATCGTTCTGGATCTGCGCAACAACCCCGGCGGGCTTTTGACACAGGCGATCAAGGTCTCCGACAGTTTCCTTGAAAAGGGCGAAATCGTCTCGACCCGCGGCCGCAATCCTGCCGATGGCGACCGCTACAATGCCACGCCAGGCGATCTGGCCGAGGGCAAGCCCATCGTCGTGCTGATCAACGGCGGCTCGGCCTCGGCGTCCGAAATCGTGGCCGGCGCGCTTCAGGATCACCGCCGCGCCATCGTGGTAGGCACCAAATCCTTCGGCAAGGGCTCGGTGCAAACCGTCATGCCCCTGCGCAGCAATGGCGCCATGCGCCTGACGACGGCGCGCTACTACACGCCCTCTGGCCGTTCGATCCAGGCCCTAGGTGTCAGCCCCGACATCGTGGTCCAGCAACCCCGCCGCGCCCCGGCTGGCTCCGAAGAGGCCGAGGAAACCCCAAAGCGCGCCATTCGCGGCGAGGCCGATCTGCGTGGCAGCCTCAACAATGACAGCCTGACCGAAGACGAAATCCGCCAGATCGAAGAAGATCGCGCCAAGGCCGAAGAGGCCGCAAAGCTGCGGGAAGAGGATTATCAACTGGCCTATGCCATCGATATCCTCACTGGCCTGAATGCGCTGGGCCCGGGCAAGTAGGCCCCCGGCCATTTAGGACCGGTCAAGCCACGCCAGGCATCGTCGGTTGTCTGACAGCGCACCATGAAAGCGACCCGTCGATGATCCGGCGGGTCGCTGCATTTTCGAATGGCTCCGGATCGCGGCGCAACCGGTGGCATGGCATACCGAACCGCTCGCGCCCGGCAACATCCGCCCGGCTTCATCGGTCTTGACGGCCCCGTTTGACGGCCCCCGTTGCCCCCGGCTGTTGCCCCGATGACAGACACCGGTGGTGCTGCAACGTCGGGATCACCCGGCAGGCGCCGCGCCGGGCACAAGGCGCGACACGTTTTTCGGCGTCCGCGCAACCGGCGTGTCATGAACCATTCGGCTCAGCGCCGGGCCGCGCCGGGCCTCATTCAAGCACCCGGGCCTCGTCGATCAGCATCACCGGTATCCCGTTGCGGATCGGAAAAGCCAGCCCTGCGGCCCTGGAAATCAGTTCCTGCGCCTTGGCGTCATATTCCAGTGTCGTGCGCGTCTGCGGACAGATCAGCGCCTCAAGCATCCGCCGGTCGAACTCGGTTTCGTCACTCATTGCATCATGTCCTCTCCGGCGCCGCCCCGCAGCGCGAATTCGATCAGCGTCACCAGCGTTTCGCGCCGTGTCGCCAGCGATGGCGCCTCCAGAAGCGCCTGTTTGTCCTCGGCGGCAAAGTCCAGCAGCATGGAAAGCGAGTTGATCAACAACTCGTCCCCCGCCTCCTTCAGCGTATCCCAATCCGTCGCCAGGTCCAGAGTTTCGAAATAGCGTTGCAACAACGCCATGAACGCCGCGCGGTCAAAGCCCGGATCCTGTTCTGCCCCCCCCAGATCCCGCTCGAACCCGTCCCAGCTTACGTCGCAGCGGCGATAAGGCGTGAACCCGTCCACCTCGTTCAGGATACGAAACCGTGACAGCCCCGTCAGCGTGACCAGATAGCGGTGGTCCTCGGTCTCGCTGAACTGGGTGATCCGCCCGACACATCCGATCCGTTGCAACCCCGTGCCCTCGCGCCCGGGGATCTCGTTGGGTTGCACCATGCCAATCAGCCGGTTGCCCGATTTCAGCGCATCATCCAGCATCGCCAGATATCGCGGCTCGAAAATATGCAGGGGCAATCGCGCGCGCGGCAGCATCAGCGCCCCCGTCAAAGGAAACACCGGCACCACGTCTGGCAGGTCCGCAGCCTTTATCATGGGATCAGCCTAACCCGGTTTCCCGGATCAGGCAAAGATCATCGAACTCAGCTTGCGCCGCCCGTTCAGCACGATCGGATCGTTGGGCTTGAGCGCCTCGAAGATCGTGAACAACTGGGCCTTAGCCGCACCGTCATTCCACTCGCGGTCGCGCCGGAACAGATCCAGCAACTCGTCCACCGCCGCCTCCACCTCGCCGGCGGCGTGCAGGGCCTGCGCCAGGTCCAACCGCGCCGCGTGATCATTCGGATCGGCCTCCACCCTGGCCCGCAGCTCGGTCACCGGCCCGGCATTCTCGGCCTGGCGCGCCAGCTCCAGCTGCGCATGGGCGGCTTCGATCTCGGGCGCATTGGCAAATTCGGCGGGCGTGCCGTTCAGCACGGCTTCGGCCTGATCCAGCGCCCCAAGCGCGATATTGGCCCGCGCCAGCCCGCCAAACGCCGCCACATTGGCGTTGTCCTGCTCGATGATCGCGGCAAAGGTTTCCGCCGCGGATTGCGCGTCGCCTTCGGTCAGCATTTCCTCTGCCGCCGCCAACGCATCGTCCAGCCCGTTATCGGGCACCTGCCCGCCCCCGGCCTCGACCACCCGCGCCACAAAGGCGTCGATCTCGCTGGCCGGCAGCGCCCCCTGAAACCCGTCCACCGGCTGGCCCTGCCAAAAGGCATAGACGGTCGGAATCGACTGCACCCGCATCTGCCCGGCAATCATCTGGTTCTCGTCCACATTGACCTTGGCCATCTTCACGGCCCCGCCAGCCGCCGTCACGGCAGCCTCAAGCGCCGGGCCCAGCGTCTTGCAAGGCCCGCACCACGGCGCCCAGAAATCAACGATCACCGGCACCGACATCGAGGCATCCACCACCTCGGTCATGAAATCCGCTTCGCCGACATCCCTGATCAGATCGCCCGCAGGCGCCGTCGCGCCCTGTCCCAGTTCAAGCATCTCGTCTTTCCTTATCTCTGTTGGCCCCTATATGACCTCCCCAACCGGGGTTTCAAAGGGCCAATTCGGAATTTACGCGCCATTCGATTCGTCATACGGCAAACCGAACGGCACCCCGTCAAATGTATGTGTGCAACAGGCACAATCCGGGCGCAATCGCGCGGCATCCAGCCTCGGATCGACCTTGGCCAGCATACCGTCCGGATCCACATAAAGCCCGCTGAACCAGGTCGACGCACCCGTGCGCACCTTCGGCGCCCGCGGTCCGCCGCCGCGCGCCGCAAGATGCCAGATCGGCGCTTCGTGATCCAGACGCGCCACCGCCTCGGAATACACCGCGTCCCACGCCCGGCCCACCCGTGACACAAGGAACCGGTAAAGCGGCGTATAGTCCAACCCGTGCCGCACCCCCTGCCGCATCCCCTGCTGTCTGCCCTCATCCTTGCGCGCCGCCTTGCTGTTGCGTGCCCGCCCGGCCATCCGGTCACACCCGTGCCGCACCCCATGCGTGCGGGTATTGACCTTGCGATACAGCGGCTTGGGGCGATGATCGCGTGCCATTACAGGTCGAAAGAGGCAAATACCGGCGCATGATCGCTGGGCTTCTCCCAGCCGCGTACCGCGCGCAACACCCGGCTGGAATGACCCGCATTCGCAATATCCGCCGTCGCCCAGACATGATCCAGCCGCCGCCCCTTGTCCGCCAAATCCCAATCCCGCGCGCGATAACTCCACCAGCTGTAAAGCGGCCCCTCCGGTATATCCTGCCGGGTAATGTCCACAAATCCGCCCGCCTCCCGGGTCTCGGCCAGCTGCGCCACCTCCACCGGCGTATGGCTGACCACCTTCAACAACTGCTTGTGGCTCCAAACGTCGTCCTCGCGCGGGGCAATGTTCAAATCTCCCACAAGAATCGACTTCCCTGGCCTGTCACCATGAAACCAGTCCCGCATCCCGGTCAGATAATCCAACTTCTGGCCGAACTTCTCATTCACCTCCCGGTCCGGCACATCCCCGCCCGCCGGCACGTAAAAGTTGTGAATCACCACCCCGTTCTCCAGCCGCCCGGCGACATGGCGCGCGTGGCCCAGCCCGGCAAAATCCTTGTCGCCAACGTCCTCGATCGGAAGCCTGGACAGGATCGCCACCCCGTTATAGCCCTTCTGCCCCCGCGCGATCATGTGCCGATACCCCAGCGCCGCGAACCCCTCGGTCGGGATCTTGTCGACAGGGCTCTTGCACTCCTGAAGGCACAACACGTCCGGCGCCTCTTCCTTCAGCAATTTCAATACGATAGGCTCCCGCAACCGCACTGAATTGATGTTCCATGTCGCCAGCGAAAAACCCATGCCGCACTCCCATTTACCCTGTCCCGGCACCCTACCCCGCACACCCGCCGCTTGCCAACAACAAGCACCGCGCCCTGCCTTCTTTTGGCCGAAAATATCCTGGGGGAGTCGCGGCCCGCCGCGACGGGGGCAACGCCCCCAACCCGCCAAACAAAAAAGAGCCCGGAACAAGTCCGGGCCCAGTCCAACAGGGAGGTGCATATCATAACCCGGATATGCGCGGGATCCGTACAACCTGCATATAAGGTACTCCCCATATGCCTCTTTGATTCATATCAAGGACTTCAACACCCTGTCACCTGCCTGTTGCCAAATTGTTGCAAACTGCGACATCCACGTCACGCCACCAATCGGTAGCCACCGGATTCGGTGATCAGCAACCGGGCATTTGACGGGTCCGGCTCGATCTTCTGACGCAACCGGTAGATATGGGTTTCAAGCGTATGCGTCGTGACTCCCGCGTTATACCCCCAAACCTCGTGCAGCAACACGTCGCGCGCCACCACACCATCCGTCGACCGGTACAGGAATTTCAGAATATTGGTTTCCTTCTCGGTCAGGCGGATCTTGCGCTCGTCCTCGGTGATCAGCATCTTCATGCTCGGCTTGAACGTATACGGCCCCAGCTGGAACACGGCGTCCTCGCTCTGCTCGTGCTGGCGCAACTGGGCGCGGATACGCGCCAGAAGCACCGGAAACTTGAACGGTTTGGTCACATAATCATTCGCCCCGGAATCCAACCCCAGGATGGTATCGGCGTCACTGTCATGGCCGGTCAGCATCAGGATCGGGCTCTTGACCCCCTGCTTGCGCATCAACCGGCAAAGTTCGCGCCCGTCCGTGTCGGGCAGCCCCACGTCCAGGATGACCATGTCATACAGCCCCTCCTTGATCCGGCCCATCGCCTCGGCCCCGGTGCCGGCTTCGAACACGTCGAAATCCTCGGTCATGATCAGTTGCTCGGACAGGGCCTCGCGCAGGTCCTCATCGTCATCCACCAACAGGAGTCTCTTCAACTGGGCCATTTGACCTCCTCACCTTCGTGTTTGCCGCCTTCACTGTCCCACCGATGTGGCGCCGCCTCACGCGGGCGGCAAGATTTGCTGCAATTCCCTCACGTCCTCGTGTACCTGTGGCGCTAAATGTTTCACATTCCTGCCACCGCCGGGTATATCCGATACGCCTTGCACCCTGAACTGGACCACTTTGCATGAGCTTTTCGCCCGATATCGTCGAACGCCTTGCCCGCGCCCGTGCCGATCTGCGCATGGGGGTACCGATCGTGCTGACCGGGGGCGGCACCGCGCTCCTGGTTCAGGCGGTCGAAACCCTGTCTGCGACACGGCTGACCGATCTGCGCGCCCTTCCGGGCACACCGGCGCTGGTGATCACCGCGCGCCGCGCCGAAACGCTCAAGGCCCGTGTCTATGATACCGATATCGCCCGCCTGCGCCTGCCCGCCGATGCCGGGCTGGACTGGCTGTCAGGTGTCGCCAATCCCGATGACGATCTGCGGGCGCCCATGAAAGGCCCGTTCTCCTGCTTTCGCGACGGACCGGCCGACCTGCACCGCGCCGCCATGCGGCTGGTGAAATCGGCACAGCTTCTGCCCGCCGCGCTGGTGACGCCGCTGGACAATGCCGCGCCCTTCGCGCTGGACCACGGCCTCACCGCGATCCCCGCCGATCTGGCCGCCCCCCACCTGACCGATACCAGCCCCCTGCATCCGGTGGTCCATGCCCGCCTGCCCATGGCCCTGGCCGGGGCCGGCCGGCTGCACATATTCCGCCCCGAGGATGGTGGCTCGGAACATTACGCGATCGAGATCGGGCGCCCGCCCCGCGACATGCCCGTTCTGGTGCGGCTGCACTCGGCCTGCTTTACCGGCGATGTTCTGGGCAGCCTTAAATGTGACTGCGGGCCGCAACTGCACGCCGCCCTGGCCCAGATGGGACAAGAGGGCGCCGGGCTTCTGCTCTATCTCAATCAGGAAGGGCGCGGCATCGGGCTGGCCAACAAGATGCGCGCCTATTCGCTCCAGGATCAGGGGTTTGACACGGTTCAGGCCAATCACCGCCTCGGCTTCGAGGATGACGAACGTGATTTCCGCATCGGATCCAATATCCTGAAAGAGATGGGGTTTTCGCAGGTACGCCTGCTCACCAACAACCCGCGCAAGATCGACATGATGGAAAACGCCGGCCTGCGCGTGACCGAACGCGTGGCGCTCAAGGTTGGCGAAAACACCCATAACCGCGCCTATCTCGCCACCAAGGCCGCCAAGTCCGGCCACCTGTTGTGATCCCCGCGGATCTCGTCCTCACCCCCACCGGGCTGCGCTTCAAGGGTCGGCGGTTTCCCTGCACCATCGGACGCGGCGGGCTGACCTGCGACAAACGCGAAGGCGACAGCGCCACGCCACGCGGCATCCACCACATCACCGGCCTGCTCTACCGCCCCGACAGGCTGGCGTTGCCCGCGCCCTGGGCCATGCCAATCACCAAGGATGATCTGTGGTCCGACGCGCCCGGCGATCCCGCCTATAACCACCTGGTGCGCGCGCCCTATGCGCCCAGCCATGAAAAACTGCGCCGCGCCGATCCGCTCTATGATGTGATCCTTCTGACAGACTGGAACTGGCCCGATGCCACGCCCGGTGCCGGATCGGCAATCTTCCTGCATCAATGGCGCCGCCCGGGCTTTCCCACCGAAGGCTGCCTCGGCCTGGCCCGCGCCCATATCCACTGGATCTGCACAAACGCCCCTCCCGGCACGCGCCTGATCATTCCCTGATCCCGCGCTTTCATTGTTCCCCAAATACTCTCGCCGAAGGCGCGCCGCGCTAGCCGCGCGCGCCGAAGATCGCGGAACCCACCCGCACATGGGTCGCGCCCAGCGCCACGGCGCGTTCGAAATCGCCGCTCATGCCCATGCTCAGCCCCTCCAGCCCGTTACGCGCCGCGATCTTGCCCAACAGCGCGAAATGCAAGGACGGCTCCTCCTCCACCGGCGGGATGCACATCAGCCCGGCAATCGGCAAATCCAGCGCCCGGCACTCTGCCACAAACCCATCCGCATCATCGGGCAGCACCCCCGATTTCTGCGGTTCCTCACCGGTGTTGACCTGAATGAACAGCTGCGGGCAATGCCCCAGCTCCTGCGCCAGCCGTGCCAGCATGTTGGCCAGCCTCGGCCGGTCCAGCGAATGAATGGCGTCGAACAGTCCCATCGACTGGCGCGCCTTGTTGGTCTGCAACGGCCCCAGAAGATGCAGTTCCACGCCATCGAACCGGGCACGGAAATCCGGCCATTTTCCCGCCGCCTCCTTAACCTGGTTTTCACCGAATACCCGGTGCCCCTGCTCAAGCACATCCACAACCCGCGCATCCGGCTGACGCTTGCTGACCGCGATCAAACAGGTATCGCCCTCCGCCCGCCCGGCAGCGGATTCGGCCTTGTGAAGTCGCGTGATGATTTCTGCCAACGACATGCGCTCGCTCCCTCTGGTGATCCGTCGGCAAGGAACACCAATCGCGCGCAAAAGAAAAGGGCAGGTCCGATGGACCTGCCCTCTGTAAGGTATGTTTTTCGTTCGATCAGAACGAGAAACGAACACCCAGGTCTGCCAGCGTTTCGCCCGACGGGCCGCCAACGACGCCACCGGCCAGAACTGCGCCGCCCAGCGAGTGGGTGAAGCCGAGGCCCCAGCCAGTGTCGGTTGCGGTCGAGGCTGCGCCGCCTTCGTCTGCGACATATGCGGTCACGGTGGTGCCTGCACCGAAGGTGTAGGAGCCGTTGATGCGCCACTTGGTGATGTCGTTGTTGTCGCCATATGCAGCGCCAACGCCGAAGTCACCAATGTTGCCGCCGAAGGTGATCAGCCACTTGTCATCAGCAACAGTGTCGGAGTCCTGGTAAGCAGCGGCTGCGGTCCAGTCGCCAAAGGTGTAGGACACGTTAGCTGCGATGCGGGTGTCTGCCTGCACGTCCGACCACGACACGTGTGCGCCAAAGCCAGCGTTCGAGTAGATCACTTCCAAGCCGTTCGAGCCAGCGCCAGCCGACGAGAACGAATCCCATGCAAAGCGGTTGCCAACAACGTTGCCCGGCAGGTTGTGCCAGCCCAGGCCGGTCAGACCGACAGAACCGTCATACAGGCCAGGTGCGCTTTCGTAGGCGCCCAGGATGTTGCCGGTTGCCAGGGTGAAGTTGTTGTACGAAACACCAACGCGCGGTGCCGAAACGCCCGATGCGCCCAGGCCCTGGGTGCCGGTGTTGCCGCCACGGATACGAACGCGTGCGAAGAAGTCCAGACCGGTGTCGGTCGACGCCGAACCGTCGATGTTCAGCGTGAAACGGTTGTGGATCTGCAGTTCGTTCGGTTTGGTGTCGTTGTAGGTGACGCCGAAACGTGCCGAGCCGCCCAGGCTCAGCTCTGCTGCTGCGACGCCTGCGGTGGCGACCAGAGCAGTCGTAGCGAAGAGAACTTTTTTCATCGTTTTTCCCTCGGGTTTCCAATTCATGCGCCCAGTCAGGAGAATCCCGAACTGGGTATGCGTAGTCTCTCGCTCTTTTGAGGGTCACTTTGCAAGCGCGCTGCCCTTCGCCCGGGCAAAGTCAGCCAAAATGGTGCAGACATGTCACAGTCCTGCCACACCCGCCGGAGCAAGGATCAGTCTCCCGCCGCCATCGCGCGCGCGGTTGCGACAGGTGCCGCCCTGGACGCCGCCTTGTCGCGAATCCGCTCAAGAGCCTTGCTCAACCCGGCCTGCTTGGCTAGGACGGGACAGACATGTTTCAAGAGGCCACATGATGACCTATCTCCGCCGCCCTGCTGCCGTTCTGGTGATGTTGTCGCTGTTCGCGCTTGGCGCCTGCGGCACCCGCTCGGCCAACCCGTATGAAAATCCCGGCTCGGATCTGGAAAAGCGTGTAGATGTCGGCAACCCGATCGACGGCTACTACACGACCGAACAGAAAGAGGGCAACACCATCTGGGAAATCTTCAATACCGGCGATGACGACGTAAAGCTGGAGGTCAACAAATACCTCTGGGCCGGCGCGCTGGAAGTTCTGGATTTCCTGCCGGTGCAGACGGTTGATCCCTTCTCCGGCGTGATCACCACCGGCTATGGCACCCCGCCGGGCGGGGGGCGCAGCTATCGCGCCACGGTCTATATCCGCGATCCCGCGCTCGAAGCCCGCTCACTGAATGTCGCGCTGCAAACCCGCGGCGGCGCCCCGGTCAGCGCCGGCACGGCCCGCGCGGTCGAAGACGCCATCCTGGCCCGCGCCCGTCAGTTGCGGATCGCCGACAGCAAACTTTGATCCAAGGCAACCCCGCATTAAGCGCCGCGCGCCTCCGGGCGCGGCCTTTCCCTTTCGCCGGCTACGTACGCACCGGGCCGGGCGCCATCGCATAAAGCCGGTCGATCCAGTCCATCTGACGTGGCAGGCAGCGGCTTTGCAGATCATACCTGTCCACGGCAAAGGCGCGCGCCGCCGCCCCCAGCCGCGCCCGCATCGCACCGTCATCCAGCACCGTGTTCAGTTCGGACACCAGCGCCGCGCCGTCAAAGAACGGAAACAGCCGCCCGGTTTCGTCATGCCGGATCGCCTCGCGCAACGGCGCGGTGTCGCTGGCCACGATCGGCGCCCCCGCCGACATCGCCTCGATCAGCGACCAGCTCAGCACGAACGGATAGGTCAGATAGACATGCGCCCGGCTGACCTGCAACAGGCGCAGAAACCGGTCATAAGGGATACGGCCCAGGAAATGCACCCGCTCCCAGCTTGATGTCGGAATGCGGCCCCGCACCTCGTCGATATAGATCTGCTTCCAGGTCTGCCCCTTGGGCGGGCGGGCGCCATAGCTCACCTCGTCGCCGCCCACGATCAGCACATGCGCATCGGGCCGGCTTTTCAGGATATCGGGCAGCGCCCGCATGAACACGTGATAGCCGCGATACGGCTCCAGGTTGCGGTTGACAAAGGTAATCACCTCGTCGGACCGGTCCAGCGCCGCCCCGCCCTCCAGTCCGAACCGCACATCCGGGTCCGGGCGCACGGCGTCCGTGTCGATCCCGTCATGGATCACATCGATGATTCGCCGATACTCCTCGGGGAAACTCGCCGCCTGGAACTCGGTCGGGCTCAGCCCCATGTCACCAACCTGCAAATGCATCATGTTGTTGAGATTCTTCAGCCGCAGCCGGACGGTATCGGCCACGGGATCCGGCTTGGGGAATTCCGGGTCGAACCCCACATCGTTGTCCTTGTGCGAATAATACAGCTCGTAATACAGCCCGATCCGCGCCTCCGGCCACAAATCGCGCAGGAACATGCTCTCGCCCCAGCCCGGATGCGCCACGATGATATCGGGCGCATAGCCCTCTGCCTTCAGCCTGCGCGCCGCCGCAAAGCAGGATTCGGCCCGCAGCAGCTTGGTTTCGAAATCCACCAGCCACGGGTGCAGCCCCTGCCCCGGTTTGCGCTGGATCGTATAGGGCAGAATGCGCACGCCACTCCAGGACGCCGCCTCCTTGACCCGCAGCGTCAGCGCCGTCACCTCGTCGCCACGCGCCGCAAGCGCCGGGGCAAGATGTTTGAACTGGCCGGGGAAATTCTGGTGTATGAAAAGTACTTTCATGGAAATGGCCTGAAATATCCTGTGTTTTTCCCTGTATAGCCCAGAATTCGCCCCGGCAAAGCCCACTCCGCGCGGAATTTGCCCACCTCTGCACTGGACCGCAGCCGCACGGGCGCATATCACCGCTGGCGAGTTTCGCCGCATCGCCGCGGCCTGTCAGAATTGAAAGGGTGACTTTTCCATGTCGCGCTACACCACCGCCGAGATCGAATCCAAGTGGCAGGAAGCCTGGGCCAGGGCCGGGACATTTACGGCCGTCCGGGACGAGAGCAAGCCGAAATACTATGTGCTGGAAATGTTCCCCTACCCGTCGGGCAAGTTGCATATCGGCCATGTGCGCAACTACACGATGGGCGATGTGGTGGCGCGCTACAAGATGGCCACCGGCCATAACGTACTGCATCCGATGGGGTTCGACGCCTTTGGAATGCCCGCCGAAAACGCCGCCATGGCCATCGGCGGCCACCCCAAGGACTGGACCTATTCCAATATCGACACGATGGTCGAACAGATGAAGCCGCTGGGCCTGTCGCTCGACTGGTCGCGCATGTTCGCCACCTGCGATCCCGAATATTACGGTCAGCAACAGGCGCTGTTCCTCGATTTCCTCGAAAAGGGTCTGGTCTACCGCAAGAACGCGGTGGTGAACTGGGATCCGGTCGACATGACCGTTCTGGCCAATGAACAGGTGGAAAACGGGCGCGGCTGGCGCTCGGGCGCGCTGGTGGAACGGCGCGAACTGACCCAGTGGTTCTTCAGGATCTCCGATTATTCCGAAGAACTGCTCGACGCGCTCGACACTCTTGAAAACTGGCCCGCCAAGGTCCGCCTGATGCAGGAAAACTGGATCGGCAAGTCGCGCGGGCTCGAATTCTCCTTTGACCGCACCGACGGCGGCGACCCGATCACCGTCTACACCACCCGCCCCGACACGCTCATGGGCGCGTCCTTTGTCGGCATCTCGCCGGACCACCCGATTGCCAAACAATTAGAAGCGGACAATCCCGAACTGGCCGGTTTCCTTGCCGAATGCCGCAAGGGCGGCACCACCGAAGAAGCCATCGAAACCGCGGAAAAGCTGGGCTATGACACCGGCATCCGCGTCAAACACCCGCTCGATCCCAACTGGGAACTGCCGGTCTGGATCGCCAATTTCATCCTGATGGATTACGGCACCGGCGCCATTTTCGCCTGCCCGGCCCATGACCAGCGCGACCTTGATTTCTGCCGCAAATACGACCTGCCGGTGATCGATACCTTCCTTGACCTCGACGATCCCAAGCCGGTCGAAAACGAAGCCTTCGTGCCCCCCAAGGAGCAAAAGGTGAAATGGATCAACCACTTCGCCGGGCTTGACACGGCCACCGGGCAAGAGGCGATCAACGCCACCATCGACTTTGCCGAAAAGGCCGGCTGGGGCAAGGGCGTGACCAGGTTCCGCCTGCGCGACTGGGGCCTCAGCCGCCAGCGTTACTGGGGCTGCCCGATTCCGGTGGTGCATTGCGACACCTGCGGCGTGGTGCCGGAAAAGAAAGAAAACCTGCCCATCGAGCTGCCCGACGATGTCACTTTCGACAAACCCGGCAACCCGCTGGATCGCCACCCTACATGGCGCGACTGCGCCTGCCCGAAATGCGGCGCCCCGGCGAAGCGCGAAACCGATACGATGGACACGTTCGTAGACAGCTCGTGGTATTTCGCCCGCTTCACCGCGCCCCGCGCCACCACCCCCACCGTGGCCGAAGACGCCGACTACTGGATGAATGTCGATCAATATATCGGCGGTATCGAACACGCGATCCTGCACCTGCTCTATTCGCGCTTCTTCGCCCGGGCGATGCATATCTGCGGCCACCTGCCCGAAAAATCCCGGGAACCGTTCGACGCGCTCTTTACCCAGGGCATGGTCACGCACGCGATCTACCAGACCACCGGCGGCAATGGCCGCCCGGTCTATCACTACCCCGAAGAGGTGGACCTGCGCGACGGCAAGGCGTTTCTGAAGGAAACCGGCGCCCAGGTGACGGTGATTCCCTCGGCCAAGATGTCCAAATCCAAGAACAACGTGGTCGATCCGGTCGATATCATCTCGTCCTACGGGGCCGACACCGCGCGCTGGTTCGTGCTTTCGGACAGCCCGCCCGAACGCGACGTGGAATGGACAGCCGCCGGGGCCGAGGCCGCCTACAAGCATCTCTCCCGCGTACACCGAATCGCCACCGAAATCGCCGCCGACGAGGACGGCCCGCAAGGGTCGGACGAGGCCCTGCTGCGCGAGATGCACAAAACCATCCGTGACGTGACGCTGGGCGTCGAATCCTTCGGCTTCAACGCCTCCATCGCCAAGCTGTACGCCTTCACCAACACACTCGCCAAATCCAAGTCAGGCAGCGCGGCCAGGCGGGAAGCGGCAAAAACACTGGCCCAGCTCATGTCCCCCATGACACCCCACCTCTCCGAGGAAATCTGGGCCATGCTGGGCGGCGACGGCCTGATCGTGAACGCACCATGGCCGGTTGCCGATGACGCCATGCTGGTTGACTCCACCGTCACCCTGCCGATCCAGATCAACGGCAAACGCCGCGCGGAAATCAGCGTGCCCGCAGACATGCCCAAGGAAGAGGTTGAAAAACTGGTCCTCACCCACGAAGCTGTCACCAGCCGGCTGGACGGGGCCCAGCCCAGGAAACTTATCGTAGTGCCCGGTCGGATCGTGAATGTCGTCCTTTAATCGCCGCCTGTTCCTGCTGTCCGCCACCGCCTTTGTCGGCGCCTGCGGCTTTACCCCGGTCTACGGGCCAAATGGCGGCGCCCGCCCGCTTTTGAACAATGTCCGCGTGGACGAACCCACCGACAACGGCACCTATTTTCTGACGCGCGAACTCGAAGACCGTCTTGGGCGCGGCACGGGGGCGGAAAAATTCGCCCTCTCTCTCGCGCTAACAACCGAACAACGCTCGGTCGGCAAGACGGTGGCCCAGATCACCTCGCGTTATGACATCGTTGGGCGGGTCACGTATGACCTGCGCGATACAACTTCCAACAAGGTCATCACCTCGGGTGAAGCCGACAGTTTCACGGGCTACTCTGCCACCGGCACAACCGTGTCGGAACTGGCGGCGGAAACAGATGCCTATGAACGGCTGATGGTGATCCTGGCCGACAGGATCGTTAGCCAGTTACAGGCCTATGCCACGTCGAACCAGCTATGAAGCTTTCAACCCGCGACAGTGCCCGGTATTTCGCAAAACCCGAGCCGGATCGCACCGGGCTGCTGATCTACGGCGCCGACGCCATGCGCAATGCGCTCAAGCGGCAAGAGGTGATCGCCGCCCTGATCGGTCCGCGGGGCGAAGAGGAAATGCGCCTCACCCGCATTCCCGGTGCCGATCTGCGCAAGGATCCCGCGCGCCTGGGCGACGCCATCAAGGAAATCAGCTTTTTCCCCGGCCCCCGTGTGGCCTTTGTCGAAGACGCCACCGACGCCGCCGCGCCCGCGATCCTCGCCGCGCTCCAGGACTGGGCGCCCGGAGATGCCCAGATCATCGTCACCGCCGGATCGCTCAAGGCCAGCTCAAAGATTCGCAAAGCCTTTGAAACCCATCCCAACGCCTATGCCGTGGGCATCTACAACGATCCGCCCTCGCGCGACGAGATCGAGGCGGAACTGGCCCGCTCCGGGCTGAAACATATCGACCGCGAGGCGATGACCGACCTCACCAATCTTTCGCGCGAACTGGATCCCGGCGACTTTCGGCAAACGCTTGAAAAACTGGCACTCTTCAAGCTGAACGACGACCTGCCGGTGACATCCGCCGATGTGATCGCCTGTGCGCCCGTGTCCACCGAGGCCGCGCTGGACGACATCCTCAACATCGTGGCCGAGGGCCGCGCCCAGGATCTCGCCCCGGTGCTGCGCAAGCTTCAGGCGCAGGGGGTGAACCCGGTGTCGCTGATCATCTCGGCCACCCGCCATTTTCGCGCCCTCTACACCGCGGCGGCCGATCCCGGCGGTGCCGCGGCGGGCATCGCCCGGATGCGCCCCCCGATCTTCGGCCCGCGCCGCGATCGTATGCTGCGCCAGGCTCAGACCTGGGGCGCGGACAAGCTGGAACAGGCCCTCACCGGCCTGACCGACACCGATCTGAAACTCCGCTCCGCCGGTCAGCACGCCCCGGCCATGGCGCTGGTCGAACGGCTGTTTCTGCGGCTGGCCATGCTGGGGCGCCAACGCTGACCCCACGCCCGCGCCGGACGTGAACCGGGGCCGCTTGCCTTACGTGCCGGTCTCATGGGCCGGTCTCATGTTCCACGATCGTGAACCCCTCCTCCGCTGTCGGCGGCTCGAAATGCCGCGAAAACCGGTGAAACTGCGCCTCGCTCACCGCAAACGGATGGGCACCTCCCGCATTGCGCGCCGCCAGACGGGCCAGGCATTGCGCCTCCGTCGCGCGCAGCAGGTGCAATTGGTGCGCCGCGCCGGTCCCCTCCAGGAGCGACCGCATCCAGGCCCGGTTCTGAACCGTGTTGGCCGGAAAATCCAGAACCACCGAAATCCCCGCCTTCAGCAATCCCGTCACATGTGGCCCAATGGCCTGGCGCAGCCTGTGCGAACAGCGCAGGTAATCCGCGCCGCTTGTCATCTCCCCGGAAAACAACGCAGCCAGCCACGCGTCTTCGCTAATCACAACCGTTGCCGGCGCACGGGCCAGCCGGCCGGCCAGCGTGGATTTTCCGGCCGCGATTTTTCCGCAAAGCATATGCAGCACAGGCGTTTCAGAAGACATGGGACACCCCCGGTTTCAGCGCGTCGCGCAATGGACAGACATGGCTCACAATCCCGGCCCGACAGGTCAGGCCGGGTTGGTAATTCGCGCGCCATGCAGCGCGACACATATCCGTTTCAGGGTCGTCATGGCGTGTGATTGCCACAAAAGCCAATGCCGTTCCACCTTTGAGCAGGTGCGCGCCGCGCGCGACCCGGCGTCATGGCGCGCCTTTGGGCTTGCTGCGCCGGTCGTCGCCTGCCACCCTCGCCTGCAAAACGACGCAGGGAGCACGTCATGTACGAAGTCATAGGCAACCCGGGCAGCCGCGCGTTCCGGGTGATGTGGATGCTCGAAGAGCTGGGCCAGCCCTATACGCTCAGCCCGGACAAGCCGCGCACCGAACGGGTCAATGCCCTCAATCCCACCGGCAAGATACCGGTTCTTCTGGATGATGGCGTACCGATCACCGACAGCACCGCCATCCTGACCTATCTCGCCGACAAGCACGGCGCGCTGACCTATCCGGCCGGCACGATCGAACGCGCCCATCAGGAAAGCGTCACCCACCAGATCCTGGACGAGATCGACGCCGTGCTCTGGACCGCTGCCCGCCATAGTTTCATCCTGCCGCAGGAGCACCGCGTGCCCGAGGTCAAACCCTCCTTGATGTGGGAATATCAGCGCAATCTGGATCATGTGCTGGCACGCATGAAAGGCCCTTACCTGATGGGCGAGGAGATGACCGTGCCCGACATCATCCTCGCCCATTGTGGTGGTTGGGCAAGATCGGCCAAGTTCCCGATCGACAATGCCGCTTTCAAGACCTACCTCACGCATGTTCGCGCCCGCCCGGCCTTTCAGAAGCTGGTGCGATAGCGGCTGGCAGGGGGCGCTGCCCCCTCGTTCGAAAATCCGGGGATTTTCAAACTTCACCCCCGGAGTATTTGGGGCAAAATGAAGATCAGGACCGGTTCAGCCAGTCCAGCGCGCCCTGACCGGCCCAGCGCCCCGTGGCCAGGCAGGCTGTCAGCAGGTAGCCGCCTGTCGGGGCCTCCCAGTCCAGCATTTCCCCGGCGGCAAACGTGCCGGGGCGGTCGCGCAGCATCAGCCGGCTGTCCAGCGCCGCGAATGGCACGCCGCCCGCCGTGGAGATTGCCTCGTCCATCGGGCGCGGCCCGGCATGGCGTATGGGCAGGGCCTTGATCAGCGGCGCCAGATCGTCCGGCAGGGGGCGGGCGAATTCCAACAAAAGCGCCTGTTTCACCGGGTCCAGCTTCAGCACCTTGCGCAGATGGTTGGTCAGGCTGGTCTTGCCGCGCGGGCGCGCCAGCCGCGCGCGCACCTGCGCCACGTCCATATCCGGCAGCAGGTCCAGTATCAGCCCGTGCCCCTCGCGCATCCGGCGCGACACCGCATAGATGCCGCCACCTTCCAGCCCGCGCGCCGACACCACGCATTCCGCGCGCACCGACATATCCCCGGCCGTCAGCCGCAGGTTTTTCACCGGCGTTCCGAAATGGCGCGCCATATGCGCCGACCAATCCACGCAAAACCCCATATTCGCCGGCTGGAACGGTGCCACCGGCACGCCGATCCAGTCCGCCCAGGCGCCATCCGATCCCAGCCGTGCCCAACTGGCCCCGCCACAGGCCAGCACACAGACATCCGGCGCGACGGCGCGCGCGCCGTCTGGCGTGTCAAACGCGAACGCGCCACCGGTCCAGCGCCAGCGGGTGCGCAGGTCCACGCCCCGCGCCGCCAGCCGCCCCAGCCAGACCCGCAGCAGCGGCGAGGCTTTCATGGCGCGCGGGAAGACCCGGCCCGATGTGCCGGTGAACATCTCCTGCCCCCGCGCTTCGGCCCAGCGCCGCACATCTTGCGGCCCGAACGCTTGCAGCATGGGGCGCAGGTGTGGCGCGGCCTCTTCATAGGCTGCCAGAAAGGTTTCAAACGGCGCATCCCTGGTCAGGTTCAGCCCCGATTTGCCCGCCATCAACAGTTTGCGCGCGGGCGAGGGCCTGGCCTCGGCCACCATCACCGATACTCCGGCCGCCGACAGCATGTCCGCCGCCATCAGCCCCGCCGGCCCGGCCCCGATGACAAGCGCCCGCGTCATTTTTCCGGGAACCCGCCCTTCAGTTCGACCACGCGATGCGGATAGGGGATCTGGATGTCATGTTCTTTCAATGCGTTCCAGATCAGAAACAGCACATCCGACATGAACTTGTTCTTGCCGTCATCAATCCCTTCCACCCAGAATTCCACCGCGAAATCCACGCCGCTTTCGCCAAAGCCGCGCAGTTCGCAATCGGGTGGAAACGGCGCGTCCAGAACGCCGGGATGCCGGGCCACCGCCGCCTCGACAATATCGGGCACAAGGTTGATATCCGTGTCATAGCTTACCGAAAACGGCGCCTCGTAGCGGTTGGCGCTGCCCTGGTCAGAGTAATTCACCACCCGCGTGGTGATGAAATCCTCGTTGGGCACCACGATCCAGCGCCCATCATAGGTCTCCAGAATTGTGGCGCGCGCGGTCATCTTCACGATGGTGCCCGCCTCGCCCCCGTCCAGCTCGACATAATCGCCCACCGTGGCCTGCCCTTCCAACAGCAGGATCACCCCCGAGATGAAATTCGACGCGATCTTTTGCAGGCCAAAGCCAAGCCCCACGCCGATTACCCCGGTCAGCACCGCCAGCGAGGTCAGCGAAATGCCCATGATGTTCATCACCAACAGGAAGGCGATGCCGAAAATGGCAATCTCGATCGCCTTGGCGGCCAGTTCGCGCATGGCCGGGCGCATGTCTTCCTGTTTCTTGATGAACTGCGTGGACTGGTCATTCGACCAGCGGCCCAGCCAGAAAATCGCCCCCCCCACGATCAGAAAGCGGATCGCGAACATCAACGAAAAGGACAGGTTGCCCAGCGGCACGATGGTTTCGTCCAGCTTCTGCATCGCCGGATCCAGCAGCCCCACGGCATAAAGCGCGGCCACGGGGATCAGCACATATCGCCCCAGCACCTTCATCATCGGATCGGCGATGATCTCGCGCACCAGGATGCGCACCGCCAGGAACAGGAACACCCGCTTGCCAAAGGCGATCACCGCGCCCGATCCGAACAGGGACCGGGTGACGCTTTCGCCGATGCCGGTAAAGACCCAGGCCAGCAGGGGCAGCATCAGCGGCACGAAGATCAGCACGAAACGGCGCGCGCGCGCCAGCGGGCCATCCTGCGCCCCGGCCGGGGTCAGCAAACGGGTGGCCAGCGGGCGCAACCGTTTCGTGGCCACCAGCGCCAAAAGATAGGCCACCACCAGCAGGGCGAATTGCGACCAGGCGGCGGGGCTTATCAGCCATCCTTCCGCGCTTTCCCACAGGCGCGCGCCCTCGCTCAGCGCCTGGTCCAGAATCTCGGTTGTTTCCATGCGACCCTCACCCACATACTCATGACAGGAAACCTCATGCCCGCGCCCTTGGCCAGACACAACCGGGAAAAGCCCGTGTCCGATCCCCTCTGCCCGCTCTGCGGCCGCCCCATTCCGCCTGACGTGCCACAAAGCCAGCACCACCTTGTGCCCCGGCTCAAGGGCGGCAAGGGCGGGCCAACCGTGCTTTTGCACCACATCTGCCACAAGGAAATCCACGCCACGCTTTCCGAGGCAGACCTGGCCCGCGACTATGCCACGCCCGAGGCCCTGCGCGCCCATCCCCGGCTTGCCAAATTCATCCGCTGGGTCGCCAAACGCCCACCCGAATTCCTGTCAAGAACCACGGGCCGGCGGCGGCGGTAAGAACCCCGTATCCAGGGCCGGGTTTTCCGCGTAACCTGATGCGGATCGCCTGTGTTTGGGAAACCCGCGCCATGCAGACACGCCCCGAAATCACGGCCGCTGTCGTTGCGGGCTGTCTCGTCGCCTTCATCAGCTTCGGCTTTGCCGCCACCTTCGGCGTATTCCTGCGCCCGATGTCGCAAGAGCTTGGATGGGGACGCGAGGTGTTTTCGCTGTCGATGGCAATCCAGGCCCTGTGCTGGGGCCTGACCCAGCCCCTCGCCGGCATGGTCGCCGACCGCCATGGCACCGCCCGCGTGCTCGGGTTTGGCGCGGTGGTGGCGGCGCTTGGGTTCTTCCTGCGCGGCACCGTGATCGACCCCGCCATCTTTGTCGCCTCGGGCGTGATCGTCGGGATCGGAACCGGCGCCTGCTCGTTCCCGGTGGTGATCATCGCGCTGGGCAAAGTCGTCACCCCGCAACAACGCAGCTTCGTGCTTGGCCTTGGCACCGCCGCCGCCTCGACCGGCATGTTCGTGGCCGCGCCGCTTTCGGCGCTGTTCCTGCGCGTGGTCGGATGGCAAAGCGCGATCCTGCTCATCGCGGCCAGTTTCCTGTTGATCCTTCCGGCGCTGGTGTTCATCGCGCGGGTGTCGCAGCCCACGGCGGCCGGGGCCGGGGCCGCCGGGTTCGGCCATGCGCTGCGCACCGCCTTTGGCGACCGCGCCTTCGTGCTGCTGTTCTTCGGCTTCTTCGTCTGCGGCTTCCATGTCGCCTTTATCCAGACCCACCTGCCGGCCTATATCGCCGACCGGGGGCTGGCCCCGGCCATCGGCGCCTGGTCGCTGGCGCTCATCGGGCTGTTCAACATCGCCGGGTCTTTCCTTTCGGGCTGGTCCGGCCAGCGTCACTCCAAGAAAACCGTGCTGGCGGGTATCTATGCCGCGCGGGCGGTGATCATCGCGGCCTTCATCCTGATCCCGCTCACGCCAGCCAATGTCTACCTGTTCTCCGCCGCGATGGGGCTGCTCTGGCTTTCGACCGTGCCTTTGACCACCGGGCTGGTCGCACAAACGCAAGGTCTGCGCTTTCTGTCCACGCTGGCCGGTCTGGTGTTCTTCAGCCACCAGACCGGCGCCTTCATCGGCGCCTGGCTGGGCGGACGGATCTACGACGCGACCGGGGACTACACCGCGATGTGGTGGGCCGCGGTTGCGCTGGGGCTGCTGGCGACGCTGATCCACCTGCCGATCCGCGAATCCCCCGGGCCGCTGGCGCAGTCCGACCCATAGGTTGCCAGGCCCTCTATCCGCCGCTCGCGCCTTTTAAGCCCCGGTTTCACGATATTGCACCGACGCAATGCCGACACGATACCGACGTTATGCCGACACGGGGTTTTCCCGCGATTTCAGCCTGTTAATCCATGATTCGCCCCGCATCCGTTGCGCGGTGAAAAACGGCGCGTTAGGCACTTGGCAACCTATCGGCACAGCGCCTTGATGCCCCTCGCGACGCCCGGATCGGCGGCCAGCGTGTCGGCGGCAATCTCGCGCGCCGCCTCCAGCAGCGTCTCGCGCTCCACGATCCGGTCCACCAGCCCGAACCCCAGCGCCTCCTCGGCGTTCAGCTTTTGTCCCCCCATCAGGACCAGCCGGGTGCGCGCCGGCCCGATCAGCGCCGCCATCCGCGCCGGATCAGAGGGTTGTGGCAAAAACCCAAGTTTCATAACGGGATAGAAGAACTTCGCCCCCGGCACCGCCAGCCGGATATCACAGGCCAGCGCCATGCCCATGGCGCCCCCGGCCAGGGTTCCGTTCAGCGCCGCGATGGTCAGGCCCGGCAGCGCCGCGATGGCGCCTGACAGCCGTTCCCAAACGTCGCTCCCGGCCAGTCCGGCGCGCGCCTCGTCCAGGTCGGCGCCGGCGGAAAACACTTTGCCCGCACCGGTCAGGATCAGCACCCGCGCCTCTTGCGCGCCCTCGGCGATCCCGGCCAGCTCGCTCAGCATGTCATGGGTCAGGGAATTGGCCTTGTCGGGCCGGTTGATCGTCACGATCCAAAGCCCGTCCGCACCCTTGACCAGATCGATCATATCAGACCAACCTTCCTCCTAATCCCTTCATCTCTCAGGGAAATTTCATCCCCAAGCCAGGCATCGGCCTCGGCGCCACACATCCACATCAGGCATTTTGCGGGCCACTCGGGCGGCACGTGATCCGACCAGTCAAGCTGGCTTACCGGGTTGATCCCGCTGGCCTTGATCTCGCGCTGCATCTGGGTTGCGACGGTTCCGGGCGACAACCCGATTGCGCGAATGCCCTTGTCGCGCGCTTCCTTGTCGACACAGCGGGTCAGCATGGCCACCGCGGCCTTGGACGCACAGTAATGGCTCCATGCCTCGACCGGGCCATGCGCGGCGCCGGAACTGATGGTCAGGATGCTGCCGCCCCCGGCCTGTTCCATCACCGGCATCGCGGCGCGCATCCCGTGGTAGACGCCCTTCAGATTGATATCGATCACCCGCCCCCAATCGGCCGGAACCGATTGATCCAGATGGGAAATCGGCTCCACCACACCGGCATTGTTGATCAGGATGTCCAATCCGCCAAAGGCCGCCACGGCCTTCTCTACCGCTCCGGCCACCTGGCCGTAATCGGCCACGTCCACCGGTATGGCCAGCGCGCCGGGGCCGATCTCCTCGGCGATCCGCCCGATCGCATCACCGCACCGTGCGGTCAGCACCACATTTGCGCCCGCCTCGGCAAAAAGCCGGGCCGCACTTTCGCCGATCCCCCGGCTGGCGCCCGTGATCAAAACCGTCTTTCCGGAAACGTCCGCCATATCATCCTCCACGCGCATGTTTCGCCCACAGGTAATCGCCAACTGCCCGGTGGTCCACCCCCTTGGCCCTTGACCCTACCGCGGCATCGTCAGAAGCTGTCCGGGATGATTTGAAGAGGGATGTCCCAATGAATTGCGCTGCTCGAATTGCCAGTTCCGGCCTGTTGGCTTCGTTTTTGCTATCAACCACCGCGCTCGCCGAAGTCAGCGCGCGCGATGTCTGGGAAAGCTGGCGCGGCTATCTCGGCGGCTTTGGATACGATATTTCCGCGTCGGAACAAACAGTTGGCAATACGCTCACTGTTTCGGACGTTACCCTCGGCCTGCCCCTGCCCGAGGACGAAGGCAGCGTTTCCGTGACCATGGGCGATCTGAAATTCGTCGAAATTGGCGATGGTACCGTGGCGATCGTCATGGCCGACAAGATGCCCATGCAGATCAACACCCGGGCCGATGACGAAACAGTCGATATCTCGCTTCTGTTCAGCCACGCCAATCTCAGCACCATCGTATCGGGCACGCCCGAGGAAATGACCTATGCCTACAACGCCGCCGAAATCGGCGTCGACCTGGAAAAGATCGTTGTCAACGGCGCGGAAATTCCTGATCTGGTTGCCAACGCAATCCTGGCCGGGATCCTTGGCACCTCCACCATGTCCGTCGGCGAAACCGTTGCCACGACACAGAAAATGAGTGTCGACAGCCTGACTTACACGTTTCAGGGCACCGATCCCGCAGGCAGCGGCGAGATTGACATGCAAGGCAGCGCATCCGGTATCGAGATCGACGCCGACGCCGTGATCCCGCTGGGTGATTACGCCGATGACCCGGCGGCATTGTTCACGGCCGGCTTTGACATCGCAGGCAGCTATTCGTTGCAAGCATCCGAATTTGATCTGACGTTCGTGGACGAGGGCGCGCCGGGCAGCGTTTCCTCCACATCCGGCGGCGGCTCGGTTGCACTTCAGATGAATGACAGCGTTCTGGCCTATGGCGGCGGAATCTCGGATGTGCAAATCAGCGCCATGGGGCCCGACATTCCGCTTCCCATCGATATCAGTTTTGGCGAACTGGCCTTCGGGTTTGAAATGCCGCTCATGGCCGACGAGGCTCCCCAGGACTTCGCCCTCAACCTGACCGTTGCCGATCTGGGCGTGTCGGAAATGATCTGGGGCATGTTCGATCCCGGACAGGTTCTTCCGCAAGACCCGGCCACCCTGATCGTCGAACTGATGGGCAAGGCGACCGTGTTCACCGACATCATGACGCTGGACGAGGACTCTGACGAAATTCCCGGCGAGTTGAACGCGCTGACGCTGAAGGATCTGCAATTGCGATTTGCCGGGGCCAGCGTGACGGGCAAGGGCGATTTCGTTTTTGACAATTCGGACATGCAAAGCTTTGACGGCCTGCCCCGTCCCGAAGGCGCCCTGGATCTCAACATCACCGGACTCAACGGGCTGTTGGACAAGCTTGTTCAGATGGGTCTTGTGCCCGAAGAACAGGTCATGGGCGCGCGCATGATGCTTAGCATGTTCTCGGTGCCCGGTGACGGCGAGGACACGCTGAATTCGCGTATCGAGGTCAACGAGCAGGGCCATGTTCTGGCCAATGGTCAACGCCTGAAATAGGTGGCCGGCCCACCGGTCACGGGGTCGCCTGCGGGCGGCCCTTTTTCATGGCACGCCATGACAGGCTTGCGCCGGGGCCTGCCGCGGTCTACCTCAGGCCAAACGACTTACGGGAACGTCATGAGACAGGATATTGAACTTCTCGCGCACCGCCTGCTGGACGCCGCCAGGGCTGCGGGGGCCGACGCCGCGGATTCTATCGTGATGCAGGGCACCTCGCTGTCCATTGATGTGCGCGCGGGCCGGTTGGAACAGGCGGACAGATCCGAGGGGCTGGATCTGGGCCTGAGGGTTCTCGTGGGGCAGCGGCAGGCAAACGTATCGGTATCCGACGCGCGCGACGCCACACTTGTCGCCATGGCCGAACGCGCGGTTGCCATGGCGCGCGAAGCGCCCGAGGATGACTGCATCGGATTGGCCGACCCGGCGCAACTGGCCAGCGGCTGGGATCTGGACGCACTGGAACTTGCCGATCCGACAGCCGAACCGGACCCGGCCGCGCTGCAAGCCGATGCGCTTGCCGCCGAAGCCGCCGCCATGGCGGTTTCCGGCGTCACGCAGGTTCAATCCGCCACCGCCGGGTATAGCCGCACACAGGTGCATCTTGCCGCAACCAACGGGTTTTCCGGTGGGTATTCACGTTCTTCGCGGGCCACCTATTGTACTGCCATCGCGGGCACCGGCGACAGTATGGAGCGCGATTACGACGGCGACAGCCGGGTGTTTCAGGCCGATCTGCGCAGCCCGCAGGACATCGGCACCACGGCCGGGGCCCGTGCGGTGGAACGGCTGGCCGCGCGAAAGCCCGTCACCGGCACCTTTCCTGTCCTGTTCGACGAACGCATTTCCTCTTCTCTGGTCGGGCATCTTCTGGTGGCCGCCAACGGCGCCATGGTGGCGCGCGGATCGTCCTGGCTGCGCGACCGGCTGGGCCAGCCAGTGCTTCCCGATGGGCTCTCTCTGATCGAAGACCCGCACCGCCCGCGCGTTGGCGCCTCGCGTCCCTTCGATGCCGAGGGCCTGCCGACGCGCTGCCGCAACATCGTGGAAAACGGTGTCCTGACAGGCTGGACGCTGGATCTTGCCAATGGGCGCAAGCTGGGTATGCCCTCAACCGCCAACGCCGCGCGTGGCGTCGCCGGACCACCTTCCCCCACCGCGTGGAACATTTCCCTGACCCAGGGCAGTCACGATCGCGAAGACCTGATCCGCGACATGGGAACCGGGCTTCTGGTGACTTCCCTGATCGGCTCTACCATCAATCCCAACACTGGCGATTATTCCCGTGGCGCCGCCGGGTTCTGGGTCGAGAATGGCCGGATCTCCCACGCCGTGAACGAATGCACGATCGCGGGCAATCTGCATGACATGCTGCGCAGCATCGTTCCTGCCAACGATGCGCGTGCGCACCTGTCCCGCGTGGTTCCATCGCTTCTTGTCGAGGGTATGACCCTTGCCGGCAGCTGATGATCTTCGCCTGCTGATCGACGCCGCCCAGGAGGCCGGTCGGATCGCCACCAGCTATTCCGGCCCCGAAGCCCAGGCCTGGCACAAGCCCGAGGGTGCCGGCCCCGTGACCGAGGCCGATCTGGCCGTGAACGACATGCTGGAGCGCGAGTTGCGCGCGGCGCGGCCCGATTACGGCTGGCTCAGCGAGGAATCGCTGGATGGGCGCGACCGGCTGGCGGCGGACAAGGTGTTCATTGTCGATCCCATCGACGGCACCCGCAGCTTCATCGACGGCGCGCGCACCTGGGCACATGCGTTGGCCGTTGCCGAAAAAGGCGAGGTGACAGCGGCAGTGATCTACCTGCCCCTGCGGGACATGCTGTATTCGGCGGTGCGCGGCCAGGGCGCCACGCTGAACGGCAATCCGATCCGGCCTGCAACACGTGACCGCCTGACCGGCGCGAACCTGCTTGTCGCGCGTCCGGTGATGGAACCGCGCCACTGGAAGAACGGTGCGCCAAACGTCTTTCGCAGTTATCGCCCCTCGCTGGCCTACCGGCTCGCGCTGGTGGCCGAGGGGCGCTATGACGCGATGCTGACGATCCGGCCAACCTGGGAATGGGACGTGGCCGCCGGTGATCTGATCCTGCGCGAGGCCGGGGCGGTTACTTCGGACCGGATTGGCGCACCGCTGCGTTTCAACAATGCGGACCCGCGTGTCAAAGGCGTGGTCGCCGCCAACGCAGCGGTGCATCGCGACATCTGCGCGGCGCTGGCCTGATCAGGCGCGATACCGCGCCACGAAATTCCGCAACACCAACTCGGGCGCGTGCACGTCCGCCGCGCGGCACATCGCGATCAGACGGTCGGCATCCTCTGGCGGGAAATACCCGCGGTGCTTGTAGATGTTGATCCGCACCTCGAACCCGTCGCTGTCGGCCTCGGGGTGGAACTGAGTTGCGTACACGTTGCGCCCATGACGGATCATCTGAAAGGGGCATGCCGGGGAACTGATCAGGTGAACACAGTCTTCCGGCAGATGCTGCACCGCTTCCTTGTGGCCGACAAATGCGTCGAACCGCTCCGGCAGCCCGGCCAGAACCGGATCGGCCAGACCTGCCTCTGTCAGGGAACAGGCCGAGGTGCCGACCGGTTCGGAATACTTGTCCTTGCTGACGACACGGCCCAGATGGTGGCCCAGAATCCCGATACCGTAACAACAGCCCAGAAATGGAAAATCCCGCGCCGTAATCTCGGGCATCAGGCCCAGGACCGCCGCCTCGATCCGGGCCTCGACCGGGGTTTTCCTGTCTTCCGGGTCACTTACACAACCCGGCCCGCCCCCCACGATCACGCCCGCATAATTCTCCAGCCTCAGGTCATCCGGCAGGGATTGCTGATCCAGCCTGATGCGATGCACGTCCGACATACTCAGCCCGCCCTTGCGCAGAATCGCCTGGAATTCGTCGTCAGAAGCCTCGGTTTCGGGGCGCAGTTGCAGGATCAGGAATGGTTTCATGGCGGCATGTTCCGAATTGGCGTTGCCCGTGGTTGCCCGATCGGCGCACATGCGTCAACCGGGCATCGGTCAAAGCCTTGAGGCGGCGGCGCAACAGGCATAGGTTGCCCCCGAAACGCACAGCTTTGGAGCCCCCGCATGACCCAGCGCCTGCATCTCGTCTTTGGCGGCGAACTGGTGGATCCCACCAAATCGGTATTTAAGAACGTTGACGATATCCATATTGTCGGCATCTACCCCAACTATCAGGCCGCGTTCGACGCCTGGCGGGCAGAGGCGCAACGCACCGTGGACAACGCGCATATGCGCTATTTCATCGCGCATCTGCATCGTTTACGCGACGAGAAGGCCGAAGCTTCGTCAACCGAAGAGCTGGGCTGACACCTTTCATGGCGCGCTCGATCAGCCTGGCGGCCTATCTGGCCTTTGCGCGCCGCGAGCCGGCCACTCTGAAAAAGATTACCGTGCCGCGCCCCGGCGGCGAGCTGGTGTGGCTGCATTGCGCCGACCCGGCGCGCGCGCGTGCCCTGGCGCAGCTTGCCTTGCGCCTGTCCGCACAGCGTACCGGCGTTCGGTTTCTTCTGACGACCTCGCCCGGCACCGTGCGCCCCGACAACCTGCCTTCTGATCTGGTCTGGATGCCGTGCCCCTCCGAAAACCCCCTGGACATAAGGGGTTTCCTTGACCATTGGCGCCCCGACCTGATGATCTGGCTTGGTCCCTGGCTGCGCCCGGCCCTGATCGATGCCGCCCATGGCCGGGGTATCGCCACGCTGTTGCTTGAAGCGGACACGCCGGGTCTGGAAAACCGCCGCTGGCGCTGGATGCCGGAACCCACCCGCGCCACGCTGGCGCGATTCACGGCGGTGTTGACGCTGGACAAAGGCGCAGCCGACCGGTTCCGCAGAATTTTGCCGGATGGCGGACCCAACGTGATCGAAAGCGGAAAGCTGCTTGAAGAAAGTCATGCGCTGCCCTGCAACGAAACAGATCTGGAAGACCTGCGCGCCGCTTTGGGCGGGCGCCCGGTCTGGCTGGCGGCGCGGGTACAGCCCCAGGAAATCCCCCTGGTGCTGCAAGCCTACCGCGCGGTCCTGCGGCTGTCGCATCGCATGTTGCTGATTGTCGTTCCGGACCGGGCCGAAGATTTTGCCGCTATCCGAACGCCGCTGGCCAAGAGTGGATTGCGGCTCGCCAATTGGGATGATGGCGTATTCCCGGATGACAACACGCATGTCCTGCTTGCCGAATCCCCATCCGAGCTGGGCTTGTGGTACCGCGCCGCGCCGGTAACATTGATGGGGTCTTCGCTGGCGGCTGGCCATGGCGGGCGCGACCCGCTCGAACCGGCCGCGCTTGGGTCGGCGGTGCTTTACGGTCCTGGTGTGCGATGGCATCTTGATGCATACAGCCGCCTTGCACAGGCGGGGGGCGCGCGTATCGTGAAGGATTCCGATAGCCTGACCGCTGCGGTGACACATCTGATTGCGCCAGACGAAGTGGCCGCGATGGCCCATGCCGGCTGGCAAATCGTGTCGGAAGGCGCGGAAGTATCCGATCAGATCGTGGCCTTGGCGCAGGACTTGCTTGATACACGGGGGAAGCCGAAATGAGACCACCGCGGTTCTGGCATAACCCACCGGATCGCCCCGGCTGGCAAGCGCGACTGCTGGCGCCCTTGGGCGCGCTTTATGCGCATGGCACACGCCGGCGCGTTGCCCGCGCCGATACCGGGTTTCGCGCCGATATCCCGGTGATTTGCGTCGGCAACCTGAATGCGGGTGGCACGGGAAAGACGCCGACAACCATCGCGATGGCGCAGCATTTGCAGGCGCGCGGGTTGAAGCCGCATGTGGTGTCGCGTGGCTATGGTGGTCGCCTGAACGGCCCGCTGCGGGTGGATGAAATGCGCCATAGCGCGCCCGAAACCGGCGACGAGCCTCTTTTGCTGGCAGCCTTCGCACCGACGTGGGTATCCAGAGACCGCGCCGCCGGAGTCGCGGCGGCCCGGCAGGCCGGGGCGGAAGTGATCCTCCTGGATGACGGGTTTCAGAACCCGGGCGTGTACAAGGATCTGTCAATTGTTGTGGTGGATGCCGCGCTCGGTTTCGGCAACGGGCGCTGCATTCCGGCGGGGCCACTGCGCGAACCGGTAGGTGCTGGCCTGGCCAGGGCCGATCTGGTGCTGTCAATCGGCGACCCGGCTGCCCAGAAACGGTTCGCCGAACGCTGGGGAGCGGAACTGTCAGTACCACACGCGACCGGCGCGCTGACCCCGCTGCAAACCGGGATGGATTGGTCCGGCGCCCGGTTCCTGGCTTTCGCGGGAATTGGGCACCCGGAAAAATTCTTTGCCACGCTGCGCGGCCTTGGCGCCAATGTGGTGCGCGAACAGCCGCTGGATGACCATCAGGAACTCAGCCCCGCCTTGCTGACCCGTCTGGCTGCCGAGGCCGATCGCGCCGGCGCGCAGCTTGTCACCACCGAAAAGGACGCCGTGCGCCTGCCGCGCGAGATGCGCCCCCGCGTGCTGACCTTGCCGGTGCGTCTAGAAATTGATGACTGGTGCCCGGTCGACTCGGCACTTGACCGCCTGTTCGCCACCGGTTGACCAAAAGACAAACGCCGCCCGATGGCGGCATTTGCACAGGCGTTGGCAACTGGAGTCAGCCCTCCAGTTCGGCATCCAGGATCTTCTTGAGATCCTCATAGCTCATGTTGCTGTGTTTGGTGCCGTTGACAATCAATGTCGGCGTACTGGAAATATCGTCCGCGCCCGCGTTGGTCTGGTACCACTTGATCAGCGCCTTGGCCTTGTCCTCGTCGCGCAAACAGGCCTGAAGCTGCGCATCTTCGATTCCGGCAAGGCGCCCGGTTTTGCGCAAGGCGTCGGCAATCGCGACGGGATCGCCGGCCCGGCTCCATTCATCTTGCTTGGAAAGCAGCAGGTCGGCGATGCCAAAGAACCGCTCGGGCCCGTCACAACGCGCCACCATAGATGCCCACAGGCCAAACCGGTCAAAATAGACATCGCGGAAGATGAATTTCACTTTTCCGGTGTCGATGTAGTTGGCTTTCAATTCGCCAAAGACGTTTTCCTGGAAGCTCGCACAATGCGGGCAGGTAAACGACGCATATTCGATCAGCGTAATCGGCGCGTCCTCGGCGCCCATTACCATCTCCACAATACCCGAAGACTCCGCCTCTGCCGCGCCATCCGACGAGACCAGCTGAACATTTGTAACAGCCCGGTTGCTCTCGGGTGCATTCGCAAAAGCGGCGCCTGTCATCGTCAGGGCGCCGACCAGAATCACGGAAACAATGCGGTTCATTCAGAAACCTTTCTTTTCACTTCTTGCTTTGTAAGCACGTTTTCCGCCAGACGTTCAAGCGCATGGCGCAACTCGGAATTCTCCACGGGGGCGGCCACCGCCATTGCCCGGGCCTGCGTTTTGGCGTCCGGTGTCGGAGCGGTCTTTCTGGGCGCCGGGGCAAAGCTGGCCTGCCCGTCGGCAAACCCGGTTGGCGCGGTCTGGGTGATGCGCAGCCGTGCGATGGCGTTATAGCCATAGGCCGCGTTCACCCGCGCGCGCAGCGTTTCCTTCTGCATCTCCAGCATCGGTGCCTGCGCGCCGGTTGTCAGCACCGTCAAAGTCGCGCCAAAACCCTGGCGCCCGTATTTGACATCGACGGGTTTGCAGATACGGGCAACGTCCTCGCCAACGATCTCGGCCCAGTGGGTCAGCACCCGTGTCACCGCGAAACCACGGCTTTCGCCGGCCTTGCGGATCCGGTCGCGCAACAGCGATGACGTACGTGTAAATCCTTTGGTCGTTGCGCGGCGCATCTCTTGCTCTTGCATCCTCGTTTCAGGCGCTATCTTAGTGTCGCGGGCGGGCCATGCCAGCGAAACCGTTCGGGCGGAGGAACAAAAATTGCGGAAAACGAATTTGGCCGCCGATCTTCTGGAATGGTACGACACGCACGCGCGCAAACTGCCTTGGCGCGTTGGCCCGGCGGCGCGGTCCGGTGGGCAAAGGCCCGATCCATACCGGGTCTGGCTGTCCGAGATCATGCTGCAACAAACCACCGTGGCCGCTGTCAGTGACTATTTTCAGCGGTTCACGACACGCTGGCCCGATATTCACGCGCTTGCCGCAGCGCCAGACGACGAGGTCATGGCCGCCTGGGCCGGGCTGGGCTATTACGCCCGTGCCCGCAACCTGCTGAAATGCGCCCGCGCGGTCAGTGTCGGGCATGACGGGCGGTTTCCGGACACCCGGTCCGATTTGCTGACGCTGCCGGGGATCGGACCCTATACAGCGGCGGCAATCGCAGCCATTGCCTTTGAGCGGCCCGAAACCGTGGTGGACGGGAATGTCGAACGGGTTATGGCGCGCCTGTTTGATTGTCACACGCCCCTGCCCGCCGCCAAGCCCGAACTCACGGCCCTGGCCGAAACACTGACCCCTTCGGAACGGCCCGGCGACTATGCCCAGGCGGTGATGGATCTGGGCGCAACGATCTGCACCCCGCGCAACCCGGCTTGCGGTATCTGCCCCTGGCGCGCGCCCTGTTTGGCACGAGACCGGGGCACGGCCGCGCAGCTCCCGAAAAAAACGCCGAAAAAGCCCAAGCCGGTTCGGCTGGGCACGGCCTATATCGCCCGCCGGATTGACGGCGCCCTGTTGCTGGAGCGCCGCCCCGACAAGGGTTTGCTGGGCGGAATGCTGGGCTGGCCCGGCTCTGAATGGCAGGAAGGCAGCGTGCCGAACCATGCCCCACCGATCCGCGCGGAATGGAAAACCCTCCCCGCCGAGGCACGCCATACCTTCACGCATTTCCACCTGCGCCTGAGCGTCCGCACCGCGCTGGTGCCGATGGACCGCGCGCCCGGAACCGGAGAGTTCTTCGCGCCGGACCGGTTTCGCCCATCCGATCTGCCCACCGTCATGCGCAAGGCATTCGACCTGAGCCTGAACACCTGATCGCGATTGCAGCGCCCCGCCGCGCGCCCCATACTGGTGCCGCGCGATTCACTACGGAGTTCTGACCATGATCGCCTCGTCACAAGTTGCCAAACTGTCCAGCGCCTTGCCATTCTGGCTGTCGCTCTTGCTGATCCCGCTGATCTGGATCGTGGCGGGGCTTGGCTCCTGGTGGGTGCTGCTGGTGCCGGCCGCAACATGGTATCTGTTTTCCGCGCTGGACGCTGTCGTCGGGCTCAACCTGGAAAACGCGGACCTGGAGACAACCGAGGAAGATCTTTACTGGTATCGCCTGATCACCATGATCTGGCCCTTCATCCAGTTTGTCACGGTCTTCGGCCTGATCTGGTACGCCACCCAATCCGAAGACCTGTCCGTCGCCGCCAGAATCGGCTTGTTCTTTGGCGTCGGGGTCATTTCCGGCACCGTGGGCATCGTCTATTCCCACGAACTCATGCATCAGAAGAACAGGACCGAACGATGGCTGGGCGACATCCTGATGGCGATGGTGTTGTATTCGCATTTCCGCTCCGAGCATCTTCTGGTGCATCACCGCTATGTCGGTACCCCCCGCGATCCGGTCACTGCCCGCTACAATGAAGGCTTCCACCGGTTTTTCCCGCGCGTTCTGCTCGGCTCGCTGAAGTCATCCTTCAGGGCCGAAAAGGAGATGCTGGCGCGCAAGGATCTGCCATGGACGGATCGCTCCAACCCGTTCTGGCGTTACTGGGGCTTGCAGGGGGGGATGCTGCTGCTTGCACTTCTGATCGGTGGCTGGGCGGGGTTTTTCCTGTTCCTGTGGCAGGCCTTTATCGCGATCTGGCAGCTTGAAATCGTCAACTATGTCGAACATTACGGCCTGACGCGCAAACATCTGGGCAAGGGCAAATATGAACACGTCAAACCGCACCATTCCTGGAATGCGGCGCACATGGCGTCGAACTGGCTGCTGATCAACCTGCAACGCCACTCGGATCACCATTACAAGCCAGGCCGGCGTTTTCCTCTGTTGCAGAACTATACCGAGGCCGACGCCCCGCAATTGCCCTATGGTTATCCATTGATGACCATGTTCGCGATGGTGCCGCCGCTGTGGAAACGGGCCATGAACCCGAAGGTGCGCAAATGGCGGGCGATGTATTACCCCGAAATCACCGACTGGAAACCCTATTCCAAGGCCAGCAACCCGATGCCGCGCTAACGCGGCTCAGACCGGGGCGGTGCGCTCAAAGGCCCAGACCGTCAGCTTGTCCTCGACCCCGCGAATGTCCTGCCCGTCAAAGCGCAGCAGGCCGTCAAGGCAGGCATGGCCCCCCTCGCGGATCACCTCTTCGCGCATGCTGTCGCTGATCACCAGCCGCGCGTTCAGCCCGCGCGTCAGCGCCTCCAGCCGGGAGGCCACGTTGACCGTGTTACCGACCACGGCAAATTCCAGCCGGTTGGCGCCGATATCGGCCAGAACCGCCGGCCCGTAATGCGCGCCGAACCCGACGCGCAAGGGCGGTTGCGCACGGGCGATCCTGCCCGCGTTCCACTTGTCCATCTCGTCCATCATCTCATGCACACATTCCAGCGCGTTGATCGCGTCCTGCTTGGTAGGCTCTGGCGTGCCGAACGTCGCCATCAGCCCGTCACCCAGATACTTGTCCAATGTGCCGCCATGGCCAAAGACCGCCTTTTCCATCAACACGTGAAATTCGCGCAGGGTTTCGATCACTTCCTCTGGTCTGCGGGTTGCCGCGAATTCGGTAAAGCCCACGATATCCACGAACAGCACCGCGATTTCGTGGCTGCGTATCTTCTTGAGCGGTTCGTCATTTGTTGACAGCGCCTCGACAACATTGGGCGAAAAATAGCGGCTCAGGTTGGTCCGCTCCCGCTCCAGCGCGGCATTGCTGCGCAACAATCCGTTGAAGCGGCGCACCGATACCGCCATGGCAAGTGCAACAATCAGGAATACGGCTATCTCCTGGATGCGCAGGTCCACCCGGTAACTGTTCGGATCCAGAAGCCAGGCCATGTCGGGCTGATCCGGGAAGGCCGCGCGCATGTCTTCTGTCAGGCCCGGCACGGGCTCGACAAGCCAGACTGACAGGCCCAGCCCAATCGCCCACAGCCCGGTTGTCCACGTACCTATGGCCACCACCGTGCGCCAGGAATAGGCCAGCGCCCCGCCTGCAAGGATGATGTAGAAATACTGAAAATTGCCGAACCGGTACTGCATGGCATGGGGCCATGTCTGATCGCTCAGCGGGTTGGGCCCGACCATGCCGATGGTCATCAGAGCCAGGTCAATGAACAACAAAAGCAATTCGGCACGCGACTGCCCGACCTTCCCCAAACGGCGCATGAACCATCCGTTGATCGCCAGCGCCAGCAGGATCAGTTCGTAATACCAGACATCCGGCATCGGAATGAGAAACAGCAGCAGCACCCCGACAATGGCCATCGCAACCCAGCGCACATGCACGGCCAGTTCCAGCCCTTCTTTCTTGTGCGCGGCCAGAACCGCTTCGGTATATTGGTATTCCGGGCTGGACTTGTCCGGAAAATCATCCGCCCGGCGTCGGGAAAACAGGGAAAGAAAAGGGCGAGTCGTGGCCATGGGCTGCGCAGCTTTCATAAATTGATTTGCCCTAGATAGTCGCACATCCCGACAGTTAAAGCCAAAAAAGCCCCGCCGATGAACGGCGGGGCAAGTCAAGGTGCCTGTTTTGAAACGTCAGGCCACAGGCACCGGCGGTATTCTGTCTCGGGGTATGGGGTGTAATCAGTTGGGCCTGTCGGCCATTTCCGCGCGTATTTGCTGGCGCAATACGTCGATCGGCACCCGCTTGCCGTCTTGTTTGTAGCTCCAGTAGGTCCAGCCGTTGCAGCTTGGCGCGCCTTCCAGATGGGCGCCGACCTGATGGATCGAGCCTTTCACGTCGTCCCCGATCAATGTTCCGTCGGCACGCACCTTGGCCTTGTGGCGACCATTGATCGAATAGAGGTTCTCGCCAGGGCGCAACATGCCGCGCTCGACCAGCTGGCCAAAAGGCACACGCGGTTCGGCGCGCTTGCTGGCACTGACCTGCAAGGCTTCGCGATCAAACTTGCGGGTGTTCCTGAGGCGTTTCTCGGCAACCTTGCGATAGGCTTCTTCACGCTCGATGCCGATGAATTCGCGGCCCAGCATCTTGGCCACGGCGCCGGTGGTGCCGGTGCCGAAAAACGGATCCAGCACAACGTCACCCGGGTTTGTCGAACCCACCAGAACCCGGTGCAACAGGCTTTCGGGTTTTTGGGTCGGATGCGCCTTGTCGCCGTTGTCATCCTTGAGCCGCTCATGGCCCGTGCAAATCGGCAGCACCCAGTCCGAACGCATCTGAACCCCTTCGTTCAGGGCTTTCAGGGCTTCATAGTTGAACGTGTACTTGCCGCCTTCCGATTTCGACGCCCAGATCATGGTTTCATGGGCATTGGTAAAACGCTTGCCGCGGAAGTTCGGCATCGGGTTCGACTTGCGCCACACCACGTCATTTAGGATCCAGAACCCCTGGTTCTGCAATTCGGCGCCCATGCGGAACACGTTGTGATAGCTGCCGATCACCCAGATCGCACCGTTCGGCTTGAGCAAACGCCGCGCCGCCTTGAGCCAGGCACGGGTGAACTTGTCATAGGCGGCGAAGCTGGAAAACTGGTCCCATTCGTCATCCACCGCATCCACCTTGGAATTGTCGGGACGGTGCAGATCGCCCTTCAGCTGAAGGTTATAGGGCGGATCCGCGAAGATCAGGTCAATCGAGCCTTCCGGCAGACTGTTCATCACGTCGATGCAGTCACCATCCAGAATCGTGTTGAGAGGGAGCGCATCAGCGCCCTTTGCTTTGGTCATCGTTTTCATTCTCTGCCTCGTTCACGGCGCGGATTTTTTTGATGCGCTCGTTGATGAGACAAGGATGAGTCAAACGCGATTCGGCGTCAAATTCTTTTTTGAATCAAGAGGTTACATTTTACCCTTGATACAAGATATTGTGGACCGGCCTGAACGAACGTCTATGATGTGGGGTCACCCCCAGATTTTGGAGGGCTGCTTTGTGGCTTTTCGAAGGATAACCGGCATTTGTCTCCCAGCCATAGCCGGGGAACTGTTGCGCCAAATCCATCATGATGCGATCGCGGGTGATCTTGGCCACGATCGACGCCGCCGCGATCGACAGCGAACGGGCATCTCCCTTGACCACGGCAAGCGCGGATATTCGATTGCCGGCCGGGATCATATTGCCGTCGATCAACAGGTGGTCAGGTCTGCGCGACAGCCCGTCGACCGCGCGCAGCATGGCCAGGTGACTGGCGCGCAGGATGTTGATTTCGTCGATCTCTTCGACGCTGGCATGAGCCACTGACACGTCGGCGCAGGCCATGATCGCGTCAAAAACAGCGGCGCGCCGTTTGGCGGTCAGCTTCTTGGAATCATTCAGCCCTTCGGGGATGTTGCCCGGATCCAAAACCACGGCGGCGGCCGTCACAGGACCGGCCAGCGGGCCGCGCCCCACTTCATCCACCCCACCCACGCGAGAGGCTCCTTGCGCAAACGCGCTCTTTTCCAGCGAATAATCCGGCATATCCATCCCCACTGACAATCACGCCGCATGCCCCGGTGCAACATGAAAAACCGGGCGGACCAAGGGCCGCCCGGTTTCATGGCCGATCCGCAATCGGCCCGATGCTCGACGAATTATCGCCCGCTGACGCGATAGCCGCTACGGCTCAGGCACTGCGCGGCATACACGGTACCGACACCCCTGCGTGTATTCACGCGGCGCGCGCAATCGCGCGGCAACTGGCGAACGGCGAAATCGGCCCGCGTCAGACAGTTCTGTCCATAGCCACGAATACGCTCGCCGCGTACGGTAACATAGTTCTGCGCACATTCGGCGGGCAGCCAGAGTGTATTGCGATGCGGGGGCTTCCAGGTATCTCGGCGCGGATGCACCGGGTGCACCGGCACCGGTTCATAGCGCCGGGTCGGTGCCGTATAGGTCGGGCGCGGTTTGTCGTTTGCGTCCTCTATGGCTTTGCCGATAATCACGATGGCCGCGGTCCCGAACAGGATCTTGGCGATGTCCTCGGCATCGGGCGCGGCACTGGCACGCGTTCCGGATATTCCGGTGATGGTCAGTGCGGCGGCAAGTACGGTGCTGATAAAGTGGCGGGGTTGCATGGCGGTTGTCCTCCTGACATTGGTTTGCAATCGCCCCGGCACAGATTGCGAGGCGTCATGGAGCAACTCTCGGCCGAATTGCGAAAGCCGCACAATATCAGAGACTTGTTATTGAATATCGGGCCTTCGTGCGCAGGCCGTTATTGAATAACAGCCCAATTCGGCGCACAGTCAGCGCCATGACATATACGCTCAGACATATCGCCCTCATGGCGGCCATGCTCCTGGCCCTGGCATTGCCCGGCCCGGCATTGGCGGCTGAATGCTATGCCGACTACAAGGCCAAGAAGGATCAGCCGCTGCGCCTGCATTACGGGGTCATTCAGCTGTATCAGGGATGTTCGAAAAAGGCCGCCCAAAAAGAAATCGCCGCCCGGATCGGCGCCGAGGGCTGGACATTGCTGAACGTCTTGTCAGTGTTCGAGGCTCCCCAGCTTTCGGGAAAGGAATCCAGTGCCGGACAATTCTACCTCCGCTATTGAAGCGCGGCGCCACGGCGGCCGAGTGGTGGCGTTCGGTCTTGCCGCGATTGTCGCGATCCTGTTGGGCGCGGCCATCGTGCTTGTGCTGACCCTGCCGGATGCCAACGCGTTCAACGCCCGTGTCGAACAGCTGTTCCTGGAAAACGATACCCTGACCGGGCAGGCCGAGATCAAGCTTCTGGAAATCCTCGCGCAATCGGGCACGGCCTTTGCCGATACGCTGGCCAGCTATCGGGTGGTGATCCTGGTTCTGCTGGTCTTTGCCACGGGCATGATGATCGCGGCGCTTGTGTTTCTGCTCATGCTGATCACCATGAACCGCCGCATGGCCCAGATCGAACGCGCCGGTATTCAGGTCAATTCGCTGTTGATCAGCCGTGACGAGAAAACCGTGTACCTCAACAATATGGGCTTCAAGCTGACCGACGCGGCGATGGAAACGCTTTCGGTTCTGGCCGAGGCGCGCATGGATGACGAAATGTTGTCCGGGGTCGAGATCGAATCCGTTATCTCGGGCAAGGCCAGCAGCGATTGCGACGAGGCCGCCGGGGCGACCCGCATCAAACGCCTGCGCGACAGCCTTGGCAACCAGATCGTCAGCGAATTGCTGGTCAAGAATATCGCGCGCAAGGGGTATATGCTGGCCATCGACAAGGACGTGATCCGGGTTCTGTAGCCGCGCGCCGGGGGGCTATGTTTCGCACCGGGCGGCCGGGACGCCGCTTGGATAATTTGGCGCACACCCCATATATCCTCCATCCGCCCCGCGACAGTCCGCCACAAGAAAGGCCGCCCATGGAAGGTTCCCGATTCGGCAGCAATGCCGGCTATGGCATCCGCATCGAACCTCTGGACTCGCGGGTGCGCGTACTGCGCGACGGTCAGGTTCTTGCCGAAAGCCTTCGTGCGCGGGTGATGTACGAAACCCGTCTGGCGCCACAAATCTACGTGCCGCTTGAAGATCTGCGCGTGCCGGTATCCGACCCGACCGATTTGCAAACCTTCTGTCCCTTCAAGGGCACCGCCCGCTATCGCAATGTCGAACTGGACGGCGAAACCATCGTCAACGCCCTGTGGTCCTATGACGATGCTCTGCCCGAAAGCCGCGAGATCAATGGGTTTGTCGGCTTCATGCCCTCGGCCTATACCGAGCTTGATTTCGGCAATGCCAAGCTGAACCCCGACGACCCCAGCAATATTGCCGGCCCTTTGGTGGACTGGCTGATGCGTGGGGCCTCCACGTTGCCCACGCCCGAAGATTTCACCCGTGCGCTGGCGGAAAAGATGCTGGAAAGCGGCATCGCGCTGTCCCGGATGAGCCTGATGATCTGGTCCCTCCATCCGCTGATCGCGGGCAAGAATTACATCTGGCAAAAAGACAAGGGCGAGATCGCCACCTTCGCGCCCTCCTACGAGCTTTACGACCACCCGACCTATATCAACAGTCCGCTGCGCCACGTCGCCGCCGGTTTGGGCGGTGTACGTCAAAAGCTGGACGTACCGGTCGGGCAGATGCAGTTTCCCATCATGCAGGATCTGAAAAAGGAGGGGCATACCGACTATGTCGCCATGCCGCTGACCTTTTCCAACGGCCAGATCAACGTGCTTACCCTGGCCAGCGATCACCCTGACGGTTTCACCACCGCCAATCTTGGCCTGATCTTCGAGGTCTCCTCGGTCATCAGCCGGTTTTTCGAGGTGTTCACCCAAAAGGAAAACGCCCAGTCCCTGCTGGAAACCTATGTGGGGCGGCGCACCGGCGCGCGGGTGCTGGGGGGCGATATTCGTCGCGGTGATGGCGACGAGATCGACGCGGCGATCATGTTCTGCGATCTGCGCGGCTCGACCCGGCTGGAACAGGAGATGGGGCGCGGCGCCTATATCGAGATGCTGAACGCCTTTTTCGATACCGTATCGGCCGTGGTCAACGCGCATGGCGGGGAAGTGTTGAAATTCATCGGCGACGCGGTTCTGGCAGTGTTTCCCAGCGACACGAAGGGCGCGCGCGCCTGCGCCGAGGCGCTGGCCGCCGCCAAGGATATCGTGCGCGACCTGCACGTTCTGGCCCGCGAAAGCCAGCTGGAAACGCACTGTTCCGTCGGTATTGCCTATGGGCGCGTGACCTATGGCAATGTCGGCTCGCGCGAGCGGCTGGATTTCACCGTGATCGGACAGCCCGCCAACGTTGCCGCCCGGTTGGGTGACTATGGCAAAACGGTCGGGCACCGTATCGTGGTGTCTTCGGAAATTGCCGCGCATGACACGGCGGCGCAGCCCCTGGGCGCGATCCGTTTGCACAATGTGGTGCAACCTGTCCAAAGCTTTGCCGTTTCCGCCGACACCTGACATTTTCCCGGCAATCCCCCGCGCACCTGCCCCGCTGCAACCCTTGACGCCAAGGGTTTTAGGGGAAAGAAGGGGCTTCCATTTTGCCGGTGGCCGCTTGACGCGCCGCGCGGCCTCCCGAAAGGTGCCTTCATGCACGAGCAGCCTGACATCTCGGTGATCGTTCCCGCCAAGAACGAAGAAACCAACCTGCCGACCCTGATCGCGGGGATCCAGTCGGCCTTTGATGCCACCGGTTCAGTGATCGAAATCGTGATCGTTGATGACGGGTCGGATGACGGCACATTGTCCCGGCTTCGCGAGCTTCAGGGAGACATGCCCAACCTGCGTGTGCTGCACCACCCGCAATCGGGCGGCCAAAGCGCGGCGGTGCATTCGGGCGTGCGCGCGGCCCGCGCGCCGATCTGTTGCACGCTGGATGGTGATGGACAGAACCCGCCCTCCGAATTGCCCGGACTTGTCGCACCGCTGTTGGACGGAGATGCGCCCGCATCGCTTGCGCTGGTTGCGGGACAAAGGGTGAAACGTCAGGACACGCTGTCCAAAAAGCTGGCATCCAGGGCGGCGAACGGCATCCGTTCCTTCATCCTCAAGGACAAGACACGGGATACGGGCTGTGGGCTGAAGGCGTTTCGCCGCGATGCCTTTCTGGAGTTGCCGTATTTCGATCACATGCACCGGTACCTGCCGGCGCTGTTTTCGATGAATGGTCACGATGTCGCCCATGTCGATGTCGCGCACCAAGCGCGCCATTCGGGACGGTCGAACTATTCCAATTTTCAGCGCGCCCTTGTCGGGGCGGTCGATCTTCTGGGCGTTGCCTGGCTGATCCGCCGCCGCAAGAAGGCGCGCGCAACTGAAATCAACGAGGCGGGCTGATGGAAGCGCTTTTGTCATTCCTCAAGGTCGACAGCTGGGTCGAATTCTGGTGGGTCATGTTCGGCCTGTTCGGGCAACTGATGTTTTCGGGCCGCTTCATCGTACAGTGGATCGCCTCGGAAAAGGCGCGCCGTTCCACGGTGCCGCTGGCCTTCTGGTATTTTTCCATGGGCGGTGGCGTGATCCTGTTCACCTATGCTGTCTACCGTGCCGATCCGGTGTTCATCCTTGGCCAGTCGCTGGGATTGTTCATCTATTCCCGCAACCTTTACCTGATCTACCGCGAGCGCCGCGAAAATGCCGCTGGCTGAGACGCAAAACGCCTGGGTGAAACCTGCGCTGATCGGCGTTGGTCTTGTCACGCTGTTGCGGGTGCTGGCGTTGTGGGGCAGCCCGACCGACCTGTATGTCGATGAATCGCAGTATTGGCTTTGGGGTCAGTCTCTGGATTTCGGCTATTATTCCAAGCCGCCGATGATTGGCTGGGTGCTGCGGCTGTTCGACGAACTGACCCCGGTGCGCAGCGCCTTTTCCGTGCGCCTGCCCGCGCCCCTGATCCACGGTGTCACCGCGATGATCCTGGGCGCCTGGGCGGCCCGGATCGCCCCGGCGCATCGTTTCGTCGGGTTGTGGGCGGCAATGGCCTATCTCAGCCTGCCGATCGTGGCCGTGGGCAGTTTCCTGATCTCGACCGACACGATCATGGCGCCGTTCTTTATCGGGGCACTGGCGCTATATTGGCGCCTTTGTGCAGGCGGCGGTGCACGCCATGCCGTGTTCGGCGGGCTGCTTCTGGGCCTCGCCTTCCTGTCGAAATACGCGGCGGTGTATTTTGTGCCAGGTGCCGTGATTGCCTATGCGCTTTACCCGTCCATGCGCCCGCGAGGCAAACATCTGGCCGTGTTCGCGTTCGCGTTCCTGATCGCCGCCGCCCCCAATATCCTGTGGAATATCGCCAACGACCTGACAACGGTCAGCCACACGATGGACAATGCAGCCTGGCTCAAATCCGAGAGCGTCGGCCCCCGGCCCAGCGTCACCCGCGCCCTGGAATTCGTGGCAAGCCAGTTTGGCGTGATCGGGCCGGTCCTTATGGTCCTGTGGATCGCGGCGCTGCGCGCGCCGGCCCCGGGCCGACAGCGGGCCCTGATCTGGGTCTCGATCCCGGTCTGGGCCATTGTGCTGATCCAGGCCTACCTTTCGCGCGCCTATGCGAACTGGGCCTTTGCCGCCATTCCCGCCGCCACGATCACCGCGATCCTGTTCGCGCTGGACACAAACCGCCGCCGCGCGCTTTGGGCGGCACTGGGGCTGAACGCGGCGCTGAGCCTGCTGATCCCGCTGCTGACCCTGTTTCCCCTGTGGATCAAGGACGGCAACGGCCAGCCGCTGGCCAAACGTTATGTGAATGTCGCGGCCATCACACAGGATGCCATCGCCCTGGCGCGTGCCAACGGCATCACCACCATCACCGCCACCAATCGCGGCATTCTGGCCGATTTCTTCTTTACCGGCGCCGATAGCGGGCTGGCCTTTTACGCCGCCCCGCCCAAGGGCGCGCCTCGGCATTATTACGAACAGGAAAAACCCTTGCCGCCAGATGTGACCGGGCCGGTTCTGTATGTCGGCTACAACGACACGCTGAACTGCGGCGGCACGCCGGTTGTTCCCGTCGCCTCGCTGACCCAAGAGGTTGGCAGCTGGGCCAACAAGGCCCTGCCCGCCTATATCGTCAACGCCGAGTGTCTGCGATGAGCCGCAATCGCAAGGCGCTGCAAGAGGTGATCATTGCCATCGTGGTTCTGGCGATGGTCTTCTCGATCTGGCCGGCGCTGGATATCTATGTGTCGCGCCAGTTCTACGCCGATATTCATGGCTTCTGGCTGAACCGGCAGCCCGCCGTACAGGCCCTGCGCGAGATGATCTGGGCCCTGATCCTGCTTACCTTCCTTGTCGCACTGGCCGGGCTGGTGTTTTCGCGGATCTTCCGCACCACCGCGCCGGCGATGAACAAGGTCTGGGAGGTCATCGTGATGACCTACCTGCTGGGTCCGGCGCTGCTGGTCGATGGGATCCTCAAGGCACAGTGGGGCCGCGCACGCCCGGCCAACATCACGGAATTCGGTGGCCCGCAGGAGTTTTCGCCGGCCCTGCGCCTGTCCGATCAATGCCCGTCGAACTGCTCTTTCGTGTCCGGCGAAGGTGCGGGGGCGACGGCCATGCTGATCGCGGTCATGCTGGTGCTGCGCAACCAGAAATCCGGGCGTTATTCACGGCTGGCCGGGCGGATCGCGATCGCCATAGCCGTGACCGGCCTGGGCCTGCGCATTGTCATGGGGCGGCATTTTCTTTCGGACACATTGTTTGCCGTGCTGTTCGTCACCCTGATCGCGCTGCTGCTGTTGCAGTTGAAACGCTACCGCAACATTCGCCTTTTCTAGGGTCAGGCATCACAGCCTGTCGGCAAACTCTGCCAGCACCTGCTCGTAGACCGCGCGTTTGAACGGCACGATATTGGCCACAAGCCGATCGGCGGGCAACCAGCGCCAGGTCGAAAACTCGGGGTGGTCGCTGTCAATCCGTACCTGATCGTCGCGCCCATGAAACCGCAGCAGGAACCATTTCTGCTCTTGGCCCTTGTAGCGCCCTTTCCAGATGCGCGGCACGATGTCGTGGGGCAGGTCATAGGCGATCCAGCCTTCGGTTTCGGCCTCGACCGTCACCAGATCGCGCGAAACGCCGGTTTCTTCCTCCAACTCGCGCAACGCCGCCTCTTGGGCGGTTTCGCCCTTGTCGATCCCGCCCTGAGGCATCTGCCAGGCGGGTAATTCGGTATCGATCCGCTGCCCGACAAAGGCATGGCCCTCACGGTTGACCAGCATCACACCGACATTGCGGCGATAGGGCAGTTTGGCGATGTCTTCGGGTGTCATGGCGGCTCGCAAATGTTGGAATGTGCCACAGACCTACCCAATGCCGCCGCCCCGCGCAATGCGGCAAAGCCCGCCGGAAGATGGTGGCAGAATCAAACTGGAACGTGCTAGGTTTTGCGCCATGCCACTTACAGACCCCAAGATAAGCCAATCCCACCCCGTCATCCGCCAACTGGATGACGCCGCGATCAACCGCATCGCGGCTGGTGAGGTGATCGAACGCCCGGCCTCTGCCGTCAAGGAATTGATGGAGAACGCCATCGACGCTGGCGCGCGGCGGATTGACGTGGCCGTGGCCGATGGCGGCAAAACCCTGATCCGCGTCACGGATGACGGCTGTGGGATCGAGGCAGACGCGCTGCCGCTGGCGCTGGCGCGTCACGCAACATCCAAGATTGACGGCTCGGACCTGCTGGATATCCACACGTTCGGTTTCCGGGGCGAGGCCCTGCCCAGTCTGGGCGCGGTCGGGCGGCTGACCATCACCTCGCGGGTGCAGGGCACTGACGCGGCCACGATCAAAGTGGAGGGCGGGCGCATGGGGCCTGTCAGGCCGGCCGCGCTTTCCGGCGGCACTATCGTGGAACTGCGCGATTTGTTCTTTGCCACACCCGCGCGGCTGAAATTCATGCGCTCGGACCGGGCCGAGGCGCAGGCGGTGGGCGACGTGGTCAGGCGGCTGGCCATGGCGGAGCCGTTTGTCGGCATTACCCTGCGCGACGTTTCCGGCGGCGGCGAAGGCCGCGTGACATTCCGCGCCGAGGCGGAAAACGGCGATCTGTTTGATGCGCTGCACGGGCGGCTGGGGCGCATCCTGGGCAACGAATTCGCGGAAAACGCCTTGCGCATCGATGCAACCCGCGACGGGCTGCGGCTGATCGGGTATGCCGCGCTGCCAACCTACTCGCGTGGGTCTTCGGTGGCGCAATACCTGTTCGTCAACGGGCGCCCGGTGCGTGACAAGCTGCTTTACGGGGCGCTGCGGGCGGCCTATTTCGATTTCCTTAGCCGCGACCGGCACCCGGCGGCGGCGCTGTTCATCGATTGTGATCCGCATCTGGTGGACGTGAACGTGCACCCCGCCAAATCCGAGGTGCGGTTTCGCGATCCCGGACTGGCGCGTGGCCTGATTGTCAGCGCGCTGCGCCATGCGCTGGCCGAGGCCGGGCACAGGGCCTCTACCACCGTGGCCGGGGCCGCGCTGGGGGCGTTTCGCCCCGAACCGACCGGGCCGGGCCGCGTCTATCAGATGGACCGCCCCTCAGCCGGCGCGCGCATGGCTGCCTATCAGGCCCAGGCCCCCGGCTTTGCCGATTTGTCCGACAGTTACAGCGCCCGCGTGGAACCCGTGACCGGGGACGCGGCGCAATCGGTTGATCCGGCCATGGACCAACACCTGCCGCTGGGCGCCGCGCGGGCGCAAGTGCACGAGAACTATATCATCGCGCAGACGGAAACCGGCATGGTGATCGTCGATCAGCACGCCGCCCATGAACGGCTGGTTTACGAGAAACTCAAGCACCAGATGGCCGAGAACGGCGTGGCCGCGCAGGCGCTTCTGATCCCGGAAATCGTTGATCTGTCCGAGGGAGACTGCACCCGCCTGCTGGCGGTGGCCGGGGAATTGTCGCGGCTGGGCCTGACAATCGAGCCATTCGGCGGCAGCGCCGTGGCGGTTCGCGAAACCCCCGCCGTTCTGGGCGAGGTCAACGCGCGCGCCATGGTGCTGGACATTCTTGACGAACTGGACGACCAGGGCGAAAGCAATCTGGTGCAGGCCCGGATCGAGGCCATTCTGAGCCGCGTGGCCTGTCATGGCTCGATCCGCTCGGGGCGCCGGATGCGGGCGGATGAAATGAACGCCCTGCTGCGCGAGATGGAGGCGACGCCGCATTCCGGCCAGTGCAATCACGGGCGGCCCACCTATGTGGAGCTGAAACTGTCCGATATCGAACGCCTGTTCGGGCGCACATGACACGTGTCCCCTGCCCCCGCGAAGGGGCCGGGGGACACGGCCCGACCAGAGGGCCGGGCGGACACAACGCAGAGGGATCAGCGTATGATCGCAATTGGAGACACAATCCTTGGCCCCCTCGAACTGACCGCGCTTGGCATTGCCGCGCTGGTCCTTGTTCTGTTGCTGATGACCGTGCGTGCGGCGGGGCGATCGGCCCGCATGGCCGAACCGCTGGCGCATCAGATGGGCGCGCTGGGGCAGCGGGTACAGGCGCTGGGGGACGGGCAGCAACAGCTTGCCGGCGGGTTGAATCAGGTGGTCGAAAGCCAGGCCGCCGCACAGGCCAACCTGTTGCAGCACCTGGAAAAACGCCTGGCCCAGGTAAACCAGCAGATGGGAGAGAACCTGCAAGGATCCGCGCGCCGCACCGCCCATTCGCTGGGCGAATTGCAGGAGCGGCTCAAGACCATCGACAAGGCCCAGGAAAACATCACCCGCCTGTCGGGTGACGTGCTGAGCCTGCAAGACATCCTGTCCAACAAACAGACCCGCGGCGCCTTTGGCGAGATCCAGCTGAACGATATCGTGTCCAAGGCGCTGCCCGCTGACAGCTACAAGCTTCAGCATACGCTGTCCAACGGCAAGCGCGCGGATTGCCTGATCCATCTGCCCAACCCGCCGGGACCGATCGTGATCGACAGCAAGTTTCCGCTAGAGGCCTATGAGGCGCTGCGCAATGCCGGGAACCAGGCGCAGCTGAACGAGGCCGCGCGCCTGTTGCGCACATCGGTCAAGAAACACATCAAGGACATCTCGGATCGCTACATCCTGGAAGGCGAAACCGCCGATGGTGCGCTGATGTTCCTGCCCTCCGAGGCGGTTTATGCCGAGCTGCACGCGAATTTTCCCGAGCTGGTACGCGAAGGGTTTGCCGCGCGGGTGTGGATCGTTTCGCCCACCACCTGCATGGCCACGCTGAACACGATGCGGGCGATTCTCAAGGATGCGCGGATGCGCGAACAGGCCGGGGCGATCCGGCGCGAGCTGGGCCTGCTTTATTCCGATGTCGAGCGGCTGGGCACCCGTGTCGAGAATCTTGACCGGCATTTCGGACAGGCGGCAAAGGATATTTCGGATATCAAGATCAGTGCCGACAAGGCCGGGCGCCGGGCGCGGCGGCTGGATAATTTCGATTTCGAGGAACTGGCGCCCGAAGAAAACAAGATCGTCCCGCTGACCAAGCCTGACAGTTAGCCACAGTTACAAATGGCCCTGCGGCGCTTGCGCATGGCCCGTCGGGGCATGTGAGCACGCCTGAGGGGATCGGCGGCGGAGCGCGGTCGGTTTCGGGCTGGTGCAAGATTTGAATTGCGCAAGATCAAGGACGGTGCGCACAATAGCGGATGAGATAGGGCCCGGAATGCAATTTAGGAGGCGCGACATGCTGGAAATCACCCCTTGGAAAGTAGCGCAGGTGGTGTTGATGTCCCGGGAGCTGAACCGGGCCGAAGGCGAGCTGCGCGGGTTCATCGAGCGGCTGAACGAGGATGAACAGGCCAGCCTTGTCGCGATCATGTGGATCGGACGGGATGCGTTCGCAGCGGACGAGCTGGCCGAAGCGATCAACACCGCCAAGACCGAGGCCACCACGCCAACAGCCGATTACCTGTTGGGCACGCCGCACCTGTCGGATCATCTTGAGAACGGCATGGAAGAGCTGGGCATTTCCCTGTCGGATGAAGAGGATGATCTGGTGCGGCGCGGCTAGGGGCGCGAATCACGGTTAACGCCCCGAAATCGCTGAAAAATACCGGATCGGCATTGCGTCGGTATCACGTCGGTATTGCGTCGGTGTAGCAGCGCGGAAATCGCGGGATTAACGGCCCGCGCGCCTGTCGTTGCATTTTATCGCGCCGGCATCAGCCAGGCATCGAGATACTGTGCCAGCCGGGCGCGCAGGTCGGTGTCGTTATGCAGCGCGCAGAACTTCAGCGCCATTGCCTGCACCGCGAAGGCCTGGATACCCTCGGCCAGCAGGTCGCCCGCCACGTCCTTGCGGAACGGGCCGCGTTCCAGCCACGGTATCATGATCTCGATCTGGCGGCCGAACGTGGTGGCGATGGGGCCGATTTCGGCGCGGGCCGCGGCCCCCGAATGGCGCAGGATCACGTCAAACACATAGCGTTCGCAGGTCATGAACCGCAGCAACGGCATCAGCGCATCCGTCACCTGAGCGGCGGTGCGCGGCGGGTCAGAGGTAACCATACGGTCAAGAATGGAATCCATCCGCGCCCCGATCAGCAGGTCCATCAGCGCATCCTTGTCCGGGAAATGCGCAAAGAACGTGCCCTTGGCCACCCCGGCCTGCTGTACCACCTGTTCCACGCGCAGCCCCTCGAAACTGCCCGCATCAATCACCTCTTGCGCCGCGGCGACCAGGCGGGCGCGGGTTTCCAATCTGCGTTTCTGAACGGCTCTGGCCATGCCCCTGACTGGCACAATTTCTGACCGTGGTCAAATTTAATATTGACCGTGGTCACTTTTTGCGTCACTTAAATTGACCACGGTCACTTTAATGAGTCGAGGAGAGAGACATGACCCCCAAACGGATTTTTGTACTGGACGGGCATCCGGCCGCCAGTTCGCTGACGCGCAGTCTTGCCGAAAGCTATGCCAACGCCGCGCGCGGCGCCGGGCATCAGGTTCGGCTGACCCATCTGCATGATCTGGAGTTCGATCCGGATTACGGCTTTGGCGGCTACGTGAACCAGAAGCCGCTGGAACCGGGGCTGGAACAGGTCTTGCAGGATATCGAATGGGCCGAGCATGTGGTGATGGCAACCCCGGTCTGGTGGGGCGGGTTCCCGGCCAAACTCAAGGGGTTGATCGACCGGGCATTCCTGCCGGGGCGGACGTTTGATACCCGAAAAACCACGGCGATCGGCCTGCCTGCTCCGCTATTGACGGGGCGCACGGGACGGGTGCTGATGCTGTCGGACACACCGAACTGGGTGTTCCGGCTGTTCTATCGCAACGCGCTGATGGTGCAGTTGCGCGGTCAGGTGCTGGGCTTTGTCGGGATCAGGCCGCTGAAGATCACCCAGTTCGCGGGCGCCAGTCATCCCAGGGACGGGGTTGTGCAAAAATGGTTGCAAAGGGCCGCGGCGATCGGGGCGATTGCCGGGTGATGCCGCCGGGGGGCGGGCGGCCAGGGACGTACCGATCGCCGCAATCTGGTGCCGGGGCGAACGCGCGCGAAGCCGCGGGCGCTCGTATTCAAGTCCGCTCAGGCGGTGTGATCCACCACCTCAAGATGCTGCGCCAGTTTGGCGACCTCGGCCAGCCAAGCGTTGACCAGCGCCGGATCGCTGGGCGCGGCGTGCACGCCGGGGGCGATGTCGCCGTTCAGCACCGCCTCGACCGCCAGCGAGACAGGCACCGACACCAACCGCGCCATGGCGGTACCGGCCTCGTCGCCCCAGGCATCCATCACGTAGGTCTTGTGCCAGACGCTTGCACCGCCCTTTTCGGCCTTGAGGCCCACGCACAGAACCACGCGGTCCGGCTCGCCCTCGTCATAGGCGTTTTCGGCCCAGAACTGATCGGACATGTCCTTGAGGCGGGCGTCGCCCTGTGGTCCCGACAGGGTTTCGATCTCGCGGAACACGTCGGCCCACGCCCTGGCCCAGCCATTCAGGCGCAGGGTGCCGCGCACGAATTCCTTTACGGTCCAATCGGGGGCGAATTTGTAGTCTTCCATGAAAGGGATCGAATCGCGGTTGGGGTAAACCTCGAAACTTTCGGGCGTGGGCAGCGGGGCCGCATAGCTGCTGATTGCATCCCAGGGGCGGGCCACGTCCAGCGGCTTGTGATCGCGGATCGAGCGCGAGGGCGAGCGCAGCGCCTTGAGCACGCCAAGCGGCGACCAGCTGAACTTGTAGCGGAACGGGTTGGGGTGTTTGGGGATGCCCCCGCAATAAGAGATGAACGACAGGGTGTTGTCCGCCGCGAAAACGCCCGAGGCGCGGTAATCGGCAACCAGCGCGTGGGCCATCAGGTGGTCGATACCCGGATCAAGGCCCACTTCGTTGACACAGGCGACACCGGCGGCGTCTGCCCTGTCGGCAAGCGCCTTCATCTCGGGGGCGATATAGGACGAACTGACAAAATTGGCGCCTCTTGCGATGCACAGCTCGGCCAGCGGCACGTGCCAGTCGCCGGGCAGCATGGACACCACCACGTCGCCCGTGTTCAGCGCCGCGCCCAGCGTGTCGATATCAAAGGCGCGAATGTCATCGGTCAGGTCGCCCACGGTTTCACGGGCCTTTTCGACGGTCCGGTTCCAGACGGTAACGGGGTGGCCCGCCGCGATCAGGCGGCGCAGGCCGGGAATGGCCGAGAGGCCGGTGCCACACCAGTGAATGGTCATATGCGCGTTCCTTTCAGAGGTCTTTGGAGTGCGTGATGAAATCGGCCCTGGCGCGGGTCCAGACGCCCGAGGCGAGGTCATCGAGGCTCAGCAGCGTGTCGAGCAACTGCCCGGCGTAATCCATCGAGGATTCCACCGGCAGCATCGAGGGCAGGTTGTCGATGGCCATGACATCCAGCACCGGATCGGTGGCCACGCGCAGGGCGGGTGCGTCCCAGGTCGTGGCGCGGTCATAAACCGGGACAGGGTTGTAATCGCTGTCCGGGTCACAGGCCACATCGCCAATCGCGCTGAGCGCGCGTGGGGCGGTCAGGGCCTCGCGGGGTACGAAGACAGGCGTGCCGGGGCGGGCAAGGATACAGTTCAGGAACAGGTTGTGATCCAGGATTTCGGGGAACGGGCCACCGGTGGCGGTTTCGGCCATGTCCCATTTGGTGACGGCACAGCCCATGGCGGTCAGCAGGTCGGCGGCGCCGCTGCCCACGCGCCCCAGCGCGCCGATGACGATGGCGTTGGGGCGGGCGGTGTTCAGCGCGTCCAGCTCGGCGCCAAGATCGGCCAGAAGCGCGTCCTTGCCCGCGTAAACCCCGACAGGGCCGCAGATTTCGCCGCGCCGCTGGGCGGCCCATGTCTTGAGCGTGACCGCCGCGCCGGCATAGCCCGCCCAATAGCCAAAGGCCGCAACGCGCCGCCCGGTTTCGTCAACGAGATATTCGAGATCGTAAAGCGTGCCGCCGCCGGCCCTGAAACGCGCAAGCAGCGCCTTGCCGGAATGCTGACCCTTGAAGGCATGGCCGAACATGATGTGGCGATGGGGCAGCGGGGTGCCGTCCTCGGGCAGTTCCTTGAGGCCGAAGATGATCGCGTCGCGCGGCGCATCGGGCCAGCTGTTTTCCGGCGCGATGGCACAGCCGGCATCGCGATAGCCGTCAATCGGGATCGCTCGCACCGCGCTTTGCTCGACCGTGACGCGGATGCCCTTGTCCAGCAGCGCCCTGGCGCCTTGCGGGGTCAGCCCCACGCGCTCTTCGTTGGGCCGTTGTTCGGCCCGCACCCACAAATGTGTCATCCGCCTGTCCCCGACTGATTTCGCGCCCACCGGTAGACCAGCCGCGCAGCCGGAAGGCAAGACCCTGGCATGGCCAGAAGCATCGGGTCTGGCGCGGATGTCTTCCGCGCCAGACGGGGCGTCTTGGGCTATTTGCCCCAGCGCAGCGCGATCAGGTCAAGCTCGCCAGCCAGTTGCAGCAATCTGTCCCGGGTGCGCGCGGTCATCGGTTTCAGAGGATGGCGCACATGGTCCGACCCGATGACCCCCCCGGCCATCATCACGGCTTTGGCCGCGCGCAGGCCGCATTGCCGGTTTTCGTGGTTGATCAGCGGCAGGCACAGCTTCCATTGCGTCAGCGCGCCGTCATGATCGCCCGCCAGATACCGGGTCACGATGGGCCTGATCCGCTCGGGTTGCAGCGCCGAGGTCATGGTTCCGGTTGCCCCGGCATCGAGATCGGCCAACAGTGTCGCCGCCTCTTCGCCGTCGAAAGGGCCGACGATATCGTCGCCCCCCGCCGCGATCAACGCGGCCAGCTTGTCGGCGGCGAACGGTGTTTCGATCTTGAAATAGCTCAGGTTCTCGATGTCGCGCGCCATTTTCACCAGCGTGGGCACCGGCAATGCCACGCCCGAGAGCGGCGCGTCCTGCACCATGATCGGGATGGTGATCGCATCGGACACGGCCTGAAAATGCTCCAGGATACCGGCCTCGTTCGGGACCAGCCCGACCCCGTGATAGGGCGGCATCATCATCACCATCGCGGCGCCCATTGCCTGCGCCTGCCGCGCGCGCGCCACCACGATTTCGGTTGCGAAATGGCTGATCGTCACGATTACCGGAACCCGTCCGGCCACATGTTCCAGGCTGATCCGGGTCAGCGCGGCACGCTCGTCATCCGACAAAAGGAACTGTTCGGAATAATTGGCAAGGATACAGATCGCATCGACCCCCTGATCGATCATGCAATCAAGAACACGGCGCATGCCGTCCTCGTCAACCCGCCCATCGGCATGGAACGGTGTGGGGGCAACTGGCAAGATACCGGTCAGTCGGCCTTTCATTTCAGGTCTCCTTGTGCGTCCTTCTGGGACATGGGGGATGCACGACTCCGGTCGCGATCTCGTCAGGGTCTGTGCGGCTGTCGGATCGCCGTCACTCGATAAAGGGCGCGGTATTTACCCGCCGACCCAGGCAAAGCGCATCAAAGACATGGCGCATGGGCGACAAATCCACATCCATGGCCCCGTCTTTCACAAGCCGGGCCATCCTGGCGTACAGGCGCGGATATTCACCGGTCAGGGTCAGCCCGGCATCCTGAGCAACCTCTTGCCCATCGATCCAGAGCTGCGCGCCGCCACCGGTCAGCACCAGCATGCCCTGATCGGTCTCCGCGGAGATGGTCCAGGTTTGTTCGCCTTCTTGCCGGAAATCCAGCTCTGCCGATATCTCCGCGCCACCGGGATGATGGAATGCGACCGATGCCGCGATCGGTGTCTGGCAGTTTTCAGGAATCTCAAGCCGGGCGCTGCTGACGTGAATCGGATCTGGCAGAATGTCCGTGACGATGGAAAGTGCATTGATGCCCGGATCGAAAACACCCATCCCGCCCGGCTGCCAGATCCAGTCCTGTCCGGGATGCCAGCGACGCACGTCTTCTTTCCATGTCACGCTCAGACGACGCAGGGTCTTGTCCGCCAGCCACGCCCGGGCACCGGCCACGCCCGCCGCCTCGCGCGAGTGCCAGGTGGCGAACAGCGAGACGCGGTGTTTGCGGGCCAGAGTTTCCAGCGCATGGCATTCGGACAGCGTTGCGCCCGGTGGCTTTTCCAGCATGACGTGGCGCCCGGCCCGGATGGCCCTGGCGGCCGCCTCATAGCGCGGCACCGGCGGCAGGCAGAAGGACACAACGCGGATATCGCTGCGCTGTGCCAGCATGTCGTCGATATCAGTAAAGGCCTGAACCCCGTCGACCGTGCCATGGCGCGATGTTGTCGCAGCCAGTTCCCAATCCGGCGACGCAATGATCGCCGGCACATGTTGATCCAGGGCGATCTTGCCGATGCCCACAAGTGCCACCTTCATCAATGTGAATCCTTTCCGACCGGCGCCCCGCGGCACCCTTTGAGAAAATCGAGGTCCGCGCCGGTATCGGCGCCTTCGACATGGGCCTGGTGAAGCCAGGCATAGCCGCTTTCCGGCGTTTCGACCGAGGGGCGCCATTCCTTCAGGCGTGCGTCCAGCTCGTGATCCGGGATATCCAGGTGAAGCCGGCGGTTTGGCACGTCAAGTTCGATCATGTCCCCGTTGCGGACCACCGCCAATGGCCCGCCGGCGGCGGCCTCGGGCGACGTGTGCAATACCACGGTGCCATAGGCCGTGCCCGACATGCGCGCATCGGAAATGCGGATCATGTCGGTGATGCCCTTTTTCAGCACCTTGGGGGGCAGGCCCATGTTCCCGACCTCGGCCATGCCGGGATAGCCCCTGGGGCCGCAATTCTTCAGCACCATGACGCAGGTCTCGTCGATGTCGAGCGCATCGTCGTTGATGCGCGCCTTGTAGTCGTCGATATCCTCGAACACCACGGCCCGGCCGCGATGCGACAACAGATGCGGCGAGGCAGCTGACGGCTTGAGCACCGCCCCGTTCGGGGCAAGGTTGCCTTTGACCACAGCGATGCCACCCTGTTGGGTCAGCGCCCGATCGACCGGCAGAATGACATCGGTATTGTGGTTCACGGCATTGCGCACCTCGTCCCAGATCGCGGTACCCGACACGGTCAGCGCATCCTTGTGCAGCAATCCCGCGTCGCCCAGATGCCGCAGCACCACCGGCAGCCCGCCAGCATAGAAGAATTCTTCCATCAGGTATTTTCCGGACGGCATCAGATTGACGATGGTCGCCACGTCACGGCCGCAGCGATCCCAGTCATCCAGCGTGAAATCCACCCCCACCCGTCCGGCGATGGCCAGAAGATGCACGACTGCATTGGTTGACCCGCCGATGGCTCCGTTGGTGCGGACCGCGTTTTCAAACGCATGCCGTGTCATGATGTCGGACGGTTTCAGATCATCCTTGACCATCTGCACAATGCGCCGCCCCGAAAGCTGTGCCATGACCCGGCGCCGGCTGTCCACCGCCGGAATCGCGGCATTGCCCGACAACGCCATGCCCAGCGCCTCGGCCATTGACGCCATGGACGAGGCCGTTCCCATCGTGTTGCACGAGCCCGAAGAGCGCGACATGGATTGTTCGGCTTCGAGAAAGTCTTCCTGGGTCATGTCCCCGGCTTTCACCGCCTCGGAGAACTTCCACAGATGGGTGCCCGACCCGATCCGCTCGCCGTGGAAATAGCCGTTCAGCATCGGCCCGCCTGTCACCACGATGGACGGCAGGTCGGTAGAGGCGGCGGCCATCAACAGGCTGGGCGTGGTCTTGTCGCAGCCCACGAGCAGCACCGCGCCGTCAATCGGCTGGCCACGCATCTGCTCTTCGATCGACAGCGCCGCAAGGTTGCGGAACATCATCGCCGTGGGCCGGAACGTATTTTCGGAGGCCGAGAAAACCGGCACTTCGACAGGGAAGCCGCCTGCCTCCCAGATCCCGGCCTTCACCTTTTCGGCCAGTTCCCGCAGGTGGCCGTTGCAGGGGGTCAGATCGGACCAGGTATTGAGGATGCCAATCACCGGGCGACCGTCGAACAGATCATCGGGATAGCCCTGGTTCTTCATCCAGCCGCGATGGTAGATCGTGTCGCGCGACGTGCCGGCATACCATTCCTGGCTGCGCAGCCTGCGAGGCCAAGTTGCGGGTTTGAAGCTCATCTCAGGCCTGCTTTGATTTGTTGTAGACATCGAAGATCACGGCCGCGAGCAGCACCAGGCCCTTGATGACCTGCTGATAATCGATGCCGATCCCCATGATCGACATGCCGTTGTTCAACACCCCCATCAGGAAGGCGCCGACCACGGCGCCGACGATCTTGCCGACCCCGCCGGACATGGACGCGCCGCCGATGAACACCGCCGCGATCACGTCCAGTTCCAGGGCAAACCCGGCCTTGGGCGTTGCCGAGTTCAGGCGAGCGGCGAACACCATGCCCGCCACTGCCGCCAGCACACCCATATTGGCGAAGGCAAGGAAGGTCAGGCGCTCGGTCTTGATGCCCGACAGTTTGGCCGCCTTTTCATTGCCCCCAAGCGCATAGATGCGCCGCCCCATGACCGTGCGCTCGGTGAAGAACGCGTAGATGATCGCCAGAACGCCCATGGTCAGCAGGACATTGGGCAATCCCCGGAATGTGGACAGCTTGTAGAAGATGAAGATCAGTGCCAGCGAGGTGATCCCGATCCGGGCATAGAAAAACGCCAGCGGTTCGAGATCCATGCCATAGGCGCGGTTCTGTGCCCGCGATTTCATCCCCATCCATGTGATCAGCCCGGCCGCGACCAGCCCGGTGGACAGGGACAGCATGTTCACCCGCCTGGCCCCCAGAAGATCGGCCACGCCCTGAGACAGGCCGGAGGGAAAGATGTCCGGCACGAACCCGTTGGCGATCATCTGGAATTCGCGCGGAAACGGGCCAAGCGACTGCCCTTCAAGCAACCAGAGCGACAGGCCGCGAAACACCAGCATCCCCGCCAGCGTGACGATGAAGGACGGGATCTTCCAATAGGCGATCCAATACCCCTGGGCGGCGCCGATCAGGCCGCCGGCAACAAGGCAAGTCACCACGGTCACGGCGATCGATTGCTCCCACTCCACGATCATGACCGCCGCCAGGGCCCCGACAAAGCCCATGACGGACCCGACCGAAAGATCGATGTTGCCGCTGACGATGACGATCAGCATCCCCAGGGCCATGATGATGATATAACTGTTCTGCAACAGCAGGTTGGTCACATTGACCGGCTTGAGCAGCGTGCCATTGGTGACGATCTGAAAGAACACCATGATCGTGATCAACGCGAACAGCAGGCCGTATTCCCGCAGGTGGCGCACAAGGTATTCGCCAATGCCCAGCCTTTTGGGGGCCTCTGCGCCGTGTTCTGCAAATTCCATCCCGATCTCTCCTATTCGGTCACGATGAGCGACATGATGCGCTCCTGGCTGGCCTCTTGGGCGGTCAGTTCGCCGACAAAAGTGCCTTCGTTCATTACGTAGATGCGATCGCACATGCCCAGAAGCTCGGGCATTTCGGACGAGATCATGACGACCCCCTTGTCCTGTGCCGACAGGTCATTGATGATCCCGTAGATCTCGAACTTGGCGCCCACGTCGATCCCGCGCGTAGGCTCGTCAAGGATCAGAACCTCGGGATGGGCGAAAAGCCATTTGGACAGGACAACCTTTTGCTGGTTGCCCCCCGAAAGATTCATCACCTTCTGGAACACGCCGGGCGAACGGATGTTCAGCGCCTTGCGGTAGTCCTGGGCGACGCGGGTCTCTTTGGCCTCGTTCAGGATCGCATTGCGTGAAACGTCCTTGAGATTGGCCAACGTTATGTTGCGCTGAATGGATTCCTCCAGAATCAGACCCAGCGACTTGCGGTCCTCGGTGACATAGGCCAACCCGGCATCGATCGCCTTGCTGACCGAACTGACATCCACCGCCCGCCCGCGCATTTCGATGCTGCCGCTGATGTTGCGGCCATAGGAGCGCCCGAAAATGCTCATCGCCAATTCGGTGCGCCCTGCCCCCATCAGCCCGGCAATACCCACCACTTCGCCCGCGCGCACGGTCAGGCTTATGTCGTTGATGACCTGCCGCTCGGTGTGCAGCGGATGCCAGACATTCCAGTTCCTGACCTCCATCAGCATGCCGCCCGCGCGACGATCCCGTTCGGGATACCGGTCGGCCATGTCGCGGCCCACCATGTCGCGCACGATGCGGTCTTCGGTGATTTCGTCGGTTTCGGCGTCCATCGTGGATACGGTGGTGCCGTCGCGGATCACGGTGACGGTGTCCGCCACGCGCCGCACCTCGTTCAGCTTGTGGCTGATGATGATCTGCGTCACGCCCCGGGTTTTCAGCTCCAGCATCAGGTCCAGCAACGCCTGGCTGTCGGATTCCGACAGCGCCGCGGTCGGTTCGTCCAGGATAAGCAGGCGCACTTCCTTGGACAGGGCCTTGGCGATCTCGACCAGTTGCTGTTTGCCCACGCCCAGCTTGTCAACCATGGTGCTGGGCGGTTCGGACAAACCGACCTTACGCAAGAGCGACTCGGTGCGCTGGTTGGTCTGGCGCCAGTCGATTATGCCGCCAATCGCCCGCTCGTTGCCCAGAAACAGGTTTTCGGCAATCGACAACAGCGGCACAAGCGCCAGTTCCTGGTGGATGATGATGATCCCGCGCGCCTCGGATTCGGCGATATTGGCAAATTCGGCCAGCGCGCCGTCATAATGGATTTCGCCGTCATAGGTTCCGGCCGGATAAACACCGGACAATACTTTCATCAGGGTGGATTTGCCCGCGCCGTTTTCGCCGACAAGCGCATGTATCTCGCCCTGTTTCACCGCCAGGTTTACCGTGTCGAGCGCCTTGACTCCGGGGAACTCCTTGGTGATCGAGCGCATTTCGAGTAGCGCGGTCATGCCCCTGCCTCCTGGGATATTTGGGCCCGCCCGCCCGAAGGCGGACGGACCCGGGGAGAATCCGGATTACTGGACCTGATCCCGGGTGTAGTACCCGGAGCCAAGGATCACGTCTTCCCAGTTGGACATGTCGACAGACACCGGTTCCAGAAGGTAGCTTGGAACGATCTTGACGCCATTGTTGTAGGTCTTGGTGTCGTTGATCTCGGGCTCGCTTCCGGCCAGAAGCGCGTCTGCCATGCCGACAGTGACGCGCGCCAGTTCGCGGGTGTCCTTGAACACGGTCGAGTATTGTTCGCCCGCCAGCATCGACTTGATCGACCGCAATTCCGCATCCTGACCGGTCACGATCGGCATTTTCAGATCGCCCGACCCATAGCCGACACCTTTCAGCGACGAGATAATGCCGATGGACAGCCCGTCATAGGGCGACAGAACACCCTGAACCTGGGCGTCCGTGTAATGCGCCGACAGCAGGTTATCCATGCGGGCCTGCGCCACCGCGCCGTCCCAGCGCAGGGTTCCGACGGTTTCCATGCCCATCTGGCCGGAGACGATGTTGACCTTGCCGGCATCGATCAGGGGCTGCAACACCGACATGGCGCCGTCATAGAAGAAATAGGCGTTGTTGTCGTCGGGCGAGCCGCCGAACAATTCGACATTGTAGGGACCGTCGCCATACCGTTCCTTCAGGCCATCCACCAGCGACGTGGCCTGCTGTACGCCAACCTTGAAATTGTCGAAGGTCGCATAATAATCGACATATTCGCTGTCGCGGATCAGCCGGTCATAGGCAATGACGCGGATATCCGCGAAACTCGCGTTTTCCAGCGCGTTTGACAGGGTGGTGCCGTCGATTGCCGCAATCACCAGAATGTCGACGCCATTGGTGATCATGTTCTCGATCTGGGCCAGCTGGTTGGGGATGTCATCCTCGGCATATTGCAGAATGGTCTTGTAGCCGGCGGCTTCGAACTGTTCGACCATCGAATTGCCGTCCGAAATCCAGCGCGACGAGGATTGCGTCGGCATTGCGATGCCGACGGTTCCCTGGGCGTAAGCTGCAACCGATACCAGCGCAGCCGCCGCCGTTGAAAAAAGCAGGCGGGTGAGTTTCATGGTTTCCTCCCAAAATATGCGCGCTGCTTGATTGCAACTGCGCACGAGTCTCAGTCCCGAGTCCGGCCGTCATTCGTTTGCGGCTGGCTCCTCTTGTCGAATAGTGCATGTTTACATAACAGTAAAATGTCGTTACGTGCGACTTATATATCAAAACTGGTATGCCCATGTCCTTGCTGCGCCGCCTCAAGCCTGTTCATCTGCGCCTTGCCCTGCGGATTGCGGAGACTGGCAAGCTGCAATCGGCCGCGAGCGATGTCGCCATGTCGCAACCGGCCGCGTCGCGGATGCTGTCGGACATCGAGGCCCATATCGGTGCGCCCCTGTTCGAGCGGCACCCGAAAGGGATGGAGCCAACGGAAATCGGGCATACCGTCCTGCGTCATGCCCGGCAGATTCTGCGCGGGTTCGACAGCCTGGACACCGAAGTCAGCCAGGTGATTTCCGGGCGCGCCGGCACGGTTCGCATCGGATCGGTCACCGGGCCGGCGGTGGAGATGGTGGTTCCGGCCATCCGCGCGATCAGGGCCGGATCGCCTGACGTGGAATTCACCGTCGAGGTCGCCCCGTCGACCACGCTGATGCGCGGGCTGGAAGAGGGTGTTTTCGATTTCATCATCGCCCGTCCACCACCACAATATAACAGCCGCCTTTATCGCCTGTATCCCGCCCGGCGCGAGGTGGTCTCACTCATGGTGTGCCGCGACCACCCCATGGCCGGGCGTCCGAATGTGCGCCTGAAAGAGCTGACCGGTTTCGAATGGGTGATCCAGGAGCGCGGCACACCGATCCGGACCGCGGTGGAAGGCGCATTCCATTCTCACGGTGTCGCGATGCCACCGCAGGTGACGAACACGTCATCCCTGCTTGTGGCGCTTGCCCTTCTGGAGAATTCGACAACGATTTCGCCGCATTCTCACGAGGTTGTGCAATTGTTGTCGGCCACGGCGATTGGCGCGCATGTCACAAGGCTGAACCTGTTGGAGGATATTCTGGTGTCGCCGTTTTTCGTTATCACGCAGAAAGACCGGCAATTGTCGGCAATCGCGGACCGCGTGGTACAGGAAACGCTTGCCCGCCTATAGGCGGGCGGCGCAGATCGGATCGGGGTCGGGTTGCGCCAGCCGCACAATCCGACCCCGGCAGGCTCAGGAGAACAGCATCCCGCCGTTGATGTCGACATTGGCGCCGGTGATGAAGGCGGCGTCGTCGGAGGCCAGGAACACGGCCAGCTTGGCGACATCCTGTGATGTGCCTTCGCGCTTCAGCGGCGTGATATTGGCAACATGCGTGCGCACCTCGGGCTTGGTGAAGATATTGTGGAAATCCGTGTCGATCATGCCCGGGCAGATCCCGTTGACCCGGATTTTCGGACCCAGTTCCTTGGACAGGCCGCGCACCAGGGTCATCAAGGCACCCTTGGATGCACCATAGGCCGCCGCGCCCGGGCCGCCGCCATCGCGACCAGCCTGCGACGCCAGACCGACAATCGACGATCCCTCAGGCATATGCGGCAGACATTCACGCACCATCAGGACAAAGGAAGTCAGGTTGACATCCATGACCGCCTGCCAATGGTCCAGTGTCATCTCGGCCATTGGCACCCGCGCCAGGATCCCGCCGGTCACATGCACCAGCGTATCGACGCCGCCGAATTCGGCAACAGCAGCAGCAACCAATGCACGGGCATCGGCCTCTTTCGTAAGATCGCCCTGCATCGCGATGGCCCGGCCACCCGCCGCCACAATTTCGGCGACGGCACTGTCGGCACCTTTTGAACTGGCATGGTAGTTGATCACGATATTGGCCCCCTGCGCGGCCAGTTCCATGACGCAGGCGCGTCCGATGTCACGGCCACCGCCGGTCACAATTGCGGTTTTTCCGGTCAAGTCCATTGTCATCTCCTGTTTCAGATAAAGCGAGAGGGCCCTGATCGGCACCCATATTCCCGACCATCCCTACCGGGAAACAGAAGGCAAAACAATACAAATTTTTACAAATAATTTCCGCCGACTCCCGCGCATCCAGAGCGGGAAGCCCGCGAAACCTTCAGAAAGCGGTTCCTGAAATAATATTCAAAAACATTGCCTTAATTCACTCCCCCAGGTTTGCAAGGCTTGCAGAAGCGCGCGTTTCGCCGACTGGAGCAATCAACCGCGCCAGAGCACCGGAGGACATAATTTACAAATCCCCCGTACAGGCGCGATCTTCGGGCCCGTCGGGGCTATCCTTCGAACACCCGGTTGCGGGCGTTTTCGACATGCGCACGCATCGCCGCCCTCGCGGCCTCCTGGTCCTGGTTTTCGATCGCCTCGAAGATCACGTAATGCTCTTGCTGAACCATCTCCATCCGTTCGTGCGGCTTGGTCAGCGACAGGCTGCGGGTGAGGTTCAGGCCGGTCAGGATATTGGCCTTCATTGAAGAGCGCGCCGACGCAAAATACTGGTTGTCCGACGCGGCGCAAATCGCTTCGTGGAACATCTCGTCCGCGTCAACCCCAAGGTCGCCCTCTGCAATGCAGCGGTCGAGTTCGACCAATATCTTGCGCATCGCCTCAAGATCCGCGGCCGTGCGGCGCTTGGCCGCGAGAAAGGCGGCCTCGGCCTCGACAGCCGCCCGAAATTCAAAGGTGCGCTGAATATCGGCAATAGAGCCTACCGGCGCGAAATCCAGCACGGCGCCTTCGGGGCGGCGCTGGACAAACGATCCCGATCCCTGGCGCGACACGATAACCCCGTCTTCTCGCAGCTGGCGCAGCGCCTGACGCAACACCGGGCGCGATACCTCAAGCTGTTCGCTCAGCACATGTTCTGTCGGTAACTTGGCACCAACAGGAATTTCGCCACTTACGATCAGGGCAAAGATCTTTTCATAAACCTGATCCGAAAGCGTTCGGTCGCCGCGGGCTTTCTCGGCCCGCACGCCCGCCTTGTTTACGTTCGCTACCTGCCGTTTTGCTGTCGCCATGTTGCAAACTCGTCCATCGTATTTGGGTCAGTTGGGGGATACAGCCCAAAGGTCGATGACCCGTTCTGCACCCTTTCCAACACGAAATCTTCGAAGACGGTCATTTCAACGGCTTCTTCCGCCACTTCCTCCACCAGATGCAAAGGAATGCACACCACCCCTTCGTTATCACCCACCAGGATGTCGCCGGGAAAAACCGAAACGCCTCCACATGCTATCGGATCATTGATCGCAACGGCGTGGTGTTTTGTCAAATTGGTCGGTGCGCTGGGACGCGAGTGATAGGCTGGCATGGACAGGGCCGAGATCTCGGGTGTGTCGCGGAATCCGCCATCCGTGACGATACCATGGCAGCCCAATGCCTGAAGCCGCGTGACCAGGATACACCCGGCGGATGCGGCCGTGGCATCCTGGCGCGAGTCGATCACGAACACCGCGCCCGGCGGGCATTCCTCGACCCCCTTGCGTTGCGGGTTTTCCCGATCGGCGAAGGATTCAAGCTGATCCAGATCTTCGCGGGCCGGGATATAGCGCAGCGTATAGGCCGGACCGACCATGTTCGCGCCGGGGTTCATGCGCTGCGGCCCCTGGATGAAGATATTTCTGAAACCGCGCCGGAACAGGGCCGTTGTCAATGTTGCGGTACTGACACGCATCAGCCGGTCGTGGGTTTGGGGAGACAAGGATGTCATGGCTTGTACCTTCCTGTATTTCGGGTGAGGCGGCACCCGCGGATTGCAGCGCCGCCCCGGCGATTTTTTGCTGACCGGTCTACGGCACCAACAAGGATGGCAGCCAAAGCGACACGGCCGGAACATATGTGACCAGGATCAATGCCATAAGGATCGCGATATAGAAGGGCCAGATTGTCCGAAGCGCCGACTCGATCTTGATCTTCCCGACGGCGCAGCCGACAAACAGGCAGGATCCGACGGGCGGTGTACAAAGCCCGAGGCCAAGGTTGACCAAGAGCATGATACCGAACTGGGTGGGATCCATGCCAAGGTCTTTGACGATGGGCAGGAAGATCGGCGTGGTGATCAGGATCAGCGCCGCCATGTCCATGATCATGCCCAGCACCAGCAGCATGAGGTTGATCATCAGAAGAACAAAGATCTTTTCTTCAGAGATCCCAAGCATGAACCCGCTCAGCTTTGCAGGTACCTGGTACAGCGCAAGAAGATAGGCGAACGAGCTGGCGAACCCGATCAGAACCATCACCATCGCGGTTGTCTTCACCGCAGACACCACCGCTGTCTTGAAGCCGTTCCAATCCAGCGAGCGGTAGACAAAGAAGGTCAGCAAAAGGGCATAGATCGCACCGAACGCCCCGGATTCCGTCACCGTGAACACGCCCGACAGTACCCCGCCAACGATGATCACCGCGGTGATCAGGCCGGGAATGGCCGCCAGCGACGCCACCCAGACCGCACCCCAACCGGGGAATTTCTCGGACGGGTAATTGTGCTTGATCGCGATGATATAGGCCGCAATCGCCAGGCTGACGCACATCAGAATGCCGGGGATCACGCCGGCCAGGAACAGTTTGGAGATGGAAATCCCCCCGCCCGCGGCAACGGCAAAGATGATCATGTTGTGGCTGGGCGGGATCACGATCCCGGCGATGGACGAGGTGACGGTGACGTTCACCGCATAGTCGGCCCGATAGCCGCGTTCTTTCATAACCGGGATCAGGATCGACCCCAGCGCGGAAATATCGGCCACGGCCGAGCCGGAAATGCCGCCAAACAGCATTGACGAGAAGATATTGACCGACGCCAACCCCCCGCGCACATGCCCCACCAGCGCCGATGCGAACCGGACCAGGCGAATGGCAATCCCGCCATGCAGCATCAGTTCGCCGGCAAAGACAAAGAACGGAATGGCCAGAAGCGAGAACACCGAGATCCCCGAGATCGACCGTTGAAAGGTGATGAGCAGCGGAAAGCCTTCGTACCAGAAGGTGGCCGCCGCCGCGATTCCCATGGCGAACGCGACGGGCAAGCCCATAACGACGGCGCCGCCAAAAATCCCCAGAAGTAATGCCAAGCCCATGTTCAGATCTCGCCTTTGTCTTGATAGCGCACACCCTGCACCATGCAGGTCACGCGGAATACGGCGCGCAGGCCGGCAAACAGAAAGACCAGGCCACCGCACAGAAGGGCTGACAAGGTCCGGAAACTTTCAGGAATATCGAGCATCGGCAAAAGGGTGCCCCAGCCGAATTTGAACAGCTCGATGCTGGCAAGGAACATGACCAGACCGAACACTGAAAGGATGACATCATTCACAAGCCGAAGGGCGCCGCTTACCTTTGGGCCCAGGGCATCACGGAAGAGTGTTACGCCCAGATGGGTTTGTTCGTGAATTCCCGCCGCGGCCCCAAGATAGGCAATGTAGGCGACCAGCAGTAGCGCAAGCTGTTCTACCCATGTTGGGGTGGCGTTCAAAACGTAGCGGCCAAAGACCAGCCAACCGAAAGTGGCAACCAGGATAACCAGAGCGACAGAGGCAACGAGAATGCAAAGTCCGCTCAGACGGTCCAGTGCGCGCTCCATTCGGGTCATCCAGCGAGGGGCTTGTTCCACGCACCTGCTCCTTTGAATGGAAGTGGGAAACGCCCGGCCCAAAGCAGGGCGTTTCCGGTTTGAGATCGTGGATTATTCCGCGTTCTGGAACAGGGCGACCAGATCCGACATATCGGGATTGGCGGACAGGAACTGTTCATAGACCGGTGCCATCGCAGCCTGGAAGGCGGATTTGTCGGCGATTTCATTCACCTGCACGCCGCCTGCCTTGACGATTTCCATCGATTTGGCTTCGCGTTCCTGCCACAGCTTGCGCTGGAGCATGGTCGAGTTCTTGCCAGCTTCGCGCACGATATCCTGTTGTTCTGGGGTCAGTTTGTCGAAGGATTTCTTGCTCATGCACAGACACTCGGGGATGATCAGGTGCTGGGAGAGCGAGTAGTATTTCGCAACTTCAAAGTGGCTGGTCGATTCATAGGACGGCGGGTTGTTCTCGGCCCCGTCCACAACGCCGGTCTTGATCGACTGGTAGACCTCGGCAAAGGCCATCGGCGTTGCGTTGCCGCCCATCGATTCGATCATGCCCACAAACAGGTCGTTGTTCATCACGCGAACCTTCATGCCCGCGACATCCTCGGGGGTCTGGATCGGCTTGATGGAGTTGTAAAAAGACCGTGCGCCGGCATCGTAATAGCCCAGCGGTACGATCCCCTTGGCTTCAAGACCCTTGGCCAGCGCGGCGCCACCTTCGCCATCCATCACGCGATACATCTGTTCGACGCTCTTGAAGATGAAGGGCAGCGAAACCACGTTCGCTTCCGGCACGGCCTGACCCATCGGCCCCAGGCTGAAGACGCCAAAATCGATGATGCCCAGACGCACCTGTTCGATCGCGTCGGGCTGCGAGCCCAGAACACCGGCGTGGAAGACCTTGCCGCTGATGTCGCCACCGGTCTTTTCCTCGACCTCGGCCATGAAGGATTCCATGCCGATCGACACGGGGTAATCCTCGACGTGGATGTTCCAGCCACGCCATTCCTGAGCTTCGGCGCCCAAAGGTGCCAGCGCCAGCGTCGCTGCGGCAGCAACGGCAAACGCGCCCTGCCCGATCATTGCGGTAATCTTCATTGTCTTTTCCTCCTCTAGACAATTTGTCACAAAACACTTCACACGGATTACAAGTTTTTACAACTTTAATTTTCCGATTTCCAGATTTTGACGCCTTGAATTCTTTGACCGCCCTCACATATAGCCGTCTAACTCACTGATATTTATAGATACACTCTGCGAACCGCCCGCCGGCGCCCGACCATGCAGATGCCAGTACGTCCTGACAAATCCGACCCGCTCGCTCCACCAACGGATTTGACAAATCGCAATCCTCACCTGAATCACCCGACTCGGACAGGGCGTGCAGCAACGCCCGGACACGGCCGCGCCAACGGCCCGCCCCCCTTCTCAGTCCTCGAAATGTCCGGCTGCCGCAAAGCCGCCGCCCTGGAACATGACTGCCGGATCGGTCGGCGCGTTCACGGCCCCGGCAATTGCGGGATCATCGGAAAACTGCTGTGAACTGTCCTGCGGCACCCAGCCAATATGCCCGGCAAGGCGGTTGTCCCACCATTTTTCGGCGTTGTCCGAAGCGCCATACACGACAGAGTACCCAACCCGGTCGGCATCGATGACACACTCCACAAGGGCCGCGAAATCGCGAAAGCTCAGCCAGGTGGCCATCATCCGCCGGTCGCGCGGCTTTTCGAAACAGGATCCGATCCGAACGCTGGCGGTCTCGATCCCGTACTTGTCGAAATAATACCGCGCCAGCAACTCGCCGAACCCCTTGGAGACACCATACATGCTGTCGGGTCGCATTTCCGACCGGGCATCCAGCTGGGTTTCGCGCGTATGAAACCCGATCGCGTGATTGGAACTGGCGAACAGGATACGGCGGACACCCTGTTTGCGGGCCGCTTCATAGATGTTGTACGTTCCGCGGATGTTGGCATCGAGAATCACGTCGAAAGTGTTTTCCACCGACATGCCGCCCAGGTGAATGATCGCATCGCACCCGTCGACCAACGCCTGTACGGCCCTGGCATTCGCCAGGTCACACTTGACCACTTCTTCACCCGGCCCGGCGGGGTCCATGTCGCCGACATCGGACAGCCGAAGCGTGTCATATTTCCCGGCAAGAGAGGCCCGCAGAACCTTGCCAAGATTGCCGGCTGCACCGGTTATCAAGATCCGAGACATATGTCCCCTCCCAATCAGATCATTGCCAATCTGTTGCATGAGCAATCCGATTCTGTCAAATGTCATCATACAAATTTTTGAAATTCGTGACACTCAGGGGGATATACATTGCCTCCCCCCCATAATTCGCGGCATACTGAGGTCAAACGGCCAGAAGGTGATGAAATGCCTGAAAATACACGAGAAATCGCCCAGTCTGCCGGAAAGAACCTGACCCAGGTCGTTGCAGGACAGCTGAAGCGGCGCATTCTGGAAGGCGGATTGCGCGCCGGAGAAAAACTGCCCACCGAAAAACAGCTGACGCAGGAATTCGGGGTCAGCCGCACGGTGATCCGAGAGGCGATTTCGGGCCTGAAGCAGGATGGGCTTGTTGCCTCGCGGCAGGGATCCGGTGTCTTTGTGCTCGACCCGCCCCAGAACACCGAAACCCTGACTTTCCTGAGCCAGAACCCCCGCACCATTGCCAATGTGATCGAGGCGCTGGAACTGCGCGCCTCGGTCGAGATCGGCGCCGCGGAACTGGCCGCGCAACGCTGCTCTCCCGCGCAGGAGGCAAAGATATTCACTTGTTTTCAAAAGTTTAAGGAATGCGTGTTGAAGGGGGAAATTTCCGAAGACGCCGATTTTGCCTTTCATGTCGCCATCGCCGAAGCGGCCAATAACCCACGGTTTTCGGAGTTTCTGACACTTTTGGGGCGCAATACCATTCCGCGCTCGGAACTTCGCAAGAAGGCCGGGCTGACAACCGATCCCGAAGTGGAGCGCCAGATTCTGCAAGAACACCTTGCCCTGCTTGACGCCATCACAGCCCGCGATTCCCAGGCCGCCGGCGCAGCGATGCGCGCGCATCTGATCAAGGGCGCGGAACGCTACCGGGCGATTGCCCGTATCGCCCAGATGTCCTGAGGCGCGCTCGACAAGTTATCATACAAATATTGACTCCTATTCCAGGGTTGGTATGAAAAGACAAAATGCGGTGCGCCGCTCGTCTTGACCAATCAGGAATAATCGCCATGACCCCACAAGAGCTTCAACACATCATCGGATCCGGTCTCTTGTCCTTTCCGGTCACACATTTCGACACCGCGCTGGAATTTGACAAACCCGCCTATCAGGATCACGTGGGCTGGTTGTCCCAGTATGACGCGGCGGCCCTGTTTGCCGCGGGCGGCACGGGCGAGATGTTTTCCCTGTCGCCGGCCGAAATCGGCGAGGTTCTGTCTGCCGCCAAGGCCGTATCGGGCGACATGCCGATCATCGCCGGCTGCGGCTATGGAACGCGCATGGCAATCGACATCGCGCGCGATGTCCAGGCCCGCGGCGCCGACGGCATCCTGCTGTTGCCGCATTACCTGACCGGCGCCACCCAGGACGGGCTGTACCACCACATCAGGGCCGTCTGTGAGTCCATCAGCATCGGGGTAATCATCTATAACCGGGCCAACTCGGTTGTTCATGCCGACACGCTCGCGGCGCTGGCCGAGGCGTGCCCGAACCTCATCGGTTTCAAGGATGGCACCGGTGACATCAACCTGGTGCGCCGCATCGTGGCCACTTGCGGCGACCGGCTGGCCTATGTCGGCGGGATGCCGACGCATGAAATGTTTGCCGAGGCCTATGACGCGATGGGCGTATCCACCTATTCTTCTGCCGTGTTCAATTTCGTCCCCGAGCTTGCGCTGGAGTTCTACGCAGCCATGCGCAAGCGCGACCGCGCGACGATGAACCGGATTCTGGTCGATTTCTTCTATCCGTTTCTGGAAATACGTGACCGCGCGCCGGGCTATGCTGTATCCATCATCAAGGCCGGGCTGGACGCGACGGGCCGGCATGGCGGCCCCGTGCGCCCACCACTGTCCAACCTGACAACCGACGAAGTGACCCGCCTGGCAGAGATCATCAAAGGAGCCAGATCGTGAAGATCACGAATATCCGCACTTATACCCTGCATCACGATCTGGATCGCCCGTTCCAGTCGTCCTTTTCGGTGTTCCGGGCCCGCCGCCACTGTCTGGTCGAAATCGAAACCGATGCGGGGTTTTCCGGCTGGGGCGAATGCCTGGGGCCGGCGGATATCAACGCGGCGGTCGTGCGCTCTATGGCGCCAATGCTGATGGGGCGCGATCCGCTGGATATCGAACCGATCTGGCTTGATGTCTACAACCAGTTCCGCGATCAGGGCCAGCGCGGCGTCATCCACACCGCGCTCAGCGGCCTGGACATTGCGTTATGGGACATTGCCGGCAAACATCATGGCGCGCCGGTCTGGCAATTGATGGGCGGCGCCTGGCGGCGCGAGATCCCGGCCTATGCAACCGGCGGTTTTCGCCCCGAGGGCGGCGATCACGCATCGGCCTGTGCCGTGGAAATGGCGCAATACGTGGCCGAGGGCTTTGGCGCGGTGAAGATCAAGATCGGCTATGGCATTGCCAGCGACCTGCGCACCATAGCCGCCGTCCGCGAGGCCATTGGCCCGGATACAGAACTGATGATCGATGCCAACCACGGCTATGATGCCGTTGACGCGATCGAGATCGGACGACGCGCACAGGGCTACGACATTGCCTGGTTCGAAGAACCCGTGCTGCCCGAGGCCCTGCGGGCCTACCGGCAGGTCCGCGATGGCCAGCCGATCGCGGTGGCCGGGGGCGAAACCTGGCATGGCCGCTGGGCGATCGACGAGGCGCTGCAACAGAAGGCGGTGCAGATCCTGCAACCGGACGTGTGCGGGGTGGGTGGCCTGAGCGAGGCGCGCAAGATCATCACCCTGGCCGACATTCACCAGGTACGGCTGGTGCCGCATGTCTGGGGCACGGCCGTGGCGCTGGCCGCCGGTCTGCATTTTCACGCCATTCTGCCGCCATCCCCGCCGTCTCATGAACAACGCTCGCCCAGGCTGGAGTTCGACCGCACGCATAACCCGTTCCGCCAGGCCATTGTCGATCAGCCGATCGAACATGCCGGCGGAGTCGTGCGGGTGCCGGACGGGCCGGGGCTGGGAATATCGGTCAACCGGGAGGCGCTGATGCGCTTTTGTGTGTCGTCATGAGCCGCGAGACCTTTCGAACCCTGAGCGGGCGCGCGCCGATGCAGGCTTTGCCCGCAGGCGCCACGGATTGTCACATGCACCTGTTTGACAGCGCAAGATACGGGGCACATCCCGGTGGCCCGCCCGCCCCGGCGGATGCGTTGATCGAACATTATGAACAAGTGCAGGCCTGGCTTGGGCTGGAGCGTGTCGTTGTCGTGCAGGGCAACGCCTATCAGACGGACAATCGCGTCGTGCTGGATGCGCTGGGCCATTTTGGCGACACGGCCAGGGGGGTTGTTGCGGTCAAGCCCGACATTGCGGAAGACGTTCTGGACGCCATGACGGAGGCCGGCGTGCGCGGCGCGCGGATCATGAACATCCTGCAAGGCGCGGTCGGGCTGGATCAGATGCTGGCGGTCAACGCAAGGGTGCACCCGTTTGGCTGGTCGATGATCGTTCAGTTCGACGGGCGCGAGATGGCGGAACACGCATCCGCCCTTGAGAAGATCAAGGGCGACTACGTCATTGATCACATGGGGAAATTCCTTGAACCGGTGACGCCGGACAGCGCGGCGTTCGCCGCCCTGTTGCGGCTTGTGGACAGGGGCAATTGCTATGTGAAGGTGGCGGGGTGCTACGAAACCTCCAGAACCGGCGCCCCCGGATATGACGATGTGGCGGCCCTGTCCAAGGCGATGATCCGGCATGCGCCCGACCGGGTGATCTGGGGTACGAACTGGCCGCACAATTCATCAAACGGGCCCGAAACCTACCCCGACGAGGTTCAATTGCTTGATTGCGCGATGGCGTGGGCGGGCGGTTCCGAGAACATCAGGAAGATTTTCGTGGACAACCCCGACACCCTGTACGGATTTGCAACATCCTGAAACCGTTCGGCGCCGCACCACTGGCACGGCGCCGACCATTTGTCATCAGACGCAGCGTCAATCCCCGTCGGCCACACCCTGTGCGCGCAGGCGCGCACGGCGGGCGCGATAGCTTGGCAGGACCACCAGCAATCCGGCAATCACCAGCAGGCCAAGCGTCATCGGACGCTCCCAGATAAACCCGATGCCGTCGTAAAGCTGCATGGAGCGGGCGAAATTATCCTCCAGCATCCCACCCAGGATGAACCCGATCAGCAAGGGTGCAAGCGGATAGTCCGCAAAGCGCAGCGCCGTCGCGCAGATCCCGAACGCCACCAGAAGCAAAAGCTCGGTCGCGTTGTTCTGACCGATATAGGCCCCCATCAGCGTGAAGAAAAGGATAAACGGAATCAAATAGTTACGCGGAATCGACAGTACCTTGGCGATATAGGGGATCAGCGGCAGGTTCAGAACCAGCAGCACCAGATTGCCGATGAACATCGACATGATGACGGCCCAGAAGATCTGAGGCTCGTCCAGCATCAGCCGCGGCCCCGGTGTGACATTGAGCGCGATCAGCGCGCCCAACAGAATCGCGGTTGTCCCCGATCCGGGAATCCCCAGGGTCAGCAGCGGCACGAACGACCCCGTACAGGCCGCGTTGTTGGCGGTTTCCGGCGCGGCCAGCCCCTTGATCGAGCCCTTGCCGAATTCTTCCTGTTCTTCCTTGGTGGCAATGTTGCGTTCGACAGCGTAGCCCAGAAAGCTGGCGATCGTGGCGCCGGCCCCCGGCAGGACACCGATGAAGAAACCCTGCAACGACTGACGCCCAATGACCGGGGCAATGGCTCTGGCCTCCTGGCGGGTTATGCGCAGATCCGTTATCTTGCCGCTCTCGTCGTCACGCGTCGTCCTGGGTTTCAGCACCAGGAACAGGGCTTCGGGCAGCGCGAACATGGCCATGGCCAGAGTGATGAAGCCAAAGCCGGATTGCAAATCCATGATCCCCATCGTGAAGCGCGGCAGGTTGAACAAGGCGCCCTCGCCCACGGTGGCCATGATCAGCCCGACAATTGTCATCAACAGCGCCTTGGCCACCTGCCCGGTGCCCGCAAAGGCAGCAATGGCCGACAGGCCGACAACCATCAGGGCAAAATATTCGGCCGAGTGGAACAGCAACGCAACCGAGGACAGGGCCGGGGCAAAGACCATCAAGAGGATCGCGCCGATACTGCCGCCCGCGAAACTGGCGATGGCCGCAATGGTCAGCGCCTTGCCGGCCTTGCCCTGTTTGGCCATGGGATACCCGTCAAAACTTGACGCCACAGTGCCCGCCACCCCCGGAGCGTTCAACAGGATGGACGAGGTAGATCCGCCGAAAATCGCGCCGTAATACACCCCGGCCAGCAGGATCAGCGCCGCGGACGGATCGCCCATGGAAATGGCGACCGGAATCATGATGGCGATGATCGACATCGGGCCAAGCCCCGGCAACATGCCGATGAACGTGCCGATCAGACAGCCACCGATGACCATAAGAATGTTCTGGAACGACAGAGCCGTTTGCAGGCCGATCAATAGTCCTTCGAGCATGGCATCACCCTCCTATGAAACCGGGCAGCGGGCGCAGATAGATGCCCAGCACCTGCTGCACGAGATACCAGACAATGAATGTCGCGATCAGGGAGACAGGCAGCATCACCACCCATCGTCTTTCGCCCAGGAAAAACGATCCCAGTATCAGGAATGCGGCGGTGGAAAAAAGGAACCCCAGCGGGCGCAGGCCAAGCGCATAGGCAACCATCAGCGCCAGCAGCAAAAGCGCCTGACCAAGATTGTATTGGCCCAGCCGCCGGTAATCGATGTCTGGTTCACTGGATTCGGATTTTTCCAGTCCCAGCAGAATGACAAGCGACGCCAACAGGCCGATCACCGACAGAACCTTGGGGAAGGTGCTGGGCCAGATCGGATTGCGTTTCATGAAGGGTGCCAAAGACCCGTCCATCGTGAACCAGGCTGTATAGCCATAGGCCAGGCATATCCCGGCCAGAATTAGCGCGATCCAGCGATCGAGTGCCATGTTCCCCTCCCGTTATCTGAAATTGGCAGAGCGGCGCACCGCCGCCCTGCCGGTCTGTGCTGGCTTCAGAGGAAGCCCAGTTTCTTCATCAGGTCGCCGATGACTTTTTCCTGACCTTCGAGGAAGGTTTTGAAATCATCGCCTGAATTATGGATGTTGACCCACCCGTTGCGGGCGCGCACGGCTTCCCATTCGGGGGTTTCATACATCTTGGCCAGCGCCTTTTGATACTTGGCCAGGTCCTCCTCGGGCAGGCCTGGTGCGCCAAAGAAGCCACGCCAGTTCACGAAGGAGGTGTCGATGCCCTGTTCCTTCATCGTCTTCGCATCAGGCGCCGCGGGAACGCGCTCGTCCGAGGTTACACCGATGATCTTGACTTCGCCGGCCTTGGCCAGGTCAACGGCTTCGGAAAAGCCGGTCGAAAGAGCTGCGATCTCGCCCGAAAGCAGCGCCGCCATGGCTTTGCCACCGGCGTCATAGGGGATGTATTTGACCGCCAGCGCATCCTTGCCCGCCGCTTCGAACACCATCGCCGCGACAAGGTGATCCATGCCGCCGGGCACCGAACCGCCGCCAATCGCCGTGGCGCGCGGATCGGCGTCAAAGGCCGCGATCAGATCCGCCATCGAGTTGATGGGGCTGTCCTTGCCCACCACGATCGCGGCATAATCCCCGATCGTACCGGCAACCAGGGTCAGATCGCGGAAATTATAGGGAAACACACCGGTCAGCGACCGGATCACGATCGGCGTGGAATTCACCATCAACGTACCGTAATTGCTTTGCGCGTTTTCGATCAGATAGCCAATGGCCTTGCCGCCGCCGCCACCGGACATGTTTTCGTAAGATGCGGTGCCGACGATACCGGCATTGGTCAGGGCCTCGCCCGTGCCGCGCGCGGTACCATCCCATCCGCCACCGGCGCCGCCGGGGATCAGAAAGTGGATGCTGTCAAGAACCTTGTCGGCGTTGGCCACGACGGGCGACGCAAACGCGATTGCAGCGGCGGCGGTTGCGATCAGGGCGCGGCGGCCCAGCGAAAATGTCATCATGATCTCCTCCAAATTTGACAACTGTCCGAAAGGCGGCTCAGTTAACCGAGATAACCACGGCAACCTGACATGGACCTGTCATGGCGCCGCAAACCGAACCGGGCCCATGAAATTCCTTTTGATCGAAGACAATGACGAACTGGCGCACGCAATCTGCGCCCGGATGCAGTTTGATGGCCATGTCATTGATCACGCGTCCAGAATTCAGGACGCGTTCGCCTTTGGAGAGACCGGCGACTACGATCTGATCCTGTTGGACATCATGCTGCCCGACGGGGACGGGCGCACGTTTCTGAAACGGCATCGCGCCGGGAACAAGGACACACCTGTCATCGTTCTGACCGCCCGGTCCCAGGTCTCGGACCGAATCAGCATGTTGGACCTTGGCGCGGATGACTATGTCACCAAACCCTTTGACCACGAGGAACTGCAAGCCAGATGCCGCGCTGTGTTACGGCGAAAGGCGGGCGCGGCTCAGACGACAACGCGCCTGGGCAACGTTGCCTTCGATCCCGTGGCGGGCAGCCTGACAATCGATGGCCAGGTGATCAGCCTGCGCAACCGCGAACTGCGGCTGCTGGAATTGCTGATCAACGCGCCGGGCCAGATTTTCCCCAAGCACAAGCTGTTCGACCGGCTGTTTTCCTATGACGAGGACGTTTCCGAGAACGCGATCGAGGTTTATATCGGGCGGCTGCGCAAACATCTGGAGCCTTCGGATTTGCGCATAACCACCCTGCGCGGCCTTGGCTACAGGCTTGACCATGGCTGAGGTTTCGCACGAGTCGGTCAACGTCGCGGGATCGCTTCGGTTTCGCCTGACGCTGACGCTGATCGGCGGGGCGGCGGCGCTGGCCATTCTTTTGTTCGTGGTGGTGCGGGGCTATGCAACGCAGATCGCCCAGCAGGGACAGGACAGTATTCTGAAGGCGTCGGTGACATCGATTCTGGATGCCGCGATTCTTCGTGATGGGGTGGTTGAGGTGGATTTTCCCTATGCGGCCCTGCTGATGCTGAGCACCGATTCCGATGACCGCGTGTTCTACGCGATCTACCAGGATGAAACGCTTTTGTCAGGCTACGGCGCCCTGCCTCGGGCAACAACGGGGGCCTCTGGCGGCGCCGCGCACCGAACCGCCCGGTTCGACGACGCCACAATCCGTATGGCAACCGCCTCGCGCACCCTGGTCGGTGCCGATACGCGGACGGTCATCACCGTCGCGGTCGCCCAGACCCAGGATGCCATGCAGGTGACGCTGGCCCGGATTTCGCGCAATGTCGGCCTGTACGGGCTGGTGTTCTTCCTGCTCTCGGTGCTGCTGTCGTTCTGGGCGACGACAACCACCATACGGCCCTTGCAGCGCCTGACCGATTCGATCACAAGGCGCGGCCCCAAGGATCTGAGCCCCGTCGCCAGCCCCGTCCCGGTGGAAATGGCCTCTCTGGTGGCGTCGCTCAATCGTTTCATGGCAAGGCTCGACACGTCACTCCGGCAATCCGAGGATTTCATCGCCGAGGCGGCGCACCGGGTCCGCACACCGCTGGCCACCGTGCGCTCTCATGCCGAAGCGACGTTGCAGCGTGTCGATCGCGACGAAAACAGGCAGGCCCTGCGTTCCATGATACGCGCCATTGACGAAAGCTCTCGCGCGGCGGGGCAGTTGCTGGATCATGCCATGATCACGTTCCGCGCCGATCATCTGGAGCGGTCCGAGGTGGATCTGGTGGACCTGCTGCGCGATCTGGTTCTGCGCTTCGCGCCGGTCGCCGAGATGAAAGACATCGAACTGGACATCGACGGGGACGCGCGGGTTGTAGTCGCCGGGGACAGCATTCTTTTGCAAAACGGCATTCGCAACCTGCTGGATAACGCGCTCAAGTATTCGCCGGTGGAAAGCCGCATCGCCATCCGGGTGACATCGGCCCCCGCCCCGACCATCGAGATCCGCGATCAGGGGCCCGGGTTCCCGAAAAACAACATGGACGCGCTGATTGCGCGGTTTTCCCGCGGCGACAACGCCAAGGGGATCATCGGTTCGGGCCTGGGGCTGACCATCGCCAATGATGTGGCGCTGGTCCATGGCGGCAAACTGACCTTGTCCAACCATCCCGGAGGCGGCGCGTGCGTTATCTTTTCACTTTGATCTTCGCCTTCTGGCCGCTTGTCACGGGGGCGCAGGACTGGGAAGACCAGCGGTTTTTCCCGGGGGGCGACGAGGCGCGGACGCTGCGCATCCTGTCAAGCACGGACACCTCGTTCTTTGCGCCGATCATCGAGCGATTTCAGCTCGAATATCCGGCGTGGTCCGTCCAATACCTGGTCACGACCACTTCGGAAATCGATCAGGTGTTCCGCGCCGCGCCGGATGCCTATGACATCGTCATTTCCAGCGCGATGGACCTGCAACTGAAACTGGTCAATGACGGGTTCGCGCTGGAACTTGTCGGCATGGATCACCCGGATTGGGCGCAATGGCGCCAGCGCCTGTTTGCCTTCACATCGGAACCGGCCACGATCGTCGTCAACAGCGCGGCGTTCCAGGGCAAGCCCATTCCCCGCACGCGGCAGGAAATGATCAACGCATTGCGCCAACAGCCCGATCTGTTTCGCGGCAAGATCGGCACCTACGATGTGCGCCAGTCCGGGCTTGGCTACCTGTTCGCGACCCAGGATGCACGCGCGTCGGAAACCTATTGGCGCCTGATGGAGGTCATGGGCAGCCTGGATGCGCGGCTGTACTGCTGTTCGGGACAGATGATCGACGATGTCGCCTCGGGCAGGCTGTTGGTCGCCTATAACGTACTGGGCAGCTATGCCGCGGTGCGCAGGAAAGAGGATACGCGGTTCGAGATCATCCTGCCATCCGATTTCCCGACCACGATGATGCGCACCGGTTTCGTGTCACGCAAAACCCTTCACCCGGTCGCGGCGGAAAACTTTATCCGGCAGATGATCCGGATCCAGGGCGCCGGACAGGACAGCCCGATATCGCCATTGCCACCCCTTGGCCCTTCGCCGGAGGAAACCAACCCGTCGGTCATTTCTCTGGAACCCGCCCTGTTGACCTATCTTGACCAGCTGAAAAGGCGGACTTTCATCAAGGAATGGATGAGCGCCGTCATCCAGTAGGCCACATCGCGCCATACCGCGCATGGCGCCCTTGCCCACCATCAAATGACCGGCGAACGCCGCCGGAAACGACTGTTTCGCTGTTTCCCCGCCGCAAACGATGCGTGACAAATCCCTGATATTGTCTGCCCCCCGCCCTCATCCTGCCCGATTTCAGCGCGATATCTGGGCCTGAGAATGATTGCAGAGGTATTGGAATGGATCGCCTGACCGAAATGGAAGCGTTTGCCACCGTGGTGGATCAAGGCGGCTTTACGGATGCTGCCAAGAAAATGGGTATCTCGAAATCCGCTGTGTCCAAGCACGTTTCCAGCCTTGAGGCCCGGCTTGGTGCCCGCCTGCTGAACCGCACCACGCGCCGTGTCAGCCCGACCGAGATCGGACTTGCCTATTACGACCGTGCCCGCCGCGTGCTGAATGACGCGGGCGAGGCCGACGCGCTGGTCACATCGATGCAATCAGCGCCTTCCGGCCTGTTGCGCATTTCCGTGGCCACGGATTTCGGGGTCAACCACCTGTCGCCGGTATTGGGTGAGTTCCTCAATGAATTCCCTGATATCACCGTCAACATGGTGCTCAATAACCGCTATGTCGAACTGATCTCGGAGGGTTTCGACATGGCCATTCGCATCGGCGAACTGGAAGACAGCACCCTGCGCGCCCGCAAGCTGACGGAAACCACCAAACGCATGATCGCCAGCCCCGGCTATTTCCAGCGCTACGGGCGCCCGCAAAAGATTGACGATCTGAACGATCACAAGCTGCTGCACTATTCCAGCCAGTCCAATGGCGCCGTCTGGAAGCTGACCGCGCCCTCGGGCGAAAAACGCCAGGTGCGCACCGCCGGCTGGTTGTCGGTGAATGACGGTCAATCCCTTCTGAACGCGGCCGTCGCGGGGCTTGGCATCGCCTATCTGCCCAGTTTTCTTTATGCGGACGCCCTGGAACAGGGCCTTGTCGAAGACGCGATCCCGGACCTGCCCGTCGAAACCCAGGGCATCTATGCGGTCTACCCGCCGGGCCGCTTCACCCAGCCCAAGGTGCGCGCGTTCATCGATTTCCTGGTGCACGCCTTTGCCGACAAGGGCCCGACAGACTGGTAATTTCTTCCCCTGGCTTTCCAATGTGAAAGCAAACCTGACCCGGACCAGATTGGCCCGGGTCTTTTTTTGCCCGCTACCGCGTGCTGAGCAAGACCGCCTCGACCCGCCGATTGGCATTGCGCCCCTCTTCGGTCAGGTTGGAGGCAATCGGAGACAGGAAGCCAACGCCTTGCGCCTCCAGTTGCGCAATATCCACGCCAAGCACCTCCACAAGCCGCTGCCGCACCGCCTCGGCGCGTTTGCGCGACAGTTCGATATTCTGCTCCAGCGAGCCTTCGCTGTCGGTATGCCCGACAAGCGCAATGCGCCGCGCCGGGTTGGTCTTCAGATAATCCGCCAGGGCGCGGAGCGATTGAAACGGCCCAGGCCCCAGACGCGACGACCCGGTTTCAAATTCCAGATCCGACAGCACGATATGCCCGGTCCGCTCCAGCCATTGCGGTATGTTTTCCGCCGCTACAACATCGGGACGCAAGCTGTCGGTTTCAGTTGGCGGCGAAAGCGTCCCGTCATCGGTTGCCTGGGCCCCTGTTCCATCATGTCCGGCATTCCCGGCCAGACCGGGCACGTCCGGCCCGACGGCGATCACCTGCACCATGCCGGCCTGCGCCGTCCGGCTGACAAGCACCCCGGCACCAGACATCCCGTCCGGACCGTCCTTCAGCGCGGACAGGTACCGAAAATCGGACAGGTCCACGAACATTTCCGGCGGCGGCAGCACCTCTGTGTTGAAACGAAAGTCGAACCCGCCGCACAGTTCCGCGTCACATTCGAAAATGATCCTGTACCCCTGAGCCGACAACTGCGCGCTCAGTTCTTCGGTCAGGGCCTCTGTGTTGGTGAACCCGGCCATCACCCGCCAGCTTCGCCGCGATATGGCGCCGGACAACCGTTCCCCCGGCACATTGCCATTCGCGAACACGCCGGTAGGCAAGGTGAAATGCCCCCGTTCCGTGACAAAATCTCCGGTCAATTGCGCTGCCTCGGGCAAAGCCGGTTCAAACGCCCACCCCAGGCCTGGCCAAAACGCCAACGATATGGCCAGCGCCCGGTTCATCTGGCTAGCGCGTGATACTCTTCATTGGGCCGCATATCCGTGGCCGAAGCCACACGGTTGGACATGTTGTAGAACCCGGCAACATTGGCAATGTCCCAGATATCCCGGTCACTGAACCCGGCATCGCGCAACGCCTGGCGGTCCGGCTCCTGGATCGTGTAGCTGGCGATGGTCATCTTCTCGGCAAAGGCCAGCATGGCGCTCTGGCGCGCATCCAGATCGGCCACCCGCCAGTTCATCACCATCATCTCGCCCAGCGCCGGATTGCCCGACAGCTGGCGCACCGCCGCGCCATGCGCGACAAGACAGTAAAAGCATTTGTTGACCGAACTGACCACCACCGCGATCATCTCGCGCTCCAGCTTGCTCAGCCCGCTCGCGCCCAGCATCAGGTCATTGTAAAGCGCGGTAAAGGCATCAAGCTTGGCCACATCGAACGCATAGGCCTTCAGGACGTTGGGCACCATGCCCAGCTTTTCCACACAGATGTCGAAATAGCGCTGCGTGTCCTGCGGCAAGGGATCCAGCATCGGGATGTCCAGCGCCGTGGGCCGATCGTTCTTGGTCATGACAGTCTCCTTCAGGCGGATTGTTTCTGCCTGTAATGATACTCTCCCACAACCTTCATCCCGAGGGAAGAATAGAGCGCGTTCGCCCCCTGGTTGCGGCTTGTGCAGATCACGGCAAGCGTGTGCCCACCCTGATCCAGAATCCAGAAGGCCGCCTTGCGCATCAACCAGCGCGCCACACCCTGGCGCCTCTGACCGGGCAGAATCTCAAGCGCATGGACCATGCCGATCCCGTCGCACATCGCCAGGAACGACGTGCCCGCGGGCTTGTCGCGCCAGCGCGACACAAAACCAGTCTTCGGCCCTTGCGCGCGATGCATCACGGCAATCCGGTCCGGGCCTATTCCGCCCGCCGCCCAGATTTCTTCCATGATCCTCAACGGCTCCCACCCGGGTATGGCCGCCGTGCGGGGCGGGCGCTCACAGGCGATCTCGCTGGCCGGCGCGGCGTACATCGTCACCGGATCGACCACCTCGTAACCGCGCGTTTCCAGCGCCGCATCCAGCGCCGCGTCCCCCTCGCGGATCTGAAACAAAAGCCCCTGCCCCAGCGCCCGCATCGCCGCCTCCGCCGCCTCTATGTCGGACATGTCAAACGCGCCCTCGACCGTCGCCGCCGATACCCGCTTGCCGCCGCCACGCCCTTCACGAATCGTGAACGGGCCGCAATCCTGCCGGGCAAATGGCGGCCAGGTGGCCTCGACCACATCATACAGCTTGCGCGCATCGGGCAGGCCGGTCATGCAAATACCTCTGCCAATCGTGTCATCGCCGCGTCCACCCGCGCCCCGTCCGAACCGCGGATCACCACATTGGCGCCGAACACCCCATCCTTCTGGAACGGGTAGGACCCGATCGACAGATCCGCGAATTCCTCGGCCAACAGGCGCAGCGGCCCGGCAATGTCCCCCTCGCCCCGCATGATCCGAAGCGATTGCGACAACAGCGGCGCGCCACCGGTCAGCGTGGGCAACACGCTGGCCACCATCGCCTGGAAAACCGACGGCACCCCGGCCATCACATGCACGTTTTCCACCGTGAAACCAGGCGCCACCGACACCGGGTTGTCGATCAGCGCCGCGCCGTCCGGGATACGCGCCATGCGCAGCCGCGCCGTGTTCAGCTCCAGCCCGGAATTGTCATAATGCGCCTGCAACAGCGCGCGCGCATCATCGCGCACGTCGATCGCCCGGCCAAAGGCAGCGGCAATGCAATCGGCCGTGATGTCGTCATGCGTCGGTCCAATTCCACCACTGGTGAACACCGTGTCATAGGCACCGGCCAGCGCCGTGACCGCCTCGACAATCATCTCGTGATCATCCGAAACGATCCTTACCTCCCGCAGGTCGATACCGTGCTTGGTCAACTCGCCAGCCAGAAAATGCATGTTGGCATCACGTGTCCGGCCCGAAAGGATCTCGTCTCCGATCACCAGCATCGCGGCGGTGGGATTGGTCATGGCGCAGCGCTCCTTGTCAGAAGGTCTACGCAGGTATAGGGCGGGGTTCATGCGCTTTCAAACCCCTCTTTTGCCCGCCGTGCTGATCCGCCGCTACAAGCGCTTCCTCGCCGATGCCCGCCTTGAGGACGGTACCGAGATCACCGCCCATTGCGCCAACCCCGGCTCGATGATGGGCCTCGCCGAACCGGGCAGCCGGATCTGGCTGGAACCCAACGACGACCCCAAGAAAAAGCTGAAATACGGCTGGCGGCTGGTGGAACACGAAAACGGTCATTTCACCGGGGTCGACACCTCTGTTCCCAATCGCGCGCTCAAGGCCGCGCTGCTGGCCCGCACAGTACCGGGGCTGAAAGACTACCCCCTGATGCGCCCCGAGGTGAAATACGGCGAAAACAGCCGCATCGATTTTCTGCTCTCCGGCGCCCACAAGCCCGATCTGTATATCGAGGTCAAATCCGTCACCCTCTCGCGCCGCCCCGGCCTGGCCGAATTCCCCGACAGCGTCACCGCGCGCGGCACCAAACACCTGCATGAGCTGCAAAAGGTGGTGGACGGCGGCGGGCGCGCGATGATGTTCTATCTTGTCCAGCGCACCGACGCCCGACAGGTCACGCTCGCCGCAGATATCGATCCGGCCTATGCCGCCGCCTTCGCCAGCGCCCGCGCCGCCGGCGTCGAAACCATGGCGCATCGCTGCGTCATCACGCCTTTCGAAATCACACTCGGCCCCGCGCTCCCCTTTGCCGTCACAGCCTGACCGCCGGCTTCTTTTGGCCCGAAATATCCCGGGGGAGTCGCCGCCGCGCGGCGACGGGGGCAGCGCCCCCTTTTGCCCCTCTGGTCCTTTGCGCCAAATGACACTAAATACGGACAAACACTGACCCGATGGAGCAGCTTCGATGATCGGCAAACCGCGCCAGACCCGAGATGGCATTCGCCTGTATGACCCGGCGGATCACGCCGGAATGCACGTTGCCGGCGCGCTGGCCGCGCGCATTCTCGACGAGGTCGCGGAACTGGTGGAACCCGGCCAGACAACCGGCGAAATCGATCGGGTGATCGAGGCCAAGGTTAACGCCGCCGGCGCCCAATCCGCCACGATCGGCTATCGCGGCTACCAGCACGCCTCCTGTATCAGCGTCAACCACGTGGTCTGCCACGGCATTCCCGGCGACAAGAAACTCAAGGACGGCGATATTTTGAATATTGACGTAACAGTCATCGTGGATGGCTGGTACGGCGACACCAGCCGCATGTACGTGGCCGGGCGTCTGGGGCGCAAGGCCGAGCGGCTGATCCAGGTCACGCATGATTCGCTGATGAAGGGGATCGAGGCGGTCAAACCCGGCAACACTTTCGGCGATATCGGCCATGCCATCCAGTCTTATGCCGAAAGCCACCGCATGTCTGTCGTGCGCGATTTCTGCGGCCACGGGCTGGGCCGTGTGTTCCACGCCCCGCCAAACGTGCTGCATTATGGCCGCCCCGGAACCGGGCCGGTTCTTCAGGAAGGCATGTTCTTCACCATCGAGCCGATGATCAATCTTGGCCGCCCGGAAACCAAGGTTCTGGCCGATGACTGGACCGCCGTAACCCGCGACAAATCTCTGTCGGCCCAGTTCGAACACTCCGTCGGCGTTACGGCCGACGGCGCCGATATCTTTACCCTGTCCCCGGCGGGCCGGTTCCACCCCACCTGGGGTTGATCACCCCCGGATCAGGCGCGGCTCAGTCAAAGCTGATCGCCATGCGATACAGATGCCATGTGGCGTGGCCCAGAACCGGCAGCACCACCACCAGCCCGACAAACATCGGCACGGACCCGATCACCAGCAACGCCGCCACGGTCAACCCCCAGCCTGTCACAACAAGCGGGTTCTTGGCCGCCACGCGCAACGAGGCCGCCACCGCCACCGGCAAGCCCACCGGCAGGTCCACCAGCATCGGCACGCTCACCATGGTCGTCACCAGAACCAGCGCGGCAAACACAAACCCCACCCCGCAGCCGATCCAGATCAGCGACCAGCCTGCCGGAGTCGTGAACAGGTCGCGCACGAAACCCGCCATGCTCTCCGGCATCGCCGGGCCAAGCGTGGCACCATAGATTTCCAGCGCCACGACGATCCAGATCGCATACACAGCCAGCATATAGACGCCAAGCACCATCACCGGCCCCATGACCCGCATGCGCAATCCCTTCAGCGCCGCGCCCCAACTGCTCGCCTGCCCCTGCTCCTGTTGTCGGCTCATTTCATACAATCCGACCGCCGCCAGCGGACCGATCAGCGCAAACCCGGCCACCATGGGAAAGATCAGGGGTATCATGGCCTGATCAAAAGCCAGCGCCGTCAATGCAAGCCCGATCAGCGGATAGACAATCACCAGCATCAGAACGTCGCTGCGGCTGCGCCGCAGATCGGCCAGCCCCATGCGCAAAGCCTTGCCGATATCACCCGGATCCAGCCGATGCACGCGCGGCGACACGCGCGTGTCACTTGCCATGCCATCGGCCACATCTTCCGCCCCATGCCAGATCCCGCCCAACAGGCGGGCGCCCCAACTCAGCGGATTACCGATAGTCTCAACCATTGCGTCCTCCTCCATCTCAGAAGGCAGGCCGCGATCAGCCATCACAATGCCGGATGCTCAAACCCGAATTGGCAGGGCCCGACCTATCAGGCGGCCTGCATCATCCCCGACAGTCTAGCACAGTTTCGCGCCGCCACCGCGCATATTCGCGCAACATTGCCGGTATTCCCAGATGGTTCATCCGGCTCGCCGCTATTGGGAACGCTCCAGAAACGTCACATGCGTGGCGCCGTATTTTCGCTGATCAAGCATCACGAACCCCTCCGGCGCAATCTGCGGGCTGTTTTCTTCCCACATGATCAAGGCCCCCGGCGCGATCCAGCCTCCCGTGACCGCTCCCGCCAGCGCCCGCTCGCCCATGGCCTTGCCGTAAGGGGGATCCAGGAACACAAGGTCAAACCCGTCGCCGTCATGCCCCGGCAGCCGCGTCGCATCGCGCATCACAAGCCGCGCCGCCGCCGTGCTGCGGGTCAGCCGGATATTCTCGCGGATCAACGCGCCGGCCTTGCGCCCGTCATCCACGAAACACACCTCGCGCGCGCCGCGCGACAGCGCCTCCAGCCCCAAGGCCCCTGTTCCGGCGAACAGGTCCAGAACCCGCGCCCCGGTGATCGGATCGCCAAACCTGCCCCCCATCAGTACGTTGAACAGGCTTTCGCGCACGCGGTCTGTCGTGGGTCGCAAATGCGCCCCCGCATCGCCCTTGCCCACGCTGGCCAGCGCCGTGCCGCGAAACTGTCCGGCAATGATCCTCACTGCCGCATCAGCGCCTTCAGGTTGGTTTCCGGGTTCGCCACCTCCTCGGGCGTGGGCGAAATGCCGCTTTCGATCAACCGTTTGCCAATCATGTAATCGCGCGCCGCGTTCATGGCATCCACCGCCAGCAGCGTCTTGCCCCGGTAATACCAGAACGAACAGGACATCCGATCGCCAACCCGCGATACCACCCGATCATATCCGGTGTTCAACCCCGCAATCTGCAATTTCACGTCATACTGATCCGACCAGAACCAGGGGGCGGCCACATACGCCTTGTCCGCGCCCATGATGTTTTCGGCCACCAGCTCGGCCTGATCGATGGCGTTGGGCACGCTTTCCAGCCGGATGCGCGTTCCGCGATAGGGGAACGAGGCGCAATCGCCCGCCGCCCAGATCGCCGGGTCCGAGCTGCGGCCCAGCGCATCGGTCCTGATCCCGTTTTCCAGCTCCAGCCCGGCAGCCTCTGCCAGCGCCGTAGCCGGTGTGATACCCACGCCCACGATCACGAAATCCAGCGCGACGTTGCGCCCGTCCGTCAGAATGGCGCCGTCCACCCGGCCCGCGCCTGTCAGACGCTCCAGCCCCACCCCCTCGTCGATCTTCACGCCATGAGACCGGTGCAGTTCGCGAAAGAAATCACTGGTTTCCGGCGCGGCCACGCGTTGCAGGATACGGTCCGCCATTTCAACCAGAGTCACATCCAGCCCCCGGGACGCGGCCACCGCCGCGGCCTCCAGCCCGATATAGCCCCCGCCCACGATCAGCACGCGCCGGCCCGCCACGAATTCCGGCGCCATGGCATCCACGTCCTTCAGCCCGCGCACGGTATAAACACCCTCCAGCGCGCCACCGATGGCCGCCGGCAACCGGCGCGGCACCGATCCCGTCGTCAGCACCAACTGGTCATAGCCCAGCACGCCGCCGGACGTGATCACCGTCTTGCCAGCCCGGTCTATCGAACGCACCGTTTCATCAAGGCGCAAATCAATCCCGTTTTCGCCGTAAAAACTCTTGGGGCGCAAATACAGCCGCTCCTGCGTCATGTCGCCCAACAGGTACTTCTTGCTCAGCGGAGGGCGCTGATAGGGCGGTACGTGCTCCTCACCGATCAGCGTGATCCGCCCGTCAAACCCCAGGCTGCGCAGCCTGGCCGCACACGAGGCGCCGGCCTGCCCGGCTCCGATCACAACTACGTGGGTCAAGAAGCCCCCCTCTCATTTGCATTTGCGCAATATCGGCATGATCCTATATCGCGGGTTCAGGGAAACACAATGAAAGAGAGGCTCTTGGATGACAATCTCAGTTGGCGACAAACTGCCCACGGGCACGTTGACAAAACTGGGCGCGAACGGCCCGGAAACCGTAGATGTCGAGGGCCTGACCAAGGGCCGCAAGGTGGTCTTTTTTGGCCTGCCCGGCGCATTCACCAGCACCTGTAGCGCGGCCCATTTGCCCAGCTTCATTCGTACGGCCGAGGCATTCCGCGCCAAAGGCGTGGACGAGATCATCTGCATGTCGGTCAACGATCCCTGGGTCATGGATGCCTGGGACAAGTCTGCGGGCGCCTCTAAGGCAGGCATCACCATGCTGACAGACCCGGCCGGGGACCTGACATTGGCCATGGGGCTGGACTTCTCGATTCCCGCCGTGGGCTTCGTCAACCGTGCCCGCCGATTTGCCGCCATTGTCGATGACGGTGTCGTGACGCTTCTGAACGAAGAAACCGAACGTGGCGTGTGCAATTTCACCGCCGGCGAAACCCTGCTCGACGCGCTTTGACACACGCGCCCGGAATTCGATCCGAATTCCGGGACGTTTTCCGTATCGGAAAACGAACGGGCTACAACGTGTCCATCTTGCGGGCCAACTTGGCGTCCAACGACGATATTCCGTCCACGTCATGCGTGGTCAGAACCACCTCCACCCGGTTGTAGACATTGCGCCACTCCGGGTGGTGGTCCCATTTCTCGGCCCACAGCGCCGCCCGGCTCATCCAGCCGAACGCATCGACAAAGCTTTTGAACTCAAAGGTCTTGGTGATCGCGTCGCGCCCCTCGACCAGCGTCCATCCATTGGCAAACAGCGGGCCCAGAACCGCATCGCGGGCTGCCTCGCTCAAGAGTTCCGTCATTCCTTTTCCTCTCTCGTTTCCTTGCGAAACGGCCCCCAGGCCGTCATCACTTCGATCTCTTGCGAAACCGCCGCCCGCTCTGCCGTCAGGTAGCGGTCCACCGCTTCGGCAAACCCCGGATCCGCGATCCAGTGCAAGGACCGCGTTTCAACCGGCACATAGCCCCGCGCCAGCTTGTGCTCGCCCTGCGCCCCGGCCTCCACGCGCTTCAGCCCGTGGCCGATCGCCCAATCCATCGCCTGATAATAGCACAGTTCGAAATGCAGACAGGGGTGATCCTCGACACAGCCCCAGTACCGGCCATACAGGCAGTCCCGGCCGATCAGGTTCATCGCCCCGGCCACCGGCACCCCGTCGCGCAGCGCAAATATCAACAGAATGTCATCGCGCAGCCGCTCTTGCGCGATGTCGAAAAACGCCCGCGTCAGATAGGGCGTGCCCCATTTTCGCGCACCGGTATCCTGATAGAACCGCCACATGGCATCCCAATGCCCGGGGCGGATGGCATCGCCGGTCAGATGCACGATCTCCCCTCCGAATCCCTGCGCGCGCTGCCGCTCCTTGCGCAACGACTTGCGCTTGCGCGAAGACAGCGAAGCCAGGAATTCGTCAAAATCCCCGTAGCCGCGATTTTCCCAGTGATATTGCTGTCCGGTGCGCAGCATCAGCCCCATCGCGGCGCCCGCTTCGGCCTCTGCCACGTCGCAAAACGTGACATGCAGCGACGACAGGCGGTTCTCGGAAGCCACCTGGACCGCCCCCTGCACCAACGCCGATTGCCCGGTGGCCCCGAACCCCGGGCGCACCAGAAGGCGGCGGCCCGTCACCGGGGTGAAGGGCACGGCAATCTGCAATTTCGGATAGTACTGCCCGCCCGCGCGCTCATAGGCGTGGGCCCAGTTGTGATCGAACACATACTCGCCCTGACTATGCGATTTTGCATACATCGGCGCGACGGCAATGATCTGCCCGCTCAGCCGCGCCGTCAGATACCGCGGCTGCCATCCGGTGCCCGGCCCGACAGAACCGCTGTCTTCCAATGCTTTCAGGAAACGATAGGTGGTAAAGGGATCTGTGGGCCGACCGCCCTGTGCGACCTCGGGGCAGGCACAGGCATCCCACTCTGCCATGGGCACGCTGTCCAGCGATGCGTGCAATTCGATCTCGACCTGTCCGCCATCCATGCGCCGTGCCTCCCAACTTCTAGATTGGCACCCGCACCGGCAGGTTCAACCCGGGGCCGAACCGTTGTTCAGCGCCCCGGCTTGGCCAGGTAGCCCTCGAATGTCACGTTGTCCGCCACCTTGCGCGCCTCGGCCTCTTCTTGCGGCGAACGCACGGTCCAGCACAAAACCGACGCGCCAGCGGCCTTCAACCCGGCCACCCGCGCCCGCCCCAGATCACTTGCATGATGGCTGATGAAGGATGCGCCGACCCGGTCGTAATCGGGTATTTCCCGCAACCGATCCCGCGTTTCGGCCCGAAGCTGTGGCCATTCCCCGGCGCTGTATTCCTCGGTCACGATCCCGCGCGGAACCCCGGGCGCAAGCCGCGACATGGCCGCGACGCTTTCGGGATTGAACGACATGAAGGCAAGCGGGCCGCCATAGCCGCGCACCGCCTCTGCCGCTGCCGCTTCCAGAGTACCGACATTCGGCCCCAGCGCCCCATCCTGATCCTTGATCTCGACCAGCAGAGGCACCTGCCCCGCCACCAGCGCCAGCACCTCGGCAAAGCGGGGGACGCCCTCCTTGCCGCCACTCAGCACGATCCCGGCCAGTTCCGCCGCCGTTTTTTGCCGCACAGGCCCCACCGCGCCGGTCAGCCGGTCAAGCCGATCGTCATGAAACACCATCGCCTGCCCGTCACGGGACAATTGCAGGTCGATCTCGATGCCATATCCCCGTGCCATCGCAGCCCGAATCGCGGCCAGGCTATTCTCGGGGCGCCCGTCCCGCACATCGTGCAGGGCACGATGCGCCAGCGGCGTGCTCAGAAATTCGTCTGCCAGCATGAGTCAAACGATCTCGAAAATGCCTTCGATCTCGACGGCGACGCCCAATGGCAACGCCACAGCCGACACCGCCGAACGCGCATGGCGCCCCTTGTCGCCCAGGGCGGCCACCAGGAAATCCGACGCGCCGTTCACCACCTGCGGCTGTTGGGTGAAATCCGCCGTCGAATTCACGAATCCAGTCAGCTTGACCACACGGACCAGCCGGTCCAGATCACCGTCACAGGCCGCCTTGAGCTGCGCCAGCAGGCCGATGGCACAGGTTTTTGCCGCCGCGGCCCCTTCTTCCACCGACATGCCGGCGCCCAGCTTGCCAGTGATGAACCCGTCCGGTCCCATGGACACCTGGCCCGAAACATACACCATGTTGCCCGACCGGACGAAAGGCACATAATTCGCCGCCGGCGCCGGGGCTGTTGGCAGGGTAACGCCCAGTTCAGTCAGCTTCTTTTCGATTGCACTCATGCGTTTGCTCCGTGGCTTGCAGTTTCCGTTGCGACGCTAGCCTGTGACCGCAAGCCGCGAAAGCCCTATTGCACCCCGGGATCAGCCTTCGCGGAACGCCTTGGAAAAATAGTCCGTCAGCGGTTTGAGCAGATAGGCCATAGGTGTGCGATCTCTGGTGCGCAGGAACGCATCCACCGGCATTCCCGGAATCAGCACGGCGTTGCCGGGCAGCTTGTCAATCTCTCCCTCCGCCAGAACAACCTCGACCCTGTAATAGGATTCGCTGAACTCGCTGTCCTGGAAAACATCCGCCGAAATCTGGGTGACATTGCCCACAAGTTCCGGCGTGGTCCGTTGATCGAACGCCGCGAAACGCAACGATACCTCCTGGCCGGGGAAAACCTGATCGACATGAATCGACGGAACCCGCGCCGCCACCACAAGCGGACGATCCTGGGGAACGATGTACAAAAGCGGGTCGGCAGGGCGAATGACCGAGCGCAAGGCGAAAACCTGCATCCCGTAGACGATGCCGGATACGGGCGCACGAATTTCCAAACGCGACAGACGCTCGATCAGGGACCGGCGGCGTTCATTCAGTTCCACCTCTCCCGCGCGCAAATCCCTCAGCCGCGTAATGGCATCTTCGCGACGGGACGAGGTGAGTTTCAGCTTTTCAAGCTCGATCTCGCTCTGGCGGCCTTCGGCCTGGGCGCGCTGCGCTGTAAGCTCGCCCACACGCCCGGCCAACCCGGCCTCTTCCCTGCGCAGGGCCAGAACGCGTGTCGCTTGCGCCAACCCCTTGTCCAGAAGGGATTGCTGATCCTTCAATTCGTCCCTGATCAAGTCCAACTGCGTGCTCAGGGCGCTGCGCTGGGCATCGATGCCAACGATCTGGCTGGCGATCTGTTCCTGCTGCCTGCCCAGCTGTTCCCTGGCTTGTGCAATCGTATCGCGCCGGGCCTCGAACAGCCTTGTCTGGCCTTCCATCAAACCCTTGATCTTGGGATCTATGGCGGCGCGGTCGATCAATTCCTGATCATAGTCGATCTGGTCGCGCTGGTCGCGCTCGGCCTCATACCGGCCCCTTCGCGCCATCCACTCGAACAACTGCCCCTCGACAACCGTCAGGTCCGAAGACAGCAGCGTATCATCCAGCCGCATCAATAGCTGCTCTGCCGCGACAACGTCGCCCTCGTCCACCAGAAGTTCGACAACGATGCCGCCATCCAGATGCTGAACCACCTGACGATTGCGATCCACCTCGACACGCCCCGAGGCAACAATCGCTCCGGCGATCTGGGTTTGCAGCGACCAGGCGCCAAATCCGCCAATCAGAATAGCCAGCGCGAAAACCCCGATGAAAAGCGGGCCGCGTACGGACCAGATTCCAGGCTTCATTGCACCCCTCCCGGCCCCGGCGACGCCTTGAGTGTTTCGTAATTCTGCAAGACTTCCCGCATGACATCTTCCCGCGGTCCGAACGCACGGCGCGCGCCGTTTTCCAGCACCAGCAGCAGGTCGCATTCCTGAATGGCCGCCGGCCGGTGTGCCATGATCAACACGGATCGGCCGTCTTCCTTGGTGGCGCGAATTGCCTTGTTCAACGCAATGGAACCCTCGTTGTCCAGATTGGAATTGGGTTCATCCAACACCAGCAAGACAGGATCGTCATACATGGCGCGGGCCAGGCCGATGCGCTGGATCTGGCCTCCGGACAGACGCCCGCCATGGGCCGTGACCTGCGTGTCATAGCCTTGCGGCAGCCTCAGAATCATATCATGGGCATCGGCGAGCCTTGCAGCCGCCACGATCTTTTCCGGGTCGGCATCGCTCCGCATCCGGGCAATGTTTTCGGCAATCGTTCCGTCAAACAATTCGACGCGCTGAGGCAGATACCCGATATAGCGGCCAAGATCGTCCGGATCATACTGATCCAGGGCCGCGCTATCCAGCCGTACCTTGCCGCCGGCGGCGCGCCACACGCCGGTCAAGGCGCGCGCCAGGGTCGATTTTCCTGCCCCCGAAGGGCCAATCACCCCGATCGCCTGACCGGGGGCCGCCGAAAAACTGATCATGCGCAGCGCCGCTTGCGACTCTCCGGGCGGAACCACCGTCAGTTGCTGGACATCCAGACGGGCCCTTGGCGGCGGCAATTTCGTGCGCGGCTGTTCAGGCGGCACCTCGCCAAGCAACTGCCCCAGGCTGTCCCAGCCTCTGCGCGCGCGCTGCACCAGGGGCCACTGATTGACAGCGATTTCAATCGGGGCCAATGCCCGCCCCATCAGGATAGACCCGGCAATCATGGCGCCCGGGGTGACTTCGCCCTTGAGGGCAAGATAGGCGCCAAGCCCCAGCATGGCGGATTGCAGGAACAACCGGAATGTCTTGGTGGCAACGGCGAAGGCCCCGCCAACATCCGACGCCAGCACCGTCGCTTCCAGCGATTCGGCGCGGACGGTCTGCCAGCGGTCATAGGCCGCCCGCTGCATTCCAATGGCCCGCACCATCTCGGCCTCGTTCTGCAACTGGTCCGACATTCTGGACGCGTTGTGAGACACGGTCGCAGCGCGGGCGACCGGGCGTCTGGTGGCCAGCTGGTTCACCACCGTCGCGGCGATCAATATGCTTCCGCCGACCACGGCGAGCATTCCCAGCCAGGGATGGAACAGCGAAATGCCGAGCAGGAAAAACGGTGTCCAGGGAATGTCAAAGACCGCCATCAGGACCGGGGATGTCATCAGGCGCTGAATGGATTCCAGATCAGACAATCCGGTCTGGGCCTGCGCCGATTGTCCGACCGAGGCCCGCCGCTGAACGGCATCAAAGACCCGCGCGTCCAAACGCGACTGAAACCGCGCCCCGACACGTGCCATGACCCGGCCGCGCGCGAAATCCAGCAATCCCATCATCCCGAACAGGAAAGCCACCAGCAGGGCCAGGGCAAACAGCGTTTCCTCCGACCGGCTGCCAAGCACGCGGTCATATACCTGCAACATGAACAGCGGACCTGTGAGCATGAGCATGTTCACGAAAAAGCTGAAGATGCCGACAGCCCAATACAGCGCCCGGCTTTGTCGGCGGGCCTGGCGCAACTCTTCGAAACCACCGCGCGTCTGCATGATTGCCATCAAATACCCTCTTGCGGGCCGCAACCCGCCCCCTGGTGCCATTGCGGCACTTGACGGCGGGGGCCTGAAGCCCGAACCTGTTTCCAATCTGCCACAGCCTTTCCCGAAACCGATGGTTCGGTTGGGGTACAGCTTTGAATACTCTAAATGAACCTTTGTTGATTAATAGTAGAGAAGACCAGTGCCATTGTCTCGCTCATCTTCGCCGGCGCGCCGCCTGATTGTTCCACTGCTGCTTGGCGCGGCGCTTTTTCTGTCTGCCTGTGCCTCCAAAGACACGGTCAGCCGCTCTGGAATCTACGACCCGCATGAAGAAGCCAACCGCGGCACCCATGAATTCAACAAATCCGTCGATCGGCTGCTGCTGTCGCCCGCGGCCAACGGTTACGGGACAATCTTCCCGCGCCCCGTTCGCACCGGCTTTTCCAATTTTGCAGATCACCTGTCCTTGCCCAACGATGTCATCAACCACACCCTTCAGGGTGACATTGACGCGGCGGCCGGCACGACCATCCGGTTCATCGTCAACACGGTGTTCGGGCTGGCCGGGTTTGTCGATACGGCCACGCTGTTTGACATCCCGCGCGAAGACACCGATTTCGGCGAGACATTGTATGTCTGGGGCGCCGAGGAAGGCCCCTATGTCGAACTGCCCTTCTTCGGGCCGTCCACCCAGCGCGATTCCGTTGGTTTGATTACCGATCTCATATTGAATCCCTTCATCGTCGTGTTCCGCGATCCCACCCGCTATATCGGTGCCGCGGCCTATGTCGTTGATGCGATGGGCAACCGGTATGACTATGACGCGACCATCGACTCGATCCTCTATGAAAGCGCCGACAGCTATGCCCAGGCACGGATTCTTTATTTGCAGAATCGCAGGTACCAGCTTGGAATAGCGGCCGAAGATGTTTACCTCGATTCCGATTTCGACCCTTACGAGGATCCGTATGATGATTTCTGAGTTTTCCCGCCGCGCATTTGTCTCATTCTTTTCTGCCGCCGCACTGGCCGCAGCCCTGCCAACACCGGGCTTTGCGCTGAATGTCGCGCAGGCGGAGGCGCTGATCGACAGGGCCGTGGCGGACATCAATCAGGTGATCAAGTCGGGTAAGCCGCTGAACGGCATGATCCGGGATTTTGAACGGATCTTCGTCAAATACGGCGACGTGCCGATCATCGCCCGCTCTGCGCTTGGCCCTGATGCACGCAGTCTCAGCAATGCCCAGCTGTCGGCCTACACCAAGGCATTTCAGGGCTATATGGCCCGCAAATACGGCAAGCGGTTCAACGAATTTGTCGGTGGACAGATCGATGTTCAGAGCAGCCGCAAGGTCAAGAGCTTTTTCGAGGTGACAACCTCTGTCAAGCTGCGTGGCGAGGCCCCTTTCGAGGTCAACTTTCTTGTTTCGAACAGATCGGGCCAGGACAAGTTCTTTGACATGATCATCGAAGGCATCAGCCTGCGCCTGTCCGAAAAGGCAGAGATCGGCGCCATGCTTGACCGCCGCAAGGGTGACATCAACGCCCTGATCGCAGATCTGAACAACGCGGGCTGAGGCCCGGTTACGCCCCGCGCCTTGCCGCAAGGCCCTGCCCGCACGGGCGCGGCTTTCGCCTGGTCAGTTCCCGCCAAGAATATCCCGGATGATGCCGTTCAACACGTCATCCAGCCCTTTCCTTGCGGGCTTTGGCTTGGGTTTCGGTTTGGCGGCGACAGGCGTAAACGCCGGCAGCGGTGTCGGCTCCAGACCATCATGGACACGCTGCATCACCTCGCTCCAGATCGCTGCGGGCAACCCGCCGCCGGTCACGCCCTTCAGCGGCGTGTTGTCGTCATAGCCCATCCAGACACCGGCAACATATTCGTTGGTGAACCCGATGAACCAGGCATCGCGCGCGGCCTGGGTTGTTCCGGTCTTGCCCGCCACCTGCCAACCGGGCAGATTCGCCCTCTTGCCTGATCCTTCGCTGACCACCTTCTGCATCATCCAGATCAACTCGCGCGCCGCTGCATCGGAAATGACACGCTCGCCTATTCCGCCGCCCGCGCCCATCAGGGGCTGATCTTCGCCCAGCAGTCGCAGCTCGATCAGCCCATATGGCGTTACCGATGACCCGCCATTGAGGATTCCGGCATAGGCCCCGGTCATTTCCAGAAGCGAGCTCTCCGAAGCTCCCAGCGCCAGCGCCGGTCCGGCCGCAAGATCGCTTTGGATACCGAACATGCTGGCTACTGTACGCACGTTTTCGCGCCCCACCGCCTCGGATACCTTGACTGCCGGCACGTTCAGCGAATTCTTGAGAGCAAATTCCAGCGGCACTTCGCCATAATGCTTGCCGGTATAGTTCTTGGGGCACCACTGACCCGAACCCGGTATTTTCAGGCAATAGGGCGCGTCGACAACCGTGTCACTGGAACGCCAGCCCAGATCAAGCGCGGTTGCGTAGACAAACGGCTTGAACGCCGATCCGGTCTGGCGCTTGGCGTGGGTGGCGCGGTTGAACGCCCCCGACACCTTGGTGCGCCGGCCGCCAACCATGGCGCGCACGGCGCCATCCGCGCTCATCACCACGATCGCGGCCTGTGCCTCGGACCCGTCGCGCACCCGGTCTTCGAACACCCATTTCAATCCGTCTTCGGCGGCTTTCTGGATACGCGAATCCAGCGTGGTCTTGAGAATCACGTCCTCGGTGGTGTTGCGGGTAAAGAACTCTGGCCCCGTGCTCATCACCCAGTCGGCAAAATATCCGCCCGCCTTGGCGTCCGCCGCGTCTGACAGTTCCGCCGGGTTCTCCTGCCAGTATGCCGTTTCCTCGTCCGTCAGAAATCCCTGTTCGTTCATCAGGCGCAGCACGGTCGCGGCGCGATCCTGTGAGCGTTGCAGATTCGCAGTGGGCGCCAGCGTGGACGGGGCCGTCAGCAAACCGACCAGCATCGCGCTTTCCGCCGGTGTCAGATTTGCCGCCGGTTTGCCGAAATACCGTTGCGCCGCCGCTTCGGCCCCATAGGCGCCGGCCCCCATATAGGCCCGGTTCAGATAGACCGAAAGGATCTCGTCCTTGGTGTATTTGGCCTCCATCGAGATCGCATAGATGGCCTCCTTGGCCTTGCGCCACAAACTCCCCTGCCGGCAATCGTTCACATAATCCGATTCGCTTTCCCAATCCTTGGGATCATAGTCCACGCCCAGGCACATCAGCTTGGCCGTTTGCTGAGTGATGGTCGATCCGCCATGGCCGTTCAACGGCCCCCGCCCTTCACTCAGGTTGATGCGGATCGCGCTGGCGATCCCGCGCGGGCTGACCCCGAAATGCTGGTAGAACCGCCTGTCCTCGGTGGCGATCAGCGCATTCTTGAGATGCTTGCTGACCGTATCGGCCGTAACCACACCGCCGAACTGATCCCCGCGCCACGCAAACACCTGATCGTTGCGGTCCAGCAATGTCACGGATCCGCGGGCGCGCCCGTCAAGCAGTTCGGTCACGTCCGGCAAGGTCGTGTAGACATATCCGACCGCCAGGCCGAGAAGCAGAAGGAACACCACCGTCACGCGCCAGGTCAGCGCCCAGATGATGCCCCAGATCCATCGCAGCAGCCGATAGAAAAGCGCCGCCACGGGATTGCGCTTTTTCACCGGCTTGCGCCTTGCCGTGCGTTTCCGGGGGGCGGGTTTTGCCTTGGACGGTCGCCGTTTCACAGCCGCCTTGGACGCCGGCCTTGACGGTTTGCCATAGCGTTTCTCGGCCACCAGAGGTGGCTTCCTGCGTCCTGAATCACTCATCCTGCTGCTCTGCCCGGCACATTCTTTGCAATCAGTTTAACCGTATTCCATCGGGATGTAGAGACGTGACGCGCACCGATTGCGTTTTGCACACGCCTATTTTTTGGGCGTCAACGACATTTCGCCCAATATTTAATCATACACATTGATTTTCGCGGCATTTTAGGGCGCAAAGCCTTCGATTCTTCGTCCTCACCGCGCTTTTCTGCACCTGCAAATACGCGGGGCCTGCCTCGCCATGTGAAAGGGGAACAAGGTGAAACTCATTATCGCAACGATCAAGCCGTTCAAGCTCGAGGAGGTCCGCGAGGCGCTGACCGGAATCGGCGTGCGCGGCATGATGGTCACCGAGATCAAGGGGTTCGGATCGCAGTCCGGCCATACTGAAATCTATCGCGGCGCCGAATACGCCGTGAACTTCGTGCCCAAGGTCAAGCTCGAACTGGTCGTGCCCGCGGCCATGGTTGACCAGGTCATCGAAACCATCACCAGCACCGCCCAGACCGGCAAGATCGGCGACGGAAAAATCTTTGTGCTCGACGTGCAGCAGGCCATTCGCGTGCGCACCGGCGAAACGGATGCAGACGCGCTCTGAGCGTCCAAAGGGAAGGAAGACACTCATGAATACCCTGACGAAACTGGCCCTGCCCGCCGCGCTGATCGCGCTGCCGGCGATCGGCTTTGCCCAAGCAGACGGCCCGACGCCCGGCGTGAACGCCTCGACGGACAGCGTTTTCATCTTCAACTCACTCCTGTTTCTGATCGGCGGGATGCTGGTGTTCTGGATGTCGGCGGGCTTTGCCATGCTGGAATCCGGCCTGGTGCGCTCCAAGAACGTGACCATGCAGCTGACCAAGAATGTCGCGCTGTTCTCGTTGGCCGCCATCTTCTATTACCTGATCGGCTATAACCTGATGTACCCGCTGGGCACCTGGTCGGTTGACGGCATCCTGTCGGGTGTGTGGGGGCCGGGCGTGCTTGAAGCCGTGGGCGTCACCGCCGACGCGGCCGACGACTATTCCTATGCCTCCACCGGCTCGGATTTCTTCTTCCAGCTGATGTTTGCCGCCACCACCGCCTCGATCGTGTCCGGGACGCTTGCCGAACGCATCAAGCTGTGGCCCTTCCTGATCTTCGTGATCGTCCTGACCGCCTTCATCTATCCGTTGCAGGCTTCGTGGAAATGGGGCGGTGGCTTTCTGGACGCGGCTGGTTTCCAGGATTTCGCCGGCTCGACCGTGGTGCACTCCGTCGGTGGCTGGGCGGCTCTGACCGGCGCGCTGATCCTTGGTCCGCGTATCGGCAAGTATAACAAGGACGGCAAGACCGTTCCGATCCCGGGCTCGAACCTGACACTGGCAACCTTGGGCACGTTCATCCTGTGGCTGGGCTGGTTCGGCTTCAACGGCGCCTCGCAGCTGGCCATGGGCACCATCAGCGATGTCGCCGACGTGTCGCGCATCTTCGCCAACACCAACGCGGCGGCGGCCGGTGGCGCGATTGCGGCCCTGATCGTATCGCAGCTGATGTTCAAGAAGCCTGACCTGACGATGACTCTGAACGGCGCGCTGGCGGGCCTGGTCTCGATCACCGCCGAACCGCTGACCCCCAGCCTGGGCGCCGCAACCCTGATCGGCATGGCCGGTGGCGTGATCGTGGTCTTCGCGATCCCGATGATGGACAAGCTCAAGATCGATGACGTGGTTGGCGCCATTCCGGTGCACCTGATCTGCGGCATCTGGGGCACCATCGCCGTGGTCTTCACCAACCCTGACGCCTCCTTTGGCACCCAGCTTTACGGCATCATCGTGGTGGGGATCTTCACTGTGGTGGTCTCGGGCATTGCCTGGCTGATCCTGAATGCCGTCATGGGCCTTCGGGTGGACGAAGAGACCGAAATCAACGGTCTGGACATGGCTGAACTGGGCATGGAAGCCTATCCCGAGTTCACCAACGGCTGATCGCCGGTCCTGGACAACACAATCCGAACCCGGGCGGCAACGCCCGGGTTTTTTCATGTCAGACAAGCGACGGGCCACCCGCCATCTCGCGGTCCAGATGCTTCTGCAATTCACCGATCAGGCGCATCTGGGCGCGGCGTTCGGCGCAATCTTGCATTCCCCTCAGCCGCAGTTGCGCATCGGCGATCTGCCGGTTGAGCAGGCTGGCAAGCGAATCGCCGCGTGGTGAAATCGCACCCCGCGCATCGCGCCTGGCAAGTGGCGCCAGGCTGTGCCATCCGTCCGGGCGTTCCGCGGATTTCAGGGCGGCGACAAGTGCATGATGCAGGCGTTTGACCATGACAAGGCTCCTCAGGCTGGCGCGTGGGCGCATGTCCTGAATATGGGGGCGCCGCACCGGTTTTCACGCCGCGCCGCACCCGTTGGCGGAAAGTCGCAAGACTTTGTCGCCTTTGCCAAAACCCGTCGCCCTTGACATACCCAAGTACTTTAGTCAGATTAATCCTGTCGCCAGCCACCCGCCACCGGGAAGCCAAGGGAATATGCCAGATATCCGAGGGTCAAATGACGGTCCAAATGCCACTTTCCACCCAGATAAACGCCACCCCGCTGCACGATGCCACCCGGCTGACAGGCGATAACGGGCTGGCCCATATCCGGCTGGGAGATCAGCTTTACACGTTGCGCATCACCCGCGCCGGAAAGCTGATCCTGACCAAATAGCGCGTACCGAAAGGCCCGGACAACACGCCCGGGCCTTTATGCCGTCCTGCCGTTGCGCGCCCTGCGCCCGGCCCCTGCGGGTGCGTCGCTCAGATTCCAACCTCGATGATCGCCCTGGCCAGCACCGGCACGCTTTGCGCGTTCAGCCCGGCCACGTTCATCCGGCTGTCGCTCACCATGTAGATCGCATGTTCCGCGCGCAGGTTTTCCACCATGTCCGGCGTGGTGCCGATCTGGCTGAACATGCCGCGATGCTGGGCGATGAACCCGAACCGGTCCGATCCGCTCAGCCGCTGCAATTCGTCCGCCAGCTGCTGGCGCAACGCCAGCATCCCCAGCCGCATGTCTTCCAGCTCGGCCATCCAATCGGCCTTCAGCTCGGGATCGGTCAGGATTTCCGTCACCACCCGCGCGCCGTGATCCGGCGGAAAGGAATAGTTCTGCCGGTTCAGGTGGTTCAGATTGCCCTGGGTAATGGCGGTGGTGTCCGCTTTCTCGCCCATCGCGATCAACAGCCCGGTCCGCTCGCGGTAGATGCCGAAATTCTTCGAACAGCTTGCCGCGATCAACAGCTCGGGCACCGAAGACGCCACCAGCCGCGTCGCCGCCGCATCCTCTTCCAGCCCGTCGCCAAAGCCCTGATAGGCAATGTCGATCATCGGCAGACAGCCCTTTTCGTTGATCAGGTCGATCACCGCCTGCCATTGGGTCAGGTTTAGGTTCGCGCCGGTCGGATTGTGACAGCACCCATGCAGCAACACCACGTCATCCGATGTCACATCGGCCAGGTCTTCCATCATGCCTTCGAAATCCACGGCGCGGGTTTCGCTGTCGAAATAGCGGTACTTGACCACCGGAATGCCCAGATAGCCCAGGATGCTGACATGGTTGGGCCAGGTGGGATCAGACACGAACACGCGCACGTCCGGGTTGGCCAGCCGTACCAGCTCGAATGCCTGGCGCACGGCCCCGGTGCCGCCCGGCGTTGCCACCGCCGCCAGCCGCTCGCGCGCGACGCTGTCGGCCAGCAGAAGATCGGTCATCGCCGTGCCATAGGCCGGATCCCCGGCCAGCCCGACATAGGCCTTGGATGTCTGCTGCTGGACCAGCCGCGCCTCGGCCGCCTTGACCGCACGCATCACCGGGGTCACGCCCTCGGCGTTCTTGTACACCCCCACGCCCAGATCAATCTTGGTCGGGCGCGGATCCTCGCGATACATGGACATCAGGCCCAGAATCTTGTCCTTGGGCTGTTCTTTCAGATTGGTCAGCATCATGCTTCTCCGGTGGCAATGGGAAGAGTGGGAAAGGCGCCCCACTCGGTCCAGGAACCGTCATAGACGGCATAATCGGTCTTGCCGAAACGCTCCATCGCCAGCGCCAGCACACAGGCCGTCACGCCCGATCCACAGCTGGTGATCGCCGGCTTCGCAAGATCAACCCCCGCCGCCTCGAACACGGCCTTCAGCACGTCGGGCGCCTTCATGGTGGCGTCGTCGTTCAGCAACGCGGTATAGGGCACGTTTTTCGATCCGGGGATATGCCCCGAACGCAGGCCCGCGCGCGGCTCTTCCGCTTCGCCACAAAAACGCGGCGCGGCGCGCGCGTCGATGATCTCGTGATCGCCCAGCTTGCTGGCGGCGGCCACTTGCGTGACATCGCGCACCAGATGGTTCTGGCGGCGCACCGTCATATGCCGGTCGCGCACCACAGGCGGCAGATCTTCCAGCGGGCGGCCTTCGGTCTTCCACTTTTCCAGCCCGCCATCCAGAACGGCCACGTCATTCTGCCCCATCAGCCGGAACAGCCACCACACCCGCGCCGCCGAAAACGCGCCGTTGGTGCCATACACCACCACCTGATGTCCGTCGCCCACGCCCATGGCGCGCATCCGGCTCATGAATTTTTCCACCGGCGGCGCCATATGGGGCAGATCGCTGCGCAGATCGCTGATCTCGTCAATGTCAAAGAACCGCGCGCCGGGGATATGCCCGGCGTCATACTCGGCCCTGGCATCGCGATTTTCCGCCGGCATGTGCCAGCTGGCGTCAATCACCCGCAGGTCCGGGTCTTTCAGATGCGCCGCCAGCCAGGCGGTGGAAACCAGCGTCTTGGGATCGTCCTGTGCCATCAATACCCCCGGGTCAGAGTCGATCCCCTGCCTACTACCGGGCGCCCCGCGAGGCAAGGCCGCAACCCCGCCTGGGCGGCATGAACCGGGTGTCAGTCGCCGTGCCGCAGCAGGCGCTGTTTCTGACGGCCCCAGTCCCGCTTGGCCTCGGTGGCGCGCTTGTCATGTATCTTCTTGCCCCGGGCGATGCCGATCTTCAGCTTGGCCAGCCCCTTGTGGTTGAAATACATCACCAGCGGCACCAGCGTCATGCCCTTGCGCTGGGTCGCGTTCCACAGGTTGGCCAGTTCCTTGCGGCTGACCAGCAACTTGCGCCTGCGCCGCTCGGTATGTGGAAACATGGCGCGCTCGTAGGGGGCAATATAGGAATTCACCAGCCACAATTCGCCATTTTCCACCGCCGCATAGCTTTCGGCGATATTGGCGGATTTTTCCCGCAGGCTTTTCACCTCGGACCCCGACAGAAGGATCCCGCATTCCAGATCGTCCTCGATCGCATAATCGAAACGTGCCCGCCGGTTCTCGGCGATCACCTTGTAGTTCGGATCGGTTTTTTGCTTTTTGCTGGCCATGACCGCAGAGAAATAGCGCGCGGCTTGGCCGGTGTCCATGGGGTTCGAACCCACAGCTTCACCGCGGCGCAAAAACCGTCACGCCGGGACTCGCAATAAGAACAAAAGGTGAATATCATACAGAATCGCCATGGTTGCCGAACTTTGCATCACGTCGAACTTCACCTTTCTCACCGGGGCCTCCCACCCCGAGGAGTATATGCGCCGTGCGGCCATGGCCGGGCTCGGCGCGATTGCGATTGCCGATGTGAACAGCGTGGCCGGAATCGTGCGCGCCCATACCGAGGCGCGCGAAATTGCCCGCAAGGTGCACGAGCGCCAGCGGTTTGATGCCGAAACCGGGCTGATCGGCCCGCCCTGCCCCGATGGGCTGGACCGTCCCGAAAGCGCGCCGATCTACGCGGTGCCCCGGCTGATGCCGGCGGCGCGGCTGGAATTCACCGATGCCCCGCCCGTGACCGTTCTGCCCGAAACGCGGCGCGGCTGGGCCAGCCTGTGCCGCGTCGTGTCCAGGGGGCGGCTGCGGGCCGAAAAGGGGCGCTGCCTGCTGACCCTGTCGGACCTGCTGGATTTTGCCGAAGGGGTACAGCTGATCCTGCACCCGGCAAGCCGGGGGCTGGCGGGGCCGTGTGGCGAAAGCGGCTGGGCGGCGCATCTGCCCCGGCTGGCGCGCCGCTTTGCCGGGCGGATGCAGCTGGCGCTGACCCCCGGCTATGATGGCCAGGACGTGGCCCGCTTCGCCGCCCGCGCAAGGGAAGCCGCGCGCCTGGGGCTGCCGCTGGTGGCCACCGCCGCGCCGCTCATGCATCACGGGCGCCGCCGCCGGCTGGCGGATGTGCTGGGCGCGGTGCGGCTGGGGGTGCGCGTGGATGCGCTGGGGCGCGAGGCGCTGGCCAATGCCGAACAACGGCTGCGCAGCGCCCCCGAAATGGCGCGGATTTTCGCGGGCTACGAAACGGCGCTGGCCCGCACGGACTGGCTGGCGGCCACCTGCACCTTTTCGCTGGACGAACTGCGCTATGAATATCCCGGCGAGGTGGCACAGGACGAAACCGCCGGCGAACGGCTGCGGCGGCTGGCCCATGAAGGGCTGCGCTGGCGCTATCCGCATGGCGCGTCGGAAAGGGTGCGCGCCATGCTGGAACATGAACTGGCCCTGATCTCCAGGTTGAATTACGAGCCCTATTTCCTGACCGTGCGCGACGTGGTGGCCTTTGCCCGCGCGCGCGGCATCCTGTGCCAGGGGCGGGGCAGCGCGGCCAACTCGGTGGTGTGCTACTGCCTTGGCGTGACCTCGGTGTCCCCCGAAATCGGCACCATGGTCTTTGAACGCTTCGTCAGCGAGGCCCGCGACGAACCGCCCGATATCGATGTCGATTTCGAACATGAACGGCGCGAAGAGGTGATCCAGTGGATTTACGAACGCTACGGGCGCCATCGGGCCGGCCTGTGCGCCACGGTGGTGCATTACCGGGGCAAGCGCGCCATCCGCGAGGTGGGCCGCGCCATGGGGCTGACCGAAGACACCATTTCCGCGCTCAGCTCACAACTCTGGGGGTTTTTTTCCGCCGCCGGGCTGGAAGACGCCCGGATGCGCGAAATCGGGCTGGATCCGACCGACCGGCGCATGCGGCAGACCATGGAGCTGGTGCACGAGATTATCGGCTTTCCGCGCCACCTGTCCCAGCATGTGGGCGGCTTCATCATGACCGAGGGGCGGCTGGACGAACTGGTGCCGATCGAAAACGCCACGATGGAAGACCGCACCGTGATCTGCTGGGACAAGGACGATATCGACAGCCTGGGCATCCTGAAGGTGGATGTGCTGTCCCTGGGGATGCTGACCTGCATCCGCAAGGCATTTGACCTTTTGCATCACCACCACCGGCAGGATCTGACCCTGTCCACCATCCCGCCCGAGGATCCCGCCGTCTATGACATGCTGTGCAAGGCCGACAGCATTGGCGTGTTCCAGGTGGAAAGCCGCGCACAGATGAATTTCCTGCCCCGGATGCGGCCGCGCAATTTCTATGACCTGGTGATCGAGGTGGCCATCATCCGCCCGGGGCCGATCCAGGGCGATATGGTGCATCCCTATATCCGGCGCCGCAATGGCGAAGAACAGGTGACGTTCCCCTCGGATGCGCTGGGCGAGGTGCTGGGCAAGACGCTGGGCGTGCCGCTGTTCCAGGAACAGGCGATGCAGATCGCCATCATCGGCGCGGGGTTCTCTCCCGAAGAGGCAGACCGGCTGCGCCGCTCCCTGGCCACGTTCAAGAAACACGGCAGCGTCAGCACGTTCCAGAACCGCTTCATGCGCGGCATGAAGGCCAACGGCTATGACGCGGAATTCGCCGCGCGCTGCTTTTCCCAGATCGAGGGGTTCGGCTCCTATGGCTTTCCCGAAAGCCACGCGGCCTCTTTCGCGCTGCTGGTCTATGCCAGCGCCTGGATCAAATGCCACCACCCGGGCATCTTTGCCTGTGCCCTGCTGAATTCCCAGCCGATGGGGTTCTACGCGCCCGCCCAGATCGTGCGCGATGCGCGTGATCACGGGGTCATTGTGCGGCCCGTCGACATCAACGAAAGCTACTGGGACAACGTGATGGAACCGGACGGGCATGGCGGGCTGGCGCTGCGGCTGGGCTTCCGGCAGATACGTCGCCTGCGCGAAGAGGACGCGGCCTGGATCACGGCGGCGCGCGGCAATGGCTATCTCACGGTCGAAGATGTCTGGCGCCGCGCCGGGGTGGCGCCGCATGTGCTGACGCGGCTGGCCGAGGCCGATGCCTTTGCCGGGCTGGGGCTGCAACGGCGCGCGGCCCTGTGGGAGGCCAAGGCGATCACCGCCGAAAAGCCGCTGCCCCTGTTTGCCGGGGACATGGATGGCGAGGGCATCATCGAACCGCCCCCCCAACTGCCCGGGATGAGCGAGGGCGAACAGGTGGTCGAGGATTACGTGGCAATGCGCCTGACCCTGCGCAAACACCCGGTGGCACTGTTGCGGCATCTGCTGACCCCGGATCGGACGGGCGCGGCCAACACAACCGCAGCCGCCGGTTGAGAGGGGGGAATGAGTATTTTTGGAACAATGAAAGCGAAAAGGCCCTTTCATTGTTCTTCAAATACTCAAAAACACCGGCGCCCCACGCGCTCAGGCCAAGGGGAGTGTGCGATAAAGCTTTACCCTCAGGCCGCCATGCGCCACTGGCGGCCCCGGCTCCACAAAGGGCAGGTCCGTCGCCTTTGCCAGCCCCGGCTCGGACGTGACGATTCCAACGCGCCAGCCCGAAAACCGCGCCTTCAGCGCGGCACCCAGCCCGGCATGCAGCCCGTAAAGCCCCTTCTTGTCGCCGATACGCGCGCCATAGGGCGGGTTCACGATCACCAGCCCCGGCACATCCACCGGCGGGGCGATGTCGCTGGCCGGTTTCACCCCGAACCCTGTCCAGTCTGCCACCCCGGCGCGGGCCGCGTTGGCGCGGGCCATCCCGATCGCCCCGGAATCGCGGTCCGATCCGAAACAGCGACGCTGCGCCGGCAGGGCCGGTGTCGGCGCGCGCATCGCCTCCCATGCGTCGGCATCGAATGTGGCCAGGTGTTCGAAGGCAAAGCGACGCGACCGCCCGGGGCGCAGTCCCGCCGCGATCTCGGCCGCCTCGATCACAAAGGTGCCCGCGCCGCACATCGGATCGAACACCGGCCCGGATCCGTCATACCCCATCTGTCGCAGGAACAGCGCCGCCATGGTTTCTCGCATCGGCGCCTTGGCCACGGCCTCCTTGTGGCCACGCTTGTGCAGGCTCTCACCCGAGCAATCCAGGCTCAGCGTGACCATGTTGTCCTCGATCCGCACCTTCAGCACCACCGGCGCATCGGGCGCGGTGACAATGCCCGCCTCCTGGAACAGCGCCCGTTCGATCCGTTCCGCCGCGGCGCCCTGATGGTAGATCTTCGACTTGCGCGAGGTTGCATCCACCTTCACCGGCACATCCGCACTCAGGAACTGCCCCCAGGGGAAGGCGCGCGCGCGGGTCTCCAATGCGCCAAGGCTCATCGCCTGGAACGCGCCGATCCGCGCCAGCACCCGCACCGCACCACGCAGATCCAGGTTGGCCCGCCAGACATCGTGCCAATTGCCCCGAAACCGCACGCCGCCGGGCATCATCTTGGGCTTGGCAAACCCGGCGTCACGCACCTCTTCCACCAGGGCTTTCTCAAGTCCCGGCGGGGCAACAAGGAATATCTCAAACTTCTTCATGCCCCGTCTCTCCCCTGTTACCGGACCTTCGGCGACCCAATTGAGTGCGCGCGCCGGACTACGCTTCTAAAACGGCACCCGGGCCCGAAACCCGATGCCCCTGCCACTTTCGGGGTGGTTCAGGCGCAGTTCCTGGGAATGCAACATAAGCCGCGGATACTCCGCCGCCGCCCCTTCGGCATAAAGCGGATCGCCCAGGATCGGGTGCCCCATTGCCAGCATATGCACCCGCAGTTGATGGCTGCGCCCGGTCTTGGGCATCAGCCGCACCCGGCTCTCGCCATCTCCCTGGCGCAGCACGCGCCAATCCGTTTCCGCCGGCTTGCCATTGTCATGGTCCACCATCTGGCGGGGCCGGTTGGGCCAATCCACGATCAGCGGCAGGTCGACCGTGCCGGTCCTGGGCGCCAGATGCCCCGCCACCCGCGCCACATAGGTCTTTTTCGTCTTGCGTTGCTCGAACTGCATCGACAGCGTGCGCTGTGCATGTGCGGTCAGGGCAAATACCATCACGCCCGATGTATCCCGGTCCAGCCGATGCACCAGCAACGCGGTCGGGAAAACCGCCTGCACCCGGCTCAGCAGGCAATCCGCCAGATGCGCCCCGCGCCCGGGCACCGACAACAGCCCGGCCGGTTTGTCCACGACCACAATGTCGCTGTCCTCGTGCAGGATCACCAGCGGATCCATCGGTGGGGTATAGGCGCTACTCAGGGTCATGGCGCTCCTGATAGGGCCAATGCCCGGCGCCCACAACCCAACGTCAGCCTTGCCATGCGCGCCCGATGCACCACTTTGGGGTCACGCAGCCACAACAGGACCAGCCACATGCACCCCACCATCACCACCTTGCAGGACGTCGTGGCCAAGGGCCGCGAAGAGGACATCCACCCGCTTCTGGCCAGGGATGTGGCCTTCATGCCGCCCACCTACTGGGCCACCTGGACCGGGCGTGAACCGGTCGCCGCCGTGCTGGGGCATGTCGGGCAGGTGTTTTCCGATTTCCGCTATCGGCGCGTGATGGGCGCGGGCAAGGACTGGGCGCTGGAATTCCAGTGCAGGATCGGCGATCTCGACGCGGTTGGCGTGGACCTGATCACGCTCAACGATGACGGGCTGATCCAGGTTTTCGAAGTGGTCATGCGCCCGCATAAATCGGTCGGCGCCCTGCGCGATGCCATGAACAAGCGCGTCATGAGCGATGCGCGCTTTCTCAAATTCCGCGAGGCGCTGAGCTAGGGAAGGGCCGCCATGCCACGGATCCCGCACCGGGGCCGCGCCCTCTCCCGGGCCGATCTTCTTGCCCGCCTGCCTCTGGCCCCCATCCTGGCGGCGCAGGCGATTGGCGTGCGCCGTCGCGCCCGGCTCTTGCCGGAACCGCCCGGTCCGCGCCAGGGCACTGCCGGCGCTGGGCCCCGGCTGCGCCTGCTGATGATCGGCGACAGTTCCGCCGCCGGGGTCGGGGCCGCAACACAGGAAACCGCACTGGCCGGACGGCTGGTGGCGGATCTGTCGCGCGATCACCGGGTCGAATGGCGCCTGCTGGCCACCACCGGGGCCACCACGCGCGATACCCTGTTGCGCCTGTCCACGACACCGCTGCCGCAATGCGATGTCGTTGTCAGCGCGCTGGGCGTGAACGACACGACCCGCGCCCGTTCGGCGCGGCGCTGGCGCGCCGAGCAGGCCGCGCTGTTCCGGCATGTCTCGCAAACCCTTGGTGCCGGGCTGATGATCGCCTCGGGCCTGCCGCCCATGGGTCAATACCCGATGCTGCCCCAGCCCCTGCGCTGGATCGTTGGCAGCCACGCGCGGCGGCTGGATCTCGCGCTGGCGGGGCTTGCGGCGCAAACACCCGGCCTGCGCCACCTGCCCATCGACATCCCGTTCGAGCCGCGCTTCATGGCCGAAGACGGCTATCACCCCAGCCCCGAGGCCCATGCGCTTTGGGCCGGGCTGATCGCAAAGGCAATCCGCGACTCGCTTGCCTGATCAGGCCGGACGGCGCAACTGGCGCAGCATCGACACCGAATAAATCACCAGCGCGCCCCAGATCATCGGAAAGGCGATCATTCGGGCCTGCCCGAACGGCTCGTCGAACACCAGCACCGCGATCAGGAAAATCATCGTGGGCGCGACATATTGCAGAACGCCAATGGTCGACAGCCGCAACAGCTTGGCCCCGTTGGCATAAAACAGCAGCGGCACCGCCGTGACCACGCCACTGCCCATAAGCAGCGCCGAATTGCGCGGATCCGTGCCGAAATGGCCCTGGCCGTTGACGGCCAGCCAGATCAGATAGCCCAGCGCGGGAATGGTCAGGATCAGAACCTCCAGCAGAAACCCCTGGTTGGGGCCGATCGGCAGGGATTTCTTGAACAATGCGTAAAATCCCCAGCTCAGCGTCAGGCCCAGCGCCGGCCAGGGCAGGCTCCCGGCATCCACCCAAAGCACCGCCACCGCCCCCGCCGCAAGCGCCACCGCGACAAGCTGTGCCCGCGTCAGCCGCTCTCCCAGCAACAGCGCGCCCAGCGCCACGCTGAACAGCGGGTTGATGTAATAGCCCAGCGCGGCGTCCAGCGCCCGGTCATTGGCGATCGACCAGACATAGATTCCCCAATTGACCGTGATCAGCGCCGCGGTCACACACCCCATCGCCAATGTGCGCGGGCTGCGCAACGCCGCGATCAGATCGCCCGTGCGGCGCAGGATCAACAGAACCGCCCCCGCGATCGGCACGGACCACAGCACGCGATGCACCACCACTTCGGGCGCCGGGATATGCGCCACCAGCTTCATGTAGAACGGCAGGACCCCCCAGATCAGATAGGCGGTCATCGCCAATACCAGTCCCTGGGACGTGTCCTTGTTCTCGGGCCTGGTTGTGTGGTTTGCCATGCGACGCCTCTTTGCCAACCCGGCCAGATAATTCAGATCGGGCGCGATTGAAAACCACGGTTTTTGTGCGCCGTGTCATCACTGTTCGTGATGCGTGCGCCTATGCCCGTACCCGCTCTGCGCCGGGATCATACATCGGGCGCAGCGAAACCTCGGCCCGCACCCGTGTCCCCATCACGTCGATCTCGTAATCCGAACCCAGCACATCCGCGGCGCTTTCCCCCTCGCAGGGCACATATCCCATGCCGATCGCAACACCCAAAGTGTGCCCGTAATTGCCCGAGCTCAGATAGCCCACGATCTCGCCATCCCGGATCACCGGCTCGTTGTGATACAAAAGCGGCTCGGGATCGGTCAGCCGGAACTGCACCATCCGCGCCTTCGGTCCGGTTTCCCTGCGGGCCAGCACCGCTGCCCTGCCGATGAAATCCGCCTTGTCGGTCTTCACCGCAAAGCCCAGCCCGGCGTCGATCACATGATCCTCGCAGGTGATGTCATGTCCGAAATGCCGAAACCCTTTTTCGATGCGGCAACTGTCCATCATGTGCATCCCGCACAGCTTCAGCCCGATCTCCTGTCCGGCCTGCATCAGTGTTTCAAACGCGTGCCCGGCCATGTCGGACGAAACATACAGCTCCCAGCCCAGCTCGCCCACGTAAGACACCCGATGCGCCCGCGCCAAACCCATGCCAAGCTCGATCTCCTGCGCCGTGCCAAACGGGTTCACCGCATTGGAAAAATCATTGGGTGACACTTTCGCCATCAGCGCCCGCGCATTCGGCCCCATCACCGCCAACACGCCTTCGCCCGCCGTCACATCGGTGATCACCACACGGAAATCGCCCACGTGACGCTGCATCCAGACCTGATCCGCCTGCCGCGTCGCCGCCGGTGTCACCACCAGATAGGCCGTTTCCGACAGCCGCGTCACCGTGACATCCGCCTCGATCCCGCCGCGCGCATTCAGGAACTGCGTATAGACGATCTTGCCCACCGGCACCGAGAAATCCCCGCCGCCGACGTAATTCAGAAACGCCTCGGCATCCGGCCCCTCGACCCGGATCTTGCCGAAAGACGACATGTCATACATGCCCACATTCCCGCGCACCGCGCGATGCTCGGCAGCGGCATTGTCAAACCAGTTTTGCCGTTTCCAGCTATAGCGATACTCCCGCGCCTGCCCTTCATCGGCAAACCAGTTCGCCCGCTCCCACCCGGCGATCTCGCCGAACACGGCACCGTTTTCCTTCAGATGATGATGGAACGGCGTGCGCCGTACCCCGCGCGCCGTGGCTTTCTGGCGATAGGGAAAATGGTCCGCGTACAAAAGCCCCAACGTTTCTTTGGATCGTTCGTACAGGTAGGTCTTGTTGCCCTGAAACGGCTGCATCCGCCCTACATCCACATCGCCCAGATCAAACGGCTTTGCCCCATCCTCCATCCATTGCGCCAGCGCCATGCCGGCGCCGCCCGCCGACTGGATGCCGATCGAATTGAACCCGGCGGCCACCCACACATTGTCCATCTCGGGCGCCAGCCCAAGGTGATAGGCATCATCCGGCGTGAAACTCTCCGGTCCGTTGAAGAACGTATGAATCCCCGCCGTCCCCAGCATCGGCATCCGGTTCACCGCCCATTCAAGGATCGGCTCGAAATGGTCGAAATCCTCGGGCAGCTGGTCAAACTCGAACGCCTCGGGAATGCCATTCATCGCCCAGGGCTTGGCATTGGGCTCAAACGCCCCCAGCATCATCTTGCCGGCGTCTTCCTTGTAATAGGCGCATTCATCCGGCACCCGCAGCACCGGCATCTGGCTTAGCCCGGCAATCGGTTCGGACACGATATAGAAATGCTCACAGGCATGAAGCGGCACGTTCACACCCGCCATCCGGCCCACTTCATGCCCCCACATGCCCGCGCAGTTCACGATCATGTCGCAGGCGATATGCCCCTGCGCCTTTCCGTCATCGCTGCACCAGTCCACCCCCGTTACCCGGCGGTCCGCGCGCGCGATCCCGGTCACTTTCACGCGCTCCTTCACCAGCGCGCCACGCTGGCGCGCACCCTTGGCCAGCGCCAGCGCGATATTGGCCGGGTCGGCCTGCCCATCCGTGGGCAACCACACGCCCCCGGTCACATTCTCAAGGCTGATATGCTCATAGCGCGCCTTGACCTCGGCGGGCGACAATTCCTCGACCGGCACACCAAAGGCGCGCGCCATCGCCGCATTGCGGTACAATTCTTCCAGCCGCTCGCCGGTCAGCGCCACCGAAACCGATCCCACCTGCCGCATCCCCGTGGCCACGCCGGTTTCCGCCTCCAGCCCCATGTACAATTCGGCCGAATAGCGCGCCAGCTTGGTCATGTTGGAACTGGCGCGCAGCTGCCCGATCAGACCGGCGGCGTGCCAGGTCGTACCACTTGTCAGCTGTTTGCGTTCCAACAGAACCACGTCCTGCCAGCCCAGTTTCGTCAGGTGATAAGCCACCGAACAGCCCACAACGCCACCACCGATGATGACCACACGGGCCTTGCCTGGAAGATCAGCCATCGCGCACCTCCTTGCCCGGCGGGATCAGAACCAGCTTGCCGGGATATGTCTTGGCCATGAATTCCGCCTGCGCGGCGTGAATGTCGCTCAGCGGATAGGACCTGGAAACCAGCGGCTTCAGCCGCCCCTCATTGATCAGGCGCGCCAGTTTCTCAAACACGGCCGGCGGCTGATAGGTTGATCCGGCCAGGGTCAGGTCTTTCAGATAGACCTTGCGCAGATCGATCTCGACAATCGGCCCGGCAATCGCCCCGGCCACGGCATAATGCCCGCCCCGCTTGAGGGCCTCGATCAGCCGCGCACAGCCCGGCCCGCCCACAACATCGACAACGCAATCCACGGTCTCGGCGCCCATCCCGGCGTCGCGATCCACGGTTTCGCGCGCACCGGCGGCGCGTACCGCCGCCGCCTTGGCCGGGGATGTCATGCCGATCACATGCGCACCGCGCAACGCGGCCAGTTCCACCGCCGCCAGGCCAACCCCGCCGGATGCCCCCGTGATCAGAACCCGCTTTCGCTCTGCGACCTGCGCGCGATCCAGAAGCGCCTCGGCCGTGCCATAGGCGCAGGGAATCGCGCCGATCTCGATATCGCTCAGGGGCGATTCGGTCACATCGAACAGGTCGCGCACCTCAAGACAGCAATACTGCGCGAACGCGCCATCCATCTCCGAGCCGATCACCGTCAGCCCCACCGGGTCCGCAACGCTCGGGCGCGGCAGGCAAAGCGGCGCGGTCACACGCCGCCCGATCAGGCCCGTGTCCGCCGCGCTGCCAACGGCGACAACCTCGCCACACAGATCGCCCCCCTGGATCAACGGGAATTTCAGCGCCCCGGACCAGCCGCCATCATCGCCACCGGTCGAGTCGCCCTCGTTCGTGGCACCGGTCACATCGTCGGAATACCACCCCAGCCGGGTATTGATGTCGGTGTTGTTCATCCCCGCGGCATGCACGCGGATCAGCGCCTCGCCCGGCTGTGGCGCCGGCACCGGCAGGTCATCGCGCCATTGCAACATCTCCGGCCCGCCATGCCCGATCAGCACGACACCGCTCATCCTGTCAGGGATCATGCGCGCAGCCTTTCATTCCCGGGATCCCAAAGCGGCCCGTCCGGCTGCACCACGGCCCGGCACATCTCGCCGTAGATATCCACGTCCAGCTCGGTACCCGGCTCTGCCAGATCGGCCCGCACCATGCCCAGCGCGATCGACGCATTCACCCTGTAGCCCCAGGCGCCCGAGGTGGTTTCGCCCACGATCTCGTCGCCGTGCCGGATACAGGACATATACGGCGCGTCCGCCTCGCCCGCCTCCACGATCAACGTGACAAACCGCTTCTTCACACCCTGCTGTTTCTCGGCCAGGATCGCCGCCTTGCCGGGGAAATCCTGTGGCTTGTCCAGCTTCACGAACCGATCCAGCCCGCCTTCAAGCAGCGAATAATCCGTGCTCAGGTCGCCCTTCCAGGTGCGATAGCCCTTCTCGATCCGCAAGCTGTTCAGCGCATACATGCCGAACGGCCTGGCCCCCGCCGCCAGCACCGCATCATAAATTGCGGGCATATCAGCGTTTTCCGCGTGGATTTCCCAACCAAGCTCGCCTGCAAATGACAACCGAACCAGCGCCGCCCAACGCCCGGCAACCTCGGTCTCCTGCATACTCAGCCACGACAGCGACAGGTCCGCCGGGGTCAGCCCCGCCAGCACATCGCGCGATGTCGGGCCGGTCACGATCAGCGTGGACATCCGCGTTGTCCAGTCCTCGAATGTCAGGCGTCCATCCGCGGGCAAGCGCGATTTCAGCAGCTCGGCATCATGCCACTGCGCGGTTGCGGCCGTGATCAGGATGAAATTGTCCGCCCCTTCGCGCGCCACGGTCATCTCGGTCAGAATGCGCCCCCTTTCATCGGAGAAATAGATCAACCCGCCACGCCCCAGTTTGGGAAGCGCGCCGGTGATCTGGCCCCGCAGCCATTCATCCGCGCCCTGGCCCCTGATCTTGAACCGCGAAAATCCGGGCAGGTCCAGCACCCCGCAGGCATCGCGCACCGCCTCGCATTCCTCACGAATGCGTTGCTCCCATGGCCCCGCGCGGCCCCAGGTATGCGTGGCCTGCTGGCTCACGTCATCGCCCGGTTGCGCGAACCAGTTGGCCCGTTCCCAACCATTATAGGCGCCCATTACCCCGCCCAGCGCCTTGACGCGGTCATGCACCGGCGACAGCTTCTTGTCGCGCCCGGCGGGCCATTCGTGCCAGGGGAAATGCATGGCGTATTCGTTGCCATACACTTCCATCCCCTTGGCGTTGCAATAGTCCTGATCGGTGTAATCCGTGTACCGTCGCGGATCGACCGCCCACATGTCCCACTCTGTCGCGCCATCCACGATCCACTCGGCCAGCACCTTGCCGGCCCCGCCGCCCTGCGCGATCCCGAACGTAAAGACACAGTTCTCGAACGCGTTCTTCACCCCCGGCATCGGCCCGATCAGCGGCAGCCCGTCGGGCGCATAGGGGATCGGCCCGTTGATGATCCGGCTTACCCCGGCCTCGCCCGACACAGGCACCCGCTCCATCGCGTCGGCCACGATATCGGCAATCCGGTCAAGGTCGTCCGACCACAGCTGAAAGCTGAAATCCTCCGGCATCGGATCGCCCGGATCCACCCAATGCGCGCGGCAATTCGGCTCGTAAGGGCCGATATTGATGCCGTTCTTCTCCTGCCGCAGATAATAGGACACGTCCACATCGCGCAAAAGCGGCAGCTTGCGCCCGTTTTCCTGCGACCATGACTCCAGTTCGGCAATCTGTTCGGTTAGCAGATACTGGTGGCTCATCACCATCATCGGCACCGTGCGCCCGCCATAGGGCTTGAACCATTCGCCCACGCGCTGCGCATAATATCCGGCGGCGTTCACCACATAGTCACAGGCAATATCGCCCTTCCCGGTATGCACGATCCAGCTGTCATCGGGCTGCTGCGTCACGCCGGTCGCGGGACAAAAGCGAATGATCTTCGCGCCCATGTCCCGCGCGCCCTTGGCCAAGGCCTGCGTCAGCTGCGCCGGGTCGATATCCCCGTCCGATGGATCAAACAACGCGCCTTCCAGGTCATGGGTTTCCAGAAACGGATAACGCGCCTGCGCCTCCTGCGGGGTCAGCATCTCCATGCCGATGCCCTGATACCGCCCCATCGCACAGGCGCGCCGGAACTCCTGCATCCGCGCCTTGCCATGCGCCAGCCGGATCGATCCGGTCTGATGATAGTTCATCGGGTAATCCACCTCGTCGCCCAGGCGCGCATAAAGCTCGGTGGAATAGCGCTGCATGTTCATGATCGCCCAGCTGGTGGAAAACGTGGGCACATTGCCCGCAGCGTGCCACGTGCTGCCGGCCGTCAGCTCGTTCTTTTCCAACAGGACACAATCCGTCCATCCCTTCTTGGCCAGGTGATACAGGCTCGACGCCCCCACCACGCCGCCGCCAATGATCACCACACGGGCCTTGCCTGGAAAATCGGCCATCTCGCTCTCCTTCAGTCCATCAACAACCGGGCCGCCAGCCCGCCGAAAATGATTGCCGTTACCTTGTTCATCACACCCGACACCCGCCGCAGCGAGGCGCCAAACAGGCCCGCCGCCGCGCCATACCCCGCCGTCACGGCGAATGCCGTCGCCGAAAACATTACCCCCAGGATCAGGATCTGCTGCCAGACCGGTCCGGCCTGCGCCTGAGTGAATTGCGGCAGAAAGGCCAACACGAACAGCGCCACCTTGGGGTTAAGCATATTGGTCAGGAACCCCCGGATCGCAGCCCGGCGCAGGCTGGTTGCGCCCTTCGCCTGCCCAATCTCGCCCGGTCCGCGCCACGCCCTGAAAGCCAGGAACAACAGATAGGCCGCACCGGCATACCGGATCGCGTCATAGGCCCATGGCATCGCCATCAATGCGGCCGAAATACCGATCGCCGCCAACACCGAATGGCCAAAAGCCCCAAGCGCTATGCCCGCCGATGCCGCAACGCCACCACGCCAGCCCCCCGATACTCCGCAGGCCGTGGCAAACATCACGTCCGCCCCCGGTGTCAGGTTCAGCAGCACTCCGGCCGACACGAATGTCAGGATCAGCGCCAGGTCCATGGCCAGCAAGGTGTCCAGCATCATCCGATCCCCCTCAATAAACCGGCGGTGCGATCACCCAGATCGCCACCGCCGGTTCGTCATAGGGGTTGGCCCAGTGGTGCATCTCGCCCCGAATGCGGAAACTGTCGCCCGGTCCCACCGTGAACCTGTGCGCACCGATGGTCAGATCCAGCCGGCCCGACACCACATAGCCCAACTCCTGTGTCGGGCGCATCTGCGGCGCCAGCATCCGCGCGCCGGGCTGAAACGTGGAATGCACCACTTCGAAATCATCGGTCAGATCCGGCGACAACAACTCTTCCAAAAGCCCATCTTCGTCTGATCCCATGCGGCGGCGCGCGCCCGCGCGCACCACATGGCCCGCCTCGTCTGACGGGGCCGCCGACTGCCCGAACAGCATCGACATCGGCACGTCCAGGACACGGGCGATCAGGCGCAGATCGGAAATCGAAGGTTCGGACTTGTCGCGCTCTACCTGGCTCAGCCATCCCACAGACCGCCCCAACTGCGCCGCCATCCCGGCCAGCGTCAACCCGCGGGACTTGCGCAGCGCCCGGATATCGGCGCCCAAGGTTTCCAGGTTCTCCAGCAGACTGTGCAGCATCCCCGCTCCCCGTGAAAATTCGTAACTGTTTTTCACGATGACAGCAGATCATGAAAATTCAAAGCGATTTTTCACACCGGCGCGCTGCGCGCCGACGCGACCTGCCCGTTCAGATTTCAATGGAATCGGGCGCTCAGCCCATATCGCCCAGCGCCAGCGTATGCGCGCGCAGCCAGGTCATGAACCCGCGCGGGTCCGTGGACAGCTTGGCCATCTGCTCTTGGGTCAGCGGTTTGCCGACAATCGGCGCCTGCGGCTTGTTGCAGGACCGCACGATCTCGTGCAGCAGCAGGCCCTGGCGCAGGATCGGCGAAAACTGACAGGCGATCTGGTAGGCGCGCGAATTGTGCCCCGGGAAAAAGATCGGCACCACCCGAGCACCGGATTTGCGAATCATCTTGGCGGTGAACACGTTCCATTCTCGCTCGACGGGCGGGCCCCACCAACTGTCCGACGACATCACCACACCCGACGGGAACAGCGCCACAACGCCGTCTTCGGCCAGATGCGCCATCGCCTTGGCGCGCATCTCCACCATCTTGCGCTGCGCTTCGGGATCGTGCGGGAACGGCACCGGGATCATGAACGATGTCGCCGCCTCATCCAGCCCGGTCAGCACCGAACGCGTCAGGATGCGGTAATCTTCGCGCACCCGCCCGATCAGATCGGCAAAGATCATGCCATCCACCATGCCGTGCGGGTGGTTGGCCACCACGATGACGGGGCCTTCCTTGGGGATATTGGCCAGCTGCTCTGCCGGGGTCTGCAGCTCGATTCCCATAGTATTCAACGCCCCGCGCCAGAATTTCTGGCCCCGGTACTGTGCATTGTTCTTCTCGAACTTGTTGACCATCCGAAGGATCTTCAACTTGCCGGTAAACCATTCGATGGCACGAATGGCGAAACTGGTCCAGGGGTCGTCGAACGAATTGGCATAGGTCAGGGTGCGCCGGTCATAGATCTGACCTTCGCCCTGTCTCTTTGCGTGCGCCCTGCGCGGCTCTGGCAACGTGTCCACCAAGTCTCAACTTCCCGCCCTGACGCACATGACTGGCGTCAGAACCCTTCTCCGAACTTGTCGGCAACCAGCGCTTCGATCGCATCCGCCAACGGCGCGGCATCCGGGCCGCTGGTCAAAACGTCGATCGATGATCCTTTCGACGCCGCCAACATCAGCAATCCCATAATACTGTCACCGCTTGCGCTCAACCCATCCTTTGAAACTTCGGCCGAGGCATCGAATCCCTCCACCACCTCGACAAGCTTGGCCGAGGCGCGGGCATGCAGCCCTTTTTCATTCACAATCTTCAACGCGCGGGTAATGGTCTCGGACATTCAGTCAATCCGTATGTATGTTCTGACTATCAATATATTTGCGCCCCGCCTCCAGCGACGCGCGCACGGCATCGGGCACGGAAAGGTGGCGGCTTTTCGCCAATTTGATCAGCATCGGCAAATTGGCGCCGTACAGAATGCGGCGGTTGTCCGGGGCACAGGCCAGCAGGCTAAGGTTCGACGGCGATCCACCGAACATGTCGGTCACGACCACAACGCCTTGCCCCGTATCCACCGAATCGGCGGCGGCGCAGATTTCCGTCTGCTTGCCGGACCGGTCATGATCCGCTTCGATGGTGATGGCGCGCACGCCCTTCTGCGATCCCACGACATGCTCCATCGCCGCCAGGTATTCCCTGGCCAGCCCGCCATGTGCCACGATCACAATTCCGATCACGCTTCGTCATCTCCATTCGCGGTGTCGCCGGGTCGCCGCCCGGGCAATGTCGCAAACCTGTCAAGTTCGCGATGCCTTATTGACACTTGCCAGCCCCGATACGCAAGGGCTTGCGCGACGCTTTCGGCCATGAAAACCGACCGGTGCTTGCCGCCGGTACAGCCGAACCCGATCACCAGGTGGCCACGCCCCTCGGTCAGATAGGCCGGCAGCAACAGATCGATCATGTCCATCAATTTCCCGAAAAACGGATCGAAATTCTTGTCGGCCGCCACATAGTCAGCCACTTCCGGATCGGCGCCGGTCAATGGGCGCAGGTCGTCCACCCAATGCGGATTGCGCAGGAACCGGCAATCAAACACCAGGTCGGCCACTTGCGGCAAGGCGCGTTTGTAGCTGAACGATTGTACCGTCAGCGCCAGCGCCTGCCGGTCCTCTGGGGCGAACCATTTCTCGACCGCGGCGCGCAACTCGTGCGGGCTGAGCGACGATGTGTCGATCAGAACATCCGCCGCATCGCGCACCGTTTCCAGCATGGCGAACTCGCGCGCGATGCCCTCGCGCGGGCCCAGATCGGGCGCCATCGGGTGGCGGCGGCGGGTTTCATTGTAGCGGCGCTCCAGAATGTCGGCCCGGCAATCCAGGTACAGCAGCTCCGGCGACGGGCCGGGCAGGCCGCGCAGCAGGTCCAGAGCCTCCAGCAATGCATGAGACGAGAAATCCCGGTTGCGCGTGCCCAGTCCCAATGCCATCGGCCGCGCCGGGGGTGGCCCCGAGAACAACCGCTCCAACAGGCCAAGCGGCAGGTTGTCGATGGTTTCGTAACCAGCGTCCTCCAGCGCCCGGATCGCCGTGGATCGCCCGGCCCCGGACGGTCCCGTCACAAGAACAAGCCGGGGGTCGGGATGGGTGGGGGGGCGGGTCAGCTCAGGCATGGCGTCCTTTGCGCAGATATTGCATCAGGGCTGGCGCAAAATGTGGGGCCTGCACCCGAAAAAGCAAGGGAACAGGACACCCCAGAAGATGAATTTCGCGTGGGTGAGGCATCCGGTCCGTTTCCTCGCGATCCATGTCAACGGCCAGAACCAGCCGCGCCTCGGGCATCGGATCGGCCCGCAGGATGCCCACCCCCCGCGCCTCGATCAGCCCGGCAATCGTATCCGGCGCGCTGGCGACCAGAGCACTGCCGCGCAGCGTTACACAGGTCTTGTCATCCGCCACCAGCCGCGCGCCCAGCGCGATGAGCTGCAAGGCCAGCGCCGATTTCCCGCTGCCGGATGCGCCGGTGATCACAATCGCGCGGTCCCTGTCCAGGGCAACACAACTGCCGTGCAGGATGGTGTGTGCGGCGGGATCCGGCATGTCAGAAGTCGCGCCCACGCCCCGCGCCCGGCTCAGACCGGCAGGCCCACGACAAACCGCGCGCCCAGCGGTTCCGATGTCACATCGGCCTCTGTGGGGCGGATATTCTCGGCCCAGATCACCCCGCCATGCGCCTCGACGATCTGTTTCGAAATCGCCAGGCCCAGCCCCGAATTATTGCCGAACTGGCTCTCGGGACGATGCGAATAGAACCGGTTGAAAATCTTGTTCAGCGCCTGTTCCGGAATGCCGGGGCCGGTATCCTCGACCACCACCAGCACCCGGTTTTCACGCTTGCGGACCCAGACGCGGATTGCGTCGCCATCTTCGCAAAAGCTGATCGCATTGGTGATCAGGTTCACGAAAACCTGCGCCAGCCGCGCCTCCAGCCCGTTGATCTCGATCGGCGTTTCCGGCAGGTCGGCGATAAAATCGATGCCCTTGCCCTTGGCGTCCTCGCCCAGGTATTGCGACAGATTATTGACCATTTCCAGAAGGTTGAACTGCTCTTCCTCTTCCTTGACCAGTTCGCTGTCCAGCCGCGACGCGTTGGAAATGTCGCTCACCAGCCTGTCCAGACGGCGCACATCATGCTCGATCACGTCCAGCAGCTTTGCCCGTTGTTCTTCTTTCTTCACCAGGCGCAAAGACCCCACGGCCGATCGCAGGCTGGCCAGCGGGTTCTTGATTTCATGCGCCACATCGGCGGCGAATTGTTCGTTGCTGTCGATGCGTTCATACAGCGCCGATACCATGCCTCGCAGCGCGCCGGACAGGCGCCCGATCTCATCGGGACGCGCCGTCAGGTCCGGAATACGCACCCGGCCCGGATTTACCTTGCGGCTGTCGGTATCGCGCCCGATTTCCGCCGCCGCCGCCAGATCCGACAGCGGGTTGGAAATGGTCGAGGCCAGCACCATCGACAATCCCACCGACACCACGGTGGCAATCAGGAACATCTGCAACACGCGCTCGCGCTCGCCGCGGACCATCTGATCCAGCTCTCCGGCGGCGCTGGTCAGCACCACCGCCCCCACGGCCCGGCCGTTCTGCACAATCGGGACCGCAACCGCGAATACCGTGGCACCGGTCGGATCCTGAAGCGAGGTCAGCACTTCCTGCCCGTCGATCGCTGTCGACGACAAGTCGCGCGCCTGGGTCTCGACCGAGGGGCGCTGCGGCCCCACCGCGTCGTCGCCACCGCCAAACAGCCGCCAGACCCAGTTGAGCGCCGAGGTCAGCGGCGTGCCCTTCGGGCGCTCCGCCAGAACCGCGGCGGCATTGGCCGATGCTTCGCCCGCCTTGCGGCCGACTTCGGCGGCGCCCGTGTCAAAAACAAACACATTCGTGCCCAACCGCAGCGGCAGCTTGTCCAGCGTGCCGCCCACGTCGATCCCGTCGCCGGTGGCCATGTTCACCGGGGCGCCGCTGGGCATCTGCGCCCCGAACGCGCCCGCGATCAGCCGCGCCTCGGTCATCAGCCCATCGGCGCGTTGCACCGCGAAACTGTCCCGCGCGGAATTCAGATACAGGATACCGGCGACCAGAACGCTCAGCGCGATCAGGTTGAAGGTGATGATCTTGCGTGTCAGGGGGGACTTGCTCAGCGGCAGCAGGCGGCGGCGCTCGCGCCGGCCCCGCAATTCCCGCTCGACATTGGCCTCGGGCGCGACCCAGTCATCGCCCAAAACAACGTCCCCGTCCCGCCCCTGGGCCATGTCGCGCACTTCAGTCCTTTCGGCTGCCGCTTTTACTCTTCGTTGTACCTATAGCCGATGCCATAGAGGGTCTCAATCGCCGAGAAATCAGGATCGGCGGTCCGCATCTTCTTGCGCAGGCGCTTGATGTGGCTGTCAATGGTGCGATCATCCACATAGACCTGATCGTCATAGGCCACGTCCATCAGCTGATCCCGGCTCTTGACGAAACCGGGGCGCTGGGCCAGCGCCTGCAACAGCAGGAATTCGGTCACGGTCAGGGTCACGTCCTTGCCCTTCCAGCTGACCGAGTGGCGCAGCGGGTCCATCACCAGTTCGCCGCGGTTCATCACCTTGGTTTCCTCGGTGTCCCCCACAAGATCGCCGTCCACCGCCTCCTGGCGGCGCAGCAATGCGCGGATGCGTTCCACCAGAAGCCGCTGCGAGAACGGCTTCTTGACATAATCATCGGCCCCCATGCGCAGCCCCAGCACCTCGTCGATCTCGTCATCCTTCGAGGTCAGGAATATTACCGGCATGCTGGTTTTCTGCCGCAGCCGCTGCAACAGGTCCATCCCGTCCATGCGCGGCATCTTGATGTCCAGCACCGCCATATCCGGCAATTTCTTGTTGAAAGCGTCCAGCGCCTGCTGGCCGTCATTATAGGTTTCTACTTCAAACCCTTCTGCCTCAAGGGTCATGGAAACGGACGTCAGGATATTCCTGTCGTCGTCCACAAGGGCAATCTTCGACATTGGTCGGGTCCTTATGCTGCTCGTTTTTATGCCTGTTTTTTGCGGTATTATGCGCAATTACCGCTCAGGCAATCAATCCAAAAGTGCGATTCGGGTCACAAACCGGACTTATTTGACCCTGTTTTTGCTAAGCAATGGCTAATATGCCTCACCTTTTGAATCCAATTTGGGCGGAATGCCTCCGATCGGCAGGGCTGGTTGCGCTAACCTGTAAGTGGTTGCGCTAACTGCGCTATTGCGTCCTGTTCTTTTGCGGAACCGGCATGTTAAGCAGCGCTCATCAGCCAGAAACCGGGCTGATCGGGGGCGCGAGAATTTCCCCGTGAATCAAGGACTGCCGCCTCAATTCAGGTCGGCTACAGGAGTTTGACGATGACATTTGGACGGGTAAACCCGCAATTCCGCCTCGAAGATCAAGGGATCCAGGGGCTGGGCAATGTCTATTACAATCTTATGGAGCCCGCCCTGGTCGAGGCCGCGCTGAAGAACGGCGAAGGCAGGCTTGGCAATGGCGGCGCCTTTCTGGTCAGCACCGGAGAATACACCGGCCGTTCGCCCAAGGACAAATTCACCGTGCGCACCCCGACCACGGAAAACACCATCTGGTGGGACAATAACGCCCCGATGGCGGCCGACGCCTTTGATCGCCTGCACGCCGACATGCTGGAGCACATGAAGGGCCGCACCTACTTTGTGCAGGATCTGTTTGCCGGGGCCGATCCCGCCCACCGCCTGAACGTGCGCGTGATCAACGAACTGGCCTGGCACAACCTGTTCATCCGCCACCTGCTGCGCCGCCCCGGCCAGGACGAGCTGGACGGCTTCACCTCGGATTTCACGATCATCAACTGCCCCAGCTTCAAGGCCGACCCGGCGCGCCACGGCTGCCGCACCGAAACCGTGATCGCGGTGAATTTCGACAAGAAGCTGATCCTGATCGGCAACACCGAATACGCGGGCGAAAACAAGAAATCCGTCTTTGGCGTGCTGAACTACCTGCTGCCCGAAAAGGGCATCATGCCGATGCATTGTTCGGCCAACCACGCCGATGGCAACCCGGTGGATGCCGCCGTGTTCTTTGGCCTGTCGGGCACCGGCAAGACCACCCTGTCGGCCGATCCCAACCGCACCCTGATCGGCGACGACGAACATGGCTGGTCGGATCGCGGCACCTTCAATTTCGAAGGCGGCTGCTATGCCAAGACGATCGGGCTGAACCCCGAGGCAGAGCCGGAAATCTTTGCCACCACCGGCATGTTCGGCACCGTGATCGAGAACATGATCTTCGACGAACAGACCAAGGCGCTGGATTTCGAAGACAGCAGCCTGACCGAGAACATGCGGTGCGCCTATCCGCTCGATTACATCCCCAACGCCTCCGGCAACGGGCTGGGCGGCCACCCCAAGAACGTGATCATGCTCACCTGTGACGCATTCGGCGTTCTGCCCCCGATTGCGCGGCTGACCCCGGCACAGGCCGAATATCACTTCCTGTCCGGCTTTACCGCCAAGATGGCCGGCACCGAACGCGGCGTGACCGAGCCGAAACCGGCCTTCTCCACCTGCTTTGGCGCCCCCTTCATGCCGCGCCGCCCCGAGGTCTACGGCGCCCTGCTGCGCCAGAAGATCGCCGATCACGGCACCACCTGCTGGCTGGTCAATACCGGCTGGACCGGCGGCGCCTATGGCGTGGGCAACCGGATGCCGATCAAGGCCACCCGCGCCCTGCTCACCGCAGCGCTGGACGGCTCGCTGAATTCGGCGACCTTCCGCAAGGATCCCAATTTCGGCTTCGAAGTGCCTGTCACCGTGCCCGGTGTCGATGCCGGCCTGCTCGACCCGCGCTCGACCTGGGAGGACAAGGGCGCCTATGATGCGCAGGCCGCGAAACTGGTCAGGATGTTCGCCGAGAATTTCGAACAGTACCTGCCCTATATCGATGCCGACGTAAAAGCCGCCGCCATCGGCTGAGCCACGGCACATTTTCCATGCCTCAAGGCCCCGGCGCGTCCTGCTCCGGGGCTTTTTGGTTGCGAATCCCGGACCCGCCCCAAATACTGGCGGCCTGACGCAAATACCGCTTGGAATATTCGCCTCCCGGCCCTATTGGGCGATTCCCGGCACGCGGCCACTTTTTGGGGGATACCTGATTGACGCATTCCGTCGACGCGCCACACGATATCTACGGCATTGAGAAATGGGGCAAAGGCCTGATCGTTGCGCTGGACTCCGGCGAGATCGGCCTGAAGAATCCGCTTGCCCCGGACGCGCCGGCCGTCAGCCTGCCCTCCATCCTGTCCGATCTCGAAGAGCGCGGCATCCACGTGCCCATGCTGGTGCGCATTTCCAGCTATCTCGAAAACGAAATCCGCCACATCAATACCAGCTTTCGCGATGCCATTGCCCGCGCCGGGTATCAGGGCACCTATCGCGGCGTCTTCCCGATCAAGGTCAATCAACAGGCCCAGGTGATCGACCGGATCGTCGAATTTGGCCAATCCTTCGATTACGGGCTCGAAGCCGGGTCCAAGCCCGAACTGGTCATCGCCCTGGCCCACAAGCTGGCGCGCAACGCGCTGATCGTGTGCAACGGGGTCAAGGACGCGGAATTCGTCGCCCTCGCCACCCTGTCGCGCAAGCTGGGCTTCAACACCGTGATCGTGCTGGAAAGCCCGAAAGAGGCGGATACCGTCATCGCCGTCTACAGGGAACTGGGGGTCGCGCCGCTTTTGGGCGTACGCGTCAAGCTGACCAACCAGATCAGCGGCAAATGGCAGGAAAGCTCGGGCGACCGCTCCACCTTTGGCATGAACACCGATCAGCTGGTCGCCGTGCTGGACAAGCTGCGCGATGCCGGGCTGCTGCACTGCCTGAAACTGCAACACTCCCACCTGGGCAGCCAGGTGCCCGATGTCAACGACGTGCGCCGCGCCGCGGGCGAGGCGTGCCGCTATTTCACCGAACTCACCCGCGAGGGCGCGCCGCTCACTCATCTCGATCTGGGCGGTGGCCTGGGCGTGGACTATACCGGTGAAAAACGCGCCACCGAGAACTCGATCAACTACACCGTCGAGGAATACGCCTCCAACGTGGTCGAAACCGTCGGCTATGCGATGGACGAGGCGGGCATTCCCCACCCCACGCTTGTCACCGAAAGCGGGCGCGCCGTGGTGGCAACCTCGTCGATGCTGGTGTTCAACGTGTTGGAAAGCACGCTGTACGATGCCCCCACCGCCCCCGAAACCGGACCCGAAGATCACCACCTCCTGACCGATCTAGCCGCCGTCGCCGATTATCTTGATGCCGACCGCGTTCAGGAATGCTGGAACGACGCCTCCTTTTACCGCAACGAATTGCGCGCCCTGTTCCGGCGCGGCTATATCGACCTGCGCCAGATGGCCCGCGCCGAACGCGTCTACCTGCACCTGATGTCCCGCATCAAGGCGCTGGTCGCGGCAATGGACGATTTCACCGATGTCGACAATCAGCTGGAAAAGGCCGCCGACATCTATCACTGCAACTTTTCCCTGTTCCAGTCGCTGCCCGATGTCTGGGCGATCGATCAACTGCACCCGATCGTGCCGCTGCAAATGCTGAACCAGCCCCCCGACCGGCGCGCGGTGCTTTCCGACATCACCTGCGACAGTGACGGCAAGGTCAGCCAGTTCATCCTCGCCGATGGCGTGTCCCCTTCGCTTCCGGTCCACTCCCTGCCCACGGACCAGCCCTATTATCTTGGCGTATTCTTCGTTGGCGCCTATCAGGAAACGCTGGGTGATCTGCACAACCTGTTTGGCGACACCAATGTCGTTACCCTTGATCTGCGCGCCGATGGCGGCTTTGACCTGCTGCATGAACAAGAGGGCGACACCATCTCCGAAGTCCTCAGCTATGTCGAATACGATCCCGCCGATTGCATCGCCGCCTTCCGCAAGATGGTGGATGGCGCAATTTCCGCCGGCGCCCTCAAGACATCCGACCGCAAGCTGATCATGGGCGCCTATCGCGACTCGATCAACGGCTATACCTATTACGAATAACCACCTCCAAAGGAGACATGACCATGGGCAAGACACTCGTCGTGGGCGCCGGGGGCGTCAGCCACGCCGCCGTGCACAAGATGGCAATGAACAGCGACATCTTCACCCGGATCACCCTGGCCAGCCGCACCAAATCCAAATGCGACGCCATAGCCGCCAGCGTGAAGGAACGCACCGGGGTGACAATCGCCACCGCCGCGCTGGATGCCTACAAGGTCGCGGATACCGTCGCCCTGATCCGCGAAACCGGCGCCGAGATTCTTGTCAACCTGGCCCTGCCCTATCAGGATCTGGTGCTGATGGATGCCTGCCTCCAGGCAGGCTGCCACTATATCGACACCGCCAATTACGAACCCGAGGACGAAGCCAAATTCGAATATCACTGGCAATGGGCCTATCACGACAAGTTCAGGGACGCCGGCCTGACCGCCATCCTCGGCTCGGGCTTTGATCCGGGCGTGACCAGCGTGTTCGCCAAATGGCTCAAGAAACACAAGCTGGACACAATCCGCCAGATCGATGTGCTGGACGCCAATGGCGGCTCCAACGACCAGGAATTCGCCACCAATTTCAACCCCGAAATCAACCTGCGCGAAGTGCTGGCCGAAGCCCGCCATTGGGAAAACGGCACCTGGAAAACCACCCCCGCCATGACCCACAAGGTCAATTTCGACTTCCCCGCCATCGGGCCGAAAAACATGTACCTGATGTATCACGAGGAACTGGAATCCCTGTCCACCCACTTCCCCGAAATCGAACGCGCCCGCTTCTGGATGACCTTTGGCGATGCCTATATCATGCACGCCAAAGTGCTGGAAAATGTCGGCATGACCCGGATCGACCCGGTGCTGCATGACGGCAAGGAAATCATTCCCATCCAGTTCCTGAAAACCCTGCTGCCCGATCCCGGCGATCTGGGCGCCGAAACCAAGGGCAAGGCCTGCATCGGCGATATCGCCACCGGCCAGGCCAAGGACGGCTCGGGCGAGAAAACCTATTACATCTACAATATCTGCGACCACCAGGAATGCTACGCCGAGGTGGGTTCCCAGGCCGTGTCCTACACCACCGGCGTGCCGGCCATGATCGGCGCCGCGCAACTGCTCAAAGGCAACTGGCGCGCGCCCGGCGTGTGGAACATGGAACAGCTCGACCCGGATGATTTCATGGACATGCTGAACACCCACGGCCTGCCATGGCAGGTGCACGAACTCGACGGTCCGGTCGCCTTCTGAATGCAGGGACAGGCGCCACCCCGCGCCCTTCATTGTTCCGAAAATACTCCGGGGGTCCGGGGGCAGCGCCCCCGGCCTCGCCACACCAAGGACCGCCCGATATGCCCGACATGATGCAAACCCAGGCCGGCGACGCAGGCGCCTTTCGCAACTTCGATCTCGCACGCGTCCCCTCGCCCTGCTTCGTCGTCGACGAGGCCGCCGTAGAGCGCAACCTCGCGATCCTCCGGGACATCGCCGACCGCTCCGGCGCGCATGTCCTGTCGGCCCTCAAGGCGTTCTCCATGTTCGCCCTCGCGCCATTACAGCGCCAGTACCTCCGCGGCACCTGCGCCTCCGGCATCCACGAAGCGCGTCTGGGGCGCGAGGAATACGGCGGCGAGGTCGCCACCTTCTGCGCCGCCTACAAGGACAGCGACATCGACGAAATCCTGTCCCTGTCCGACCATGTGATCTTCAACAGCCCCGCCCAGAAGGATCGTTTCCTTGCCAGGGCACAGGCGGCTGGCGTGCAAATCGGCCTGCGCATCAACCCGGAACATTCCGAAGGCGAGATCCCGAAATACGATCCCTGCGCCCCCGGCTCGCGCCTCGGCACGCCCGTCAGCCAGCTCAACGCGCACGCCCTGACAGGCGTCAACGGGCTGCATATGCACACGCTCTGCGAACAGGGTTTCGCACCGCTCCAGCGCACGTGGGACGCAGTGGCGCCTAAACTCGCCCCCTACCTTCCCGGCCTCAAATGGCTCAATTTCGGCGGTGGCCACCACATCACCCGCGCCGACTATGACCGCGAGGCGCTCATCGACTTCATCAAGTCTCTTCGCGCCGCACACAACCTCGACATCTACCTTGAACCCGGCGAGGCCGTGGCACTGGATGCTGGCATCCTTGTGGGCGAAATCCTGGACCTGCCCCACAATGGCAGGAACCTTGCCATCACCGACATCTCCGCCACCTGCCACATGCCCGACGTGATCGAAGCACCCTACCGCCCGGCCCTTCTGGACGAGGCCGGCCAGGGCCACACCTACCGGCTTGGCGGCCCGTCCTGTCTCGCGGGTGACGTGATCGGCGATTACACCTGGGACAAGCCACTGACCATCGGCCAGCGCTTTGCCTTTCTCGATCAGGCGCATTACTCGATGGTCAAGACCAACACGTTCAACGGCGTCCCCCTGCCCGCCATCGCCCTGTGGAACAGCCAGACCGACGCGCTGAAAATCATCCGGCAATTCGGCTATGACGACTTCAAGACGAGGCTTTCATGACCATCTTCCTGAACAGCGAACTTCAACCCGGTGAACGCACCCAGGACGCCCGCTTTCGCATCATCCCGGTGCCGCTGGAACGCACGGTGTCCTATGGATCCGGCACCGCCAACGGCCCCGCCGCCATCATCGCAGCCTCCAATGAACTGGAGCGCATCACCAACGCCATCGAACCCTGCGCCCACGGCATCGTCACCGAATCGCCGCTGGACTGCACCGGCCCCCTGCCCGACGTGATGGAAAGGCTGGCGCAGCGCACCCGGGCCGCCACCGCCGCCGGCAAGATCCCTGTCACCCTGGGCGGCGAACATTCGCTGTCATATGGTGCCGTCACCGGCGTCGCGCGCGCCCTTGGCAGGCCCCTCGGCCTGATCCAGATCGACGCCCACGCCGACCTGCGCATCGCCTATCAGGGCGAAAAACACTCCCATGCCAGCGTCATGCACCTGCTCGCCGAAACCGGCATCCGCCTTGCCCAGTTCGGCGTGCGCGCGCTCTGCCAACAGGAAATCGACAACCGCACCAGACATGACGTGTTCTACAAGGACGCCGAAGACCTTGTCACCGGCAACATACACGCCATCGACCTGCCCGACGACTTTCCCGAACACGTCTATGTCAGCTTTGATGTCGACGGGCTCGATCCCTCGCAAATGCCTGCCACCGGCACGCCGGTCCCCGGCGGGCTGGGCTACTATCAGGCGCTGCACCTCGTCGAACACGCGCTCAAGGGGCGCAAATGTGTTGGCCTTGATGTGGTGGAACTGGCGCCCGACGGCAACGCCGCCTGGGATTTCACCGCTGCCCAGATCACCTATCGCCTGATGGCCGCCTGCCTGGGTTGAGCGTGCCGGGCATCGCGCGGCCCGGGATCGAAGATCCTGTCCTCTTTCAACCCGCTTTATCGCACCGGGCCCGTCCCACGCGGAATTCGCCACACCGCGGCAAAATCACCCCGCATGGCAGAATGGGGGCGATGCCCGTCGGCAGGCACGGCGCGCCTTGAAACCGGGCAAGGCCTTGTACCAACCCTCACGCCACACGCGCGCCCTTGCTCCAGACCGCGCGCAGGGCCGGAACCCCCTCGGTCAGCCAGAACCGGATCAGATCGGCCGATTTGCCGATGTCCAGCTGCCCGCGATCCTCCAGCCCGGTATATCGCGCCGGCGCCGCCGTCACCGTGTGCAGCCCCCGGGCCATGTCGCCCCAATGCTGCCCCAGCTGCACCGCCGCCAACAACAACGACGCAGGCACGTAATCGGACGAAATGATGTCCAGCAGCCCCGCCTCGGCCAGATCAATCGCCGCCACGTTCCCCGAATGCGATCCACCCCGCACAAGGTTCGGCCCGCCCATGATATTGGCAATCCGGTGGCCATGATTGGCCCGCGCCGCCGCGACGGTCGTGGGAAACTCTGCAAGCCGCACCCCGTGATGCGCCGAGACCGCCACCTGACCGGCGGTCGTGTCATCATGGCTTGCCAAGACCGCGCCGTAACGCCTGGCCGCCGCCACCGCCGCCGCCTCGTGCCGATCTCCCAGGCTGGCCCGCAAATCCAACAGAAACGCCACATGGCGCGCAAACTCTTCGGCCTCCATCGAATACTTGCCGCGCACATACCCTTCGTATTTCTTCAGATCGGTGAATTGCCGCTGCCCCGGCGTGTGATCCATCAGGCTCACGATCCCGATCCGGTCTTCGGGTCCGAACTCGGCCAGTTCCTCGATCAGGGTCTCCGAACAGGTCTCGGCCCGCAAGTGAAGATGATGGCTGATCCGCAAGCCGCCGCTGGCGCGCATCGACAGGATCTCGCTGGCAATGGCGCGCGCATACCTGCCGTATTTCCTGTTCGGGTCGGACACGATCGATCCAACCCGGATCGCATCGAACACCGTCGTGATCCCGGCGCCGGCCAATTCCGCATCATGCGCCAAAATCGCCGCCTGGTGCGGCCAGTCCACCCTGGGGCGCGGATGGATATGACGCTCCAGATTGTCGGTATGCAGCTCGATCAGCCCCGGCGCCACGAAATCTCCCGCGCAATCCACCGCACCGGCCGGCACCGCCGCGCCGCTGTCCATCCCGGCAATCTTGCCGCCCCGCACCACGATGCTGCCCGTTACCGTTTCCTGCGGCAGCACCAGCGAGGCATTGGCAAGAATCAAGTCCTGTGTCATCCCGGCGTTACATCCTGTTGTCATCGGCCCCCCGGCATCCTATCCCACATTCTCATGCAATTCCAAAGATACGGCATATTCCACACCCCGCCCCCCGGCGCACTGGCCCGGTTCGGCGCACAGTGGCTGGGCTGGGACGCGGCCATGGGCCAGACCTGCCCCCATCCCGACATTCCCGACCTGCCTGCGCCCATCCCCGACATCACCGCCACGCCGCGCAAATACGGGCTGCACGGCACGATCAAGCCGCCCTTCTTCCTGGCGGCGGACACCACCGCCCCCGACCTGCACGACGCGTTCGAAACGCTCTGCGCCTCCCTGTCGCCGGTCCGCCTGGACGGGCTGCGCATCACACGCCTTGGCCGCTTTCTTGCCCTCAAGGTCAAGGGCGACCAATCCCTGCTGGCCAAACACGCCGCCATTGTTGTCCAAAGGCTCGATCCGTTCCGCGCGCCGCCAACCAGCGCGGAACTGGCCCGCCGCCGCAGATCCCGGCTCAGCCCCCGGCAAGAGGCGCTGCTGGCGCAATGGGGCTACCCCTATGTGATGGAGGAATTCCGCTTTCACATCACGCTGACCGGCCCTCTCTCACCCGATCAGGCCGATCAGGTCCAACAGGTGCTCACCCCGCGCCTTGCGCCTCTCCTGCCCGTTCCGTTCGACGTTACCGATCTCACCCTCGTGGGCGAGGACGCCGCCGGCATGTTTCACGAAATCCACCGCTGCGCCCTCACCGGCTGAATTGCCAACGGCACCGGCGCGGTCGGGGACCACGTGCCGCCGCGCCAACCGGGCGGCGCGGTCGGACAGCCGTCATTGCAATCTGGCAATTCGGTGGCCATTTCCGACGCAACTTCCCACAAATCATCCATCAATTCGCCGCTTTTACGCGCTAGGTGAGGCACGCGACCCACCCCAACCGAAAGGACCAAACCCCATGTTTACCGTTATTCAAGCCCTGCTTGTCGTCTTCTCCCTGGCGCTCGTCGCCAAGGTGATCCACGCCCGCAAATCGAAAGAAGACCCGCAGGCCTGATCTGCCGGTTCCGGCCATTCCGCATTCCTCACTTCGGGCGGCGGAATGGCCCGCTGGCACCGCGTCGGTCGCAAGACGGACCGGGGACACGTTTCAGACCCCAGCCCACAACCGGGCGTGAATTTTCGTGGCCCGGAAAAACCACCTGATTTCTCTCTTGACGATGCCCGCCAATGGCCCTAAATCGCACCCCACTTATGGCGGTATAGCTCAGTTGGTTAGAGCAGCGGAATCATAATCCGCGTGTCCGGGGTTCAAGTCCCTGTACCGCCACCAGAATTCCAGAAACCCGGATGCCTTTGCGTCCGGGTTTCGCTTTTCTCGCGGGCCATCAGCCTTCCGACAATTCCAGCTCCGCCTCGATCTCGATCGCGAAATTCATTGGCAATCCCGCGACGCCAATCGCCGAGCGGGCGTGGCCGCCGATATCCGGCCCGAACACCTCCAGCACAAGGTCACTGAACCCGTTGATCACAAGATGCTGGTCCGTGAATCCAGGGGCTGAATTGACCATGCCAAACACCCGGGCCCACCCGGAAACACGGGACAAATTACCGATTTCCGCCTGCACATTGGCCAGAACAGCCAGCGCAATTTCACGCGAGGCATCGTATCCGTCCTTGGTGGTCAGATCCGTGCCAAGTTGGCCGAACGGCCCGGCGATCCGGCCATCCGCATGGGACTTGGGATGTCCCGAGATCATCACCCTGCGCCCGCGCACCCGCACTAGATCGAACGGAATATGTACGCCGGCCGGAATTCGGGTGGGCGCCGGCAAGGACAATCCAAGCGCCTGCAATCTTGCGGTGACATCGACCATTTCATGCTCCTGAATATTCATAGAGGCAACCCTGGCACCCCCCCGGTTCCAAGGCTATCCCGCGTCGCCTTGTATCGTCAAACCGGCCAGCCAGGTATCAGCGGTTCGCAAAACCTTCTCCGACGCTTTCTCTCGCACAGGCCCATAGCCGCGTATATCCTGGGGCGCTTTCACCAGAGCGGCGCACGCCTCCTCCGTGTCTGGCGCGTATCCGGCGGCCACTTGATCCAGCACGCCCTCAAACCACGTCAGCAGCGCGCGATCCAGCTTGCGATCGATGCTGAACCGGAACGGGTCGAACGGCCCGTTGCGCAGGCCCTTCATCCACGCCAGTACCCTGAGCACCGGGCGCAGCCACGGCCCCATCCGCATCTTCCGGGGCCGTCCGCGCCCGTCCCGGCCCAATGGCAGGATCGGTGGCGCCATGTGGTAATTCACCTTGAAATCGCCTTCGAACTCCCGGCGCAGCACCTCGTCAAACCCTGTCTCCATGTGCAGCCGCGCAACCTCGTATTCGTCTTTCACCGCCATCAGCCGGAACAGTGATTTGGCCGCCTCGATCACCAACGCATCGGGCAACACGCCCCGCAACCCTTCGATCCGCGCCCGGTACCGCGCGCCATAGGCAGCATCCTGATACCCGGTCAGAAACGCCGCCCGCCGCGCGATGATCTCATCAAGCCCTTCCTGCGTCGGGCTTTCCTCGATGTCAAACGTCGCCGGGTCATGCGCCAGCACCCGGCCCAGATCAAAGGCGCGCGCATTCTTTTCCACGGCCACCCCGTTCAACAGGATCGCCTGTTTCAGCGCCCCTTCGCTGACCGGCACCAGCCCCGTCTGCCAGGCAAAGCCCAGCATCATCACATTGGCGAACACCGCATCCCCCATCAGCCGCTCTGCCAGCGCATTGGCATCCAGCGCGCGCAGGTTCTCTGCCCCCACCGCATCCCGGATCACCCGTTCGCGCAGCCCGATCTTCAGGTCCGCATCCCGGTTCAGCACCAGATCGCCGGTCGGCATCGCCGCCGTGTTCAGCACCACACGGCTGCCCTTGCGGTAATGCACGCTGGCCTTGGGGGCCGAAGACACCACCACGTCACAACCAATCACCGCATCCGCCGCGCCCGCCTCGGTGCGCACCTGATGCAAGTCGCCGGGCGACGCGCCCAGCCGGATATAGCTCAGCACCGTGCCGAACTTCTGCGCAAACCCGGTGAAATCCAGCACGCTCGCACCGGACCCTTCCAGATGCGCCCCCATGGTGATCAGCGCGCCCACCGTCACAACGCCGGTGCCACCCACCCCCGTGACCAGCAAGTCATAAGGCTCCGCGAGTGATGGCACCGCGGGGGTGGGCAACCCGGCCATCAAACCGGCCAGATCGATATCGGTCCCGTCCCGTTTGCGCCGCTTCGCCCCGGTCACGGTCACAAAGCTGGGGCAGAACCCGTTCACACAAGAGAAGTCCTTGTTACAGGAGGACAGGTTGATTTTTCGTTTACGCCCGAATTCGGTCTCCACCGGCTCGACGCTCAGACAGTTGCTCTCTACCGAACAATCGCCGCACCCCTCGCAAACCAGCTCGTTGATGAATACGAACCTGTCGGGGTCTTCCAACGTGCCCCGCTTGCGCCGGCGGCGTTTTTCCGTCGCGCAGGTCTGTTCAAAGATCAGCAGCGTCACGCCCCTGATCTCGCGCATTTCCCGCTGCACCGCGTCCAGATCGCGGCGATCCCGAAACGTGGTGCCCGGCGGGAATTCGCCATGGCTGAACTTGCCGATGTCATCACTGACCAGCGCGATGCGTTCCACACCCTCGGCGCGCGCGTTCCATGCGATCCCCTGCACGGAAACCGGCCCGTCCACCGGCTGACCGCCCGTCATTGCCACCGCATCGTTGAACAGCACCTTGTAGGTGATGTTGGCCCCCACCGCGACTGCCTGCCGGATCGCCAGCGAGCCCGAATGATACCACGTCCCCTCGCCCAGGTTCTGGAACACATGCCGTCCGCCATTGAACTTCTGCGCCACGGCCACCGGTACGCCTTCGCCCCCCATCTGGGCATATCCACCTGTGTTGCGCCCCATCCAGCTTGCCATCACATGACACCCGATCCCGCTCATCGCGCGGCTGCCCTCGGGCACTTTGGTCGAGGTATTGTGCGGGCAGCCCGAACAGAAATAGGGCGTGCGCGTCGCCCCCGGCACGTTCAGCACCGGCGGCTTTTCCGCCAGCAGCGCGCGCGCCTTTTCTTCCAGCCTCTCATGCGGGAAAAACCGCGCCAAACGCTCGGCCACCACCGGCACCAGCATCAAGGGGCTCAACTCGCCCGTCCACGGCAACAGCGGCTCACCCACCGCGCGATACTTGCCCACCATCTTCTCGGGCTTGGCGCCGGGCCAGTCATAGAAATACTCCTTGAACTGGCTCTCGATGATGCCGCGCTTTTCCTCGACCACCAGCACCTCGCGCTTGCCGGTGACGAAGGCCAGCGCATCGCGCCGCGCCAGCGGCCAGACCATGCCGACCTTGTAAATGTCGATCCCCAGCCGCCGACAGGCCGCTTCGTCCAGCTCCAGCAGGCGCAGCGCCTCCATCAGGTCCAGATGCCCCTTGCCCGTGGTGACAAACCCGTAAACCGCATCCTCGATGTCATAGATGCGCCGGTCAATCGGGTTCGCCTCGACAAAGGCTTCCACCGCGCGCAGCTTGTGCCCGATCCGGGTTTCGATCTCGGGGCTGGGCAGGTCGCTGGGCCGCACATGCAGCCCGCCGGGGGGCATGTCGAACTCCGGGGTCACGAACTTTCGGTCGGGCTGCAATTCCACCGACCGCCCCGATTCCACCGTTTCCGAGATCGCCTTGAACCCCACCCATGTCCCGGAAAACCGCGACAAGGCAAAGCCGTATTCGCCAAACGCCAGGTATTCTTCCACGCTGGCCGGGTTCAGCGTTGGCATGAACCACGCCATGAACGCCACATCCGACTGATGCGGCATCGACGAACTCACGCACCCGTGGTCATCCCCCGCCACAACCAGCACGCCGCCCCTGGGCGACGCGCCATAGGCATTGCCATGTTTAAGAGCATCACCAGACCGGTCCACCCCCGGCCCCTTGCCGTACCACATGGAAAACAGGCCGTCATACGCGCAATCCGGGTCCAGCACCGCCTGCTGCGCACCCAGAACCGCCGTCGCCCCCAGATCCTCGTTCACCGCGGGCAGAAAGGTGATCTTCTCCTTCTTGGTGCGCGCCTTCTCGCGCCAGAACTCCAGATCCAGCGCCCCAAGCGGCGAGCCGCGATAGCCCGACACGAAACCGCCCGTGTTCAGCCCCGCGGCCCGATCCCGGCGCGCCTGATCAAACATGATCCGCGCCAAAGCTTGCGTTCCGGTTAAAAACACCCGGCCGTCCCCGCGATCATAGCGATCGGACAGGGCATAGCTTTGAAAATCATGGCTGGCTTTGGTCATGGCGCATCTCCTTCGGGCAGACAAGTGTCGCACGAAATCGCTGGAATTCTGTTCCGATTTGCGCGCAAGATCGGCCAGAATCGAAAACCCATGCCAAAAATGACCCAATCAGTGATATGAAAAACCATGCAACTCGATGACAAAGACCGCCGCCTTCTCGCCCTTCTGGAACGCGATTGCCGCCTCTCCAACGCAGACCTTGCCGCACAGATCGGCATGTCCACCTCCGCCTGCTGGCGCCGCATCAGGGCCTTCGAAGAGGCCGGGCTGATCGACAGCTACGGCGCCCGCCTGCGCGCCGACCGGCTTGGCCTGGCCTTCCACGCCATCGTGCATGTCCAGCTGACCCGCCACGACAAACCCGCCCTCAGGCGCTTTATCGAGGTCATCCCCAACCGCCCCGAAGTGCGCGACTGCTACGCCACCACGGGCGCGGCCGATTACCACCTGCGCATCCGCTGCACCGATATCGACGCCTATAACCGCTTTCTCGAAGACGTGCTGTTTACCCTTCCCGCTGTACGCTCGGCCCAGACCAACGTGATCCTGCGCGACCTCAAGACGCGCTAACCCCTTGCCCCGCCCCCCCTTTCACGGCTACTCCATGGATCAGACAGCAAGGCAGATCGCACATGACCCGCACCGTCACCATCCTGAACGGCCCCAATCTCAACCTGCTTGGCAAGCGTGAGCCAAAGATCTATGGCCCGGACACGCTCGACGATGTCGCCACCAGCTGCGCCGCGCTGGGCAAGGATCTCGGCATCCGGACAACCCTTCTGCAATCCAATCACGAAGGCCAGTTGATCGATTGGATCCACGCGGCCCGCGACACGGCGGACGGTATCATCATCAACCCGGCCGCCTTCACCCACACCTCGGTGGCCATCCTTGACGCGCTCAACACCTTCGACGGCCCGGTGCTCGAGGTGCACATCTCCAACGTGCACCAGCGCGAAAGCTTCCGGCACCACTCCTATGTCTCGGCCCGCGCCAACGGCGTGATCGCCGGCTTTGGCGTGCAAGGCTACGAACTGGCCCTGCGCCGCATGGCGACGCTGCTCGCCTGACCCCTCGCGAAGACGCCCGCAAGGGCGGATAAGCCCCGCCGCTCTACCGCTTCCTCATCGCGTCCCGCAATGCCGCCCCCATCGCGCCATTGCCGCTGTCCCGGCTCTGCCCCCGCGACGGCGCCTTGCCGCCATGCGGCCCTTTCCCCGGCCCGCGCCCCTGCGGTCCGCCACGCTCGTTGCGCGCCTCGCGCGCCGACACGCCGCCATCCTTCTTCATGCTCAGCCCGATCCGCTTGCGCGCCACATCCACTTCCGTCACGCGCACCGTCACCACGTCCCCGGCCCTGACCACCTCATGCGGGTCTTTCACAAACCGGTCCGCCAACTGGCTGACATGCACCAGCCCGTCCTGATGCACCCCCACATCCACAAACGCGCCAAAGGCCGCCACGTTCGTCACCGTCCCTTCCAGCGTCATCCCCGGCTTCAGGTCGGTGATCGTTTCCACCCCGTCGGCAAAACTGGCCGTCCTGAATGTCGGCCTCGGATCGCGCCCCGGCTTTTCCAACTCGCTCAGAATGTCGCGCACCGTCGGCAACCCGAACCGCGCGTCCACGAACTCTTCCGCCCGCACCCGCTTCAACGCCGCCGCGTCGCCCATCAACGCACGCACATCCCGCCCACAGGCCTTCACGATCCGCCGCGCCACGTCATAGGCCTCGGGGTGCACCGCGCTGGCATCCAGCGGCTCCCTCCCGTCACGTATCCGCAGGAACCCCGCGCATTGCTCGAACGCCACCGGCCCCAGCCGCGCCACCTTCAACAAGTCCCTGCGCGCCGCAAACGCGCCATTGGCATCGCGATGCGCCACGATCGCCTCGGCCAAACCCGGCCCAAGCCCCGACACATGCGCCAACAAAGGCGCCGACGCCATGTTCAGATCCACCCCAACCGCGTTCACCGCATCCTCCACAACCGCTTCCAGCGATTTGCCAAGGCGGAACTGATCCACGTCATGCTGATACTGGCCCACGCCGATGGATTTCGGCTCGATCTTGACCAGTTCCGCCAACGGATCCTGCAAACGCCGCGCAATCGACACCGCCCCGCGCAAGGACACATCCAGATCGGGAAATTCCCGCGCCGCCAACTCGCTGGCCGAATAAACCGAGGCCCCCGCCTCGCTCACCACTACCCTGGTCGGCACCGGCACGCCCTTGGGCAACAGCTTCAGCACATCGCCCACAAGCCGCTCGCTCTCGCGGCTGGCCGTCCCGTTGCCAATCGCGATCAACTCCACGCCATGTCTGGCAATCATCCCCAGCAAAACGGCCTCAGCCCCACGCACATCATTCCTGGGCTGGAACGGATAAATCGTCGCCGTGTCCAACAGCTTTCCGGTGGCATCCACCACCGCCACCTTACAGCCCGTCCGAATGCCCGGATCAAGCCCCAGTGTCGCCTTGGCCCCGGCCGGGGCCGCCAACAGCAGATCCTTCAGGTTGCGCGCAAACACGGCGATCGCCTCTTCCTGCGCCCGGCCGCGCAACTCGCCCATCAACTCCACGGTCATCGTCAGGCTCAGCTTCACCCGCCAGGTCCAGCCCGCCACCTTGCGCAGCCACTGATCCCCCGGCCCCGCGCCACGCGTTTCCAACCGCGCGGCCACCATGCTCTCGGCACGTTCCCTGCCGCCCTCGGGATCCGGCCCGATATCCATCGAGATCACGCCTTCCTTGCTGGCCCGCATCATCGCCAGCGCCCGGTGGCCGGGCACCTTCGCCCAGGGTTCGGAATGTTCGAAATAGTCCGAGAATTTGGCCCCCGCCTGCTCCTGCCCCGCAATCACCCGCGCGCTGACAATCGCGTCTTTCTGCAAAAAGGCGCGCAGCTGCCCCAGCAATCCGGCATCCTCGCACAGCCCCTCGGCAATGATGTCCCGCGCCCCCTCCAGCGCCGCCTTCACATCCGCGACCGCCTCGCTGACATAGGCTTTGGCGAGGACCTCCGGATCGGCGCTCCGATCCGCCAATATCGCCCCGGCCAGCGGCTCCAGCCCGTTTTCCCGCGCAATCATCGCCCGGGTGCGCCGCTTGGGTTTGTAAGGCAGGTAAATATCCTCCAGCGCCGCCTTGGTGTCCGCCCCGGCAATCGCCCTGGCAAGATCATCGGTCATCCTGCCCTGCTCGCTGATCGATGCGGCGACGGTCTCGCGCCGCGCTTCCAGCTCCCGCAGATAGATCAGACGGTCTGACAGCGTGCGCAGCTGCGTATCATCCAGCCCGCCCGTCACCTCCTTGCGATAGCGCGCCACAAAGGGCACCGTCGCGCCCTCGTCCAGCAGCCTGACAGCGGCTCCCACCTGCTCGGGCCGGGCTCCGATCTCGGTTGCAATGGTCCGTGAAATGCGCGCGCTCGTATCCAAGTCTGTGCCTCCTGTGTGTGCCGGGAGGCTCTTCATACCGCCCCCGTATTTCGCGGCCAAGGCGTTTTGAAACGCCATGCCATCTATTTCGAATTCGCCTGTCGTCCGACCGCCGCGTTAACCCCGCGATTTCCCGAAATCGGGCCGACGCAATACCGACGTGATACCGACGCTCTGCCGATACGGGTTTTCCTGTCAGATCAGTGCGTTAACCGTGATTCGCGCGCCTTACCGCCCGCCCACGTCTTCCGGCGCGATCGACACGGTCTTGACCACCGCGAAACAGCGTACCCCCGGCACCAATCCCAGCGCCGCAGCCGAGCGCCGCGTCACCCGCGCCAGCACCGGCCCCGCCGCTGTCCTGACCGACACGATCGCTCCCGGTCCGTCGCCTGCGCGCACGGCGTCAATCTCGCCCGGCAACACGTTCAGCGCCGACAAACCCCTGGGTTCCTCGCGGCTCAGGATCACGTCATGCGCCGCGATCCGCACCCGCATGACCTTGCCCAACTCCTGCGGAATCCTTGGCAAAAACAACGGGATACCGCCCGCTTCCAGCTCACTCAACCCATCCGCGTGATGCTGCACCACCCGCGCGTCCAGCACCGCGCCCACGGCCCGCACCCCTGCCGGCGTGAACCCCGGATCGCCCAGCACCTCGGCCGCCGGCCCCGCCCGGCTCACCCGTCCGTTTTCCAGCGCCACAACCGTGGTCGCCAGCCGCGCCACTTCGCCCATCGAATGGCTGACATACAGGATCGGCACTTCGGATTCATCTCTAAGCCGTTCGAAATACGGCATAATTTCGGCCTTGCGCGCCTCATCCAGCGCTGCCAGAGGCTCATCCGCAAGGATCAGCCGGGGGCGCGCCAACAACGCGCGGCCGATCGCCACCCGCTGCTTTTCACCACCGGACAAGGCGCCCGGACGCCGCTCCAACAGCGGTCCGATCCCCAGCATCTCCACCACTTTCCCAAGCTCGCCCGCCCCGCTGCGCTTGCGGGCAAACCACTGACCATAAAGCAAATTCTGCCTCACACTCAGGTGTGGAAACAGCCGCCCCTCCTGAAACACATAGCCCAGCCGCCGCTTGTGTGGCGCCAGCCAGACCCCCGCCGCGCTGTCCTGCAACACCCAGCCATCCACCGCCACGCGCCCCACGCTGCCGCGCGACAGCCCGGCCACCGCGTTGATCAGCGTCGTCTTGCCCGATCCGGACGCCCCGAACAGCACGGTCGCCCCTTTGGGCGCCTGAAATTGCGCGTCCAGCGTGAACTGCGCAAGCTCTTGTTTTATGGACACAAAAAGGCTCACCCGCCGGCCACCCGGCGCGCCAGATAGCGCCCTATGAACTCGCTCAGCAACAGCGCGCCCATGGCCACGAACACCGACACCAGCACCAGCCGCATCGCCGCCGTTTCCCCGCCCGGAACCTGAAGGAAACTGTAGATCGCCGAGGGCAAGGTCCGCGTTTGCCCCGGTATGTTGGACACAAAGGTGATCGTCGCTCCGAATTCCCCCATCGCCTTGGCGAATGCCAGCACCGCGCCCGCCAGAATACCCGGCAAAATCAAGGGCATGGTCACGGTCAGGAACACCCAGCCGCGTGGCGCCCCCAGGGTCGATGCCGCCTGTTCCAGCCTGGGGTCCACCGCCTCGATCGACAGGCGCACGGCGCGCACCAGCAGTGGAAAGGCCATCACCGCCGCCGCCAGCGCCGCCCCCGTCCAGCGAAACGCGAACACGATGCCCAACTCCTTGAGGAAACTGCCAAAAACCCCCTGCGTGCCAAATCCGATCAACAGCAGATACCCCGTCGCAACCGGCGGCAGGATCAGCGGAAGATGCACCAGCCCGTTGACGATCTGCTTGCCCGGAAACGACCAACGCGCCAACGCATAAGCCACGAAAATCCCGGGGCCCAGCGCGCCCAGCGTGGCCCACAAAGCCACCTTCAGCGACAGCGCCACCGCGCTCCATTCCTCCGGGCCAAGCCAGCCCGTCATCGACCCGGCCCCGGCAACACAACAAACCCCTGCGCCCTGAATGCGGCGCGCGCCTGCGGACCGGTGAGATAGGCCATGAAGGCGCTCGTTTCGGCGCGCTGCCGCCCTTTGGGCACGGCCACCGAATAGACGATATCAGGCACCGTGCCCGGCGGGAAAATCCCCACGATATCAACGGCATCGCTGGCCAATGCGTCGGTGCGATAGACGATGCCCAAAGGCGCCTCTCCCAGCGCCACCAGCGCCAGCGCCGCGCGCACATTGTCCACCTGCGCCACCCGGTCGCGCAACACGTCCCAAATCCCCAAAGCCTCCAGCCCGGCCTTGCCATATTGCCCGGCGGGCACCGCGTCGACCAGCGCCATCGCCAACCGCCCATCGCCCAGCAACGCACGGATCGCAGCGCCGTCCACCGTGCTTTCGGACGCCGCCCGCCCCTTGGGCGCCACCAGAACCAACTGGTTGCCCAACAGATCGATCCGGCTCGCGGTTTCGATCAACCCCTTGTTTTCAAGGTAATCCATCCACTGAACATTGGCCGACAGGAACACATCCGCAGGCGCGCCGTAGTCGATCTGGCGCGCCAGGGCGGACGAGCCGGCCAACGAGACCACCACCCGCTGTCCCTGGCTGGCTTCGTACCCCTGCGCGATCTGATCCATCGCATCCTTCAGGCTGGCGGCGGCAAACACCGTCACCTCTCCGGCCCGCGCGCCGGACGCGGCCACACCCCAGAGCAGGGCCAGCACAGCCACAAGGCCTATCAGTTCACGGCGCCTGACCATCATTCTCCCGGGGTGGAACGCTTTCTATTTCAACGGGATACCGAATTCCCTACTGTGTCGCAACAAATGCCTTCGGGCCAGAGCCAACCGCCCGGTTTGCGACAAGTGCAGACCAAGACCGCAAAGGAGCCCCGCAATGGCCCAATCTCCCGTCCTGATCGCCGGAGGCGGCATCGGCGGCCTTGCCACCGCCCTGACCCTGCACCAGATCGGCGTGCCTTGTGTGGTGTTTGAATCCGTGCCCGAACTTCGCCCGCTGGGCGTGGGCATCAACCTGCAACCCAACGCGGTGCGCGAGTTGCTGGACCTGGGATTTGATCGCGCCCAGCTGGATGCGGTCGGCGTTCCGGCCCGCGAATGGGCACTGGTCGGCCTGAACGGCAACGACATATACGCCGAACCGCGGGGGGAACTGGCGGGCTATAAGTGGCCCCAATACGCCGTGCACCGGGGCAAGTTTCACATGATGCTCTATCACGCCCTGATCGATCGCGCCGGGCCGGGCTCTGTGCAATTGGGCGCACGGGTCACGGGCTATGAAACCAATGCCGACGGCAGCGTCACCGCCATGATCGAAAACCCGGACGGCCACATCAGGCAGGAAACCGGCGCCCTTCTGATCGGGGCCGATGGGATCCATTCGGCCATCCGCGCGCAGATGTATCCGGACCAGCCGCCGATCCACTGGGGCGGCGCCCTGATGTGGCGCGGCACCACCCGCTGCAAGCCGATCCGCACCGGGTCGTCCTTTGTCGGGCTGGGCACGCATCGCCACCGGATGGTGATCTACCCGATCTCGCACCCCGACGCGAACGGGGAATGCGATGTGAACTGGATTGCCGAAATCACCGTGGACGATCCTGCGAACTGGCCGCAAAGCGGCTGGTTCCGGCAGGTCGACATTGATGATTTCGTGCACCATTTCAACAGCTTCACCTATGGCTGGCTGGATGTGCCCGCAATGATCCGGGGCGCCGATATTGCCTTTGAAAACCCGATGATCGACCGTGATCCGATCCCCTCATGGCGTGACGGGCCGGTGGCGCTGATGGGGGACGCGGCCCATGCCATGTATCCCACCGGCTCGAACGGCGCCAGCCAGGCGGTGATCGACGCGCGCACGTTGGGCGCGTCCATGCTCGAACACGGCGTCACCGCACAGGCCCTGACCGCCTATGACACCCGGTTGTGCGGCCCGGTCTCGGACCTGATCCTGCGCAACCGGGGCGCGGGGCCGTTCGGCCTTCTTGACATGGTGGATGAACGCTGCGGCGGGGTATTCGACACAATCGACGAGGTGATCCCGGCCCGGGAGCGGGCCGATTTCATGGCCGGATACAAGGCGGCGGCAGGTTTTGCCATCGACACGCTGAACGCGGCGCCACCCACCATTGCGGCGGGCGCCAGGCTGCCCGGTTAATCCGCGCCGAACAACTCCCGCCACCTGTGGCAGGCAACGTCATGACCTTGCGCATCCGCGTGTTCCAGCACCGGCTCCTCGGCCTTGCAGCGATCTACCGCATAGGGGCAACGGGTGTGAAACTTGCAGCCGGCCGGCTGGTTCGTGGGCGACGGAATCTCGCCCTCCAGCTTTTGCGCCTTGCCCCTGTCATCCGGGTCCAGCGACGGGATCGCGGAAAACAGGGCCTTGGTATAAGGATGCTTTGGCGCGTGAAACAAGGTGCGCGTCGGCGCGGTTTCCACCAGCCGTCCCAGATACATCACCGCCACATGGTCGCAGGTATGGGCCACCACCGACAGATCGTGGCTGATGAACATGAAGGTCAGCCCAAGGTCGCGCTGCAATTCCTTCAGCAGGTTCAGTACATCCGCCTGAATCGACACGTCCAGCGCCGCGACGCTTTCATCCGCGACCACGAATTTCGGATCGCTCACCAGCGCCCGCGCAATGGAAATCCGCTGCCGCTGGCCACCTGAAAACGCATGTGGAAAACGGCGCAGATGCTCCAGGTTCAACCGGCACCTGGCGGCGATCTCGCGCACCCGTTCGTCGGTTTCGGCGCGCGATCCGGTCAGGCCCATCACCTCCAGCGGTTCGGCAATGATGTCCCGCACCGTCATCCGGGGGCTGAGCGCCGCGTAGGGATCCTGAAAGATCAGCTGCGCGCGCTTGCGGTAATCCTTGAGCTGCGGCCCGGCCAGTTCGGCAAGATCATACTGCACCTCGCCATCGTCGTACCGCGCGTGGCCACCGGTGATCGGCACAGCCTTCAGAAACGCGCGGCCCAGCGTTGTCTTGCCCGATCCGCTCTCGCCCACCAGCCCAAAGAACGAGCCCTTCTCGATCTCGACAGAGACCCCGTCAACGGCCTTGAGAATCTGTTTATTGAACAGCCCCTTGCCGATCTGGAAACCAACCGAAAGCTGGTCGGCGCGGATCAGGATATCACCGCTCATGCGCCTTCTCCTTCGGGGTAAAGATGACAGGACACCGAATGGCTGGCGTCCAGATCATACCGCCCGGGAAGGTCTGTCCAACACCGTTCCCCGATCACCCGCGCACATCGGGTATGGAACACACAGCCCGAAGGGCGTTCCAACGGCGACGGGATGTCACCCGGCACCGGGGTCAGCGGCGCGCCCAGATCGTCCAGCTTCGGCAAGGCCGCCAACAGCCCCTGAGTATAAGGGTGCGCCGGTGTGCGGATCACCTCGCGCACGGGGCCTTCCTCGACCAATTCGCCCAGATACATGACCGACACCTTGTCAGCCGTCTGGGCCACCACGCCCAGATCATGGGTGATAAAGACGATGCCCATGTGGAACTCGTCCACCAGGTCTTTCATCAGGTCAAGAACCTGCGCCTGGATGGTCACGTCCAGCGCCGTGGTTGGTTCGTCCGCGATCAACAGCCTGGGTTGCGTTGACAGCGCCATGGCGATCATCGCCCGCTGGCGCATCCCGCCGGACAGTTCGAACGCATATTGATCGAACCGCTTGTGCGCATCGGATATTCCCACCCTGTCCAGCATCTCGACCGAGATTTCCCTGGCCCTTGCCTTGGACATGTTCCCGTGCAGCATCAGCTGTTCGGCCATCTGCTTGCCGATGGTGATCGCCGGGGCAAAGCTGGCCATCGGCTCCTGAAATATCATCGAGATCGCGCCGCCGCGCACCACCTGCAATTCCGAAGGTTTTTGCAGCGACAGAACATCGACCTCGCGGTCATCCAGATGCAGGGTGATCTTGCTTTCGGGGCCATAGACCGCGTTGCGCGGGTTCAGATGCATCAGCGATTTCGCCGTGACCGACTTGCCCGAACCGGATTCCCCGACCAGCCCCATGACCTCGCCCTTTTTCAGCGAGAAACTCACATTATTCACCGCCGTGATCAGGCCCTCGTCGGTCCTGAATTGCAGCGTCAGGTTTTCCACGTCGATCAGACTGCTCATTTGTGGGTATCCGAATAGGGGTCGGCGGCATCCCGCAGGCCATCGCCCACGAACACAAAGGCCATCACCAGCACGATGAAAAAGATCACCGGGATGAAATACCACTGATAGTTCAGCATCACATCGGCGCTGGTGGCCTTTTGCAGCAACACGCCCAGCGAACTGACCGGATCCTTCAGGCCCAGCCCGATGAACGAAAGCGCGGTTTCGCTCAGCACCATATAGGGGAACGAGATCACCAGATCGACGATGATATAGCTGGTGAAACTGGGCAACAGGTGACGCCGGATCACGTGGCTGGACGACGCGCCGCACAGCTGTGCCGCCAGCACGTATTCCTGGTTGCGTTCGGTCAGCAGATGGGTGCGCACACGCCTGGCCAGTGTCGGCCAGCCGATAAAGCCAAGGATCAGGGATATGTAGAAAAACCTGGCCTCGGCGGAGGTTTCCGGCGGCATGAAGGCCGCCACCGCCATGAACAGCGGAATGGCCGGCACCACGCGCACCGAATCCGTGACCATCTGTATGAACCCGTCGATCGCCCCCCCGTAATAGCCCGCGACTCCGCCTATGATCAGAGCCAGCACGAAGGCGATCAGCACTCCGATCGTACCCACCTGCAAGGACGTCCAGACCGCATGCAGCGTGCGGCTGAATATGTCCTGGCCATCCTCGTCAGTGCCGAAAAGATGAATCTTGCCACCTTCCACGCCAAACAGGTGCAGATTGCCGGGGATGACGCCGAACAGCTTGTATTTGTCGCCGCTTACGAACCACTGCACATACAGGCGCTTGTCTTCGTTGATCGTTGTCACCCAGCGGAAATTGGTCTTGATCGACCTTTCCCGCTCGACCGCATGAATGAAGGGCCGCGCCGAGCACCCGTTCGAGTCACAGAATTGCGGGATCTGCGGCGCGCCGTTGGTGTAATTCTTGTCGCGCCCGGCAATCGTGGGATCGTAGGGCGACAGGAATGGCGCGAACAGCCCCGACAGCACCAGCGCCAGAAGAACGGCCGCGGCAACAAGCGCCGTGCGCTGTTTCTTGAACCGCGCCCAGATCAGCTGTCGCTGAGAGGCGGTGAAATAGGCTTCCTTCGCCTTCTGTTCGTCCGCCGAAACCGGCACATCGGGTTGCGCTTGGCTGGTCATTGGCTCACCTCAGGATGCTCTTGCGAACGCGCGGATCCAGCACCGCCAGCATCACGTCCGTCACGAAATTCAGCGTCACGATGGACGCGGTCAGCAGGAAGATGATCGCGCCCGCCAATTGCTGATCGTTCGACCGCGCCAGCGCGTCGATCAGCAGCGCGCCCGCCTCGGTCAAGGTCAGGATCAGCGCGACAATGGGCAATTCGTTGAAAATGCGGTTCAGGTCAAACCCCAGCGAATTGACGATCGGCCCCAGCGCGTGCCGCGCCGGGTAGTTCCACAAAAGCTTGCGCCCGAACACCCCGCGCGCGCTGGCGGCGGTGACATAGAGCTTGCCAATCTCGTCCGACATGAGCGCCCGCACGGTCTGCAAGGCAAAGGCCGTGGCCGACCACCCCAGGATAAAGATCGGCAGCCAGGCGTGTTTGAGCAGGTCGACGAATTTCGCCCAACTCCAGTCCGCATCCCGGAATTCCTTGGAAAATAGCCCGGTCAGCGTTTCTCCGAACCAGACGGTTGATAACAACATGATCACCAGCGCCAACAGGAAATTCGGCATGGCAAGGCCGAAATAGCTGATGAATTTCAGCGTGTTGTTCAGCGTGGCGTTGTTAGAGGCCACTGCGACGATTCCGACGGGAACCGCAATGGTATAGGCCAGCGCCAGCGACGCCAGGCAGATGCCCAGCGACAACCAGAATTTCTGCCCCAGCAGATTGGCGATACTCACCCGAAGGATACAGCTGTCACCAAATTCGCCCTGAAAGGCGTTTGTGATCCAAACCGCCCACCGGGCAAAAAACGGCTTGTCCAGCCCCAGTCTTTGCCGCTCGACCTCGATATCGGCAACCGAAATGCCCGAACCCTGGGTGTTCTTGAAGGCCAGATACCGTTCGGCGCAATCGCCCGGCACCAGTTCCATCAGCGAAAACACCACCAGCGACACCACGATCAGCGTCGTCAGCGCCATGATGGCGCGTGTCAGAACGAAGCGTGCAAATTGCAGCATCTGTCCGGCCCCCTGTCCCGCAGCTTTTTCTTCGCAGCCAGTCGGGATGTTTCTTGTGGATCCGGGGGCAGCGCATGCCACCCCCGGAAACGTGCTTGCACAGGCCCGGTCAGGCCCGGACCCGGATCACTCGTCCAGCCACCACTGGGACGCGCGATAGGGGTAAGTCCGGTAATACTCATAGGAATGAGTCTTGAACTCGACAAAGTTCTGCACCCGGTTCGACTGATAGATCGGTGCCGGAGCGTTGACCGTGCCGATGAACATCAGCTGTTTGGTCATCGTGTCCACCATGCGCGCACCGACCTCGTTGAATTCATCCGAACCCTGAGCGGCCGATTGCAGCGCGTTGATGTCGTCGATCATCCCCTTGGCCCATGCCGGCGGCTCGACGCCTGCGCTGCCACCCGAGGAAATCCATTCGGCCCACAGCATCGCGTTGCGTACACCGAAATAGTTTTCGTAGGGCGGAACCCACAATTCGTTGTTGCCCAACACAATGGCCAGCGGCTGGCCCTTGCGCCACATCGCAACATCCAGCTGATTTGAGGATTGTGCCGACCGGTATTCATCCGGCGTCACTTCCTTGACAACCGACTGGATACCCACTTCGGCCCAGTATTGCGCCACCAGTTCAACGGTCTGGCCTGCAATACCCTGGGTCGAGAAGTTCATGTTCAGAACCAGCTTGTCGCCATTGGGCAATTCGCGGAACCCGTCACCATCGGTGTCCATCATGCCAACCTCGTCCAAAAGCGCGCGGGCGGCATCGGGATCATAGTTGGCCTTGTAGGCCTTCAGTTCGGCATCGGCGAATTCCGGCAGCGGCGAGAACCCGACATATTGTTGCGGCGTGCCAAGGCCGAAGAAACCCACCTCGTTCAGCTCGTCGCGATTGATGGCCAGCGACATCGCCTCGCGGAATCGCAGGTCGGAAAAGGCCGCGCGTTTACCCTCTTCCGGGTGCGTGACGTTAAAGCCAAACACGCCCATGGTAATCTCGGGACGCAGATGGATCGTGTAATTGCCGCTTTCCTGGTTCTCCAGAAGGATCGGCGCCGAGGCCAGCTGGATCGACTGCGACTTGTAGTCGACTTCGCCATTGACCAGCTTCAGAATGCGCACCTCGTTGTCGTTGATATAGACTTCGTCCTGCTCCGAGATGTACGGCAGCTGATTGCCGGCGGTGTCCACCTGAAAGAAATAGGGGTTCGCAACCAGCTGACGCCCCTCGGGCGTTTCGTTGGTCACGAAATGGCTCTCCAGCGTCGGCACGGCGGCCTTGGGCAGGCTGGGCACGCGATCCGGGATCGACAGCATCGGGCTGGGCGTGTCGGTCCAGTCAGAGTTGCCGTAATACGCCTTGATCGCCTCATACCCGTTCTCGAATCCCAGCGCCTGTGCATTGGCATCCGCATTCGGATCGATCGCGGGGTGGAACTGACCCAGGAAATGCTTGGGCTGGAAACCCTGCGCAAAAGAGGTGGCAAAATGCGCCAGCAATCCCGGCTTGGGCGCGGGCAGGTTGAACACCACGGTCTGGGGATCCGGTGTTTCCACGGTCATCGGCTCTCCGCCAACCAGCACATAGTCTTTTGGCTCGGAGAAGACATTGGTGTCCAGCATCAGGTTGTCATGCCAGAATTTCACGTCGGCCGAGGTGAACGGCGCACCGTCCGACCATTTGTGACCCTTGCGCAGCTTCATGGTCAGCTGGGTGAAATCGTCGTTCCATTCCCAGGACTTGGCAACGTTGGGTACGATGGTCTGAAGATCGTCCGAATAGCGCACCAGGTTCACGTGGCGCACCGACAGGAAATCCGATGTGCCCGCTTCGGGCGCGTTCGACAGAACGTCCAGCGAACCGCCGTATTTCCCGATCGACGTATAAGGCACCACGACAAGCGGTTCTTCCGGCAGGCGCTCGGCCAGCGGTGGCAGATCGGGGTTGCCCTGAATCTTGCCGTTCAGCATCGCTGCATCCGGGTTTCCGGCAAATTCCATTTGGCAATCCGCGGCTGCCTGGAATTCGGACAGCTCGTATTGCTGCGGAAAGGCGCCGGGCGCGACGCCTTGCATGTCGGCAAGAGTGATCGCCGGGCAATTCGCCAGCGCGGCGACGGGCAAAAGCGCAAGCGCCGCCCCTGATAGTAGAATGCGTTTCATGTGACCTCCGGTTGTTGTTCATTCTGGCAGTTGGATCCGCCTTGAGTTTTTGGCTGGCGCCCGTCGCCGGGCACAAAAAATGCTCGATTTCTCATGGTGTCAGGTGGCAATCCTGGCGCCTGGCATAGTCGGGCGGTTCCGACGTGACGCTACATTTCGATTGTAACCTTGTTGTGAAATTTTCGAGGGCAGGCAATCGATGCCCGAACGTCCAGCAAAATCCACAAACATACCCCGCCCGACCAAAAGGCCAAAACGTGGTTTCCCGATCTTCTGTTACCCCCTGTGTTGTCTTGACACAGAAGAGCCGGAAAATCCGCTCGGATCAAGGGCTTTGTCCTTCACGCCAGTTCCGGCGACATATTTTTTCCGGCCTGCCTGTTGTGTCGTCAGGCACCAAAACACCCCACAGCGGCGGAGAACCCGGAATGGACAAGCCCTGCAAGTGCTGCCAGAACAATGCGCAGGAGATTGAAATGCAGGACGCCCCCGAACCCCGCGCGACCCATCGAGAGGTCGAGTTGCTCGAGACATTGCGCGCGCATGGCGGTTCAGCGCGCACGGCGCGGCTCGCTGAAATTTTGGGCGTTAGCGAGGAGACCGTGCGCCGCGCGGTCAAGGCTTTGGCCAAGTCCGGCCTGGTCGAACGGGTCCACGGCGGCGTCTACCTGTCCAACTCCGAGGCACTCAGCCCGGTTGGAATGCGCCTGGGAACGCGCACGCAGGAAAAACTGCGCATCGCCGCCGAAGTGGCCCGCCTGATCCCGCCCGGTTCTTCCGTGTTTCTGGACGTGGGCAGCACGACGGCCTTTGTTGCCGAAGCCCTGATTGCCCATGACGACCTGACGATCATTACCAACGGATTGCACGCGGCCCACGCGTTGGCCGGCAAAACAGACGGCCGGGTGTTCCTCGCCGGGGGCGAAATGATGGCCGATGTGGGCGGAACCTTTGGGCAGAGCACCATCGCCTTTATTCAACACTTCAACATTGACACGGCGGTGTTCTCTACGGATGCCGTGGATCTTCAGGCCGGCTTCCTGCTCAGTTCCCCGGCCGAGGCCGATCTTGCACGCAGCGTGGCCGCTCTTGCGCGCCGCACCGTCGTTGTCGCGGATGGCGCCAAGTTCGGCAAAAGCGCACCCATCGTCGCCTTTCCCCCCGAAGCCGCCGATCTGGTGGTCACTGACCATGCCCCCAAGCCCGCGTTCCGCGCCCAACTGGATGCCTGGGAAATCGAAACCGTCGTGGCCCGCTGATCCGTGTCTACCGGTGCCTGGACACGCGAACCGGCCCATTGCCGGTGATCTGATCCAGCGACAGCGTGTGATCCATGTTGCGCATCCGGTGGCGCAGCATCGCCCGCGTCAAACGCGCCATGTCGGCAGCATGTTCCGGCTTTTCGGCCACATTCGCGAACTCGCCCCGCCCTGCGTGATCAAACAGGATCGGCGGCAGGTCACAGGCAAATTCGATCAAGGTGAACCGTCCGTCGCGCAGGATCCCAAGACACGATTCGCTGATCCCCGTCCCGAAAGCCTCTTGCCAGACAGACGGCGCCCCAATGCCGGAAAAATCCAGTTCCGAAAAGCTCGAACGCCGCCACCCCGGCACAGGATCGCCCCGCAAAACCGGCAATAACGAATGCCCATCCACCGGGTTCGGTATGTCAACCCCGATCCAGTCAAGCACCGTGGGCATCACGTCAATCGATTCGGTCGGCACCTGCACCCGCGCGCCGGCCTGCGCGCCATTGCCCGGCAAACGCACGATCAGCGGAATGTGATAGGCCGCGTCGAAAACCGCCATCTTGCCCCAGGCAAAGTGATCGCCCAGCATCTCGCCGTGGTCGGCGGTGACAATCAACAGGGTGTCGTCATAAATGCCCGCCTGTTTCAACCACGCCACGATACGCCCGACATGGTGATCCACCTCGGTCGCCAGACCCAGATACACCGCCCGCGCCGCCTGGGTATTGGCGTCATTCACCTCGAATCCCGGAAACCCCAGAAACGCCTTGGCCGGAGTTTCCCTGAGCTGGGCGGGCCCCATGAACGGATGCAGTGCCGCGGCGTCGCGGGCTGACGCTGCCCGCGCCGGAACAGGCACGTTTGACGGATCGTACATGCGGTTATACGGCTCTGGCGCGATCAGCGGCCAATGCGGGCGGATATATGTCAGATGCGCAAACCAGCTTTCGGTTTCATAACCGGGCATGGTGGCCAGGAACCGGTCGGTCAGAAAGGCCGTGTCGCTGTCCTCGGCCCGGTAAAACGCCGGGTCGCCCAGGCGCGGCGCCCGCCCCTCGGGGCTGACCGGGCGATAGACGTTGTCATACCCGCCAAAATCATACCCCCTGCCACGCAGATGCGCACGCCAGGGAAATGACATCTCCATGCGCATTTCCAGCATCTCATGAAACCCGTGCATGGGGTATTCATAGGTTTTCAGCGCCGGATCATTGCGATCATGAACCCTGGGGTCGGCCGCCGTATCGGTATAACCGAACAGCATCGGCACATAGCCGGCCCTGCGCATTTCAGTGGCAATATTGGGAGTGTCGTGACGCAGCGGTGTGCCGTTGCGCACCGACCGGTGGTTCATCGCGTATTGCCCGGTCAAAAGCGACACCCGCGCCGGACCACAGGGGCAGGTCACGGTATAGTGTTGCTCGAACGTGACCGCCTCCTGCATCAGCGCGCGCAGGTTGGGCAAATCCACATGCGCCGCCAGCGCACCGGTCAGGCAATCCGCGCGCAGCTGGTCAATTGTTATCAACAAGACATTCCTGCGGTGCTGCATCGCCGGCTCCTTCCCCTCAGGTCACACGCGATTTCACCTGGTATTTCGGATCCAGGTACACGCCCTGCCCGATCACCTCTTCCATCACCTCTGCCGCCGAAATCACATCCGCCTCGTCCAGGTAAAGCGGCGTAAAACCGAACCGCATGATGTCCGGTGCGCGGAAATCCCCGATCACCCCGCGCGCGATCAACGCCTGCATCGCGGCGTAACCATGTTCAAAAGCAAATGAGACCTGCGAACCCCGCATCCTGGACTCTCGTGGCGACGCCAGCCTCAACTGCGGGCAACGCGCCTCGACCTCGGCGATGAACAGCTCCGACAGGCGCACCGACGCCTCTCTCAGATCCGCCATGTCCACACCGTCCCAAACCTTCAGCGCCTCCTCAAGAACCGCCAGTTGCAGGATCGGCGGCGTGCCCACCCGCATCCGCTCGGTCGACATGGCCGGGCGATAGTGACGCTCCATGGCAAAGGGAGCATCATGACCCAGCCACCCCGACAACGCCGGCTGCACGGCATCAACCAGATCGGGACGCACATAGATGAAGGCCGGCGCGCCCGGCCCGCCATTGAGATACTTGTAGGTACAGCCTATGGCGAACTCGGCATTGCTGCCCGCAAGATCAACCGGAACCGCGCCCGCACTATGGGCCAGATCCCAGATCATCACCGCGCCCGCCTCATGGGCACGCGCCGTGATCGCCGCCATGTCGTGCATCCGTCCCGACCGGTAATCCACCTGGGTCAGCATCACCGCCGCCACATCCTCGGTTATCGCCCCCATCACCGCCTCCGGGGCGGGCGTGCGCAGCTCGTACCCCTTGTCGATCGTCCCGATCAGCCCTTCGGCCATGTACAGGTCGGACGGGAAATTCCCCGCATCCGACAGGATCACCCGCCGCTCCGGGCGCATTTTCAACGCCGCCGCCAATGCCTGGTAAACCTTGATCGACAACGTATCGCCCGTGGCCACGGATCCCGCCGGCGCCCCCAACATCGCGGCAAGCCGATCGCCCACAACCTGCGGCAACGCCATCCAGCCAGCCGTGTTCCACGCCCGGATCAGCTGTTGCCCCCATTCCTGGCTGATAACCTCTGTCACCCGTGCCGCCGCCCCCCTGGGCAACACCCCCAGCGAATTGCCGTCCAGATAGATCACTCCTTCAGGAATATCGAAAAGCGCTTTTCTCGGCAGCGTCACACCCATGCTCACAAGTCTCCCCGCAGATGCCAAAGTTCCGGAAACAATTCCACGCTTAGCATCCTGCGCAGATATTGCACCCCCGACGTTCCCCCCGTGCCCCGCTTGAACCCGATGACCCGCTCAACAGTCGTCACGTGATTGAACCGCCAGCGCCGGAAATAGTCTTCCAGGTCCACCAGCTTTTCGCCCAGCTCGTACAGCGTCCAGTGTCGGTCGACATCCTCGTAAACCTGCTTCCAGCGTGCCTGCACCTCGGGCAGCGCGTGGTGCGGTGTGGTCAATTGTGGTGCGGGAACCCGCGCATCCGGGCCGTCCAGCGAGCGATACAGGAACCCGATCACCTCGTCATAAAAGCTCGGGCGCGCCAGTTCCGCCTCCAGCCGCGCGCGAATGTCGGGCACGTGATCATGTGGCCTGAGCATGTTCGGGTTCCGATTGCCCAGCACGAATTCGATCATCCGGTATTGCCACGACTGAAACCCGCTGGACGGCCCCAACGCCTCGCGAAACCGCGTGTAGTCCGCCGGTGTCATCGTGCGCAGCACGTCCCAGGCATTGTTGAGCTGCTCGAAAATCCGGCTGACCCGCGCCAGCATCTTGAACATATGCGCCATGTCTCCTTCGCGCAGCGCATCGCGCGCCGCCCCCAGCTCGTGAATGGCCAGCTTCATCCACAACTCGCTGGTCTGATGCTGAATGATGAACAACAACTCATCATGCGCGCCCGATTGCGGATGCTGCTGAGCCAACAAGCCATCCAGCCCAAGGTAATCGCCATAAGACATCGCCCCGGCAAACGACATCCGGGCCCCCTCCTTGCCGGGATCATAAGCGTCGTCGGTCATCCTCAAATTCTCCCTGAATCCGCGCCCCCACCCCCCGACATGGCCCGCCTCTTCTTTTGGCCCGAAATATCCCGGGGGGAGTCGCCAGGGGCGACGGGGGGCTGGCCCCCCGACTGCGTCACGGACAGTGATGACGGCAAGATCGCACCGACGCAATACCGACGTAATACCGACGCGATGCCGACACGCCGAAATCCGTGATTTGCGCCACTGTGCGATCCCGTGTATGACGGCGCCCTGATCAGGAAAACGCACCCATGACACCAGCCCAATCCGAACTCCTCATGCCCGCGGGCAACCTGCGCAAACTCAAGATGGCGGTGCTTTACGGCGCCGATGCCGTCTATCTCGGCACGCCCGACCTGTCGCTGCGCACCAAATCGGAATTCACGCTGGAAGACGTGATAGACGGCGTCAGGTTCTGCCACGCCCATGGCCGCCGCGCCTATCTGACACTAAATTTGTTCAGCCATAACAAAGATATACCAAAGCTCGACGAGTATATTGAAACGGTGCGCAAGGTACGGCCTGACGGGCTGATCATCTCCGATCCCGGCGTGTTCCAATATGTCCGCAACCGCGCGCCCGAAATCCCGCTGCATGTCTCGACCCAGGCCAATATCGCGTCGTGGCTGACAACGCAGTTCTGGCAGTCCCAGGGGGCGGACCTGGTGGTCCTGGCCCGCGAAGTCTCCTTCCCGGAACTCGCGGATATCCGCGAAAAATGCCCCGATATCAAGCTCGAAGCCTTCATTCACGGCGCCATGTGCATGACCTATTCAGGCCGTTGCCTGCTGTCGAATTTCATGGCCGAACGCGGCGCGAACCAGGGCAATTGTGCCAATTCCTGCCGCTGGAACTACAAGTTCCACATGCGGCTAAAGGACGGCACTGTTCAGGAACTGATCATCGACGAAGACAACCTGCACATGTTCGAATTCCTGCTCGAAGAAGGCGTGCGCCCCGGTGAGTTCCTGCCGATCCAGGAAGACGAGCGCGGAAGTTATATCCTTAATTCCAAGGACTTGTGCCTGATGCCCAAGCTTGACGACTATCTGCGCATCGGCGTCGACAGTCTCAAGGTCGAAGGCCGAGGCAAGTCCGAATACTACGCCGCCATCGTCGCCCGCGCCTATCGCATGGCGATCGACGACTACTATGCCGATCCGGAAAACTGGGACGCGGCCCCCTATATGGAAGAATTGGAAACCGTCGGAAACCGCGGCTACACGCTGGCCTTTCACAAGGGCCGCCTGACCAAACTTGCGCATGGATACGAACACACCCAGGCCATCGCACAATGGGAATATGCCGGTGTCGTGACCGAGGTGAAGGACGACGCGTTCTTCGTCGAGGTCAAGAACAAACTGGAGCCGGGCGATGTGATCGAGATCGTGTCTCCGGTGGCGCGCAATACCATCCTGTTGCGCGGCTACAGCTATGAAGTTGCGGACACGGGCGAGATGAAAGACGTGATCCATGGCTCGACAAAGACGGTGATCCGGCTGCCATTTTCGCTATTCGAACATGAGGATATCGACGATCTGCGCCGCAACTTCCCGCCCTTTACGGTTCTGCGCAAGGAGCGTGCGCTCAGTGAAGAACAGTGGAAGCGCCTGCAACTGGACAAAACCGCGCTGGCGATGGAGGTGAAGGATTCCACCAATGAAACCGCCTACCGGCGGCGGCGCGACGCGCTGGTTCAGGCCATCGACGCCGATACCAACACCCGCCGCTTCAAGACCAATCGCAAAGGCACCGAAGGATGCTGTGGCAAGGGGTGCAATGGCTGCATGATCTTCTGGCAGGACGACATGTACGCACATGCCCGCGACGTTCTGCGCCAGCGCAAACAGGGCGCCATGCTCAGCAAGGCGGAAGCCGCCGACCTGAAATTGCCGGCCGCGCAATAACGGGCACCGGCCGTATCACTGCCCCACCCGGCCCTGCCCTCAGGTCAGATAGAAGAAATACCGGTCCGGCGCCACGGTTTCCGGCCCGCGCACCTGCTTGAAACCCACCAAAGGCTGGCCCGAGACCAGCACCCCGCCAGGCGCCATGCAGGCTGCGATCAGGGGCGAAAGTCGCGCGGCTTCGGCGACATCCTTCTCCTTGACGCCAAAGCCGAAATCGTAATGCCCCAAAACCACCTTGGCCCCTGTTCCGGCCAGCTTGCGCAGCATGTCTTCCGCCTCTCCTTCCAGATAATCGCGTTCTGGCGGGACGCAGGACGGATGACAATTCAGCGCCCGGTCGATCACCCAGATGCGACGTTCGGGGGCGATCTCGCGCAGGTGATCATAGGTGCGCCCGTTGCCCAGCCCCATATCCAGGCAATCCCCGGCGATGCCGTCAACCCGCGCCTTGCCCCATTCCAACCCGTCGCGTTGCGCGGCAAGGCGGCGCATCATGCTGTCCAAACGGCTCATTTCAAATCCTTTTCATCATGGCGATACAGGTCGACCGGCCCATTGCCCAGCTCGGTCAGGAACTGGCGCGAGAACTCCCAGATATCGGCGTCATGTACAAGATGGTGCGTGAGATACCCCAGCGGTTCGTCCCTGTCGGCCCGTCCCTGCCTGCGGTCCCGCAACAAGGACACGGTTTGCGCGACAAGCGTGTCGGGCGGCACCAGACCGCGCGTGCCGCGCCAGAAAATCGGATCGATATGCGTGTTGATTTGCACAAGACCGGGCACAGGCATCGGGGATTTGCGCGGCAAGTAGGTGGATACGGCATCAAACCCCGCCAACCCGACAACCGGGAGCGCGCCTGGCCCAAGCCGGTTCCACGGCGGTACGAACATCGGGGCCAGCGCGGCGCCGAACAGCGTGCGCATCCGCGCCATCGCCGCCATCAGATCCGCCCTGAGGTCGGCCTCTGCGCGGCCTGCCGCGAACTCGGCTTTCTTCTGCCCATGTGGCGCGTGATTATGATGCGCCCAGCCATGCACGACCGGAATGAACCGTGGCGACAAACCCCGGGCCAAGGCCCTTGTCGCCCCTTGCGGAATGATCGCCAGATGCACCGGAACTCCGGTGTCGCGCGACAGCGCTTCTAGCCGTTCCAACTCTGGCGTCGGCGCGATTGCGTCGTCGTCGCGCCACCATATCGGCAAGCTCAGCCCGGACTTTCGCCATTGGGCAAGCTCGCGCCGCAGCGGTGTCCAGTCCGGGGTCATGCGCGGCGCTCCGCAACCAATCGCCGGGTGATATCGACCGAACAGGCGGCCCCGTCATCGGCCAGCCCGGCAGGGTCTCGACGCCCCTGGGCCACGACGTTCGCGACCGCGCGCGCCATGGACGCGGGCGTCATCTCTGCCGTGGACAGCACCTCGAACGCGGGCTGGTGCGCCAGCGCCCGCGCGCGCAACGTCTGTTCAACCTCGCCGCCATCGTCAAACGGCACCAGAACCGAGGGCAATCCGGTTTGCAACAGGTCCAGCGCGGTATTGTAGCCGCACATGCTGACCGACGCCGCCGCGCCTGTCAGCATCTGCCGGAAATCCGGCCGCACTGTTTCGATTGTGATCTTCGGGTCCTTTACGCGTTCTTTCAGCGCCGCAACCCGCGCCACCCTGTCACCCCCGCCAACAAGCAACCGCCAGGGCAAGGGTGACTGGCGCGCCGCCTCCAAAGCACATTCAAACAGCCCCTGCCCGACCGAACCGCCCCCTGCGCTGACCAACACTTCGCCCCACCCCGCCCCCAGCGGATGCAGGTCTGCCGCAGGAGGGGCGACATAGCCGGTATAGTGCAACATGGGCGCAACATCTTTGGCCACCGGCCAGCTTTGCCCAAGCTGCGTGATGGCCGGGTCGGAATGAACCAGAACGCCGTTATAAAGGCTGGTCAGGATCTCGCGGGTGCGCTCTGCCTTGGCCGGTTTGGAGGGCGGCGCAAGAATATCGCGGATCGACGACAAAACCACCGGGCGTGGCGTCTGGTCATGGGCCGCGCCGAGCAGGGCAAGGAATTCGCCCGCCAAAGCGCGGCGGCCAAACGGAAACAGCTCGGTGATCACGGCATCCGGCGCCACCTCCTGCAAGCACGCGACCATCCGGGAGGAGCGATCTTGCAAATAGCGCGCGTCCGCCTCCTTTCCACCCTCGTCAAGCAGGCGTGTGAAATTCGTGCCGTCCGAGGCCAATGGCGGAACCTGCACAAATCTGAAACCGGTCATGTCCAGATGATCTGCGCCGCGCCCGCCCGATACCAGCGTCACATCATGCCCGGCCTGTGCAAACGCCCGTGCCAGTGTGGCGGCCCGCGACAGATGTCCGGCGCCCAGAAGATGGGTGACGGCGATCAGAACCTTCATTGTGCCACCATGTCCAAACGCCGGATATCGGGGGTTGCCACGCGCAAACCCTGATCCGATATTTCCACCACGAACAGCCGGTTGCGCTTGATCCGGAACGGCGCGGGACCATCGAAATTCCACCCCGCTGCGCGCGCCAGAACAATCCGCATCGTGCCGATATGGCACACGGCAACGGTGTCACGGCTAAGTGAAAACAACCACGGTTCCAGCCTGGTCCAGACATCGACCGGGCTCTCCCCATTGGGTGGCCGATAGTCCCAGCCCCACTGTTCTATATCCCGGAAACCGGACAGGGGGTCGGCGCGAAGATCGCCGCCCTTCATCCCTTCCCAATCGCCCCAGTCCATCTCGATCAGTTCCGGTGCGGTGTCCGGCTCCCTGCCGGCCACGATCCGGGCCGTTTCCTGCGCGCGCGACAGCGGGCTGGCCAGAAGATCGGCGTGGCGCCAGTCTTCCGGCAGGCAGAATCCCGCCAGATCGGCGCGGGCCTGATCATCCAGCGGAATATCCGTGCGGCCCTGTATCCGGCCAGCCCGGTTCCATTCCGTATGCCCGTGTCGCATCATGGCAAATCGTATCATGTGGCCTCCGGTATCAATGGCGACAGAGCGCTCCATAGCGTGTCGCGGGCGCCGCCCAGCAGGTGCCGCGCGGCGATCCTCTCGCGCGCGGCGCGGACACGCGCGGCCCTGTGGACCGGATCATTCAACAGCGCCTGCAAACGGTCGGCAACGGCCTGTTCATCTCCGACCGGACAAAGCCCATCCGGGGCGACCACGTCGCGCACCCCATCGCGGTTTTCGGCGATAACCGGCACGCCGGCCGCCTGCGCCTCCAGATAGACCATCCCGAACGCTTCGTTCACGCCCGGCCAGAGAAAAGCACAAGCTCGCCGATACGCCAGATCAAGCCCGCCCCGATCCAGCTGCCCCAGAAAACGGACCCTGTCGCCCAGAGGGGACATTGCCGCCTGCACCTGTGGCCGGGCAGGGCCATCTCCGGCGATCTCCACCTGCCAGTTGCCAGGCGGCAGGCGGCGCAATACGCGGGCCGCGATCTTATAGGATGCCAGCTTGTCACCTTCGCGCATCATACCCACCAGAAGGATCGTCGGGCCATCGGGCCTTGCCTGTTCCGGTAAGTCCGTACGCGCCAGGAACGGCGCCAGAGGCACCAATTTCTGGCCCGAACGCAAATGCCGGCGCAAAGCCACGGCATCGCGCGCGGTCACATGAAACAGCACATCCGCACGATCACATGCCCTGGCGGCATAGTGTTCGAACCGGTCCCATGGCCCACCCAACCGCTTGGAGGCGCGGGTGGCCTCGATGGCCAGATAGGGCAGGTTCAGCGCATCACACACGGCTGGTCCGATCAGGTCGGGCGCCTTGTAATAGCTGTGATATGTTACCCACGCAGCAAGGTTTCCGGCGGCGATCAGCCTGCCGGCCTCTTGCGTGGCGTCCTTGATCAACGCGGCCTGCGCCCTGGCATCGCCGCGCTTTTCCAGGCTGCGAAATTCGGACACAAGAGCGATTTCGTGACCCCGGCCCTCCAATGCCTGAAACAGGTTGCGGGCCATTTCACGCTCGCCCGAGGGGACCGGATGACGGGGCGACTTCAACGTTGCGTAAAAAGCTAATCGCGCCATGCGCCCTGGTTCCGTTGCATCTGTTGCAAGCGCGCATCCAGTTGACGAATGCCCGGCTGCATCAGGAAATCCGCCGTCAGGCGGGCATAGGCGGCCTCGGCCAAACGGCTGCGCAGCGCGGGATCCAGCGCAAGCCGTGACAGGGCGGCGGCAATTTCGGCAGGATCGTCCCCGGACAACACCCCATGTTGCCCGTCCGTAATGAACTCGGGTATCGCGGAAACCGGGGTCGACAACAGGCACAGCTTTTGCGACGCGGCCTCCATCAATACGTTTGGCAGCCCGTCACGGTCGCCATCGGCGGCAATCCGGCTGGGCAGAACAAAAACATCCGATCGCCGCATGGCCTCGATCACCTCGGGCTGATCACAGGCGCCGCGCCACGTGATCCTGCGGTCAATTCCCAGTTTGACAGCCTGCGCACGCAGTTGATCGCCAAGCTCCCCGCCCCCGATATGCTCCCATCGCCAGTCCAGGCCGGCGGGCAACTGCGCAAAGGCCTCCAGAAGGCGGTCAAAACCCTTCTTTTCCACAAGACGCCCCACGGACAGAAACCGTATCACATCAGTTTCAGAGCGGGCTATCGGCGGGGCCGGAAAGCGCGTCAGGTCAAGCCCATGATAGATCAGTTCTACCCGCCCGGGCCGATCGGCCAGTTCTTGCAGATGGCGCGCACCGACGCCGGTACAGGTGGCCAGGAACCGCGCGCCGTGGGTGGCATCCTGCAACTTTTCGCGCTTTTCCCATTCGGGCGATGTCCAGATGTCCTTGGCATGGGCCGATACCGCCCAGGGGGTGCCGCGAATAACGGCCGTGTAGCGGGCAACGGATGCCGGGGTGTGCAGGAAATGGGCATAGATCGCCGCCGTGTCCCGTGGCATTTCGGCAGCCATCACACAAGCCTGCCCAAAGCGGCGCACGCGATTGCGGGTTGGATCGCGGCGCAAATCGCGCATCCACAACCGGGCCGCGCGCCAGAACCCCTTGTGAAACATGGTGCGCAGCACGGCGCGCAGCACCCTGACCGGCTCTTGGTGCAGATATTCCGGCAGGTAGCGTACCCGGGCCTTCAACCGGTCATGCAGCGGGTGGCGCTTTTTGTCGGTCGGGAACCGCAAAGACCACAGATCCAGCTCATGGCCCGCCTCTTCCAACGCAACCAGTTCCTGGGCGATGAACGTCTCGGACAGGCGGGGCCAGCCCTTGACGACCACCGCCAGCTTGCGCGTTGTGGAAGTCATGCAACGCCTTGGGATTTCTCGAGCCCCAGCAGAGTTTGCGTCCGGCCCGACACAAAATCCAGTCCATCCAGCAACCCCGGCACAAAGGCCGAAGAGGGCCTGGCCTGTGTTGCGAGGCCACGAATGGCGGCAATCATGGATTCTGTCGTCAGACCGTCGCGGTTCCGATCCAGCACGCGCACAAGACCCAGCGCCTCGGCCTGGCTGGCGCGGATATATTGTTCCATGCGCGGGCGCGTGCGCGGCACGATCACCGCCGGTTTGTCAAAGCTCAGGACTTCGCAGAACGTGTTGTAGCCGCCCATGCAAACTATGCCCTGTGCACCCGCGAACAGGTTTTCCATCCGGCTTTCAAAACCCACGGCCTGGACCCGGCCATTCAGGCGGGCCACACGTTCCTCGAATTCGGCGCGCTGCGCGCCGGACAGGAAGGGGCCATAAACCAAAAGCGCGTTCGGCCCCAGCCCGGGGTCGCGCTCATAGGCGGACAGCACCAGATCGACCATCCCCGCCCCGTCACCTCCACCACCCGGTGTGACCAGGATATAGGGGTCCAAAGGCGCTTCTCCGTCCGGCAATTCTTCGCGCCGCAGATATCCGGTGAACTTCATGCGGGATCGGAAACTCGCGGAAAGGTTCAATCCGGCAGTCGGGTCACAAATTGACCGGAGGCCATAGACCCACGCTTCGTCATAGTAGGTTTCCGCCGCCTTCAGTGCCTCCTTGCGGTCCCATTCCACCGCCAACACCTCGGGATCGTCCAACACGTCGCGCAGTCCAAGAACGATACGCGCCTTGCGTTTGCGACGCAGCCAGTCCAGTGCAGGCAGCAGCTCGCCACGAAACCCCGTGGGTTCCTTGTCGACAATCAGAAGGTCCGGATCGAAATGCTCGACCGTAGCCTTGATCAGCCCGGCCCGGAGCGCGGTTGTTTCATCGATATGCAGGCCCAGCCGCTCGGACCGGTAATCGCCGTCCGGCGTCTTGGTCACGCCGGGAAGGCGGATATGGTCTACCCTTTCGGGGAACACAAAACGCCCCGCGACCGGCGAGCCGGTCATGATCAGGGCCGAAATACGCTCGTCCGCCTGCGTGATGGCACTGGCAAGCGCGCGCGACCGGCGCAGATGCCCAAGGCCATAGGTGTCATGGCTGTAAAACAGCACCCGAGGCGATGTGCCCAGGGTGCCATTGACGGCCATGGAATACGCTTCAGACAAATCTTCGCCCCGCATCACGCAAATCTACAACCGCAAATCCGACTCGGATTTGGGCAATACCCCCTTGATATCGTAAAGCAAAGCTTCGGGTTTTCCGAGTGCCCTAATTGCCTCGCTGCCCATTTGGATAAAATCGGAATGTGCAACAGCAATCACGATGCCGTCATAGCTCCCGGCATCGGGTGCCGACACCGGCGCGATTCCGTATTCGCGCTGCACATCTTCCGCGTTTACATGCGGATCCCAGACATCCACCCGAGCAGAGTAACTTTGTAGCTCGTCCACGATATCGGCCACGCGCGTGTTGCGGGTATCCGCGCAGTTTTCCTTGAACGCAAAGCCCAAGATCAAGACACGCGCGCGCACCGGATTTTCCTTGCGCGCCAGCATCGCCTTGATCAGTTCCTGCGCCACGTGACGGCCCATGTGATCATTGATCCGCCGTCCGGCCAGAATGACCTCGGGGTGATAGCCAAGCTGTTCGGCGCGAAAGGTCAGATAGTAGGGATCCACCCCGATACAATGCCCACCGACAAGGCCAGGGCGGAACGGAAGAAAGTTCCACTTGGTACCTGCCGCTTCAAGCACCTCCAGCGTATCCAGACCAAGACGAGAGAAGATCAGGGCAAATTCATTGACCAGCGCAATGTTCAGATCGCGTTGCGTGTTCTCGATCACCTTGGCGGCTTCGGCCGTCTTGATCGAACTGGCTCGGTACAATCCCGCAGTGACAACAGGCGCATAGATCGCCTCGACCCGGTCTAACGTCGTGTCATCCTGGGCTGCGATCACCTTGATCACACTTTCCAGAGAATGTTCGGCATCGCCCGGGTTCACCCGTTCGGGCGAATAGGCCAGCTTGATATCCCGGTACATGGCCAACCCGGTCGCCCGTTCCAGTTCGGCCCCGCAAACCTCTTCGGTCACACCAGGATAGACAGTGGATTCCAGGATCACCAGATCGCCGCTCGCCAAATGCGGCGCGATGGTGGCGCAAGCCGAGCGCACCGGACCAAGATCCGGGGCTTTTGCATCGGTGATCGGGGTTGGGACCGAAATAATGTAAACGCTGGCGTCGCTCAGGTCGTGCGCCTTGTCCGAGAATCTGGCCCGGCTGGCCTGGATCGACTCGGGCACCACCTCGCCATTGGTGTCATGCCCGTCGCGCAACGCCTGCACATGCTGGCTGTCGGTATCAAAGCCAACTACGTCGAAACCAGCGCGGGACAGAGCCAGCGTCAATGGCAGCCCCACATAGCCCAGCCCCAAAACGGCAATTCTGTCGTGTTTCGTTTTGTCCATGGGTTGCCCTGCCCCAACAGTGGATAGGTGTCTGTCCGGCTCTCTTCGTGCGCTACAGAACTTGGCAGGGATTGTCACGTGCAAAGGGAAATTTTCCAGCGCCGCTCTCCGGTGACAAGGTGTATTGCACCCGATACAGAGGTTCCTCCCGGGACGATCTGGATTTGCCCGTCTGGCAAAGTCACTGTAGTGCTGAGGGAAACCTGGACAGGGATTCATGACCGTGATGCGCCGTTTTACACTTGCCCTGCTGACAGTGATCCTCCTTCCGTTGCAATTTGCAGCGGCGCAAGCCACGAATGATCCAGCGCCCGCCGATCCCATGGCGCGGATTATCCGGGAAGCCTCCGAGGCCGGGATGAGCGTGATCATCCTTGATGCCGAAGGCAATCCCGCATCTGTCGAACCCAAGCCGGCCGCCCCAGGGCAGGCAGCGCAGGACAAGGCACAGAAAACGGCGTTGATGGAAGCGCAGTCCAAGGTTGACGATTTTCGCGCGGTGCTCGCCAACCGGCTGGAGGCGTTACCCGCGGCGATCAACGAAGTGCTGTACATATTGCGCGCCAGTAGCCCGGACGGCACCATTACCGCCTTTGTGCGCACCCTGATCTGGATGCTGGTTCTGTTGGGTGTGGGCATGGCGTTCGAACGGTATGTCTACGGGCCGAAGCTGGCAGGACGCTTCATTGTCCCGTTGATCAAGGACACCCCCCAAGGCTATTCCGAGAAGCTGCCCTTTCTGGTGTACCGCTTTGTCGGTGGTGTCGTCGGCGCTGCAAGCTCGATGCTGATTGCCTTTGTCCTGTGGCTGATCCTGCATGGCCCGGCCGAGGACACAGCGATCCGTTTTACCATCGTGACGATAAACGCCGCCTACGCACTGTGCCGGGTGGTGTCGCTGGCCTGGCGCATGATCCTGTCTCCCTATCTGGAACAATACCGCATTCCGGCGTTTTCGACGCCAGATGCGAAACGTCTGCACAACTGGGCCTTTTCCATCGCGATACTGGATATTTGTTCCATGTTTCTTGGCGAATGGCTTAAGGAACTTGGGCTGAACTACGATGTTTACGCGTTGATGTCTCTGGCCCTGGCAATCGCGCTGGCAATGGCCAACATCGCCCTGGTTCTGGTCAACAAGCGGGCGATCTCGCGCGCGCTTCGAAATGGGCGGGCGCCGGAAAATGTAAGCCCGCCGACCAGATGGATCAGCGTGTTGTGGGCCCCGGTCTTCATCCTCTACATACTGTACGGCACCGCTGAAATCGCATTTGACCTAGTGCTGGGGCAACCCACGTCGATCCCGTTGATTGCCGGAGCCTATTTCATTCTGACATCGATCGCGGTTGTCTATGCCACGATCAATTTCGCCATCGAGCGGTATTTCGCGCGGCGACGCGGGATGCGCAGCATGACGGAAACCGCCGAGGCGCTGCGCGACTCGGTCGCCGAATCCGATGGGAATTCAACGGATCAAGCCGAAGAACTGCGGACGATCGAGCGGCTTCTGGATCACCGCCAGATCAGCACATTCGAAGATCTGGCGCGACGGGTTTCTGGAATCATCGCCGTTGTTGCGGGGCTTTACGCCGCGTTGCGCATCTTTGGGGCACAAGGCATCATGGCGACAGGCAACCAGGCGTCAGACCGGTTCCTGGATGTCGCGGTCATTATCTTCATCGGGTACATCATCTTTCATGCCTTCCGCATCTGGGTCGACACCAAGATCCGAGAAGAACAGGGCGACGACTTGGACGAGGCCGAACTGGGCGACGAAGGCGGGGCCAACAGCGCCAGCCGCCTGGCCACCCTGCTGCCGCTGTTCCGCAGCGTGATCCTGCTGGTGATCATTGTGACCATCGCCCTGATTGCGCTGATGGAGCTGGGTGTCAACGTCAGCCCGCTTTTTGCCGGTGCGGGTGTTGTTGGCCTGGCGATCGGGTTCGGCGCGCAATCGTTGGTGCGCGACATCTTTTCCGGCGCGTTTTTCCTGTTCGATGACGCCTTCCGCAAAGGCGAATACATCGATATCGGCAGCGTCAAGGGTACCGTCGAGAAGATATCGGTCCGCTCGTTCCAGCTGCGCCATCACCTTGGGCCTCTGCACACGATCCCCTTTGGGGAAATCCAGTTTCTGACCAACTATTCAAGGGATTGGGTAATCATGAAACTGCCTTTGCGGGTGACATACGACACCGATGTCGAGAAGGTGCGCAAACTGATCAAAACGCTGGGGATCGAGCTTCTGGACGATCCGACCATCGGGCACAACTTCATTCAGCCATTGAAATCACAGGGCGTGGTCGAGATGCAGGACAGCGCCATGATCATCCGGGTAAAATTCATGACGAAACCCGGCGACCAGTGGTTGGTTCGCAAGAAAGTGTTCCAGGATATCCGCGACCTGTTCGAACGTGAGGGCATCAAGTTCGCCCATCGCGAAGTCACTGTGCGCCTGGCGGATGGCAACGCCGAAAACCTGTCCGAGCAACAGCGCGAGGCCATCACCGGGGCCGCGCAGGCCGCCATTGACGAGGATGATCTGATAGGCGACGAAGGCGGCGATGACCGCTGAAAGGCGGTTCGATGGTTAACGGCCCTGTTTTGCAGATATTCGCGCGTCGGTATCGCGTCGGTATTGCGTCCGCATCATGTCGGTCCGCACCCTTTTTTCGCCTGGCGTGAACGCTACGACCCTCGTGTTAACGGGGGCCAGCCCCCGCCGCCGCAAGCGGCGACTCCCCCGGGATATTTTCAGCCAAAAGAAGCATGGGCGGCCTTGGCTTCTTTTGGCAATAAATATCCCGGGGGGCTCCCGAGCTTGTCTCGGGAGGGGGGCAGCGCCCCCTCTTGGTTTCTTTTTCAGGCGAAACTCAGCTGCGGTTCGGATCAAGCGCGTCGCGCAGCCCGTCACCAAAGAAGTTGAAGGCAAGAACCACCACGATGATCGGCAGCATGGGGATGGCGGTCCAGGGATAGATCTCGATCGACGCCAGGTTCTGCGCATCATTCAGCATGACTCCCCAGCTGACAGCCGGAGCGCGCAGGCCAAGGCCTAGGAATGACAGCGCGGTTTCCCCAAGGATCATCGCGGGGATCGACAGGGTGGCCGACGCGATCAGGTGGCTGAGGAAGTTGGGCAGGAGGTGTTTTCTGATCACGCGGCCGGGTTTCGCGCCCATCATCTCGGCGGCGCGCACGAATTCCTCTTCGCGTAGGGACAGGAATTTACTTCGCACCGCGCGGGCCAATCCTGGCCAGTCGAGAATTCCCAGGATGATCGAGATGATGAAGAACACCGAGACCGGCCCCCAATGCGAGGGCACCGCGGCCGAAAGCGCGAGCCAGAGCGGCAACTCGGGCAGGCTTCGCAGGATTTCGATCACCCGGTTGATGATCCAGTCCAGGAAGCCGCCGAAATACCCGGCGATGGAGCCAAGTACGATACCAATCACGAAAGACACGGTGATACCGACAAGGCCGACGGTCAGCGACAGTTGCGCCCCGTAGAAGATCCGGCTGAACACGTCGCGGCCCAACCTGTCGGACCCCCACAGGAAAATGGTGGCACCCTCGGGGGCGCAGAAAAGGCGGGTGTTGGCCTTGAACAGGCCGGCAAAGCGGTAATCCGAGCCTTCGCAGAAAAACTCCAGCCTGGCCGGCTTGTCGGTGTCGGGCACGTATTCCCAGGCGAACTCTTCCAGGTTCATTTGGGCAGTGGTTTCATAAACGTAGGGTCCGATGAATTTGCCGTCGTAAAAGAACCGCACCATCTGGGGCGGGTGATACAGATAATCCTCCAGCCGCTCGTTGGGTGTGTAGGGCGAGATGAACCCGGCGAAGGGCAGGATCAGGTAGGAGAACAGAAGAAACAGCCCCGCCACCAGGCCCAGCCGGTGCTGTTTGAAACGCAGCCACAGAAGCCGGGTGTTGGACATGTCCAGCTCGGCGTGGCGCACCTCGGCACCGGTATCGCGTTCATAGGGGGTGTCATCAACATACCGTCCGTCGGGCAAGGTGGTCATTTCTCACGCCCTCCGAAGCGAATGCGGGGATCGAGCAATGCCAACAGCACATCCGACACGAGTGTTCCAATCAGGGTAAGCAGGGCCACGAACATCAGCACGAAAGCCGACAGGAACAGATCCTGCGATTTCAACGCCGTCAGAAGCACGGGACCGATGGTTTGCAGGCCCAGCACCACCGACACCAGAACCGAGCCGGATACCAGCGAGGGCAGCAACGTGCCGATATCGGCCACGAAGGGATTGAACGCGACGCGAAGCGGGTATTTCACCAGCATCGCGCTTTCTTTCATGCCCTTGGCGCGGGCGGTTTCGACATAGGGTTTGCCCAATTCGTCCAGCAGGTTGGCGCGCAGGCGCTGCATCATGGCCGCGGCACCGGATGTCCCGATGACGAAGGTGGGAATGATCAGGTGGACCAGGACCGATTTCATCTTTTCAAATGTCATCGGCTCGCCTTCGAATTTCGGGTCCATCAGCCCGCCGATAGGCAGATTCAGGTACCGGTTGCCGTAGTAGAACAGGATCAGCGCCAGCAGGAAGTTGGGCGTGGCAAGCCCGAGGTAGCCGACAAAGGCCGAGGTATAATCGATCCACGTCTTGGAGCGGGCCGCCGCGATGACGCCCAATGGGAGCGCGATGGCATAGATGAACAGCACGGCGGCAAGGTTCACCAGCACAGTCATCCACAGCGCCCCGCCCACCAGATCGGCAACCGGTTTGTCGAATTCGAAAGACCAGCCGAACTCCCCCTGGATCATCCCGGCAAATCCGTAGGGGCCGGGCAGAAACCCCATCCAGATCATGTATTGTTTCCACAGCGGTTGATCGAGCGAGTATTCGCGGCGCAAAAACTCGGCCTTGTCGATACCCGAGGACTGCCCGGTGGCGCGCAATTCATTGATCTGGTTGGACAGGTAGTCGCCCGGTGGCAGGTTGATGATGATGAAGATCATCACCGACACCACCAAAAGGGTGATCAGCATGGTCACAAGTCGAAAGACTGCAAAGCGCAGTATGGCCATCATGCGCTCCTAGTCGGTCATGAAGAATTCGTCGGGACGGTGCATCCCGAAATGTGCCCCCGGCGACCAGGCCCAGATCGCCTTTTCCGGGACGTTCCTGACGCGGTTGGAAACAACGACCGGCTGTGGTGCCTGGTTGAGCAGGCCAATGGCAAAGACCTGATCGGCGTGGATATCAACCATTTCCTGCCAGATCTGCCCCCGTTCCACGGCCGAGTAGGCGCGGTTCCAGGCATCGGCCAATTCGTCGAGCCGGATCGCGGCGGGCAGGTCGGGCGGCTCGCCTGCATCGCCATTGGTTTGATGATACTGGCCCCATTTCGGCCAGGCGAAGAACTCTTGCTGGCGCGGCGCGACATAGGCGGGCGACGTATAGGTTTGGGGAAGGCCATTGTCCCAGCCGAACCACACAGAGGCCATGGATTCGCCAGAGTAGACCCGGTTGCGCAGAATGTCGCGTTCAAGCGGGCGCATGATCAGCTTGATGCCGATGTCCTTCCAGTTGTCGATGACGATCTGAAGCGCGTTTTCAACCTCTTGCCGCTCGCCGGCGGTTTCGACCACGATCCACATCGGACGCCCGTCGGGCAAAACGCGAAAACCGTCTTTGTCACGGTCGGTCAGGCCCATTTCATCCAGAATGGCATTGGCGCGGGCCGGGTCATAATCGGCCCAGGCCCGACGGTTTTCCTCTTTGTAGAACGGGCTAAGGGGCAGCACGGTCATCGCGCCCTCTTTTGCAAGACCGAAATACAGGCTTTTGTTGATGATCTTGCGATTGATCGCCAGCGACAGGGCGCGGCGCAGGCGCGCATCGCGCATGATCTCGCGCCAGCCATCGTCATTGTAGTTGAGATTGAGGTAGATCGCGATCTGCGAAGCGGTACCGTTGCCCCAGAGATAGGTCGTGTAGTTCCCGCCGGCCTCGCCCTTTTTCAGGATGGCGGTGTCCTTGAAATCCAGCCCGCGGGCCTGAAGATCGACCTCGCCCGCATTGGCCTTGGCCGCGACAAGACCCGGCGCGACGACCTGCATTTCCACAACGTCGATATAGGGCAGTTGCACGCCATTCGTATCGGCCCGGTGGTAATAGGGGTTGCGTACGAAGAGGAAGCGGCTTTTGCCGTCCTTGGTGGCCAGCATCCAGGGTTGCAGCGTTGGCAGGTCCGGGTTGTCGAACTTGTACATATTGTCGCTGCGATTGTGCAGCGCGGGCCAGCTGCGCACGCGGGCCTCGTAGAGCAATTCGCTCAGACCCTCTTCATCGGCATATTTGGCGTGCAGTTTCTTGAGAAAATGCGACGGGCGGTAGATGAAGGGCGGGCGGGCCTCGGCCAGCATTTGCAGGAATTGCGGGTTGGGTTTCTCCCATTCGTAAATGATGGTGGTTTCATCAGGGAACGTGACAGTCGGCAGCTTGCCATCGACCCGCAGGAAATCGATCGGGCCGGAGGGCGACAGAAGCTCGTTATTGGCCACGTCCTCCCACCAGTAGCGGAAATCCTCGGATGTGAAGGGCGCGCCATCCGACCAGCGGTGCCCCGGACGCAGGCGCATGGTGAACTTGCGGTCATCGACATTGTCGAGGGATTGCAGGATATCGGGCACCAGTTCGTAGCGTTCATTGTAACCCACCAGGCGCGCATAGCCGTAGACCACCATCTGGCGCACATCCTTGGCGCGCGTGACCATGGTGCGCAGCGTCCCGCCCTGTTGGCCGAACTCGCGCCCTTTCAGGCTCAGATCGACCAGCAGCGGCGCAGAGGGCATACGTTCGGCCACTGGTGGCAGGTTGCCGGTGTCCACTTCGCTCTGCCAGAAGGCGCTTTCCTGCAACTCCTGGGCGGACAGGGGTGCGGCCGACAGGGTTGCCAGGGCAAGACCAGCGGCAATCAGATAACGTTTAAGCATAGCGGCGTACCTTATGTCCGGGCCCCGTCACCGTGAGCGGCGGTGTGTCCAGCCCGTCAAAACGGAAGGCCTCGGGCCAGCTTGAGGGCTCGCCCGCGCCCTGGGCAACGATCCGCAGGTTGATCGGACGGTTGATATCCGGTTCCGGCTGGGCGGCAATCAAGGCCTTGGTATAGGGATGCTGGGGATTGTAGAACAGCTGATCGGGTGGCCCCTGTTCCACCACCAGACCGGCGCGCATGACGGCGACCTCGTCGGCGATGCGGGCCACGACGGCCAGATCGTGGCTGATGAACAGGTAGCTGAGATTAAGCCGATCGCGGATTTCTTCGAGCAGTTGCAGCACCTGTTCCTGCACCGACACGTCAAGCGCCGATGTGGGTTCGTCGCAGACCAGGAAGGTTGGCCCAAGCATCAGCGCGCGGGCGATCGACAGGCGCTGGCGCTGACCGCCGGAAAAGGCGTGCGGATAACGGGTGAGCATGTTTTCCGACAACCCCACCCAGCGCAGCATTTCAACGGCGCGTGCGGTGCGGTCGGCATTTGTTCCAATGCCGTGAATTTCCATCGGCTCGGTCAGCGCGTCCTTGACCCGCATCCGCGGGTTCAGCGTGGAATACGGATCCTGGAACACCATCTGCGCCTTGCGCTGAAAGGCAAGCCGATCGGCATTGTCGAGCTTTTGCAGATCCACGGTTTCGCCACCGGTTTGCGCGCGAAACAGGATTTCGGCCCCCGGATCGGCCCGTTCGGCGGCCAACGCCATGCGCGCGCAGGTGGTCTTGCCCGAGCCGCTTTCGCCGACCACGGCCAATGTCTTGCCGCGTTCAACGCCGAATTCGATGCCGCGCACGGCGTGAACGACGGTCCTGGGTTTCCAGGGCGAAGACCCCTTGAGCGTGAACGTCTTGGACACGTTGCGCATTTCCAGGATGTAGTCGCGATCGCTTTCCTTATCCTTGTCCATCGGCGTGGCAGGGATTTCCGGCGCGGCGGCCATCAGATCGCGGGTATAGCCATGCCGGGGATCGTTGAGGATTAGCGGCGCCGGGCCGGATTCGACCACCCGGCCGCGATTCATCACCACAACGCTGTCGGCCATGTTGGCGACAACGCCCAGATCGTGCGTGACAAGGACCACGGCCATGCCGAAATCCTTTTGCAGATCCTTGATAAGGCCCAGCACCTGGGCCTGGGTCGTCACGTCCAGCGCGGTTGTCGGTTCGTCCGCGATCAGCAGTTCGGGTTTGCCCACCATCGCCATCGCGATCATGGCGCGTTGCCGCATCCCGCCGGACAGTTCGAACGGGTATGAATCGTAAACGCGGTCAGGATCCTTGAAGCCGACGCGCTCGAACATGGCCAGAACGCGCTTGCGCTGTTCGGCCCTGTCGATGTTCTTGTGCAGGCGCAGCACCTCTGTCACCTGATTGCCGATCCGGTGCAGTGGCGACAACGAACGCATGGGCTCCTGGAAAATCATCGAGATGCGTTCACCCCGAATGCGGCACATATGACGTTCGCTGACATCCATCAGGTTGATCAGCGCCCCGTCACCGCGCCCCGGAAACAGAACACGGCCGGACCGGACCTGGGCCATTTCAGGCAGAATGCGCAGGGCGGCACGGCAGCTGAGTGTCTTTCCAGAGCCGCTTTCCCCGACAAGGGCAAGGGTTTCGCCCGGCTGCACCGAGAAATTGACATCATCGACGACGGGCGCGGCATCGCCAAAACCGATCGTCAGGTTTTCAACAGTCAATAGTGCCGACACGCCCAATTCCCCTGCCTCGCCCCAAATTCCTTCCCGTTCCGGGGCGAGGCGCTGTTTCCGAGTGAACATGATTATCCGCATTGTCGCAAGCGTCTAGGACGGTCCGGGCGCGAACCCATGAAGTTCCGTGCATTTGCACGGTTTCCCGACACCCGGACGCGGCGGGGGTGACATCGACCGCAAAACCGGTATGAGGAAGCGGCAAGAGCACTTGAGGAAACCTGATGAGCCGACTGGATGTCTTTATCAACCGTATGGCGTCACAACGCGCCTGTATCGATTTCGCGGCCCGACAGACCCGCGAACGGGGCGGGCCGGTGTTCGAGTTGGGGCTGGGCAATGGCCGCACCTTCGATCATCTGCGCGAGCAAATGCCCGAGCGCGATATCTATGTATTCGAGAGGGAAGTTGCATCGAACCCGGCCTCAACCCCGGCCCCGGAAATGACCATTCTGGGCGACGTGCGCGAGACACTGCCGGCGGCGCTTGCCCGGTTCGGCGCCACGGCCAGCGTGATCCACGCCGATCTGGGTGGACATGACCTGGCCAGGAACGACCGGTTCGCGCGCGATATTTCGCCCCTGATCGAGCCCTTGCTGGGTCCGGGCGGCATCATGGTGTCGTCGGACCGCATGTATTTCGCCGGCCTGCGCGAACTGCCGCTTCCGCCCGACGCGGTTGAAGGGCGGTGCTTTGTGTACCGTCGGGACGCGTAGAACTGTCTGGATTCCGGGCGGTTGCACCGGTAATAGGCGCAAAATTGTAGACCGTGCTGATTTGTACCTTCATATTGGCGGAACACCGGTTTAAGGGTGTAGCCGTTAAATGGGATACTCAGCGGCGCGTTCGAGCAGGCGCCACAAGCTTTAGTCTGTCCAGGACGGTGAGGGACATGGAAGAAAACAAATCCAGCTTTCTGACGTTTGCCGAGCGGTTCTTCCGGCTGGGCGGCGGATTCCTGGTTGCCGAAGACAACCCGTATTTCGTTCCGACCGATGCCCTGGAGGACAGGAGCGGCGAGTGGCCCGACGGCTATCTGTCGATGGCGCATTACGATTACCTTGGCCTGCTGCATCACCCCGAAACCACCGCCGCCGCAAAGGCGGCGATTGACCGTCACGGGACCGGCGTGGGGGCCTCGCGGCTGGTGGGCGGAGAGCGCCTGGCGCATCGCGCCTTTGAAGAAGACATGGCGGATTTCCTGGGAGTCGGCGGCGTGCTGACAATGATCTCGGGCTATCTGACGAATGTCAGCGTGATCGGTCTTTTGGCGCACCACAAGGATCTGATCATTGTGGACGAGCTGGCGCATAATTCGATCATGGTCGGGGCGCAGGGGGTCAAGGCTGATCTGCTGTCGTATCCGCATAATGATCTGGACGCGTTGGACAAGCTGCTGGGCGAGAAACGCGGCAGCTATAACCGGGTGTTGATCTGTACCGAGGGCCTGTTCTCGATGGACGGCGACATCACTGATCTGCCCAGGCTGCTGGAGATCAAGGATCGCCATGACGCGTGGCTGCTTTTGGACGAAGCGCATTCCTACGGCGTGCTTGGTCCCACGGGGCGCGGCCTGTGCGAGCATTTCGGCATCGACCCGGAGCGCGTGGAGCTTTCGATCGGGACATTGTCCAAGAGCTTTGCCTCGGCCGGTGGGTTTGTGGCGGGCAACAAGAAGGTCATCGAGTGGATGCGGTTCGGCATCGCCGGGTTCATCTATTCGGTGGGCTTGCAGCCGGCAACGGTGGCCAGTTCGCACCAGGCCCTGAAGATCTTGCGCGACGAGCCGGACCGGGTGACACGGCTGCGGCGCAATTCCAAGCTGTTCCTGCGCAAGGCGCGCGAGGCCGGGCTGAACACCGGCACCGCGATCGGCGAGGCGGTGGTGCCGGTATTGTTCGAGTCGCCCATGGAATGCATGCTGGCGGCCAAAGCATTGATGGATCAGGGTATTTATGCCCCGCCTGTCATCCAGATCGGCATTCCCAAGGACTTGCCGCGCATCCGCTTCTTCCTGTCGGCCACCCATACCGAAACTGATATCGACCGCGTGATCAACGCGCTGGTCGCGGCGTCAGGCGGGGTGCATTCCGTACGGAACCGATTGAGCGCGGAATAATCCCGATGCTGCGCATGTGCCTGTCCCGACTGCCGTTGCCGTGCGTTTTTATGCTGGTGGGTCTGATGGTCGTTGCGGCGGCGCTGCCCGCCCAGGCGCGGCCGGGCATCCGGCTGACGGAAAGCAGCGTGTCATACTCCCTGCCCCGGGCTCGCGCCGAGTTCCCGCATCCTGACGAACCGCGCCAGCTGTTCTTTGTTCAGCGCACGCCAAACGCCAACACCGTTGTCTATGCCGCCCGGTTCACCGCCGACGGGCGTCTCGACCCGCGCCGCCCGGTGGTTGCCTATTGGCGCCGCTATGCCAGCCAGGGGCAGACCATGCGGCTGCGCTGGTACGAACGGTTGTTCGGCTATGGTGTCTGGAGCCGGCCGAACCGCAATGGATCGGGCTATCTTGTGGGCGTCAACGCGATGCGGAACACAAGCGTGGAGCTGCGCCAGACCGGTCCGTTTCAAGCCGCGCTATGGACACGGGTCGACAATCGTGATTTTCAGCTGGTCTATGGCTACCTGGACCTTGACGAAAGTGGGATGCTTCCCAGGGTCGAACGCCTGCGCCTATACACCACGGACCCGGAAACGGGCCGCTATGTCACACATTTTTTTGCAGTTTCCGGTGGAGAATACCACGAATGACTTCGCAGACGACGAAAACCCCCATCCGCACCGTGATCGTGGGGGTTGGCAATTGTGCCAGTTCGCTGATCCAGGGCGTTTCCTATTGCAAGGCGACGGGCGCTGAGGCCGTGGGGGTGAGCTTTCCCGAGCTGGGCGGCTACCGGCCCGAGGATATCGAGCTGGTTGCCGGGTTCGACGTGGATCTGCGCAAGGTTGGCAAGCCGCTGGGCGAGGCGGCTTTCGCGGCGCCCAACTGCACCGAACGGTTCCACACCGATCTGGAGGACCAGACCGCACCGATCCATCGCGGGCCCGATCTGGACGGGGTGGCCTGGCATATGTTGCAGAACCCCGAGGATCGTTCGTTCCGCCTGTCGCAGGAACCGGCGCTGAGCAAGGACGACGTTGTGGCCACGCTGCGCGCGCTGGAAGCAGAGGTCATGATCATCTTCCTGCCGGTGGGATCGCAGAAGGCCGTGGAATTCTACGTGGAATGCGCATTGGAGGCCGGGGTGGCCGTGGTAAACGGCATCCCCGTGTTCATCGCCTCGCATCCGGTCTGGGCCGCGAAATTCCGCGCCGCGGGCGTGCCGATCCTGGGCGATGATTTCAAGGCCCAGTTCGGCGCCACCATCGTGCACCGCACATTGGTCAATCTGGCCCGGATGCGCGGTGTCGAGATCGACCGCACCTATCAGCTGAACGTGGGCGGCAACACCGACTTTCTGAACATGACCGAGCAGGAACGGCTGACCAACAAGCGCGAGAGCAAGACCGAGGCGGTACAGGCCGCGTTGAACAACCGACTGCATGAAAATGACATCCGCATCGGCCCGTCCGACTATGTGCCCTGGCTGAACGACCGCAAGGTTGCCTATGTGCGCATGGAAGGCCGCCTGTTTGGCGGGGCACGCACCAATATCGAGGTACGGCTGGATGTCGAGGACAGCCCCAATGCCGCCGCCGAGGCGCTGGTGGCGATCCGGCTGGCGCGGATTGCGCGTGATCGCGGAATGGCCGGGCCAATCGCGGATGCCAGCGCGTTTCTGTTCAAGCACCCGCCAGAACAGATCGAAGACACTGATGCCCATGACGTGATCCTGAATTTCGTCAAAGGGGACGGGGCAGGCGCCTGATGCGCCCGGCCTTTGTCACCGGCGGATCAAGCGGCATCGGACTTGCCGCTGCTGTACTGCTGGCGAAACGAGGCCATGACATTGCGCTTTTCGCCCGCGATCCGGGCCGGCTGGCGGCGGCGCGGCAGGTCATTCTTGACGCGGCGCCCGACATATCCGTGCGCGAGTTTCCCGTTGATGTCAGCGATCGCGCCGCGGTGGAAAGCGCCGTGGCCGAGGCCGTTGCGGCGATGGGCGTGCCGGGATTCGCCATTGCCAGCGCGGGCATAGCCGAACCGGGCCTGTTTGCCGAACAGCCAGTCGACCTGCACGAACGCCATATGGCGATCAACTATTTCGGAGCGCTCTATTTCGTCAGAGCCCTGACCGGCCCGATGGCCGATGCCGGCGGCGGCAAGGTCGGGCTGGTCTCGTCGGGGGCGGCATTTTTCGGGATCTACGGCTATTCCAGCTATGCGCCGTCGAAATTCGCGCTGCGTGGATTGGGCGAAGTGCTGCATGTGGAACTGGAACCGCGGGGCATCGACGTGACGATCTGTTATCCACCCGATACCCAAACGCCAATGCTGGAGGCCGAGATGGCCACCAAGCCCGCCGCGACGGTCGAGATTACCAGGGGAGGCGGGCTTTGGCAGGCCGAGGCCGTGGCCGCCCGGCTGATCGCCGGGATGCAGGCCGGACGGCTGGTGGTGGCGCCGGGTTTCCAGATGGCGGGGCTAAACCGGTTCACAAGCCTGATCGCGCCGATCCTGCGCTGGCATCAACGGCGGCTGATCCGCAAGTTCAGCGAATGAACGGGCTGAGCGCCGAAGGTCTGGCGCTGACCGGGGCCGTGCTTTTGGCGGTGGGTTATGGCGTTTTGGGTGCGCTGTGGCTGATCCCCGCGACCCGGGCGATTGCACGCGATCTGGCGCGGGTGTTTTTCAGTGCCACGATTGTGGCCGTGGTGCTGATCGCCGCCCTGCTGGCGGGCACGGCGGGGCTGGTTCTGTTGATGGTGGCCGTATCGCTGCGCGTCGGGTACGAGGCGGGCCATGTTCGTCTTGGCGCGGGGCGCCCAGCCTGGGGCATGGCGATTGTGGCATTTGGTGTGACAGCGGCGGCCATGGCAGAGCCACTGGCCGCGGTGGCGCTGGCCGGAGTGTGGCCGCTGTTATTGTTGCGCGCCCTTATGGCACGAGGCGGCGGGACGGGACGGGGTTTGTTGGATTTGCTGGTCTTCCCGGTGATCCCGATGGCGTTGCTGGCGCATGGATTGACCGCGCCGGAATGGCGTATTGCCAGCGCCGGGGCCTATGCGCTGGTCGAGATTTTCGACAGTTGCGCGCTGCTGGCGGGCAAGCTGTTCGGCCGGCGCAAGGCGTTTCCGGTGCTGTCACCGGGCAAAACCGTCGAGGGGCTGATCGGTGGCGGGCTTGGGCTATTGGCGCTCAGCGCGGGGGGGGCGGTTCTGCTGGGGTTGGATGGTGGTGCGCTTATCCTGACGGCATCGCTGGTTGCCGGGCTGGCGGTGGCGGGTGATCTGGCCGCCTCGCGGCTGAAACGCATGGCCGGGGTCAAGGATTACCCGGTCCTGATGCGGCGCCAGGGCGGCGTGCTGGATTCGCTGGACAGCTGGATTGCCGCCGGCGCCGGGCTGGTGGCGTTGAATATTATCCTGACGTGGCTGTGACGGGCTTGCACCGGGGGATCGCAGGGGGAATGGTTGCGCCATGAGAGTTCTTCGCCCCCTCATACGGATTCTGGCGTGGCCGGTGCTGGCGCGATTGCTGGTGATCCTGGCGGTGGTCGAGGCGATTTTCCTGGCCGAGAGTTTCACGACGCTGCTGGAAGAGGCGCTGCGCAACGATGCGTTGGCGGCGGATGTGGGGATTTTGCTGGTGTTCCGAATGCCCCAGATCCTGGATCTGGCACTGGCGGTCGGGGTGTTGATCGCGGTCTATTTCGTGATCTCGGATGCGCGCAACCGGGGCGAATTGATCATCCTTGCCGCCAGCGGCATCCGGTGGCGGCAGGTGGTGATGCTGATGGTGCTGCTGGGCCTGATCGGCGGCGCGGTAAGCGTGGCGACGGCGGGATATCTGTCGCCCTTGGCGCGCTATGCCAGCCGCATCAAGATGGCCGAGCTGAAAACCGAATACATCGTGTCGCGCATCGAACAGGCCGGGCCGTTGAACAGCCGGCAGACGATCCGCGATGTAACCTTCATTGCCACCCCGCCCAGGGATGAAAAATTCCGGCGCGGACAGTTGTTCGTGTTCCAGCCGGATGTGGACGGCCAGTGGCGCGCGGTGCAGTCCAGCAACTGGCGCGTGACCGATCCGGACAAGGACGGACAGCGCGCGATCGTTCTGGACTCGCTGTCGGCGCTGGAGGCGCGTTATCCGCGCGACGGCGCCCCCATGACCCATATCAACGCGTTCAACGTGAACCAGGCCGAGTTTGGATTTGGTCTGGCGGATGTGACCGAGGCGCCGGACCGGGAGCGCAGCAAGGCCGAGCGGCTGCTGAATATCTCTCCGGCGCAAACCCCGCGCCTGACACGGATCGTGACGCGCGCCCTGATGGTGCCGATGGCGGCGCTGCTGGCGCTGGCGGCAATCGTGGCCGGCGGGGCCGGGATCAGGCGCTATGTGGCGCTGCCCATCGCGGCGGTGATCCTGATGGCGGGGGATGTGGCCGCGCGCTCGGTATTGGCGGGGGCGGTCGAGGCGATGTCGCCGTTCCTGCTTTTGGGGCTGGCCGTGGCGTTGTATCTTGGGCCGCCGCTGGCCTATCTGGGCTGGCGTGGCGAGGCGCTGATGATCCCGGCGGCGCGGCGGGCATGAACTGGCGCGCGCATACCGGCGTGGCGGTGCGCGCCATGGTGCGCGGTTATCTTGCCGCTATCGGGTTTGTTCTGTTTGCGCTGCTTGTCATCGCGCTGTCGATCGACCTGACCGACAGCCTTGACGGGGTACGCGACCGCGCGGCGGCAACGCAGACCCCGCTGTGGCGTGTGTTGATGCCCTATCTGGGCTATCGCGCGGTGGACATCGTGACCCGGCTTTTGGGAATGGCGGCGCTGATCGGTGCCGGGCTGGCGGCGTCGCTGCGACATCAGCGGCTGGAAGACGTTGTGTTGAGTGCCGCCGGGGCGACGCCGGGATTGATGCTGAGCGCATTGCTGATCGTGGGGGTGATCACCGGGGCGGTGCAGGCCTCGTTCCAGAACTGGCTGCGCCCGGCGGCGGTGGAACGCCAGATTGCGGCACAGTTGGGGCGGTATGGCCGTTGGTTCGGCAACACTGACCTGGAGTACCGCTGGATCACGGATGGCAGCCGCGCCATGCGGGCACAGGTAACGCGCGGTGCCGATCCGGCGTTGCGCGACATCCAGTATTTCGAGGGCATCGACACACCGGCGCTGAGCCGTGTCATCTTTGCCGAGCGGGCGGTTCCGGGCGCGCGCGACGGGGCGTGGGTTCTGGAAAACGCAACCGAATGGGACAGCGACGCCGGGATCGGCATGGCCACGACGACGCGCGACCGGATCGGGATCGACCTGCCGCTGAACCGTGCGCGGGTGCGGTGGTTCGGGATCCATGGCTATTACATCCCCAACCCGGCCCTGAAGAAGATCGCCGGGATCGAAGGGCTGTTTGCCGCCAATGACGCGGCCACGTCGCTGGCGTTCCGGCGGATGTCCTTTTTCCTGCCCGGAATCTTTGCCTTGCTGGGCGCGAGCCTTGCGCTGGCGGGGCGGCGCGGGCGGCGCTGGGCGCCGTTTCGTCTTATGGTGCTGGCGACGGTGGGGTATGTGATCCTTGTATCGGTCAAGGTGTTCTGGGCCTTGGGGATTCACGGGCGGATTCCGCCCTACCCGGCGGCCACGATCCCGCTGGTGGTGGCGCTGTCCTTGTCGGCTTTGTTGCTGTTGCACCAGGGCGGGTATCTGCGGCGCCGCGATTAGGCGGGATCGCGGGACTGTATCACCGGCCAGACCGCTTCCACGGCACGTGCATACATTGCCTCGTTATCGATCTCGGTCCAGGCGAGATCCCTGAGCAGAACCGCCTCGATATCGGTATCCCTGGCAAGCGCGCAGACGGCATCTTCGTAATCGGCGCCGGGATTTTCGGCCAACACCGCCTGCCCGGCGGTACGCAAGGCCGCGACCTGGGGAGCGGCAAAACAGGTGATGCCCATCAGTTCGCCAAAATGCGCGCCGGTGCGCGCCGAAATGTCCTTGGACATGAAATCAAAGGCGGGTGTGCCATTCATCCCCTTGCGCGACCAGACGTAAACCTCGTCTGTGGCGCCTGTCTTGCCCGACACCATCAGCCGCGTGACACCGGGTTCCACGGGCGACAGGGCGCGCGATTCGTAGATCACGTCGGATTCCAGCAACACCACATGGCCCGTCAGCCCATCCAGCCCGGTCAACAGGGATTTCAGGCTGCCGGTTTCGGCATAGGCGGGGTTGTGGATCAATTCGACATCCGGCTGCCCGCCAAAGTGATCGCGGTACTGATCGTCCAGATGTCCGGTCACGATGCGAATGCGGGGAATGCCGCGGGCGCGCAGCAAATTGATGGAGCGGGCCACCAGCGGCACCCCGTCGATTTCCAGCAGGCCCTTTGGCCTGAGTTGCCCCCGGGGCCCCATGCGGATGCCACGCCCGGCAGCAAGGATCAGTGCGCTCAAATCTACCATGTTGCCCGTGTCCGAAAGCCAGTAAGAATGAGCCGGACCCTATGTGAGGCCGGTGGCATCCGCAAGCCACCCGAACCGGAGGACTTTCCATGGCCCATTCCCTGCGGCAGGTGGCCGCGGCCAATCGAGAAACCGCGCGGGCGGAGAAGCTCAGCAACTGGTCGGTCTATCTGTTGTATCGCCACCCCGGAACGGTGTTGGCGTGGCTTCTGCTGAAGACACGGCTTAGCCCCACCAACGTGTCGGTCATCGGGCTGGGTGTGGCGGGTTTGATGCCGCTGGTTGCCGGGCTTTTGCCGATCGGCGCGGCGGGCATCGTGCTGTTCTGGCTGGCGGTGCTGTTCCAGATCCTGGATTGCAGCGACGGTGCCATGGCGCGCGCCGGGGGTACGGGCAGCGCGGCGGGCGCGCGCTATGATTTCCTGATCGATATGTTCCAGTGGGGTGTTCTTTATGCCTCGATGGGACTGCTGGCGGACCGGATGGCGGATGGCGGCGCGTTCTGGACCATGCTGGGCTTTGCCGCCGGGTGGCTGCGGCTGTTTGCGCGGGTGTGCAACGACGCGGCCCCCGAAAAGACCACCGCGCCGGAGGGGGCGAGCCTGCGATTGGGCAGCTTGATGTGGTTTCTCAATGGTCTGAGCGGGCTGATCCCCCTGTTGTTGCTTTCGGGGCCTTACATGTATGTGGCCGTTATCGCGGTGCTGGTTTACAGCATCGGCGACGTTCTGGATGCCTTGAGCCGGGTTGTTGAATGAAAATCGTTCAGATCACACCCTATGCGATGGACCGCCCCGGCGGGGTGCAATCGCACATTCGCGACCTTGCCACCTGGCTGCGGCTTCGCGGCCATGACGTGCGCATCGTGGCGCCGCCGGGCGACGCGGACGTACCGGGGCTGATGACGCTTGGCGCCTGCCGGTCGGTATCGTTGCATGGCACCCGGTTCGAGCTGACGCGGGCACGGCGGGCCGAACTGGCGGATTGTGTCGAACGGTTGCGCGCCTGGGGCGCAGAGGTTACGCATCTGCACACACCCTGGACACCGATGCTGCCATGGCAGGTGTGGCGCGCGCTGGATCTGCCTTCGGTCGCGACATTCCACGCAACATTGCCCGCGACAACCGGGCTGGACCCGGTGGCGTGGTTCCTGCGCCAAAGCGCGCATCGCTTCAACAGGCACCTGAAGGCGGTGGTGGTGCCATCGCGCGCACCGCTTGCGCAATGGCGTGCCGCCGGGGCCGATCCCCTGCCCCGCATCCTGCCCCCGGCGGTGGATCTGACGGAGTGGCGCAAGGCGGCAGAGCAGGCCCGCCCGGGCACCGGTTTGCGGGCGATCTATATGGGGCGCCTTGAAGAGCGCAAGGGCGTTGCCGTCTTGCTGGAAGCGTGGAAGCGGGTGCACGAGGAGCGGCCTGACGCCAGGCTGACCATCGCCGGCAGCGGCCCCGAAGAAGGCCTGCTGCGCAACCGGGTGATCCACTCCAACATCGGCGGCGTCAGCTTTGCGCCGCCGCCGGACAACGCGGCGGCGCGCGAAATGGTGGCGGCGGCGGATCTGTTCATCGCGCCGGCCCTGCATGGCGAGAGTTTCGGGCTGGTTCTGGCCGAAGCCATGGCGGCGGGCACGGTGCCCGTGGCGGCGGCCAATGCCGGGTTTGCGACGGTTCTGACGGGGGCGGGGCAGGGCCTGTTGGTACCACCGGGCGAAACCTGGCCACTGGCGCGCAGGATTCTGGATCTGGCAGAGCATCCGGCCAGGCTGGAGCAAATGCGGCGCTGGGCGATGAGCCAGGCGCAGCGGTTCGATATCGCGACCGTGGGACCGTCCTATGAGGCGCTGTTTGCCGAGGCTCTGGGCGGAACGCGGTTGCCAAATAAGCAATAACCGTGCCAGACCGATCAGGCGGGCCGTGGCGCATCCAGGGCAAAAGTAATTCGGAACAGGGTATTGGTGCACGGCGATCTGGTGATTTCAGCGGATTTCGGCACGTCGGGTGTCAAGGTCGGCGTGGTGGATGGCGATCTGCGGCTGTTGGCGCGCACGACCGAGAGTTATCCCTTGCATTTGTCGCCGCCGGGCGGTGCCGAGCAGGTGCCCGACGATTGGTGGGCCGCGCTGGTACGGGCGCTGGGCGTGCTGCACGCGCAGGTGCCGGATCTTGATACGCGCGCCGGGGCGCTGGTGTTCTGTGCCCAGGCCTGTGGCGTGATCTGCGTGGATGCGCGGGGCATGGTGCTGCGCAACTGCCTGACCTGGATGGACAAGCGCGCGGTGCGTCAGGGACGACGGATTGTGGGCGGCTGGCCCGCGGTGCGGGGCTATCGCGTTGACAAGGGGCTGACCTGGCTGGCGCTGGCCAATGGGGCGCCCGCGCAGAACGGCATGGACCCGACCGCCAAGCTGGTATGGTTGCAGGAGAACGAGCCCGATCTGTTCGCCCGCACACGCTGGGTTCTGGATGTGCGCGACTGGCTGGTGTATCGCGCCACCGGTGAAATCACGACCTGCCCCGAAAGCGCCAATCTGAGCTGGATCATGAACACGCGCGCCGGGCGCGAGGGCTGGTCGCCCAGGCTGGCGCGCATGGCGGGAATCCCGCTGGACAGGATGCCGCCGATCGTGATGGGGCATGTGCCGGTGGGCCTGTTGCGCCCCGACGCGGCGGCCGAACTGGGGCTGACGGCGCCCGTCCAGGTGGCCGGCGGCACGGTGGATGTGACCGCCGCCGCGCTGGGCACTGGCGAGGTACAGGACGGGGCGCTGCATATCAGCGTGGCCACAAGCGCGTGGATTGCGGGTTTTTTCGACGGGCGGCGCGTCAGCATCCCGCATGCCTATGCCACGATCACCTCGGGGCTGGACTATCGCCCGCTGCTGATCGCAAGCCAGGAAAACGCCGGATCGGCGCTGGAATGGGCGGCGAGGGCCACGGCGGGCGCTTTCCCCCCCGACATGGCGGCGGATGGCGCGCTGCGGGCCGATGACCCGGTGTTCCTGCCCTGGATGACGGGCGAGCGGGTGCCGGTGGATGATGACCGGCTGAGAGGCACGTTCCACGGACTGGGGCTGGAGCATGACGGCGCGGCGCTGCGCCGGAGCGTGGCGGAAGGTGTGGCCCAGAACCTGCGCTGGGCCTTTGGCAAGGTGATCCGGGAACGCGGCGCGCGGCGCGACGGGCCGGTTGCGATGGTGGGTGGCGCGGCAGCCAATCCGGGCTTTGCCCAGCTGATGGCCGATACGCTGAACCGCGAAGTTCGCGTGGGCGCGGCGCGCCATGCCGGGGTATTGGGTGCGGCAACGCTGGCGGCGCCGATGATGGGCTGGGCAAATTCGCCGGAGGCGGCGGCGGAGCGTCTGCAAGGGCGGGTGACGGCCAGCTATCACCCCGATGCGGCGCGCGCGGAACTGCTGGCAAACCGCGCCGCGCGTCTTGACAGGCTGCGGGGCGACGTGATCCGAAGCTATCGGCGCTGACGCGGGGCACAGGAAGGGCAAGAGCATGATCGACGGACTGTTGAAATCGAAGATCGATCCGATCTGGGAAGCGATGTCCACGCCGCTTGTGCGTGCCGGGCTGACCCCCAATCAGGTGACATTTGCCGGGCTGGTCCTGATTCTTGTGGCCTCGGGCGCCTATCTTCTGCACGGGCTGGCATTGATATATGGCATCTCGCTTGCCTTTGCTTTTGCCTTTGACGCGCTGGATGGCGCGGTGGCGCGGCGCACGGGGCTTTCAAGCCGCGCCGGTGGCTATTTCGATGCCATGGTGGACCGGTATCAGGAATTGATCGTGCTGGCGGCGATTGCGCTGGTGAATGACCAGTGGCCGCTGGCGCTGGCCTGTTTTTCGGGCAGCGTCATTACATCCTATGCCAAGGCTCGCACGGCGCTTGAGATCGAGGTGAGCAACGATGACTGGCCCGATTTCTTCGAGCGGCTGGAGCGGGTGATCTACCTGTGCGCCATGCTGATCGGCGCCGGTGTGCTGGGCGGTTGGGTGATCACGCTTGGGCTGACGGGGTTCGCAATCCTGTCGCATTTGACCGCGCTGCAACGGATGCGCCGGGCCACCGCGCTTTTGCGCGCCGTCGACGATCAGGCGCGCAAATAGCGGCCCAGTGCCAGCACGCTTTCCGGGATCCATGCCAGAAAATACAACAGAAAGGACGAGATCAGCAGCAATTCGACCGAGACATAGGTTTGATACAGCAGGGGCGCGGCAGGGCCGGTATCAAGATCCTTGACGATAAAGAGCGCAAGATAGGCCACGCCCAACGCTGCCGGAACCAGGATCAGCCAACGCCGAAACCGGCAGGTGGCCACACCCAGGAGCCGGCCGCGCAGCGGCGGCGCATCGCAGCTGCGCGACAGCATTTCGCCAATGAACACCGCGAAGGCCTGGGAAAAGAAGAACAGATAGCTGCCGGCCATATGCAGGGCGTTGTGGGTGGGAAAGCGGAACTGGCTGAGCATCACCATTCCGACCGAGGCCAGCGCCTGAAGCAGGATGACCACTCCGGACAGCCCCACGATCCATCCCAGCTGGCCACGTGGCATGGCCCCGGCCTGACGCCTGGCCGATCGCACGAGCACCGTCATAAGCACGGCAACGGCAATGAACAGCAAAGGCGCGCTTATCAACATCCAGTTGGCAAACGGCTCGCCCACCGCCGGTTCGGATATGGCCCGGCTGATTGTGGGGGGCTTGCGCGCGACATAATCCGGGCGCAGCAGGGCAAAGCTCCACCGGGATGTATAGATCAGGTAGTTGACCACCGTGGCGACAAAGACCGTGAACACGATGGAACACACCAGCGCGACGGCACCAAGCCGGGATACCGGGCTCATGCGAGGGCCTTTCGATTGGGTTGCCGTAGATCGGAAATCACCTTGCCACCTTCCATCTTGATCAGCCGGTCGCATTTGGAAAACTGGTGGTCGTCATGGGTGACGGCCAGCACCAACCGCCCCGACGCGGACAATTCCGGCACCAGCACGTCATAAAAGAACGCCCGGTTGGCCGGATCCTGATCGGCGGCGAATTCGTCCAGAACGATGATCGGGCGCTGCTCGGCCAGCGCCACGGCGAGCGCCAGCCGGCGGCTTTGCCCGGCGGAAAGCGACGTCGAGGAAAAACGGTCATCGTGCAGTTGCACCCGGCTGGACAGGCCCAGCTGGGCAATACGGGTTTCCAGCGCGCGCAGTTCGTCCGAGTTCATGCCATAGGCACGATCAAAGAGGTGAAACCCGCTGAAAACGCCCGAGAACAATTCGCGATACACCGATGTTGTGTCCTCGGTCAGGGGGGCGCCGTCCAGCAGGATCTCGCCCTGCTCGGGGTGGCGCAAGCCGGTGATCAGCGACAGGAGCGTGGTCTTGCCCGACCCGTTGCCGCCACAGATGAACACGGTTTCGCCGGGGCGAAAGGACAGATCGATGGGACCAAGGTGAAACGCCTCGGCATCGGGTTTTTCCAGTTCGCGAACCGTCGCGGTGACGCCCTTGAGTTCGATACTGTCGAATCGTTGCTGCGGCGTGGCCGGGGTTTTGAGCGATTTCGATTGCGCGTTTTCCAGGGTCTCTTCGATCTTCTGGATCTTGTAATAGGCGTTTTCGGCCCGCGACAGGCGCGGCATCAGATTGAACAGCAGTTCGATTGGCCCGGTCGTAAGGAACACGATGGTCAGGACCTGGAACATCACCGTGGTATCGCCGCCCTGGATCAGCGGGATTGCGATGACCACGAAACACAGCAGCATGATGACCGCGCTTTGGCTGACGATGGCATTGCCCGCGAACAGCCGTTCGACCTTGCGCCGCACGGCCATGTGTTCGGCGATGGTGTCCAGCACTTCGGCCTCGAGCGCGGCACGGCGGGTGCCACGCTGACGCAATTCGCGCCAACCGGCAAGCATGTCCCCGACACGGTCGCAATACTGCGCGAAAAGCTGGGAAGAGCGCAGGTTGTGACGGCGGGCGGGCATATCAAGCACGAAATAGCTGATCATGCCCAGGACCACGGCGAAGATCGCGGCCATGCCCGCGCTCCAGGATACGTAGAACAGGTAGGGCACGGCGATGGCCAGCACGATGACGGCCTCGACCGCTTCGATCACGTTGATGACCGAATTGGACAATTCGCCCACCTCGTTCGTCATCGCGGCATAAACCTGGCCATGCGGGCTGGACGACAGGAAATCGACATTGGCGCGCAGCAGGCGCCGCGCCATGCGGTTGCGCAGCGCGGCGACGATCCGTGTGGTCAGGATAAAGGCGCGCAGGCGTTTGTAATAGCCCGCCGCCAGCAAAGTTGCGGCCGACGCCAGCAAAAACAGCACCGACCATCCCATGCCCTGGTCCGCCGTGCGGGCGGTTTCGTTGATGGCAAATATCATGCCAGAGCGGCTGAAGCTGGCCAGCAGCGTGAGCACGACAATCGGGTCGCGGATCACGCCGCTTGTGACAAGCAGAAAGCGCAGCACGGTCACACGGCGCGCGATCATGGCCGAAAGGCCGCGTTCTTCGGGGTCGGGAATTTTCCTGAGGTCGATCTTCACGGCAGTCTCGGAGTGGTTCGGGGGCACGCTAGCGGCTTTGTCGCTCATGTGCCACCCGCCTTCATTGTCGGCCCGCCCACCTGCCAGCGATCGCCATAGTGGCGAATGGCACGGGTGTTGTTGCGGTCTTCGGGATCTCCGCCGCCATTGTTGATACGCGACAGGGCAGTCAGCCGGTAATGCGCGGCACGCGCCTTGGGCAGGCAGCTCAGGCCGCGATTGGGAATGACATCGATCGGTGCCAGGCAGAGCGCGCTGGAGCGCACATCGTCCACCAGGAACGCGGCGCGGGGGGTATCGGAAAAATCGGCAAGATCGGTCTGGTCGAAGAACCGCGGGCGCACGGCATAGCCGAACACACCCAGGAACACATCCACGGTGCGCGCCCGACGCAGCCGGTGGCCGCGCAGCGGCGCGGGCGGGCGTTGCAGCAGGTTGGACAGGACAGTGGTGGGCCGGTCGGTCAGATCGGCGGGCACGATCCAGCCAGCCATGGTCAGCGCCCTGTCCGGGGTTTCGGCGGCGGCGCGTTCGAAGGTTTCCAGGAAATCCGCCGGGTAGATCCGATCATCGTCCACAACCACGATCAGCTGGTCGGGATCGGCGGTCAGCACCGTGGGGATCAGCTTGGTCGCCGGGCCCCAATCCCTGCCCCGCCGGATTTCCACCGAGGCAAGGCCCGCCAGATGCGCGGGAATGTCATAGCCGGTTTCCTCGCGCAGGGAATGGTCCGGCACGTTCAGCACGATACGGGCCGGTGGGCGGGTCTGGGCCAGCAGCCCCTTGAGCACCGTATCGATATGGGCGATGCGGCTGGGGATCGTGGTGAGCGACACGACGATGTCGGCCTTGTCAGCCGAGGCCCAGAACGACTCGAGCGTGGCCAGATCAACCCGGGACAGGCGCCATTCGCGGATCAGGTCCGGCAGGAACCGCTCGCCTTCGAACAGGTGGTGCAGCCAATAGGCGGCGGCAAGGGCCGCCAGCACCGCTGCGAAAAAAATCAACACGTTGTCGCCGTCCGCCATGATTTCGTGGCGCGTGGGCTTGGCAACTGGCCAATCGCGCCCGGCACCGGTTAAATGGGTCCAGAGCAATTAACCGCTGGACCCCGCCAATGCAAAGGCCCAATGACGCTATTTTCGTGACCGGCGCCGATGCGGGGTTCGCGCGCTGCCTGTATCAGCAGCTGCGCGGTGTCGCGCGCATCGGCTGGCACACCGGTGCGCGCTGGATTGTTTTCGACATGGGCATGACACCCGCGCAGGTGGCCGATCTGCAAGCCCGGTTCGGCTGGGCAGAGTGGCGGCGCCTGCCGCTTGAGGATCTGCCACCGCATTATGTGCCGTCCAGTGGATCTTATGCGTTCAAGCCCCATATCCTGCGCGAGGTGATGGCCGAGGCAGGCGGCCCGGTGATCTGGAGCGACAGCGCCAACCTGCCGCGCGGAGCGCCTGACGCGATGCTGGACCATGTGCGCCGCCACGGGTTCTACATCCTGCGGGGGCAAGCCCCGTTGCAGGAGCGTTGTGACCCGTCCATCCTGGAACGGATCGGCACCCCGCGATGGACATGGGGGATGCGCGAATGCGTCGCCTGTTTCCTGGGGTTTGACGCGGGCAACCCGCAAATGCGTGCCCTGATCGACAGCTGGGCGGACTGGGCTACGCATGAGGACGTGCTGTGCCCGCCCAACAGCATTCCCCGGCACATGAACGATCAGGCGGTGCTGAACGCGCTGCTGGCCGGGCCGGTCTGCAAGGGCGAGATCGTGCTGCCCGAACGCGACGTGGATATCAGCTCGGGCAATCCGGCGCGGTTCCTGTCCACGCGCAACAAGGTCAAACCCGGCCTGCCCCATTGGTGCGATCCGCTGGCGCGGCTTTACTGGCGCGTTTACAAGGTGGCGGATCAGGCCGCGCATCGGCGCGCGGCCCGCGCGCGCGCCCGTACACCGGCGGCGGCAACGCGCATCACCGTACAGACGCGCGATGGCGGGCAGTATGAAGTACCGCTACCCGCCGGGACACCATGGTCGCATCCGGTTTTGGCACCCGGCCATGTCTTGCTGCGGGAAGGGGCCGGATCGGTCGCCGTTTCGTTGCCCGATGGTAATGCGCAGCCGGTGCCGCTGGCCGGTCTGGCGGCGGTTTTTCACCATGAAGGCAGGATATGTGCGGTGACAGAGCCACAGGGACGGGGCGACGTTACGCTTTGGCGGTGTGACGATTTTCCCGGAAAGTGGCGGCAATGGAAAACCGTGGTGAACAATGTTTCGTGCCGGGGCAGCAGCGTTTTCGGGCATGACGGGCGCTGGTGGCTGATCACGGCGATGGAAAGCCCGTTCAGCGACGGCAGCTATCGCTATCTTGCCCTGTTTCACACGGACGACCCGGTCAACGGCACCTGGCAGGCCCATCCGGTGAACGCGGACGGGCCGGGCATCACCGCGCGGGACGGTGTTGGCGAGACCGTGGGGGCGGTGTTTCATTGGCAAGGCAGGTTGCTGCGCTGTGCGCGTGCACCGGGCGGCGGGATCACGCCATACGCCATGACGCTGACCCCGGACCGGTTCACGCAAAGCACCCTGCCCCCGCCACCCCGCCTTGAAGCCGCGTGCGGCGCCGGGGCCATCCGCGTGGCCGTCAGCGACGAACTGGTGGTCTGGGAACACGCCATCTAGCGGCGTCGTTTCCTGCATCGCCAGTTCGGTTTCCGGTCAGTGGCGGCATGGACACGCGGCCTAGACTGGCATCAACTCAACATCTGGAGAGAGCCTATGGCCCTGGATTCCCGCCGCCGCGCCGGGGGGCGCGCCGCTCGTCGTGCTGTGCGTACCGCCCATGATTTTTCGATGCTGCCCGGCCTGGAAAACACCCTGCCCCATTGCGAGATCATGTCCGGCGCGCAGGTAGAACGCATCGACGCGGCCTCGATGGATATTCTTGAAAACGTGGGCGTGGTGTTCCGCGACGATATCGCGCTGGACGACTGGCGCCGCGCCGGGGCCAGGGTGATCGGCGAGACCGTCTTTCCCGACCGGGGGCTGATCCGCGACCTGATCGCGACGATCCCGTCGGATTTCACCTATACGGCCCGTAACCCGGCCCGAAATCTGCGGCTGGGAGGGCGACACGCGATGTTCATCCCGATGACCGGGGCGCCCTTTCTGCGCGACCTGGACGATGTGCGCCGCAACCCGACGCTGGACGACCTGGCGATGTTTCACAAGCTCAGTCACATGTTGCCGGCGCTGCATTCTTCGGCCCATCACATTGTCGAGCCTTACGATCATCCGATCAGCCAGCGGCATCTGCGGATCACCTATTCGTCGATGAAACATTCCGACAAGACCTTCATGGGCATGACCACCAGCCCGAAGAACGCCGAAGACGTGATCGCGATGTGCGCCATCCTGTTCGGAGAGGATTTCATCGATACGCACCCCGTCGTCACCGGCAATATCAATGGCAATTCGCCGCTTGTCTGGGACGAAACCATGCTGGGTGCCATGCGCGCGTTTTGCCGGCGCAACCAGCCGGTGCTGTGCTCGCCCTTTGTGCTGGGCGGGGCCAATACGCCGGCGTCTGTTGCGGCGTCAGTGGCACAGTTGAACGCCGAGGCGCTGAGCGCGCTGGCCTATAGCCAGCTGATCCGCAAGGGCGCCCCGGCGATCTATGGCCACTACCTGTCAACCGTCAGCATGAAGTCGGGCGCGCCGATGGCGGGAACGCCGGAAATCAGCCTGATGAATTTCATGATCGGCCAGATGGCGCGGCATTACGGGGTGCCCTGGCGCACGTCGAACACGTTGGGCGGGGCAAAGACGTTTGACGCACAGGCAGGATATGAAAGCGCCACGACGCTGAGCGCGGTGATGCACGCCGGAGCGAATTATATCTGGCATTCCGCCGGCTGGAACGAGGCCGGGATGCATTGTTCGACGGCCAAATTCATCGTGGATGCCGAGCAATGCGCAATGGCCTATCGCATGGCGCAGGGTGTGCAGTGGGACGATTTCGATACCGCGCTGGCGGCGGTGCCGGATGTGGGGCCGGGCGGGCATTACCTGGGCCACCCGCACACGCAGGACAATTTCCAGACGGCATTTTTCATGCCCGGGATGTTCGACAACAACGCGATCGAACAATGGATGGCCGAGGGCAGCAAGGAGATCACCGCGCGCGCGCTGACCCATGCGCGAAACCTGCTGGATGCCTATGAAGAGCCGCTGCTGGACCCGGCCAGGGACGAGGCGCTGCGGGACTATATCGCGCGGCGCGAACGCGAGATTCCGGCGGCGGATGCGTTGAACCAGGAATTCTGACCAGTGCTCAAGAGAGCTTGCGCGATGCCACGCTCCGGCGCAGAGTGACTGTGGAAACCCGCGCCCCTTGCAAAGATCTGCGCCCATGGATCGCCCCGAACGATTTGCCTTTCTTCTGGTTCCGGAATTCACGCATATCGCGTTTTCCTGCGCGATCGAACCACTGCGCATCGCCAATCTGATCACGGGGGAAACCCTGTATGAATGGGTGCTGGCCAGCGGGGATGGCGCCAGCGCCACCTGCTCGAACGGGATCGTGTCGCTGGTGGATTGCCGCTATCGCGATGTACCGCCCAGTGACCGGCTGTTTGTTCTGTCCGGCATCAATGTGCACAACCATTTCGATCCCGATCTGTTGGCCACGGTGCGGCGCGAACGCGTGCGGGGCGCGCGGATCGGGGCGTTGTGCTCGGCGGCGTTCATCCTGGCAAAGGCGGGGATGCTGGAAGGAATGCGCGCGGCGATCCACTGGGATTTCCACGACGGATTCATGGAGGACTTTCCCGGCGTCGATCTTGTCAGCAGCGTGTTCGTGGCCGATGAGCCGATCATCACCGCCTCGGGCGGGACCGCAACGGCGGATCTGATGCTGCACCTGATCGGGCAGACCCACGGCGACGACCTGGCCATCGCGGTGGCCGACCAGATGGTTTACAATGCCGTACGCGAGGGTACGGCGGAACAACGCGTGTCGCTGCAATCGCGTTACGGGATGCGCAATCCGCATCTTGTCAAGGCAATCCAGATCATGAATGACAGTATCGAACGGCCCCGGTCCCCGGCGGTGATCGCCGCCGAGATCGGCATTTCCACCCGCCAGCTGGAGCGGCTGTTCGGAAGGCATCTGAATTGTTCACCCAAGAAATACCTGATGGATTTGCGCCTGCAACGGGCGCGCAACCTGCTGGTCCAGACCGATCAGAGCGTGACCGAGGTGGCGCTGGCTTGTGGTTTTGAAAGCCCGGGCCATTTTGCGCGCGTCTACCGCACGCGATTTGGCATCACCCCCACGGCGCAACAGGCCAGGCTACGCTAGCATCAGCTATCGGCCGCCCCGGTATCGGCACGTTCCAGCGGGAACCACACGACAAAGCGCGTTCCCTCCCCCGGTATGCTGTCGGCGGTGATTGTCCCGGAATACAGCTCTACCAGCTTGCGGGTGATCGACAGGCCCAGACCGGTGCCTTCGCCCTGTTTGGTGGTGTAGAATGGATCGAAAATGCGCTCCAGCACCTTGGGCGGCATACCGGTGCCGGTATCCTGAACACAGATGGCCACCCCGGTTGCGCCGTCTTCCGCCGCCGTGCGCACCGACAGCGTGAGCGCGCCGCCGTCGGGCATGGCGTGAATTGCGTTGACGATCAGGTTGATCAGCACCTGTTGCAGTTCGGTGCGGTTTATGGCGATGGCGGCGTCACAGTTCAGATCCAGCGCCAGATCGATCTCGGCCTTGTTCAGAAGGTGCTGCACAAGCGGGATCGTATCGGCCAGCACCTCGGACGGGCGGTGATGCTCCATGCTGTCGGCATATTCGTCGGGGCGGGTGAATTGCAGCAGCTTGTTGACGATCAGGAACACCGTGTGCACCTGTTCATCGATCAGGCGCAGTTCGGTGCGGACCGCTTCGGCCTTGTCGCCCAGTTCGGCGCGGATCACATCAAGATTGCCCTGGATCACCTGAATCGGGTTGTTGACCTCATGCGCGATACCGGCGGCAATCTCGCCCACGGCGGCAAGTTTTTCAGAGACCACCAGTTGTTTGGTCGTCGCCTCCAGCCGCTGGTTGGCCTCCTTCAAGTCACGGGTGCGTTCGGCGACGCGGCGGTTCAGCTCGCGGTCGCGCTCCTGAATCTGGTCCAGCAACTCGTCCATCTGCGCCGCCACGCGGCCAATCTCGTCTCCCGCATTGTGCACCCCGGTGCGCGCGCCCAGATCGCCGCCTTCGACCCGGACAATGGTGCCCAGCATCCGTTCAAGCGGGTGGAATATCTGGCGCGCCCAGCGCAGAAAGATCGGCACCGAGATCGCCACGATCACGGCAAAGGCAATCGCGAATGTCAGGATCGTCGAGAACTTGGCATCGCGAAACGGCTGATCGAGAAAGCCGACATACAGCATCCCCACCCGGTTGCCGAAACTGTCCACGATCGGTTCATAGGCCGAAATGTACCAGTCGTTGACCACGAAGGCCCGGTCCAGCCAGACCTCGCCCCGCTCCAGCACCGTGTCGCGCACCACCGCCGACACCCGCGTGCCCAGGGCGCGTTCGTCGCGAAACAGGCGCACATTGGTGGACACGCGCACGTCTTCAAGGAACAGGGTCGCGGTGCCCTGGCTGCCCTCTGTCAGGCTGGCCGTGGGATAAACAAGATCGTTGATCGTGTCGATGAATTCCAGGTTGCGGTTAAGCAGCAGACCGCCCACCAGAACGCCGCCCGCCTGCACGGGCGTGGCGGTGTGCACGACCATGCCGCTGGTTTCCTCGGTGCGGTCGGTGGGGACGGCGGCCTCTGTCGGGACAAGGCGGATGCGGGCCCGGTTGGCCAGATCTTCGGAAATGGCCATCAGATCGTCACGCGCGAAAATGTCGATCTGCGCGCCTCCCTGCCCGGCCAGCGCATCGCGCACCACCGGCCACTTGACGATATCGCCCAGGCCCGCCATGCGAGGAGAGGACAGAACCCGGCCATCGGGTGCCATGTAGTTCAGGAAATCCAGCCCCAGAGCGGCGCGCCGTGCATCAAGCATATCAAGGATCTCGATGGGCGCACCGGTTTCCGTTCGCGCCACGAACTCGGCCGAATTGGCCACCGCGCGCACCTGAAGCTCGCTGTTCTCCAGGATCCGCGACAGGTATTGGTGGGCAATGGTCAACTCGCCATTGACCTTGGCGATCAGCAGGTTGTCAAAGCGCGACGACCAGTTGACCGCCGTGACCATGAAGAACAGCGGCATCACCACCAGCGTGGGCAGCAGCGCGATGGACAACAGCCGGATGCGCACGGAATTGGTGCGCCTTGTGCGGGTCACGGTCCGGTCAGACATTCCACATGGCGCATTTGCGATCAATCGTCTTGCGCGACACGCCCAGCCGCCGCGCGGCCTCGGCGCGGTTGCCTTCGCAGGCATCCAGAACGGTAAGGATATGGCGGCGCTCGATCGCGGCCAGGCTGTCGGCGGCCTCGATTTCCTCGCCCGAATTGGACGACGTGAATTCAGCGGGCCATTCCCCCACGATCAGCGAGCGTTCGATCAGGTTGCGCAGTTCGCGCACATTGCCGGGCCAGTCATAGCGCGACATGTTCAGCAACACACCTTCGGTCAGCGTCAGCGGCGGCACCCCCAGCGAGCGCGAAATCTGCTGGATGAACATCAGCGCCAGTTCCCGGATATCGCCCGCGCGGTCGCGCAGCACCGGCATCGCGATATTGAGCACGTTGATGCGGTGATACAGGTCTTCGCGAAAGCGGCCATTGGCCACCGCCTCTTGCAGGTTGCCGTTGGTGGCAAAGATGAAGCGCAGGTCCAGCGGCACCTCGCGGGCCGATCCCACCGGGCGGACACGGTGGTTTTCGATAACCCGCAAAAGCGCGGCCTGCACCGGGGGCGGAAGCTCGATGATTTCATCCATGTAAAGCGTGCCGCCATTGGCATTCATGAACACCCCGTCCTGACGCAGGGTGCGCCCGGCAGGATCCTGCCGGATCTGGCCAAACAGCTCATGTTCGACGCGCTCCACCGAAATCGTGGCGCAGTTGATCGGCACGAACGGCTTTTCCGCGCGGTCCGACATGATATGCAGCGCGCGTGCGGCGACCTCCTTGCCGGTGCCGGTATCGCCGGTCAGCAGGATCGGCGTGGGCAGCGGCGCGGCGCGTTCCAGCGTGGCGCGGATGTTCTCGATCACCGCCGACTGGCCCAGAAGCCGCGCGCGCACCTGGGTATTGCCCGAGGCCAGTTCATATTTCAGAAGATAGTTCTCGCGGCGCAGATTCACCTTGTCGACACAGCGTGCCACGGCATTCAGGATCTGGTTTGACCGGAACGGTTTCAGCACGAAATCCACGGCCCCGGCGCGCATGGCCTCGATCGCGGTGTCCATATCGGCAAAGGCGGTGATCAGGATCGTATCGGCGAAAAAGCCCAGCCTGCGCTGTTCGGTCAGCCATTCAAGCCCGGTGGTGCCGGGCATGACATTGTCCAGGATGACGATATCGAAATGGTTGGCATCCAGCAGGCGGGAGGCGATTTCGGTATTGGCGGCCTGTTCGATCCGGCCCACGAGCGGTTGCAGGATCTTGACGATGAAATTGCGGATGCCGGGTTCGTCGTCCACCACCAGCACCGATGCCGTTTTCAGGCCGATACCGAATTCCGACTGCCCCTTGGGCGAGGGCGCGAATTTGCGCTGGGCCTGCTGCATTCGGATCAGTCCAGCCGTACCGAAGCACCGGTTGTGGCATCGGCGGTGGAAAAGCCGACCGCGTTGAGGCCGTAATAGGCGCCAACCGCGACTACGACGATGGCGACGCAGGACAGGAGAAAGGCTTTCATTGTAGGTTTTCCTTGGTTTCGCTGAAGTGACTCAGATATTCGATCAGATCGGCGCGGTCCCCGGGGCGCGTGATGCGCTGCACCGGCATCTTGGTCCCGCGAATATACACGTCCGGCCCCTGATCAAAAAGGGCATCGATGGTCGCGGCGCTCCAGATGATCCTGGATTGTTGCAGGGTCTGGGAATAGCTGTAATCCGGGACACTGCCCGCCCTGCGGCCAAACAGGTTCGCAAGCGATGGCCCGGCGCGGCGCGCGCTGTCGCCGGTGAGCGTGTGGCAGATCGCGCATCTTCGGTGGAACAGGTCTTCGCCATTGGCGGCGCTATGGGTGCCCGACGCCGGACTGCGGTCCTGAAGTTCCATTTTCGGCGCGTCGCGCGGATCGGCCAGAGGCCAGGAATAGAGGGTATCGTCCAGCCCGCCTGCGTGGATGTTTTCGCCATCCGCGGAAAAGGCCAGCGCCCAGATCGGGCCGCGCAGGGTGGCGCGGAAATCGGCGTGAACGGACCAGTCGGCGCTGTCCAGCAGCATGATGTAGCCTTCGCCATCACCAATGGCGAGGTAGCGGCCGTCGCCGCTGGAAGCCAGGGCCAGGATCGGGCGGCGGCCCAGCGTGACATCCCTGATCAGTTCGCCAGTCACCAGATCGACGATCTGCGCGCCCCCGTCCACCGCCCCGAAGACCAGCGTGCCGCGCGCCTCGTCCACCAGCAGCCGGTTCACACCGAACCCGTTGGACAGGACCAGACGAAGCGGCGCGCCGGTGATGGTATCCCAGCTGCGAATGCGCCCATCCGCCGACGCCGACAGAATCGACCTGCCGCCGTCCAGAAAGGCCACATCGTTTACATTGGCGCCAGTATCGATAAAGCGCGGTGCAGAGCCGTCCAACGGCCAGAGGCCGATGCGCCCGTCCCAGCTGGCACTGGCCACGGTACGGCCATCCGGCGAAACCCGCAGCGACAGAATCTTTCCCTTGTGGCGGCCCAGCCTTTCGCCCTGCCCCGTGGCCAGATCCCAGAGGATCACGGCAAAATCATCACCGGCGGACACGGCGCGCAGATTGTCCACGAACCGCACCGTGGTGACGGCGGCCTCATGGCCTTCGAACCAACGCGGCGCGCCGCCGGCCCACAGGCCCAGCGACGTGTCAAAGCTGGCCGTCAGGATGCGCTGGCCATCAGGTGATACAGCAATATCCCGGATCGGGCCGCCGTGACCCTTGAGGGTAAAGAACTCTCCCGCCAGCGCCAGGGCGGGCACCAGCCAGAAGCCAAGGATCAAGCCGCCCAGCCACATCTATTCAGCGGGCGCCGCCCGTTCCGGCGGGGCCGTCTTGCGGGCCATTTCCTCTTCGTACCAGATCGAATGGTGCTCTTTGGCCCATTGCTCCTCGACTTCCCCCGAGCCCATGGCATCAAAGGCGCCCTCCATACCGACGCTCCCAAGATAGATATGGGCGATCACAATGGCGATAAAGACAAAAGCCACGATTGCGTGCCAGGCCTGGGCAAGCTGCATCTCCTGGTACGGGGTCAACATCTCGGGCAGCGGCGCACCCAGGATCAGATTGGGCAGGCCGGTGGCGTTAAGCGCGATAAACGTCTTGGCAAAGACCGGCAATTCAAAAGGAAACAGCAGCGACAGCCCGGACAGCGAGATTGAAAATCCAAGCAGCACAACGGACCAGAACACCACCTTTTGACCGGCGTTGAATTTTTTCGCGGGCGGGTGGACACCTTTGGAAAACAATCCGCCCGCCTTGGCCATCCAGCGCAGATCGGTCATGTTGGGAATGTTGTGGGCGACCCACAGGACGAACACCAGGACCAGCGCCAGCATGAAAGCCCAGGACACGTTGTTGTGCACCCATTTTCCAGCCAGCGCCACGACGGAAAAGGCCTCTTTGCCCATCCATGGAATGATGAAGGCGCGCCCGGCGATCAGCACCAGACCGGTTGTCCCCAGAAGGATAAAGGATACACCCAGCGTCCAGTGCGCAAACCGTTCAATGCCGATAAAGCGCGTGATCTTGTGCCCGGATTTCTCGCCGTCGATACGGATCTTGCCGCGCAGCAGCCAGAACAGCGCAATGACGACGATCATGGCGCCCAGCACATAAAAGCCATAGCGGGTCAGAGGGCCTTCGCGAAAGGCCATCCAGGTCATGCCGCTGTCCTGGATCAGCATCCCCACAGCGGGGCCGTTGGCATTTGTGGTCGTGGCCGCCGATCCGTAGCGCAGTGCCCGGTATATTTCGGAATCCGACGCCACGCCGCGCGTGCCAAGCTCGCCGATCAGGGCCTCGACATTGCCCTGCCCGGTTGCGTTCCGGCGGAAATTGTCATCGATCTTTTCGCCCCGCTGACGGGCCATGATATCTTCGAGTGTTTGCGCCCCGCCAGTGGCGGAACGGTCTGGGGTTTGCTGTGCCGTGGCGGGCAACGCCAGGGCAAGGCACATGACGAGCCAGAGAAGAGCGCGCATCGGGTCCTCGATCTGTCTTAAGGTTCAAAGGGCCGTTTCCCGACGGGAATACGGACCGGGGAGTCAAATTCAATTCCAAAGGGGTGCATCGGCGGCCACAAACCGGGCCGCCGAAACACCAGGCAGCGTCAGCCGCCCTTTTGCTCATAGGCCGTGCCCCAGCCCCAGGCGCCCGAGCCGAAGCCGCGGGCGACAATGCGTTCGCGGTAGATGGCAGACACCACGTCGCCATCCCCCGCCAGCAGGGCCTTGGTGGAACACATCTCGGCACAGATCGGCAGTTTGCCCTCTGCAATCCGGTTGCGGCCGTATTTCGAGAACTCCGCCGCCGAATTGTTTTCCTCGGGGCCGCCGGCGCAGAAGGTACATTTGTCCATCTTGCCGCGCGATCCGAAATTGCCTGCCTGCGGATATTGCGGCGCGCCGAAGGGGCACGCAAAGAAACAATAGCCGCAGCCGATGCAAAGATCCTTGGAGTGCAGCACGATGCCCTCCTCGGTCTGGTAGAACACGTCCACCGGACAGACCGCCATACAAGGCGCATCCGAACAATGCATACAGGCCACCGAAATCGAGCGTTCACCCGGCTTGCCGTCCTGGATCGTCACCACCCTGCGGCGGTTGATGCCCCAGGGCACTTCGTTCTCGTTTTTACAGGCCGTCACACAAGCGTTGCATTCGATGCAGCGCTCGGCGTCGACGAGAAACTTCGCTCTTCCCATGGTTTGTTCTCCTTACGCTGGCATGATCTTGCAGAGAGTCACTTTGGTCTCCTGCATTTGCGTGACGCTGTCATAGCCGTAGGTCTGGGCGGTGTTGGAAGATTCACCCAGCACATAGGGATCCGCGCCCTCGGGATATTTCGACCGAAGATCCTCTCCCTGGAAGTGGCCCCCGAAATGGAACGGCATGAAGGCAACACCTTCGCCGACCCGTTCCGTGACCATCGCCATGACCTTGACCTTGCCGCCCTCGGGGCCTTCGACCCAGACCTGAGATCCATCGCGCACCCCGATATTGTTGGCGTCACGCGGGTGGATTTCAACGAACATGTCCTGCTGAAGCTCGGCCAACCAACGGTTGGACCGGGATTCTTCGCCGCCGCCCTCGTATTCAACAAGGCGCCCCGAAGTCAGGATCATAGGATAGTCCTTGCTGAAATCCTGTTTCTGGATCGAGGCGTACATCGTCGGAAGACGATAGAACTTGCGGTCCTCGTAGGTCGGGTAGTCGGCCACCAGATCGCGCCGCGGCGTATAGAGCGGCTCGCGGTGCAGCGGGATCGGGTCCGGGAATGTCCACACGACGGCACGGGCCTTGGCATTGCCGAAGGGCGCGCATTCATGCTTGATCGCAACCCGCTGGATACCGCCTGAAAGGTCGGTTTTCCAGTTGGTCTTGGGACCGGCCACCGCATCGATCGCGGCGCGTTCGTCGTCGGTCAGGTCCTTGTCCCACCCAAGGTCCATCAGCATCTGCATGGTGAATTCCGGGTAGCCGTCCTGGATTTCGGAACCGACCGAATAGACACCTTCGGCCAGAAGGTTGTCGCCATCCCGCTCGACGCCGAAACGCGCACGGAAGGTCAACCCGCCCTCGCTGACACGTTTGGACATGTCATAAAGGTTGGGCGTACCCGGATGGCCCATTTCTGCCGTGCCCCAGCATGGCCATGGCAGGCCGTAATATTCGCCGTCCACCGGCCCGCCAACGGCGCGCAGCGTGGTGCGGTCGAACGTATGCTGGTTGGCCATGTGGGCCTTGATCCGCTCGGGTGACTGGCCGGTATAGCCGATCGTCCACAAGCCCTTGTTGAATTCGCGGGTAATGCTTTCAACATTGGGGGTGTTTTCGTCTTCCATTTCGATATTGCGGAAGAGGCGATCAGCCCAGCCGAACTTGTTCGCGAACAGGCCCATGATTTCATGGTCAGTCTTGCACTCGAACAGAGGTTCTACAACACGGTCACGCCACTGGAACGACCGGTTGGATGCCGTGACAGAGCCGCGGGTTTCGTACTGGGTCGCGGCCGGTAGCAGATAAACGCCATCGGTCCGGTCGTGCAGTACGGCGGAAACGGTGGGATACGGGTCAACCACGACCAGCATGTCCAGCATCTCCATCGCCTTCTTCATCTCGACCCCACGGGTCTGCGAGTTCGGCGCGTGCCCCCAGAGAACCATGGCCCGGACGTTATTGGGCTGGTCCATGTTCTCCTTGTCTTCAAGGACACCGTCAATCCAGCGCGATACCGGGATGCCGGTAAGATTCTGGAGGGGCTTTTCCTTGCCATCGGCGCCGGTGATGCTGTCGAACTGGCCGGCAAGCCATTCGGGATCTTCCTCCCATACGCGCGCCCAATGTGCCCAGGCGCCCTTGGACAGACCATAATAGCCAGGCAGCGTGTGCGACAGAACACCAAGGTCGGTCGCGCCCTGCACGTTGTCATGGCCGCGGAAGATGTTGGTGCCGCCGCCAGTCGTACCCATGTTGCCCAGCGCCAGCTGGAGGATACAATACGCACGCGTATTGTTGTTGCCGTTGGTGTGCTGCGTACCACCCATGCACCAGATTACGGTGCCGGGGCGGTTGTTCACCAAGGTCCGGGCCACGCGGCGCAGCTGGGTGCCGGGTGTGCCGGTAACGCGCTCGACCTCTTCCGGGGTCCACTTGGCCACTTCGGTGCGGATCTGATCCATGCCCCACACCCGGGTGCGGATGAATTCCTTGTCTTCCCACCCGTTCTCAAAGATGTGCCACAGGATACCCCAGATCAGCGCGACATCCGTACCCGGACGGAAACGCACATATTCGTCGGCATGGGCTGCGGTGCGTGTGAAACGCGGGTCACACACGATCAGCGGCGCGTTGTTCTGTTCCTTCGCACGCAGAACATGCAGCAACGAAACGGGGTGCGCCTCGGCGGGGTTGCCTCCGATAATAAAGATCGCGCGGCTGTTGTGGATGTCGTTGTAGCTGTTGGTCATGGCGCCGTAGCCCCATGTATTGGCAACACCCGCAACGGTGGTCGAGTGACAGATCCGGGCCTGGTGATCCACGTTGTTCGTGCCCCAATAGGCGGCGAACTTGCGGAACAGATAGGCCTGTTCGTTGGAATGCTTGGCCGAGCCGAGCCAGTAGACGCTGTCAGGTCCGCTTTCTTCGCGGATTTTCATCATGCCGTCGCCGATCTCGTTGATCGCCTGTTCCCAGCTGATGCGCTTCCACTCGCCGCCCTCTTTCTTCATCGGGTATTTCAGACGGCGCTCGCCATGGGCATGTTCACGAACCGATGCCCCCTTGGCGCAATGGGCGCCCAGATTGAACGGGCTGTCCCAGCCGGGCTCTTGCCCGATCCAGACGCCGTTGCGCACCTCGGCCACGACGGTACAGCCGACCGAGCAATGCGTACAAATGGATTTCACGGTGTCCACGGCCGTGTTCGCGGCGTCCTGCGCCTGGGCCTGTGTTACCGTGCCGCCGGTCACACCGATCGCGGCCAATCCGCCAATGGCGAGGCCCGATCCGCGCAGGAACGTACGGCGATCGACAGCTGTCTCGGCTGCCGCAGACAGGATACTTGTCCGCTGGGGGCGTCGCGCAACCCCGTTGGTCTTTTTCCTAAGCATGTTTCCCTCCCTTGCTCCCCGTTCCGGGGTGGCTGGGTTAGATTTCGAAGACCCGACCGGTGGGCGTCACGCAACCGGTGGTCGGGGGCGGGGGTGTCAGTGTCCGTTTCCGGGCGTCGGTCCCGTGATGCCACGAGACCCGAACCGCGTTCAGAAGCGGGCGCTGTCGTAGTAGGCGCGGGTATGCGCGGTGTCCTGCATCTTGTCGCTGGACAGATCGACGGGCTGTGCCTCGGCGCTTTCAGGTGCCATCACGGCCACGGCCGCGGCGGCAGGCGCTGCGGTGGTGGCGATTTTCAGAAAATCACGCCGCGATGTGCCCTTGTCTTCGGTTGGTTTGCCCATGGCTTCCTCCTTGGTTCTGGCCGGTCCGGGGCCCGGCGATTTCTTGAACGCGCTTAGTCCGCCCCCATGCGGAACGCCTGAGTCTCGATCTCCAGAAACGCCTTGCCGACAGTGCCGACCGGCGCATAGAACACCGAAGATTTCGCGCCTTCGAGATCCGAGAAGAAATGCTCGGCCCAGGGTGCGATATGTTTGAAGAAAAAGTCCTTTTGCCGTTGCAACGGCACCGGCGCGCCGAAACGGCCCCGGATCATGCCCGCCATCATTTCCAGAAGCGAGGCGATGTTGTCCTCGGGTTCGTAGACATTGGGCGCGCGGGTGATGCGCAGCGCCGCCATGTCGCCGCGCAGCGTGGCCAGCGGCTTTTCGTTCAGGAACCCGGTCAGATAATAGCTGGCATAGGGCATCAGCTCGCCACGGGCGAGACCGATGAACAGGGCATTGAACTCGCGTTCAGCCCCGATTTCATTGGTCACTTTCGCCACCCGCGCCAGCGTGGCGATGGCCTTGCCCAGATCGCTGTCATCCCCCGTCAGCCCGGCGGCCTGACTTAGCAATGCCTTGGCGGGCGGCCCCGCGAGAAGGGCCGAAAGAAAATCGTATAGATCGGCGCGCAGCGCGTCTTCTTCGGCGATCAGGGTTTCGGGTGCAGCGTCGGTCATCCCGCCTCCGTCATGGTTGGGGTCGCGCCGGGCTTGCCGGCAAAATCAAAACGCAGCCTGCGGCGGCGTGGTTGCGCGGGCGTATCATCTTTGGTCGGGGGGGCAACGGGGGCCCGGGAAGCGGTGGCAGGGGCGATATGTTCCAACGGCATGTCGGGGGCGTCAGCTTCGGATCCACCTTCGGACGACGCGGCGGTTTCAACCTCTGGCTGGTCCGGATTCTGGCCCTCGTCGTGATCCCGGTCCTGATCGGTATCCTCATGCGTGAGATGCTTCAGCATCCCCTTGCCGACCTGATAGGCGGTCTGCATTCCCTCAACGACCATGGCCTTGTCGGTGAAGTCCTCGCCGTAATCGACCAGCTCGTCGACATTGGCCAGGATCGGGTTGCTCAGCCACAGCTTGCGCAAGGCCCGGCGACGAATGCGTTCGGGCACGGCCTTGGCCAGAAAGGCGGAAAAATCGTCACCCTGTTCCAGAGTGTCCGGGTCCGGCAGGTTCAGTTCCTCCAGGATCTCGGCCTCGGTCCGGTCCTCCAGCGACGCCTGTTCGGCGACGGCTTCGGCCTGCGCAACGGCACGGCTCTCGGCCTCGGCCTCGGCGGCAACGGCGGCCTTGCGGCGCGCCCAGAAATCAGACCGCGCGCTCAATTTGCCCTCCGTACGCGCGGGGCGCGATACACATCTGTCAGCTGGGAAATCCGCGGATCGCCGCGCCCGTCCTCGACAAGGTCGACTCGCTTCTTGTCGCGGCGGCGTTTGACGAACACTTCGTCTTGGTGATGCTCCTGTGCAAAATCGCGGATCAGGGCCACCAGACCTTCGGGCATGGGAACAAGTTCGACGAACTCCTCGCCGCTGTCGGCATAATCCTGGTATTCGTAGGGCGAGGCCGTGGCCAGCACCACCTCGAAAGGGTGGTCATCGTTGCGGTCGGTTGTTTCACGCATTACCACGCCGATCGAGGGCACGCGCGCCGCCAGGCCGGTCAGGTACGCTTCGGTATCGGTATGCCAGAGTTCAAGCGACACGGTGGCGGCATGGAATTCGATCACGTCGCCCTCTTGCCGGAGCACCTGCCAATCCGCCTGTGCCGCACCGGGCAGAACACCCACGGCTTTCCACGCCCACCGCGCCCACCGACTGGTCGATGGGGTACGGCGGATCACGATGCCCAAAGGCAGGGATACCGGCGCGTGCCGCATGTTTGCGTATGTCCTCCCGTTTCCGCGACCTGGCACAAGTCAATGCCGGTTCGCGGTTATGTCCTGATGATCGACCCACCAGCCCGAATTGCCAAAGGTTTTTGCAACCATGTCGCATTGGGATGCGCAAATTGGACATTTTGGACCGGTTGACCGGCTGACGCGGGGTCAAACGGACAGATTGTCCACAAACCACAATTCCCAAGCGATTCTCTTGGTTTCCCCTGTGGTCGATTCGCCGAATCACGCTAAGCCGCAGGGGTTTACGCGGCTGGGAAATTCTGCATTGCTGAGCGGTGCGGGACAGATGACACGCCGCGAGGCATTTGGGGGGAAACATGTCCAAGTCATTGATATTGTGCAGCTGTTCAGGCAGTTTGCCAGTGGATCACGACGCATTGTCCACGGTTGCGGGCCTCACCTGTTCCAAGCTGCACAGCGGGTTGTGCACGCACCAGGCAGAGCAAGCCGCCACAGCGATCCGCCAGGGTGACGCGGTGATCGCCTGCCAGCAGGAGCGCGATTTCTTTTCCGAACTGGCGGCCGATCTGGACGCGCCAGAGCCGCAGTTTGTCGATTTGCGTGACCGGGCGGGATGGTCGGATGAGGGCACCATGGCGGGGCCGAAGATGGCTGCGCTGGTGTCCGATTCGCTGCTTATTACCCCGGCCACAAAGTCATTCGACATTACATCCGATGGCCGGTGCCTTGTTCTTGGCCCCCCGGATGTGGCCCTGGACGCGGCCCGGCGGCTTTCGGACCACCTGAGCGTGACCGTGTTGCTGGAGCCCGGCAGCGAGCCGCCGATGGAGCGGGGATTTGACACGATTGCCGGACAGCTCGGAACAGCAGCAGGGGCCCTGGGCAACTTCACGTTGCGCATCGACGCCTTGCAGCAGGTGGATCCTGCGGGGCGCGGGGCGCTGGCATTCGGCCCCCCGCGTGACGGCGGCCAGACGATCTGTGACATCATCCTGGATCTGCGCCGCGACGCGCCGCTGTTTCCGGCGCCCGAAAAGCGCGAAGGCTATCTGAGGGCCGATCCGAACCGCCCCGATGCCGTAAGCGACGCGATCACGACCGCGTCGCATCTGATCGGGACATTCGAAAAGCCTCTGTACCTGAATCTGAACCCGGCCATATGCGCCCATTCGCGGGCAAGACAGACCGGGTGCAGCAAATGCCTGGATGTCTGTCCGACATCCGCAATCCGCCCCGACGGCGATCACGTGGACATTGACCCGTCGATCTGCGCCGGGTGCGGCAGCTGCGCCGCGCTGTGCCCTTCGGGGGCAATCACCTATGACGATCCACCGGCAGACTTTCTGTTCCAGCGTATTGCGGGCATGGCCGGGGCCTATCGCGCGGCGGGCGGCAGCGCCCCGCGCCTGTTGGTACATGACCACAGCTTTGGCGCCGAGATGATCGCGCTGGCGGCCCGGTTCGAACGCGGCCTGCCCGCCGACGTGATCCCGATCGGTCTGGAACGGGTGTCCGGCTTTGGCCATGCCGAGTTCCTGGCCGCGCTGGGCTGTGGTTTCGTGGGTGTTGATGTGCTGGTGTCGCCAACGACCGAGCGCACGGCGCTGGACAGCGAACTGGCGCTGGCCCGGGCCTTGTGCGGCGCGCCGGATCACCTGCGGCTGATCGAACCACAAGAGCCCGCCCAGCTTTGCGATCTGTTGTACGGCGGCGCGACCGGGCCGGAAGTGGCCGCCCCGATCCTGCCCCTGGGCACGCGTCGGCAAGTGACGCGGCTGGCGGTCAAGGCGCTGCAACCGGATCTGGACGCGCCCATCGCGCTGCCGGACGCGGCGCCCTATGGCGCCGTGCTGGTGGATACCGATGCCTGTACCCTGTGCCTCTCTTGTGTGTCGCTGTGCCCGGCGGGCGCGCTGGGCGACAACCCGGACCTGCCGCAGCTGCGGTTCCAAGAAGATGCCTGTTTGCAATGCGGACTGTGCACCCGGATCTGCCCGGAGAACGCGATCACGCTGACACCCCGGTTCGATACCTCCGATGCGGCGTTCGAACAGCGCGTGGTGCATGAGGAAGAGCCGTTCGACTGTGTGGAATGCGGCAAGCCTTTCGGCGTGCGGTCAACCATCGAAAGGATCGAGGAAAAGCTGGCCGGCAAGCACGCGATGTTCGCCACTTCGCAAGCCGCGCGCATGATCCGCATGTGTGACGATTGCCGTGTCAGGGCGCAGTTCCACCAGAAAGACAATCCGTTTACAGTGGGCGAGCGCCCCCGCGTCCGCACGACAGACGATTATCTGTCAAAGCGGCGCGATCACTGATGCTTGATCGGCGCCCCAAGATCGGCCGGCGCGATTTCAGCCGCGAAGGCCACGATGTCGTCCAGATCATCCAGGGTCAGGGTGATGGGATGAATGGGCGGTGGCCGGGACTGATCAAAGGGCAGCGACACATCGGGGATCACGGTAAAGGCCGGATGCGGGTTGCGCACATAGAAGGTTTCGAACCGTTCCTGCCAGTCGCCCAGCGCGCGCAGCACGGCAAAGGACGGGGTAGACCCGATGCCGGCCATGCGGTTGATCTCGCCGATGACATGACAGCGCCCGCAGGCGCGCAGCGAAGCGGCCTGCCCGCGCAGGGCGTTGCCGGACAGTGCCACGGGGGCCGCCACCACCTCTGTCACGTCAGGTTCGCGATACAGCGGTTGTCCGTCAGGCTGAAAGCCAAGCACGGTGCGCAGGCCGATCTCCGAGCGCAGCCAGTCGGAGAATTTCGCCACATGCGGATTATCGCCCAGGGCGGTGATGCCAAAGGTTTGCGCGCCTTGCGCAAAGACCGGCACCGCCCCGCCCACGGCCAGTTCGGCATCGGCGTCGGCTCCCGGCGCGACCGGCGTGACACGAACCCCGTGTTTCAGCATGAAACGCGGCAGGATATGTTGCAGAAAGCCGTTTTCCTGCATCTCGACAGGGGCGGCCAGCGTGATGCCCTTGCCTTGGGCGCGGGTTTCCGCGACGCTCAGGACAAACCCGGCAAGGGCGACCAACAGGACCGCCAACAGGCGGTCGGGAAGGGCTTGAATCGACATCCCCAAAGACTAGGCGCGGGCTTTGCGCGGCGTCAATGGGCAGATTTCCGGCTTTGAAAACAACAGGTTTTGCAAGAGGATGACACGATGAGTGACGATTTCAACATGACGATGCGCAAGTTCCTGAAACAGGTGGGCGTGACATCTCAGCAAGCCATCGAGGATGCGATGCGCGCCGCCGGGACCGAGGCGACAGACGGGCGGACTTTCGATGCAAGGGTGGTTCTGACCATCGACGGGCTGGACATCGAACATGTCGTGACCGGCAAGATCGCGGGGCGCGGCTGAATGACGACACGCGAGCAGGTTCTTGAAGTTCTGAAAACGCTGACAGACCCGGCCTCGGGGGCCGATCTGGTGGCCAGCGGCATGGTGCGGGCGCTGAACGTGGACGGGGGCGAGGTGCGGTTCGTGATGGAGATCGATCCGGCCCACGCAGCGGCGCTGCAACCGGTCAAGGCCGAGGCCGAGACGCGGCTGGGCGCTTTGGAGGGCGTGGACAAGGTGTCGGTGGTGATGACCGCCCACGCCGCGCCCAAGGCGCCGCCCGATCTGAAACCGTCGCGCCCGGCCCAGCCGCAGGGACCGCAGAAGATCCCCGGCATCGACCGGATCGTCGCGGTGGCGTCGGGCAAGGGCGGGGTGGGAAAATCCACGCTGGCCGCCAACCTGGCCGCCGCGCTGGCCGCCGAGGGGCGACGCGTTGGCCTGCTGGATGCGGATGTCTACGGACCGTCGCAACCACGTATGCTGGGGGTCAGCGGACGCCCGTCCAGCCCGGACGGGAAAACCATACTTCCGATGCGGAATCATGGGGTTACGATGATGTCCATCGGCCTGATGACGCGCGAGGAAGAGGCCGTTGTGTGGCGCGGACCGATGCTTATGGGGGCCTTGCAGCAGATGCTGAACCAGGTGCAGTGGGGGGCGCTGGACGTGCTGATCGTCGACCTGCCGCCGGGCACCGGCGACGTGCAGATGACCCTGGCACAGAAGGCCGAGCTGAGCGGGGCCATCGTGGTGTCGACCCCGCAGGACATTGCGCTGCTGGATGCACGCAAGGGGATCGACATGTTCGCGAAACTGGGCACGCCGATCATCGGCATGGTCGAGAACATGAGCACGCATGTCTGTTCCAATTGCGGGCATGAAGAGCACCTGTTCGGCCATGGTGGCGTGGCCGCTGAGGCCCGTAAACTCGGGGTGCCGCTGCTGGCGGAGATTCCGCTGTCGATGAACATCCGTGTGGCCGCCGATGGGGGGGCGCCCATCGTGGTCTCCGACCCGGAATCAGCGCAGGCCAGGGCGTTTCGCGATCTGGCCAGAACGCTGGTGGCGCAGGGGGCGGCATGACCGAAGCACCGCAGTTTCCGCCTCTTTTTCAAGGACTTGCGCTGGATGGCGGGGCCGATCCCTTTGCCAAGGCACAGGTGCAGGCGGTGATGGGATGCGACGCCGGGCTGGTGGTGTACAACCTGGCCGCCGACCAGATGCGCGCCGCGATCGTGTTCGCGCCCGAGGTGCCCTTGCGCGCGGCGATGCCGGTGCTTGTAGCCTGTGGAATAGGTTTCCAGAACGCGCTGGGGGCGCTGGCGCCGCCGGAAGTGGCGGTGCATCTGGACTGGACCGGCGGCATCCGCGTGAACGGGGCGGGATGCGGGCGGCTGCGGGTGGCGGCATCAGGGGACGATCCGGATGCGGTGCCTGACTGGATCGTGGTGGGGCTGGAACTGCCGTTGATCCCGTTTGACCCGGAGGCGCCGGGGGCATTGCCGGACCAGACCTGTCTTTACGAAGAAGGCTGTGTGGAGGTGGCGCCGGAGGATTTGCTGGAGGCCTGGGTGCGCCATACGCTGATCTGGATCAACCGGCTGATGGACGAGGGTACGAAGCCGCTGAATGACGGCTGGCGCGGGCTGGCCAGGGGGCTGGGCGAAGAGATCGCATGGACCATCCAAGGCCTTGAGGAAAAAGGGATTTTCATGGGTACTGACGAGCATTTCGGGGCGTTGCTGCGAACCGGAGAGGATACCCGGCTGGTGCCGCTCACAACGCTGTTGGACAAAGGGGAATGACCATGTTTCTGGCGCGCGCCATACATTTCGACGAGAGCGACCAGAGGGTCTATTTCAATCCGGCGCGCACCGGGGAATGGGCGATCAGCGGCGGATTCGAATTCTCGAACTGGGGCGAGGCCGATCTGACCGGCAAGGCGCGGCAGGCCTTTGCCAATGGCTGGCTGGGGATCGAGACCTTTGGCCGGGTTACGTTTGTGGCGGTCACACAGATCGAGCCACCCGAGATGGAGCGGCTGGAACAGGCGCTGGCACAACATTTTGTGGATGTCTATGGCGCGCCCGATGCCGAGGCGGCGCTGCCCGTCGCGCGCGAGGAACTGCGGCACATGGCGGAACTGTGCGCGGAACACGATCCGAACACTTTGCTGACCGTCGCGCGCGAACTGACCGAAGCAGGAGTACGCGAGCAATATCACGCGATCAAACCCGCCGAGGCCGAGCTGGAACAGTTCGCGATTCACGCCACGCCGGACAGCTGATCGGGCGACTCAGGTTAACGGCCTTGTTTTACACGGCGCCCCGCCTTGGCAGCACAGCGGTATCACGTCGGTATTGCGTCGGTATCGCAGCCGCGAAACGGCCCAAATCGCGATGATGAACGCAGCGGGCGCCATGACGCGAGGGAAAGGCAACGGCGCGGCGCGGCGCTATCCCGCGGCCCAAAGATAAAGCGGCAGGCCAATGGTGATGTTGAAGGGGAAGGACACCCCCAGCGACAGGGTAAGGTAGACCCCGCTTTCGGCCTGTGGCAGGGCGATCTTCATCGCGGCAGGAACGGCGATATACGAAGCCGAGGCCGACAAACCCATCAACAGGAAAAGGCTGCCCGGCCCAAGACCGATGACGCTTCCGGTGATCCAGCCCAGCGTGGCGCCAACCAAGGGCATGACCAGCCCGAAGGCGAACAAACCCGCCGACAGCATGTGCCGGTTCCCGAGCAGGCTGCGCCCCGCGGACAGACCCATGTCCAGCAGGAACAGGCAAAGAATACCGGTGAAGGGCGTGACGATGAAGGGAGCAATCATTTCCATCCCCTCGCCCCCTGTCACCGCGCCGATGGCAAAGGCCCCGGTCAGCAGGACGATCGAGCCATTGGCCAGCAGGTCGCGCCACAAACGGCTGTCGGAACCGGGCGCCGCGCCGCCCTTGACCCGATGCGCCAGCCACAGCGCGGACAGAATGGCGGGCACCTCCATCGCGGCGGCAACGGCCACCATGTAGCCATCATGGGCCAGCCCGACGAGATCCAGAAGGCTGGTGGCGGTGACGAAGGTGACGATCGAGATCGAGCCATAATGCCCGGCGACGGCCGCGGCATTGAGCGCATCGAGCCGGGTCATGGCGCGCAGCAGGGCAAAGGCCACAAACGGGATGGCAAAGGACAGCGCCACCCCGGCCGCGATGGCGACGAAGAGATCGGGGGTGATGCCGTGGGCCGCCAGGCTGGCGCCGCCTTTGAAGCCAATGGCCAGAAGCAGGTAGAGCGACATGAACCTGGCCGCGCCCTCGGGGATCGAAAGGTCCGAGCGGACAAAGGCGGCAAGCAGCCCCAGAGCGAAAAACAGGATCGTGGGTACCAGCAGGCTGCTGGCCAGCGTGTCGAGAATATGCGGCATGGACCACCCGTTTCTTAATGTTCCGGGGGCAATGCCTTGAGTTCCAGATTTTTGGAAATACTATGTTACTAAGTATTAAATAGGTATAGGCTATGTAAATGCGCCCCACCCTGCGCCAGCTTGAATATGTCGTGACCGTGCATCGGCTGGGCCGGTTCGGGCTGGCGGCCGAAATGCTGAATGTCAGCCAACCCAGCCTGTCAGCGCAGATCGCGACGGTAGAGGCCGAGATGGGTTTGCGGATTTTCAAGCGGGATCGCGGAGGAGTGCAGACCACGGCGCGGGGTGAGGAATTCGTGCGCCGCGCGCGGCGCATTCTGCGCGAGTTCGAGAATCTGCGCAGCGCCATGTCGAGCGACCTGCCCTTTGCCGGGCGGCTGCGGCTGGGTGTGCTACCGTCGATCGGGCCTTACCTGTTGCCGCCTGCCGTCAAGGACATTCACGCGCAGGTGCCGGGTCTGCGGGTGGTGGTGCGCGAAGAAAACACCCGCGACCTGGAACTGGGGCTGAAATCGGGGCGGTTCGACGTGATCATCTCGACCCCCGAGGATCACCCGAACACGCATCAGCGCCGCCTGTTCAACGAGCGGCTTTGGATCGCGGTGGCCACGGATGATCCGCTGGCCACGCTGGCCCGCGACGCGCTGGCCGCCGATCTGGAAGGGCGGCTTTTTCTGACGCTGGACCAGAGTCACCGGCTTTCGCGGATCGCCTATGCGCTGGCGGCGGAATGCGGCGGCGTGGTGTCGGACGACTATGAGGGCACGACGCTGGATTCGATTCTGCTGATGGCGGCGTCGGGCACCGGCGTGGCGATTCTGCCGGAACTGTTCGCAAGGCGGCAGGCGGTGCATCGCGACGAGGTTGTGGTGCGGCGGCTTGACGTAGCCAATGCCAATCGCGATCTGGCACTGCTGGTGCGGCGCGAGGACAGCGCCGATTCCGGGCACGACCTGTTGACTACCGCCCTGCGCCGGGTGGCGCGGAAGTATGGGCTTGGGGCCGTGCCCGCGCCCGACACCGGCGGGATCACGGCGCGGCGTTGAAGGTAAAGAGCGTTTCGCCGTTCAGTTTGTAGCCGTCAATCAGCGCCTTGGCGCGGTCGCTGGTCAGCCAGGTTTCCAGCCTGGCGGCGAGATCGGATTTCACATGGGGATGTTTGGCCGGGTTCACCGGCAGGTAGGCATATTGGTTGAACAACACCGGATCGCCCGCGTACAGCAGCGCCAGATCGCCCTTGTTGCCGAAATTCAGCCAGCTGGCGCGGTCCGACAGGATATAGGTGTTCAGGCCCGAGGCGGTGTTGAGCGCCGCGCCCATGCCCGCGCCGACCTCTTTGTACCAGGCCACGTCGCGCGCATCCGCGCCTACGCCTGCCGCATCCCACAGGGATTTCTCTTTCTTGTGGGTGCCGCTGTCATCGCCCCGGCTGACGAAGGGTGCCTGCGCGGCGGCAATCCGGCCCAGCGCGTCGGCGGCAGAGCTGGCGGATGCGATCCCGGCCGGGTCGGCGGCGGGGCCGATCAGGACAAAATCGTTATACATGATCTCGGTCCGATGGGTGCCGTTGCCGGCGGCGATGAAATCCTCTTCGGCCTTTCTGGAATGCACGAGGATGGCATCCACGTCACCCGACGCACCCAGGCGGATGGCCTGGCCGGTGCCCACGACAAGCAACTGCACCTCAAGCCCAAGATCCTTGCGGATCTCCGGCAGCAGCACCTCGGCCAGCCCCGAATTGTGGAACGACGTGGTCACGGCCAGTTTCATCTGATCGGCAAGGGCGCCGGTGGCGGCCAGTGACAAGAGGGCGACAAGCAGGGTTCGTAGCATCATTCGACAATATCTCCGTTGATGAACGCGGCGGCCTCGCGGGTTCGCGGGGCGGCAAAGAATTGATCGGCGGGGGCGGTTTCGTGCAGGGCGCCGCGATAGACGAACCACACGTCGCCCGCCAGGCGACGGGCCTGGCCGATGTCATGCGTGGCCATGACAACGCGGGTGCCACCGGCATGGGCGGCGGTCAGGATCTCTTCGAATTCGCGGGTGGCGCGACCGTCGAGATTGGCACAGGGTTCGTCCAGGAACAGGATTTCCGGGTCACGGATCAGGGCGCGGGCCAGCGCGAGTTTCTGGCGCTCGCCGCCGGACAGGACGGTGGCAAGCTTGGTCGCGCTGTCCGCAAGGCCAACCCGGTCCAGCCAGGTGGCGGCCCGGGCGCGGGCGTCCTTGCGCGGGGTGCCGTGCACGATCAGCGGATAGGCGACATTGTCCAGCGCAGAGCGGCGCATCATGATCGGGGTCTGAAAGACAAAGGCCTGGCGGCGGCGCGCCTGGGCCTCGGGCACCTGCCAGGCGAGCGTGCCGCGCGCCACCCGTTCCATGCCGTGCAGCAGGCGCAGAAGCGTGGATTTGCCCGCGCCGTTGGGGCCCATGACGATGGTCAGCCCCGAAGGCGATACCGACAGCGAAACCGGGCCGACCAGCACCTTGCCCCGGCGGCGCACGGTGGCATCGGTGACGGTGAGCGGCAGGATAGAGGGATTTACCATCGGTCGCTGACCTCTGTGCGCGACAGGCTGTGCACGCCGAGATTCACCAGCACGGCCAGCCCGATCAGGATAAAGCCCAGCGCCAGCGCCAGCGCGAAATTGCCCTTGCCGGTTTCCAGCGCGATGGCGGTGGTCAGCACGCGGGTGGCGTTGTCGATATTGCCGCCCACGATCATGATCGCGCCAACCTCTCCGATGCCGCGCCCGAATCCGGCCAGCGCCGCCGTCAGCAGCGCCCGCCGCCCGTCCCAGAGCAGCGTGGCGATGCGCTGGAACCGGGTGGTGTTCAGCGAGATCAGCAGATCGTGATATTCGGCCCAAAGCTCGCGAATGGCCTGATGCGCGATCGAGGCGATCAGGGGGGTGAGGATGATCACCTGTGCGATGATCATGGCGGTGGGGGTGAACAGCAGGCCAAACACCCCGAATGGCCCGGAGCGCGACAGGAAAAGATAGACGATCAGCCCCACCACCACCGGCGGCAGGCCCATCAGCGCGTTCAGCGTGGCGATGACGAACCGGCGCCAGCGGAACCGGCGCACCGCCAGCCAGCACCCCAAAGGCAGGCCGATGGCGCTGGCGATCACCACCGCCGAAAGGGTGACGCGCAGCGACCGCAGCGAAATCTCGATGAGATCACTGTCCAGTGTGACGATGAGCCGGCCTGCCTGAAGCAGCCCCTGGAGTATTTCGTTCATGGGTTCAGTCTGGCCGTTCTGTCCCGTTGTTGCGCGGTCCGGTTCGTCCGGTTCCGGTCGAAAACCGGCAGCCGCGGCTGTTTTCTTCTTGATTGTTACATTTTCGCGGTTTGACAAGGGGGGAAAGGAAATTGCGCGAACAGGGGCGGGATACGCATGTTTCAGACCCAAAATGTCCGTGCCGCCCGGGGTGGCGCGCCAAAAAGTCCCGCACGGGGCTGCATTGAATTTGGGGTTACAAGATTGGAAAGGCGTCGGCTGGCTTGCGTGCAAAGGGGTTCCCGGCTTTGATGGCGGAACCCATGTCGGCGCAGGAATAACCGGTACTGACACAAAAATAGTGCTTGGCATTATTATGCACATCATGCAATAAATTGGCATTATATTGCCAATGGTCATTTGGGAGGAAATCATGACCACTCGCAGAACAGTTCTTAGTCTCATCGGTGGGGTCGCCGCCGCGGCAATCACCGCAGGCGCAGCCATGGCTCAGGAAGTCACGCTGCGGATGCACCAGTTCCTGCCGCCACAGGCCAATGTGCCCAAGCTGGTGCTGGATGTCTGGGCCGACGCGGTCGAAGAGGATTCGGGCGGCCGGATCAAGGTTGAACGCTACCCGTCGATGCAGCTGGGCGGCAAGCCGCCCGAATTGATGGATCAGGCGATTGACGGCGTGGCCGACATCGTGTGGACCGTGGTCGGCTATACGCCGGGCCGCTACCCGTCGACCGAAGTGTTCGAACTGCCCTTCATGGTCGAGGATGCCCGCGCGGCGTCTTATGCCTATTGGACGATGTTCGACAAATACATGAAGGACGACGAGTTCAGGAATGTGAAGATCCTGGGCACCTGGGTGCACGGGCCGGGCATGTTCCACACCAACAAGCCGGTCGAGAAACCCGCCGACCTGCAAGGCATGAAGATCCGGGGCGGTTCGCGCCTGGTGAACGAATTGCTGACGCTGGTGGGCGCAACTCCGGTCGGGATGCCTGTGCCGGCGGTGCCAGAAGGCCTGTCCAAGGGCGTGATCGACGGCACCACCATCCCGTGGGAAGTGACCGCCGCGCTGAAAGTGCCGGAACTGGTAAGCAACCACACCGAATTCGAAGGCCCGGCGCTGTATAACCTGACCTTCGTTCTGGCGATGAACAAACCGCGCTATGATGCCCTGCCCGACGACCTGAAGGCGGTGATCGATCAAAACTCGGGGCTGGAATTCTCGGTCTTTGCCGGGGGCACCCAGGCCGATGCCGATGGCCCGGCGCGGGAACTGGCCGTGAAGCGCGGCAACAACATCATCACCGTGTCCAAGGAAGACGCGCAGGAATGGGTTGACCTGGTACAGCCGATCTATGCCAGCTGGATTTCGGACATGGCCAAGCGTGGCAAGGACGGTCAGGCGCTGATCGACGAGGCCAGGGCGCTGATGGAAGAATACGAAAAGAACAACATGTGATCCGGACCGGATTGGACATGGACGGGGGCCGCGACGGATGTCGCGGCCCCTTTTTGTTGGGGCAAGACACCGGGACGCTGCGCGGCCACAGACTTTCGAAATCGCATCTTCCGGCCCTGAATGTTGCATTATTTTGCCTATATGAGGCAAATTTTGCTACAAACACCTGCACAAATGTGCATTATCAAGCATAGGCGCGTTGGCCCGTCCGGGGAGGGATGTGCCGATTCGCAGCGCGAGGGAGGACCAGCCATGCCAGACAACGCAAACGCCGCACTGTATTTCGTGGACCGCCATATTGCCGAGGGGCGCGCCGACAAGGTGGCCTTTCGCGAAGCCGACGGTGCCCGGCGCAGCCTGACATACGGGCGGTTGGCGGATGAGGCCGCGCGGTTTGCCGGGGCGCTGTATGCCCATGGGGTGCGGCGCGAGGAACGCATCGCGATGATCGTGCGGGACCAGATCGAATTCCCGGTGATCTTCTGGGGCGCGATGAAGGCGGGGGCGATTCCGGTGCCGCTGAACACATTGCTGGCGGCCCCGGTCTATGACGCCATCCTGAGCGACAGCCGCGCCACGATCCTTGTGGTGTCGCAGCAGCTTTGGGAAACAGTCAAACCGGCGGTGCAGGACAATCGTCACCTGCGCGCGATCCTGGTGATCGGCGAGGCGCCCGAGGGCACCGAGAGCTATACCGCCTTTACCGCCGGCGCCCAGCCGATGGAGACCGTGGACGCGCATGAGGACGAGCTGGCGTTCTGGCTGTACAGTTCGGGATCGACCGGCACGCCCAAGGGTGTGCGGCACGTGCATTCCAGCCTGAAGGCCACCGCCGACACGTTTGGCGCGCAGGTTCTGGACATCCGCGAGGACGACACGGTGTTTTCGGTGGCCAAGATGTTCTTTGCCTACGGGCTGGGCAATGCGATGTCCTTTCCGATGTCGGTGGGCGCCACCACGGTGTTGCTGGGCGGGCGGCCCACGCCCGGCGGGGTGCTGGAGATCATGGCCGAAGAAAAGCCCACGATCTTTTGCGGCGTGCCGACGCTGTTCGCCGCGCTGGTCGCCGAGCAGGAATCCCGGGGCGGGGCACCCGACCACATGGTGCGGCTGTGCACCAGCGCGGGCGAGGCGCTGCCGCGCGAGATCGGCGAGCGGTGGGAAACGCTGTGGGGCTGTGGGATTGTCGATGGGGTTGGCTCGACCGAGATGCTTCACATTTTCCTGAGCAACGCGCCGGGTGATATCGTTTATGGCACCTCCGGCAAGCCGGTGCCCGGATACGAAGTGCGGCTGGTGGACGAGCATGACGAGGACGTGGCCGAGGGCGACGTGGGCGAATTGCTGGTGCGCGGCCCGTCCAGCGCCGAAGGGTACTGGAACCGGCGGCACAAATCGCAATCCACGTTCGAAGGACACTGGACCCGCACAGGCGATAAATACGAACGCGACGCGGCGGGACGATATGTCTATTGCGGGCGCACGGACGACATGTTCAAAGTCTCCGGTATCTGGGTCAGCCCGTTCGAAGTGGAACAGGCGCTGATCGAGCATCCGGCGGTGCTGGAAGCGGCCGTGGTGGCCCGCACGGATGATGACAACCTGATCAAGCCGGCCGCGTTTATCGTGATCAAGGACGGCGCCGACGCGCCCGAGGAGCAGGTTTTGAAGGATTTCGTGAAGGACAGGATCGGCATGTGGAAATATCCGCGCTGGATTTCGGTGGTCGGGGATCTGCCCAAGACCGCGACCGGCAAGATCCAGCGGTTCAGGCTGCGGGAGATTGCGTGATGGCATTGGACTGGAACGCGGGATCGGGGCGGCTGACGGCGGGCGGCAAATCGCTGGAATGGGCCTGTTGGGGGCCGGCACCGGGGGACGGCCCGGTGATCGTGATGCTGCACGAGGGGCTGGGATGCGTCGCCTTGTGGCGCGATTTTCCGGCCCGGGTGGCCGAGGCCACGGGCCTGCCGGTATTCGCGTATTCGCGCGCGGGCTATGGGCAATCCGAACGCGCCAAGCTGCCGCGCCCGCTTGACTACATGACGCGCGAGGCCGTGGATGTGCTGCCCGAACTGCTTGACGATCTGGGCGCGGCGCGGGTGATCCTGCTGGGCCATTCCGACGGCGCGACAATCGCCGCCGAATATGCCGGGCGCGTGGCGGATCACCGGGTGCGCGGGCTGATCCTGATGGCGCCGCATGTATTTGCCGAGCCCGAAGGGCTGGCCGCGATCGTCGAGGCCAAGCGGCTGTATCTGACATCCGATCTGCCGGGCAAGATGGCACAGTTTCACGCCCATCCCGACAATGCGTTCTGGGGCTGGAACGGCGCCTGGCTGCACCCGCATTTCCGCAAGTGGAACGTGGCCGAGGTGATCGATTATCTGCGTGTGCCGTCGCTGGTGATTCAGGGCCGGCAGGACCAGTATGGCACGCTGGCGCAGGTGGCGGAGTTCGAGGAACGCTCTTACGCGCCGGTGGATACGCTGATCCTGGAGGACTGCCAGCACGCCCCGCATCTGGAACACCCCGAGGCGGTGCTTGAGGCGGTGACGGATTTTGCCGCGCGCCTGGTGCGGATCGAGGCGGCCGAGGTCGAAACCGGATGACGGCGGCGCCCCGGTGGCGCCCCGCCTACGCCTATCTCCCCGGCAAGACCCCACGCCATGCCGAGGGCACGTTTGACAGGTTTGCCTTTGATCGCGCGGATCTTGCCGGTTCGGAACGCTGGCAACTGGCCCTGGCCTGTCTGCGCGAGGGGTATTTCTGGGAAGCGCATGAGTTGCTGGAACCGGTCTGGATGGACCTGCCCGAAGACGCGCCCGAGCGGGCGCTGGTGCAGGGGCTGATCCAGCTGGCCAATGCCGGGCTGAAACGGCGCATGGGCCGGGCCGGGGCGGTGGCGCGGCTGGAGATCATGGCGCGGGATTTGCTGCGCGGGGGGCTGGCGGCGGGCGCGGTGATTCCCGGGCTGGACCACGCCGGGATCGCCGAGCTTTGGCAGGCGGTGCTGGGCACGGAAATGGTGCCCAGGTAACTCATGTTTGCAATTTAATGCATATTTTCGCGCCGCCCTGCTAAGATTTCGCCAGCTTTGCCCCACTAATCTTGCGATTTATCGCATTATTGTGCACCAACGGGGTTTACCCGTCCTGCGATTGGCATTATCGTGCACCTTGTCTTTTGACTCGAGGAAGCGCCATGACCAAGCGGATTGATTTTCAGACCGACCCTTCGCATTACCGCCACTGGAAGGTGGACTATGACGGCCCGGTTGCCAGCCTTTACATGGATGTGGACGAGGATGGCGGGCTGTTTGACGGCTATCAGCTCAAGCTGAATTCCTATGATCTGGGCGTGGATATCGAACTGGCCGATGTGGTGCAGCGGATGCGGTTCGAACATCCCGAAGTGAAGGTGGTGGTGATGAAATCCGCCAGGGACAAGGTGTTTTGTGCCGGTGCCAACATCCGCATGCTGGGCGGCGCGGCGCATGGCCACAAGGTGAATTTCTGCAAGTTCACCAACGAGACCCGCAATGCGTTCGAGGCCGCCGAGGAAGATTCGGGCCAGAAATACATGGCCGCCGTCAAGGGCGCCTGTGCCGGGGGGGGCTATGAGCTGGCGCTGGCCTGCAACCACATCATGCTGACCGATGACAGCGCCTCGTCGGTGGCGCTGCCCGAGGTGCCGCTGTTGGCGGTGCTGCCGGGCACCGGCGGGCTGACCCGCGTGACCGACAAGCGCAAGGTGCGGCGGGACCGGGCGGATATTTTCTGCACCATCGAGGAAGGCGTGCGCGGCAAGCGGGCCAGGGAGTGGCGCTTGGTGGACGAGGTGATTTCCAACGCGAAATTCGACGAGGCTGTCGAGGAGCGCGCCAGGGAATTTGCCGCGGCGTCGCCCAAGCCGGACGTGGAAAAGGGCATCGCTCTGACCCCGCTGGCCCGCGAATTCGGCGAGGATGGCAGCGTGGCCTATTCGCTGGTCGAGGTGGCCGTGGACAGGAACGGGCGCACCGCGACAATCACGCTGCATGGCCCGGAAGACGATGCGCCGTCGGATATGGACGCGTTCACGGCGCAAGGGGCCGGGGCCTATATGCTGCGGCTGGCGCGCGAACTGGACGACGCGATCCTGCATCTGCGGCTGAACGAGATGGAGCTTGGCTTTTTGATCTTCCGCAGCCAGGGCGACCCCGCAAAACTGCTGGCGCATGAAAAGCTGTTGCTGGACAATGCCGATCACTGGCTGGCCAACGAGGTGTTGCAATACTGGAAACGGCTGCTCAAGCGGGTCGATGTCACGTCGCGCTCGATGATGGCGCTGGTCGAGCACGGATCCTGCTTTGCCGGCGTGCTGGCGGAACTGCTGTTCGCGGTGGACCGATCCTACATGATGGAGGACGCGTTCGAGGGCGACAATCGCCCGATGGCGGCGGTAACGCTGAGCGAAGCGAATTTCGGGCCGATGCCGATGGGCAACGGGCTGACGCGGCTGGAAACCCGGTTTCTGGGCGAGCCAGAGAGCGTGGACAAGGCCAAAGCCGCCATTGGCGCGGCGCTGGAGGCGGACGAGGCCGATGCCTTGGGCCTGGTGACGGAGATTCTGGACGATATCGACTGGGAAGACGAGATCCGCATCGTGACCGAGGAGCGCGCCAGCTTCAGCCCGGATGCGATGACCGGGCTGGAAGCGAACCTGCGCTTTGCCGGACCGGAAACCATGGAAACCCGGATATTCGGCCGCCTGACGGCCTGGCAGAACTGGATCTTCAACCGCCCGAACGCGGTGGGGGCCGAGGGCGCGTTGCAGCGCTATGGCACCGGCGTGCGCGGCAAGTACGACATGGAACGTGTGTGACGAAGGAGCGGTGCGCAGGATCTGCGCACCCTGCGACAGCCTGTAGGGTGTGCCCGGGGGCGCACCATCCCAATGAGGAGACCCCAAATGCTTGATTTGATCAATGTAAGCTACGACACCCAGATTCCCAACAACGTTGGGCTGTCGTCGGACAAGAAGGTATTGAAGGCGCTGGAGAAATGGCATCCCGGCTATATCAACTGGTGGAACGACCTGATCCCGCAGCAGTTCCAGAAATCGATGGTCTATCTGCGCACCGCCGTGAGCGTGGATCCCAAGGGATGGGCCAAGTTCGACTATGTGAAGATGCCGGAATACCGCTGGGGCGTGCTGCTGGCACCCGAGGTCGAAGGCCGCACCATTCCCTGTGGCGAGCATAGGGGCCAGCCTGCCTGGCAGGAAGTTCCCGGCGAATACCGCAACCTGATGAAGCGCCTGATCGTGATCCAGGGCGACACCGAGCCGGGATCGGTGGAACAGCAGCGTTTCCTGGGTCTGACCGCGCCGTCGTTGTATGACATGCGCAACCTGTTCCAGGTGAATGTCGAAGAGGGCCGTCACCTGTGGGCGATGGTTTACCTGCTTCAGAAATACTTTGGCCGCGACGGGCGCGAAGAGGCGGATGACATGCTGCGCCGCTCGTCGGGCAGTGAAGAGGCACCGCGGATGCTGGGCGCGTTCAACGAGGAAACGCCGGACTGGCTGTCGTTCTTCATGTTCACCTATTTCACCGACCGGGACGGCAAGATGCAGCTGGAATCGCTGGCACAATCGGGTTTTGACCCGCTAAGCCGCACCTGCCGTTTCATGCTGACCGAAGAGGCGCACCACATGTTCGTGGGTGAAACCGGAGTGGGCCGCACGATCGAGCGCACCTGCCAGGTGATGAACGAGCATGGCATCACCGACCCCTACGACACCGACCGCATTCGCGGTCTGGGGGTGATCGACCTGCCGCTGATCCAGAAGAAGCTGAACCTGCATTACACGCTTAGCCTGGACCTGTTCGGACAGGAGGTTTCGACCAACGCCGCCAACGCGTTCAACGCGGGCATCAAGGGGCGGTATCAGGAGAACAGGATCGATGACGACCACATGTTGCAGAGCGACACCTATGTCGTGTGGGACATGGTGGACGGCAAGGCGGTACAGCGCGAAGTGCCCGCGCTGACGGCGATCAACATGCGCCTGCGCGACGATTATACCCGTGACGCGGCGGGCGGTGTGGGCCGCTGGAACAAGATCATTGCCAAGGCGGGGATTGATTTCGAGCTGAAGCTGCCGCACGAGGCGTTCCACCGCAAGATCGGCGTTTTCTCGGGCCACAATTTCGATCCCGAGGGCCAGATCGTAACGGGTGCGGACTATGATGCGGGCCTGCCGGGCTGGCTGCCGACCCATGCGGATGGCGATTTCATCCAGTCGTTGATGAAACCCTGCCTGGAGCCGGGCCAGTATGCCCGCTGGATCGCGCCGCCCAAGGTGGGGATCGACAACAAGCCGGGCGACTTTGAATATGTAAAGTTGCATATGGCATAAAACCGGCGCCGGACGGGGATGACCTGTCCGGCGAAACCGTGTAGGGTGAAGACATGAGAATCGATCGCAATATCGGACATGCCCCGCGCGTCCAGGCCATTGGCCGCAAGCTGATGGAAACGCCGCTGCGCTGTGTGGATTGTACCGAATGCAAGGGCCTGTGCCAGGAGCTGATTGACGTTCTGATGCTGCCCGACATGGTTCTGAAGGCAAAGGACGGCTGACACCGCTCTGCGCCCTGCCCCACACTCTGACAGACCTTTGACCTGGAGCGCCCTTTCGTGACCCAGCCGATAAAACAACACCTGATCGACCCGGAAATCTGCATTCGCTGTTACACCTGCGAGATGACCTGTCCCGTCGGTGCGATCCAGCATGACGACACCAATGTCGTTGTCGATCCCGACATTTGTGAATTCTGCATGGATTGCATTCCGGTCTGTCCCACCGGGTCGATCGACGAATGGCGGGTGGTGGACACGGCCTATTCGCTGGAAGCGCAATATGGCTGGGACGAACTGCCCGAACAGGCCGAGATCGGCGGCGGTGACACCGACGAGGCCGAGGCGCTGGACCCGGCGATTGCCGCGTTGCTGGAGGATGCCCACAAGGGCGCGGGCGGCAAGGCGCGCGCGCCGGCCAGCGCGGCGCGGCCCAGCATCAACCTGTATACCATCGCCAGGCCGGCGACGGCGACGGTGCAGGGCAATTTCCGGCTGACGGCGCGCGATGCCGGAACCGATATCCGGCTGGTGATCCTGAATGTCGACGGGCAGGCCTTTCCGGTGCTGGAGGGCCAGACCATCGGCATTATCCCCCCCGGAACGGATGCGACCGGCAAGCCGCACCTGCCGCGCCTGTATTCCGTATCCAGCCCGCGCGACGGCGAGCGGCCGAATTATGGCAATGTCTCGCTGACCGTAAAGCGCGAGGCGCATGGCGTTGCTTCGAATTTCATCTGCGATCTGAAGGCGGGCGACAGGGTGCAGGTGACAGGGCCGTTTGGCGCGACCTTCCTGATGCCGGATGATCCCGAGGCGCGGCTGCTGATGATCTGCACCGGCACCGGATCGGCGCCGATGCGGGCCTTTACCCAGCGCAGGGCGCGCACGGTGGGCAACAGATCGGGCGGCATGACCATGTTCTTTGGCGCGCGCTCGCCCGAGGAACTGCCGTATTTCGGCCCGCTCAAGAAGCTGCCGGAAACGCTTTTGAAAACCCATATGGTGTTTTCGCGCCTGCCGGATCAGCCAAAGGAATACGTGCAGGACCGGATGATGGCCGAGGAAGAGGCGGTGGCCGCATTGTTGGCCGATCCCAGGACCCACATTTACATCTGCGGGCTGCGCGGCATGGAGGAAGGGGTGGAAAAGACCCTGACCAATATCGCCGAAAGCATCGGCACGCCCTGGGCGGCGTTGCGGGACACGATGCGCGAAGAAGGCCGGTATCACGTGGAGACCTATTGAATGGGCGCGGCACCGGCGTTCACCCATGAGATCCGCGTGACATGGGGCGACTGTGATCCCGCGAAAATCGTCTATACCGCGCGCATCCCGTGGTTCGCGCTGGATGCGATCAACGCCTGGTGGGAGGCGCATCTGGGCGGCGACGGCTGGTTCCAGATGGAGCTTGACCGCAATGTCGGCACGCCCTTTGTGCATATGAGCCTGGATTTTCACAGCCCGATCACACCGCGCCACCGGCTGAAGTGCCAGGTGGATCCGATCGCGCTTGGCGAAAGCTCGATCCGGTTCCGGGTGCTGGGCCGGCAGGACGGTGTCTTGTGTTTCTCCGGTGAATTTGTTTGTGTGTTCATTGTGGCGGACCAGTTTCGGAAACAGGCCGTGCCAGGCGACATCCGGGAGATCGTGACGCCTTTTTTGGTGGCGAAAAACGCATGATATTGCAGCTTTGCCCCTGATCTGCGCCCAATTTGATTGATTGCCCGGCATTTCCGCGCTAATTTTTGCACTATCTTACACCCTTCAGGGCACGAGCGCGGGACGATGGCGGAGATCACCAATTTCAGGGGCGACACCCAGCCGGTGGAACAGATGTCGTCGATCGACCGGGCGGTGCAACAGCTGATCCTGCGGGTGGGCGACCGGGTGCGCAAGGCGCGCGAGCGCAAGGGCATTCCGCGCCGGGTTCTGTCAGAGCGGTCCGGCGTCAGCCCGCGCTATCTGGCGCAGCTGGAGGCCGGGGCCGGGAATATCTCCATCGGACTGTTGGAACGGGTGGCGATCGCGCTGGATCACCGGATCGAGTGGTTCGTGGGCGAGGAAGACCCGTGGACATCCGAGGTGGTGAAGATGGCGAGCCAGTTCCAGACCGCCGACAAGGCCACGCAACAGGCGGTTATGGCGCTGCTGAGCAGTTCCGGGCCGGGCCAGCAAAAGGCACAGCGTATCTGCCTGCTGGGGCTGCGCGGGGCGGGAAAATCCACGCTGGGGCGAATGACGGGCGAAGCGCTGGACCTGCCGTTCCTGGAACTGAACCGCGAGATCGAGGATCACAGCGGGATGCCGGTTTCCGAGGTGATGGCACTGTATGGGCAGGAAGGGTATCGCAAGCTGGAGTCGCAGGCGTTGCAGCGGGTGATCGCCACCCATGACAGCGTGATCCTGGCGGTTGCGGGCGGCATCGTGGCCGAACCGATGACGTATAACGCGCTGCTCAGCCATTTCCACACGGTCTGGCTCAAGGCCAGCCCGGAAGAGCATATGGGGCGGGTACAGGCGCAGGGCGATGACCGGCCGATGGCGGGCAATCCCGAGGCGATGGAACAGCTGCGCGCCCTGCTGAGCAGCCGCGAGCCGCTGTATGACCGGGCCGATGCGCGGCTGGACACCACTGGCAACACGTTGCAGCAATCGACGCAGGCGCTGGTGGCGCTGATCGAAAGCGAAGGTTTTTTGGGATAGGTCGGGCCGGGCGCTGCCGGGGGTTTACCGCTACTCGAAGACCGGCTTGCGCTTTTCCAGAAAGGACAGCACCCCTTCGGCATAGTCGGGGTGCGACCCGGCGATGCCCTGCAAGGCGGCCTCCTGTTTCAGATAGTCATCCAGATCGGTTGCCGTGGCAACGGCGGTCATCGCCTGCTTGATACAGGCCAGCGCGGTGCGCGGCGTGGCGGCCAGCCTGGCGCAAAGCGCCGCCGTTTCGTCGCGCAGCGCCGGGTCCGGCACGGCCTTCCAGATCATGCCCATCGCGGCGGCCTCGTCCGCCGGGATCGCCTCGCCCAGCATCAGCGCCGCCTTGGCGCGCGGCAGACCGAGGCTGTTCACCAGCGCCAGACCACCGCCGGCATCCACCGACAGCCCGACCCTGGAAAAGGACTGGATGAACTTTGCCGATTGCGCGGCGACCACGATATCGCAGGCCAGCGCAAACGAGGCCCCTGCCCCGGCGGCAACGCCATTGACGCTGGCGACCACGGGTTTGGGTGTATTGGCGATGGCGCGCACGATCGGGTGGAACAGTTCGATCTGGATCGCCTCGACATCAAAGGGCTCGGTGCGCCCGCGCGGATCGCGCTCGCCCAGATCCTGCCCGGCACAAAAGCCGCGCCCGGCCCCGGTGAGGCAGATCACGCGGACCGCGTCGTCGGTGGCGACGGTTTCGAATGCGCCGCGCAGCGCCAGCAGCAGGTCGCGGGTGATGGCGTTCAGCCGGTCGGGCCGGTTGAGCGTGAGCGTGGCGACACCATCGGCGACGCGGATCAATACGGGTTCGGTCATGTCGGCTCCTCTTGTCTACGCGATAGCGCAGATTGGCGGAGGCACAAAGCCAAAATGGCGCGCCGCTCAGCCAAGATAGGCACGCAGCGCCGGGGGCGGGTTGTCCAGAAGCGTGGCGGTGTCCTGTGGCGGCAGGGCCTGCCCCCGGGCGACCAGCACGGTGTGCGGGGCGATGCGGCGGGCATCGGCGGGATCGTGGCTGACCATCAGCAGCGTGGCGCCGGACCCCTCCAGAAGCGCCGCCACCAGATCCAGCATCTCGCGCTTCAGCGCCGGGCCAAGCGCGGCAAAGGGTTCGTCCAGCAGGACCAGCGGGCGATCCTGTACCAGCACGCGGGCCAGCGCGACGCGGCTTTGCTGCCCCCCCGACAGCGCGGCGGGCCTGCGTGCGCCCATGCCCGTCAGGCCAACCCGGTCGAGCGCCCGAGCGACATGGCGGGTGTCGCCGGCGTCAAGCCGCAGATCGGGGCGCAGGCCCAGGCCGACATTCTGTGTCACCGTCAGGTGCGGGAACAGGTTGTTGTCCTGAAACAGCATCGCCACGGGGCGCGCGCCCGGCGCGGCGTCGGTGATGTCGGCGCCGTTCCACAAAACGCGCCCTCCCGAGGGATCGAAAAACCCGGCAATCACCGACAAAAGCGTGGACTTGCCCGCCCCGGATGGCCCGATCACCGCGACGCGCGCGCCGGTCGGGACCGTCAGGTTGGCGGCCAGGTGAAAATCGCCCTGGTCGATGCGCAGGTTGTCAAGCGTCAGCAAAACCGCGCCCTCCCTTGTCCATCAGCCAGAACAGGCCGAAGCTGAGTGTCAGAAGCAGCACCGCCGCGCCGGCGGCCGCCTCGATCCGGTAGGCGCCCATGAGGCGGTACATCTGTAGCGGCAGGGTGGCGGTTTCGGGATCGGCAAACAGCGCGATCACCCCAAGGTCGCCCATCGACATCGCCGCCGTGAGCCCGCAGGCAAAGCCAAGGCTGCGGCGGATGCGGGGCAGCAGCACAAGGCGCAGCCAGAGCAGCCCGGTCAGGCCCAGCGACGCGCTGAGCCGCCCGTAGCCCTGAACCACGTCGCGGGTGGCGGGCACAAGGATGCGCAGGGCAAAGGGCAGCGCCATGATCGCGTTGACCACGCCGGTCACGGGCAAGGCCAGCGCGACGGGATCGGCGACCGGATAGATCACGATGAACAGTCCGGTGCCGATCACCAGCGGCGACGCGGCGATGCCCAGCAGGCCAATCGCCTCCAGCCATCCGCGCCCGGTGGCGGCGGCGACAGCCATGGGCAGGGCCAGGGCCAGCATGAGGCCGGTCGAGCCAAGGGCCACCAGAAGCGAGACCCCGGCTGCGCGCCAGACGGCGGAAGGCAACCGGGCCAGACCGGGCAGCCCGTCGGCCAGCACCAGCGCGATTGGCAGAATGAGAAACAGCGCGGCCAGCGCGATCCAAAGCGTGTCGGTGACGCGCAGCGTGGCGGTTTGGGCGTCCCAGCGGCGCGCAGGGCGGTCCAGCCCCGCGCCAAACGTGTCGCGGCGCGACAAGCGCAGCGCGATCAGCGCCGCCATGCCCACAAGCGCGATCTGCACACTGGCCAGCAGCGCCGCGCGCCCCAGATCGAAATCGAAGCGGAACGCCTGATAGATGGCAAGTTCTACGGTGGTGGCCCGTGGCCCGCCTCCCAGGGTAAGCGCGACGGCAAAGCTGGACAGGCAGATGGCAAAGATCACCGCCCCCGCGCCGGGGAGCACGCGGGCCAGCATGGGCCGTTCCAGCGTGCGAAAGATGTCGCGCGGGCCAAAGCCCAGCTGCGCGGCAAGGCGGAAGCGTTCGGCGGGGATGTCCTGCCAGCCTTGCAGGATCAGCCGGGTGGCCAGCGGCAGGTTGAAGAACACATGCGCCAGCACCACCCCGTGCAGACCGTAGATGCTGATTTCCGCCAGCCCGGCCCAGCGCAGGGCAACATTGACAAGCCCGGACCGCCCAAACACGGCGATCAGCCCCATGACGGCCACGATCACCGGCAGGATGAAGGGCGCGCCCAGAAGGGTGATCAGCAGGCCGCGCCCGGCAAAGCGCCGCCGCGCCAGCGCGCGCGCCACGGGGATCGCCAGCGCCACGCTGATCACGGCCGACAGCACGGCCTGCACCAGGGTAAAGCGGATGGCGGCCCATTCCGCCGGGCCCAGCCCGCGTCCGGCCTCGGCCCGAAGGACCACGGCCAGCAGCGTGCCCAGCACGAGCGCGGCAACCAGCGCCGCCGCGACCGCGCCGGGCCAGCGATTTATCGCGACAGCGCGCTCAGCCATTCCGACAGCGCCTCTTCGCGCAGCGCCTGAACCTTGTCCGGCGCCACAAGCAGGCCCTTGTCGGGCACCACGAGGGTTTCAAAGCCCTTGGGAAGGCCCGAGGCCGGGGTGACGGCCGGGTACATCCAGTTGGTGGTGGGGATGATCGACTGGAACCTGTCGGAGACCATGAAGTCCAGGAACCGATCCGCGAGTTCGGGGTGGTCGGAGGTTTTCAGTTTCCCGGCCACCTCGATCTGCATGTAGTGGCCTTCGCTGAATTTCACCGCGTCCTTGGAGGCGTCTTGCTCGGCGATCAGGTGATAGGCCGGGGAGGTGGTGTAGGAGAGCACCATGTCGGCCTCGCCTTCCAGGAACAGGCCATAGGATTCCGACCAGCCCTTGGTCACGGTGACGATATTGTCGGCCAGCGCCTCCCAGATTTCCGGGGCCTGGTCGCCATAGGCGGTCTTGATCCACATCAGCAGGCCGAGGCCGGGCGTGGAGGAGCGGGGATCCTGGATGACAATCCTGAGATCGGAGGCGCCCAGATCGCGGAAATTGGTGGGCGCGTCGAGATCGGCATTTTTCACGAAGGCAAAGACGCCCCAGTCAAAGGGCACGAATTGCGGGTCGTTCCAGCCCAAAGGAAAGGCATAGTCCGCCGACACGGAATGTTCGGCGAACAGCCCGGTATCGCGTGCCGCCGCCGTCAGGTTCGTATCGAGACCCAGCACGATGTCGGCCTGGCTGCGTTCACCTTCGAGCCTGATGCGGGCCAGCAGCGCCGCGCCGTCGCCCGCGCCGACGAATTTCACGTCGCAGGCGCAGGTTTCCTCGAAGGCTTTTTCCACCGCCGGGCCGGGGCCCCAGTCGGAGACAAAGCTGTCATAGGTGTAGATGGTCAGTTCTGGAGTGTCGGCCAGCGCAGTCGTGGCGGCAAACAATCCCGTGGCAATACTCAGATACTTCATGGCATCCTCCATTTGCGACGGGCGGAGCAAGTCGGAGCCATGTCCGTACCTTCCCTCCGCCGGTCTTAACCGGTTCAGGTTCAACGGGTTCGCGAACATCGCATCTCAGCCTTGCCGGACCGGCAGGGCACCCCGAGGTAGGGCGGGTTTTAGGTGGGCGGGCGGTGTGTGGCAAGCGGAATCGGTGGGGGCGCTGCCCCCATCGCGCGCCGGGGCGCGCGATTCCCCCGGAGTATTTCGGGCAAAATGAAGAAATGGGCCTATTTGGCCGGGGTATGCCATTGTCCGGGCATGTCGCGGGTGTCTTCGGGTGCGCGGATGCTGTCGAGGATCGCCAGCGGCGCGGTGAGCGCCTTGCCCAGCGGGTGCTGGCGGACCCGGGCCTTGAATTTTTCGAACTGCATGACGTTTTCGATGCGCCGGTCCAGAAAGGCCCAGGTGGCGGCGTGGCCTTCGCTGTCATCGCCGAGCCAGTAGAGCAGCGTTGCGCTGTAGACGCCCGACAGGGTGGCGCGTTTGGTGTACCAGTTCACATCGCGCGAGCTGTCACCGATGGCGTTCCAGATCGCGTCTGCCGTGCCCCAGATCAGTTCGGCCCCGGTGGGGGCGTGGGCGGGCAGGGAAAACAGGGTGGAGCCGCGACGCACGATCTCGCGGTCGGGGCAGATTTCCAGCCGGGTGCGCAGGGCGTGGGTGATCTTTTCGCGGATCCTGAGTTCGGAAAGGTCTTCGGCGGCGAGCCGTTCCAGCATCAGGGCATCGCCCTGTTTGTGAAAGGCAATGGCAAGATCCACGGCGCCGCGCGGGAACAGCGCCCGCGCCACCACCGGATCGACGCCCGATTCGGCCACGGCGGCGTCGAACGTGGCCTGCGACCAGCCATCGAAGGGCACATGCGGTTCGGCGGCGTTCACAAGACGCTGTGTCGGGTCGGGCGTGTCGGTGGCACTCATGAATGGCTCCTTTGCGGGGTGCATACTAGACAAAGCGAAAGGGCTTTGCTATAGGCCGGGTTCCTGCAATTCCTTGCAACTCCAACTTAGAAAGGTGGTGAAAACCACATGCAGGTTAGTGTTCGCGACAACAATGTCGATCAGGCGCTTCGTGCCCTGAAGAAAAAGCTCCAGCGTGAGGGTGTCTTTCGCGAAATGAAGCTCAAGCAGCATTTCGAGAAACCGTCCGAGAAAAAAGCACGCGAGAAGGCTGAAGCGATCCGTCGTGCCCGTAAACTGGCGCGCAAGAAAGCCCAGCGCGAAGGTTTGCTGTAAGCGCGGCCCGAATGGCGGGCAGCGGATTTCGGATCAAGCCACGCGCGATTCGAAACTGGCCTTTGATCCAGCTTTGGACACAAGAATTGACGACCCCCGTGGCCCGGCCCCGGGGGTTTGTCGTTTTCCGGGGCCGGAAATTTGCAGGGCGCGTCAGTGTTCGTGCGCGGCCTGCGGTGCCAGCCAGCGGGACAGGTACAGGCGTTCGAGGGCAAAAACCGCGACAATGCCTGTGGCCGCGTAAATCACGATCAGGGGATCGCTTTCGAGTTTCATCGCGGTGAACGCCGCCAGCACCACCGCGTCAAACGTCAGGGCCGTCAGCAATACGATCCCGGAGGCGCCGATGTCCTTGCGGCGATAGCGGAAGACGCCCCAGTGCACCACCATGTCCATGATGAGATAGAAGAAGGCGCCCAGCGAGGCGATCCGGCCCAGATCGAAGAACACCGCCAGTGTAGAGGCGATCACGACCGTATAGACCAGCGTGTGGCGCTGGATCGGGCCGGACATACCGAAATGGCTGTGCGGGATCATCTTCATGTCGGTCAGCATGGCCAGCATCCGCGACACTGCGAACACGCTGGCCAGAACGCCCGACGCGGTGGCGACGGCGGCGAGGATCACGGTCAGGAAAAACCCGGTTCGCCCCAGCGCGGGCTGTGCCGCTTCGGCCAGGGAATAGTCGCGCGCGGCAACGATCTGATCGATGGTCAGGCTGGATCCGACGCCGAAGGCGACCAGCAGGTAGACCGCCACGCAGATGCCGATGGAGAGCATGATCGCCCGGCCGACATTGCGGTTCGGGTGGGTGATCTCGGAACCGCTGTTGGTGATGGTGGTGAAGCCCTTGAAGGCGAGGATGGCAAAGGCCATGGACGCGATGAACCCGGTCAGGCCATAGGTTTGCGGGGTTTCCGAGGCGGCGGAGAAGCTGAAGCCGCTGGACCAGATCGCGGCAATGCCGAACAGCGCGATGCCGCCGATCTTGATCGCAGCCATGACCAGCGAGAACAGTCCGACCGAGCGATTGCCGGCGATGTTCACGAGAAACGCGAAAACGATCACCCCGACCGCAAGTATGGGCACCAGCGGACCGCCGTCGATGTCAAACGGGCGCAGGACATAGGTGGCGAATGTGCGCGCCACCAGGCTTTCGGCGATCACCATGCTGAGCGCCATCAAGAGCGCGGCCCCTGCCGCGATCGCGCCAGAGCCATAGCATTTCTGGAGGATCATCGCGATGCCGCCGGACGAGGGCCATTTGTTCGACATCCGGATATAGCTGTAGGCGCTGAAGCTGGTGACAACCGCGCCTGCGATGAACGCCAGTGGAAAGAGCGGCCCGGCCAGCTGGGCAACCTGTCCGGTCAGGGCAAAGATGCCCGCTCCGATCATCACGCCGGTGCCCATGGCGACCGCCCCGCCAAGGGTGATCGAGCCTTTCTGATAGGCGTCGTCGTCGTTCTTCATGTTCTGCATGTCGTTCTGCCTTGTTCGGTTATGCGCGTTCGCCAAGCCTGCCCGAGGGGATTTTGGCGCGTGTGGGCAAAGATAGAGATGTTCCAGATTGCCGGGCCGCCACGTGTGCGGCCCGGTCTTGCTGTGTCGCGCTGAAAGGCACTGCGGGCCCGCGCGCTGGCGGGCCCGAAAGGCTGGAACAAGCGTCCTGTTATTGGGCGGGCACGCCGCCGGATCGCCGGGTGCGTTGCATCCGCCATGTCGTTGTCATGGCGGCGGCTTGCAGCACGAGCACGACCCCGACAAGCCCCACAAAGGGCCACTGCGCCCAATTCGGTTCGGGAGTTTGCCGGTGGAAATCCAGGAAATGGAAGAACAGGAAATAGGCGGTGTGAAGCACCACCAGCCACCACAGCACATAGGCGCCTTGCTGGATGTATTTCCAGACCGAAGCACCCAGCCGTTTCTGGCTGAAATCGTTCGATGTTGCGGCAAGGACAAGCCCATAGACCAGCGCCGCGATCCCAAGCACATTGGCCAGGGCAAACCCGTGCTGCACCATCACATAGCGCCGCAGCTGGGGATGGAACTCGAAGCCGAACAGGCGGGCGAAGTCAAGCTCGACCCAGCCAATCAGGATGATCACGGTATGCACGATCGCGGCAACAACGGCATAGATGCCCAGTTCGCGCCGATATGGCAGGAGTTTCCTGAAAATCCGGGCGGACGACAGGCGTGCAAGCGGGCCAAGCGCCATGGCCACGGCCACAAGCACCATCGAAAGATCGCCCAGCGCCCGGTTGTAGCGGTGCATTTCCGACCATTCGGCCCGCGATAGCAACAGCAGATAGCCCAGCCCCGCGGATATCGCGATGACGAGAAGATGTCTGGTTAGCGTCGGCCTTTTTCTCATGACTCCGATTTCTCCGTTTTTAGTGATTCAGTGGGTGATGTGCCGTGATTTTTCCGGCCTTGGCGCCAGCCGGGCGACGCGGGCCGCCAGACCAGGTTTCGATCTCCATGCCGGGCAGAAAATGGCGCAGGCTTTCGATTGCGTCCGGCAGGGTCAGGTGATCCACGATCGTGGTGGCCCCGCGCGGCGGTGTTGCCGCCTCATGAACGGCGCGCAGGGTCGCGAGGATCATCGCGGCGGTGATTTCGGCCTGGTCTCCGGCGGCGAAATGCCGGGAGGCCAGAACATTGCCATCCCCCCCTCGGGCCTCGACCGCGATCCGGCTGTTGGTACGACCCATGGACGGCAAGCGCATCAGATTACGCGCGAGGCCGCGCTTGTTCCGCGCCAGCACCGGCCCGAGGCCGAGCCGCAGGAGCAGCCAGACAAGGCGTGTCGCGACGGGCGGATCAAAGGCCAGAAATGTGTGCGCGCGGACAGGCGCGCGGGCGTCCGGGGAGGATGCGATGCCCTGATGTGCAAAACCGATGCCAAACGCGAACCGCGCCCGGTCGCCTTGCCCAAAGGCAAAAGATTGGCTCAGCTCTCCCGGCTGCACCGTCGCGCTGTTCCCGTCGGCGGCCCGATAGGGCGCGCCCAGTGCGCCGATTGACCATTCCGTGGCGGCCACGCCATAGTGGCGCCCCATGCCCAGCTCGATACCGATATCGAGTGTTTCGCAGCCCTCGGTCCTGGCGGCGTCCGCGGCCAGAAGCGTGCTGAGCCCGGGCGCGGCCCCGACACACACCACCCCTGTGCCCGGACCACCGGCCTGTGCCATCGCCTGCTCTATCGCGGACACGTATTCAGGCGAAGCCGAAGTTTCCAGAAACAGCCCGCCCGTGCGTACGACATGGGCCGCAATGGAGGGTGGCGTGGCTTCGGTCAGGTTCACCACGGTGGCCCCCTCCGGAAGCCCGGCGGCGGCATCGGCTGCCGTGATATCGAGTTTCAGCGGGGTGACGCGATCATCGGGCGCCTGACCACGGCGCGACACGACGCGTATGTCGGTCCCGGCGTGGTCCAGAAGCAATGCCACAAGCCGGCTGCCGACATCGCCGGACCCGCCGATCAGCACGACCGGCCCCGGATTTGCCGGCGCAGGATCACCGCTGGAGGACATCAGTCGATACCATTGGCGCGTTGCAGTTCACGGACATAGGCCGCGATCAGAGTGACGGTTTCGGGGGTGATCCCCTCGACGGGCGGCATGTCGCCAAAGCCCCAGTGATGCGCCTGAACACCGCCCAGCGCGGCGCGCTGGAACGCCGTATCGCCATGGTGGCCGGGTTCGTAGATCGGATGCACAAGCGGTGGGCCGTTGCCGGTGCTGCCGGCTGCGTTCTTTCCATGGCAGGCCGAGCATTGCTGATCAAACGCGATCTGGCCGAAATAGGCGGGCGCGCTGAAGGTTTCTGGCACGATGATCGTGTCCGGGTCGGGGGCCGCCTGGCCGGCATTGGCGCCGTGCATTTGCGTGTTGACCCTTGGCTGGTCGCGCTCTTGGTCGGATGCGGCCACGGCTGTTGTGGCCAGCCCGCCTATGACGAGCAACACGGTTGCGAACGTCTTCATGGTATTTCCTTGCACTTCTCGCGATCCTTTTGGTTTCTTCGCACTAGTTTTCATTGATTTGCACCCCGGTCCTACAAGGTAGGCGGATGAACGCCGGAACCCGGGCTAACCCGGCATCAAACCGCGCGCCGATCCGCGAACGGCCCGTCGCCATAAAGGAACCAGCCATACAGCGCGCCCCCGACAATGGCGGGAATGACGCCTCCGGCGATGAACAGGGCGGTATATTCCAAACCGCCAAAATATCCCAGCCGGGCGTCGATCGTGCTGCACAGCCAAGCACAGTAGCCGCCCACCACAACCACCACACCCGCCGCGCGCCAGAGCGCCGCGCGATGCCCGCGCAACGGTTCGGCCAGCAGCAAGGTGCCAACGCCGATGACGGACCCCATGGCGATGCCGCAGGTCATTGTCCAGATCGTCTTGCCGGTCCAGCTGCCCGCCGGAAACAGCCACATGCCCCAGACCACGAGATAGGCCAGTTCAGCCGCCGTGGTCAGGGCCACGGCCACGCCGATGACCGCGTACAGGCGGTTTCTGGGGATCGCGGTCATTGCGGGATTATCCCCTGTCCCGGTTCCCGCCGTGCATGGGGGCGAAGGCCCCCACACACAGCGACAGGGGCTGCCGGATCAGATATCCGCGCGCCGAACGCATGTCAGGCATCCGTATCGGCGGCGCAGCGGATATCAGTCATGTTCCTTTCCTTCCTCTTCCTCTGCTTCCCCATGGGCCATCAGCGCCGCGATGTCTTCGGGGATATCCTCTTCGGAGAACTTGGCCTGTTCCGCCGGATCATGCACGAAGGCGATGATCGCGGCGAGTTCGTCCCCTTCCAGGCTGATCACATCGCCCAGTTCTTCACGCTGCATGGACACCATTGCCTCGGCACCGGCCCACATGCGGGCGGCGAAATCAAAGGGGTTCATCGGGTTGTCCATGAATTCCGCGTCCAGCATCGGTGCGTCTTCACCGCCGACGCCATTGACCGCGTGGCACACGACGCAGCCCTTTGCAGCAAAGAGTTCGCGTCCCGCGGCGGCATCCATCTGGGGTATGACCAGACCTCTGGGCATGATCGGCGCCGCGGCGTCACCGTGGCTGGATGCGTAAACAGGCGCGCCAATCGCAAGCGTTGCTGCGGCCGTAAGCAGGATTGCAAGATTTTTCATTATGTCCTCCGTTTTTGTTTTGTTCAGGGTCCGCGCGTTTTCGTTGTTGTTCCGGGAACCGGCATTGGCATTGGCATTCTTGTGTCAGTCGCCACCCTTGTCGCCGTGTCCACCGTGCCTGCCATGCATGAAGAAATGCATCCCCGCGCATAGCAGCAGAGGCAGCCAGATGATCAATCCGCTTGTCAGAATGACGGCCCGGTATTCGTATCCAAGAAGCAGACCGCTGGCGGCCAGTGCCACAATCAGGTAAAGGCCGGACCTGGACCGCCAGAATGACCGTCCATCGGCCCCAACCCCGTCACGTTGCCGCGCCGACCGATCGCCAGATCCATTCATGTTGTCAGTCACAACCTGTGTCGGACGTTCCGTCATCGTAGAGCCTCCTGCCAATCGACGCCACTGTCGGTTTCCCCCAGGGCGGATATCAGCCCCGCGCGCGGGGTGATCCCATCCAGCGGGCGGATAGCGAGATCCAGACGCCGCGCGGCGTTATAGCCCTGCGCCGCCGCCACGGTGGGCATCACGCCATAGGCATCCCGGTAGCGCGCGGCAAAAGACCCGGCCCTGTCCGGGCTGGCCCAGCTGTCCGGCAGGGCACCGGGGCGCAGCACAACGCTGTCGGGATCAAGATCGGCGGGTTCCGGCCCCGGCCCGAAGACAACCACGACACCGGGCGGATTCCGGGGTGTGCCGACAAGCCCGGAAACGCGCCCTGCCGCCGCCACGGGCAGCGGCAGAACCTGCACGTCGACCCCGCCAAGATGGCCGTCGGACGTTTCGTCGGAATGCCCGTCACGTTCATCGGCGGCCAACAGGAACCCGTTGACCGCCTCGGCAAGACGCGCCTCGCGCATCTCGCCTGTCATGTAAAGCGCCGCCGTGAACTCGTGCGCTGCCGCCGCATTCGCCGCGAGGATGGCCGCTGTTGCGGCCACCCCTGCAAGGGCACGCGCCGCCCTCATATTTTCGCGGCCCTCAGCCGCAACGAATTGAGCACGACCGAGAGGGACGAGGCGCTCATGGCAAAGGCGGCAAAGATCGGCCCGATCAGGATGCCGAAGAACGGGAACAGGATGCCCGCCGCAATCGGAACGCCGGACGCGTTGTAGATCAGGGCGAAGAACAGGTTCTGGCGGATGTTGCGCATGGTGGCGCGCGCCAGCCGGCGGGCCCGCACGATGCCGTCCAGATTGCCCCTGACCAGCGTGATCCCGGCGCTTTCGATGGCCACATCGGCACCCGTGCCCATGGCGATACCGACATCGGCCTGCGCCAGCGCCGGTGCGTCGTTCACGCCGTCGCCCGCCATGGCCACCTTGGAACCCTTTTCCTGCAATTCGCGAATGATCCGCGCCTTGTCTTCGGGCAACACGTCGGCGCGGATTTCATCGATCCCCAGCCGGGCCGCGATAGCCTTGGCGGTGCGCTCGTTATCGCCTGTGGCCATGATGATCTTGAAGCCAAGCTCGTGCAGATCGCGGATCGCCGCCGGTGTGGTTTCCTTGACCGGGTCGGCAACCCCGACGAGCCCGGCAATGGCCCCGTCAAGCACGACGAACATGACGGTTTCGCCCTCGTCGCGGCGGGCATTGGCCTTGTCGGTCAGATCGCCCGCTTCAAGGCCCAGCTCACGGATCATCGCCAGATTGCCCAGCGCCACGGCCTTGCCGTCAACGGTGCCTTTCACACCCTTGCCGGTCACGGCCTCGAAATCCTTGGCTTCGACCATGTCGACACCGCGCTCTTCGGCGCCGCGCACAATGGCCTCGGCCAGCGGGTGTTCCGAACCGCGTTCCAGCGAGGCCGCAAGCCGCAGCACCTCGGCCTCGTCATGGCCTGCTTCCGGCAGGACGGCGACGAGTTTGGGTTTGCCTTCGGTCAGTGTACCGGTCTTGTCGACGATCAGCGTGTCGATCTTTTCAAACCGTTCCAGCGATTCGGCGTTCTTGATCAGCACACCGACCTGCGCACCGCGCCCCGTTGCCGTCATGATCGACATCGGCGTGGCAAGGCCCAGCGCACAGGGGCAGGCGATGATCAGCACCGCAACGGCAGAGACCAGAGCATAGGACAATGCCGGATCCGGCCCCCAGAGTGCCCAGGAGATAAAGGAAAGGATCGCGATTCCGATTACGGCCGGCACAAAGAACCCGGCAACCTTGTCGGCATATTTCTGGATCGGCGCCCGCGACCGCTGGGCGTTTGCAACCATTTCGACGATCTGGCTGAGCATCGTGTCGGCCCCAACGCGGGTGGCCTCCATGATCAGGCTGCCGGTGCCGTTGATCGTGGCCCCGGTCACGGGATCGCCCTCGACCTTTTCGACCGGGACAGGCTCGCCCGAGATCATCGATTCGTCGATCGACGAGCGGCCATCCACAACGACGCCATCGACCGGCACCTTGTCGCCCGGGCGCACGCGCAGCCGGTCGCCCACCTGCACATCCTCCAGCGAAATCTCTTCTTCCGTGCCATCGTCGCGGATCACTCGGGCGGTTTTCGCCGCCATGTCCAGCAGCGCGCGGATCGCCTTGCCCGTGCCTTCGCGGGCGCGCAATTCCATCACCTGGCCCAGAAGGACCAGCGTGACAATCACTGCGGCGGCTTCGAAATAGACACCCACCTGCCCGGTTTCAGGATTGCGAAAGCCCTCGGGGAATATCTGTGGCGCGATCACAGCGACCATGGAAAAGGCATAGGCCGCCGCGACACCCATGCCGATCAGCGAGAACATGTTGAGGTTCATGGTGCGGAACGAATTCCAGCCGCGCACGAAGAATGGCCAGCCAGACCACAGGATCACCGGCGAGCCCAGCGCCACCTCGATCCAGAGCGTGGCGCGTTCGCCGAAGATTTCGCGCAGTTCCGGGAAACCCAGATAGGGTGACATGGTCAGGATCAGCAGCGGAATGGTGAGTGCCGCGCCAACCCAAAAGCGGCGGGTGAAATCCACCAGTTCGGGATTCGGCCCCTCGTCGGCCATGGCGCCGGATTCAAGTTCCAGCCCCATGCCGCAAAGCGGGCAGGAGCCGTGATCGGTCTGGCGGACCTGCGGGTGCATCGGACAGGTATAGACGGCGCCCGTCCAGCCTTTGGGGACAGTGTTGTATTTGCCGTCATCCGGTGCCGCGACCCCGTGATGGTCATGTCCATGGTGGCCGTGACCGTGCTGGCCGTGCCCGTGGCTTTCAACTTCGTTTTCGGGGACAAGGTGCATCCCGCATTTCGGGCAATCCCCCGGCCCGTCCTGGCGCACCTCGGGGTGCATCGGGCAGGTGTAGGTCACTGCCTCGGCTTCATGTGCGTTTATGCTTGCTCGGTCGTCCATTTGATGGTCCTTTTGAAGACGTTGGTTTCTATCTAGTCCTTCCAGCAACTGGAAGGTCAAGCCCTGTGGCCAGAGATCGGAGCGTCTCGGCAAGAATACCGGAAGTCCCGATCGCGTTTGTCGGATGAGGGATCGTGTCGGTTGATATGAGCCTTGCGGCACCGGCGGAATAGATCGTGTTCTGGGCGCCCGGCGCAAAGACCGCATGGATGACCACGCAGACCGGCGGCGACGTCCCGGCGTCAAGCAACCGTTCGACGGCACGCGCCATGGTCATGCCCGAAGAGGCGATATCATCCAGAATCACCGGCGTTCCCGCGCGCAGCGCCGGGCTTTCGGGCACGCTGACATCCACTTTGCGGTCGCCCGACCTGATCTTGCGCAAGACCTCGTAGGGGCGACCGGCCAGCCGCGCCACTTCGGCCACCCATTGCTGGCTTTCGCTGTCGGGGCCAAGCAGGACGGCATCGGGCAGGGTTTCCCGGATCCAGCCCGCCAGCAAGGGGGCGGCCACCACGCGCGTTGCGGGGATCGGGAAGACATCGTCCAGTCGCGCGATGCGGTGCAGATGCGGATCCACCGTAACCAGCCAGTCGAAACTTTGCCCCAGGAATCGGGCAAACAGCGGGGCGCTGACCGCCTGACCTTCCCGGAACCGGCGGTCCTGGCGCATATAGCCAAGATAGGGCGCGATCAGCCCGACACGGCGGGCGCCTTTTTCGCGCGCCGTCGCGGCGGCGAACACCAGCGGCAGCGCCAGACGGTCGGGATCGCGCAATGTTGCCAGCAGCGCCACATCGGCGTCCTCCAGATCGCCCGGAAGGGTGATCAGGCTTTCGCCATCGGGGAAGTGGTGCCATTCCAGCACGCGCAGTTCCGCGCCAAGGGTGGGCGCCAGTTCGCGAGCCAGCGGCGCCATTTCCGGAAATGAAACAAGGATCATGGATTTTCCTCGGACAATGTGAACACGCCGGTCTGCGCGTTGGCATAGGCCAGCGCATAATCCAGTTCGCCGGGTGTTTCGGCGTGAAGCTCATATAGCGGCTGGCCCTGATCAACATGATCGCCCACCCGCACCATAAGGCGGATGCCGGCCAGTTTCTGGCGCGGCGCGCCGGCCAGCTTGGCGATGCGGGCAATGCGCCGGTTGTCCACCGCGCCCAGCGTGCCTGCATGGGGGGCGCAAACCTCGATCCGGTGCGGTGCGGCGCCGGGCGCGCGGAACCCGCCCTGTGCCGCACAGATCGCCATGAACTTGGCCTCGGCCGCGCCGCTGTCCAGCAGCGCCACGGCGCGGGCGCAACCGGCGCCGGTCACGGTATCGGGCGCAAGGTCCAGCAGGTGCCCGGCCAGGTCCAGCGCCCGGTCGCGCAGATCCGGCGGCGCGTCGGGTGTACGACGCAAAACCGCCAGCACGTCGCGCGCCTCCAGCGCCGGGCCGATACCGCGCCCGATCGGGGCCGTTCCGTCGCTGACATGAACCGCCAGGGTCAGCCCCAGCGCGCTGCCCACCGATGACAGGCGGGCGCCCAGCGCCTGCGCGGCATCGTGCGAGCGCACCTTGGCCGTGGGGCCGACGGGCATGTCGATCAGGACATGGGTGGCGCCCGCGGCGGCCTTTTTCGACAGCACACTGGCCACCAGCTGACCGGTGGAATCAAAATCGAGCGGGCGTTCGACCTGGATGAAATGATCGTCCGCCGGGCTGAGCGCCAGTCCGCCGCCCCAGACGACACAGCCGCCCTGGGCCTCGACCACCCGGCGCAGCGCGGCGGTGTCCAGCGCCACCGGCGCCATCACCTCCATCGTGTCGGCGGTGCCGGCCGGGGACGTGATCGCGCGGCTGGATGTCTTGGGGATCAGATGGCCTGCCGCCGCGACAATGGCCACCACGATGGGGGTTGTCCGGTTGCCCGGCAAACCGCCCACGCAATGTTTGTCCAGCACCGTCCGCCCGCCCCAGCTCAGCGTTTGCCCCGCGGTCTTCATCGCACGGGTCAGGGCCACGGTTTCGGCCTCGTCCAGCCGGTCTCCGGCGCAGGCGGTGACGAAGGCGGCGAGGTCGATTTCCGAAAGCCGGTTGTCCAGCGTGTCGCGAACGATCGCGGCAAATCCGGCCTGATCCAGCCTGTCGCCATAGGCTTTTGCCCGGATCATGGACGCCGATTCGGGCGGGTCCGGATGCGAGAACGCGGCCCTGTCACCTTCGCGCGCACCAAGCGCCGTCCAGGCCGACGCGGAAAGGGCCGCGTGGTGTTCGGCCAGCCAAGCGCCGCGCCGCACGATATTCAGCGTGGCGATGATCCACCGATCACCGCAATCGACCCGCACGCGGGCCTGGGCCGCGAAGCCTTCGGAGCGGCAGACATGGCAATCCTCGTGCATGTAGACGACCGGCTGTCGGTAGGTGTCGATACCAGAGGGGACAAGGGCAAGCGTATCGGTCATCGCGGACGATCCAGATAGACGGATTCGAGATGTTCGGGTGCGCGCGCGGGCCGCCCCAGTTCGTGTTCGACGCGAAAGCGCAACGTGTCCGAGGCGCTGGGTTCCCCGTGGGTGAGGTAGGTCATTTCAGGAGCCGGTCCCGCGGACATCCAGTGCAGGATCTCGTTGGCGTCGGCATGGCCGGAGAACGAACCAAGCTGAACCACCTCGGCCTCGATCGCGACATCGCGTCCGAACATGCGCAACCGACGGGCGCCATCGGCCAGCGCCGCGCCGCGCGTCCCGCCCGCCTGGAACCCGGACAGCAGGATCGTGTTACGACGATCCCCGCCAAAGCTTTGCAGGTGATGCAGGATGCGTCCGCCGGTCAACATGCCGCTGGCGGAAATGATGATCATCGGGCCCTGGCGCGTGTTCAGCGTCTTGGAGTCTTCGACCGAGTTTACGCGCGTGGCGATCTCGAACATGGCGCGGCAATCGGCGCGGCTGACGTGATGTTCGTCATGATGCCGGTGGTAGATCTCGGTCGCGTCCACCGCCATCGGGCTGTTGAGATAGACCGGAACATAGGGAATGTCGCCCCGCCCCATCAAACGCGCGATATGCAGCATCAACCCCTGTGCACGGCCCACCGCGAAGGACGGGATCAGCGCCGTGCCGCCACGGGCAAAGGTGCGTTTCAGGATCGGCGCCAGTTCGGCCTCGGGATCGGTATCGGCATGCGCGCGGTTTCCGTAGGTGGATTCGCAGACCAGCACATCGGCCCCGCCGAACGGTTCCGGCACCCGCATCAGCGGATCCGGGTCGTGCCCCAGGTCGCCGCTGAAATGTACAACCCGCCCACCGATTTCCAGCCGAATCTGGGCCGCCCCCAGAAGATGCCCGGCCGGGATGAAGCTGGCCGTGACACCTTCGCCCAGAGAAACCGGCGTGTCGAAGGGGTGGCGGTCGAACCGCTCCAGCGACGCCAACGCGTCCTGCCGCGTATAAAGCGGTTTCGGGTTCTTGTGTTTGGAAAAGCCCTTGCGGGCGGCATAGCGCGCCTCTTCTTCCTGGATATGGCCGCTGTCCGGCAGGATCAGCCCGCAAAGCTCTGCCGTGGCATCGGTACACAGAACGCGCCCCCGGAACCCGCCCCGGATCAGCGCGGGCAGATAGCCGGAATGATCCAGATGGGCGTGGGTCAGCAGCACGGCGTCTATCGTGGACGGGCGCACCGGGAACGGCTTGCGGTTGCGGGCGCGCAGTTGTTTGAACCCCTGGAACAGGCCGCAATCCACAAGAATGCGCCGGCCCCCTGCCTCGATCAGATAGCGCGATCCCGTCACCGTACCCGCAGCGCCCAGAAAGCGCAGTTTCGTACGTCCCACCGCCATCATGATCTTGTCCCCCGGGCTGCGATGGCATTGAACAACCCGCCAAAGATCAGCGCACCATACCATCCGTAAAGAAAGCTTTCGACCAGGCCGATGACAAAGCCGGCCGGTGTCAGCCAGACAAATCCGGGAAGCAGGCCGGACCAGGTTTCGTACATGGCGTAGCCGGGAAAGATCAGATCGAACCCGACGCAGACAAGATAGGTGATGGCCAGAAACAGGCTAAGCGCCCATCCCAGCGGCACCACCGGCAGGCGCACCCGGCCAGCGACGGCTTCCCCCCCCATGACACAGGCCCCGCATGTCATGCGCAGGGCCAGAAAGAGGACAGCCGCAATAACGGCAAAATAGAGAAGGGGCATCATGGCGTATTCCTTTCTTGTCGGTGAATGGTCGAAACCGGTGCGCTCTTGCGGCGGCGCGCGGGATCTCAGGGCAATCGGCGCGGGACTTGCGTTCCGCGCCGATCCGCGTCAGTTGCGGGCGCAGCAGCACCCGGATTGGGCTGGTTTTGCGTCGACCCGCGGCTTGTCCTGCGACGTGGCCGGGGCAGGTGCGGGCGCGGCGCTCTTGCCGCCGCAGCAGCCGCCGGATTTTTCAACGGGGCCGTCCTGGGCCTGAATGTCGGTACGCTTGTCCATGGGAACCTCCTGTGTGTGTGTTCCTCCGGTAGACGCGGCGCGGCGCAGGTCATTACAAAAGTTTTCGGCGCCATACCCCGGCGCCGCGGTCAACGCTCAGATGCCGTAGGACCACGCCGGAAGCCGGCCGAGATGCATTTCCAGGCCGCGCACACCGGGCACGTTTTCCACGGCGACCCGCACGGCGTTTTCCTCGAAATCGCTATCGGCGACGCCCCAGACCGCCACCTGCCCGTCATCGACGGTGAAATTGACCAGGTTGACCGCCGCGCCCGGGACTTCCTTGAGCGCCTGATCGATCCGCGCGCGCAGGACGCGATCATCCTCGGAAGGCGCGCGCAGGGCGTCGTCGGGCATGGCCGACAGCGCATGAAGCAGGTTGGCACGGCTGACAATGCCCACCACATGGCCATCGCGCAGCACCGGCGCGCGCTTGATGCGGTGTTTTTGCAGAAGACGCGCGATTTCGGCGACCGGGGTTTCTTCCTGCACCGAAATGACATCGCGTGTCATGACATCCTCGATGCGGTGGCTTTTGAGCTTGATGAAGTCCCTGGCCGAATCGTCGACCCCGCCCAGGATCTCCAGCCACCAGGACCGGCGCTGATCGTCAGGCGAGCGGAGGCGGCGCATCAGATCGCCTTCGCTGACCAGCCCCTTGAGCGCGCCATCCTTGTCCACCACGGGCACCGCGCTGACATGATGATCCAGCATCAGGCGGATTGCCTCTTCGATTTTCCCGTCAGCCGGGGCCGTGATGACATGGGTTGTCATGATATCCTTGGCTTGCATCGAACTGTCTCCTTTTTTGACAACGACCGGCCCGTTCGCCCGTCAGGTACCGATCACCAGTTCCAGGTCGCTCCCCAGCACATAAGGCGGAATGTCCAGGTTGCGCGGCGCCGGGCCTTTGCGGATGCGGCCCGACGTATCGTAATGCGATCCGTGGCAGGAGCAGAACCAGCCGCCATAGTCGCCCACGGCCGCACCGTCCTGTCCCTGGGGGATACACCCAAGATGGGTGCAAATGCCGATGACGACAAGCCACTCCCCGGTTTCGTCCGACGCCCGATTCTCATCCAGAGCGGGCATGTCGGCGGAAAGATTGGGATTTTCGCGCGTGCTGTCGCTCTGGTCGATCAGTTCCGCAAGATCCACGGCGCGCGCGGCGGCGATCGCTTCCGGCGTGCGGCGCCAGACGAAAATCGGGCGGCCCTGCCACTTGACGGTCAGGCGCTGGCCCGGCTCGACCCCGGAAAGGTCTACCCGGATGATGCCGGTCGCGGTGACATCGGCAGAGGGATTCATGGAATCGATCAACGGCCAGACCGCCGCGCCGGCGGTCACGGCGCCGGTTGCAGCCGTTGCGAAGTAGAGAAAATCGCGCCGGGCCTTTGCCGGCGGTACATCGGGCGGATTGGTTGCGGATGTCATTTGGGCTCTTCCGGTGGGTTGGATGTGGCGCTGGCCGGAACGGGGCCTTCGATGTGAACCCCCGCATCGACATGAAGCACTTCTCCGGTAATGCCGCTGGTATAGTCGCTGGCGAGCAGCAGGGCGGCACGTCCCACCTCGTCAGCCTGGATGTTGCGGCGCAGCGGGGCGGCGCGCGCGGTGGCGTCCAGAAGCCGTCCAAACCCCGTCAGACCCGAGGCCGCGCGGGTAGGCACCGGCCCGGCCGAAATCGCGTTGACGCGGATATTGGCCGGCCCGAGTTCATGCGCCAGATAGCGCACGCTCGCTTCGAGCGCCGCCTTGACCGGCCCCATCACATTGTAATTCTCGACCACCCGTTCGCCGCCCAGATAGCTGAGTGTCATCAGGCTGCCACCATCGGGCATCAGGGGCTCGGCCAGCCGCGCCATGCGGATCAACGAGTGAACCGACACACGCATGGCCTCGGAAAACCCATCCTCGGAACAATCGGTGAGGCGGCCATGAAGATCGGCGGGCGGCACGCTGCCAATGGCATGAAGCACGAAATCGAGCCTGCCCCAGCGTTCGGTGATGGCCGCGAAGACGGCTTCAAGCTCGTTCGCCGCGGTCACGTCGCAGGGCAGGAAGATTGGCGCCTCAAGCTGCTCGGCCAGAGGCGCCACATAAGGTTTGGCGCGCGCGTCGACATAGGTAACGGCCAGCTCGGCGCCGGCCTGACGGAAATGCATGGCAGCGGGCCAAGCGAGGCTGTGCTCATTGGCGATCCCGACCACAAGCCCCTTGCGGCCGCTCAGGTCCAGCAGCTCGCGGGGGTCGCGGCATTCGGCGAATTCAGGCATCGTCCGACACGGATTTCCCGGAGGTGTCTGCCGGTTTTCCGTCGGCAGATCGGTTCTCGGCCGTCTGCTCTTTCTTGTGCTTGCCGTGGCCGTGGCCAAAAAGGTGCATCCCGGCCATTGCGCCGATCACCAGAGCCAGGGTCCAGTTTTCTGAAAGCCATTCCATGTTGGTTCACTCCTTGTCTGTTGGTGTGTCTGTTGTGGTGGCTTGCGTGTTTCGGAGCGCCGGGGCGATGCCGTCAAACGGATTGCCGTAGATCGTCCTGAACCACAGCGAGACCCAGGCATCCCGCCCCTTGCGCCAGGCCGCCAGACCTTCGCCTGTGCTGGCCAGAAGCGCGCGTTCGGCACGGATCGCGGGGTGGTCGTCCGCCAGCGGCTGGCGGGTTTCACGCATCGTTTCGGCGGCGTTTTTCACCAGGGCCATCCATGGGTTTACCCGCTCGGAAAACATGGTGCGCGTCCAGCGCATCGGATGCAGTGCCCGCAACGCATCGGCGCTGGCCGGGGTTGACGCCGCGCGCAGCCATGGGCCGAGGAATGCCGAATAGGCGGATTCGTTGATCCGCGAAACCCGGGCGACCTGTTCCAGCACCGCATCATCGGATTCGATCCCGAGATCCGCAACGTCGCGCGGTTCAAAGCGGATATCGGCCTTGCGCGCCTTGCCTTTGGTGCCCTTGGCGGGCTCGGCAATCACCATCTCGTAAAGACCAGGCGCCAGCGCGTCGATCTCTTCAAGACTGCCCAGAATCGCCCGGTGGTAGCGCCGCGCAACAGAGCCGGACACGAATATGCCCAGATGCCCGATATCCTCGTGCGTCAGGTAAACGATACGCTGCCCGGCTGCCTTGAGTGCGGCGGTGTCGGGATACAGCCGCGCGATCCAGCCCAGCGCCTGTTGCGGCGGTGTGATGTTGTCGCCCCTGGAGGCAAACACGACGATAGGGTTACTGATCCGATTCAGATCGATGGTGCAATGCGCGTCAAGCTGCATTTCCCCCTGTTCCAGCCGGTTGCCGATGAACAGGTTTTCCGTGATGGCAAGAATTTCCTCGCGGCTGAGGGTGTAAAACCCGTTCCACCAGCGTTCGAACTCCAGAAACCGCTCGCGTTCGGTATCGGCATGGGAATACAGCGTGGCGTATTTTTCCCACACGGCTTTCTCGGGCTGGAGATTCTCGAAATTCTGCGCCAGCCACGCGCCGTCAAACCGCCCGTCGCCCAGATCGGCAACCATATGGGCGGCCCAGGAGCCACCGGTCAGCGCGCCCAGCATGCGCATGGGGCTGGATCCGGCCTCGCCCGACCAGTAGCTGAGCGGCGATCCGTTCAACACAACCGGCCCGGTCAGGCCCTGGCAATCGGCGGCCAGCAAGGTTGCGGCCCAGCCAGCCTGGCAGTTGCCATACAGCACCGGCGCGGTGTTCGGATGCCGCCGGGCCACCTCGCCGACAAAGGCGCGCAGCGCAAAGTGCACATCAGCCAATGTCTGTCCCGGCATGGGTTCGGGAAAGAAGATCACGAAATAAACCGGGTGGCATTCGTGCATCGCCATGCCAACTTCGCTGTCATGCTTGAAGCCGCCGATGCCCGGCCCGTGCCCCGCGCGCGGATCGATGACGATGACGGGCGGCTTTGCCTCGTCCACGCAATCCTCCCAGCAATCCTCACCCGCGCGGGTGATGCGCAGCAGGGCATAATTGGCGGGCCGCTTGAATGTGCGGGCATCCAGCAGGGTTTCATAGTCGAAATCCAGCAGCGGCGGCATTCCCTGGCGCTCGTGGGCGATCATGTTGTCGGCCCGTTCGCGCAACGTGTCGAGAAACAGGATCCAACGTTCGAACGCGTCCCAGCCATAGGGGGACGCGCCGGCCACCAGCTCTGTTTTCCCGGCAGGTGCCGGTTCAGGCGCCCGGGGGTGGGTCGCCTTGTCCTCGGCGGGTTTGAGTCGTTCCGTCATGTCCTGTTTTCCTTTTCAATTCTGGTGCCCGCCGGCACACGCCCGGTGCCCAGAAAAACGACAAAATCCTGTGCGACATCTTCGCGAATCCCGGCCAGAAGATAGAGCGCGTCACCCGCCGCGATACCCAAAGACCGTGCCGCCCGCTCTGGCGATTGCTTCAACACGTCGACGCGATGAAACAGCGCCCGCGCCACCGGTGCATCCGCATGGGCGCCGCTCTGTGCACAGGCGCATGTCATCTGCGAGACAATTTCGCGCAGGCCGGCATCCTCGAACCGGTCTTCGGGAGACTTGCGGGGTGTGCACGTGGCGATTGGCGTCATCGTCTGAATCCTTCTGGTGGCGTGCGCTTTTGCACCGTTATTCCTGAAGACGCCGGATCGCGGGAAACGTTACAGCCCGTGACCCGAAAAAGGTCAGGCTGTCCTGGTGTCGGCCTCGCAATGCGTGTCATGGGTTTCGTTCTCGCAGCCTTCGGGCGGACATGAGCAATCGTCGCGCCCCTCGGCCCGGCAGCAATCCCCGCAATGTTTTATCAAGGCATCGCGCAGCGCCGCGCGCGCGCGGTGCAGGCGAACGCCAAGCGCGTTGCGGCTTAGCCCCAGATCCTGCGCCACCGCCCCGCGTTCTTCCTCGCCAAAGTCGATCCGCCGGATCAATTCGGCGTCAGACGGGCGCAAATCGGAAATCAGCCCGCCGGGGCATGTACACAGTCGCGCCATCTGGGACGGAGCGTCCACAACCCATTCCTGGGGTTCGCGCGCAACGGCGCCAGCCAACCGGGTGCGCCGCGCGGATTTGCGGAAGTGATCGTTAAGGGTGGACCGCAGGATCGCGTATAACCAGGCATCCATCCGGTCCACCTCGCGCAGCTGATCCTTGCGGGCCAGCACACGCAGGCAGAATTCCTGCAACACGTCCTCCGCCTCGGCCCGGTTGCCAAGACGTTTGACCAGAAATCCCAGAAACGCGCCCCGTCCCTCGACCAGCGCGGTCACGGGCGATGCGTCTGTATTTCGCGCGTCTGATGCATTCGACATGTGCGTTCCTCCTTTTCGGATCGCTCGCTCAGACCGCCGTGTCGGGCCGGGGATCGACCGCGCCACGCGCGCGCCTGAACGCATAAAAAATCAGGGCCAGCCCCACCAGGATCATTGGCGCCGACAGGATCTGCCCCATTGTCAGCCCCCAGTTTCCGAAATGCAGGGCGTGTCCAACCGGGTTGCCGGGGGTCACGAACTGCATGTCGGGTTGCCGGAACAGTTCGACAAAGCTTCTGGACAGCCCGTAGCCGGTCAGGAACACCCCGGTCAGCGCGCCCGGCATCTTCAGCCATCCACGACGCCAGGCCAGAACCAGCAGCACGGTTCCAAGCAACAGCCCTTCGAGCAACGCTTCGTAAAGCTGCGACGGGTGGCGGGCGCACAGCCCGACAACGCCCCCGCACGCCTGCGCGGCCTCGCCCGGAAAGATCACTGCCCAGGGCACATCCGCGGGCCGTCCCCAGAGTTCGTTATTGGTGAAATTGGCCAGCCGTCCCAGGAAAAGGCCCGGCGGCGTAGCCAGCGCCAGCATGTCGGCGGTGCTGAGCAGGGGCGCCCTGAGACGCAGGCAGAAAATCAGAACCGCGATAGCCACCCCGGCAAAACCGCCATGGAACGACATGCCGCCCTGCCAGATCTTGAGGATTTCCAGCGGGTTGGCGAGATAGTATTCCGGCTGGTAGAACAGAGCAAAGCCCAGCCTCCCGCCTAGAATGACCCCCAGAATGATCCATGTCACCAGGTCTTCGATCTGGCGGCGGTCCAGCGGCGGCCCGGCGGGCGGCCAGATACCAGCACGGCCCACCGACACCACGCACAGGCGCCAGCCAATGAGGATGCCGACGATATAGGCAAGCGCGTACCAGCGCAGCGCGAAGTCGAAACTGCCGATCTGGACCGAGAACAACTCGGTACCGATGTCAGGGAATGAGAGTGCTGCGGTCAGCATGTATGACGTTCCTGTATTTTTGATGGAGTGCGGAATCGGAGCGCGATCGGGCGATCCGGTGATGTGCCTTGCGGCATGGCGGTGCCCGCCATGGCGCGCGAGCCGGAGGTGCGGATACCCCGAACGCGTGTTGTGTTTGACTTACCCATGGCGCAGCCTCTGCCGCCGCCAGTCCCGGACCCCGACAACCACCAGCGGGATCAGCGTGATCCCCCCCAGCCCGATCGCCGCCAGCGCCGCGCGGCTGGATTCGGCACTGGCCATTTCCGCGCCGAAATGGGCAAACACAAAGCTCGCGGGAATGATGCCCGCCAGGGTTGCCAGGCCGAAGCGCCAGAAATGCAGCTTGCTGAGCCCGGCGGCATAGCTGACGATATCAAAGGAGATAAAGGGCATGAGGCGGCTGGCAAACACCGTGACCGTCAGCGCGTTTTGCGAACCAAGCCAGCCGGTATCGATCTTGTCGCCGAACCATCGGTACAGCACGTCACGGCCCAGGAACCGGGCAAGTCCAAACGCGGCAAGCGCCCCGATTTCGGCTCCGGCCAGCACATAGTACGCGCCATAAACATGGCCATAGGCCGCGCCCGCGGCCAGGGCGATGGGGCCGCTGGGGATCGGGCTGGCCACCACGGCGGCGACCATCAGTGCGACAATCAGGACCGGCCCCCAGGGGCCAACCGCCGCGACCCAGGCGGAAATCCTGTCATTGTTCAGTTCGGCAAGGATACCGGAGAGCGGCCCGTAGGCAAACAGCAGCAAAAGCCCCGCGAAAATCAGCGCGGCGACGGGCTTGGCATAGGGGCGGAGACCCGCGGACATGTTCATCCCGGCCTCTTTTCGGCTTTGGGCCGAAGCGGCGGACCGGCCAGAGCATCGACGCAACGCGACCGCGCTCCTGGCGCGCCGGTCCTTTGCTTGTACGATGGTCTCTTCATATTGCTGGTTTCCGATCCCGATGGCTCTGCGTCCGCCAGAGTATGCGGCCTCCAGTTGCTGGAAGGTCAAGGGAATTCATCTGTCCTCAGGCGGCGTTCACGGCATTTTCAAGCAACTCGCGCCCTAGATCCGCGATGGGATGCAAGTCCTTGTTTTCAACGGCTTGCATAGAGGCCACCGGATCAATCACGCCGATCTCGACACCCTCCTCCACCTGACGCAGGATGACGTTGCACGGCAACATCGTGCCGATGCGCGACTCCAGCCCGATGGCTTCGTGGACCATGGTGGGATTGCAGGCGCCCAGAATGCGGTAGGGGGCGATGTCGACACCAAGCTTTGCTTTCATCGTTGCAGCCACATCAATTTCGGTCAGCACGCCAAACCCGTTATCCGCCAGGGCATTGCGGATTCGCGTCTCGGCTTCGTCGATATCCAGGTCACGCAGGATCCTGTTGTAGGTATAGGCCACGGGCGGCTCCTCTTGCGGGGCTGGCAGATGTCTGTGCCTGAAACAGCAAATCCGAACGCATCGCGCGTTCGGTTCCGGCTGATGCCTGCATCAGCAAGTGCCAGAATGTCGGCGCCGGGATGTCCCGGCGCCGCACCGATCAGTTGTCTTTCATCATGGATCCGCTGTCCATGTCCTTGTCCATGTCCTTGCCCATGTCCTTACCCGGCTTCATGTGCTTGGCGTCCTTTTTCGGGTGCGCTTTTTGCATCCGCTCCAGCTTGTCGGCGGGGGCGGTCATTTCTTCGGCAGTGACCGCACCGTCACCATCCGCATCCAGGTACTGGAACCGGTCCACCATCTTTTCGCGAATCGCGGCGCTGTGCAGGGCCTCGTATTCGGCGATCGACAGGGTTCCGTCACCGTCGGCGTCAAATTCCGTCAGTTTGGCCTGCAACTGGGCGCGCATTTCCTCGGGCGTCAACGTGCCGTCGCCGTCCGCGTCAAGCATCCGCATCATGTCGCCGCCCATCATGTTGCCATGACCCTTGCCCATCATGTTGCCCATCATGTTGCCGTGCATTTGCTGCATCATGCCCATCATGCCTTCCATGCCGCCCATCATCTTCATCATGCCTTGCATGTCCATCATGCCCTGGCGGTCGCCCTGCATCATGCCCTTGCCGTCCATCATGCCCTGACGATCGCCCTGCATCATCATTGCAGAGCCGGACTTGTCGCCCTGTTTCATGCCATGGCTGTTGTTGCCGTCCGCGAAGGCAACGCCACCCAGAAGAGTTGCCGTCAGCGCAGTGGCCGCGAGAAGAGTCGTGCGTTTCATGTCAGTCACCTCTTGTTCAGTGTTGTGATGGGCAACATATGGCGCGTTCCGGTTCCAATGGAATGCCCCCGGGGGCGCTCTTTTGTATCGGGAGTTCACGAAAACCCCCCGCTGTTACACTTCGCGACAAATCTCTTGGGAAAGGCGCCTTACAATTGAATACACAGGTACCTGGAACCATGCCGTACGGGCAGGAATTGTCCGAACCTGAAGGAAAGGCAGATGTCGTGTTCAGAGAACTTCGCTTTGTAACGCCACCAATCCCGGGACGCGCGGCAGGGACGCGGCGCGGCAATGTCGTGGACGGTAAAACCGGCGGAGGCCTGGCGTGATGTGGGGTGGCGGGTATGGCATGTCCGGCGGAGTGATGATGTTTTTGATCTGGGGGGCGGTCATCGCGGTTATCGTGCTGGCGGTTCGCGGGTTTTCCGCACGATCCGGCCCTGAAGACACGCCGGACGCCGCCGCAATCCTGCGCCGTCGCTTTGCCAGGGGCGAAATCGACGGGGAAGAATATGAGCGGCGCAAGGCGGCACTTGAAGACTGACATGTGGACAGGCCCGACGCCCGCGCCTGCGCTGTCGTGCCGCCTGCCTGACGGGCGCCGGATGCCTGTTTTGTCGCAGACTGTAACGCAAACCCGTTCTGCGACACGGCGTTACCCGATAGTTCCGGCCCGGCGCTTGCCGGGCCTCTCGAATATGTTACCCAGAAACACGCAAAAAATGGAATATGAAAGGATCGCCTGATGAGACGGTATCTTCTCCCAGTAACCGCAGCCCTGATCGCCGGCAGTGCCGCTCAGGCGGATGTTTATGTCCCCGAAGGAGATGGCGGCACGGTGCTGCATCTTGACGACCAGTTCAACGTGGTCGGTCGCGTCAGCGGGCTGGACAACGTGCACGGCCTGGCCGGTGCACCCGGGCGCGGCCTTCTGGTGGCGGGCAGCCTTTCGGAAACAACCCCCGGCATGGTCGAGAAACCGGCGGGCGTGTCCGAGGGCGATCATAACGCGCATCACGGAGGCGGTGCCAAGCCGATGCCGGAATCGGCCAGCCTGGTAACGCTGGTCGACGCCAAGAGCCACGAGATCGTGCGCCGGATCGAGGTGCCCGGCATCGTGCACCATGTCGAGGTCTCGGCGGACGAGCGCTATGCCGTTGTCACCCATCCGGCCCTTGATGCCATCTCGGTGATCGATCTGGAGAGCGGCGAGGTGACGGCAACGATCGCCACCGGACCGATCCCCGAATATGCAACGGCAGACCCCAAGACAGGCCGGTTCTTTGTGTCCAATGCGGGCAATGACACGGTGAGCGATGTTGACCCTGTAGCCGGAATCGTGGAGCGGAACTTCAAACTCAAGGGCGCGCCCAAGCACATGGAGCTGAATGCCGACGCCCGGCAGCTGATCGTCAGCGAGGCCGAGGGCGGCACGGTTGCCGTTCTGAACGCGGATACCGGAGAGACCCTGGAGCGCTACGAGATCGGCGGTGGCCTGCACGGTGTCGCGGCAGATGAAAATGCGATCTGGTCCAGCGCGCGCGAACGCGAGCGGGTGGTCCGTATCGATCGCGCGTCGGGCAAGCGCATGGAAGCGGATATCGGCCCCGAGCCCTACCATATGGCCAGTGTTTCAGGCGCGATCCTCGTCAGCAGCGCATCCGAAAATGTGTTGTGGGTCGTGGACCCGGCCACGCTGGAATTGCGCAAGACGATCGAAACCGCGCAAACCGGCCACCAGTTCTTGGAAATGAACTGAACCTCCACACCCCGAAGGCGGGCGCTGCGCCGCCCGCCCTCCCCTGTTCCAGCACTCTTGTGCACCGCCAACCCATTCCATGGGCAAAGGTGTTCGCGTGCCCTGGGATCCTAAGGACACGCCCGTTTCCAAAAGGGAAACCGCGACGAGGCGAGGCTATCGCCTTGGTGTTTCGCCCTTGTATCCAGTGAACTCTGAAATTTCGTGACCGCGGCAGCACTATCAAAAAGCCGGATTCTGTGAAGAAAATCAGCCCCCCGTGCGGGACACAACCGGCGTTTACCCCCCTAATCGGAACAATGGGTTAGAAACCCGTTCGGGACACACTTCCAACCAATCGACAAACGAAAACCCCGGCGCGACGGCAATCGCATCCGGGGTTTGTAGTGCTGCTTGCGTCCAACATAGTGCACTCCCTGAATATACCGCAGCTTTCCCCAATTTGGCAGTGCATTGGGGGGCGCTGGTATGAGCAATCGCAAAGCCCGCCGCGCATGGTCTGCCGCGCTCCGCAAGCACTGTCGCCCTGGTCGCGTTCTGCACGTCGAGCTGCGCCACGATCCGGCCTGTCTGATTTACTCGAATGCGCGGGTCTGTACCTGCAACCCCGATCGGGTGCTGATGGATGATGACCGAAAGCCGCTCGCGACTGTCGAGGGCGTGGGGCCCTACGACCCCCTGGAATTGTCGGGGGTGGCGTGATGGACGGCGCATTTGCACGCTCGCCCCTGGACCTGGCGCTTGAGCTTGCGGACACTTACGGCTGGAATGTCTTTCCGGTGAAGCTGGTTCCCAAGGAGGGCGGCAAGCACAAGAAAATCTACCTGTGCAAATGGGGAAGCGAGGCATCCAATGCCCCCGAGGTAATCGAAGCGCTGAACTGGCGCGAGGCCACGCATGTTGGCGTGTCCTGCAAGCCGTCTGGCGTTTGGGTTGTCGATGAGGACAGAGAGGGGGCTGCCGATGGGCTGGGGCTGACGGAAACGCTGGTCATGGCCACACCGCGTGGCCGACATTTCGTGTATCGTTCAGCCCAGTTCGATCAACGCAATACGCAGAGTGATCCGGCCCCAGCGGTGGATATTCGCGCCAATGGCGGCATGTTCGTCTGTTATGGCGACGTGATCCATGACGCTGACATTGCCCCCTGGCCCTTTTCGAAACTGATCGGGAAGGCCAAGGAGGCACCCGACACTGGGGCGACTCGGGACAGTTACAAGACTGTCGAGGATTACCAGCGCCTATTCGAAAACGCCGGTACCGATGGCGAGAAACATGCGGCAACCCGCGATCTTGCAGCTTCCCTGGCTGCTCAGGGCGTCAGTAAGGACTTTGCGACAGGTCTGATCCAGTTCGTTTGCCCAGTCTGGGACCGAAACCTGATCAACAGCATCGACAGCGGTTTCGCCAAGTTCGCACCGGCGGGGCGTGAAAGCCGGTTCTTTCCGGCCGAGACGCTCAAGGGCAAGCCTGTGCCACCGCGAGAGTGGTTGGTGCAGGGTCTGGTGCCCCAGAAGACCGTCACGCTGTTCAGCGGCGACGGAGGCACCGGTAAGAGCCTGCTGGCCCTGCAACTGGCCGTGGCCGTTGTGGCCGGCACGGGTTGGGTTGGCAACGCTACCCCAACCGGTCATGTGATCTTCCTGTCTGCCGAGGATGACGCCGACGAGTTGCATCGGAGGCTCGATGACATACTCCGGTCAGAGGGCCGGGACTATGACGACCTAGAGGGACTAGACGAAACGCCGGTCACGGTCTTGAACGCCTTCTTGCCAGCAACGGCGGTTGTGCCGTTCAGGGTGATGGATTCGACAACAGTGTTCCCGTACTCATCGGTGCCGGTAAAGGTCAAGACGGCGGTATCAACGCCGCCAGAGTCGACCACGATATTGCGCGGAACGTCGAGAGTTGCCACGCCACCAGATACCAGCGCGCCATCAAGGGCAGGAGTCGATCCGGTATAGGCTTCAAGAATGCCGTCAACGTCAGCGACATCAGGTGCGCCAAGATCGATTTTGATGACCTCCATAGCGGTCATGTTGGCGCTGGAAGCCAGCGCCTCGGCGGCATCGGTTACACTTCCGTCGCCTTCGGCGCGATCGAGGTTCAGGTAAACCGTCTCGCCACTCACCAGAGACACGGCGGTCTGCATGGTGAAAGTGATGTTCGAAGCGCCAAAGGTCAGAGTAAACTCGCCATCTTCCTGAGACAGCGGTTTGTGCGACTGACTGTAGAGCATGGATTCCGAGCCGCCAAGATAGTCAGTTGCGGTGCGACCGGTGGGATAGGATGCGGTGAAGGTGCCGCCAAAGCCGACATCCGCGCTAAGCGTAACCGACACCTCGTCAAACTGCGAACGAGCCATGATTTGTCCTTTCAACAATGGATTTTCGTCGTGCTGGGACACCGTGGCAGGGGCAGGGCTGATTGTGCGGCGGGATGAAATAGTGCAAAATGCACCCGTGCAAGATGTGCGAGGGTGCAGAGCATGAAGCGAATGCGCGGCGCGGAATTGAAGTCACAAGCCAAGGCTTGGTTTGGCGAGGAAAACTGGCGGTCTCCGCTGGCCGGTGCACTTGGGGTTGCGCCCTCAACTATCTATCGCATGATTTCAGAAGATAGGGTTTCCGGCCCGGTGGCGGCGGCGGTCAGGGCATGGCAGGAACACGGCTTGCCAGTCAGCGTGAAGCGGGTTCGCGCGCCAAAACCTCGGCGGCCCATTCCCCCTCGATAAGATCCCGCGCCCGGTCGATCATGTCGACACAGAACGCCCGGTGTTCTTCAGGGAAATCGGCGCCATCGACAATCGCGTCCAGATACTCGCTATATCGTGCGGCTTCGCGCTCGGACGCCTCGATCAATCCCGGCGCATCCGACAGTGCGCGGTCATAGCCGGTGTTCCAGGCGACGTAGACGGCGAGGACAAAGCCCGCCCCTACAGTGGCGATCATGCGGGTCATCGTCCGCTTCCATTTTCTAGGGCCGTCTGGCGTTGAATGAAGGCACGGTTGAATTTCAGGAACATGGCGGCCTGCTCCTTTTCGATGGCCCTATATTTGTCCGCGCGCTGTGCTTCGGTCAAGTTTGGGTCCAATCGAACCGACATGCGCTGCTTGTTCCGAGCGGAAACCGCGCGCTGCGCTTGAGTAGCAACGCTCGACAAGCCGCTGTAAATGCGCGTTTCTTTTGTCGCGGCCTCGCCCGTTTCCTTGCTGGCCTTCATGCGCGCCTTGGCGTCTCTTACAATGTCGAGGCGCTTATAGAAGCGGTCACGGTCCAGCCAAACGCCGGTATCAAGGGCAATTTCGGACACGAATGGAATGTTGTTGTCTTCAACCATATCCGCGCGGCCGGTGGCAGCCTTGATAGCAAAGTCTAGACTGTCTGTCCAAAACTTACCTGAGCTGCCTGTCGCGGTTCCAATCGCGTGATCGAGGTATTCCGGGCTGATGTCGATCAAACCACTGGTCGCTGCATTGCCGCCGGTTGCCCGGTTCAGCCAATCCGCCGCCTGCCGCGAAATCTCCGAAACTCCGACATAATGCTTATAGGCCATCGGTCCATAATCGTTGAACTGATATTCCGGCCGAATGGGCCGGTCCAGCCAGTCGCGGTTGTCACGGAATTCGATCATGTCTTTCAGAAGCGTCGGCGTCACCATATCAACGGGTTCCGAGAAGCCTACCGGGGAAATGTCCGTCGCGGCCGCTAGAGCGACATCAAGGATCGCCTCGTCCGGGTCTTTTACCCCGCGCGCAACCTTGCCGATTTGGCGTCCCGCATAGACGAACACCGAATAGACATAGGGCATGGGAATCTTGATCGCATCGCCCATTTCGCCCATGCCACCTTCGCCATCTTCGCCCTTGCGCACCATCCACATGAAGTTGCGCTGCGACTGGTAGTCGGGGATCTTGTCATAGGCCAGTTCGCCGTCATCGTCTTCTTCAGACAGTGAGGCGTTCAGAAGGTCTTCGATCAGGCCATAGGCCACCATGCCGCCGCCAACCATCGCACCGTATTTCGAGAACATGACTCGGCCAAACACCTGCAAGCCTTGCGCTGCGGCGTTGAAGAACAGGAAGACGCTGTTGAGCCACGTCTGTTTGCCGCGGCGATTGAAGTTGACGGTCAGGTTTTTGGCAAGGGTCGCGGCGTCCTGCTTTGACCATCCGCGCTTGCGTGCCTCAACGAAGGCTGCGAGGCGCACGGCATTGTCAACCGCAAGGTTGGCGCGCTCGATCGACCCCAGGATAGCGTTGTCGCGCGTGGAAAACAGCGCACGCGGGCTGGTGGCGGCCTTGAGGATGCGCGCCGCCTTGTTGCCGCGGGCAAGGTCGATGCGGCGCCCGATGTCGCCCGATGTCGAAACAGGGTTGTCCAGCGTCCAGAACGACACGCGCCCGCCAGCTTGTTCGAACTCTTTCCAGTGCTTCGACCAGTCCGTGTCAGTCTTGTTCTTCATGCCACGCCACGATCCGGCCAGCGCTTTCGGCCAGGTCTTGGCAACGGCAGCACCGAACCCTTTTTCGTCGGTCATTTGCGGAAGGTTGATCTGCGCGGCCTGGAAGTCACGGAAGGCGTTCCGCACCACGAATTCCGGGTTCAACATGGTCAGCACCATCGACTGATAGCGCGTGTACATACCAAGAACGCGGGTGATCCCGGCCATTTCATCGGCGCCGACTTGACCAAGGGCGTCCGTCAGGCGCTCATCGTGCAGGACAATCCGGTGTTCCTGCCCGTCGATCTTGACCGCGAATTCGTTCTTCTGCATCCGGGATGTTGCGGCGGGTTCAATGCGGGTTTCCACGAGGCCGGTCGTGCGGTTGTAGTAGCGCTTCTGCTTTGGCGTCTTCACAGACCACAGGGCTTGCGACGGGTGGTCCTTGGCCAACCGGTAAAGGTGCTGTGCAACACGGTTCTTTTCGGCCCGAATGGATACCTCCTTTGCCTGCGTGATCGCTGCGACCAGCGGATTGAATGCCATCGAGGACCGGCCAAGGGCGCGCATGGATTCCGGCCCGCGCGCATTGTAGCGGCGGCCAAGCCCGGTCATGTCAAGCGTTGCCTCGGCATGGTCGCTTTCATCAAACCCCTTGAGAGGTACGTAATGGTCATACTGGTTTTTCCACATCACGTATTCTTGCGGCGACAACAGGCCGGCATTCCGGCGTTGTTTCAGCGTGCGTTCGCGAAGCTGGTTGATCAAGTCCGCAATCTGGTCAAGTTCCGCCTGATAGGGGCTTGCCGCCATCTGGTTCAGGTATGCGTCTGCTTCGGCGTCGGTGATGCCTGACCCGCCATCCGGCATGGACGGGTTGATCGAGGCGATGCGCGCGTTGCGTTCCTTGGCATGGCGCGCGGCCAGCCAGTCGCCCACATTCTCGGCGGTCAATCCACCATTGGTGGACGCGATGATCTGGATGATTGGCTTGGTGTAATCCTCGTCAATCTCGAACAGATGGCGACCTGCGCGACCGCTGAAGGTCGTTTCCGCAGCATAGGCGTTGTGATGATCCGGCAGGCGCTGGCCAATGGCGCGCTCAATTGCCTCTTGCGCGCGTAGCACCGGCAGGAACCGGTCCTGAACCTGATAACGCGCGCGATCGACCATATCATAGATGGCGCCGCCAGCGCCCCGGATACGCTCAAATACGCTTGCACCAGTGCGCGACAGTTCATCCCAAACGCGGCGATCCGGGATGTGAACCGGAAGCGCTTGTGAACCACCTTGTCCTTGTCGTGCGCGCTGGATGCGGGGCAGGGCCGGGTTGCGCTGCTCTTTGATCCCCTTGAAAATATCAGCGCGGGTGAGTATCTTCTTGTTGCGCGGCGGGGTTAGATCAGCCTTGCGCTGGACAGAAGCGGAATTGGACCGTGGACGGTTCGCACTGCCCCCCGCGCGCTTCCCGTCTCGATCATAGAGCAACCTTCCAGAAGATACTTGCCTGTCCAGCCACTTGGAGTCATCTTTCATATAGACGCTTGTGATTTCGTTGGCAGGCTTCCCGTTCCGATCGGTTCCGTCCCTCTTGATCGAAACGACCATTGGCATGTCTCCGATCATAATCGGCACGCTGACGATGCTATCCTTGCGCGTTGCTGAACTCAGAACAAACTCCGGGTCGCGCAGCTTGGTTGCGAGGTTTTCCAGCACCTTCCAGGTGATGCTTGGGTGATCCCTGACAATCGCCTTGGCTCTTGCCGATTTTAGAACAATCGGGTGGTTCGGGTTTAGGAAATTTGCCAGAACAGGACCGACATCGCCTAGCCGCGCATCATCTGTCGCCGCCGCTTTGCCCATTTTCATCCGAGTAAGACCCGTGATCCACTGGCGCAGATCATCAAATCGACCACGTTGATCACGTAAGGTCGCAGCGGCCCCGGTGTTCCCTGCATCACGCGCCCCGATCTGACCCGCCATCGCTTTGCCAAACACATCTTCGGCGGTCTGGAAGCCAGCGCCGCGCACGGCATTGCGAAGCGCCCGGAGAAGGCGGCCGATCTTGTTGAACGCCTGCACAAGAAGCGGGCCGCGCGGCGCCTTGCGGCTGGCGGCGCGCTCCGCGAATTCCTCAGCAATCGCTTCCTCGATCTGTTCCGATGGCGTCAGATCAGGATAGCGTTCCTTGATGTCATGCTTGTCGACCCACTCGCGTTGCGCGGCCAGCCCCAGCGCTTTCCATTCCTTCGGCGTGAACAGGTTCATCGAGCGCATGGCGTGGATGGCTTCGTGATAGAGCGTAGCTTTGGGATTGATGGCCTGCCCGATCAGGATTGCCAGACGGCCTTGGGCGGCGGTGAATGCGCCCTGGGTCTGCGACCCCATGTCGACATTGGCGAGATCCACCCGCTTCAGGTTCAGGCGGTCCAGTTCGGCGCGCAGGCTCGGCATGATGGCCGCGACCACATCACGGTCAAGAGCCGCCAGTTCCTTCATCTCTTCCGCGGCAAAAGTACCTGGGCCTTCGTTGAAATCTGAAGCACTTTCCTCAAAGCCCTGCACGGGCTTGCCGAGATCATCCATGAAGGCGCGGCGCTGCTCATCACTCGGGAACAGGAACCCGCGCTTTGCGCCTGCGGCCTTGTTCTGGAATTTGGAATAATAGCCGTCATGCTTCTTCGCGACCGCGACAACAGCCTTGAACCGATCACCAAGGTTTTCGCGCACCTGCGCGCCATACATCATCTCACCGGTCTTCGTGTTGGTGAATTCGAATACGTCGAACTTGCTGGCGGCGGGCGCATCGCTGGTCAGCGGCGCGGAAACCTGCGTTGGTTGGCCATCCGCTTCCGCTGCCGCGTCCATGTCCTCTTCCACACCACTCTTGCCGATCTGGTCGGGGCGGGTCGGGGCGGCGATACCTTCAAGGCGGTCGAAGAGTTCAGTAATCGTCTTGGGCGCGGAAAGGTTCATGTTCGCTGTTGGGGATGTCTTTTCGACATCCATGATCCGGTCAAAGATGATAACCCGGCCAGCAACACTTGTGCCGGCGCGCTCAAACGTCACAGACGGCAGGGTGATATTGGCGGTAAAATTCCACTCCAACGCGCTCTTACCCATTTCATCCATCATCTTGACGAATTGCTTGTCGGCTGCGGGGCCGCTCGGCACCAGCGCAACCACGCGACCACCGGGGCGCGTGTGCATCATGGCCTTGCGCACATGCTCATATGCCGTCTTGCCACCGTGACCGAAGGGCGGGTTCATCACCACGACATCATACTTGTTCACGATGCTCAGGTTTTCGAACGTGTCATTGACCACGCGAGATCCGGGCGAAAGCAATTCCGCCCGCGACGACAATTCCGTCGATGGCTCGACAATCGTCCGGTCGGCATGGCCAGGGAAATACCGTGCAATTGCGCCATCACCGGCGGAAGGTTCCAACGCCTTGTCGTAGGCACGCACCCCGGCCCATTCGACCATTTTGAGGCCAAGCGGTTCGGGCGTCGGGAAGAAGTCGATACCTTTGCGCTGGTCGCGCTTGCCCTTCATCTTCTGGCGGCCGAAGTAATGGGTCTTGGCCTTGTCGAATTCGGACGTGTTGTGGCTGACCGCATCCATCTCGCGCCCGCCTGTGCCATCCTCTGAGGAAGGCGCGTTCCGGTCTGCGCCCATATAGGCGTCGATGAAGGATTGCTGGATCGCGCGCGCCTCGTTGCCCATAGCGAGGTTTTCCACGGCGCCGGATTGCTCGGCGATGCGGCGGGCAAAGGCTTCGCGCTCCCATGTCGTGCCGATGGTGTAGTAGCGATATGGGGCGTTCGAGACGCTACCCACGCGCCGGGTGCGCCCCTCGGCCTGCAAGCTGGTCGTGGGCTTCACCGGCATACCGAGATTGACAAGAACACGCTGGTGGCCGCCGGTGGTGTCGTGCAGCGAGATGCCGCCAGACCCGGCGTCGGATTGCACCAGCAAGACCTTCACACCGGACGCATCGTCGTTGAACTCGTCCTTGTTGGCCAGACGCTGTTTCTTCGGGACGGTGCCGTTGAACTCACGAGCGCTGTCGCCAAAGGCTTCCATGATCTGTTCGCGCGGGGATGCCAGTCGGCCAAAGTCGAGGTCTTTCAGCCACGGCAGTTCGCGGTGCATGATGTCCAGCGCCGCCATCATGTCCGGGTCGCCCTGGACCTCGAACGGGCTTGTCGCGCCACCTTTGTTGAAATCGTGGAAGACAACAACCTTGCGGCCCATCGCCAGGTGTTTCTTGATGTCAGGGATTGCGGCCTCTGCCTTCATTGCCTCAAGAAGCTGCATCCGCTTGTGGTACGAGAAATTGCGCTTAATCGCTTTTTCCAGATTACCCCATGCCTGCGCAGATGCTGCCAGTTTGTCTTGCGCCTTAACCGACACGTTGGAATCTTTCACCGCCTTGTGCAGAGCGGTGCGCGCGGCGCTACCCTTCTCCCATAGATACTTGAGTGCGTCGTCAATCTTGTTGCCCAGGTCATACTCGACCATGACAAACTTGCGATCATAGTCCACAGGGACTTCAAGTTTCCGGCCCCAAAGAGCGCCATCTCGCTTCAGTCGCTCATGGAACTCGCGGTGGAACACACCCCTGTCAACAGCCGCTTCCGGCTGCGTCAGTTTGTGATAGCGCACCCTGTATCCGAAGTTCTCGACCATGAACCAGGTTCGACCATCCTGCCGTGATCCCTCGCGCGTCTCGCCCTTGCCGTAGTCGAACAGATAACCCTCGCCATAGTCCACGGCCATGTCATAGGCCCAGGGTGTTGCCGACATGAACAGGACGTTGGATTGCTTCGGTGGCTTGGTCTGGGCGGCGCTGGCTGCGTCTCGGGCGGCTTGATAGATCGACGCCAGCGCCTCGGTGCGCTTCTCGTCATCCTTGATCTTCTTGGCGCGCACGATCTGCTTGTCATGCTGCATCAGGTATTTTTCGAACGCATGGGACGGCTTGTTGCCGATCGCGCGCAACGCCTTCAGCGCGGAAGTCTCATCGCCCCTCTTGTTCTGGGTGAGCATGTGCGCTTCATCGGCAATGACCAGATCCCAGTCACGATGCGCGAGGGACTTGTTCTGACCGAAGTTCGCGTAGGTGGTTACCACAACCTTTGCACGGCCCTCGCCGTTGTCGTTGGTGTCGCGCAGTTGCTCGACATCGAGGTCAATCAGTTCAGACTCCTTGACCCAATTCTTGGCCTCGGTGTCGGTTTTGACCGCGACAATGACGCTTTTTGCACCCCTGTCGACAAACCGCTTTGCCGCACCAAGGCCAGTGAATGTCTTGCCGGTCCCGACCCCGTTGGTGATGAGCATTCCCAGCCCGGTGTTCTTGCCGTCCTCGGGTTTGAAGAACCGGCGTTCGATCCGAACGACATCATCGACCTGTTCCGCGCGCAGGGCTGGAACGGCCTTTGCAACCGCCGCATGGTGGCTTGTCGGTGGGGTGTATCCGTCGCTTACGCGGCTGGCATTTCCCGCAGCTTCTTTTCGAGTTGCGCTTGTTCCCGCGTCGTCAGGCTGTAGTCCCGGCTGGCGGCGATCACCGCTTGCTGCACGGTCTCCATCACCGTCACGCCGTCCGACAGGTAGTGACCGCTTGCCTTGAACGCCTGCACCGCTGGGGCTTCCCACAGTGTCGGCATCACGGCCAGGTACGCCATCGCCAGTCGATCGCTTCCCATTTCCTCGGTCAGTCTCGCCTGCTCGCGATCCATCGCCACGTCCAGTGCTTCTTGGGGCATCGGAAACATCTGTTCCGCCCAATCCGTCTGAAGGGGTTGCATCTCCGCTATCGCGTTCCACACCGGGGCCGGGTGCTGGTGCATTGTCCTGGTCTCCTATCAGGTCGATCTTGCCAGCGCGCGCATCGGCAAGGAACCGTTCGAAATACGGGCGCATCTCATAGTAGGCTTCACGGGTGAGACCGGCATCAACGAGGGGCCGCGCCATAGCAACATAAGCCTCTTCGTCGGAAATTGCATCCAGATTCACGCCTTCGACGTTGCGCGCGAAAATGGGAACCGCAGCCTCATACCGGGCATCATCGAAAGATGCCTCATCCTCGCGCAACATGCGCGGGTCATTCGGGTCGAAGTTGCCGCGGTTGAATGAAGTGGTCCCGGTTTTTCGGACAGCTCAGCGGCTGATCTAAGGTGTATCCGGGTTGGTTTTCATGCCGCCAATTT
>NZ_JAECRZ010000040.1 GCF_016019955.1 Thiosulfatihalobacter marinus
CTTTTTTGAAATCACGACTATCCCTCCCGAATGTTCCAAGCTCAGGATAGTTGCGCCACACAAATTGAGGCAGAACCGATTTAAGGGAAACGCGACATCGGCCTTGCGAATATGAGGCATCCGGGTGAGCGAAGCGGCAGGCTGCTGGTGCGCGGCGATCCACGATATCGCCTGGAACAGCCAGCCATCACGGTGCCAAGGATCGTCACCCTCCGCCAACGTCAGTTGTTTGATCGCTGCAGTCGCCTGCTCGGCATTGGCAGCAGGTCCCGGCACCCCCGCACCGCTCAGGATCTTGGCGACGTGGCGATATTGGCCGAGAACTATACGTGCAACCTGTTCGGCGAGTGCGTCCTCATCATCGATGGACCACGCCCAGCCGTGGCAGAGTTCGCCATGATCTATTGGAACGAGTTTGAGAGTCATGGGCACGCCGAGCCATTGCCCGAACTTGTAGGGGAGCAACCCAGCCACGATTGACATTCATGGTCGAATGGCAATTGTCATCGCACCTTTCTCTAGGCAGTGGTGGGTAGCGGATCGGTACCCTCGCTGAGGATGGTCAGATAGGCGCGATAGCTGAAAACACGCCCCCGCTTCCTCCCAGTAATCTCCTCAAGAATTCCGAAGCGTTGGAGGTCGGCGAGGGCCGCGTTCACCGTCGGAGCCGACAGACCGGTGTACTCGACCAGTTGGTTCGCGGTCAGGAAGGGGTGCTGCTGGAACAGTTCATGGATACGCAGTGACGAACCGGCGCGATCGCTTTGCGCTGAAATGCGCTCGCGATCCTCCTTAAACAGGTCAACAATCCGCGTGGCGGCATCAAATGCCTGGTTTGCCGTATCCGCCACGCCAGCGAGGAAGAAGTCAAGCCAAGCCTCCCACTGACCATGCTCACGAACCTCCTGGAGCAGGCGATAGTAATCAGCGCGATGCGTCTTAAGAAACAAGCTCAGATAGAGGAGAGGCTTTTGCAGCACCCCATTGACGCAGAGGTACAATGTTACCAGCAACCTGCCGATGCGGCCATTGCCGTCGAGAAAAGGGTGGATGGTTTCAAACTGGACGTGCAGCAGTCCTGCCTTGATGAGAGCAGGAAGGCGGGACTGGTCGTCGTGCATGAAGCGTTCAAACGCGCCGAGGCAATTGTCCAGTTCCGTGACGGGGGGTGGAACGTACAGCGCATTACCGGGACGTGTCCCTCCGATCCAGTTCTGGGAGCGCCTAAACTCCCCGGGGTCCTTGGTGCCGCCACGTCCGCTTTGCAGCAAACGCGCATGCATCTCGCGGATTAGCCTCAGGGACAGTGGCAAGTCTTCGAGGCGCTCCAACCCGTACATCATGGCATCGACGTAGTTCGAGACCTCGCGGATGTCATCGATTGGCTGGCCCGCCTGTGCTTCGGTCTCGAAACGCAGCAGGTCTGTCAGCGTCGATTGCGTTCCTTCGATCTGTGAGGAAAGTACGGCCTCCTTGCGGACATACATATAGAGGAACAGTTCCTGGCGCGGCAGAAGCATCGTGATGCCATCCAGCCGCCCTAAGGCGCGCTCCGCGAGGCTGAGTCGGTCGAGAAGCCCCAGTACGTCGATTGTTGGGACTGGAGGCAGGGGAGGTGGTACGAAGGCGCGGACCGTCTCTCCTGCAACGGGGGTTTCGACAAAGCGGCCAAGGCGTTGGTTGGGGTCTGAATCGGTCATAGCTCACTATGATGCCCCTCTTTTATTTAAGCAATACGGGCTTCGCTTAAATAGTGGGTAGGCTAAGATAAGCGGGTTTAATTAACGTGGTGAGAGTAGGTCAGTGGCAATATGAGCGGGTTCATGGCAGCTTCCTACTGCTCTCGGTTGCAGGAATCCTTCCCGATGCCTGTGCGGAATAGCCTCTTCCAGAGAACACCATCGATCACGAGTCGCCAATCGAGACCTTTCGGCTCATTGGCCCGCATTACGGGCGTCCTACGCGATATGGCAGCTACGCGCACGACAACTCGGATGGCTGAAGAAGGCCAAAGGTCGTATCTGTTACATTCCGAGTCGGGGTTAGTTTCATCAAATCGGCGAACGGAATTCGTGGGTGCTTGTTGTCCATAAATCATCCTGCCCTTTGGTCAGGACCGCGCCCTACTCGGTCGGCTGCATGCAGCCGCCCTCCCCGAGCTGAAACGCTGCCTCTCCCTGCGACGTACCGCTGGCCGTGCCGTCTCCTCCGGAGCCAGCCCGACCAGCCGTCGCATGGTCGTGGCAACGCTTCATCTCGGCCATTCGGTAACGGTCGCTGGGGCGGGGCGGGTCGCTTCAATAGTCTCGTTTTTCCCGTGTCAGCCGGTGTTAGTCCTCGCTTTGCCGGACATGCTGTTCTGCCATCATTGACCGCAAAGGAGTTTCGACAACCGCCGGATCGCTCTGGCCAAAGCTGGCAGAGGGTCGGTGTTGGACGCGATGTAAAAAATCGCAAACTATTGGGATGCCGAAGAGGGTTGGTCCGAAATCGGGATGACCCGCGCCCGGTGCAGATGCCACGGCGGTCTGCTTGAAATCGCTCAGCCAGATGGCACCTCACTCGACCAACTTACCACGGGCAAGCGGTCGCGCCACGTTAGGCAAGGCTCGGCAAAGCGCGAACCCGTCCGGCTGCGGCTCGGGGTGAGAGGGCAGAAAGGACACCGCCCCCGGCAGTTTCATCGGCTGTTCACCTGGGTGTCCTTCGCGGCCACCGCACTTCTCCCGATGTGTTGCTCTGCATGACATGCTGGTCGCAGCTGTCGTCCCGTCCACAAAGGTTGTCGCCGATCTTTTTCCCCTGACCCTACGGGTCATTCCTCGCGCGCCAAAAAGACCGGCGCCTGCCCCTCTCCGCTACGCTTCGCCTTCGGTGTGGCCGGGCCTTGGCCAGCTGCAAGGTGACCATCATTGCAACGCAAACAAGGAGAAGAGCAATGACCACGAACTGCATCA
>NZ_JAECRZ010000041.1 GCF_016019955.1 Thiosulfatihalobacter marinus
CGCCTGCGTCCAGCGGCTGCTCACCGCTGTCGATGAACGGGATGATCGAGAAGGTCTGCCCGCCGCGCTGGTCTTCGTTCTGCACGGCGTTGACGCGCAAGTCGCCATCAGGCGTGTTGATCAGCAGCGACAGGTAGTCATTGCCCGTGCGGCTGCTTTTGGACATCCACGCCGAGCCGACGCGGATCGGTGTGCCCCGGGGCGAGCTGACCTCGATCCGGTAATCTGGGTGGGTCTCCTCGGATTTGTAGCTGTTCTCGATCAGCATGAACTCCAGATCGAACATCATGTTGGCGATGTAGCCCGTGAAGGCGTTGTCAGCGTCCATGGCGGTGAGCTCGCCCGAGATCGAGCCGGATTTCATCAGGCCGTTCGAGACCAGCGGGATGATCTCGAATTCGCCGCTCTGGGCCGCGCGCGCCTCTTTCGTCTGCACCGCGTTGACCCGGAACGGGCCGAGGCCGACATCGATCTGCATCGAGATGTAGGGGTTGCCGCTGGTATTGCCGGTCTCGTTCCAGGCCGTGCCGATACGCACCTTGCGGCCTGATTTGTTGACTGCCGTCACGTCAAAATCCGGGCTGCGTTCGGACATCTTGGCCCGCGCCTCCAACTGGATGGCGATGTCAAAGCGCGTCGAGTGGATCATGCCGGTGTACTGAGCGGCTGCGGTCTCGACATTGCGGGTGAGGGTTCCTGCGAACATGGGATGTTTCCTTTTGGATTGGCCGGTGCCTGACGTCCTTGCCAGCGCATCCGGGATTGCTTTCTCGACCCCTTGAGGGATCACAAACCAGAAAGCTCGCTTTCCTTTCAGCCCCGCCCACGGGTCAAAGCTGCCGTCCGAGTGGGAATGCCCCCGCGCCTCCGGGTGCTACGCCCCTCCCCTGCCCGTCTGGTCTTGATTGGTTGCCCGGATTTTCTGCGGCGTCCTTCGATTGCGCGACGAAGAACTCCGTTTCTTTTCCGTTCAACCGGTGCCCGCCCCGGTCGGTCAGACCGATGCAGCTACCATTCGGCACATAGGTGATGAGGTACTGACCGAGCCGGTCCTTGTGGACAACGTAGCCGGTATTGGCCCAATGCACGGTCTGGCCGGCATCAACGGCCGCCTTGATGTCTTCGAGTGTCATGCGAACCTCCTTACGAAGAATGGTGGGGAAACGACGCAAGAAGTCCGATCTTCCGACCGGGCTTCCATGCAAGATTTGTTTGGCAAACGGCCGAGAGCTGTCAGGCGCTTTGCGTGGCTTGCGTCGCGCGCGCCGCCATCCAATCCTTCAGGCCAAGAACCGTTCTTCCGGCGGCGACCTCGGAGGCCCAGGCAACCCTTGGGTCGCCGCAGGGCTCGGAGCCGGAATGCCGGTCGATTTGGCCATTGGCCATCCATGGCTCAGGCTGTATCCGTCGCAGCCAGTCCGCCATGCTCGGGATGCGGCCCTGGCAGTCTTCACGGATATGCTGCTCGCCGATCCAGCGCACGGGGATGTCGCGGCCTGCACTATTGGTCAGGGTCAGACCGAAGACACGTTCGGCCTCGAACATGCCTTGGGCGTGATGGCGCAAAGCTCTGTGCGTGAAGAGCGCGAGGTGCTCTTTCGAGGCGTCAAACCAATCGTGCACAGACTGATAGTCAGACGGCACCCCGCCGAATTTCCGGGCAGAGCTTTCAGCATGATGAAGCGGATGGGCCATCTCAAAGCCCCTCGTCATAGCTGTGCGAGCATTCGACTTGAGCGTCCGCGTGATCGAGGATGATGCTGTCTAGTGCTATGTCCCAGGTCAGCGTGCCGTAGCCGCCCTCGTTGTTTTCGAACCCCGGGTGATGGTGATAGGCGAGCGACCAGGCGAAGTCGCCAACATCTGTGGCAAGCGCCTCCGGCAGTTGGACCTCTGTAGGCTGCACCGTCACATCCTCGACATTGCCGGAGTCGCCATAGCCTTCGTATTCGGCAGTGACCTCGCTGATGCCAAGCGCACGTAGTTGCGCGAGCAGCTCCGTTCGGGATGCCTTCAATGTGGTTTCGCGCTCTGCACGCCACTGAGCCGCCATTGCGGCATAGTCGATCTGGGGATTGGTCATGGGTCTGTCCTCTTGTC
>NZ_JAECRZ010000042.1 GCF_016019955.1 Thiosulfatihalobacter marinus
AAATTGGCGGCATGAAAACCAACCCGGATACACCTTAGATCAGCCGCTGAGCTGTCCGAAAAACCGGGACCACTTCAGCGAATGCCAACCCGTTTGCGGGCAAGCTGAAACTGCTTGTTGAGCCCCGCCTGACAAGCGCAAGCGCTTGGTATGTGTGTGCGGCCCCCGGTGCCCCTGATGGCTTGCAGCACGCCTATCTTGATGGTGTGGCGGGGCCTCAGCTTTTCACGCGCGAAGGCTTTGAGGTGGATGGCATCGAATACAAGGTCCGCATGGATTTCGGCGCAGGCTTCACCGATCATCGCGGCTGGTACATGAGCCCTTCGGCCTAAGCTGGGGCGCGCGGTAGGGCGCGCCCCGAACAATCGTGTGGCTGGGTTTGGTTGTGCCTGATGCCACATGTAGCGGGATGTCTGGTTTTCGACATGCCAGCATCCTTGACGGTCCCGGTGAGGTTTTTTCCTTTCCCTCACCGGGGCTAATCCACCGGGGAATGAAGATGTCAAATAATCCAATTCAATCCAATGTTCCCGCGATCTGCGTCAGCAAGTCTAGCGCCGCCGCCATGCTTAACCTGTCGCCCGGCAAGTTCTCTGAGCTGGTTGAGGCCGGTGCTATGCCGAAACCGCGCTGTGTGGGCTCGCGCCGCCTGTGGCTGGTGACTGAGCTTTATACCTGCGCAGCGGCACTGCCCTCGCAGGATGAGGAAGATACTTGGGGTGATCTCTGATGGCTCGCCGGGTCAAACGTGAGTTTCCGGGCGTCACGGCATATTTTGATCGGCACCGGAAGCGCCGTTTTCGGTTTCGCAAAAAGGGTTTCTCGACAGAAATCCATGGTGAGTACGGCTCACCGGAGTTTCGCCAGAATTATGAGCGGGCCCTGAGCGGTTTCAAATCGCAAGAGATCGGCTCCCCGGCCACCAAGCGCGGCACCATCAATGCGCTTGCCGTGTCCTACTACAAGAGCCCCGAGTTTGTATCGCTAAAGGACAGCACCAAGTTGACCTATCGGCGCGAAATCGAGCGGTTGCGCGAGGATCACGGCCATACACTTGTGAAACAGATGAAGCGGCAACACGTGGTCAAATTGCTGGAACCCCTGACTGATCGACCATCCGCGCGCAACAACCGCTTGCGGATGCTCAAGATGCTTTTGAACCATGCCGTTGAGATTGGGTGGCGCTCATCAAATCCAACGGCTGGGATCAAGAAAATGCGCACCAACGCGCACGGTTTCCACACTTGGACAGAGGATGAGCTGCAAAAGTTCTTTGAGCATCACAAGGCGGGCACTGTGGCGCATACAGCGGTCACGTTGATGCTCTACACCGCCTGCGCGCGGTCGGATGTCGTAAAGCTCGGGTGGCAGAACCTCAAAGGTGATCGTTTGCAGTATCGCCGTCAAAAGACTGAGGGTGTCTCAACAGTGTTGATTGACATCCCGGTGCACCCTGAACTGCGCAAAGTGTTGGACACGCTGCCCAATGACAAGCTCACCTTTCTCGAAACCAGAGGCGGGCGGTCAAGAACCGCAAACGGGTTGGGAACCGCCATGCGCAAATGGTGCGACGATGCGGGCCTGTCGAAATGCTCAGCTCACGGGCTGCGCAAAGCCTGCGCCACCCGGTTGGCAGAGGCAGGGGCAACTGAGCGCGAAATCATGGCTTGGACGGGCCACAACTCACCAACAATGGTGCAGGTATATGCAGGCAAAGCGCGTCGCGGTCTCTTGGCCGATCACGGTTTTGAAAAGCTAATCAAGAACGAACAGGGTTCAAAACTTGACGAACCCAATACGAAAGGTTCGACAAAGTGAACCGCTCCGGGTTTTCCGGAGGCTCCAAATCAAGGAAGGATTGGAGCCATGGAAAAGGACAACAGAGCGAACCG
>NZ_JAECRZ010000043.1 GCF_016019955.1 Thiosulfatihalobacter marinus
GTCTTGGGCAGGCCGGGGGCCCATTGGATCAGGTCGGGCGAGGCGATGGGGCCGATTTCGGTGCGCACCCAGGTGCGCAGTTCCTTCATCAGCTCGTCGGTGGGCTGGACGCCGTTCATCAGGGTGACATAGCAATAGATGCCCTGGCCCTTGATGTCATGGGGATAGCCGACCACGGCGGCCTCGGCCACGGCGGCATGGGCGACAAGCGCGCTTTCCACCTCGGCGGTGCCCATGCGGTGGCCCGACACGTTGATCACGTCATCCACACGGCCCGTGATCCAGTAATCGCCATCGGCGTCGCGCCGGCAGCCGTCACCGGCAAAGTAATAGCCCTTGTAGTCCGAGAAATAGGTTTTCTCGAAGCGTTCGTGATCGCCCCAGACGGTGCGCATCTGGGCCGGCCAGCTGTCGGCGATGCACAGCACGCCCTCGACATCGTTGCCGGTGATGATCTCGCCCGATTGCGGATCCAGCACCACCGGGTGCACGCCGAAGAACGGCTTCATCGCGCTGCCCGGCTTGGTCGCGTGGGCGCCGGGCAGGGGGGTCATCATGTGGCCGCCGGTCTCGGTCTGCCACCAGGTGTCGACGATCGGGCATTTGCCCTTGCCGACAACGTCATTGTACCAGTTCCAGGCCTCGGGGTTGATCGGCTCGCCCACGGTGCCCAGGATGCGCAACGAGGACAGGTCGCATTTCTCGACGAACTCGCTGCCCTGGCCCATCAGCGCGCGGATCGCGGTGGGGGCGGTGTAGAACTGGTTCACCTTGTGCTTTTCGCAGACCTGCCAGAAGCGGGAGGCATCCGGGTAGGTCGGCACGCCCTCGAACATCAGCGTGGTGGCGCCATTGGCCAGCGGGCCATAGACGATATAGGAGTGGCCCGTGACCCAGCCCACATCCGCCGTGCACCAGAAGATGTCGCCCTCGTGATAATCGAAGGTGTATTGATGGGTCATCGCGGCAAACACCAGGTAACCGCCCGAGCAATGCACCACGCCCTTGGGCTGTCCGGTGGAGCCGGACGTGTACAGGATGAACAGCGGATCCTCGGCCGACATCTCGGCCGGTTTGCAATAGTCGTTCGCCTCCAGTGCCATTTCGTTATAGTCGTAATCGCGCCCGTCGATCCACGTGGTCTGGTCGCCGGTCCGTTTTACCACCAGACACTTAACAGTATCCTTACAGTGCAAGAGCGCCGCGTCGGCATTGGATTTGAGCGCGGTCTTGCGCCCGCCGCGCGGCGCGGTGTCGGCGGTGATCACCACCCCGGCGTCGCAGCCATTCACGCGGGCGGCCAGGGCATCGGGGGAAAACCCTGCGAAAACAATCGAGTGGATCGCGCCGATCCGGGCGCAGGCCAGCATGGCATAGGCCGCTTCGGGGATCATCGGCAGGTAGATCACCACCCGGTCGCCCTTGCGCACGCCCATCGATTCCAGGATGTTGGCAAAGCGGCAGACCCGGCGGTGCAGCTCCTTGTAGGTGATGTGCTGCGCGGGTTCGTCGGGATCGTCCGGCTCGAAGATGATCGCGGTCTGGTCGCCGCGCGTCTCAAGATGCCGGTCGATACAGTTGGCCGCCACGTTCAGCGTGCCGTCCTCGAACCACTTGATGTCGATCGCGCCGGGCTGAAAGCTGGTGTTCTTCACCTTGGTGAAAGGCTTGATCCAGTCGATGCGCTTGCCATGCTCGGCCCAGAACGCCTCGGGATCGGCAACCGAGGCCGCATACATCGCATCATACGTCGCGCCATCCACATGCGCCTGCGCGACAAGCTCGGGGGAGGGGGGGTAG
>NZ_JAECRZ010000044.1 GCF_016019955.1 Thiosulfatihalobacter marinus
GGTTCTGCCTCAATCTGTGTGGCGCAGTGGCAGCATTCGGGCTCTGAGGAGTTCTGGTCCGGCGCGACCGTACATGGCGCGCTTGAGGGTCTTCAGGCGATTGACTTGGCCCTCAGCCTGACCGTTGCTCCACGGAAGTTCGATGGCATTGCGCACGGCCTCGATGTCGCGGTGCAGCGTGCGGGCAAAGCGCATGATTGGTGGGATGCCAGTCTCAATGGCCAGGTCGATCCATGCGTCCAGCGGGGCGGACTGGTCGCCGCGCAAAATGCCCTGAAACCGCATGGCAAGGCTCCGCATCGTGGCAAAGCTTGGCGATCCGGCCTTCAATGCATCTACCTTTTGGGCCTGGTCTGCGGTCAATTTGCGTCGCGGCTTGATACAGAGCGCCGCTGCGACAACCGGCGAAATGGCGTGACCGGTTTGCGGGTCCCGCACAGGCGCCAGGGGCAGCGGCGTGTCGGTCGGGCCTGCTAGAACGGTTTGTTCATCCCTTCGCCATCCGGCCAGCAGACGTTGCAAATGAGACAAGCTGCCCTCATAGCCATGGCGTTGAATTTCGACCAATAATTCCTGGCCGGACCGGATACCCTGTTTCCAGAGATCGGCCAGTATGCTCTCAAAATACCACGGCGACGTGGGCTTCAATGCAGCTCGGCGGCGGTCTGGTGGCGAGTCGGAGCTCAACCACTTCGCCACACTACGACGCGGGAAGCCGGTCCGACGTCCAATTTCGCTACAAGACAGCCCTTGATCACGAAGCGCATGGATGTTTCGGAAAATTTCCTCACGTGATTTCCGATGAGCAAGACGCGATCGCAGTAGATGATTGGCCGTGCTGATGTTTTCGGCATCTGACAATAGCGCCCGCCCGGTGGCGCGGCCATGCATATTCATCTGCTCTTCAATGGCCTGGCGCAGGTTCTGGACGAGATGGAAACGGTCTGCGACCTGCAGGGCTTGCGGTGCACCCTGACGTGCGGCCTTCGCATATCCGCCACAACGATCCCGACTGATGACTTCAATCTCAGGGTGCTGCCGCAGCCAGCTCGCACAGCTTTCAACGCTCCGATCCGGAAGAATATCAATTACGGTCTGCCGCTCGAGATCGACGATGATGGTTCCGTAAGTCTGCGACTTGCGCCAGCTCCAATCGTCGATGCCAATGACCGTTGGCGGCGGGGCGACGCTTTCCGCACACTTCTTGAGGTGTCGCAGCACCGTGTCATTGCTGACACCGACGCCTAAACGGCGCAAGAGCCGCTCGGCAGGCCGTCCACCCGTGGCGTGCCCCAGATGAACTACAATGTCATCAGCACGCGAAGTTCGACGTGCAAATGGACGCGCAATTGACGAGGTGTAGTCCGAAAAAGTCCGCCGCGGGCACGTGGAAGCGCGACATCGCCACCTGCAGACCCAGAGTGCGATTGTTACCTTGTCGCCAAGTGCAGGTAAATCCTGTAGCCGCCTTTGCCGCCACCCGTGACGACGCCGAGAATGCAAACCACAATCTGGGCAGATGCCTCTCGGTGCCAAAACACCGGATACAAGCCACCCGCCGGAATCACGTCGCTTAACGCCTTGAACCGAAACGTCGCTCCCGGGCGACCAGTGCTTTTTTGAAATCACGACTATCCCTCCCGAATGTTCCAAGCTCAGGATAGTTGCGCCACACAAATTGAGGCAGAACC
>NZ_JAECRZ010000045.1 GCF_016019955.1 Thiosulfatihalobacter marinus
ACACTTCCGTAATGGGGCGGATCATTGTCAAGGGTTTCCGGCAAGCCAAGAATTCCGGCGAACATTTCTTTCTTCACCGGGTTTAAAACACAAAATCAAAAGCTTACTTTTTCTTTTTCACTGCAACGGCACTTCAGGACCGAGGGCTCCCCCTGCCCGGGCTTCGCTCTTCCGTCCGTAGTCAGCCTCAAAGCTGCCACTCTATGCCTGGTTCAAATCTGGTCCTGGGTGCCCATCTTTCACGCGCATTCAACAGGTGTTGATAGCCAGTGTCCTTACGGCATCTCCAGGAACCTCGTCCCGAAAAGGGACCTCTGCGTACCTGTTGTCAGTTGCAGTTCATGCCTCCGTTACGAAAAATCCTTGATGCGTGTCGCTTAGGCCGTCGGGCCCGGGTTCAGCGTGAAGCGAAACGGCGAACCGTCCATCCACATGCGATGCAAAATGACGCCAATTCGGCGCGCGAGCGCAATCAGGGCCCGTTTCGATCCACGCCTGTGCGCCACTCTGAGTGCCCAGGCCTGCAACCAGTTCGGTGCTGCGCGGTGCATCAAGATCGTCGCGGCCTGATACAACGCCGATCGCAATCCTCGATCACCCGCTCGTGTAATCTGCCCGACAATGTCCATCTCTCCGGATTGAGTGCGCCTCGGCGTCAGCCCGACCCAAGGACCGATATCCCTTGATTTCGCGAAGCGGGCCGGGTCATCAATCGCGGATCTTACGGTCAAAGCAACAATTGGGCCAACACCGGGCATTGTCATCATGAGACGGCAAACATCGTCATGTTCCGCCAACCCCACGACCTTTTCATCCAGGCTGGCCAGCTCTGTCCTCAGCTGCCCCCGAGCCCGCAGAAGGGCCAACGCCGAGGCGGACAAGATGTCATTGTCGGCAACCAGCTCCCTCACCCGGGCCTCGTACCTTACCCGGGTGACATGCCCAAGCTTCAGGCCGAAGTTCCTGAGCACTCCCCTCATCGAGAGTTCGATGTTGATGATCGCCTGCTGAATAGACTTGCGCGCCGACAGCAACGCGCGAATTTCCTGGGAGGACACGGATTTGCGGTGCACGGGCCTGTACCAACCCATTTGCAACAATCGAGCAATTCCCTGGGCATCGCGCCTATCGGTCTTGATAGGCATGGCTTTCAAGGCGGCCTTCACCAATCGCGTTTCCATCAAGACCACGTCAAATCCGGCCTCTTCGATGCCCTTGCTCAGCCATTGGGACAGTGGTCCGGCTTCGAGCCCGATCGCGTCGACCGCGTACGGCAATGACGCCATCGCACGCACCAGCGCTTCAGGCTCGCTGGCTGCCTCCAACTCCTCAACAACCTTCCCTTGCGGCCCCAGCACACAAATCGCCGTGCTTGCCAGAGATACATCCAATCCGATAAATACATTCATGTCGTTGCCCTTCTATTCTTAGGAATTGAGGCGCATGGAAACATACGACCTCGTAGACGCGCTGCAGGCGCATCAAGGGCAACGGCACTTCAGATCATGCTGACAAACAAGCGAAACGTGCTCGATTCGCCGAAAGCCCCATTACGGCATCTTTC
>NZ_JAECRZ010000046.1 GCF_016019955.1 Thiosulfatihalobacter marinus
AAATTGGCGGCATGAAAACCAACCCGGATACACCTTAGATCAGCCGCTGAGCTGTCCGAAAAACCGGGACCACTTCAAAGCCCCCGATTTTCGCAGACATGCGAAAAGCATCCGTAGCGTTGACACTACTTAAGGCCTCGTCGGCGCTCCCGAACACAATTTCGCCGCCAAGGCCTAGTATCGCCTCAGCTGTGAAATTGCCATCTAGTCCATATTCTGCGTTTGACATAAATCATCTCTTTTGAAGGCAATAAAAATTAGAGCGGCGACCGAATAGTACATGAGAGAAATCGCAACTGAAAAGCTAACTGGTGCAATCGTAGGGTGATATAAAATCCCAATTTTGGAAAGACCATCATTTTCCTCCGCAACCGGAAGTAAGAACATAAACGATAAGGAAATGCCTAAAGATACCAGAGACCATAGAACACCCTTTACTGGGACTTCCGGAATCTTTGGCTTGATCCTTTTTTTTCCGTCAGAATAGGATAATACGTGTGCCAGTCCGTGCCCAACCAGGAACCCCGGTGCTAGTGCTAATGTGAGATTAAAATAGCGTGCTGTTTCCTCCCAGACCTGTGCAAATTGGTCTGATCGACGATTAGCCAGCTTGATGCAGTCCACCCATCCGAACAAATATACGAAGGCGCGTTCATTTAGTACGACTGGCAACAAGTAGATTGCTAGCGCCGAAAACAGAATGACATAGAAGGACAATAGAGCATTGGATCTACTTTTTTTCAAATCGTTCCCACTCCAGTATTTGATCATCAGTAGCGCACCTAGGAGGTGTATGACAATAATTTGCCTCGAGCACAATCGTTAAAAATGTAATGGTCACGTCCGTCAAGGTGGTGTAATTTCGTGGGTGGCTTGAGGTCATGATCAGGCGGCTTTGATGCTGAGAATTGGGTCTATCTCCTCGTGGTCGATCTGGGCGAAGGCTTCGACCATCATGTAGCGGCTGGCAGTCTGCCATTCGTCGTTTTGCTCGAACAGCACGGCGCCGATGAGGCGGATGATGGAAGGTTCGTTGTGGAAGATTCCCACCCCGTCGGCGCGACGCTTCACCTCTTTGTTCAGGCGCTCGATCGGGTTTGTGCTGTGCAACTTTGTGCGGTGCTGGCGCGGAAAGGCCATGTAGGCCAGCACGTCATGTTCGTTCTCATCCATCAATTCGGCCAGCTTGGGCCAGCGAGAGCGGAGCTGATCTGCCACCTTGCGCCAGGTCTCACCGGCAGATGCACGGTCGGGTTGGTCGAAGGCCTGGTGACCTGCCACTGAACTTTCATCCAGCCGCGACCGGAGCCCGGTTTGTGTTTACGCCGGTTGGCGCAGGTTGAGCAATCGCCCGACGCGTGGAGCTTTCATCTCGCGTAGCGGGGCGGGCGATTGCGGTGGTCAGGGTCCGTGCATAGTCAGCCGGGGTTTGGTAGTCCAAGGCTGAATGGGGTCGTTCGGTGTTGTAGTCAGCCGCCCAGGCCGCGAT
>NZ_JAECRZ010000047.1 GCF_016019955.1 Thiosulfatihalobacter marinus
TGAACCGCCCCGGTTTTCCCGGAGGCTGATTACTCCGTTTCACGCGACTTTAACGAACTCGTTGCACTGTTCATAGAACTTCTCCTCGGCCTCTGCTGGCGGGACGTTTCCGATGGGTTGCAGCAGGCGGCGGTTGTTGAACCAGTCGACCCATTTCAGGGTTTCCCATTCGACGGCATCGGCGGTTTTCCACGGCCCCAGCCGGTGAATGACCTCGGCCTTGAACAGGCCGATGATGGTTTCCGCCAGGGCGTTGTCATAACTGTCGCCGACACTGCCGACCGACGGCTCGATCCCGGCTTCGGCCAGGCGCTCGGTGTAGCGGATCGACACATACTGGCTGCCCCGGTCGCTGTGATGGATGAGATCACCAGCCGGTCGCCGCTCATAGAGCGCCTGTTCCAAAGCATCGAGCACGAACTGGGTCTGCGGGGATCGTGATGCCCGCCAGCCAACAATCCGGTTGGCGAAGGTGTCGATCACGAAGGCAACGTAGACGAACCCCTGCCAGGTCGAGACATAGGTGAAGTCGCTGACCCAGAGCATGTTCGGGGCGGATGCCCGGAACTGCCGGTTCACCTTGTCACGTGGGCATGGCAGGGCCTTGTCAGGTCGCGTCGTTTTCTGGGACTTGCCGCGGACAACGCCTTGAATGCCGAGCTGCCGCATCAGCCGTTCCACCGTGCAGCGGGCGACATCAAAGCCTTCACGGCGCATCTGATGCCACACCTTGCGCACCCCGTAGACTTTGAAGTTCTGATCCCAGACGCGTTGCACCTCGCGGCGCAGAACCTCATCACGCTTGGCACGATCCGACGCACGGTCCGGATCGCGGGCAATCGCCAGATGCTCATAGAAGGTCGAAGGGGCGATCGGCAGAACCCGGCAGATCGGCTCGACCCCATACTCGGCCCGGTGATCGTCAATGAACCCGATCATCGTTTCAGTGGGCGGTCGAGCTCCGCCTGGGCAAAATACGCAGATGCCTTCTTCAGGATTTCATTCGCCTGCCGAAGCTCCCGCACCTCGCGCTCCAGTTCCTTGATCCGGGCACGTTCCTCGGATGTCACGCCATCCCGGCGACCAGCGTCGGTTTCCTCCTGCTGAACCCAACGCCGCAACGTGTCCCGACCACAGCCGATCTTCGGCGCAATCGCCTTGATCGCCGCAGACTGGCTTTCGTAACTTCCTTGATTCTCGAGCACCATTCGCACCGCTCTCGCGCGTGTATCAGGTGAATAGCGGTTCGCTCTGTTGTCCTTTTCCATGGCTCCAATCCTTCCTTGATTTGGAGCCTCCGGAAAACCCGGAGCGGTTCA
>NZ_JAECRZ010000048.1 GCF_016019955.1 Thiosulfatihalobacter marinus
TGAGGACGGACAATGAAGCGAACAAGATTCACGGACGAACAGATCATCGGCATCCTGGCTGAGCACGAGGCGGGCGCGAAGTGTGCCGATCTGTGCCGCAAGCACGGCATGTCGGAAGGCACGTTCTATAACTGGAAAGCCAAATTTGGTGGCATGACGGTGTCGGAGGTCAAACGGCTGAAGGTGCTGGAAGACGAGAACGCAAAGCTCAAGAAGCTACTGGCCGAGCAGATGCTGGATCTGGCGGCGATGAAGGAACTGGTTTCAAAAAAGTGGTGACGCCTGCCGTGAAGCGCGAGGCCGTCGCGCACCTGAAGGCCCTGTTCGGGTTGTCGGAACGGCGGGCGTGCCGGATTGCGGGGGCTGATCGTAAGATGGTCCGCTACCAGTCGCGGCGTGCTCCCGATACGGAGCTTCGTGGTCGGCTGCGGGAGTTGGCGAACGAGCGTCGTCGGTTCGGCTACCGGCGGCTCTTTGTTCTGTTGCGCCGCGAAGGTGAGCCTTCAGGGATCAATAGGATCTATCGGCTGTATCGCGAAGAAGGGCTGATGGTGCGCAAACGGAAGGCCCGACGCAAAGCGGTTGGAACGCGCGCGCCGATCTTGGTCGAGGCACGGCCCAATGCACGTTGGTCGCTGGATTTCGTTCATGATCAGCTCGCCAACGGCCAGCGTTTCCGGGTGCTCAACGTGGTCGACGACGTCACTCGTGAGTGCCTGGCTGCGATCCCGGACACCTCGATCTCGGGGCGCCGGGTCGCACGCGAACTGACAGCCCTGATCGAACGCCGAGGAAAGCCGGGGATGATTGTCAGCGACAACGGGACCGAACTGACCAGTAACGCAATCTTAACCTTTGCAGCCACGCATAGGGTCGAATGGCATTACATCGCCCCGGGCAAACCCATGCAGAATGGCTTCGTGGAAAGTTTCAACGGGCGGATGCGCGACGAGCTTCTCAACGAGACCATGTTCCGCAACCTCGCCCATGCAAAGGTGGTGATCGCGGCCTGGGCGGCTGACTACAACACCGAACGACCCCATTCAGCCTTGGACTACCAAACCCCGGCTGACTATGC
>NZ_JAECRZ010000049.1 GCF_016019955.1 Thiosulfatihalobacter marinus
GCGCCCGCCTCGTGCTCAGCCAGGATGCCGATGATCTGTTCGTCCGTGAATCTTGTTCGCTTCATTGTCCGTCCTCACGTTAGGTCGGACTCTAATCAACGGTGGAGGAAAAATCCCGTGGCAGGTCAGCCTGACCCGCCAGTTCTATTGGAGTGCGTCTCAGGCCATTGAGAAGTTCGGCAAGACCGCGCTTGCCTTGCAAAACAAACGTATACCCAGAAATCACAGCATAGAGAACTTGATTGATCGACTCATCAAATCTGAACCAGAAAGTCCACTCCTTGGGAGTTTCAAGACGCTGCCGAATTCGCGTTTTCCGAATGAATTGTCAGCGAAAGACATCATTAGTTTTGTAGCACAAATTCAGAAATTCGGTTCGCCAAACTCTCGTTACTTTGAAAAGACCTACATTAGCTATCCTTCGGACATTCACCGATTAGATGAAACATTGATACGACTTTACGAAACGATATTCAGGCTTGCCATCCCCGAGTATTCCGAACCTCTTGCATCGCACTTTCGATTGGACTTATCGTCTACGCACTTCAGTGATGAAGCGAAACGGCACCTGACGCTGAATAACCTGATGATCGACAAGAACGCTGAACCCGCTAGACAGGTTGCTAGGATGGCTAAGTCGCCTCGACAGGAACCGATGGTAATTTTTGGAAATCATGCGAAAGCCTTGGAATGGCTGAATAGCCTCCAGGCTGATGAGAGAAAGCACTAGACAAAGTGAAGTGGTCCCGGTTTTTCGGACAGCTCAGCGGCTGATCTAAGGTGTATCCGGGTTGGTTTTCATGCCGCCAATTT